>MGTX01000016.1:0-80595 GCA_001799675.1 Elusimicrobia bacterium GWA2_66_18
GCCGAAAATCCTGCCGCAACGACTGGCTCATTTTCCATTAGCGAAGGTGGGTCAGTTTTCGTTAGCGCCCGGGCGCCCGGTGGAACGCCGTCGTGGGGCAGCGCGACACGGTCTATCACCTCGGCGATTTCGCGATGGGGAAGGCGCCCGACGCGTCGGCATTCCTGCGAAAGCTCAACGGCGGGAAGAATATCCTCATCCGTGGCAACCATGACCGGAACGCGCGGCAGATGCTCGAAGCCGGCTTTAACGAGGTCCACGAGAAGCTCGAATGGAACGGCTGGATGCTGCAGCATCATCCGATCGCCACGAACCGGAAGCTCCTGTGCGTCCACGTCCATGACAAATGGAAGCGCATCGGCTGGGTGATCAACGTGAGCGTCGACGATTTCTATTCATGGAATACCACCACGACACCGGGGCGCCGTTTGGGACAGTGCGACCTCTCAAGAAATTAGGCGTGGCTCCAAAAGATATTCCGCTCAGCGATCACTTGGAGACGGTCGACAGGACCACGATGAGATGCGTGGAGTTGATCGCCCTATCGCCGATGGTGGGAAGGGCTGGTACTTCCTGGACACCGGGGAAGCTTCGGAGCGGATTCATGCTGTCACTCTGCCGAGCAGTGTAGAAGTTCATCCACTTCTGAGCAGGCACATCTCCCGTCTCAATTGTACTGGACGGGGTAGTCCGCACGTCCCTGCGCAGAAGAGTTCATGGCACGACTCCCTGATCCCAAGAATATGCGCGTCCACTAATATGCTTATAGGATGAATATTTCATATTATGGATAAAAATATTCATATCCTGCCCAAGTGCGCCAGCACCTCGTTGCTTTCGGTGAGCTTCTTGCGCAGGATTTCGGAGATCGGTCTGAGGACCTGGAAAATATCTCGATCTCGGACCGAGTAGTAGACCGTCACTTTCTCCTGGCGCGAGGTCAGAATCCCGGCTTGGCGCAGAATTGAGAGGTGTTTCGAAAGCCCCGACTGCTCGACGCCCAACTCCTTGACCATCTCGCCGACGGAAGCTTCCTTGTTCTTCAAATACTCGATGATCTCAAGGCGAATAGGATGGGCGAGGGACTTCAGGAAGTCCGCCTTGATCTTGAAGACGAGCTCTTCGTTGCTGGCCATAAGCGACAGCTAAATGATTATATTATCAGGATAGCATACAGATGGGTGGATGTCAATCAACGCGCGTGGTTTAATCGGCAAACTGAGGTTCGTCTACTTAAACCGGGCGGCTTCCGTCAGCCCGGTACATGACCACTTGGATCTTGGCCGTATGCAGATGGCACCGAAGATCTTGCCAACTGTCCACAAATCGCGTCCAATCGGCCAGCGCGTTCGGCAGGCCCCGCGTCAGCCAGCGGCGCATATCCGGCGCGCTGACGAACGCGACTCCCCCCGAATTCGCCGCTCCAATTGCGCTTTATTCATCGTCACGAGCCGCCGAGAAGAGCCACGATCTTGTTCGGGGAGGTCGAGCCCCTGATGACGCGCAGGCGCTTGGGATTAACTCCAAGATGCCTGGCCAGCAACGCGAGAACGGCTTGATTGGCGCGTCCCTGCTCCGGCTTGGCCCGCACCCAAACCGCGAAGGCATCGGCCCTCACGGAGACAAGCAGGTCATACTTGTCTCCGGCATGCACCTTAACCCGGAACAGCGCTGCGGTCATATCCTACTACCCTATCCTCTTTTCAACCGTCCTAAGAGCCGGAGAAGACCGTCCAGGATAGTAACAGGGTGCGGTGGGCAGCCCGGAATGAAGAGATCCACGGGGACCACCGCGGCCGCGTCGCCAAGGTGGTCTTCGGAGCCGATGAACGGCCCGCCGCTAATGCCGCAGGCTCCGACTGCGAGCACCAGGCGGGGCGGCGGAACGGCCTCGTAGGCGATGCGCAGCGCCTCGCTCATATTGCGCGTCACCGGCCCCGTGATCACCAAGCCATCCGCGTGGCGGGGCGAAGCCACGAACTGTATCCCGAAGCGTCCCAAATCGAACACGACGTTGCCCAGCGCCGTCAACTCCGCCTCGCAGGCGCTACAGCCGCCGGCGCTCACCTGGCGCAGCTTGAGGGACCTCCCGAACAGACGCCGCATCTCGTCTCCCAGGGACTCAGCCAGCTTCGCCTCATCGGAGGTCACGATCAAGTCGTCGCGGCGGCTGGCCGCCAGACGATGGTCCTTGGTGAAGGCGACGGCGCCTTCGGGGCATGCCGCCGTGCACTCGTTGCAGAAGAGGCACCGTCCCAGGTCGAGGGCGAGGGGCCCTTGCTTCCCGTCAGATTGGGAGCCGTCCCCCTGCTTGCCGATGGCCAGCGTGGGGCAGGCATCGACGCAGGCGGTGCAGCCCGCCGAGCACAGCTCCGGTCTGATGACCGGCCGGCCGCGGAAACGCTCCGGCAGCCCGGGATCTTCATCCGGGAACTTCGAGGTCCGGTAGCCTTGCTTGAGGCGGTTCTTGATGATATCGATCATAGGTCGTGTCCGGCATAAGAAAGATTGAAGCTCTTGTTGCACAGCGGAAAATCCGATATCTCTCCTCCGCGTAGCGCCATCGCAAGAGCCATCCAATTGTGAAACGACGGGTCGACGACCTTGTACCACTCGTACTTGCCGTCGCGGCCGGTCTTGGCGACATGGCAGACCTCGCCGCGCCAGCCCTCGACCAGCGAGACCGCCAGATGATTCGCCGCCGGCGCCCCGCAGGGACTGGCGGCGCTTCCCTCCGAGAGATTCGCTATGAGGGCGCTCAAGAATTCAAGCGACCTCTGAGCCTCCAGGAATCTGACCATCGCGCGGGCGAATACGTCGCCCGAATCTAATTTGATGACCGGGATATGGCGGAAGCGGTAGAGCCCGAAAGGGTGGTCCTGACGCACGTCCCGGTCGGCGCCCGTGGCCCGCGCGCAAACGCCGACGAGCCCCAGATCGTCGCAAATCTTACGGGATACGGTTCCCGTATCCTCAAGCCGGGAGATCACGGATGGCTCGCCGAAGAACATGTCTCCGACTTCCGCCAAATGGCGGACCGATCGTTTGATCGTTTCAATCATCGAGGAGCGCATCTCGGCCGGAAGGTCGAAGGCCACCCCTCCCAGTTTGAGCATGCTCTTCCCGTAGCGATTGCCGGAGACGGTCATCAGCATGTTGAGAAAATCGCCGCGCATGCGGCCAAAGTATGCCGTCGCCGGGAGATATCCGATATCGTTGCTGATCGCGCCGAGGTCTCCGATGTGATTGGCGAGCCGCTCGACCTCGAGGACGACAGCCCGAAGCGCCTCGGCCCGCAAGCTGAGCGTTGCTCCGGCCAGCGCCTCTCTCACCGCGCAGTGGGCCCAGGCATGGCCGATGGCCGTGTCTCCGCAGATCGCCTCGGCGACGGCAAGCGACCTCCGGTCGGGCCCCTCACGCAGGAGTCGTTCGGCTCCACGATGCTGATACCCGAGTTGTATTTCAAGATGATGCACCGTCTCCCCATGGCATTGGAACCGGAAATGCCCCGGCTCGATGATCCCGGCATGGATCGGGCCGACGGCGACCTCGTGGACCTCGGCGCCTTGTTCCTGGAAGAACGCAACCTTGTCCGCCGAGACGCGGCGCACGGGTTTAAGCCAAGGATGTCCCTCGGGCAGGACGCCGGAACCTTCGTAGATTTCGCGCTCGAAGAGATGCGCCTGCGTCAAGTCGGGCGTCAGGGAAGGATAGCCGGCCACGGGCTGCGACGCCGCGAGATACAACTTGCCGCCGGTATCATCGGCCAGCACCGCGAGGAGGCTGCCGGGGGGCCGCCCGTCCTTGCCGCTGCAAAGCAGGGCGCAGAGGCGGTGGTTCGCCGCGGCCATCTTGAGGACGGCGGAGCGGAAGTCCTCTATCGGAACGACCGGGATTTTAGAGAAGTCGAGCGATTCCCCGTTGCGGATCGAGGCGAAACGCGAGGTAGGGCTCACGACGCTCCTCCATTAAGCAGCTTCGCCGCGTCGCCCAAGACCGTGGTCAGCCAGTTCGGCAGCCACAAGCCGAGAAAGACGATGGCCGCCATGAAAACGAGCGGGGCCAAGGTCATGAAAGGGGAATCGCCCTGAACCGGCTCTTTGGATTCCGTGTTCGGTACCCCGTAGACAACCGAAAGGACGGTCGTGGCCATCCCGATAAAGATAACGGCCAGCAGGCCTACGAACCCGAGAGCCACGCCGAACCGGTTTCCGTCGACGGCGGCGCGCAGGATGGAGAACTCGCTGACGAATGGAGCGAACGGAGGCGAGCCCGTGATAGCCACGAAACCCAGCAGGAACAGCGTGGCCGATATCGGCACGCGGCGCAAGGCTCCATGCGCGTGGTCCATGGTCTTCCCTCCGAACGCGCGGTGGATGTTCCCGGCTGTGAGAAACAGGACGCCCTTGGTCAAGCCGTTGTTGATGAGATGCAAGAGCGCCGCGAAGCTTCCCGTCGGGCCCAGTCCCACGCCCAGCACGAGGATGCCCATGTGCTCGACGCTGGAGTAGGCCAGCATTCGCTTGAAGTCGCGCTGTCCGATGATGAACACAGCCGCCGTCGCCATCGAGAGAAGGCCCATCATGACGAGAAGACTCTGGGCGAACCCGGAAAGGCCGGCGGCGACGCAAATCTGGAACGCGCGAAGAATGCCCAGGAACGGGCAGCTCGTGATGACGCCCGCCAGGATCGCACCGGCGACACCCGGCGACTCGCCGTAGGCGTCGGGCTTCCAGGAGTGAAGCGGCGCCAAGCCCATCTTCGTCCCATAGCCGACGAGCAGGAAGATGAACGCCCCCCTAAGCCACGGAACCGACAAAGTCCCGGCTCTGGCCACGAGAGTGTCGATCACGAGAGGATCGCCTTGACCCGCGTTGGGAAGAGCCGCGAGCGCAAGAAAAAATGTTCCAAGCAGCGCCAAGCCGATGCCGAGCGAGCCCATCATTAGGTACTTCCACGTGGCTTCCAAGGACCTTTCATTGTGATTGAAATAGACGAGAGGAGCCGCGGCGAGCGTCGCCGTCTCCATGCCGACCCACACCAGGCCCATATGGCGGCTCACGCAGACGAGGCTTACGGCGCCAAGGATGAAGGACAGGCAAGCCGTGAAGAGTCGATTGTGCCGTTCCCGGCGCAAGCGGAGATACTCCAGGCAGTAGACGGAACAGACGAGCAGCATCGCGCTCGCCAGGCTTAGCACAAGCAGCCCGAGCCCGTCGATGGAGAACCACCCCGATGCGATGGGTTCCGGCAAGGTCCTCCAGCAGGCCACGACGATCGAGGAGTGAATCGCACATCCGAAAGGAAGAAGCCAAGGCCGCCGCTCGTCGCTGTCCACGGCAAGGGCGAGGAGGCCGATGACGAAAGGAACGCCCACTAGAAGAAGGTAGATCATGCCAGGCCTCGACCCTTCGGGCTCGGCACAGCCGCCAGATTAGGGAATAGTCTCATAGCGGCTAGTCGCTCAAGCGCGTCAGCTTCTCTGTGCTGATCGAGTCGAACGCCAGCGCGATATGATTGATGATGATTCCCATCACGAACACCGCGACGAAAACGTCCAGCAGAACGCCCATTTCGATGAGCCACGGTATCTCGTAGGAGATGGCCAGGCCGAAAAGATATATCCCGTTCTCGAAGACCAGGTAGCCGATCACCTGAGTCACCGCCTTGATCCGGCTGATCATCATCAGCATTCCCATCATCACCGTGGCCAGCGACACCGGGATGAGCAGGTTCGTCCGAAGGCCCGGCGGCACCGGCAGGCGCTCGGCGAGCACGAAGGACACGCCGATGAGAATCGCTCCGAACAGAAGCGATAGGGTATAACCGATCATCGGCTCCATTTCGCGCCGGATCTTCACCTCGCGGATGGCGTACAACAGGACGCGCGGGATCACGAAGCCTTTTAAAATGAACATCCCCGCGGCAAGCAGGAGAGCTCGAGGATGGAAGCCGAGCGAGTGGATGGTCAAGGGCAAGAGTCCCAGGCACATTCCTTGCAGGGCCACGATCTTGATGCAGCCCGTCAAGGAGGAGGACCCGAGCAGATACAGGCTCAAGAAGACGATGAATGCCAGCAGCAGTTGCGATAGTTGTTCCATGAACTTATCTCAAAGTCAGGATGAGTCCGAACGTCGCGGCGCAGATCGCGGCGACCAGCAGTTGAGGGACCCTCACCAGCCGCAGCCGCGCCATGCTCGACTCCACGAGGCCGATCACCACCGCCGCGGCGGCCAGCCCTAAAACCAGCGAGCCGACGGCGCCCACCGCGGGCATCTCGGGCAGGATGAGCCGCACAAGCAGGCTCGTCATCAGCACCAGCTTGAGTCCGGCCCCATGAAGGATGAAGGCAAGGTCGGGCCCCCCGTGATCGAGGACCATGACCTCATGGATCATCGTGAGCTCAAGGTGCGTATTGGGATCATCGATCGGGATTCTGGAATTTTCAGCCAAGAGCACGACAAAAAGGCTTCCCAAGGCCAGAATGGCGCTCGCCGCGGCGCTCGGGCCTCCGTGGGGCGCGAACATCTGCGCCAGGGAGAGGCCGCCGGATCGGTAGGCCAGGCTCGCGAAGGACAGGATCAGCGCCGGCTCGGCGAGGCTCGAGAAGGCCACCTCCCGGCTGGCGCCCATGCCCTCAAAACTCGAACCCGTGTCCAAGGCCGCGGTGACCGTGACGAAGCGGCCCAGGGCGAACAAATAGGCGAAAAGAATCGCGTCGCCGTTGAAGGCTATAAGCGGCGCGCCGACCAGAGGCACGAGAGACGCGGCGGCGAGGACGGCGGCGAGCGACACGACGGGGCCGAGGCGGAACATCCAGGTCGTCGTCTTGCTGTAGACGGCTCCCTTGCCGAGGAGCTTGATCGTATCGTAAAGGGGCTGTAAGACCGGCGGACCCTTGCGGCCGGCGACCGCAGCCTTCGTCTTGGTGATGATGCCGAGCATGATGGGGGGTGCTAAGATCACCATCATGAGATAGGACGCCACGAGCCTTAGAGTTTCCATAAAAGGATGACCACGAGAAAGGCCGATACGTAGAGAAGATAAAGCTGGAGCCGCCCGTGCTGGAGCCGTCTCGGCACCGAGAGCCAATCCTCGCATTTCGCCACCAGGACCGGGAGCCAGCGTTCAAGCGCCGGATCAGGCGTCCGGCTTGCGAAGGATGCCTTCACCGGCCAATAGCCGAGCGGCGGATGGACCTCCTCTTGAGTGGCGAGGAGAGCCGTGAATACTCTCGTCACTGGGACGGGATAGGAGGCGCCCGAATACTGCATCCGCGCCGTCGGCGCGGTGAAGCCGCAACCCCAGGTTGGTCCAGCCGCGACCCCCCTGCGACGGAGGAGCGAACGCCGCAAGGACCAAAGCAGCGCGCTCAAGGCGCACACCCCCGCGCCGAGCAGTCCGACGACTCCCAGAAGGCGCGACCATTCGTCAAGGCCCGATGAGACAGCCGGCCGCGCGAGGCGAGCGACGTTCCCGGCGGCGGCAAAAGCCACGTATAGCGCCGGCGCCGGGAACACGCCGATGATGGCGCAGAGCGCGGCCAGCAACGCCATCGGACCAAGCATGATCCAAGAGGGCTCCTTGGCGTTGCGCGCGGCCTCGGAACGCGGTTGGCCGAGACAGGTCAAGCCGTAACACTTTGAAAACGCCACCACGGCGAAGGCGCCGACTACGCCCAAGATCGCGGCGGCCAGAGCGGCGAAGCGCATCCCGTGCCCGATGTCCGGCCTCAGCAGCCAACTGTAGATCAGCCATTCGCCGGTAAATCCGTTGAGCGGCGGTAGCCCGCAGATGGCCGCGGCTCCGATCGCGGTCAGCCCGCAGGTCCAAGGCATGCTCTTCTGCAGCCCACCGCAGGCCTCGATATCCCTCGTGCCCACCGCTTGATAGATGGCGCCGGCCGAAAGGAACAAAAGCGACTTGAAGAGCCCATGGTTAATCGTGTGGAGGATAGCTCCCGAAAAGCCAAGCAAAGCCAGGGAAGGGCTGCCGCTCGCCAGGCCACAGCACCCGAGGCCAACTCCTGTGAGGATGATGCCGATGTTCTCTATGCTGCTGTAGGCCAAGAGGCGCTTGAAGTCGCGCTGCACCATCGCGAACATGATGCCGAACACCGCGGTTACCAGCCCGAGTGCGACAAGGAAAATCGCCGCGGGCATTGAGACCGGACCCAAGAGGGCGAGCAGGCGCATCAGGCCGTAGAGGCCCATCTCGATCATGACGCCGGACATCGCGGCCGAGGCGTGGCTCGGAGCGGCCGGATGGGCTTCCTGCAGCCAGATATGAAGCGGCATGAAGCCGGCCTTCATTCCGAATCCGACCAGGGCAAGGACAAAGACAGCCGTCCGTTGCGCCGCGGGCAAAGCCGGCGCCGCCGCGAAAGCGCTAAACTCCAGAGAGCCGGCGTTGCGCCCCAAGAGCGCGAACAGAGCCAGCAGGCAGAGCGAGCCGATATGCGTGCATAACAAATAAAGGAACCCGGCCTTGCGGACTTCGGGCTTTCCGTGCTCGCAGGAAACCAAACCGAAAGCCGCCAGGGCCATCGTCTCCCAAGCGACCATGAAAAGAATCGCGCTGCGGGCGCCGACCAGAAGCGCCATCGAGGCCATCAGGACGAGAAAGAAGAAGCGGGCGGGGATGGCCGGGACATGGCCGTGCGAGGCCGCGATGTAGCCCTCGCCGTAAACCCCGGCGCAGCCGCCCACGATCAGGACGAGCAGAAGAAAGCAGGCGGAGAGCGAATCGATGCCAAGATGAAACACGGCTCCGGGGACAAGCCAGGGTCGGATGAAGTCAAGAACTTCCAACCCCCAGAGTACGCGCCAGGCGAGCGCTCCTCCGGCGATTGCCGCCGCCGCCAAGCCGCCGATCACGATGATTCTTGCCGCATGGCCGTGGCGAAACAGGCTGGCCGACAGGACTGCCGCCACGCCCAAAGCTAGGACGGCGGCCAGAAGCAGGATCATGGTTGCCTCCCACCGCGATAGACGCAACCATTTCCTCGCTTATGCTCGGTCATGCGATCGTCCTCAACCGCGCGAGGATATCCGGGGCGGGAGCGGGTTTGCTTAACAGTCCTCGCAGCTCGGCATCGTGAAGCGCAGCGGCGACCTTCGCAAGGATGGCGAGGTGAGCGCGGATCGTCGGACTCACCAGAGTCCAGACGATGTTGACGGGCGCCACGTCCGCGGCTTTAAAAGAAACCGCCTCCTTTAAGAAGCAAAGGGTCACGATGGGACGATCGACGCCGAATATCAGCGGACTGCGCGCGTGCGGAATGGCGATGCCGTCGATGACGGTCGAACCTTTCATCTCCCGGTCCCAAAGCGCCTGCGCCGCCAGAGCCTTGTCGCGAGGGCTTGCCAGCGGCAGGCGGTCCGCCACGGCCGCCATCACAGCCTTCTTGTCGCTGCCGGGAACGCCGTAGTGGATGTTGCCTTCCAAGAGCGAATCGAACTGGTAAGGGGTGCCCCTGCCCTCCGGTGGGTGGTAAAGCGCCGCCGCCGGTATCTTGCGGTGGTTCGCCCATTCCAGCAGATCGATCCGGTTGAACCTATAGCGGCCGTTGATCATGAATGCCGGCAGGCCCTCGTCGTTGATCCATCTCGAAAGCTTGGACTCGGAGACGTTGAGGATCTTCGCGGCGTCGCGTAAGTTTAAGTCCATAACCTCCCTCGTGCCCGGTCGGGACCCTTCGGGCCCGGCACAGCCGCCAGATTAAGGAATAGCCTCATAGCGGCTAGAGTTTCCACGCTAACAGAATCAATAAGAACAGCGCCACGGACAGCATGTAGTATTGGAGCCGGCTCCGTTGCCGGCGTTTGACCCACGCCAATAGGCTCACCGTGGCCGAACCGAAGGGGATCAGCAAACCGTCCAATATGCGGTCCTCAGTGTGCGTTGAGAAAGTGGAGTCCGCGGGCCAGTATCCGACCGGTGCGCGAGCATGCGTGTGGACGCCGAGTACGGGCGCGAAGGCGCGTGTGAGCGGTTGGGCGTAGGACGATGCGGTGTATTGAGTTCGCGCCGAAGGCGCGAAGCCGCAACCCCAGGTGGCTCCGAGGGCGACGCGGTCGCCAAGCAGGAGGAACCGCAGGAACGCCAGGGCGGCGGCGATGACGATGACGCAGGCGCCGATGAGTCCGATCAGCCGGGCGTTCGCGACAAAGCCGGCTAACGCCAGGTGCGCCGCTTCCGGCGCCGAGCCGCAGACGACGGCGGCCGCCCTCTCGACAAGGCAGAGAGCGGGACCTGGCCAAAGGCCGATGAAGGCGCAGAGCGCGGCCAGTGCCGCCATGGGAACGATCATCACGGGGCCTGGGTCATGGGCGGACCTGGCGGCTTCGGTTCTTGGAACGCCCAGGCAGAGGATCCCGTAGGCTTTCGTAAAGCAAGCCAGCGCCAGCCCGCCGATAAGCGCCAGCCCGCCGATCGAGGCAGCGGCAAGCCTTGCCTCGCCGACCGTCACGGCGGAGGTTGACGCCATGTACACCAACCACTCGCTGACGAAGCCGTTGAGGGGCGGTATTCCCGAGATCGCCGCGGCCCCGACCAATGAGAGCGCCGAGGTCCAAGGCATCGCTTTCAGCAGCCCTCCGCCCGCCTCGATCTCCCGCGTGCCGAGCGCTTGGTAGAAGGCTCCGCTGCCTAGGAAGAGAAGCGATTTGAACAGGGCGTGGTTGAGCGTGTGCAGTATTGCCCCCGCGAAACCCAACAGCGCCAGCTCGGGCCTATGATGGGAAAGCCCGAGGCAGCCCAGCCCCAGCCCCAGCGTGATGATTCCGATGTTCTCGACGCTGTGATAGGCCAGCAGGCGCTTTAAATCGTGCTGCGCGAGAGCGAAGAGGACGCCTCCGACCCCGGACACCACGCCGGCCACGATCAAGACGATCGCCCAAAAATCGGGAACGGAGCGCAGCATCCAGATCAACCGGAGAAATCCGTAAATCCCGACCTTGATGACGACGCCGGACATGACGGCCGATACGTGGCTCGGAGCGGCTGGGTGCGCCTCCTGAAGCCAGATATGGAACGGCGCGATGCCGGCCTTCATGCCGAATCCGATCATGCCGAGCAGCAAGAGCACGACCGACCGGCTCTCTCCGGGAGGCATGATCGTTCTGATGCCCTCAAAATCCAGAGTCCCGGCGGCTTTGCCCAGGATCGAGAACAAGATGAAGAGGGCCAACGTGGCGGTATGGGTACACACGAAATAAAGGAAGCCCGCGCGCCGCACCTCGGCATGCTCGTCTTCGATGATGACGAGGAAGAAACTGGCCAAAGCCATTAGTTCCCAGGCAAATAGAAATAGAATGGCATTTTGGGCGCAGACGACCGCGGCCATGGAAACCGTCAACAGAAGGAACAGCGGCCTTACCGATTTGCTTTGCGACAGACTGTCGGAACGACGAACGTAGGCTTCTCCGTAGATGCCGGCCAATAAGCAGACTCCGAGTACGGTCAGCAGGAAAAATGCCGATAGGCCGTCAAGAGACAAGGCAAGGCGGGCTGAAGGCAAGGACCAGCTTCCGACGAATTCCAATGTCCCGGCTTGCATCCATACGCTGGCCATGGCCGCCGCAATACCCGTTACGCAGCCGATAACCAGGGACGCCAAGGAGACCACGGCTGCGACCCTGGGCTGCTGGGCCGTCAGAGCGGAGACGGCAGCGCCGGCAAGAAGGATCGAGATCGAAACGGTCAGCATGCCGCGCCCGACATATTAAGCTTGGCCCTGCGCTAGACAATCCAAGACGGCCAGTCTCAGGCCATGTCCGATCTTTTCTTCGCCGATATGCACTTGCACTTGTTCGGGATAAGTGGCCACTTTGGCCAGAAGTGCATCGAAGAGAACGCTCTGGTGCTTGACCGCGGGATAACCGGCCGCCGCCTCGCTAACGGCCTCCTCGAAGAGGTCGTCCCCCAAGAATTCCGTCACGCGATAATTTTTCATTGCACGGAACGATAATTACAAGGTTAGCATTAATGCGGCTTAGCATCAATAGCTATAGGAGCATATTATCATATATATAGCCTGCGCTGGATACTGCCGCGCCCGTGGAAAGCGCCGCCCCGCGAAGCGGGACTTGGACGGGCTGTTCGGATCAGTTCCTCGTGCTTGCGAGCCTCGCTCTCGATGAGGTCGCGCTCAGCCTGGCTCAGACGGTTACAGACGCGCTTGGGCGTGCTGCTCTCGGCGATGAACGCCTTGATTCCTCGCGCTGCCAAGCGCCGCTTCCATCCGTAGTAGGTCGACGATGGTATCTCGAGTTCCCGTAGCCGTTGGACCAGCTTGGGCTCGCGCGATAGCTCCTCGACGAGCCTCACCTTCTCCTTCGGGATATGGACTTCAGATCGGGACGGTATTGGCTGACGCCGGATACGGGACGGACACGTCGTTTCGAGATGAGATCACGAAGCTGGAACAGATGTATTGCGTGGGTATTCAGCCCGGGATCACCGTGTGGAGACCAGGTATGACGCCGCTACCGGCGAAGCCTCGTCAGCGGAGAGGACGTCCGCCGACGCTGTTGCAACGCGGTCCTGGGCATGAGCCGGTGAACGTCGGTGAGGGCGGCGCATCGCGACGAGCGCCGGCAGAAGATGCGAGACATTGCGGTACTGGATCTCTCGGAAGATTTTACGCGAGCTGCCTCGCTGCCCCTGCTGCGGGTTGGACGTGCGCCGTATTTGACACAGTAAGACTAGCGCCCCGGACTCTTGGCCGATACGGCCTTCCGGATAGCCGCGATGTGGGCCGGAGTCGTGCCGCAGCAGCCCCCGATGATGTTCGCCCCGGCCTCCAGGAGCGCTGCGACCTTCGAGGCCATCAGCTCCGGCGTCTCGCCGTAGACGGCCCTGCCGCCGCGCATCTCGGGCATGCCCGCATTGGACTGGACGAGCAGGGGGATGCGGGTGGACCGGAGGAACTCCCGCGCGATCTCGACCATATTGTCTATGCCGTTGCCGCAGTTGGAGCCGACCACGTCGGCTCCGGCCTTGGCCAGGCCCTCGGCCGCCTGCGCGACCGATACCCCCATGATCGTCCTGTAGCCTTTCTTGGTGCGGTCGAAGGTCATGGTGGCCATGACCGGGACCCCGGGGGCCGCGGACTTCGAAGCCTCCACCGCCAGAACGGCCTCGCCGAGGTCCGTCATGGTCTCGACGCAGACCACGTCGGCCCCCGCCGCGGCGGCCGCCTTGAGCTGCCGGCAGAAGGCTCGGCGAACCTCCTCCGGGTCGGCGTCGCCGTAGGGCTTGAGCATCCTGCCCGTGGGCCCGCAGGAGAACGAGACCAGGGCCTGGCCTCCCACGGCCCTGCGCACGGCCTCCACGGCCGACCGGTTGACCTCCTCGGTCCTGTCGTCGAGCCCGTACTGGGCGAGCTTCATGGGCGAGCCGCCGAAGGTGTTGGTCTGGACCAGGTCCGCTCCGGCCTCCAGGTAGAGCCGGGCGATCTCCTCGAGCACCACGGGCCTCTCCAGGTTCACCGCTTCCGGGCAGTCCCCGGGCTTCAACCCCCGCTCCTGGAGCATGGTGCCCATGGCCCCGTCCGCGACCAGGACCTGCCCCGCGCGAAGCCTTTCGAGCAGCCCGGCCGTCATCGCCCCACCGCGGCCTTGAGGCGGTCCACCGCGCTGGCCGCGTCGAAAGCGTAGAGGTCCGCCCCTATCTGCCGGGCGTAGTCCTCGGAGACCGGAGCCCCCCCCACGATGACGCGCAGCTTCCCCGACAGCCCGCGCTTCTTGACCAGGTCCACGACGTCCTTCATGACCGGCATGGTGGTCGTCAGCAGGGCGGACAGCCCCAGGAAGCCCGCCTCCTCCCGCACCGCGGCGTCCACGAACGCCTCCGGGATGATGTCCTTTCCCAGGTCCACGACGTCGAAGCCGGCGCCCTTGAGCATGATGCTGACGAGGTTCTTGCCGATGTCGTGAAGGTCGCCGTGCACCGTGCCCAGGACCACCTTGCCGATGTTCGGGACCCCTTCCTTGGCGAAATGAGGCTTGAGATGCTTCATGCCGGCGTTCATGGCCTTGGCCGAGAGCAGGACGTCGGGGAGGAACACCTCGTGCTCCCTGAACTTCACCCCCACCGCATTCATCCCGGCGATGAGGCCCTTGTCGAGGATGTCCCTGGCCTTCAGGCCCTGGCCGAGCGCCTCCCGGGTCAGTTCCGAGACCGTCTCTTCGTCCCCCTCTTCCAGCGACTGCACGATCGATGCGAGGATCTCCATCCTGCCTCCTAGCGGCGCCCCCGGCAGGTCCGGTGCGAGCACCGGCCGCAGAAAGGGAACGCGTTCTTGAACTCGTGGATGCCCGGCTCACCGCAGACCAGCACCCCGGATACGGACTTGAGCGGCTCCATCAGGAGGCTCTTGCCGAGGGTCACGCCGATCACCTCGGGCTTGAGCAGGTCGAAGAGCCCCCGCTGGGCGCTGATGTGCCACCCGCAGTAGCCGGGGCTGTAGCGCAGGGTCCTGCGGCTCGAGGGGACCCTCCCTGCCGCGACCAAGGCCCCTCCGAAAGCCTCCTGGACCGCCTCGGCGCAGCGGTCGGCCGCGGCCGACGCGGCGGCGTCGAGCACGTAGCCCAGCACGAAATCGTCGGCCTCGAAGAGCTCTGCGATGCGGCGGCTGACCGGCCCGCCCAGGGTGATCGCGAACAGGGCCATGGCCTGCGCATGGGGGTATATCCCGGCCAGGGGCGTCCGCACCTCGTTGAGGCCCGAGCCACGGAACACGCCGTCGAACTCCGGCATGGAGACCATCTGGTAGACGGCGGACGGCTCGCAGAGCCTGCCGAGGAGGTCCAGGGCCTTGTCCATGTAGGCGTCTAGCCTCGGGTCCGGCTCGATGTCCCCGGACATCCCCTGCAGAGCCAGGACCGCGGCCCTTTCCGGGCGGACGCTATCGGGCGAGAATCTCAGGATTTGCCGCATCGTCAAGTCTTCCAGCATCATTTTAGCTAAAATGTCGCGTCATTAAGGAGGACTCAATGGTCCCGGAAGTTCGCATTTTGAGCGACGAGGAAATCCGGACGCTTCACGGCGCCGCCCTGGATGTCCTCGCTAAGGTCGGCATCCGCTATGGAAGCAGGCGCTGCCTCGAACTCCTCGAGGCCGAAGGGCAGAAGGTCGACTACGGCTCGGGCATTGCCTGGATCCGCCCGGACCTCGTCGAGCGCTGCATCAAATCGACCCCGCGCACCATCACCCTGGGGGGGCGCATCCCAAAGCACGACATGGTGCTCGACGGCTCCTGTCTGCGCGTCGCGACCAACGGGCAGGCCACCTTTGTGCAGGATCACCGCACGGGCAAGCGCCGCCGAGCATGCGTCCAGGATCTGCGCGATTCCACCCGCATGGGCCATCACCTAGACGGCATCGATTACATCTGGCCGATGGTCGTGCCGTCCGATGTCCCCGGCGAGAGCCGAGGGCTGCACGAGATGTACCATTCGTTCGCCTGCTCGAGCAAGCACATCCAGCACGAGATCCAGGTTCCGGCGCACGTTCCGCTCGCGCTGGAAATGCTCGAGGTCCTGATGGGAAGCAAGGCGGAGGTCCGCCGCCGGCCTCCGTTCTCGGTCGTGTCGTGCACGGTGTCTCCTCTGCAGCACGAGCCGATGATGGCCGAGTTATCCATCGACCTTGCGCGCGCCGGGATCCCGATCGCCGTCTGGCCGATGCCGCTGACCGGCGCGACGGCGCCGCTCAGCGTGCCGGCGACCTGCTTGATGAGCATCGTAGAGTTCCTCTCGGGCGTGGTGCTTTTCCAGTCGGCGGCGCCGGGCTGCCCGCTGATCTTCCCTTTCGGTCCGGAGATACTCGACATGCGGTCGGGGATGGCGGCCTGCGGCGGGCCGGAGATCCCGCTGTTCAATCTGATCCTAGGCCAGATGGCCAGGTACTACGATGTCCCGTCCATCGGCGTGGGGCTCAATTCGGACGGCAAGATCCCGGGGATCCAGGCGGCCTACGAATCGATGCAGACAGGATTGGGGGCGGCTCTCTCGGGGGCCGATCTGCTCGTAGGAGTCGGCGTGCTCGACGACAACAACACGATGTCGCTGACCCAGATGGTCATTGAGGCCGAGATGGCCCGGATGGTCAAGCGCGTGCGCAGCGGCGTGACGGTCAACAGCGCGACCCTGATGACCCACCTGATCGAAAAGGCGGGACCGGGGCAGGACTACCTCGGATTCAAGGAGACCCGCGATGGGCTGCGGCGAGGCGAGGTCTTCTTCCCGGGATTCGGCTACCGCAACAGCTACGACCAGTTCTTCAAGGACGGCCGCGACGAGCTCGACGCGGCCCGAGCCGAGGTCGAGCGCCTGCTCGCCATGCCCGACCCGGACCCGCTCCCACCCGAGGTCGACAGCGAGCTCAGGCGCATCGTCGCCGCGGCCGACAAGGCATGCTCCGTGCCGGCGTCTCACCAATGACCGCATGACCTCCGCGCGCCGGCGGCTGGGTTTTTTACCGCTCGTCGGGGTGGTCTTCTGTCTCTCCTCCTCGGGGCCGTTCGGCATCGAGGAGATGGTCGCCGCCTCCGGCCCCGGCCTGACCATCCTCATGCTGCTCGCCATTCCTCTGCTCTACGGCCTTCCGCTCGGCCTGGCTGTCGGAGAGATGAACGGCCGATTCCCGGTGGAGGGCGGCTACTACCGCTGGATACGCGCCGTGTTCGGCGATGTCTGGGGATTCCAGGCGGGGTGGGGCGCGTGGCTCGGGTCCTTCTTCGATGGAGCCGCTTACGCCGTGCTGGTGGCGGAGTATTTGCAGCCGCTCCTGCATATGACTCCGATGGCCGGAATCCTCGACGCCCACCCGTTCCTGGCGCGACAAGCGATCTGCCTCGGGGTGATAGGATCCTGCACCCTGGCCAACTTGCGCGGCATCAAGCTGGTCGGCTGGTCGACCCTCGTCTTCATGATCTTCGTGATCAGCCCGTTCGTGGTGATGTGCGCCATGGGGGCGACGCATTGGGAACATAATCCGATGCTCCCCATCAAACATCCCGACATCGGATGGGGACCGGCGCTCGGGATCGGCGCGATGCTCTGCATGTGGAACTACAGCGGCTACGAATCGCTGTCGACCGCTGCCGAGGAGATCGAGGATCCGCGGCGCAACTACTTCAAGGCGGTGCTTATCTCCATCTGCCTGTCAGTGCCGATCTATCTCTTGCCGATGCTGACGATGCTCGCCACGACTCCCGACTGGACCGCGCTCAAGGCGGGCGCCTACCCTGCAGCCGCCGGATTCATCGGAGGTCCGGCGCTTGGAGTGTGGGTCGGGCTGGCCGGGGCGGTCAGCAACCTGGCTCTCTTCAACGCCTACACGCTGGTCTACTCGCGCATCCCGTTCGCCATGGCCCAGGACGGCTTCCTGCCGAAAGCCCTGTGCCGCACTCATGCCAGGTTCGGGACCCCCTGGGTGTCGCTGCTGTTCGGGGCCGCCGTCTACTCCCTCCTGACGTTCCTCTCGTTCGCCGAGCTGATCGTCATGGAAGTGTGGCTCTTCTCAGTCATCTATATCCTGATCTATCTGGCCCTATGGGTCCTGCGCCGGCGCGAGGGCGGCGGCCCCCCCGCAGCCGCGCCGGGCGGCGAGGTCCGCTTCACTCTGCCCCTCGGCTCGCGCGGCATCTGGCTGGTGATCGGGCCGCCCATCCTGCTGATCCTGGCCGGCATGTTCGGCAGCGGACCGGAGTACATCCTCTTCGGCGGACTTGCGCTGGCGAGCGGCCCGGCGATCCTCGGGATCAGCCGCATCATTCGCAGGCTTCGCCGGGCCCGATCGACCGGCGCCGCCTGACTGTTCGTGCTCGATGTCGGAGGCCGGACTTGACATCTTGACTACGCCGCGTTGGTTACAAACTTCTTGACGGCCTTCTCGCTTAACGGCCGTTTGCGCGGGGCGTCCGGGCGATGTTCCTATTTCAAGCCACCGGGACGGACGCCCGCGCCCGTAAAGTCCCGGACAAACCCGCCCTCGGCCGGCAGCATTTTCCGGATCATCTCACTGAGCCTCGCGTACCGGCGACCAAAAGGCGCTCACGATGATGATCGGCACCCGGACGCCGCGCTCGGCAAGCTTGCCGCAGAACTGGTGTCCGTCCATCCGCGGCATCATCAAATCCAGCGCGATGAGATCGGGCTGGAATTGGTCCAGTATGGTGAGGGCGGTCAATCCGTCCGGGGCGCCCGCGACGTCAAAGCCCGCCGCGCTCATAGTGACTCGAAACAACTCTCGAAGCATCTCGTCATCGTCGACGATGAGGATGCGCTGTTTGGGGGGCTCATCCCCGTCGCCGGGAAGAAAGTCGGTCACCTTCCCAGTGTAGCCGTTTCCCGGTAAACATCCAGGAAATTTCCGGTGAACTTTGGCGGCATCGGGCGACCGGCTTGACCGACGCGACGGGAATTTTCGATACTCCTCACAGGATGAGGCCCGCGCTCGCGTCGGACAGGAGGCGCTCGTGATCTTAACGCGCGCAGCGCTCGCGATCGTGCTCGGTATTTTTTGCGGCCGTTCTCACGCGGCTGATTGGATTTCCGCGCAGACCGTGGGAATCCTGGTATCGCAAAGCCGCGAACTCGCGCGTTTGCGCGCCGCCTATGTCCGCAAGCCTGCCGGCGAGGAACTTCTGACGCGCGCCGATGCGGCCTTTCACGCGGGTCACTATTGGGAGATGCGGCGACTGATCATTAAAGTTGTCGATCTCGATCCGCAGGACGATGCGACCCTGGGCACGCTGGCCTACATGATATCCATGTATCGATCCGACGGAGACACGGCCGACGGCAAGGAAAACGTTCGCTACGCCGTGTCGGACTTCGCGGACCTGGGAGGACTCACGCACAAAGACCTGCTGCAGGTCGTCATGGATCCGACCGAGGACCGTTTCGCCAAAGCGCGCGCCGTTCTCGATTGGGGAGAGCATTTCAATCGCGCGAATCCGGACTTCTATCTGGAATACGCAGAATATATCGGTTATGGGGCCGGCTCCTACCACAAAGCGCACGCGAACAACGACCGGGCCTTCGAGGAGTTTCGGGCGGGCGTCGATGCCTATCAAAAAGCCCTCAACCTGATTGGCGCCCGGCCGTCCCGGCAGGCCCGCAAACCGGAGATGATGCTTGTGCGCGACCAAGCCAACCTCTGTCTGCGCCTAATCGAGTTGATGCCGGAGCGAGGCGCTCCTTACCGTGCGCTCGCCGCAAGAAACTACCGCCGCATCCTGGCCTCGCCTCTGGCAGGCGACAGCCTTAAAGAGTCGGCTCGCCGCCATTTGACCGAACTCGGCGAGCCCGCGCCCGCCTTAAGCCGCTGAGCCGACGAAACAGCCCATTTCCAGCGCTCATTTGCGCCGACAAAGTGTCCCGTTTAAGCTGATCTTGAACATTCCATAAATGGCTTTCATAGCACACTGCTCGCAGGTAAAGTCAGACGCCGATATCCTCTAGAACCCGATTTTCCTGATCCTCCCTTTCAAGCCGTGCCGGCAGATTCCCTGGACACGGCTGAGACAAAGGGCGCCGCTGATGTCGGTCGACGCGCGCAGTTTGGTGGCTTGGCAACCTCCCCTCAATACGCTTCGGGAGGCACGGCCCCACGTGTATTGTAATTTTTAATTATACCAGACAACTACTTCGGGCGAATTCAGCGAGTGTAATTCTTCAGCGCTTTCGGGAGTTTCCAGGGCCTATAATTCTGGCTCTCGGGAATTTACAACCACGCAAGGCTCGAAATCTCTCGAAATAGGTCTTTTGCCGGCACTCTTGCGACCCAAAGGCCCAGGTTGCCGTTAATAACCGGGCTCATACTGGAATGGACGGCGCTGTATGGGACGTAGACGCGCCTTAGAGGCCAGGATGAAACAACGTGTTATTTGGCTGGTTCTTCTTTTCGGCGTGTGGAGAGTTCCGGCCTTCGCAAGTGAACAGAGCGCGATCAAGCGCCTCCAGGTTCTCGCCGCTGAGTACCCAGCGGCGCCGATGGTCGTCGTCAACCCCGCGCTATCCCGGAGAAGAGAGACTCCCGCTCCCAAAAGCGTAACCGTCCCATTGCGATTCAACTACGGCTATTTCGGGGGCCCGAAATCCATGAACGTGCCCTGCGCGTTCAACGGCGGAGCCCGCAGGTCCTGTTTCCTCGACACCGGCTCGATGATTTCCGCCGTGCCCGAAGACGCGGAGTCCCTGGGCTATCCCAAGGTCGGCCGGTCGAGAATGCAGGCGGCATCCGGAACGCCGCTCTTGTTCGACCTGGTCGCAACCGAGAAAGTCATGATTGGGGACGCCGCCATCCCCCTCGCGAGCATCGGACGGAGCGCCGCCATCACCCACCAAGAAGGGATGATCGGAAGCGACGCGCTGGCCGATCAGGTCGTGCTGTTCGATTTCGAGAAGAAGGTTCTGATCTTCTCGCCGGGCGGCGCGATTGGTCAAAAACTCGGCAAGGCCGGGATGGGCCGCAGCGACCTCGGCGACGCCCTGCTGATCATTCCCCTTTCCATTTCCTTGAACACCCTCAGCACGATGTGGGACACCGGCGTTATGAATCCGCTGACACTGCGACAGGAATGGATCGATCAACATTCCCAACTCTTCCGCTACAAATGGGACTCGACCGCCGGAATGGACGCGGCGGGACATATGATCCAGTCCAAATCCTACGAATTATTGGCTCCCCTAGACATCGGGCAGCTTTACGTCGCGCCGGGCCTCCTCGTCTATGGGGTTGATTTCCCGCCGGAATACGACTTCGATGCCATCCTGGGGTTCGATCTGCTCAAGCAGTGCAACTGGTTTTTCGATCTCCCGAATAGATCCTGGGCGGCATTTCTGCCCGCCCCCGATTAATGGGTGTCAGGATTCGGCGCAGGGGACTTCGGGTCGCCGACATCGCCTGCGGCGCCGGCCGCCACGCGCTGGCCTTGGCTCGGCGCCTTCAGGTTTCACGAAATCCACACTTTCCGCCATTGGACCCATTTTGGGGTAGATCTCCTGTAGCCTTTTGGTCTTCCCCTCAGACCTATTCAGGATCAGGGCGTCCTGCGGTACAATGTTCTCGTCTCGGCCATCCGCCGGAATGGAGGCACTCCGATGCAGTCGCGAGCCCTGTTTTGCGTCAGCTTCTTCTCCTTCGTCGTGGCCGGTGTGCAGGCCTACGCCCAGGTCGTTGAGGCCCACTTCTTGCGCGCCGGCCGGGTCACCATCGTCCCTCAGATGACCGGCGTCGCAGGGATGCCGCCGATCGGCGGCATAAACGCGAGCCTCGGCGTCTGCGCGATCTCGCAGACGCCGACTCTGCCGTCTCCGGTCGCGTATCAGGCGGCGGCCCTCGCGCCCGCGGCAGGCGGTCTGAAGACTCCCGCCGAGCAGTCGTTGCGCCTCAATGCCGTCTTCGAGTCCATCGTGCCCGCGCTGAATGCCCTCAAGGACCCCTCTCTCGACTCTTCCGGGGCCAAGGCCGCCGGCCAGATGCTAATGAATAAGCTCCTCGACACGAGCGAGCCTGGCGCGTCCGCCGTCCCAGGCGTCTACGCCGCTGCGCCGCCCTCCGGCAAGGGTTCGCGCTCGCAGTCCATGGTCTCTCAGGTCTCCTACGCCGAAGGCGTTTCGACGCGCCAGCGAGAGTTCTTCGACGAAACGCTGAGCCGCCGCAAGGCGGGTTGGAACCGCGGTTTCGCCCAGATGGGCGTCAAGCTTCAAGGGCGCGTCAAGCCCGTGCTGAGCGTCAAGGCCGCCGAGGACCGCATCCCGAAGATGGCCGCCGCCAGCGAGGTCCGATATATCGTCGAGTGGTCCCAGGGCGAGACGCGCCTTGGCGCGTTCAAGGTCACGATCCGCCTCAAGGACATGAAGCTCGTCTTCTCGCGTCTGTCGGCTCCGCCCGCCGCCGAAGATAAGCAAATCCGCATCCGCTTGCGCGGGACCGTCATCGCCGAGGCCTTCCCTATCGAAGTCGAAGTGACGCCGGCGATGATCGAGGAGTTCTTCGAGGCGCACGGCCTGCGCGTGCTCGGCAATCCTGAAAAGGCAACCTGGCTCGTCGCCGTCACCGGAGAGGCTCGGGCCGACGCCGTCGCGCGAGAGCTCTCCGGCCAGGGACTGGCGCTGTACGCGACCCCCGTGAAGGGCGATATTCCCGAATCAAGCCAACTCTGGGCGATGTTCAAGAAGAAGACCGTCGAGGACACGGGAGTCGTCGAGACGTCCGTCAACGAAGGCGCGATCTCCAAGACCCTGCGCGAGGCGGGCCTGCGCGTCCTCGAAACCGAACGCAACGGAACTTGGAAACTCGGGGCCTACGACGGCGTTCCCGCCGAAGCGGCCGCCGCCAAGCTCGCGTCCTCCGGCCTCGTACTCTACGCCGTGCCGCTGCGCTTCGAGGCGGCGCAAGACAGGCAGGTCGTCGTCGAGTTCAAGACGAAGGTCTTGGTCGACCTCAGCGGGGTGAAGGTCGAAGCCTCGGTGAGCGAGGACGACATCGCCCGCGTCTTGGCCGAGGGAGGCTTCACGGTCGTGGGCGACTACGGCGCGAACTCTTACCGCCTGCAGGCGCCGGCCGGGACGCGCAACCTCGACGCCCTCGCGGCCCTGCTCGCGACGAAACTCGTCAAGAAGGGCGTCGCGGTGGGGACGCTCGGCGACGAGCGCATCCGCCGCGCCGCGCAGGACGCGGCCGACAGGAAGGGCCGCCCGTGGTCCGAGAGCGCATATTACGAGAACCTCTCCGCCGCGCGCACGAGCCTTGAACTCGCCGGAGCGACCCAGGCCCAGCTCGTGCTCTTCGACAAGCTGGCCGACGAGGCGCCGGCGCTCAACGGCGGCTTCAATCCCTGGTCGGGCGACTGAAGGGGCGGCCCCGCGCGGGCAAGAGCATCTCGGCGTTGGCCCCAGCAACGGCGTTTTGGATATCGCCCGAGGACATGTCGAATATGCGCTTCGACGGCGGACGCACCGGCCGCCACGAGCCCTCGAAGCTCGCTTATCATGCTATAATGGCATTCAGGATTACGAACCCGTAACGAGAAACAGCGGGACCGCCCCTTGGGCGAGTCTAGCCCGGGGGTTCGGAGTTTCTAGAGTATCGTGGTTTGGAAAGGGGAATCATATGGGAGTAAAGAAAGCCGCCAGAAAGCCGGCCGAAGACGTTCGCAACCAGGGCGCCGCAGCGAAGGCCGCCCGAGCCCTGCGCGCGGAGAAGACCGCCGCTTACGACGTGAAGTACAAAGCCGACGCCCTCGCGCGCCGCGAGAAGCTGGCGGCAGACGCCGCCGCGCAACCGGTATAACCTTGAAAACCCACTTATACGAATTCAAATTCGACAAGAAGAATTTGAAGTGCCTCTGCGGTTGGGAGCGCACGCTGAAAACGGCGGAGATCCCTTTAATGTATAAGATTTTTGAGGAACACCGCGCTCAAGGGACCCTGCCCCCTCGGAAATGACGGCGTTCAGAGTGAACGATCAGCCGTCATTTGCCCGATTATCCGTGCTATAATCACTAAAGCGATTTCGAACCCGTAACGAGAAATGTCGGGACCGGCCCTTGGGCGAGTCAAGCCCAGGGGTTTCGTGTTTACGGGCGACCGGAGCCGCCGCGAGAAACCATGTCCATCCTGCTGAGCTGTCAGCGGCTTTCCAAGAGCTTCGGCGTCCGCCCTCTCTTCGAGGGCCTGTCCTTCGGGCTTTTCGAGGGCGAACGCACGGGGATGATCGGGCCCAACGGCGCGGGCAAATCCACCCTGTTGCGCATCCTGGCGGGCCTGGAGACCTCGGACGGCGGCACGCTGTCCATGCGGCGCGGACTGCGCGTGGGTTATCTCGCCCAACAGGACCGATTCGAGGACGCAAGCGGCGACCTCGGCGCGCTCGAGGCGGCCAAGCAGGCCCAGCGGGGCCTCAACCTTGAGGACTACGAAGTCGACATGCGCGCGGAAGCCGGGCTCGAGGAGGCGGGGTTCGCCGACCGCGAGGTCAAGGTCGGCGCGCTCTCCGGCGGCTGGCGCAAGCGCCTGGCGATCCTGGCCCAAGTCGTGCGCGAGCCGGATCTCCTGCTTCTCGACGAGCCGACCAACCATCTCGACTTGGACGGCGTGCTGTGGCTGGAGCGCTTCCTGTCGGGGCTGAGGTTTGCGTTCCTCGTCGTCACCCACGACCGCCGCTTCCTCGAGAGGGTCTGCAACCGCCTCATAGAGCTCAACCCGCGCTACGAGGACGGGCACTTCAGCAGCGCGGGCAACTACAGCGACTTTCTCGAGAAGCGCGAGGCCCTCCTCAGCCGGCAGGAGACTCGCGAGGACAAGCTGCGCAACACCGTGAGAGGGGAGATCGAGTGGCTGCGCAAGGGCCCCAAGGCGCGCGCGACGAAGCAGCAGGCCCGCATCGACCGCGCCGGCGAGATGATCGGGACGCTCGCCGAGATCAAGCATCGCAACGCGCAGGGACGTTCCGCCGACATCGACTTCTCCGGCGGCGAGCGTCTCAGCAAAAGCCTGGTGCGGTCCGTCAAGATCGAGAAAAGCCGGGGCGGGCGCAAGCTCTTCGGGCCGCTCGACCTCCTGCTGGGGCCCGGAGACCGGCTGGGCCTGCTCGGCGAGAACGGCAGCGGCAAGAGCACCCTCCTCAAGATCCTGGCGGGAGATCTCGCCCCCGACTCGGGAACGCTCAAACAAGCCGATTATCTCAAGGTCGTGACCTTCGACCAGCATCGCGACCAGCTCGACTTGGGCCTCCCCCTGCGCCGCGCGCTCTGCCCGATCGGGGAGCACGTCGAGTACAAGGGCGGCCGCATCCACGTCTACGGCTGGGCGGAGCGCTTCCTCTTCCGCAAGGAACAGCTCGAGATGCCTCTCAGCCGCCTCTCCGGCGGCGAGCAGTCGCGCGTGCTCATCGCCCGGCTGATGCTTCAGAGCGCGGACCTCCTGCTCCTCGACGAGCCCACCAACGACCTCGACCTCCAGTCCCTGGAGGTCCTGGAAAACAGCCTGCTGGACTTCCCGGGCGCGCTGGTCCTGGTGACCCACGACCGCTACCTGCTCGACCGGGTCAGCAAGGAGATCCTGGCGCTCGACGGCAAGGGCGCCGCCCGCTCCTTCGCCGACCTCTCGCAGTGGGAGAGTTGGAAGGAAGCTCAGGAAGCCCGGCGCTGAGGCGCGCGCGTCAGCCCGCGAGCAGGGCGCAGACGTCCCGGCGCAATTCCTTCACCCCGATGCCGTCGAGCGAACTGACCCAGGCGAGGTCGTCCGCCTGGACCCCCGCCGCCTGCGCCACGCGCAGCTTCTGGGCGAGGGAACGCGAAGACTTGACCTGGTCGGCCTTCGTTGCGACGACGCGCCAGGGAAGGTTCTCCCCCTGCAGCCAGCGCAGCATGAGCAAGTCGAGCTTCGTGGGGCCCAGCTTGGCGTCGACTAGGACGAAGACCATGCGCAGGGCGGGCCGTCCGGCCAGGTAGCCCTCGACCATGGGCCCCCAGCCGGCGCGGGACGCGGCGGGCCCGCAGGCGAAGCCGTAGCCGGGCAAGTCCACCAGCCAGCGGTCCTTGGCGGCGAGGTAGACGGTGATCGTGCGCGTGCAGCCCGGCGCGCCCGAGACCCGCGCGAGGTCCTTGCGGCAGAGGGCGTTGAGCAGGGTGCTCTTGCCCGCGTTCGAGCGTCCGACGAAGGCGACCTCGGCGCCGCAGGCCGCGAGGCGGCGGGGGTCGCTCTCGCTCAGGAGGAAGCTCGCGCCATCAAGACAGAGGGGCCGCGCCATTGATTGCGTCATTCTACCAGCTTTGGCCTCTCCGCGTCCGCGTCCGCATTCATGATCGGTCCAGGATCTCCCTCACCCTCTGGGCGAGGACCTCCGGCGGGATCGGCTTCTGTAGTATATCGCCCTTCAAGACTTTGAGCGAATCGAGTTCGCGGTCGTCGATATAACCGGTGATGAAGGCCACCTTCAGGTCCGGACGCAGCCGGACGGCCCTGCGGGCCAGCTCGCCGCCGCCGATGCCGGGCATCACGACGTCCGTCAGAAGCAGATGGACGCGACTGCCCGCTTCCTTTAGGAAGGCAAGCGCTTCCTCGCCGCCGCAAGCGGACAAGACGCGATAGCCCCGCTCCCGAAGTATCCTCTCGTTGAGACGCAGGATCGCCTCGTCGTCCTCCACGATGAGGATGGTCTCCCGGCCCCGAGCGGAGCCGGCGACCTGGCTGCGCGCCTCGAGCCGCGGCGGCGCCGCCTCGGCCATCGGCAGACAGATGGTGAAGGTCGTGCCTTGGCCGACGGCGCTGCGCGCGGCGACGTCGCCTCCCGCCTGAGAGACGATGCCGTAGACCGTCGATAAGCCCAGGCCCGTCCCCTTGCCCGGCGGCCGGGTCGTAAAGAACGGCTCGAAGAGGTGGGCGAGGACCTCGGCCGGCATGCCGCAGCCCGTGTCCGCGACCTCCAGGCGCACGCAGTCCGGCGCGGCGCAGGGACGGCGCCGGGGCAGGCAGTCCGCGCCCCCCTTCCAAATCTCCGTCTTCAAGATCAGCCGCCCCCCCTTCGGCATGGCTTCGCGAGCGTTGACGCACAAGTTCATGATCACCTGCTCCATCTGGCCGGGGTCCGCCCGGATGACGGCCGGCTCGGGGCAGAGGGAACTCTCCAGCTTAATGTCCTCGCTGATGAGACGGCGCAGCATCTTCTGGAGGTTTCGGATCAACTCGTTGAGGTCCAGGACCACGGGCTGGACCAACTCCTTGCGGCTGAAGATGAGCAGTTGGCGGGTCAGCGCCGCGGCGCGCGCGGCCGCGGCCGCGATCTCCGCCACGTCCGCGCGGCGGGGGTCCGTCTGGGTGAGGCCCTCCTGCAGGAAGCTGCAGTTGCCCATGATCGTCATCAGGATGTTGTTGAAATCGTGAGCGATCCCGCCGGCGAGAATCCCGATGCTCTCCATCTTCTGCGCCTGCAAGAACTGGGCTTGAAGGCGCTTGCGCTCGGTGATGTCGCGGATGCTGCATTGAACCACGCCGGCGCCGTCGGCGGTGCAGGCGCCGCCGACGAACTCCACGTCGATGCGCCGGCCGTTCTTCGCCGTCAGAGGCAGGTCGTCGCGGCGGACGGGGGCAAGCCTCTTGAGATCCTGCAAGTCCGCCTTGGCGGCCTCCCAACCCTTGAACGCGTCGAGTTCCCACGGCTTCTTGCCGAGGATCTCGCCGGGCTCATAGCCGAGCAGGGCCAGGAGGGAGGAGTTGGCGTCGAGGATCTCGCCGCTCGCCGCGTCCAGGATGAGGATGCCGTCCTGGGACGACTCGAAGAGGCGCCGGTAGCGCCTCTCGGACTTCTTCACTGCCTCCTGCGCCGAGTTGCGCTCGCGGCGCAGCGCCGCCTCCCCGAGGGCGCGGGAGATCATCGACCCGAGGCTGACCAGCCGCGACTTCATCACGTAGGCGAAGGCTCCTTGGAGCATCGCCGCCACGGCCTGCTCCTCGCCGATGGCGCCCGAGACGAGGATGAAGGGGATGTCGAGACCCCGGTCCTTCAACAACCGCAGCGCGCTCATCCCGTCGAAGCGCGGGAGCCTGAAGTCGGCGAGGATCAGGTCCACCTCCGGCTTGAGGGCGGCGACGTAGTCGGCCTCGGACTCCACGATCAGGGGATCGACCGAGAAGCCCGCGCGCTTGAGCTCATGGATCTCCAACTCCGCGTCCTGCGGATTGTCCTCAAGAATGACGACCTTCAGCGTGCCTTTCGTCTCCATGGCGGGCTACGGCAAGGGCGGCTGGTTGATCAGGAGCCAATAGAGGCCCAACAGCCTGACGGCCTCCGAAAAATCCTCGAATTGGACGGGTTTGACGACATAGCTGTTGACTCCCAGCCGGTAGCTCTCGACGAGGTCTCTCTCCTCGCGCGAGGAAGTCAGCATCACGACGGGGATATCCCTCGTATTCGGGTCCGACTTGATGCGCCGCAGGACCTCTTTTCCGTCCACCTTCGGCAGATTGAGGTCGAGAATGACCAGCTTGGGCTTCAGGACGGCTCCCTCGGCCCGGGGGGCGCTCCCGCCGCCGAAGAGGCAATCCAGGGCCTCCTGACCGTCGCGGGCGACCTGTATGTCGTTGGCGACGTGGTGTTTGCGCAGGACGCGGAGGGTCAACTCCTCGTCCTGCGCGTTATCCTCGACCAACAGGATATCGACTGCATGCTGTTTCATCTCTTCCTCCCGCCCAAGGTGAATAAGAACTCCGCTCCGCGATCCGGTTCGGCCCGCGCCCAGACCCGCCCCCCGTGACGCTCGACGACGCGCGCGACGATGGCCAGCCCCACCCCCGTCCCCTCGTACTCCTGCGCGGGATGGAGGCGCGAGAAGACCTTGAAGAGCTTGTCGGCGTGGCGCATGTCGAAGCCCACGCCGTTGTCCTTGACGCGGTAGACCGTCTCCCCCGCCTCGTCATGGGAGTCGATCTCGATGAGGGCTTGCGGCCGCGCGCGCGTGAACTTGAGCGCGTTGGACAGGAGATTGACCCAGACCTGCTTCAAGAGGACGAAGTCCCCCGCGCAAGGGGCGAGCTCTCCGACCTGGAAGCGCGCTTGGCGGCCCTGGCTCGGGAGATCCAGGCTCGCGATGGCCGCGCGCACGACCGCCTCCATGGAGACGGGGGAGTTGTCCATGTCCTGGCGGCTCAGCCGAGTGAAAGCGAGCAGATCATCGATGAGCCGGCCCATCGTCTGGGCGCTCTTGCGCACCAGGCCCAGGTAGCGCCGGCACTCCGGCTCCAGCTTCGGGGCGTAGTCCTCCATGAGGATCTGGGAGAAGCCGTCCATCGCGCGCAGGGGGGCGCGAAGATCGTGCGCGACGGAATAGGCGAACGCCTCCAACTCCTTGTTGACGCTCTCCACCAGGGCCGTCCGCGCCCGGACCCGCTCCTCGAGTTCGCCGTTAAGGCGGAGGACCTCATCCTGCACCCGTTTGCGCTCAGCCTCCAGCCGCCGGCGGTCCGTCAGGTCCCGGAGCACGATCACGAAGCCGCCGCTCTCCTTCTTCTCGTTGAGCATCGGCGAGAGAGTGAACTCGACGGGGAAGATCTCCCCGTTTTTCCTTTTGACTTCATACTCGAAGCGCAGGGGCCGCTCCTTCTCGAACGCCTCGCGAACGAACTCGCCGGCATGCAGATAATGTTCATGGTCGACATGGACTATCTCGGTGGACCGGTTCTTCATCTCCTCGACGGCGCACCCGAACATCGTGCCGGCGGCCGCATTGGCATCGACGATCCTCCGGTCCGGGGAAATGATCATCACGCCGTCCATCTGAGCTTCGAAGACCGCCCGGAACCGGCCCTGGGATTGGCGGAGGGCCGCCATGCGGACCAGCAGATCGTCCCGCGCGGGCGCAACGACCCACGCGGAAATGAGCGGCGAGATGATCACCGTCAACGCAACGACGTCTATTGGAATCGCCCGCGTGCCGTGGATATCGAGAAGAGCGAAGACGATCATCACCAGGGCTTCTGCAAGGACCACGATGACCAAGATGCGCAGGAAGGCGGCGCGCGGCTTCATCGTCCGGCCCCCGTCGGGGAAGGCGACCGGACGCCCAGGACCGCGGAGACCGCCACGGGCCGCTCGATCCCATGGAAGGTCATCATCCCGAGGTCTTGGAACTCGAACTCGTCTTGGATCGCGGCGCGGGTCTCCGGCCCCACCAGGATCTGCCCCGGCAGGGCGATCTTCTCCAGCCGTGCCGCCAGGTTGATCGGCGAGCCGATCACGCTGTATTCGGTCCGCTCCTTGCTTCCCAGGCAGCCCGCCACGACCTCTCCCGTGTTGATCCCGATGCCCAGGCCCAGGGGCCTGAGGCCTTTGAGCGCCCGCTGGCGACCCAGGATCTCCATGGCCTGCTGGGTCTTCACCGCCGTACGGACCGCGGCCGCCTCGTGGCGTTCCAGACGGATCGGAGCGTCGAAGAGGGCCATCACTCCGTCGCCGAGGAACTTATTGAGAATCCCCCCCTCCGCGCGGATCGCGTCCTGGAGGATGGTGAAGATCTCGTTCAAGTCGGAGGTCGCCTGCTCGGGGGGGACGGCGGCGGCGTAGGAGGTGAAGTCGCGCACGTCGGCGAAGAGGACGCTCACGCGGCGGCGCTCGCCCCGCATCCAGAAGTCCTCGGGATGGGTCATCGCCGCGCGCGCGACCTCGGGCGTGGCGAACTGGCCGAAGATATCGCGCACGCGAGTCAGCACCGACAGCTCCAGATGCGCCCGGCGCAGCTCCGAGCGTAGCTCCTTCTCCCGGGCCAGCTCGGCGCAGAGGCGCCGCTTCTCGAGACAGCGATGGATCACCGAGCGCAGGTAGTCCTCGGACACGGGCTTGACCAGATAGTCGTAGGCCTCGCCCCTCATGCCTTCGATGGCGCTCTCCAGCCGGGGGTAGGCGGTCATGATGATGACGTCGGTGACACCCGAGGCGCGGAAGCGCCGCGTGACCTCGTTGCCGTCGATGGCGCCGGAGAGCATCAGGTCGGTCACCACGATGTCGAAGCCCTCCTCCAGGCGGGAGACCGCGTCCTCCCCCGAACTGACGGATTCGACCGCGTGGCCGCCGTTTGTCAGCATCCTGACGACCGCCGAGCGGACCGACTCGTCGTCCTCGACGACCAGTATCTTCGCCTTCATGGTCTTCAGCGCGACCCCGGCGCGCGGGAGCGGCGCTCCTTCCAGGCCTGCCGCAGAGGCTCCAGGGCCCGACGGAAGGCCGCGACGACCTTGGGATCGAACTGCCGGCCTCCCTCATTGAGGATGTAGCGCGCGCTCTCCTCGAAGCCCCAGGCGCGCTTGTAGGCCCTCTCGACGGTCAGCGCGTCGAGCACGTCGGCCACGGCGACGATGCGCGCCGCCGGCGGGATCTTCCCGCCCTTGAGGCCCCGGGGATAACCCCGGCCGTCGAAGCGCTCGTGGTGGGCCCAGGCGATCTCGGCGGCCAGGCGAAGGAGAGGGCTCTTCGCCTCGGAGAGAATCTCCCAGCCGAAGGAGGTGTGCCTTCTCATCTCCGAGGTCTCGGCGGCGGTCAAAGGGCCGGTCTTCAGCAGGACCGCGTCGCGGATGCCGACTTTGCCGATGTCGTGGAGGGGGCTGGCGCACTCGATGCTCTCGACCTCGCCGTCGGACAGGCCGAAGCCGCGCGCGATGAGCCTCGAGTAGCGGCCGATGGACCGCAGATGCGCCGCGGTGTCCTTCGCGTCGCGGTACTCGGCCGTGCGGGCCAGGCGCTGGATGGTCTCCACGTGGGAGTCGCGCAGCTCCTCGTAGAGACGCGCGCTCTCCACGGCCGCGGCGGCCAGGCCGGCGAGAATCCGCAAGAGGCCCTCGTCCTCGGCGTCGAAGTCCAGCCCCTGGCGCTTGTTGAGCGCCTGGAAGACGCCGAAGGTCCTCCCGGAGCGGTCTTTCAAGGGGACCGCCATGACGTTGCGCGTCTTGAAACCCGTGTGCCGATCGACGGCCGGGTTGAAACGGGGATCGCGGTAAACGTCGGCGACGCGCACCGCCGCGCCGGCGGCGACGACGTGCCCGATGAGACCCTGCCCGAGGGGCAGGTGCAGGTCGCGGGCATCGAGACCCTGAGCCACCGGCGTCCAAAGCTCCCGCCTCGCCTCGTCGACGAGGAAGATGCTGCAGCGCGCGGCGCCCACGATGCGCCGCACCTCGTCGGCCAGCAGGGTCAGCAGGGGCCGAAGGCGCACCACGCCATGCAGCTTCTGACCGAACCTAACCAGCATCTGGTAGCGCTTCTCGACACGATCGACGACAGCGGTTCGAGCCATGGCGCGCCCCCGTTGCGTGGATTCCATAATATAGCGACGCAACGATTATTCCGACAATCCGCTCGCCGCGAAGATACCCCGCCTTCCGGAGCCGGGGCGTGCTATAATTACTTTAGGGGTCATTATTGACCCTCGCCACGCAAGACGTTCGTGAGCAAGACGTACAGACAAGAGGAATAAGAAACAAATGGCTACGGGCAAAGTGAAGTGGTTCAACGACCAGAAGGGCTTCGGTTTCATCACGCCGGACGACGGGTCCAAGGACCTGTTCGTTCACCATTCGTCCATACTGGGCGATGGTTTCAAGACTCTGGCCGAGAACCAGGCCGTGGAGTTCGACGTTCAGCAGTCCGACAAGGGACCGCGCGCGGCTAACGTCAGGAAACTCTGACCTACCGACGTTGAGAATGGTCGCCCGCATCGCTTCGGCGATGCGGGCGATTCATTTCGGAGAATATCGCGTGCCTCCCACAGACAGCTGGTCCGCCGCAAACGCCCGTCTCGCGCGCCTGGGAGTGCGCAAGACTGACCTCGAAGAGCGCTTCCACCGCGCCGGCGGCGCCGGGGGCCAGAACGTCAACAAGGTGGAAACGGCCGTCGCCCTCCTCCACCGCCCCACCGGGGTCCGGGTGCGCTGCGCCGACGAGCGTTCCCAGGCCCAGAACCGCCTGCGAGCGCGCCTGCGTCTGGCCGAGAGGCTGGAGGCCCGCGTCCATGAGGAGCGGGCCCGCAGGCGCTCCGAGGCCGAGAAGGCGCGCCGGACCAAGCGCGGCCGCTCCCAGGCCTCCAAGACCCGCATGCTTGAAAACAAACGGCATCGCTCCGCCGTGAAAAGCAATCGCGGCCGCTTCCAGGCGGAGCAATGACCCTGCACATCTGCCAAACCGGCTACGAGACTTTTCTGGCGAAGGAATTATCCGCCCCCCCCGAGCGTTCCGGCCCCGGATGGGTGCTGGGGCCGGAGGGCAAGGGCGAGCTCTGCTTTGCTCACTTGTCCTTGCGTGCCCCCCAGGAGGTCCCGGGAAAGTCCGTCAACGCCCTGGCCGGAGCGGTGGCGGACTTTTTCACGACCTCGACCAAGGACGAACGCTTCGAAGGCCCCTGGCCTTTTTGCCTGGAATCGGCGGGACTTCCCGGGCTGGCGCGAAGGGCCAAGACCGTCGAGGAAGAGGTCTCGGCGAAGATCAAATCGAAGATGGCGAGGGTCGCCAAGCTGGCGGTCCCGGGCCGCCCCGCCCTCGGCTTGCGCCGCGGTTTGTTCGCTTACCTGCCCGACTTCGACCATGTCCTCGTGACCCGGGAGGCCCTCGCCGGCGGACAGCGCCGCATGGCGGACGACCCCCAGGCCCCCTCGCGCTCGTATCTCAAGGTCGAGGAGGCCTACGGCCTCCTGGGCCGCGAGCCCGCCGCGGGCGAGACGGTGGCCGACCTGGGCGCCGCCCCCGGAGGCTGGAGCTACAGCGCGGCCCGCCGCGGGGCCCTCGTGACGGCGGTGGACAACGGGCCGCTCAAGGGCGCCGGCCTTCACCCCGGCGTCGCCCACCGCGCCGAGGACGCCTTCAAGTTCCGCCCCGAGAGCCCGATGGATTGGCTCTTCTGCGACATGCTGTCGGACCCGGAGCGCGTCATCGCCTTGGCCGACCGTTGGCTGGCCGAAGGCTGGTGCCGCCGCCTCATCGTGAACCTCAAGTTCGGCCGCCGCGACCCCCTGCGCCTGCTGGAGCAGGCGGGCGTCCTGCGGCGCCGCTGCGCCTTCCTCAAGGCCCGCCATCTCTTCCACGACCGCGAGGAGCTGACCCTGGCGGCGGAGAGGATCTAGTCAGGGTTTGCGGGACCGGCGCGGGGAGAAAGTCGGCTGGGGAAGCCCCGACACGGCGCGAAAGGCGTCCCGCGCGATGAGCAGCTCCTCGTTGGTCGCGATGACGTCGATCTTCACCCGCGAGCCGCTCTTCGATATCCTCCCCAACTGCCCCTTCTTGAGAGCGGCGTTGCGCGCCTCATCGAGGACGATGCCCAGGGGCTCGAGCCCCCGGCAGACGCGCTGGCGGATGACGGGAGAGTTCTCGCCGATGCCGCCCGAGAAGACCAGGGCGTCGGCCCCGCCCAGCTCGGCCAAGTAGGCGCCGATGCGGCGCCGCGCGCTCGCGCAGAACACGTCGATGGCCAGGCTCGCGCGGCGGTCGCCGTTCTCCTTCTCCTCCTCGAGGAGCTCGCGCATGTCGCTCGTCAGCCCCGAGAGGCCGAGCAGGCCCGACTGCTTGTTGAGCAGGGTGATCATCTCGGGCAGGCTCAAGCCCTCCTTGTGGGAGAGGTACTCGATGACCGAGACGTCCACGTCCCCGGCCCGCGTGCCCATCACCATGCCCTCCAGCGGGGTGAATCCCATGCTGGTGTTGACGGATTCGCCGTTCTTGATCGCGCAGGCCGAGCAGCCGTTGCCCAGGTGAAGGGTGATGATGTTCACGTCCTCCTTGGCGATCTTGTTGAGGACGCGATAACGGTAGGCCAGGTAGCGGTGCGAGGTGCCGTGGAAGCCGTAGCGGCGGATCTTGTAGCGGCGGTAGAGGTGATAGGGGATGCCGTAAAGATAGGCGGTCTCGGGCATGGTGGCGTGGAAGGAGGTGTCGAAGACCGCCACCTGGGGCACGCCGCGCCCGAAGACCTCCCGAGCCGCGCGGATGCCCCGGACGTTGGCGGGGTTATGGAGGGGTGCGAGCTCTATGCAGTCCTCGATGCCCGCGAGAACCGCGTCGTCGATGAGCGTCGAGGCGCGGAACTTCTCGCCCCCGTGGACCACGCGGTGCCCGACGATGTGGATGTCGGCCATCGAGGTCACCCCCTCGATGCCGGACTCCGGGGAGATGACCCAGCGCACGATGCGGTCCAGGGCCGAGCGATAGTCGCGCAAGGGCGCGTCTTCCTTGAGCGGCGGGCGGTCGGCCGCCTGGAAGGCGACGAGGGCCAGGCTGCCGATGCGCTCGATCTGTCCCTTGGCCAGGCAACGGTCGCCGTCCCGGGCGATGAGCGCCGAGTCCGTCTGCACGACCTGGAACTTGATCGAGGACGAGCCCGAATTGAGGACGAGTATGTTCATGACAGAGAGAGGATAGTAAATCCCCTCGACGGAATCCCGCGCCGGTCAGGCACGCAGGATGTATAATGACGGAAATGACCTGTCTGCCGCATCCGCTGAAAACGCCATGGCCTTGAGCAGCGGTCCTCGTTTGGACGTCTTCGTCGAAGCCGCCCGCATCCTCAGCAGCGTGTGCTGGATCGTCTGGATCCCCAGCAGCGCCGTGGTCATCGCCCGTGCCAGCCGCCGTATGTTCAGCCGGCTGTCCCACGCGCAGCGGGTGACGCTGGTCCTAGCGCCGGTCCCGGTCCTGGCGTTGGCTCGTTGGCTGCCTATGCATGTCTCGATCGACCCCGTCTTCTTATGCCATTGGCTAGAGCCGTGGAAAGGCATGTCCGGAAGGGTGCTCGTTGATTTGTTGGCCTCCTGGACGGCGAGTCCGGAGTTCACCTCGATCTGGATCGCGCGCGGTTTCTACCTCGCCGTCCCCTTCCTGGCTCTTGCCGTGTTGGGTTTGGAGGAGGAGCCGTCTCCTGTCGGCCGCGGCGGCGTCTTCATCCTGGCCCTGTTGCTGCTCGGAAACCCGATCATGGTTGTGGGCAGCATGTCGGTCCGGTACTTCTTCTTCGTGCCGGCGGCCATCGCGGTGATCCTGGTGTCAGGTCGTGAGTGGCTTGCCAAAGGCGGCAACGCGCCTTTCTGCGCCCTGGCCAGCAGCCTGATCCTCCTCGGCTGGAGCCGTCCGGAGATAGCTCCCGTGGCGGTCCTCTTGACGGGGCTGCTGGCCTGGCAGGCCTGGAGAGCGCCCCGGCTGATGGACCGCCGCGAGATGGGCGGCCTTCTCGCCACCGGACTGGCGCTGCTGGCCGTGTTCCCCGCGGAGTTGGGATACCTCGTCGCCCAATCCCGTATTGACTCCATCTCTCTCAAGGGCAACATCCTCGGGCAGCGACCGGTCTGGATGCTGCTGCCGCTCCTGGCCGAGAACGCCTTGCGAAATATCCCATCGATTCTGGAGGAGCAGACGCTCATGACCGGCGGGCTCCTGCTCCTGGCTGCGGCTCGCATGGCCCAACTCGCGCGCCGACCCGTCGCAGAGAACCCGGAGCAGTGGTGGTCCGCCGCGATTCTAGTCAGCTACCTTATGATCGGCGCGCCGCACTGCGAGGGTCTGGGGGCGGGTGGTGGAGTGGCCAAATACGGGCTGGTGATCAACTTGCCCGTCTGGCACCTGGCCGCGGCCTTCCTTAAGGGGCAGGTCGGACGCGGACGCCGTCGGCTCGCCATCTTGACCGCCGCGGGGAGTCTGGTTCTCTCGACGCAGGGTATCGCGAGTTATTTCGGCGAGGACTCGGAGCGGCGCGAGGAAAACGCGTCCCGGGATCAGCTCTATTGGGAAGCCATCCCCGCTTTCGCGCGTCATTCCTGCCCGAGGGGCGAACCGCCCGCCTGCGTCGTTGTTGGCGCCGTCGGTGACCCGCGCAGCGAGAGGCCGTTCTCTCCCTTGATAGAAGACAAGACAGTGGTCGGCATGCTGCTCTCCTCCCACGGTTGCCGGGTCCCGAAGATTGCCGGCGCCGGCCCGGACTCCGAGCCGGCGCCGTCGGACGACCTTGCCGACCTGCTGTGTGGGCGGAGAGCGGCGTGCGGTCCGACCGGCGCAGTCTTTCCGGCGGATCGGGCGGTCATCGTCCATCACGGGCCCCAAGACGCCGGATTGCTGGACCGATTCCTGGAGAGGCAAGAGAACTGCGGCTGGCGCCGGAGCGAGAGTTGGGCCTATGCCACGACTTTAGAGCGTAGGGGCGCGGACAGCGCCTCGCGAAGAGGGAAGCCGTGAACATAGGGTTCTTCGGTCTGGGTAAACTGGGCCTGCCGACCGCTCTCGCCATCGAGTCCCGCGGCCATCGCGTCATCGGATATGACCCCGCGCCGGCAGTGGGCGAGAGCCTGTCCCGTCGCCGCATCCCCTATCAGGAAGAGGGCGTCGACGCGGCTTTGGCGCGCACACGCATCGAACTCGCTTTGGAGGACGAGGTCGTGAGTCGATGCGAACTGTTGTTCATCGCCATCCAGACTCCCCATGCTCCCGAGCATGAGGGGGTGACCCGCATGCTGGAATGCCCCTGCGATTTCGACTACTCGTTCCTCCGCGGCGGGATGACGCGGATCGCTGATGCGATCGAAAGGGCCGGGAGGGTCCGCATCGTGGTCGTAGTCTCGACGGTCCTGCCCGGGACGATCCGGCGGGAGATGCTGCCGTTGCTCGGGGAGCACGCGCGGCTCTGCTACAATCCGTCCTTCATCGCCATGGGAACGGTGATGCGGAACTTCCTGAGCCCGGAATTCGTGCTCCTCGGGGCCGACGAGAAGGGCGCGGCGTCCGAGGTCGCAGAGTTCTATCGAACGATCCACGATGCTCCGATCCACCGGACCAGCATCGAGAGCGCGGAGCTCATCAAGGTCCTCTATAACACCTTTCTCTCCACCAAGATCGCCTTCGCCAACACGGCGATGGAGCTCTGCCATAAGATACCGGGCGCGACGGTCGACGACGTGACCGCCGGTCTGTCGCTCGGGACCCAGCGCATCCTTTCGCCCCGCTACCTCAGCGGCGGAATGGGGGACGGCGGCGGCTGCCATCCGCGCGACAACATCGCGCTGCGGCACCTGGCGCAGCGGCTGAGCCTCTCGTTCGACTGGTTCGACGCGGTCATGCGGCAGCGGGAGCGTCACACCGAGTGGCTGGCGTCGCTGATCGAGCGGCACGCCGCAGGGCGCGGGGTGTGCATCCTCGGGAAGGCTTTTAAGGCGGGCTCGAACCTGACCGCGGGCAGCCCGGCGATCCTGTTGCGCAATGTGCTTGTCGAACACGGGCATGAGGTCGTCATGTGGGATCCCCATGTCGACGCCGGGGAGGCGCCTCCGGCGGGGTCATCCCGCTGCTATTTCGTGGGGACGCGCCATGCCGAGTTCCGGTCCTTTCCGTTCATCAAGGGCTCGGTGGTCCTCGACCCGTGGCGTTACATCCTGCCGCAGGACGGGGTGGAGGTGATCCCCATAGGCATCGGTCCGTCCGTGGGGACGGCCTAGGCCGTCAGGCCCCGAAAATGCCCGGGCAACCGAACGGAGTCGCAGTCAACCTGCCGGTCCTCAACGAACGCGCAGCTCTTGAGATCGTGGTGCCCGCGATCATCCGGCAGCTCTGCGGCCGTCGACACACGCTCTGCGCCGTCGACGGTGGCTCGACGGACGGGACGGTCGAATTCCTGCGCGGCCTGGCTCAGGCCGGGGAGTCGATCATCGTGATCGAGCGGCCCCGGCCGGGCCGGGGCTGCCAGCGCGGCGATGCTTCGCGGGCCGGGCTGGCCTGGCTCCTTGACCATACCGACCACGAGATCTTCGTGGATATCGACGGCGACGATTCTCAGCCTCCGGAGGAACTGGCTTCCGGCATCGCCATCCTCGAGTCGCCGGGCTGCGATGTGGTCATCGCGTCGAAATATGTTCGGGGTGCGGCCGTAACCGGGAGGCCGGTCGGTCGGCGGCTTGTCAGTCTCTTCTACAACGCGCTGGTCCGCGCGCTGGCAGGGACGGGACTGCGAGACCACAGCAACACCTACCGCTTCTACACGCGCCGGGCAGCCCGGCTGGCCATGCAGATCGACGCGCAGCACACGGGGCCGCTCTTCATGCTGGAGATGCTGTTGCATTGGGTCTGCCAAGGGCTGAGCATCGTGGAGGTCCCGACTCGCTATCGGCCCCGGATCGGGGGGGAATCGAAGGTAGCCCTCGGGGACTTCGCCCTCGGCCTGTGGGGCGCGTTGCGGCTGGCGCGAAGGGCGCGGCTGCGTGGCTCTTCCATGGCGGGACGCTCCTGACATTCGGCTGCCCGGCCGGCAGCGCTCGACCTCCTTCCAGAGTCATCGACCGGCGCCCGCAACGCTCCCAGACCAAAAAGGCGGGCATACGGCGCTGGAACGCCTAGGCAGCGACTGTCATAGGGGCAGCGCCTGCAGGCTGGGTGTTTGGCGCGCCCGACCAAGCCGGCCTCCTCAGAGAAGTCCTCGGCGTAGCGCACCCGCTCCTGGGGCAGAGCCCGCTCCATCGCGTGACGCTGCGGATCATCCAGGAGGCAGGGCGGGAAGCCGCTCTCGCCGCCGAACGACGATACGCGCAGCCCCCACCGCAGGCAACGCTCGACCCCCCGGCGCAAAAACGGCGCCGCCCGGCCCAAATCAATCGCCCAAGTCGGAACCTTCAGGTGGCCGGCCTCGTTCATCATGGAGAAATAAACCTCCAGACGTCGATTCTTCGGCAAGCCGGCCCCCAAACCACCCAGGAAATCCGCCAGACCGGGAAGATGGCGGTAATTCCAGGCATTGACGACCACGTTCACCGTGACATCGAAATCGGCGCCGCCCCCTCGCGCCCTGACCAGTCGAACCAATCCCTCGACGGCGCGCCGATACTGGCCGCTGGTAGCCGTGATCCGATCATACACCTGGGGCTTGTGCGAATGAAAAGAGACCAGATAATTGGCGACCCCGAGTTCCGTCAATCCCTTGATAAACCCCGACTTTGAAAGGAGGGCCCCGTTGGTCTGCAGGCCGATGCGCCGGAACCCCCTCTTGCGCGCAGCCTCTAAAATCCGAGGCAATCTTGGGTCCAGAGTCGGCTCGCCGCCCGAGATCGTCAACTGGCCGCGGAAATTGGGCTGGCGGGCCAGCGCCTCCAGTTTCCCTTCGATATCGGCCCAATCCGCGCCGCGGCCAGTCAGCGGCACGAAACAAAAAGGGCAGCGCTGGTTGCACGCCGACGTAACCCTCAACAACGATTGCGGACCTTCCTTGCCGAAATGCTTTTCCGCCAAGGCGGCGTCCGCCATCGCGACGGCGGGTCGCATGCGAAACGTTTCCACAAACAAAAGGAGCTCGCAAGCAAGCTCCGCCAAGCCCGCTTTCTCCGCGCTCCGCAGACGAGCCCCTGAACGCAACCGCGTCTGAAACCGGACGGACGGGGTGAGTGATCCGGCGCCATCGACAGAAAATTGCGGACTTAGATAAAAAAGAACTCGGGTCTCCGATGTCCTTCTCACTGAAAACCGCAGCAATCGCCCCGTCCCTTGTTTGTCGAGAACCCAATCATAACGGCGCAGAACGCCGCGCAGACCGGCAGAAACGATTTTTCTAGAACCCGACGACATTCTGCATATCCTTCCGCCATCTCCACGACGGCGAGGCGGCTTTAAGAGCGGCCACGCGGTCGCGTCGCGCCTCAGCGGTCCTACCGAGGGACTGCTGGGCATTGGCGCGCGCGGCCAGTACATCAGCCGCAAGATTCGGCCTATCCGGCTTGAACGTAAGCATGCGGTCGTAGCAGGAGATCGCTTCCAAACCGCGGCCCGATAAGTTCAGTATGGCTCCCAGGCTCAGCCAAGCCGAGATATTATTCCAATCGTACCTGATCGCCTTTCGGAATGCACCTTCCGCCTCGCTTCTACGACCGGCGCTATAGAGAGAGATGCCCCAAATCACTGAGAGCTCAGCCTGCTGACGCAGCCACCCAACATGAACGCCGGACGGCTTGCCGGAACGATCTTCGTAGTAACCCCAGGGAGGCAGCAGATCCGGCGCATGGAGCCTCATATTGAGCGCGGCCCTTTGACTCAGCGGCGGGGGCCAGGAAAGAAGCAGAATCTCCATTTCGGCGTTCGTTCGGAGCACGGCAGCTCTGTTCAACTCACGCGTGCCGGCACGACCGGGACGCTGGACATCATTTCCTTCGAGACGGCGCCATTTTTCGAGTTGTTGACGGGCTTGCTTAACCTGATCCTTGGACAAATGGCACAAGATCGCCACGCGAAGCATTTCGTCCGGCCGCACGATCGCGGCCGGCTCCGGGAAGATGTCGGACTCCCGGCAATCCGCGCTATTGATTGCGTTGGCGGACGCAAGCAGCAAGGCCGCGCCGCGATTCCCGGGATCGAGCGCGACGCAACGCCGCAAGGCCGTCGCCGCGTCGCGCGGGTTGTTTTGAGAAAGCAGATTCCGCCCCTGGTAACCCCATAACCACGACTCCGTCGGATGCAGGCGCAGCTCGCGCGCGAGAGCATCGGGAGCGGATGCGCGCGCCGGAAAAAGAGCGCAAAGCGCCAGGGCGAGAGAAACGACGACAACGACCGGCCCGCCGAACATGACGAACCATCTTCTCGGCCACAGAGAGCACGCCCCCGCGGGAGAGAATTTAATCAAGCCCGCCGCGGGAAGAACAGCCAGGACGGGCAAGATCGGAAATAGATATCTTCGCTCGATCGGGATGAGGAAATGCATGCCGCAGTAATAGGCCGCCAAACCCAGCAGAGAGCGCACAACCGGATCGCGCCAGCCGAGAGCCGCTCCGACGATCGTCGACGCAAACAGAATCGGAGACCACAACAGGACATGATGAATTCTCTTAAGAACGGAATGGAGATACCTCAGGGGATGCGCAAGCACCCATACGACGGCCGCCCGCAACGGCGCATCTTCCGAAGTGGCCCCGATGAGAGATCTCGCGTCCTCCAACACGGGCCCCGAGACCACCCCGGCCGCGCCGGCCATGATGTTCGCATCCGCGCGTTTATTCTCCAGGAAAAGGAAATGATCTTGAACCCGGGAATTCAGATAGCCCCAAGGGAAGAGAACGATGAAAGGAATCCCCATGAGCAGCGCCGCCGTTCGAACCGCCTTCCGCCGCTCTTTGGCGCGAAGCATCTCCCATCCGGCGCACAAAGCCGGGTAAAAGAGGAGCGGGGAGAGCGTCGCCAGACTTATTCCCATCGACAATCCAAGGGCTTGGGTCGCCGTCCGGTTTTCGGTTTTAGCTCTCCAAGCCGCCGCAAATCCCACAAGGGCGATCGTCGCTTGGTAGAACCATCGATCCCCGAAAAAACCTTCCCAGGAACCCCCGAAAGAACTCGCAAAGAAACAATAGGCGCCCACGGCAAAGACTCCGCCAAGCCCTCCGGCCACGAAACGTCCCATGCCCGCGACGAGCGCGACCGTCAGGCCCAAAGCCGCCGCGGGAAACGCCAGTCCGCCTCTGCCTCGGTTTGGATGGCAGACCAACGCGTTGGATACGCTGTACGCGGGCATGCTCCATGAAAGCCGACGGTGCGGCAACCCATGAAGCAGGGCTTCCCCGGCCTCGACGTTTGCGTCATGGTCCTCCGCGCAATAAGCATCGCGCGAATAGGACGCCGCCGCATCCTTCAACACCATCGACAAACGAACGATGCCGAATGCAGCCGCGGCGATGAATACGACCGCGACCCAACGATGGCCGCTCCTCGAATCGGAAACAGCCTGGATGGGCAGCCTCATGATCGACCCGCCATCCATATCCTCCGCACGTAAGACTCCGAACGCCTGATGCCCTTGGCCATCTCCAATCCGGCCGTCAGAATTTTCCGCATCTCGGCGGGTCCAAAGGAGGAGCCCCGCGGCAACCCCAACTCGCCGCCGATAAAGGCAGTCACTTCCCGAGGGATAGCCGAAAAATCGGCCGCCAAGCCCTTCCCGTCGCGAATCAGAGCGCGGTTAAAATACGCCCAGAGGTTGTCGGGGGCCGACGCGATCACATGGTCAAGGTCCCGTATGCTCTCGTCATGCCGACCCATCACCCGGTAGACCTCGCCCCTCCATGCGCGCGCCTCGAAATCCTTCGGGTCCAACTCGACGGCTAGATCGAGGTCCGCGAGCGCCTCATCGCGCCGCCCGAGTTTCCAAAGCGTCGCCCCGCGCCAGCCGTAGATGAAAGTCTGCGCCCCGAGCGCAACCGCCTCGTCAAGCATCTCCAGGGCCTTCTTGTACTCCCCCAGCCACAGGAATATCTCGCCGTTCCAGGTCAACACCTCCCGTCGGACGGTCGCGTCGCCGACCTTCCGGGCCCGCTCGAACTCGCGCAAGGCCTGCTCCTTATCGCCCTTGGCCAGGTAGGCCTCGGCCATGCGGCAGCGGACCCACCAATGAGAGGGCGCGTGCCTGAGAATCCGCCGGGAGATCGCGATGGCTCCGTCGAAGTCCAGCATGCCGAGCTTGACTAAAATGCAGGACTGGCTCATCCATGAGTATCGAGGCGAGCCCGAGTCCTCGATGCTCTCATATTCGGCCATCGCCTCCTCGTCGCAGCCGCTGTCTCCAAGGAGGATGGCCCGATAATAGGCGAACCAGCGGGAGAATTTTCCACCCTTGCTCGCGGCGCGGATGCGGCGGAGTTCCTCAGCGATGAAGCGATCCTCGACCACGGCCCGGCGGATCTCCCGCCACCACGGCCACATGAGCTGTCCGGGAGACTGAAAGCCTCCGAGTTGATCGAGCATCGCCTCGCCCAGACGGAAAGCGGCTCGATATTTCCTCGCGCACATGAGGGCGGAGAATATCTGGGGCCACTCGAGGACGAGCTTATCGGAGTGACCGGCCCGCGCCAGGCAGCCCAACAGCGCCCGTTCTACGGCGGGCGCGTAGCGCCCGAGCGCGATGAGCTCAAGAAGCGCCTCGATGCGGGAGTTTTCCGCCCCCTCCGCCCCGGCCCCGAACGCCGGGATGAGCGCCTCCTCCGCCGCCTTGAGCCGGCCCCTTGCGATCAGCACTTCCGTAAGCAGGATGCGAGCGCCCGGCTGCGGGACGACGCTGAGCACGGCGCGCATCGCCGCCTCGATGCGATCTAGATTCTCGCCGTTTTGGATCACCCTCTCCACGAAAACGCGCCGGTACATATTAAATTCCATGAGTGCGTACAGACTCTTGCCCGCGTCCTCGCTGAAACCGCCGCGCAGTATAATGTCGCAGAGGAGATTGAGTTTACCTTCCGCCTGCGCCACCGTTTCCTTCAACACCTCGTAAGCCTCCGCCGAGCGGCCCGTCTTCTCTAGAAACCGGGAGAGTTCCACTCGCGGCAGCGGCGATGCGGGCTTAACGTCCAGGGCCTTACGGAAAACATTCTCGGCCTGCTCCAAACGCCCCCGGTTCTCCGCGATGCGCCCCAGCCAGATGAATACCTCCAAGACCGAGGTTCCGGCGGCCGCGGAGCGCCGCAAGGCCAGCGCTGCCTCCTTATGGCGTCCGGCCAGGACCAGAAGCTCGATCTCCGAAGGATCTCCATTCATAATGGCGATAATTCCTCGAGCCCATAGAGATCCGCGTAAGTTTTCCACACCCCCTCGCAACGGTTACGGAAACGGCAACGAGCGCATTGCGGCGCGGCCGTCTTGAGGACGTTCTTCTTGACCTCCTGCCAGACGAATCGGTCCTGCATCGGCCCCTTCTTGGTGGCCATGCTCACATCGTTGGCTGGATCGAAGAGAGCTTCGTCGAGGTATTTCGCCGCCAGGAAGTCGCCCAGGCGGCCCGAGACGCCGGCCAACGTCAAAGCGCATCGCGGTACGCCGCCGAAGGACAGATGCCGGCCAAGCCTCTTCTCATTGAGCAGCATGATCCGAACGATCTCCGGCATGGCCTCCTTGAAGGAGGGAGTCCATGCCCGTTCGTTGCGAACGGCGCCTTGGGGCCAGATGTAATTAAAACGAATGTCGTCCAAGCCCAAGTCTCCAAAGAAGGCGATGTATTTCTCCATCTCCCTCATAGTCGGGCGGCACAGGACCGGATTGAGCGAGATATTGTCCCTCAGACGCCCGTCACGCCTCAGGGCGAGAAGGTTTTTGACCGCCATGACCTTGCGGGAAAGATTGCCTGGAACACCCGTGATGAGCCCGTCCTCGACCTCGGGGCGGTGACTGTGGATGGAAAGGGTCGCGCGGGTGAGGCCGGCCTCGACGAGCCTGCGGCAGAAATCGGCGTCCGAGAGGCGCGTTGCGTTCGTGCAGATGGCGATGCGCTCGTAGCCGATGCCGCGAGCGCAAGCGATGCTTTCGATAATGTGCGGGTAAACGGTCGGTTCCCCCCCTAAAAAACCGGCGGCGCGGCAGCCCTTCTCGTAAAAGTGGCGGAGCTCCTCGCGAACCCTCTCCGGGCTCGCCCAATCCTCCTGCTGATCGCGGTTGGCGCCGCTCATGCAGAATACGCAGAGGTTGTTGCAACGAGTGCCCAGGTGGACCTCGATCCTTCGCAACTCGCCGAAAACCGCCGCCCGATTCGCTTTGTCGGAAGGAATCACCGCTCGGTCCCCTCCGGATGGATCAAAAGGGCGACGTCGGAGACGGACTTCCAATGGATGCGCCGCAAGGCCTTCATCCAGCTTCCGGCCGGCAATGTACGCACCTCGTTGGCATAGGGAAACTTGGACTTGGGAACCTTGGTCATGTCAAAGAAAAGGCTGATGCTCCGATCAGCGTCAAGCTTCGCGACGGACCGCAAGCATTCCTCGATCGAACTCTTGTTGAGAAAAACAACGACCGGCTCATCCTTGCGCAGCAGAGCGTCGCGCAGCCGTTCGACGTCAGCGGCCACGAAAAAAATAAACCGAAACGATTTCGTCTTTGGCTCAAGCATCCAGTCGTAGCCGCTCAAAGACAGCAAGGTCGTCAGGGCCGAAGCGCCGGCCAGCGGCGTGATCTCGACCCCTCGGGACCGAACCTCGCGCACCAGCCAACCGCCGGGATCGGAAAAGCATGGGGCGCCGCCGGAAGAGATAACCCCCGCATCTTCTCGACGCAGGACTTCGAAAACCCGTTTTAAGAAGCCCTCATCGCGACGGATCGGGATCGTCAGGAACTCTTTGTCGGAGCAATCGAGGCGCAATATCTCGCTCATCTGAGAACAAGCCTCGTCCGCGTCTTCCGCGAAAAAGACGCGAAGGCGGCGCGCCGCGCGCAGGGTATTGAGCGTCACGTCGCCTCGATCTCCTATGTGCCACGGAATCAGAACCAGCGCGCGTGCTTTTGTCGGAAGCTTGGCGCCCGACGAGGCTTGGCTGGTCGGCGGCATAAATTCCCTCCATCCTCTTCTTTCGACATAACCTCTAAAGACGCCCTCGCAGCCGTCCGACCAGGGGCAGACGCGGCAAGGTTCGCCCTTCATTTTCTCACGACGCACATCGCAATAAATATTCCTCTCAGAACCTTCATTGGAGGCCTGGAAAACGTCCTTATTCAAGCGCGGGCAGACCGCCCGTGCATGCCGCGGCAGGACGCAGGGGGGCACGTCGATCACGGAATGGTTGATTCCCCGCGTCCGGCCGCGGTCGAGTCCCTTCGAAAGAGGATCGGCTATGTCGGCAAAATGAGGAACGATCAGATCGAAGGCGTCCGACATGTAGCCTTGTATCCTGGGGAAATAAAGATTGTGCCGCTGCACTCCTTGGTCGGCGACGAAATCCATGATGTGGTCAAGGCGCGCGGCCGTTAACGGAGTCATGACCGTATTGATGGAAAACTGACAGGCGGCCTTCTTCTCCTCCATGAGGCGGAGGACGTTCGCTATGGCGGCGACCTTATTCTTGAAGCTGGCGGGATTACGCGTAATGGCCGCTTCCGCCTCGCTCGAATCGCTATGCAGCGAGATCGTCAGTTTATTGATGCCGCTGTCAAGAAACAGGGCCGCCTTCCCATCATTCGCGAAGACCTGCCCATTGGTAACGAGATGAATCATGTGAAAACCCAGGCCGCGGGCATGCTGGAATATCTTGACGGCATCGGCACGCAGCGTGAATTCCTTGGAACTGATTTCCAAACCGTCGTACCCTTGATGCCGAGACTCGTCAAGTTTCCGCATGATCTGCCGGGTGGTCAAGACGGGGAGATCTCCCAGAACGTCGCCGCAGAATATGCACTGATTACAACAACGGTTGGAGAGGGAGAGATCTAGGACCTTCACTGCTGCAATGACTGCGAAGGAAGGGATCTGCTTCATCGTGCCGCCGGCTCGTCTATTCAATTGAGCCACGCCACCTTCGGCACGCGGACAGTTCGCCGGCCATTCGGTCCACGAAAGCCAGGAATCCGTTGAAGCCCAGGAAGGGCCTCTCATAGAGGGCGTGCTGGCGGTAGCTGGGGAATCCGAACTCCAGGGTCGCGGCCGCCGTCGACAGGCCATCCTGCTCGTGCCAGGAGGAGACGAAGAGGTCCAGGGACGATTGAAGCAGCCGGGACACTTCCTCCGACTGAGTGAACGGCTCGTAAAGGACGACGCCGTCCTCGCGCACCCCGCCGTGAGCCCGTCGACCCCGTACGATTGTGCCGGCAACCGAAACACCGAGGTCCTCGGCGATGTCGAGAAAACCGTCCGCCAGGTAAGGATCGCCCATGAAGGCCATCCGCCGGTGAAGGAAGAGATGAGGCACGATCTTCTGCAGGCGCGGCATCAGGCGAGACAGCTCTTGGTCGATGAAGTCCTCCGCCTGCGCCGAGCGTCCCGTCGCCTCGGCCACGGCGCGCAGGAATCCGAGCGTCTTAGGGATGCCGAAGGGAAGTTCGGCCTCGACGAGCCGCGCGCCGGTCGTCTGAGCCAGACGCCGCGCGGCGGCGCGGCCGTACGGTAAAGAGACGATGACCTCGGCCTGCGAGGCTTTCTTGAGGTCGGCGGCGTTCCTGCCTTCGAGCCAAATCGAGGCCGTCTTCAGTCCCAGAGCCCCCAACAGCCGTCGGATCTCGACGAGGTTGGCGGCATGGTCGCCCTCGTTGCGATCCATGAAATAGCCGACGACGGCGGCGCAGCCGGAGCGGCGGCTTCCTTGCGCGACTCCCAGCCCGCGGGCAAGGCTGTTCAACGTCTGCGCGTAGCCGTCAAGCCAGTCTCCGACCAGCGAGTCCGGCGGGATGTCGATGGCCGGCTTCCTGAGGCGCCCGCCGGAGGGGCGGAGCAGACGGCCGTAATCGACTCCGGTGATCGAGCACATCGGCAGGGCCGTCACCAGGACGAGACCTGAGTCGTCGATGCCGTCAAGCGTTTTGAGCTGACGCCGGATGACGTCGTCGTGCTCCTTGACGACTCCGCGCGAACAAACATTGGTGAAGGCCACGCGGTGACGTCCATTGGAGCGCAAAAGAGTGGAGTTCAAGTCATGACGGCCGTGGATAAAATGGGCCTTATAAAGCGTGCAGTCGGGACCGTCGACCAAGACGTACGCGTCTCGAATGGCGTTGACGGCGAGATAAACTCCGAGAAGGGTAGGGTAATTCATCGGGCGTCCGGAATTGGCGGCCATTTAATCCGCTCCCACGTAACGCGCGTAGCGCCGATGAAACGGCCACCGGCAAATCCGGTTGAGACTCTCGAGCGTGCGCAGCGCCCCCACGGCGCCCATCTCGAAGAGATCGAGCGAGAATTGGGATTTCCCGGCCCGCGCCAGCCTCGGGTCGGACGCATACTCCGAATAGACCGCCTCGAAACGGCCGCCCGCCAGCAGCGCCTCGAGATGCTCGGGGGTCTTGAAGAACGACAAGTGGGGAGACTCTCGTCCCGCTTGGCCGTAACACAGAACGTGGACCGCGAACCCCATCTCCCTGAGCAGGCGCAACAGCGGGATTCCCCACATCTGGGACGCGTCGGTCAGCCGTCCCGCGTGATGAGAGTCCACGACGAAGGCCAAGGCATGGCCGTTGGCCTCCCGCCGAGCGCGGTCCCAATCGCCGGATATCTCCCCGAAGGACTTCTCGAAAGCCGCGCGGACTTGGCGTTGGCGTCCGAACTCGCCGGCGACTCCCTTGAGCCAGGTCTTCGTCGCCTCCGGGCCGTAGGGCGCGGCGAGTCTCAGAGAACGGATCGGCATCGGCGCGAAGAACTCGCGATAGGTCTCTTCGTAGGCGCCGTTCGGGTAGAGGACCTGGACCGGCGCCGCGAGGTAGCTCCGGGCGGCGTCCAAATTCAGGAACGGCATCACGCGCGCTCGGACCTCCACGCCGGCCGCCTCCAGCAGGCGCACGACTTCCAGAAGGCTCCGGTTTTCCGGGAAACCCACCAGATTGATTGCGCGCCTGCGCCGCCTGACCTTGGCAAAGGAAGGACTGTCGCGCATCTTCTTGAACAACTCAAGCCCCACGTCGGTGCATCCGCCGTTCTCGGCCGGATTCGAGTAAACGATGGGGACCTTCGTGCGCTCCTGCCAGCGCGCCGCCACCGCCGTCGCGTCGTCGCCGATCACCGTCGGGATGCAGGTCGAATGGACGACGATCGCATCCGCACCGTCATGGCTCACCGCTTGGCCGAGGGCCTCGTCGAGCTTGCGGCCCCCGCCGTGGATGACGTCGATGTCCCTCAGGTCCGTCATGATCTCGCCGCCCGGCTCCTCGCCCGGCTCTTCGCCCGACTCTCCGCCCGGCGCGCAACCGGCATCCTGGCGCGGCCATGGAAACTTAAAGAAGGACGGCAGGCTCGCGTCGTAGTAATCCGGAGTGGAGTAGGCGCATTCCAGATCCTGATGCCGGACGTCGATCGTAGCGGCCCTTATCTCCAAATGCCTCTTGGCGTGACGGCGAGTCTCGAAATCGCAGAAAAAGCGACGCCACTGATCCTCACTCCCCCAGACCTGGGAATTCTGGCCCGGATTGTTGTCCCAAAGAGACGCCTGCCAGGATAAATCCGCCTCGACATCCGGCCCCCTCTCCGGTCTTTGTTCCCCTGAGCGCCGCTCAACCGGTTGAGGGAGCGACGAAACGGACGGGCGCTCCGACGGCGCCTGAGGAACGTCGATGAAAGCTCTCCGGGACGACTCATGGAACTGCTCGTCTGTAATAGGAGAGGGGACCTTCGCGGTGGTACGGTCGAATTTCCACAGTTCCTGCGCCAGCAAACTTACGCGTCGCGACATCTCAGCGTCGGGGGCGTGTTCGACAAGGGTCCGGCGCCGATACTCCGCCTCACGGACGGCGGCCTCTCGAGTAAAAAAAGAGAGGACCTTCGTCCCGATCAGCGCCGCCAGGCGCTCGACGGCCTTGATATCGGCCCCCGGGTCGCGGAGATTGGCGACCAGACCGCAGAGGGCGACGCCGTTGGCGCTGTAATTGCGGATGGCGCGGGCGATATTGTTTGCCGCATAGAGGGCCATGAGCTCTTCGGACGTCACGATGACGACCTTGTCGGCAAATCCTTGCCGCAGCGGGGCCGCGAACCCCCCGCAGACGACGTCTCCCAGGACGTCGAAGAGCGCAACGTCATAGCGGTCCTCCCGCAGGATTCCCGCCCCCTCCAACAGTTCGATCATGCGCGAGATTCCTCTCCCCGCGCAGCCGATGCCTGGTTCCGGCCCCCCCGCCTCGATGCAGTCGACGCCCAGCCTGCCTCGCACCAGAATCTGGGAAAGATCTGATCCACGCGAGTCCATGAAGGCCGACTGCTCGACGACGGTGCGGATGGGTTTGCCGTCCGTCAGAGCGACGGTCGTGTCGTGCTTGGGATCGCACCCGACGAGGAGGACCCGCTTCCCCTGCCGGGCATAAACGGCCGCGAGGTTGGCCGACAGCGTGGACTTGCCGATGCCGCCCTTGCCGAAGATCGTTATCCGTTGCATGTCTCCCCCTCTTAGTGACGACGTGGCGGGACGCGGGAGGCGCGTTCTTTCGCTTCCGAAATCTGCCGGCCGCTCATCCGGGAACCCAACGTCTCCATGGACCGGCGGGCCTTCTCATGCCCTTGCGCCGAAGCGAGGAGGTACCACTTGTAGGCTTCCACGTGGTCTTGAGGCACGCCGCCTCCGGACTCGCAGAGAAAACCCAACGCCGCCTGGGCGTCCATGCTGCCTTGCTCGGCGGCTTTTCTGTACCAGAAAAAGGCGCTGGCTTCGTCCTTCGCGACGCCCTGGCCTCCCGCGTACATGAACCCCAGATTGTTTTGAGCTCGGGCGTCCCCGCGACCTCCGGCCTTGTGGTACCATCGCGCCGCTTTGGCGTAATCGCGCGTCACGCCGTCGCCGTTGTAATAGATGTTCCCCGCGTTGAACTGGGCCTCGGTCTTCCCCGCCCGGGCGGCCCCCAGGAACCACTTCAGAGCCTTGCCATAATCCCTCCGGTCGTAATACATGACCCCCAGATTGTTCTGCGCGTCGATATCGCCTTGAGCGGCGGCCTTGTTGTACCAAACGATGGCCTTGGAGGAATCCTGCCTCACCCCCCGGCCGAAACTGTACATCTCTCCAAGTCGGTATTGAGCGAGGGGGTCGCCCTTCGTGGCGGCTGAAAAAAACGATTCGAGAACCTGTTCGTATCGACCGTTCTTGTAAGCGGCGTCGGCCTCCCCAAGAGTGGCGGCCCAAGAGGTCCCTGCTGCGCAGACGACCGCGATCAAAAGGATCGCAATCCTGCGGAATGCGCGGAGCCCCTTTGGGACGGGGATCATCGCCGCGAAGCCCTTCTCGCGGATCTCCCGCACGCTCATCCCGCCGCAGCGCGCCTCCAGGGCGCAACCACGGCATTGCGACGCCTTCAGGAAGTAACGGGACTCGATGTAGAACCGGGCGAAGGAGAAGATGTCGGGCTTCTTGCCGAAACGGAAGGGCTCCGCCTTCCCCTCCGGGCGCAGGCAGAGAGGGCCGACCTTGGCCGGCAGGCGGCCGTCCTTGACGCACAGAGCGAGGTCGCTGCAGAAATCCCGGAGGAAACAATGCCGGCAGGCGTCTCCGGAGCAGCTGGGATATCTCCCCGCATTGAGGTAGCGCGCGAAGATGCGCCGGCGGCCGCGGACCTCATCGAGGATCTTCGCCGGCGGCTGGATGAGGGATTCAAAATCCTCCAGATGCTCGGGCCTCAGGCGGTTGGTCCAGATGTGCAGATCGGGACGGCGGCTGAGCTCGAGCGCGCGATGGAGGCGCGCCAGGTTCTCCGGCCGGGAGAAGTCGCAATGGAGCTCCGAACGGTTCTTCCAGGCATCGCCGAAGGGGACCAGGGCCAGCAAGTCGAACTCCCCGACTCCCAGGCCGATGCAGAAGTCGAGATGCTCGCGCAGGACAGGCAGGTTCAGCTTGTTGATGACGACATCCACGCTCACGATAAGCCCCGGAGTGGCTACCGCAGCCCGCAGGCCCGAGAGCGCCTGGACGAAAGATCCGGGGACCTGAGTCAACCGGTCATGCAGGGCGGGCGTGTTGCCGTGCAAGGAGAAGGTGACCTCCTTTAAGCCCGCCGCGACGGCCCTCTTGAGGAAATCGGGATAGCAGAACCTGCGGCCGTTGGTAATCGTCTGGATATGAGTGTAGCCCAGTTCGCGCGCCAGCTCCACGATCTCGATAAACTCGGGGTGGATGGTGGCTTCGCCGCCGCTGAGCACCACGCGGCGCAGCCCCTGTTTGAGGCCGGTGAGCAGGGATCTCCTCAGGGACGCGAGCGGGACGACGCCTCCGGTCTGCGCGAAACGGTCCAGGCAGAAGATGCAGCGCTGGTTGCAGTACCGGGTGAGCCGGACCCAGTGCCGTTTTTCGTAAGCGCCTTCTCCGTTGTCGCTCATGCGCCTTCCGCCTGCGCCGCTTGCTCGGCCACGGAAGGCGGCTGTTCCTGGTTCATGCCCCGCGAGACCTCGTTGGCCACGCGCGACAGGAAGCCCAAGGCGCCCTGAAATCCCAGGAACGGCTCGTCGCGCAGGAAGTGAGTGTCTTCCGAGGGATATCCGAACTCCAGCCACTTCGGACCGCGGTGGACCTGGGAGAAGGCAAACGCGCTGCCGACGATAAGATCCGCCCCTCCCTCCCGGCGCGCGAGTTCGCCCCATCGCTCGCGGATCTCGCTGGGAAGCGGTTCGAAGATCGTGCCCGGGCGGCGCTCCAGGGACTGTCTCTGGGCCTCAGGAAGATGATAGGCCCCTCCGATCACGATCGTGCCCGCGATCCTCCCTCCCAGGTCCTCGATCTGTTCGGCGAAGCAGAGCGCGTAATGAGGGTCGCCGGAAAAGGCGAAAGTCCGGTTCAAGAAGACGTGGGGCACGCTCCACGCCAGGCGAGGCGCCACTTCGTCGAGCTCGGCGGCGATGAAGGCCTGCGCCTGATCCTCGCGGCCGAACTCCCGGCCGAGGAGATCGACGAAGCGCCGGGTCGCCTCCAGGCCGAACGGCAGACCCGCCTCGATGAGTCGCGCGCCCAGGCGTTTCGACAGGATCTTCGCGGCCTTGCGGCCGTAGGGCATCGAGACGACGGCTGCGGCCCGGCGCACGTCGCGCAGACGTTCGTAGGGCCGGCCGGACAGCCAAATCGAGACGGGCTCCAGGCCCAACGCCCGGACGATCCGCTCGAGTTCCTTGAGGTTGCCCAGATGGTCGCCTTCATTGCGGTCCATCAAATAGCCCACGAGGGCGACGTTCCGGGACTTCGGCTTGGCGCCCGAAAGGTCCATGCCGGCCGCCATCGCCTCCATGATCGAAGCGTAGCCGTCCAGCCAATCGCCCGACACGGCGGAACGCCGCGGCATGGTGAAGGAGGGCTTGTCGGACCCGGCCAGGGCCTCGCGTAGGATGCGGTCGTAATCCGTGCCGACGATGGAGCACATCGGCATCGAGCCCATGAAGACCACGCCGCAGTCGGGAAAGGCCGCCATGCGCCGCAAGGAGGCGGCGATGTCGCCTTCGCAGTCCCCGGCGATGTTGAAGACGTTGACCCCCGTGTGCTGAATCCGGTGGCGGCTGTCGCAGGACAAGAGCGTCGAGAAGAGATCGTGACGGCCGTGGATGTGCGCGGCCTTGTCGAAAATGCAGCTGGGACCGTCGCCCAAAAAGAATGCGTCCGGAACGGCGTTCAAGGCGAGATACGCTCCCTGGAGATAGGGGATGTTGATGCGGACTCCGATCCTATGCGATATAGCTGACTCCGCGCGGCCCGGCCAGATGGGAGGCGTAGCGACGGAAGAACGGCAGACGGCAGATGGAGAGGAGTTTCTGGAAAGTCCGCATCGCGCCGCCTAGGCCCATCTCGAAATCCTTGCTGGCGAAGCGCGCCTTGCCGGCCCTCATGACGCGCCAGTCGAAGACGACGTCCGAGTAGACGGCGCGAAAGCCCCCCTCGCGCAGGGCCCGCTCCAGCTCCCAAGGAGTTCTGAAGATCGTCACGCGCGCGTCCTCGAGTCCGGCCGGGAGCTTGGGTCCGGCGCCGTGGAGGTCGTAGAAAAGGATGTCGACGGCGAACCCCATCTCCCGCGCCATCTTCGCCAGAGGCGCGCCGTGCCCGTAACGCAAGGTCATCAGGCGCGGCAAGGTCGCCTCCGAGGCGACGAAGGCGAGGCTGTAGCCCGACGCCTCCTTTTTCATCGCTTCCCAGGCGGGCAGAAAATTCACGGTCGCCTCGGCCCAGGCCGCGGCGAACTCAGGCTCCCTGCCGGCGGCGACGGCGATGCCCCTCAGGCACTCGCGCGTCCCCTCGACGCCGTAGGGAGCGCGCACGGAGATGACCGGGCGGGAGGTCTGAGCCAGGATCTCATGGACCTTGGTCGGGTAAGAACTCCGCTCGCAGAAGATCTGCCAGACCGCCTTGGGCAGGTCGTCGAGGACGGAGAGGCTGACGTCGGGCAGAACGCAGATGTTGGTCTTGAGGCCGAGCTTCTTCAAGAAGGGGAGAAGCTCGGAGTCGCGATAGCTGGGCGGGAAATGGAAGAGGTTGACGGCCAGGGCGTCGGCCGGCGCGTCGAAGAAGCCGGGACGTCCCAACAAGGCGCGGAAATGCTCCCCGAAGTTGTCGTTCTCGTCGCGGTCCTTCTGGCTCCAGCGCACCGAGGTTCCTCCGACCTCAGCCTCGCAGCGCCGCGCCAATCCCTGGAAGTCCTCTCCCATGATGATGGGCGTGCACAGATGGGTGAAGAGGAGGTAGTTCCCGGTCTTGGCTCGCTTGCGGACCTCGGCCACCAGGGCGTCGGCCCTCTCGCCGGTGCCCATGATCATGTCGCGTTCGGCGAGTTCGGTCACGATGGAGGAATCACGGCCGTCGCCGCTCGACCCGCTCTCGCTCTCCTGGGGCCAATCCAGGAAGGTCCACTTTTTGAAGCTGCGATGAGGCCGAGCATAATAGCACTCGAGATCGGCATACTCGATGTTCACCGTATGCGGGTCGGAACACGAGGGCACTCCCAACAGAACCTCGAAGTCCTGGTCCGCGTAGAAGTTGCGCCAGCCAGCCTCCAGAAGTCCGATGGGCTGGCCGATGCAGGGGACCTTGACGCGGTCGCCGTCCTGGCCGGGCACGACGTCTTCGACGAAGGACCGGGGATCCTCCTCGAGCATGCGGGCGACGCTCTCGAAACGGCGGGATCCGAGCCGCGCGGCCGCGACTTCGAGGAACTTCATGACGGCCGTTCCGGCGTCGCCTTCCGCTCTCAACGAAAGACCGGGTGCCGAAAGCTGCGCCCCGGGCGCGTTGCGGGGCAGGAGATGGAAGACCAGGCGATGATCGCCGTGGCGCAGACGCAGGCAGATGTTCTCCTTGCCCAGCCCGCAAAGCCCTTCCAGCCGCCATCCCTTCCGCGGGGCCTTGAGGCCCAGCAGGGCCCCCATCGACGCCAGCGCCCGCGGACCCGCCGAGATGTGCCGAACCGTCGGCGGGACCTTCGCTTCTCGTCCAGGGATCTTCACCACGGCTGGTAGAACCGGCGGTCGTCCATCGGCGTCGGAACGGGGCAATCCTGCTTGCGAATGGCGAGGATCTTCGCGGCGAGCGCTTTGATGCTCTTGGCGAACGGCGACTTGGGAGCGCGCTCTACGACGGTGTTCTTGCGGGCGAACTCCGCCTCGCGCACGGCCGGGTCGCGCGGCACGAACTCCAGGATGCGCGTGCCGAGGATCTTGGCGAAACGCTCGATGCGCCCGCGTTCCACCTTGCCGTCCTTGAGGTTGGCCACCAGGCCCGCGAGATAAACCCCGTTCGAAGCGTAGGTCTTGACCGACTTGGCGATGTTGTTGGCGGCGTAGAGCGCCATCAGCTCCTCTGAGACCACGATCACGATCTTCTCCGCGAAGCCCTTGCGCAGAGGCGCGGCGAAGCCTCCGCACACCACGTCTCCGAGGACGTCGAAGACCCGGGCGTCATAGCCCCCCTCCTTCAGGACTCCCAGGTCCTGGAGCGCTTCGAGCATCAGGGAGATCCCGCGCCCCGCGCAGCCCACCCCCGGCTCCGGCCCGCCGGCCTCGACGCAGTCGATGCCGAGGCGGCCCTTGACCATGAGGTCGGAAGTCTTGAGTTCTCCATGATCGCGCACGCCGAAGATGCGGGCGTACTTCTCCATGAAGGTCTCTATGAGCTCGCCATCAACGAGTCCCAGCGTGGAATCATGCTTGGGGTCGCAGCCGACATGGAGCACCTTGAGGCCCTGGAGGGCGTAGATCGAGCTCAGGTTCGAGGAGATGGTCGACTTGCCGATTCCGCCCTTGCCGAAGACGACGATGTTGTTCTGCATGCTCACGCGCGATTCCTTTTCTTGCCGGCGCAGACCGGGCCCGGCCGAGAGACCCGGTTCTCGCGCACGAACGACTGGAACTCCTCGCTCGACATCGGGCGAACCTTCGCACCGGGGACCGCGCCGCGACGCGCGGCGATGGACGCCGCCAGCGCGGCGAAACGCCCCGCGGCCCGCTTGCCCGGCTTATGATCGAAGACCGTCACGCCGTCTTCTTCCGCGTCGAGGATGGCCGGATCGCGCAGCATGACGGCCGCGATGGGCACGCCCAGGCGCGCGGCGAAGGCCTCGAGGACCTCCCGCCTCGCGTCGTTCTGACGCAGGTTGAAGATGATGCCCCCCACCGAGACGCCCTGGAGGTACGGCTCGGCCGCCACGCGCACGATGTTGTTGGCCGCGAACAGGGACGCCGTCTCTTCAGAGGAGACGATGTAGACGTCGCGGCCGAAGCCGAAGCGCAGAGGCGCGACGAACCCGCCGCAGACGAGATCTCCTAGGACGTCGAAGATGAGGGTGTCGTAGCCGCTGAGCTCGCGCGCGTGCTCCTCGAGGTACTGGCACAGCGTGGCCACGCTGCGCCCTCCGCAGCCCTGACCCGGCTGAGGACCTCCGGTCTCGAGGATGTCAAGTCCGGGACGGCTGCGCACCGCCAGTTCCTGGAAGCGATATCCTTTGAGTCCGGTCACCATATCCACGATGGTCGGCGGGCGCTTGCCGCCGAGCAGGCGCAGGGAGGTGTCGGCCTTGGGATCGCAGCCCAGCAGGAGGACTTTGCGCCCCTCTCGGGCGAAACACATCGCCAAGTGGGCGCACATGGTGGACTTGCCTACCCCGCCCTTGCCGTAGACGACGAGCGTCATTGGACCAGTCCTCATGGCCTCACCGTCCTGCGCCCGCCGCTTCGCCGTGGAGCACCGCGGCGCAAAGCCGGTCCACGAGATGACGCAAGCCCGCGTACCCCAGGAACGGCCGCTCGTAGACCGGATGCTCCAGATAGTTTGGATAGCCCATCGGCACGTGGAGCAAGTCGCTCTGGAAAAAACGGGCCGTGGGCGCCAGGCACAGCACGCGCTCGGATCCGGACGCCGACTGCGCGCCGCTCGCAGAGAGATCGCGCAGTCCCAGATCGACGCTGAGTTCGCGCAGGCGAGCCTCCATTTGCGAGTCCTCCTGAAGGATCAGGACGCCGCGGCCTGCAAGGAGGCGCAAGACGTGGGCCTCGGTATCGCGCACAGCGGCGGCGCTCTCCGCCTTGATGAAGGCCTTCGCGCGCGCCCGCCGCCCGACGCGGGCGGCGATCTTGAGCAGGAAGTCCTCGGTAGCCGACAGGCCCAAAGGAAGGTCGACCTCGCAGAGGGATACTCCCAGCCTGCGCGCCACGATGCGGGCCGCCTCGCGCGCGTAAGGCATCGAGACCACCAGACCGGCGCGCTCCGCCGCCTCCAGTTCCGCGCGGCCGCCGCCGGAAAGCCAGACGGAAGTCACGCGCAGGCCGATAGCGCCCAGCAGGCGCTTGAGCTCCCGCAGGTTGCCGGCCGCGTCGGGTTCATCGCGGTCCTGAAGGTGCCCCACGATTGCCACCGCGTCCTGCCTGCCTCGTCCGGGACGCAGAGTCACCGCCTCGGCCAGGGCCGCGCAGGTCAGCGCGTAGCCGTCGAGCCAGGTTCCGCCCAGCGAGCGCGACGGGACATGACAGACCAGCGCGGAGGTCGCCCCGGCATGGCGCCGCGAGATCTCCTTCAGCGGGAAGCCCACCAGTTCGTGGAAGTCGAAGGCGGTCGAGAGCACGATGCCCGCGTCGGGCTGGGCGCAGACGTCGGCGAAGATCCTCTCGACGAGGCCGGACCGGTCCGCGGAAAGGCTCTGGACCTCCTCGCGCTGGATCTGGCCGGTATGCACGACGCGCCGGTATCCGATTGGAGGCAGAAGGCGGCAGCGGAGGTTGTGGCAATACTGCATCTCCGCCTTGGTGAAGACGCAGTAGGGACCGTCCACGATGAGATAGGAGTCGGAGATCGCGTCGACGGCGACATAGACGCCGTTGAGGAAAGGCAGCCGCAGGATGTCGTCCTTGGGTGCGACGGGAGCGATCATGCCTGCCATGGCTTCAGATACGCACGATGACGCGGGAAAGGACGCGCCTCGCACTTCGTCAGAAGACGTCTGCCGGTCCGGAGCAGGCCATCAAGACCGGGCTCGAAAACCTGCTCGGTGAAGCCCGGAAGAGCATGAGCCTCCAGGCGCGGATCATGATTGAAGTGGGAGAAAACCAGATCGATGCCCCGGCCCAGAGCGCGGTCGAGTTCGTCGCGCGAGGAGAAGGAGTCGAACTCGATGGTCCCCTGCCCGCTGGCCGTTTTGGGACGGCGCAACGACCGTGCGCGCCCCCCATCCTCGGCGCTCCAGACCAGGCAGCGGACGTTGAACCCCAGGTCGCAGAGCAGTCCCGCCACGGAGAACCCGAAAATACTCCCCACGGAGGCGAAGAGCCCGATGTCGATCCGGTCGCCGATGAGAGCGACGGTGCGGCGGCGACATTCGCGCCCCAAGGCGGCGAAAGCGTCCGCGCGCTCCTCCTGGGCGCTCTCGAACACGCGCGCGTCCCCCTCCAGGCCGAGGACGGAACTCACGCGCTCGAGCCAGCCCCGGGTCCCGCAATGACCGTAGGGCGGGTGGTAGCGCACCACGCGCAGGCCGCGGCGCAGAAAGACCCCGTCTTCGATCTTCTCCCAACCGACCGGGTTGAGCCAGACGACGGCGCCGGCCGCGCCCATCGCGGGAGCCTTGTCGAAGTCGAGATTGGGGAAGAGCGTGCCGACCACGCGCAGGCCAAGCGCCTCGCAGAGCGCTCCCGCCTCGCGGCCCGCCGCCGCCGTGGGCACGCCCGCCAGCAGAACCGCCCGCGGATCGACCTTGGCGGAGGACCGTGTGCCGGCGATCATCTTCTCAATCATGTCCTCGTAGGCCGGACCGGGAGCGTGGGTCTTTGAGGTCCATAACACCGGCACGCCCAGTTCACCCTCGATGCGGTCGATAAACGGCTTCGGATTGTCGCCGATGAGTTCCGGCAGGCAGGTGGTTTTCAGATGGATGAAGGCCGGCTTCTCGTCGCGCGCCACCCGCTCGAGGGTCCGCCCCAGGATCTCCTGGGTGCGCCCGCCCACGACGTCCGCCTCGGTGATGGAGGTGTCCACGTAACCGTAGTCCCCGTCGGATCGCACGCGATTGTCGTCGGCGAACAGCCTCAGGAGGCCGATGGCGAGGAGCGGATTATTGAGGCGGCACTCGAGCGTGGCATGACTGACCTGGAAATAGCGGGCGCCGAAACTGACTTCCTGTTCCAGGAACCGCGCCTGGGGATAGACGAACTTCCAGAAATCCGGAGAGTGGTCGACTCGGCGGTAGTAGGTCTCGAAGCGCGACGCAACGCAGCTGCCCTGAGGATCGCTGTAGAGCAGACTGTCGCGTTTGAGCCGGGCGAGGAGGTCGGCGAATCGCGTCGCGGACGCTCCCTCGGCCATCGTCCGAACCAAGAGGAGCTCCTCTTGCGAGAGTTCTTCGCTCGGCGCCCGGGACGAGAACAGAAGCCCTCCCGTCCGATCCAGCTTGATGCTCCACTCCAGACGCCGCGGCCCCTTGACCAGGGAGAACTCGACTTCCAGGCCCTTCAGCGCGGCCTTCTCCAGTTCCCAATCGAAGGGAGGCCCTCCGATGAGGCCCGAAAAATATTCCAGACCATCCTTGCCGAGACGGTGACGCGGCGAACGAGGTTCGTCGTCGCGCTTGCGCCGTCCTTCTGCGACCGCGGAACCCTGCATCATCCCAATAACGCCGGACGCCTATCCGAAACGTCCGCTCGCGAGGTCCCGTAATGGACTCGGAAAACCATAATTGTCGAATGATAGCATTATAAAGACTGCGGGATGCCGGCTCAGAGAGCACGGAGTGCGCATCGACCGCCTGGCCCGCCTAGGCCGCCGGCTCTTTCCTGAAGACCAGGAAGAATCCGGGAACAGGATATTCGGAGGTTGCGCTCCCGCCTGAAGGGATGGCGAGGTCTTGATAGCGCCCGGAAAACCCGGCGTCAAGAAGCAGCTCGATCGTTTCCTTCTTGCCGCAGCTGCCGCTTATCAGCCGGTCCTGGTAATAGATGAGACGGCCCCCTGTTCCCAACATCCGCAGTATCTCCCGCGCATAGCGCGATGCGACGCCCATGTCCCCTTTAGATTCGAACCTGAGCGAATTGATCATGATGATCAGATCCAGATCGCCGAAGGAATCCATGCCCGTCGCATAATCGCTTCTGGCCCTTTTCACTCTGATGTTATCGATGTGATTATTCCGGGCATATCTTCTCAGATGCTCCACCCAACGCACACGGCTATCCGTTGCGTGAACAAAACCTTTTTTTCCAACCAAGCCCGCGATCTTGACCGCGAAATATCCGGCTCCCGCTCCGATATCCGCCACTTTCATGCCCGGCTTCACAGCCATTGTTTTCAATTGGAGCCTGGCATCGGCAGAGCGATCCCTCACGCGATCCTCAGTCAACTGCCAGCCGGCATAATGGGGTCGGCGCTTAAGCGATTTGAGCACTATTGATCACCTAACTCTGCGTGCCTGGGCTGGCTCGGTTTGCCCAGACACGCCATCAAGGCCGCCAACGCAGCGGCCTGCGCCCGGGTGCGAAGGGGTGTCTCGCTCGAGTAGCCGAAAGCGAGGTCGCCGACGGCCTTGTAGTACCGTGCGGCGCCTTGCAGCGGCTCGATGTTCACGATGAGAGCATCTTCTCCATCGTGAAGCGGCAATCGTCGTGCGAGAGTCACGACCACCAAACGGCCCGGGCTCGGCTCGATGGAAGTGACGACAAAATCGGCGAGTCCTATATGAGAACCCGCTTGAGACAGCTGCGTTCGCACGCGTTCGGCGAGATCTGCGCTGGGAGAAGCGAGCGCTGCGCGACGCCTGCCCGCATCCGCGCAGCGCCGTTCCAGGCGATCGAAGGTTTCCCGGATGAGTTCCTTTTTTTTCCATGGCGGGAGCGTGGTCTTCATCAGATGGACGAGTTCGGCGGCGAACAGATCAGGACGCTTCGTGTCCAGCCCATGGCCGTCCACGAATTCCTTGAGCCAAGCATAGAGCGCGTCTCCCGAAAACACAGCATCCGGCATGACGCCGCGCAACGAGACGGCGCATACACGCACGATGATGCCGCACGCGACGGCCGCATGACAATCCTTAAAGCGCCACGGCAGAAGCCCTGGGCGCGAGCGGAAGTCGGCCATCATGCCGTACGTCATCGCGACATCGTCGTAGCGCCTGCATACGATGCCGCCCTCATGCAGCGCCAATGCGGTGATCGGGGCTTCCTTGTGCAACTCGAGCGCCGAATAGAGCCAAGGCGCATTAGGACTGAATCCTCTGCTGATTCCTTCGTTGATCGTGATCTCGATGTCTTCCAGGGTCGTCCAAGGCGTGAAGGCGATGTAGCCCAGGGGCTGCGCGTAGTCGAAGCAAGCGGGATAGGCCGCCTTGAGACGGTCCGCCAGTTCCAAGCCCTGATCGATCTGTTGTGCGGTGACGCCCTTATTAAAACGAGCGTTCTCTCGCGGCGAGAAATGCTCGATGCCCATGCGGAAGAGGTTCAGCCGATGGCCGTATTTCTCGAGCTGGGGGAGCAATCTTTCAATATCGGCGCCGGCCCTCAAAAAGTCGTCTATTCGGGGCGCGAAAAAAAAATTCGAGGCGGGCAGGTCCAGTCCCATGATCATCTCGAAGAATTCGGCGATGCGCCTGAAGATACGGATGTCGCGCATGTTGAAACGGCCGCAATTGCGGCCTTGGGCGGCGGCGGTGCGGATGACCGCCGCGAACTGGGTGCGCGCGAGTTCGATGGGATCGGTCTGCATCGAGCTCATGGCCGGATGGGTCGACGAGCAAAACGCGCAGCCTTTCCGGCGATCGCAGGCTGAAAGGTCGACGCCGCGATAAAGCGGGTTGCGGCTAAGGTCGGCGCGGTAATCGCAGGAGACGCCGCCGAGGATGGCCAGGAAAGGGCCGCACTCCCGAGCCTGCGGGTTCATCATGACCGCGTCGTAAATCGGCTCGACCGCGCCTACGAAATAGCGGTCTTCGCGCCGCGGCAGACCCAGCCATTGCGACAGCCAGTCGGTCTGAAAGAAACGGAGAATGGGGATGTCCCGTTGGGAGATCGATTTTCCCCCAGACGCCTCCTTGCTCCAGCCTTCATGCTCCGCGATGAGATCGCACGCGGTCCGCTTCCCGGCTCGGGATTGGCGGTCATCCTCAGCGGACACGAGAAACTCGCCGCGCGGAACGGCCGTCTTCAAGAGTCGAAGCAGCTCCGGGCTCAGCGCCTCATTGATGAGGATATGCGTCGGAGCCCACTCGGCGAGGCGCCTCGCCAATTCGTCTTTGTCGCTTCGTCCGAGGACGGGCTTGTTCCAGACCTCGGTCGGGCTTTTCTTGAGCCCTTCGAAGCGGGCCCCCACGCACAACCAACGGGCTGCGATGCCGCCGCTTTCGGCAAAGCCTTTGTAGAAAGGGAAAAAGTCCGCCCACTCATTCCTCAAAGGCGAAGCGGCTACGAACTCGAGCAACAAAAGGCGCCTAGTGCCTATCATCCCATCTCCGCGGTGTCGCATCCGCCTTCCTGAAAAACGTCCGATCAACGGTCCCCTGCGCCCGTGAATATTTCTCAGCGCTGCACATGATTATTTCCGTCGGGCGCTGCGAAGGAGATCGAGCAATTCGAGCGCCGAGCTGGTTGTGGGATGGCGCTTGATGGTCTCGATGGCTTCTCGGAAGAGTGGCAGCGGGTCGAATGGCCCCGGCGGCGACTCCTTGATGAAGGCATCTGCCGCCAGTTTCTCAGGGTCATCTGCCGGGATGTTGAATCGGTCGGATGACAGTCTGCGCGCGAGACGCCACAGGATCGCGACTTCCGAGTGAGCGAAGCGCCAGGGGATTTCGTTGCGGTCTGCGTCGTTATTGCAGCCGGCGTTGTAGAAAATGCTCTCGCTCTCCTTGACCAAGAGGCCGTCTTGCTCGGCAAGGAGCGTAATGGGGACATCCCGGAAGAGCATCAATCGCCGGCTGAGCGCGAAGGCGCGGTCGATCAAGCGGCAGCGCTCGATATTGTCGAGGTTGATGCGCAGGTCCTCCGGCGTTGTCCAGGGGGTGAAGAGAATCATGCCCAATCCTCCAAACGGCAAGCGGAACTGCGCGGGCCAGCGCGCGTTGGTATCGATCAGGAAGGCGGTTGCTTCATGGACCTGCTCCGCCGTGATTCCTTTGTGCAAGCGCCTATTTTCATCCGGTGAAAAATTCTCCACGCTCAGACCGTTGATGCGTAATGCCGCGCCATTTTCGGCCAGCAACGGCAGGCAGCGCTCAATGACTCTACGCGCATTGAGCAATTCATCCAACCGCAGCATGAAATTAAGCTCGACTCCGCAGACTCCGCGCTGGACCAGAGCGCGGACGAGTTCCTCAAAGCGTCTCCAGAGTTCGAAGCCGCACAAATTGATGCGTTTTTCGACGCCCGGCGTTGGCCGCTGACGGCAGACCGACTCAATCTGCTTCACCGCAAAGGCCACCGAGTTCTCAATGTTCCAATGGGAGCTCCTTAAATCGGGCATCGCGCAAAAGGAGCAGCCCATGCTCACCGACGGAAGCTGGAGGCGTCGGTAGAAAGGATTGCGGGCGACGGGCGCGCGGTAAGAGCAGCGAGAGCCGCCCACAACCTCGATCACCGGGTTGATCGCCCATAAGGCTTGGTTGAGGATCTTGCGGCGGTAGATCGGCTGGATCCTGTCGAGCAGGCGGGCATCATCGAGCACGGAGCCCCGAGCCTCCGGGATGCGATGCCGGACGTAGTCGGCGATATCTGGAAGGTCCTCGGTCAGGGCCCAGTAGACGAGACGTGCGCCAGGGACGACCGCCGAGATGTCGGATAGCTGTTTTTTGGGCAGGCGTGCGTTGAGCACGACAACCTGAGGCTTGCGGCGGGCCGCCTCGGCGAGCAAGAGCCTGAGATCTCGTGGCGTCAAGGTATATCGGAGGGTAGGGGCATAGCGCACTCCAAGCACGCACCAGTAAGCTCGCCGCCCCAGCAGACGACTCAGTCCCATCAAGAATGGATAGGCGCTAGTCCGGGCATTTTGCATGACGGCATCGGTCAGCAAATCAACGAGCATCCAGCAGGAAGAATCAATGGTGTTCGAACTCATAAGAGCATGAGAAAAAAAGCATATCCGCGTCGATCTTTCAAAAGAAATTATAGATCATATGAAAGCGTTCGTCGGGGAAAAGGGACCCGGCTGAGTTATGGTTGTCGGGAGAACCCTGGAGTGATAATATGTCCGACAGGGATCGGATCGGAGGGCTGGTGCCCAAAGTTACTGTTGTTTTTAAGGAGCTCGGGTGCGGTTTTAAATGTCCCTTCTGTGATGTTTGGGCCAATGATGCCAGTGACGCTCCGCCTGATTTAACCGAACTCTCTGATGCGGTGCAGACACTCCTAGAGGGACAGAAGCAGCAAGATGTTCTTGAGTGTGTCCTGAGCGGTCCGGAGCCGCTGGCTTCACCGGTATTTTTTAAGGTGCTGGCGGCGGCGCGAAGGTTGGGGTATGCGAATATCCGTCTTAATACGAATGGGATACGACTAGCCGATAGAGCGTTAACCCAGCAGTTGGCTCGCTGCGGGATCCGGGGTGTCGACATCCCTGTCTATGGAAGCAATGCCAAGCTGCATGACCGAATGACTGGAATGGCGGGAAGTTTTATCCTGCTCATGAAGGCAATAGATAATTTGAGGAACTGCCCAGGGATTCGAATTGAGGTTGTGCATACCGTCATCCTAAAACAGAATCTCCGTGATCTTTCGAAGTTGTGCGCTCGGACCAAGGATCTTGGGCTGCCGAAGTTGGAGATTTGGATGCCTTTTGCTCGCCCGTCGGCCAACGAGCTGAGTAGGCTGCGAGACATTTGTCCATCTTTGACAGATGTCGGGAAGGCCTTGCGACGAATTCCATCGGAATTCTATCGATTTCTCGGGATGCCTCTCTGTCTATGTCCACCACAGGTCCCACTGGGAGTCTCTCTCCGCGGGTTCCAATATGCGCGGAAATGCCAAGGTTGCACGATGCGTGCCGCATGCGTTGGTGTTCGTGAGAGTTACTTACTGCTTTATGGAGACAAAGAGCTCCGTCCCTTTCGCTAGAGGCGCGGTAGAGTCCGACGATCGGGCGCTGCCGGCTCAGAGGCCGCGCCGTCGTCTCGATTGAGGGGGCTTGGCCCTTGCGCGTGAGTGCGCCGATAACCTTGAATGAGATGCGCTCGCTGTTGATCGAGCGGCCGACGGGGTCCCGGTCGCCGAATAGATTCGCGACGACGGCCGGCCCCAACAACGAAGCAGGAGAAATTGCGCGCAGAAACTCGGGTCTTGAATTATTCCGGGAGCTGGAGCTCGCCGGGAAAATGGGCGCGCGCTGCGTCGACGGCCTGTCCGAGAGCGACGTCACGCCGCTGAAGGCTTGGCCGGCGAGCCGGGGCGCGGCGGAGCACATCCACGCGCAGGAGGTCCTGTGCGGAAGATGACGCCGCTCGCCAGACTCGTCGCGGCGGGCGACCTCGCGCTCTCGGCCCTGGCCGCCTTTTTCGGGCTTCGCTTCCTCGTGATCGCGGTCTTTTTGGGCTCGATGACTGAGGGCCGCCTCCCGGCGGCGGGCTTCGTCCTCCTCACGGCGACGCCCTTCGCCTTGGCGGCGGCCTCCGTCGTTCTGCTCATGGCCCAAGGCGTGTCGAGGACCAAGATTCTGGGGACCTGCGGGTCGTTCGGGGCGATCGGTCTTGCGCTCGCCCTATGGCCGGCCATGATTATGACCAACCCGAATGATTTGGGGCTGGCCTCGCAAGGCGCAAATATCAGCTATGAGTTTGACTTTTCGCGCGACGCCAACAAGGATAACTACCCGCTGTGTCGCTACCGGAACAACAGCCTCGGCTACCGTGATGAGGAACCGCCCGTCGCGCTCAAGAAGGGGGAGCGGCGAATACTGCTTGTCGGCGACTCGTACATCTGGGGCGACGGCATCCCCGTCAATGAGGAAACCCTTGCCTACCTTCTGCGTGCTGAGCTGGCACGGCTGGCGCCCGGGCGCTTCAGCGTGATGAGCGCGGCCTATCCCGGACTAGGGTTTTACGGCTACGGCCGGTTGATCGACGTGCTCTGCGCGCGCTACGACCCGGAGGTCGTCGTGGTGGGCTCTCTGGGCGAAAGCGACTGCGATCCCTTCGATGCCCAGTATCTGCTGGACCATCTTCCGCGTCTCTGGCTCGTCCGCAACCTGGTGCTGAACCTCGGGGCGGCTCAATATCTGCATGAGGCGTCGGTAAGCCGCTTCTCGCCGATATGGACCAGCGCCGAAAACCGGGAATACTTCGCGGCGTTGACGCGCGACTTTTCGCTGAAGGCGCTCGAGCGGGGTTATCGCCTGATGTTCCTGTCCTACTTCCCTCACCCGTCGCTGCCGGAAGGCATCGAGACGCTGGATCTGCCCGAGGACCTGCGCTACCCGTGGCATGCCAGCGACCTTTGGTACGCCAAGGACTTCCATCCCAAGACGAAGCTCAATCGCATCCTGGCAAAAATGATCGCCGAGAAGATCATCCAGAAGGGGCTCTAATGCAAAAGATTTTAGTATATTACCTATACTTTACCAATGAACCGGGACGAAGGCATCGTGCTCATCGAGTTCGTCGCCCTGGGACGATTTAATGTCGCCGGCGAATTCCCGTTCATCCACGCCTGGCTGAAACACAGCTTGCATATTCCCGTCTTGTGGGTGCGTTTCGCGCTCAATCCTGATGTGCGTTTCGGCAGCCGCGAAAGCGGAATCAGCTTAAAAACCGCCGATATGGGAGCCCTCCTCAAACTGGTCCGCAATTGCGCAGCAAGACGAGCGCTTTTTAACTTTCAGCCGTCGGCGTCTCTATGGCGGAAGTTCCAGTCGGAGCATCCGCGGGTCGATGGCCGTTTTTTCTCAAGTGGGAATGCGGCGCAAGACGGGAGAGGATCGAAACGTCTGCGGCCTCTGCGGCAGGACGGCCAAACGTTGGTGCGCTGGCTGGGTCTTAAAACCGAAGAAGTGAAATCCTCCTATATGGCGGAAAAGCCCGATTTTGGCTTCATCGCGGGAAACCGTGAAGCTCGGATGATGCAGCCACTGGCGTTCGTCCACGGCGGACAGGAGTGCGTCTATCGCAAGAGTGTCGTTGGCAACCCGGCCTACGCGGGCGTCGACCTCACGGGCGCTAGGACCGAGGGATGCGCTTTCTGCGTCAGCGGGGCCGGCGTCGGCGCCGACCAACCTCGCCGCGCTCCAACCGTCGAGGACGCGTTGCGTCAGATCGATGCATTCTTCCGCACGTATCCACTGCACGACGTCCGTTCGCGCCCTAGGCTGAGGATGTCGGGGCAACAGCTGCTCCTTGAGGTCGAAACGCTGACCGCACGCATGTCTCAACTCGATTTTCCCCCCTGCGACCTGCTGTTTGACGCGCGCATAGACTACCTGCTGAAGTTAAAGGACCGATTAGCGGGGTCGGCCAAGCGCCTGAAGGGCACCGGCCACAAAGTCCATATCTGTCTTGTCGGATTGGAGAATTTTTCGTTCTCCGAGCTTCAACGGATGAACAAGGGAATCACCCCGGCCCAGAGCCTTGCCGCGATCCGCATTCTGCGAGACATTGAACGAGCCTACCCGGAAGAATTCGGCTTTGAGGAACACGGCGGTCTTTCGACTATTTTTTTTACGCCCTGGACCACGCTCGATGACCTGGCTCTGAACTTCTCCATCGTAAGCCATTTCCGACTCGAGAGCCTATGCGGAAAGAGACTGACGTCACGGGTCCGGCTCTACGATGGGTTGCCTCTGACGGCTCTCGCCCGGCACGACGGGCTCATCGTCAACCGCTATGACGACGCAACGTTCGACACGGCACGGCTTAATTTCTACCCCGATGAGATCAAATGGAGATTCAAACATCCGGAGGTGTCGCAGATCAATCGGATCACGCTGCGCATGGACGTCAATCCGGCCCTTGAGTCAGACCCCTTGTATGCGCGCGTGCAATCATGGCTCAAGACGACGATCGCCGCCGGCGCCTCTCAGGCGCAGTGCATCGTGGACCTCGTCGGCCGCGCGCTGTCGCACCGCGGCCCCGTCACAGCCGAGGCGCTGCTGGAGCCGCCGGCAGAGAAACCGCCATTGGAATTGTCGAATCTTTCGATGCCGGATATAGAACCCACGAAAAGCCTTCTCCTGAAGCTGAAGTTACAGCGCGCCGGCTTCGCCAGCGTCAGTCGTCTGGAGCACCTGGATCCCGAGTCGGCCGAACGGCTTGGCCGGCAACTGAGAGAGAAAGGCGGCGAGGTCATCGTCGTGCCGCGGCGCCAAGGAGACGCCTCCAAAAAAACGTGGGATGTTTTTTTCGGCCCGCGCTCCGGCGATGTGGCGGAGGCGGCCCGTTTAACGAACGTGCAATACGCCTCAGCGAGTAATACTAAGACGAGCGCCGCCAAGCGGCGCATTGGGGAGTTGTACGGCTATCCTAAGTGTTGCGCCCGAGCCTTCGCCTCGTTTCGTTGTTCCTCGCCTTACTTGAACGAGTGGATGATCCTGCTTCGTCGCTGCGAACATCCGGGGCCGATCGACCCGCTCCTCAATCCATTTTCCGGTCACGTCATCTATGTCCCCTGTTCGGTGCGCTGCCAAACGAGCATCCGGCGCTCCCGAGAGCTCCTCAAACTGTCCTCCCGCGCGTCTCATGACCCCGTGAAGGCCTCGCTTAAACATCCCTTTTTATTTCTCCTCGACCGGATCGGGGAATATGTCGAGTTGATCCCGCAGGGAGCGGTGAGCGGGAGTTTTGATTTTATAGCCGGGGTCATTAAAGGGCATGATCCAGAGCTTCTCGCCCTGGCCGGGGGCGGGACAATCACCATCGCCGAAGGGATCATCGTTGTCCACCGCGATGGCGTGCGGGTGGCAAGCTTTATAATGCGGGCGGCGGTCTGGTGGCATCAGCAGGCCTTCGACTTTGAGTTCTGGCGCGAGTGTTCCGCGGAAATTCTTGAGCGTCTTCCCGAGACGACGCGCCCCTCGGAAACCGTTGAGCCGGTTTCCAGGCCTCCCGCAAAGCCTCCCCCCCAAGCCGCTGAAGCGAAAAAAGAGAAGCCTCCCGCGCCGCAGAAGACGACGGCCGCAGTCGACACAGCTTGGCGCCTATTTCTGGCCGACTTGGATGCCCAGTTTCACCGCAGCCAGCACAGCCCCTGCCGAAGCCGTTATGACGGAGAGATTCTGTCCGTGTCTTTGGGGAACAAGAGTTTGCCCCTGTTCCCGGTCTCGAAGGATTCGCCCTGCAGCGCCTACTATGCGCAGACCCCCAACTTTTACATCTGCATCCGCGGCAAGAGCAAGATGTCGGATTCAGAGCAGCGCCATCTGCGGATCTATCTGGAGATGCTGTCTCAACGTGATGAGCTGCTCAAAGTCCTCCTCCGTTCCGCAAAAATTTCGGGCGCACATTCCGCCAAAATCCGCCTCACCCGAGCGGCGCAACCCGGCCCTCCCCGAACGCGGATGCCTCCAGAGCGTTCCTGAGTCGCCGGGAGAAAACAACGACATGCGCCTGATGCTGATCGAATTCTTTCGAGGAGCTCTCCGCCGCAACGAGCGGAGCATGATCTTCCCGTTCCTCAAGGGACTGGCGCGGGAGCGCGGCTTCAAGACGCTCTGGCTCTGCTACGGGGGAGACATGGCGCATCAGGACGGCGCCGCCGTGGGACGCACGCTCTTCGCCGCGCTGCCGGACGAGGACCTTCGTTCGCTCGCCCGGCGCCTGGAGCGATTTCGCCCCAGCCACGTGGTGACCAGCGACCGCATGAGCCGCGGGGCGACGGAAATCCTAGCGTCGCGCACGCCGCCGCCTAAGCATCTCGTCATGCCGCTGACAGACGAACTGCCGGGAGGCTACGATCAGCGCGGCGACTTCGCCCATTGCGGCTGGTTTCTCGACTGGCTGGGCTGCGGTGATCCTGCGGCCTCTCGGCGCTACATCGCCGAGCATCCCGCCCCCGATTACTCCGCCGTGCTGGCCAACAAGGCTGCGCGCCGCGCTAAGCCGCAGATCACTATCGTCAGCGGGACGCTGTGCGCGTATCGGCGCACTTTGGCGGGCAACCCGTATTTCGAAGACGTAAACCTCGGCGGGGAGGCTCATCGAGGATGTTCATTCTGCTTGTGCTCGACCATCCCCCCCGTCACGGCGCCGCAAACGCCGATTCTACCCCTCATAGAGACCCAGTTCCGAAGGATATTGCAGACCGCCGGCAAGGCCGGCCGGAACAAGGGTCGCTACGAGTTCTTCGACATCCGCGCGTTCTGGAAGTTCGACGAGCTCTTTCAGCTCCTCCTGCGCCTGAAGGTGCCTCCGTCGATATTCCTCTTCAATCCCCGCATCGACGACGTCCTTCGCCAGCGCGTCCGCATCGAGCGCGTCCTGCCGGCGCTGGCGAAAGCCGGCCATCAGGTCCGGATGCTGAGCATGGGCGTGGAAAACTTTTCCGAGAACGAAAACGCGCGCTTCAACAAGAGGATCGTCCTGGAGCAGGTGGATGAGTTCCTCGCCATGACGAAGGAATGGGAGAGCGCCTATCCCGGCGTCTTCCGGCCCTTCAAAGCGGGAAACGCCGCCGCCGAACTCGGGTTCATCCTGTTCACCCCTTGGACGACTCTCGCCGACGTCCGCGTCAACCTGGACGCCGCGACCTCCCGAGGCTTCCCCAACTGCGGCTACTGGCTGTATTCGATCCTGCTCCTCGATTCCGCGACTCCCATATTCCACTTGGCGGAGAAGGAAGGGGACGTGCTGACAGACCGGTTCCCGGACCCCGGTCAGTTTTACGGATTGTTCAAGAACGAAGGGCAACTCGAGGATGTGCGCCCCTGGCGCTTCAAGGACGCGAAAGTCGCGGATTATTTCGCCCTGCTTGTGCGCGTCTGCGCCGCCGAGCGTGAGGGGAAAGACTGCGCCCATTTCCGCGACGACCCTGTTTTCTCCCTGGCCGAGCGCCTCTACCGTGAGGCGAACGAACCCCCTGCCGCCGCGACCAAACCGCTGCAGATCGCATTCTCCCTGCTCGAACTGATGGAAACGGCGCGCCCGCCTTTCTGCCGCGAGACGCTTCTCCAGGAGGCCGTCGCCCGCGCGGCGGCGCTCACGGCGGCGCGGCGCGCGGCGTCCGCGCCTCCGCCCCCGCTCTCCGTCAGGGGCAAAGCCATCGAGCGCGTCGTGGACCTGCTGCGCGCCGCCCGCCCCGGGATGTTCGCCGGCATGGAGTTCGAGTCAGTCCGGGAAGTCGTCCTGCGGGGCTCGCGCAGCATTCTTCTCACCTTATCGATGTCCGGCCGGAAGCTGGTCGTGGCTCTACGGGACGCGCGTTCCCATAAGCCGTGTTTTCTCCGGTCGCGCCGATTCCGGGCCTCTTATCTTAAGGATTCGCCCACCCCCTCGCCACGCGAGCGCCAGCAACTAGCGCAGCTCCTCCGTCTCCTCGACGCCGGCGTCAGTCGCCGAGAATCTCCTCGGGCAGGCGGCCGAACTTCGTCTTGAACCAGCGCAGGCAACATTCACGAACGCATATGTTACCATGAACTCCCAATGGACATCGCCCACGGCCGATGATCGCTCGCACGCCGGAAAAGTTTGTTTTTTTTCGGTAAGGGTGGGAGCGGCAAGTCGACCCTTTCGTCGAACCTGAGCGCGATTTACGCCCGCTCCGGCTTGAGCGTCTTGCATGTCGGCTGCGACCCCAAGCGCGACTCGACCGTCCTGCTCGTCGAGCGCCCCAAAGCCAGGACGATCCTGACCCCGCGGGGAGAATATCTCGGGATCGCTCCGGCATCGGAGTTCCTGATGCGCAGCCGTCTCGGGCTGGACTGCATCGAGGCCGGCGGACCTGAGCCGGGAGTCGGGTGCGCGGGCCGGGGAATCAGCAAGATGATCGAGGTCCTCCAGCGGGATCGAATCATCGAACGCGGGGGCTATGAGATCGTCGTCTTTGACGTGCTGGGAGACGTGGTCTGCGGCGGCTTCGCCGCGCCCCTGCGCCTCGGGTTCGGCGAAAAAGTCGTGATCGTCGTAAGCGAGGAGGCGATGTCGCTTTACGCCGCCAACAACATCGCGCATGCGGTCCGCAACTACGCGTCCAACGGCGTCGGACTCTGCGGTCTCCTCGCCAATCTCCGCGACCCCGCCGCCGACATCGGACTCATCGAGCGCTTCGCGCGCCGCATCGGCACCACGCTTGTTGGAGTCGTGAGCCGTGATCTCGCCTTCCGCGAAGCGGAATACCGCGAGCGCTGCCTGACGGAGATCGCGCCGCGCTCGAAAGCCCTGCGAAATCTAGAGAGGATCGCCAAGCGACTGCGGACCTCGGATCGACGCAAGCTCACGGCACCGACGCCCTTAACTGAATCCGAATTCTACGAAGCAAGCCGCCGCCGCTTCACCTTCAATGGGCGACGGCGTCCGGTCCCCGCGGTGTCCGTTGCGGCTCCGACCCCCGGCGGGACGGCCGGCCCGCCCGCAGAGCCTGCGCCTACGCGACCCGAGCGCCCGGCCGGGCCTCCAGGCACGCCAACGCCGGCGGCAGAGGAAGGCGCGGCGTCGGGCCGGCCCCCTCCCTATAGCCGCTGGATGATGTGGACGTGGGGCGTGGACGAGCAGTGGCGCCAATTCTTCGCGAACCCGGAGCTTGAACTCCTTTCGGCAAAACCGCTCTTGCGCAATGTCGCCTACGTCGTGCAGAAGGAGTTGGAGTGTTTCTTCGTCGAGGCGCGAACCGACGATGGAAGCGCGAATTTTTTCAACCACCCCTGGCCCGATCATTGCTCGGCCGGCCTGCCCCTTGCCTCCGAACTCAGGCAGCTCGGCTGCCGCCAGATCGTATCCGACATCAAGGACGGTGAGATCATCCTCGGCGGCGCCCGAAAGCTGGAAACGGTCATGTCCGGCCTCGTCCGGGAACCGGGCGCGACCGAGTTGACGGTATTCCTCACCTCGTGCCCCGCGGTCGTCATTGGCGACGATAATGCCTCGGTCATCGAGCGCTTCCGTCTCCGGTCGGGCCTCCCCACCCTCTTCCCCGATCGCGATGCGGACCAGCACACGGACCTGCTGGGGGACCTCTTCACGCTCGCGTGCAAAAGAGGCCGACCGGCCTCTAAACCGGAGGGCCCCCGCCTCAACCTCGTCGGCTTCCCCCGGGACCGCACCCTCGTCGAGCTGACCCGGCTGCTCGGCGACCTGGGAATTACGGTCAACAGCTGCCTGCTTCCCGAGTTCGACCTCGAGAGCATCTCCCGCTATCGGGACGCCGATCTCCAGGTCGTGAGGCCTCACCGCGCCTACGAGGGGGTCCAGGCGGAGATCCTCGATAAACTCGCGATCCCGACGCTCCTCATCGAGCCCCCCTACGGGATGGGAGGCGCCCGCCGTTGGTTGAGCGAGATCGCGAAGTTTTTCGATCTCCAAAACCGCTGCGAGGAACTCTGGGCCGAGCGATGGTCGGGATCTCGGCAAAGGTGGGAGGCGCTGAGGCGTCGAGCGTGCGACCACTCTCTCGGCTTCGTCTGCGACGCGGCGCGATTGGTCCAACTCCGGGACTGCCGCTGGAGCGCGGGTATCCCGCTCCTGTCCACGATCCGGGAGATGGGGTTCGGTCTCCAATGGCTGCTTTGGTGCGATCGCGACGGCGCGCATGAGCACCCGGTCTGCGATGACTCACGGGCGCGCGAGACGATTCATCGTTTCCACGCACCCGAAGAACTCGACCGACTCCTGCGGCGGCGGCAGATCGACGCCGTCTACTCCGACATCTTCTTCGACCGCAGGCTCTCGCGTGCCGGAAAAAGTCAATTCTCCCTCCCTTTCTTCGAGCCCGGCGTCTGCCGATTCCCCCTGTACAAAGATTACGCGCAGTACCTCTGCGAACAGGGCGGCCATGATTAAAAGCCAATCTCTGAGACTCAACCTCCCCTACCTCCTGGGGGTCTACGCGGCGGTGAACGCGATTCGCGATGCCTACCTCCTCGTCGACGGTCCTCAATGCATCTCCTTCAAGGCGGAGCACCTGTCGGGCAAACACGACTGGCGTTCAACGCTGCTGGACCCCTCCGGCTTCCACCGGATCGTCATGACGGGCACCACCTGGGACACCATCATGTTCAACCGCGAGCACAGGATCGCGAACTTGCTCGATCGCGTCGTCCAGCGCCCCGACGCGGGACTGGTGATGGTCTCCTCTCTGACGATGTGCGGCCTGGCCGGAATCCAGTACGACCGCCTCATCAAACCGCTGCGCAAAAAGACGAGCACTCCCTTCCTGGAGATCCGTTGCGACTCGCTCGACCAGGACTGGCTGGACGGCTACGCCGCCGTCTGGGAAGGAATCTCGCGCAACGTCGAAATCCAGCCCGGGAAACGCAAGCGCAACGCGGTGGTCCTCGTGGGCCATTTGATGGACCGCAACGAGGGCGACCAGATCGGGAACCTGGCGGAACTGGATCGCATGCTTAAGGCCCTCTCTCTCGATCTCGTCGCGGCTTGGCCCTCCGGCGGTCGCTACGGCGACTTGGCTCAAGCGCGGCAGGCATCGGCCGTGGTGAGCCTGCCCTACGCCCGGCAGGCGGCGAGTCTGCTGGCCAGACGCCTGCAGGTCCCGCTCATCGAGACGGAACTGCCGTTCGGCCTGGAGTCGAGCGCCCGCTGGGTGCGGGCGGTGGCCGCCCCTCTGCGCCGCGGCGCCGCAGCGGAACGCTTCATCGAAGCGGAACTCCACCGCGCCGTGCCGGCGCTGGAGTGGGCGGCCCCCCAGGTCTTCCTTAACCGCAGACTGCTCTACCTGGGCGACCCGCATCTCCTCGAGGGATTCTGAGAGATCGCCTCTTTGCTCGGCGCGCGGGTCGAGGCGGCGGCGGTCGTCTCCCGGACGGGACGGCTCGGCCCGCGGGCGCGATCTCTGGAGCGCATCCCTCTTGAGGAGCCTGAGGAGGAGGTCTGGCATGAAGCCGCTCAGATGGAGCGCCGTATGACCTCTGCGTGACCAACAACCTCGGCTGGCAGGTCCTGGGGCTGGAGGCCGGCCCGGTCATGGAGTTCGGCTTCCCGTCGTTCTTCCATCACGCCCTGGCCCTCCGCCCCTTCCTGGGCTTCCGGGGCTTCCTCGATTTCGCCGACCGGCTCGCCGAGCACCTCATGCTCGCGCGGATGCGAACGGTGACCGAGAGGCGCTTCACTCCCTCGGCCGGCACGCGCTCTCAGTGAACATCGCTGCGACAAAAATGACTCGGGCGGTGGCGCATACCGTCGCGCTCGGCGCCGACGGCGCCGCGGACTTCGCACGACAACTGGCGGCCTATGGCCGCGGGTTGAAGATCGCCCACGGCCGGTGGTCCTCGGTGCCTCCGGAGACCTTCGGCGTCCGGTTCGATGACCATGACGCCCTCGCCGACCGCCCGCGCGCCCTCCAGATCCTCGCCCTCATGGCGAAGTCCCCGTTCTTTATCCACTCCCTCAGGACCAACATCGCCTCGTTCTGTCGGACGGGGGTCGGAGCGGACCGAGAACTAATGGACGCACTGCGCCCGGAGGCCTTCTCCCCCAAGACCGGCGCGACTCTGCCGCCTATGGGAGCGTCCTTGCTCATCGAGAGCGGAAGCTTCTGCGACGTCGAACTGGACCGCCGGGAGGGGACGGTCCGTTACGCGCAAATCGAGGAGATTGCGCGCGGGCTAACGCGCCGCGGACTGCGTCAGGAGCACCGAATCCTCGTCGCCGGACGCCGGACCTCTATCTCGGACCTGCTCGAGAACCTCTACCGGGCCGTGCGCCTCACGGCCCTGTGCGCCGACGGATTCTCCGTCGCGGCCGCGCCGTCGCCGAAGGCCCCCGCGGACCCCCTGGTCCGCGCCTGCGCCGCGCGCCTGACCAAGACCTCGCCCCCCGCCTGGCTCGACGAACTCGAACGCGTCCTCCTCGACGCCCTACTCGAAGCCGAGGCAATCGCCCTATCGCGGCGGCGCCCTACCCGCAGCGCCGCGCTACGCTCGGTGGTGGAGCGTTTTCGGAACTACCAGGAACTGAGTCCTCTCTGATGGGCCTGCGCAACGACAAGTCCAGCATCCAACTCTTCATCACCCGGCGCTGCCAGTTGCGCTGCCGCTACTGTCCCGTGGTCAAGAACGGCGAGGACATGCCGCTAGCGGTCGCGCTCAAGGCGGTGGATTTCCTGCTCGGCTCCCGCAACCGCGACCTGACCCTTGAGTTCTACGGAGGGGAGCCTCTGCTTGCCTTCGACGTGCTCCGCGAGAGCGCGGAACACGCCGTGCGGCGCGCTCGCCGCCTGGGCAAGAAGACGTCCTTCTACATCGCGACGAATGCCCTCCTCCTCGACGACCGTAAGCTTGAATGGATGTCGAAGCGGAAGTTCATCGTCGAGCTTTCCTGGGACGGCGCTCCCAAGACGCACAATCGAGAACGGGTTGCTGGACGATGCGGCCTCGACACCTACGCGGCGTTGCGGGGAATCGTCGAGAAGGTCCTGCGCTCGGGCGTGATCTGCTCGGTGATCCCGGTGGCCACCCCAGGCAACGTAAAGGAACTGGCGGAGAACTTCGAGCATCTCCTCGACCTCGGCCTGCGCTCCTTCGACCTGAGCTACGCAATCGGCGTCGTGTGGGACCGCCGGGCGCAGGATGAGTACTTCGCCCAGATGAGGCGCATCGCGGCGCGCCATCGTCGGGTCCTCGCGACCGGAGAGGTCCGCATCGGCAATCTCCGCCCCGTTGTCGAGCCGGGGGTCATCAACCCCGAGTTCACCGTGGACACGGACGGAACCATTCGTCTGCTGTCCGAATGGCTGATGGAGGTCGTGCGCCCGGGGGCCCCTCCCCCACGCCCGTTGGGCAACGTGACAGACGCTCCCGCCTACGACTCCCTCTACATCAGCCGCTTCCACTGCGCCCACGCCCTCTTCACGATGTACGCCCGCAACCCCCGTCAGCGGCAAGTGTTGCTCAACAACATCGCCTTCGGCCGCCGCTACGGCGAGTTCTTCACGGGTCTGCGCCGCTGGATCTCGCTGGCGGCTCCGGAACTGCGGCCGGACGAGCCCGCTCGTCCGCGTGAGATCCGGGTCTACAGCCCCTGACGTATATTTCCACGTCGGGGGAAGCCGTCGGAATTTCTTCCAATGAATGAGGCACAGCAGGAATACACAGCGTCTGGGCTTGGCCTTCGTTCATCCTTCCGCGTCTTCCAGTATCCTGCGCCGAACTTCTTGCGCGGGCAGTTGGGAGGGGCAGAGTTCCTGGGAGGAGTAATAGGCGTCCATCTGGTAGAGGCCCGCGCAGACCGGGTCCAGAGAGCACTGCGCGCAGCGCGGGCTTTTCCCGTAGGTCCAATGATGCCGGTCCTGCTCCTGAAGGCCTTTCTGGTCCAGGAAGTAGATGCTGCGCGCCTCGCCCTTGACGATCCGGCGCGTCTCCGTGGAGCACTCGGGGAAATCCGACATGTAGCACAGCGGCACGCGCGCGACGCGGAAGGTCCGTCCGGTGGAAGCGAGGTCGGTCATGGCCCGGTGCAGTTCCACCTCGAAGTCCCTCAAGCGGGGCGCCAAGTCCGGGCCCAGCGCCGCTCCGTTCATGAGCGGGTCGAGGTTGTTCCACACGAAGTGCCGCAGAAACGGCCAGCGTCCCGTCAGCCAGCGCGCCAAAGTTGAGAGTTCTCCGGCGTTGACCCGGTTGATCGTGGTGTTGATGTCGACGTTCATGCCCAACATACCCGCGTAGTACAGGGTCTTCGCGATGTTGGGCAGGGAGCGGGGATTCCGCGAGAGGTCGGCCTGTTTCTTGGCCGAGCGGGAATGGACCGAGACATGCATGTGTCTCAGGCCGGCGGCATGCAGCGCCTTGAGATATTTCAGGTCGGCCGTTTTCTGGCCGTTGGTGATGAGACGCGGCGGCAGACCCTTCTCCAGCGCGTAGGCCACCAGCTTCGGGAGTTCCTTGAAAAGTGTGGGCTCACCGCCGGTCAGGATGATGCCGGCGAATTTTTTCCCGGCGAAGCCGCCCACCAGCGCTTTGGCTTCTTTCCAGGAGAGGATCGAGCCGTTGGCGGGGTTGGAGCAGAAGACGCACTTCTGATTGCACATCCGCGACACCTGCAGATAGGCCATCTCCGCCATCAGCGCACCGTCCTCAACTCGGCAGAGCCGAAGATCTCAAGGTACAGAGCCCAGGTCCGCGGACACGACTCTCTCAGGACGCAGATCCGGCAGGCCGGCGGCTGCGGCCGGGCCTGGATCTGGACGCCGAGCCCGTCGTGGACTCCGTTCAGGTCGTCCGCCCGGAATCGGTCCCAGGCCTCGGCGCTCTCCGCTCCGGACCTCAGTCCCTCATCGAGCAAGCAGAGGGGCAGGCCCTCGGTGGTGACGCTCAGGCCCAGGCCGGCCGCGGCCCCCGCGGCCCGGCCCACGGCCTCGGCGGCGTCCGCCAGCCGGAGCAGAGGTTCGACGGCCACTTCGCGCGGCATCTGGACGGGACGCGGAAAATTAAACTGCACGCGCCGCACGCCCAGTCGAGAGAGCAGCGCCGGGACCGCGTCAAGCCGTCTGAAATTGCGCCGCAGGACCGGCACGGTGACCAAGACCTCTTTACCCGCGCCGAGCAGGGCCTTGGTTCCCATGAGGGCCTCACGGAAGGAGCCCGTAGCGCCGCTCAGCGCGTCGTGCGTCGCCTCGTCGGGCCCGAGCAGAATGACTTCCGCCGCGTCGACGGCCGCCAGCAGCCGCGCAAGGGTCCGCGGCCGCGCGAAGGGCCGGGCATTGGTCTGGAGCTGGAGAAAACGATAGCCCATGGCGCGGGCCGCGACGGCCAGTTCCGTCAGGTGCGGCCACAACGCGGGCTCGCCGCGCATCACGACCAGTTCGTCGCAGCCCGCCCGGCGCCCGCCTTCGAGGGCGGCCAGAGCGTCCTTAAGCGAACGGGGGGGCAGGCCGCTCAGGTCCTGGATCGTGCAGTGCGGGCACTTTAAGTCGCAGTCGACCGTCACCCTCAGCGACAGGCGCCGTCCGCCCGGCAGGGCGCTCAGGGTTTTTGGGGTCATGGGCGCCGATTGGCGCGGCGCCGCCGTCGTCGCGATGAACGGGCCGATGACCAGGGCGTCGGCGCCCATGGCTTTGAAAGCCTCCGCCGCCTCCGCGGGCGTGCAGATGATGGGCTCGTCCTTGCGGTTGAACGAAGTGTTGAGGACCATGGGCACGGAAGTCAGGCGCTCGAACTCGGAGATCAGCCGATGGTAGAGGGGACTCTCGCCGGCATGGACGCTCTGCGGGCGCGTGGTGCCGTCGTCATGGAGCACCGCCGGGATGAGAGACTTCTTCTGCTCGCGCACGGAGACGGTAAAGAGCATGAAGCGCGAATCGAAGGAATCCTCGAACCACTCGGCCTCGCGGCCGGCCAGGATGGAAGGCCCGAAGGGGCGCCAGGCATGACGGCCCTTAAGGATGTTGACCCGGTCCTTCATCCCGGAATCGCGCGGGTCGGCCAGCAAACTGCGGGCCCCGAGGGCGCGGGGCCCGAACTCCAGGCGGCCTTGGAACCAGCCCAGGATCTTCCCTTGAGCCAGGAGTCCCGCCGCTTGCCGGCAGACATCATCCGGGCGATGATAGGAGAGCCCCGCCGCGTCCAGCGCCGCCGCAACCTCGCTCGGCGAGAAATCCGGCCCCAGGCAGGCGCTGCCCATGACGAAGGGCCGGCCTCCGCTCGAGGTCAGCGAGTGCGCCTCCAGCGCCGCGCCCAGCGCGGTGCCCGCGTCGTTGGCCGCGGGCTGGACGAACATCTCCCGCGGCCGGAACTTCTCGCGGATCAGTCGGTTCATCCGGCAATTAAGCGCGACGCCGCCGGCCACGCATAGTCCGGCAGGGCGGGAAGGAACGAAGGCTCCTAGGATGCCGAGGATCGTGTCTTCCAGAGATTTCTGCAGGGAAGCCGCCAGGTCGCGATGCTCTGGCTTCAGGGGTGCGTCCGGCAGGCGCTTCAAAACCTCGAGATCCGCGGCGAGGTCCTCATCGATGGACATGGTCCGCTCGTCCTTCCAGGACAGGAAGCGCTCGAAAGGTATGATGGGACGGCCGGAACTGGCGAGGGCCATGACGATCCCCTGACCGTGGGAGCCGAAGCCGAGCAGGCGCGTCACTGATTCGTACACGCCGCCGATCGAGCGGCTGACCAAAGACGGCAGCTCGTAGACCTGGCTCAACCCACCCCGGCGGGCCCG
>MGTX01000016.1:80625-87133 GCA_001799675.1 Elusimicrobia bacterium GWA2_66_18
GCCGTCCACGCTCAGCACCCAGGAGTCCTTCTGCCCCGAAACCCGGAAAGCCGAGGCGGCGTGGCAGAGGTGGTGGGGAATGAATATCAGGCGACCGGAGCGGATGACGGGCAGGGGCGCTTCGGGAGGCGCCGACGCGTAGGCCATGCCGTAGCGGGGAGGCAGGCCGTTGACCGCGATCAGGTCCACGTCGTCAAGCGTGATGCCTGCCTTGGATAGGAGCAGGCGGATGGCTCGGCGGCAAAATGATTCCTCCAGGGTGAAGCCGAAGCGGTGCGTGCCCGGAGGAGGCCAGCCGTAATGGCGGATCCGGGCCAACTTCTCCTCTTCCACCGCGCCGACCAGTTCGCCGTCCTTGAGCAGGGCGGCCGCGTGCTCCTGCATCGTGTTGATAGCCAACCCCAGAATGTAGCGCGGCTTCTTCGGCGCCTTCGGCTTGGGAAGGAGATAGGATGGCGGGAACGGGGCGGGCAGAGCCGGGCCCGCGTCGCCGCGCAATCGAGAGAGCCAGCCGGGGCGGTCGCCGGCGGCCTCGGCGCGCATCGCGCTGGTGAAACTATAAGGAGGACGCAGTGCGTCCTGGGGACAGGCCTCCACGCAGTCGAAGCAATGTAGGCAGGGGACGGAGCCCGGGAGGACGGCGCCCCCGCGTTCCAAGCGACTGGCCGGACAGACGCCGGCGCAGACGTCGCAGCCTTCGCAGCGATGGGGATCGACGACGATATCCGAGCCCTCCGCCGCCACCGTCGGCCTGCGCAATATCCCGCGCTCGAGCCCTTCCAAGAGGACCCGAAAATCCTGCGGGAGCGGGCCCGGGGACTCGCGGAGTTGTCCGACCAGCCAGGAGAGGGCCTTTCTTTCTCGCGAGGCGGCGAGAAAAACCGCGGGCGCAAAGCCCGCCGCGTTCGCGGGCCTGCGCCATGCCAGCAAGAACGGACCCTTCCCGGCTTCCACGGGGCCCGCCTCATTCGTCGAGGAGCCCAGCCGGGACAGGAGAATCTTCAGCTCCACCGCCGGTTCGTTTTTCTTCATCCCAAGCCGTCGCGACAGGGCGCGGGCGGAGGCGGCGGTCTGCGCGGTCTCCGGGGAGACCTCGAGCAGCGCGACGGTGAGAACCGGAAGGCGGCGCTCATCCTTGAACCGCGGTCTTTCGCCGCGAAGCAGCGCTTCCTTCGCCACGCGCACGGAGAGTCCGGCGAAACGGTCCTTGAGCCAGGAGAGGGCCTGTTCCAATTGCGGATGCGCCAAGTCCGAGGCATTCACGCTCAAGATGGCGCCCGTGTCGTCGAGCGTCAGGCGGAAGTCCGACGGGAATTTCCCGGCGACGCCCCGCAGAAGTTCCGCGGCATCGAGCTTCGTTCCGAAAGCGTCCGTGACGGGCCAGCGCGGCGCGGGCAAGGAGGAGGAGTATCGGTCGGGCATACCGGTCGGAGAACGCCTTATTTTACATCATGAGGCGAGATCAACTTGCAACAGATCAACACTTCGTCGCGAGTCGGCGAGCGTAGGCCTCGATGACTGCCATCCACCGCGTCTTATCCGGCAAGCCCTCCGGGAGGACATACCGGAGGCCGATCCCATCGCCGCTGGCGTAAGGGCGTTCCATGCGCTCGGCCCTCCCCAGCGTGATCCCGAAGGATTGTCCGCGGGTACGAAGCATCTCGAGCTCCAGGCCGTCGTCCGAGACCCACCCCCCCGACAGGCCTCCGTGGGCCAGCATCCTGGGCAAGAGCACTCCGCCGTAGAGCTTCCAGACCCGCGCGAGAAAGGCGTCGATCCTGCGCGCCTCGGGCGGTAGGCTCGCATCCCCCAGTCTCGAGGAGGCGGCGAGGAACGCGCGCAGCCACGCCTCGGCGCCTCCTCCTTCTCCCAGCCAGGTCATCTGCAGGCGGAGGGGCCCGCAGATAACTCCCAGGGACTTGGGTCCCGAGGCGGGGCGCACCACGACCTCCCCGCAATCCGGACCGGCGGGCCCGGAGAGCCGGATGGCCCCGGGCCTAACGATGTCCGCCCGCCCACCGGCCAGCGCCGGTTCCCGCAGCGCGGCCCGGCGCACCTGCTCAAGGAACGGCCCGGACACGAACCGGGCCCAACGCGCCGTCACGGGAGAGGGAAAGGCGGGATCCTCGAGAGGCGGCGGCGCCTCTGGACGAGCCTGCGGTCCGGTCGTCTTCGAGGAGTCCCGGGGGGTGGGGTCCGGCAGGCAGCGCATCGGCGGCGCGGGCAGACGGCGCAGGACGGCCGCAAGCGCCGCGGCTGCCGCCCTGGCCCACGCTGGCGTCTGCGCAGGGACGGCTGGCTCCAGGCGCCAGTGCCCGCGCGCTCCGTCGTCCCGGCGGAGGCGGAGATGCGCCGTCCTTTCCCCGTCATAGAGTCCGATCATCCCTCGCTCCAGCGGCGCCCAGCGCGCGGACGACTTGGCGAGAAGACGGTCCGTCGGGCAGGCCGCCCGCAGCCGGGCCAGCACCCAGCCAGACTCGGTCAGGGGCGTCTCGGCGGCCAACACAGAACGCCCCCCCTCTTGACGCCTCACCCAGGCGCCGAGGGCGCGGGGCAAGGCGCCCCTCAGGGGCTGGGGTGCATGCTCCGGCGAGGCATCGGCGTGGTCGAAGAGCCCGCGGCAGGTGCACAGCGAGGAGAGCGCGCAGGACTCGCAGATCCAATCGAAGGAACGGCTCGTCTTCTCGAGGTCTCCCAGCGGCAGAGGGTCCATCTGTCCCTGGTTGAAGAAGTTCTGTTTGACGTCGACCCCGTTGAGCCGGTAGCAGAGCTCGTTGCTCGACGACTCCAGCCCCGGCATCGCGCAGAGCGGAAAATTGCTGAAGCACAGCGGGACCCCGCCGGCGCGGGCGGCGAACGCCGGGAGTGCCTGGCGCAGCTTGGCGCAGGACACCTGCATGTATCGGCGCAACGAGGCATCGTGCGCCTGAGGCGCGACGTCGAGGCGCAGGAGGTTGAACACGAAGCGTCCCGGGTTGAGGTGTGCCGTCAGGCGCCCGAGGATCTCATCGAGACGGTCCACGTTGAAGCCGCTGACGACGGCGTTAGCGAACAGGCCGCCCTGGCGGTTTGCGGCGAGGTCCCGCTGCCAGCGAGCCATATTGTCTAGAGCCTTCAGGAGGCGGCGGAAGCCCTCGGGCTTGTGTCGCGTGACGCGGGTGTAGGTCAACGCGTCCGGGTAGGAGAAGGAGAACTCGACGAAGTCCAGGCCGGCCTTGTCCAGTGTCGTCAGAAAGGCCCAGTCCGCCAGGCGCAAAGCGTTGGTGGAAAGCCCCACTCGGAGGCCGCGACTCACGCCGTAGTGGATGAGTTCCGGCAGGTGTGGGTTCATCGTCGGTTCGGCCCCCAGGAACATGACCATGGGGACCTCCTTGGCGGCCCGGTCGAGGAGCGCTTTGGTCTGCTCCAGCGGCACGTCCTGCTGGCCGCGCCGCTCTCCCTCGTAGCAGTACAGGCAGCGGTGCTGGCAGCGGACCGTCGTGCTGATAGCCCAATGGGAGTCGAAGCCCTTCTTCCACATCCACTCCGACGAGGGCCGCAACGTCCCGTCCGGGCCCGAACGATTGACACCGCTGGATGACGCCAATGATCCTCCTGGGGTCTTCTTCATCACTCGGGGCGGCGGCATGTCCCGTCGCTCAAAAGATTCTCCGAGACGGCTTTCGATTGAGATTGCATTTCCTCCGGGGTCATCCAGTCCATGCAGAAACCTCGAGTCACTTCGTTGGCCAGCCGAGAGTAGAATCCCAAGGCGCCCCGGAACCCGAGGAAGGGTTCGTCTTTGAGAAAGTGGGTGTAATCGGAAGGGTATCCGAATTCAAGCCACGAGGTCCGGGGCCTGATGAACTCGACGGCCATGGTAGTGGCCACCAGGACGTCCACCTCCCGGCGGCTCAACCCGAGCCAGTCCCGCTCGACCGCGTTTTGCATGGGCTCGAAAACCGCTCGGGGCCTCGCCGACAGGGATGCCCGGGAGACCTCTGTCAGATGCCTGCCTCCCCCCATCAAGATCATCCCCGTGATCTCGCCGCCCAAATCCTCGATCATCTCGGCGAAAGCCGCGGCGTAGTGCGGATCGCCGGCGTAAGCGAAGCGCCGGCCCAAAAAGGCATGCGGCACGACCCACTCGAGCGCCGGGACAACCTCGCCCAACTCCTTGCGGATGAAGGCATCAGCCTCCGCCTGCTTGCCGAACTTGAGACCGAGGTCCTCGACGAAGCGCTTCGTCGCGGCCAGGCCGAAGGGCAGCTCCGCTTCGATAAGCCTGACGCCCAGCCTCTCAGCCAGGATTCCGGCCGCCTTGCGGCCGTGCCCGAACGCGATGATCGTCCCCGCCCGGCGCACGGCCCGAAGACTTTCATAATTGCCGCCCGAAAGCCAGGTCGAGACGGGCTCAAGATCAAGAGCGCGCAGGATGCGCTCCAGCTCACGGATGTTGCCCCTGTGGTCGCCCTCGTTGCGGCCCATCATGTAGCCGACCACCGCCACTCTCTCGGGGCCGGGAGCGGCGGGCTCCAGGTCCATTCCGCAGGCCATGACCTCGAGGACCGCGGAATAACCGTCCAGCCAGTCTCCCGCCAGGCCGATCTGGGGTGGGACGACGAAGGCGGGCTTGAAGGCTCCAGCGAAGACCTCCCTCACGATCCTCTCGTAGTCGGTGCCGGCGATCGTGCACATGGGCACAGATCCCATGAAGACCGCGCCGCAGGCGGGCCTTGCGGCGATGCGCTCCAGGCCCGCGGCGATCTCCTTTTCGAGGTTCTGCGCGATGTTGAAGACGCTCAGTCCCGTGTAATGGATGCGGTGCTCGCCCTTGCAGGACATGAGCGTCGAGAAGAGGTCGTGCCGGCCGTGGATCTGCTCGCCCTTGGCCCGGATGCAGTCCGGACCGTCGCCGAGGAAATAAGCGTCCGACATCGCGTTCAAGGCCAGGAAAGCTCCGTGCAGGTACGGAGGATTGAGACGCACTCCCGGCGCCTTCTTCGCGGTCCCGCCGCTTCCATGTTTAGGCAAGGTCCCTCCCTGCAAGCCCGGCCAAGCAACTCCCGTAACGCTCATAAAAGGGCAGGCGGCAGAGCGCGAGCAGCCTGCGCAACGACCTCAACGCCCCATCCAGCCCCATCTCGAACTCCTTGCTGGAGAACCGGGCCTTGCCGGCCGAACTGATCCTCCAGTCGAAAAATATGTCCGAATAGACGGCCCGGAACGAGCCTTCACGCAGGACGCGCTCCAGTTCGCGCGGCGTGCGAAAGGTCGTGATCCTCGCGCAGCGGGCGTCTTGAGAAAGCTCCAGCCTCTCGTTGTGCGGGTCGTAGTAGAGGATGTCCACTCCGAATCCCATCTCTTCGATCATCCTCATCATGGGAGCGCCCTGGCCGTGCCGCAGTTTCCACAGCATCGGGAGAGTCGTCTCCGAGACGACGAAAGCGAGCCGGTAGCCCCGAGCCTGCTTCGTCATCTCCTCCCAAACCGGCTTAAACGCGGCGAGCTTCTTCTTCCAGACGGTCTTAAAGTCCTTCTCCTTGCCCGCGGCGGACGCGACGGCCTTGAGACATTCCCCCGTGTCCTCGATGCCGTACGGAGCCCGGACCTTCAGCACGGGCCGAGGACGCCCCTCGAATAACTCCAGAAGCCTGGACTGGTAGGACGTCGCCGCGCAGAAAACCTGCAGGCGGGCGCGCGGGATGTTCTCCATGGAGGGAAAATCAACGTCCGGGAAAAGGCGCGTGTTGACCTTGACCCCCATCTCCCGCAGCAGGGGCGCGAGTTCCGCTTCGCGGAAGTCCGTTGGGAAGTGGAAAAGGTTGACCGCCGCCTTGTCGGCGGGGACGTCGAAGAAGCCGGGCCGCGCGAAAAGCGCGCGGAAGTGCTCGCCGAAATTATTCAACTGGTCCCGGTCGCCGTGGCTCCAGCACACGGTGGTCAGTCCGCTGGCCTCTTTGATGCGGCGAGTGATGGACCCCGAATCCTCTCCCATGACGATCGAGGTGCAGAAGTGATTAAAAACGACGAAGTCCGCGTCGGAACCCGCCGAGGCCCGCGCGACCGACTCGACCAAGGCGTCGGCTTTCTCGACTGCGCCCAGGACCATGTCCCTCTCCTCGAGCTCCATCACGATCCCGGTGCGGAAGACCGTCGCCCCGAAGCTGTCGGACGGGACCCGGACCGGGTAGGCGAAGAACGACCATTTGCGCGGATCGTTGCCCGACCACGAGTAAAGGCATTCGCGGTCGGAATAGCGCGCGTAGATGGTCTTGTTCATCTTCAATTCGGGATAGCCCAGAAGGACCTCGTAATCCTGATCCGCGAAGAAGTTCCGCCAGCCGGCCTCGAGAAGGTTGATGGGGCCGGCCGCCAAGGGCACAAGCAGTTTGCTGGTGGATGTCCCGGACGGCGCCATCTCGACGAAAGTCTCCTGGTCGGCCTCTATGATCGCCAGGATATCCTTCAAAGTCCGCTTGCCTAGCCTTGACGCCATGACCTCAAGGAATCGTTTCATGGCGGGTCC
>MGTX01000016.1:87143-110637 GCA_001799675.1 Elusimicrobia bacterium GWA2_66_18
TCCGCGATGCCGCACAGGGCCTGGAGCCGCCAGCTCGCGCGGGGGCCCTCGAGGCCCAGCAGTTGGGAGACGGCCGTCGTGGACTCTCGACCCGCCGACATATGCGCCACCTGGGCCTGAAAAGACATCATCGACCTCCTGCAACGTCCTCGATGTTCGAGCGTCCGCGGTAGTCCGATCCAGGCGCATTGACGACTTCCTTCTTCCAGAACGACCTCATCCGCTTGCCGACCGCCAAATTGTTGAGCAGAATCTTGCGCGCCCCGCCCGTGATCTTGGCGTCGCGCAAAAGACGCAACTGGTCCTGCGGACCCACGCGGCGGCCCGGCAAGCTCGTCATCGCGTCGAGGGGCCCGACCCGGAAAGAATCATGAAGCGCCGGCCAGAGATGCTCGAGCACGATCGAGGCGCCCACATAGAGCCGGCCGTCCGTGTCGACGACATGCTGGGGGCTCAGAAGCACCGGCTCGGCGTCATTGCGGCGGTTGAAGACCTCCGCGGGCGGACGAGCCGCGTCGGCCTGCCGAAAAGCCCGCCTCATCTCTGTTTCCAAGACCTTCAGGCGTTCCTCATTGTACGTCTTCAGCGATTTTGGGAATTTTCCGCACCTAAATTCCTGATCGAAGAAATCGGCGTTATAGTACCAGGTCAGGGAAATTGAAGGAGCATGGGCGTATCCGTAAGATGTTCTGGATCTCCCCAAGAGACCAGAAAATAAAACGGAGGAACACCCATGCTCGCAGTCAACCAGCTTATCGAAAGAGTCGCTCATCGTCAAGTTCGTCATCGTGTGCGAATGAGTTTGCAGCCCGGAACCTTGAACGCGATCGTCACCAAGGAAATTGCGTCCGTCATCACTGAGTCGCTCAACGCGCAGCTTGTCGTCGAGCGCGATGAAGCTCTCGCTCGGGCCCCCTACGAGCGTAGCGAGGGCGGCCGCCTGCGAAACGGCTTCAAGACGACGCGCCTCATGGGCCTTTGGGGCGAGATGTGGCTGCGACGGCCGGCTCTGCGTTCTGGAAGCTTGAGCCTGCCGCTGCTCGACGCGCTCAAGTCCGGCGGCCAGCACCTGCGCGACCTGCTCGCCGTTCGCTTCTGGCTGCGCGGCGCGTCCACGCGTGCCGTGGCCGAGGAGCTGCGTGGCGCCATCGGCGCGAAGATGTCGGCCTCGACGGTCTCGACGCTGAGCAACGCGCTCGAACCCGTCATACGCGACTGGGAGAAAAGCCCGATCCCCGAAGGCATCCGGTATGTGTTCTTGGATGCGCTCTACCTCCCTGTTCGCCGTCCTGGCTTCACCAAGGACCAGGCCCTGCTGCTCGCCCTTGGCGTCGATGGCAAGAATCGTCGTCACGTTCTGGGCTACGTCCTGGGCGACCGGGAGAGCAAGGACAGCTGGTCGTCGCTGATCAAAGATCTGCTGGCGCGCGGGCTCGACCGCGAGGCGCTGCGGCTGGTCATATCCGATGAGCATAAGGGCATCGAGTCCGCCGTCGCGGACCTGCTGGGCGTCGCCCACCAGCTCTGCATCGTGCACCTGATGCGAAACGTCAAGACGCGCGTCGCGGCTCCGGATCGCAAGGACTTCTTCGTCGATCTGCATTCCACCTTCTGGGCGGCCAGCCGCGAGAAGGCCGTGCTCGCCCTGGGCAATTTGCAGGGACGCTGGAGCACGCGATATCCGAAAGCTGTCGAGTTGGTCACGCGCCGGTTCGATGATCACGTCCGGTTCTTCGATGAGCCGGAAAATCTTTGGATACTGCTGCGCAGCAGCAATCTCATCGAACGTTTTAATCGCGAAATGCGACGGAGGCTCGACAGCGCCGGAGCCATGCACTCGGAGTTGGAGGTCGGGAAGTTCGTCTGGAGCGTCTCGCAGGCTCAACAGACTCGCTGGAAATACGCGTGGAAGCCGCGCGGCGTGCCGAAAATTCAAGAGGTCGCTCATGCCTGATCGGATGCGCTCATGCTCCCGAAATCGATGTAGGTGCCCTGGAACACGGAGAGGCGGTAGCCCTGCGCGAGCAGCAGCTCGAACAGGCGGTTGCGCGGAAGGGCGAAGTAGGTCGCCCCGACGGCGCCCGGGAACGGCGCCAGCTCGAAGTTCAGGATGCTCGGGACCGACACGATCGTCTCCTGGAAATTGGCGTAGGAGCGGCGGTACACCGTGAAGCCGCCGTCCGCGTAGGAGCGCTCCAGGCGCTCCGCCAGGCCCGCTCCGCCCTCGAGGCGCGCGATCTCGCCGAGGGCGGCGTGCGCGTCGAGGATGAACACGAACACCGGCGGCAGGCTCCGCGTCGCCGGGCCCGGAGGGGCGGGCGACGCCCGGCGAGGCCACGCCGGCGGAAGACGCGCGACGCCGAGGGCCGTCCCCAGGACGAGGCACGCGAGGACGAGCCCCGCGAGGCGGGCCCTCATGTCTTGCCGCCCGGGAAGCCGGGGAGCGCGCGCAGCAGGCGCTCGTACTCCTCGGCCATGACGGCGAAGCCCTTCGCGTTGGGGTGGCAGCGGTCCGGGGCCAGGAACTCGTCGCGGTGCTTGAAGCGGGCGCGGAACAGGGGGAGCATGTCCGCGTAAGGCAGGCCCCCCTCCTCGGCCGCGCGGCGCACGGGGCCGTATTCCTCCTCCGGGTACGAGGACAGGATGAGCGCGGCCGACCGGCGCCGGGCGGAGGCGGCGACGCGCTCCATGTCCCGGGCGAACTGCTCCTCCTGGAGCTGCTCGAGCGGCCGCCCCAGCCTCTCGCGCCGCAGGCGCTGCGCCGCGTAGTAGCGGTACATCAGGTTCTCTTTCAGCGCGGGCACCTCCGCCGCCAGGCGCTCGACCTCGTCGAAGCGGCCCGCCTTGCGCAGGCACAGCGCGTAGAGTTGGAAGCGGGAGACGTTCAGCGGCGTCTCGCGCAGAGCGGCGGCCGACGACTCGGCGCAGCGGTCGTACCGCCCGGCCATCAGCCACGCGTAGTCCAGCTCGCCGAGGGCGCCGCGCGGCGGGGGCGCCTTCGGGCTCCGGGCGCGGCGGTTCTCCCATTTCCGGATCCAGGCGTGCGTCAGGCCGTCGCTGTCCAGGTTCCCGCGCTCCGGGGTAAACTTCGACAGCTCCCCGAAGGCGGCGATGGCCGCGTCGTAGTCCTTCATCTCGTACAGGGCCCAGCCGAGCAGGCGCCACCACGCGTCCGGCTCGACGCGCTTCTCGCGGAGCCCGGCGCGCGCGATGCGGGCCGCCGCCGCGGCGTCGCCGCGCCACAGCCGCCACTCCGCCTCCGCCAGCCGGCGCTCGGACCGGCAGGCGCCGTCCCCGGCGGCGAGCGACGCCGCCGCGGCCTTCTCCCCCTCGAGGCGGTCGAGGGCCTGCGCGAGGCCGGCGAAGAAGCGCGCGTCGCACGCCCCCGCCGCGGCGCCCCCGCGGAAGGTCTCCGCGGCACCGCGCGCGTCGCCCTGGGCCAGCAGCCAGCGGCCCCGCGCGTCGCGCGCCTCGGCGTCGTCCGGCGCGGCCGCCAGCCTCTCGCCGAGGAAGCGGACGGCCGCCTCGACGCGCGGCGCCACCGGCGCCTCGTCGAGCTGGACGCGGTACCAGTCGTCGGGGTGCTCCAGGATGCGGTCGAGGGCGCGCCGGACCGTCTCGAGGGCCTCCTCGCGCCCGCGCGGGGCGAGCCCGGCGCGGTAGCGCCCGCGCAGGCTCCCCTCGGCGATCCCCACCCAGAGCAGCTTGACGAGCTTCCAGCTCCGCAGCGCCAGCAGCGCGCGGTCCGCGCGGTGCGCGAGCGGCTCGGCGCGGATCGGGAGGTTGTTCCAGAAGTTGTCGGCGCCGATGAGCACGATCACCGCGTCGGGGCGCCAGCGGTCGAGCTCGCCGTCGATCATGTCCGCGAGCTGGGTGGAGTTCAGGCCGGGCACGCCGCGGTTGACGACGCGGACCGGCGCGCCCGCAGCGGCCAGGCGCCGGAACAGCTGGTCGGGGTAGGAGTAGCCGCCGCCGGTGTAGGTGTTGGAGTCGCCGAGGCACAGCACGGTCCACGCCCCGTCGGTCCCGGGGGGGCGCGCTCCCCGGCGCACGAGCCAGCCGGCGGCGCGCAGGCCGCACTCGAGCAGGACGAGGCTCAGGGCGGCCCCGGCCAGGAAGGCCGCGGCCCGCTCGCGCCCGGGGCTCCCGGTCTCAGAATACCGCATAGAAGAAGGGGATCAGCGCGGGCATCTCCGAGGCCGCGAGGAAGGCGATGATCAGCAGCAGGAAGAGAACCACGGGGAGGAGGGCCCAGGACTTCCGCCTGAGAACCATCCGCCACAGCTGCACGACGACGTCGAGGCGAGCGTTAAGACCCTGCGTTTTCATGTTCCTCCCCGAGCTTCTCCGCCAAGAACGGCCCGATCGCCAGCGCGTCGAGTCCGCAGCGCCGGTGGCAGGCGACCGCGTCCTCGGGCGAGCAGACGATGGGCTCGCGCCTCCCGTTGAACGAGGTGTTCAGCAGGACCGGCACGCCGGTGCGGCGGCCGAAGGAGCGCAGCAGCGAATGGAAATAGGGGTCGGACTCCGGCCTGACCGTCTGCAGGCGCGCGGTGCCGTCGACGTGGACCACGCTCGGGATGTCCGCGCGGCGCTCGGGCCGCACCGGCAGGGCCAAGGTCATGAACGGGCTCTCGTGCGGCGTCTCGAACCACCGGCCCGCGTCCTCGAGGGGCATCGCCGGCGCGAAGGGGCGGAAGGACTCCCGCCGCTTGACCTTGGCGTTGACGCGCCGCTGCATGCCGGGGTCGCGCGGGTCGGCGAGTATGCTGCGGTGGCCGAGCGCGCGCGGGCCCCACTCCATGCGCCCCTGGAACCACCCCACCACCTGCCCGGCGGCCAGGCGCCCCGAGACCTCCTCGACGAGCGCCTCCGGCTCGAAGCGGCGGAAGCTCGCGCCAGCGGCGCGCAGGGCGGCCTCGATGTCCCCCTCCCCGTACCGCGGCCCGAGATAGGCGTGCTGCATGCGCCAGCGCCGGGAGCCCCCCGCGAGGCGGCCGGACGCGTACAGCGCCGCGCCGAGCGCCGCGCCCGAATCCCCGGCCGCGGGCTGGACGAACAGGCGCTTGACCGGCGTGCGCTCGAGCAGGCCCGCGTTCATCGCGCAGTTGAGCGCCACGCCGCCGGCGAGGCAGAGGTCGGTCAGCCCGGTGCGGGCGTGGAGGTCGCGCACCATCCGCTGCGCGGCGTCCTCGAGCAGCGCCTGGAGGCTGGCCGCCAGGGCCTTGTGCGCGTCGGTGACGGGGGCGCCCGGGGCGCGCGCCGGGCCGAGCAGCGCGCGGAAGCGCTCGTTGGTCATGACGAGGTCGTGGTGGAAGGCGAAGTAGTCGAGGTCCAGGCGCAGGCTCCCGTCGCCGCGCACGTCGGCGACGGTGCGCAGCTCCTTGAGGAGGTCCGGCCGGCCGTGGGCGGCCAGGCCCATCACCTTGCCCTCCCCCTCGTTGACCTCGAAGCCGAGATGGGCGGTGACGGCGCTGTAGAGGAGGCCGTACGAGTGAGGGAAGCGCGACTCGTCGGTCAAGGTCAGCGTCTCCCCCTCGCCGGTGCCGCGGCAGAGGGTGGACCATTCGCCGGTGCCGTCGAGCGTCACGATCATCGCGCGCTCGAACGGCGAGGGCAGGAAGGCGCTCGCGGCGTGCGCCGTGTGGTGGTCGACGAAGAGCACCGGGAGGTCGCGCCCGAGCCGGGCGCGGATCGTCCGCTCCACCGGCAGCTTGTGGCTCAGCCACATCGGCAGGAAGCGGCGGAAGCTCGGCCACGAGCGGGGCCACATCTCCAGGTGCGTGCGCAGCACGCGCTCGAACTTGAGGTAGGGCTTCTCGTAGAACGCCGCGGCGTCGAGCCCCTCCGCGGCGAGCCCGGCGTCGGCCAGGCACCATTCGACCGCGCGCGACGGGAAGTCCAGGCAATGCCGCAGGCGCGAGAAGCGCTCCTCCTCGGCGGCGGCGGCGACGAGCCCGTCCCGGACCAGGACGGCCGCGGAGTCATGGTACATGTAGGAGAGCCCCAGCACGTTCACGCTAATAGGGCCTCCGCAGGTCGTCGGAGTTGTCCTCGTCGGCGAGGCGGGCCGTGAAGCGGCCGCCCGGCCCGGGGCGCAGGCCCAGCCAGTCCCTGCCCGACAGGCGCTGCGCGAGCGCGCACGGACCGAGGACGGCCCAGTACAGCAGGAAGATCAGGACGGAGGAGAGGCGCTCGCTCAGCCAGGCGCCGCCGACCGACAGGGCCGCCAGCGGCGGGTTGAGCAGGGCGCTGTACAGGTAGCCGAGCGCGGCGCGCCCGCGCGGCGGCAGCGGCGCCGCGACGGCGAGGCCCGCCCAGCAGACGGCCAGGCTCAGGCGCTTCTTGTCACGCGCGTACAGCGCGTTCGAGCAGTTCCCATACACGGGTCGGCTTGCCTCCCTTCACGAATTCGCGCGTCAGCCCGGCCGCCCGGCCCAGCGCCTCGCCGAGGTAGCCGCGCTGCGCCGCCTCGTACTCCGGGAACGAATGCCGCGCGAGATAGACGCGCATCGACATCGCGAACAGCACCTGCTGCGAACAGAGGATCTGGTCGTCCTGCGCCGTGCGCTTGACCGTCGGGCTCTCGCTGATGCCGCGGCGGTACAGCGCCTCCTCGTTGGACCGGTCCGGCCGGAACGCCGGCGAGATCTTCTCCACGCCGAACTCGCGGTAGAAGGCGTCGAGGGCGGGCATCAGGATGCGCGGGTTCTGCTCCGCGTACTCCTCCGCTCCGGCTGCGGCGCCGTCGGAGGCGTGGCGCAGGCCGTGCTCGAGGCAGTACAGCAGCAGGCGCCAGTGCATCGAGACCTTGCACACGCCGCACGGCGCCAGGGCCAGGACGCCGTGCCGGCGCAGGTCCGACCAGCCGCCGCTGAGCTCCTCGTAGAACGGGCCGACGTCGAGGAAGCGGTGGGTGATCTCGGCGCCGGGATGGCGGTCGCGCAGGCGCTCCAGGCGCGCGAGGGCCTTCTCCTCGGCCAGGAAGCCGGCGCGCCGGAAGGTGACGAGATGGACCTCGCGGAAGCGCTCGGCGAGCAAGGAGGCGGCCAAGGTCGAATCCACCCCGCCGGAGAACAGATGGGCGACTCCGCTCACCGGGGCGCCTCCAGCTGCCGCTCCTGCGGCGTCATCCAGTCCATGCAGAAGCCGCGCGTCACCTCGTTGGCCAGGCGCGAGCAGAAGCCCAGCGCGCCGCGGAAGCCGAGGAACGGTTCGTCCTTGAGGAAATGCGTGTAGTCCGACGGGTAGCCGAACTCGAGCCACGAGGTCCGCGGCTTGATAAACTCGACGGCCATCGTGTTGGCCACGAGGACGTCCGCCTCGCGGCGGGAGAGGCCCATCCATTCGCGCTCGATCTCGTTCTGCATGGGCTCGAACAGCGTCCGCGGCCGCTTCGACAGCGCCCGGCGCTCGTCCTCGGGCAGGTGCCGGGCGCCGCCGAGGAGGATCATCCCCGAGACCTCCCCGCCCAGCTCCTCGACCATGTCGGCGAAGGGCGCGGCGTAGTGCGGGTCGTTGATCCAGGCGAAGCGGCGCCCGAGGAACGCGTGGGGCACGGCCCATTCGAGGGCCGGCGCGACCTCGTCGAGCTCCGCGCGGACGAAGGCCGCAGCCTCCGCCTCCTTGCCGAACGCGCGGCCGAGCGACTCGACGAAGCGCTTCGTCGCGGCCAGGCCGAACGGGAGCTCGGCCTCGACGAGCCGGACGCCCAGGCGCTCCGACAGCAGCCGGGCCGCCCTGCGGCCGTGGCCGAAGGAGACGACGGCGCCGGCGTTCCGCGCGGCCCGCAGGCTCTCGTAATCCCCGCCGGACAGCCAGGTCGAGACGAGGTTCAGGCCCAGCGCGCGGAATATCCGCCCGAACTCGCGCACGTTGCCCCGGTGGTCGCCCTCGTTGCGTCCCATCAGGTAGCCGACGAGGGCCACGTTCTCCCCGCGCGGGGCCGCGCCGGAGAGGTCCATGCCCTTGGCCAGCGCGTCGAGGACCGCGCCGTAGCCGTCGAGCCAGTCGCCCGCCAGGCCGATCTGCGGAGGCACGACGAACGCCGGCTTGAAGCCTCCCGCGAACACCTGGCGGACGATGCGCTCGTAGTCGGTGCCCGCGATCGTGCACATCGGCACCGAGCCCATGAACACCGCGCCGCACGAGGGCCGCCGCGCGATGCGCTCCAGGCCCGCGGCGATCTCGCCCTCGAGGTTCCCGGCGATGTTGAAGACGCTCAGGCCCGTGTAGTGCACGCGGTGCTCGCCCTTGCAGGACATCAAGGTCGAGAACAGGTCGTGCCGGCCGTGGATCTGCTCGCCCTTAGCCCGGATGCAGTCCGGGCCGTCGCCGAGGAAGCAGGCGTCGGAGATCGCGTTGACGGCCAGGAACGCGCCGTGCAGGTACGGCGGATTGAGCCGGACGCCGGGTGTCTTAGGCAAGGGTCCTCCCCGCGAGCCCGGCCAGGTGCGGGCCGTAGCGGTGATAGAACGGAAGCCGGCAGAGGGCGAGCAGGCGCCGCAGCGAGCGCACCGCCCCCTCCAGCCCCATCTCGAAATCCTTGCTGGAGAATCGCGCCTTGCCCGCCCCGCTGATCCTCCAGTCGAAGAAGATGTCCGAGTACACGGCGCGGAACTCGCCCTCGCGCAGGAGCCGCGTCAGCTCGTCCGGCGTGCGGAACGTCGCCAGCCGCGCGCAGCGGGAGTCCCCGGGGACCTCCGGCGCGTCATCGTGCGGGTCGTAGTAGAGGAGGTCGACGCCGAAGCCCATCTCCTCGATCATGCGCATCATCGGCGCGCCCTGGCCGTGGCGCAGCTCCCAGAGCCTCGGCAAGGTCGTCTCCGAGACGACGAAGGCGAGCCGATGGGTTTTGGCCCGCGCGGTCAGATCCTCCCATTCCGGCTTCAGCGCCGCGAGCTTCTCCTTCCATACGGCCTCGAAGGCCTTTTCCCGGCCCGCGGCCCTCGCGATCGCCTTCAGGCACTCGCCGGCGTCCTCGATGCCGTACGGCGCCCGCACGGTCAGCACCGGACGGGCCCCGCCGGCCAGGAGCTCCGGGAGCCTCGACTGGTAGGAGGTCGCCGCGCCGAAGACGTGGACGGCGGCGCGCGGGATGCGCTCCATCGACGGGAATTCCACGTCGGGGAAGAGGCGCGTGTTGGACTCCACGCCCATCTCCGCCAGCAGCGGCACCAGCTCCGCCTCGCGATAGTCGGTCGGGAAGTGAAACAGGTTCACCGCGTTCCTCACGGGCGGGGCGTCCCAGTAGCCCGGCCGGGCGAAGAGCTCCTTGAAGTGCTCCCCGAAGTTGTTGAGCTGGTCGCGGTCGCCGTGGCTCCAGCACACCGTCTTCAGGCCGCTGGCCTCCTCGATGCGCCGCGTGATCGAGCCCGAGTCCTCGCCCATCACCATCGAGGCGCAGAAATGGTTGAAGACGACGTAGTCCGCCCCGGAGCCGGGGGAGGCCTTGGCGACCGACTCGACGAGGGCGTCGGCCTTCTCGACGGCGCCGAGGACCATGTCGCGCTCCTCGAGCTCCATGACGATCCCGGTGCGGAACACCGTCGCCCCGAAGCTGTCCGACGGCACGCGCACCGGGTAGGCGAAGAACGACCACTTGCGCGGATCGTTCCCGGACCAGGAGTACAGGCACTCCCGGTCGGAGTAGCGCGCGTAGATCGTCTTGTTCATCTTCAGCTCGGGATAGCCGAGCAGGACCTCGTAGTCCTGATCTGCGAAGAAGTTGCGCCAGCCGGCCTCGAGCAGGTTGATCGGTCCCGCCGCGATCGGCACGCGCAGGGCGCTCGTCGAGCCGCCGTCGGGCACCATCTCGGTGAAGGTGTCCGGGTCGGCCGCGATGATCCCCAGGACGTCGTCCAAGGTCCGCGCGCCGAGCCGCGCCGCGATGGCCTCGATCAGCCGCTTCATCGCCGGCGAGCACTCGCCCTCGGCGGCCAGGGCCAGGCCCGGAGTCTCGAGCACGGCGTTCGGCGCGCCCTTCGCGAGGAGATGGAACGTGAGCTTCAGCTTGCCGTTGCGCAGGCCGAGGCGGACGTTCGTCCCGCCGAGCCCGCACAGGGAACGGATGGGCAGCCCGATCGTCTTCGACAGCTCCGCCGTCGCCTTCGGGCCCGCCAGAAGGTGCGGCACCTGCGGTTGTACGGTCATCGGCGGCCTCCTGGCGCGGTCGTGAGCCCGTGCGGCAGCTGGGTGTTGAAGAAGGAGAAGCAGCCGCGGCACGCGGGGAAGATGCTCCGGCAGACGCGGCGCCGCAGCGCGCGGGCCTTCTCCCCGTCCCAGAGATCCGCGAACGAGGCGTCGTTGAGGCTGCCCAGGACGTAGTCGGGGCACACCCACACGTCGCCGTTGGGGAAGACGTTGGCCTGCGTCCACGGGGCGTCGCAGTAGGCCGTGCCGGTCTCCTCGCGGCGGCCCTCGTAATAGTCGCGCAGGGCCGCGGCCCCGCGCAGGTCCACGCTGAAGCGCGCGTGCGGATAGCGCTCGCGCAGGCCCGCCAGGGCGCGGTCGAAGGCCTCGTGATCCATCGGCCGGGGGCGGTAGGCGTAGCCGCGCCACAAGGTCAGGGGCAGGCCGAACTCCTCCCGGAACGCCTTCTCCTGGGCGGCCAGCGTCTCCGGCCGGTTGAAGATGAGGTGCTGGAACAGGATCTCGTCGAAGACGACGCCCTCGTTCTTGAGATGCTCGACCGTTTCTCCGAGATGGCCGGCGTTCGAATCGAAGACCTCGCACAGCATCCGCAATAACGGTTTTCGCGCCGGATTCCGTTCTCTCAGCGCCGCCATCTTTCGGAGGCCCCGTATCATGGCTTCGTAGTGGCCGGGCGGTCCCATGCGCAGCTCCTCGCGCAGCGAGGGCGGGCACGCGACCGAGATGCTCACCTGGTCGAACAGGGCGGCGACCTTCTCGGCGTGCCGCTCGAGGTACACGCCGTTGGTGGTCAGGATCGTCCGCAGCCCCCGCTTCCGGGCCCGCTCGGCAAGGACGGCCCAATGCGGGCTCAGCAGCGGCTCCCCGCCCGAGAAGTTGACGTTCTGCGGGCGATAGGGGACCAGCTCGTCGATGAGCCGCAGCATCCGCTTCAGCGGCGCCGGACGCGACTTCGCCTCGTGGAAGCGGGAGGAGTGGCACGCGCCGCCCACGCCCCACAGCGAGCAGGCGCGGCAGCGCAGGTTGCAGGCCATCGTGAGCATCAGATAGGCCTCGCCGATCGTCCCGCTGCGGTAGGGGTCCCCGGCGCGCACGCCGAGCTCGCCCAAGCGCTTCGAGAGCGCCCGGCGGTCCGTCGCCTCCCCGGCCAGGACGGCCGGCGTCGCGGCCGCCGCCGGCGCGGCCGGCGCGGGCTCCGCGGCGGCGCGCCACAGGCTCTTCATGCGCCTGCCGACGGCGAGGTTGTTCAGCGCGACCCTCCGCTTCGCGGCGCCCAGCGGCGCGGCGCGCAGGCGCCGGAGCTGGGCCTCCTCGCCCGCGCCCCGTCCCGGCAGGCGCTCGAGCCGCGCCACGTCGCCGGCCCGGAACGCCGCGTGCAGCTCGGGCCACAGGCGCTCGAGCACGATCGACGTCCCCACGTAGAGGGCGCCGTCCGTGTCGACGACGTGCTGGGGGCTCAGCAGGACCGGCTCGGCCCCGTTGCGGCGGTTGAAGATCTCCGCCCGCGGGCTGGCGGCGTCCGCCAGGCGCGCGGCCAGCGCGGCCTCGCGCTCCAGGGACTTCAGGGACTCCTCGTCCCAGCTCACGCCCAGCGCGTACGAGATCTGGAAGGCGCGCACGCCTTCCTTCAACAGGAAGTCCACGCCGCGCGACAGGCGTCCGGCGGAGGCTGGCGTCGCGACGAGGTTGACAAAGAAGGGCGTGCCCGAGATCACGAGCCCGGCCAGGTTGCGCCGCTGGGTCTCCCACGTCCTGTCCCCGCCGGAGCGCACGACGCGCTGCCCGGTCTGGACCTCGCGGTCGCCGTCGAAGCTCAGCATCACGGTGGCGCCGAGCTCGCCGAGCTCCCGCGCGCGCGCGGGGGTGAGGAGAAGGCCGTTGGTGGTCACGCCCAGGCGCAGGGTCTTCCCCTTCGTCACCGCCTGGGAGGACGCGTAGGCGAAGATCTCGCGGACGAGATCGTACTCGAGCAGCGGCTCGCCGCCCATCAGCTGCAGCTCCAGCGGGCCCTCCTCGCGGAGCAGGAGGTCCACGGCCTTCAGCCACGTCTCGCGGCTCATCGCGCCGGGCCGGTGCTCGAGGCCGCAGTACACGCAGTCCATCGGGCAGGCCCGCGTCAGCAGCAGATCGAGGCCGAGGGCTTTCATCTCACGCGGCATGGAGGGCCCCCAGTCCGAACATCCGCGCGTACTCGGCCGGCACGCCGAGGCATTTGGCGTCGTGCGGGCAGCGCCGGCAGGCGGTCCGCTTCGCGCGCCCGGCGCCCCCCATCCCGCCGCGGACGTCGTCCGCGTAGCGGACCAGGCCCTGGGGCAGGTCGTCCTCCGAGGCGAACTCTGCGGGAGACTCCGCGAGGCACGGCGGCAGGTCGCATTCGCCGGAGGATCGCGGCACGATCAGACCCTCGCGCGCGGCGCGCGCGGCGGCGCGCCGCAGGTACGGCTCGACGGCGGCGAGGTCCACGCCCAGTTCCGGGGCGCGGGCGAGGCCGGCCCCGTTGAGCATGGTGAACCCCAGCCTCGGCGCCGGGCGGGCGCCCTTCGCTAGCCGGCCCAGGAAGCCCGCCCAGCCCGGCAGGGAGCGATAGTTGAGCGAGGTGATGACGACGACCGCCGAGACCTGCGCGCCGCAGGCGAAGAGGCGGGAGAGCGCGGACATCGCGCGCGCGTGCTGGCCGCGCGTCCCGGTGAGGCGGTCGTAGACGCGGGGCAGATGGGAATGGAAGGACACGTCGAAGCCGACGACGCCGAGGGCGATCAGCCGCTCCGCGAGGCCGGGCCGGTCGAGCCCGACGCCGTTGGTCTGCAGGACGAACCGGGAGATGCCGCGCCGACGCGCCGAGGCGAGGAGCCCCGCCAGCCCGGGATAGACGAGCGGCTCGCCTCCGGACAAAGTCAGCACGCCGTCCGCGCCGAGCTCCGGCGCGAGGCGGTCGAGCTCGGCCTCGACGGCGGCGGGATCGGCCTTCCAGCCGTCGGCGGGGACGAAGCAGAAGCCGCAGCGCTGGTTGCAGCGGTGGGTGAGCCTCAGGATGCGCTCGACGCCGCCCTCCTGCGCGTGGCGCTCCGTCCTCAGCGGCGCGCGGCCGGCGCTCATGAGGCCGCCTCCTCGCGCTCGGGGGCCATGCGCGCCTCGGCGGCCGCACGCGCGAGGAACGAGCGAGCGCCCGCGAAGCCGAGGAACGGCTCGTCGTGCAGGACGTGCTCGTGCTCCGACGGGAAGCCGAACTCGAGCCAGGGGACCTTCGGCTTGATGTAGGTCAGGCCGAAGCTGTTGCACACGAGCAGATCGACGTCCCAGCCCGTCGCCTCCCCGAACAGGCGATGCAGCTCGACGCGGTTCGGCTCGATCAGGACGCCCGGCCGGCGCTTCAGGTCGGCGAGCCGCTGCGGCGACAGGTGCTCCGCCCCGCCCATGACGACGGAGGCCGCGGCGGTCCCCCCCAGTTCCTCGACGAACTCGGCGAAGGCGAGGGCGTAGTGCGGGTCGCCGGCGAAGGCGAAGCGGCGGCCCCGGACCGCGCGGGCGGCGAGCGCGTCCGCGAGCGGCCCGGCCTCGGCCAGCTCCCGGGCGGCGAACTCCCGCGCCGCGGCCTCGCGGCCGAGCTCGCGCCCGATCAGCTCGACGAAGCGTCGGGTGCCGCCGAGGCCGAAGGGGAGCTCCGCCTCGACGAGCTTCACGCCGAGGCGCCGGGCCAGGAGCCGGGCCGCGGCCCGCCCGTGCGGCAGGGAGATGACGGCGCCGGCGCGGCGCGCCTGGCGCAGATGCTCGTACGGGCGGCCCGACAGCCAGGTCGAGACGGGCTCGACGCCGAGCGCGCGCAGCGTGCGCTCGAGCTCGCCGACGCTGCCCCGATGGTCGCCCTCGTTGCGGTCCATCAGATAGCCGACGACGGCCGCCGTGTCCGGCTCGGGCGCGGCCCCCTCGAGGTCGATCCCTCCGGCGAGCACGGTCAGCGCCCCACCGTAGCCGTCCAGCCAGTCGCCGGAGATCGACGACCGGCGCGGGATGAGGAACGCGGGCTTGTCGCAGCCCTTCAGGGCCTCGCGCATGATGCGCTCGTAGTCGCTGCCGGCGATGGCGCACATCGGCATCGCGCCGGTGAAGATCACCCCGCAGCTCGGCCAGGCCGCGATGCGCTTGAGCGCCGCGGCGATCTCGGCCTCGAAGTTTCCCGCGATGTTGAAGATGTTGACGCCAGTGTACTGGATGCGGTGATCGCTCGCGCAGGAGAGCAAGGTGGAGAACAGGTCGTGGCGGCCGTGGATGTGCTCCCCCTTGGCGAACACGCAGCTCGGGCCGTCGCCGAGGAAGTAGGCGTCGGAGACGGCGTTGAGCGCCACGTAGAGGCCGTGGAGGAACGGGAGGTTGAAGCGCACCCCGGGCCGGTCAGACATTGGCCCTCCGGGCGCGGCGCGCGAGGCTGCGGGCGTAGCGGCGGTGGAACGGCGTCCGGCAGATCCCGAGCAGCCGCTCCAGGCTCCGCCCGGCCCCGTCGAGGCCCATCTCGAACTCGCGGCTGGAGAAGCGGGCCTTCCCCGCGTCGGCGACGCGCCAGTCGAAGAAGACGTCCGAGTACACGGCGTGGAACTCCCCGTCGCGCAAGGCCCGCTCCAACTCCCACGGGGCGCGGAAGACCTCGACGCGGGCATCCTCGAGGCCCGCGGGCGTGCGCGGCGGCCGCCCGTGACGGTCGAAGTACAGCAGGTCGAGGCCGAAGCCCATCTCCCGGGCCGCCGTCGCCAGCGGCGCGCCGTGGCCGTAGCGCAGCGCCGTGAGCCGGGGCAAGGTCGCCTCGGAGACGACGAAGGCCAGGCGATAGCCCGCGGCCTCGCGGCGGCCCGCCTCCCACGCGGGCAGGAAGGCGGCGAGCCGCGCGCCCCACGCCGCCTCGAACTCCTTCTCCCGGCCGGCCGCGGCCGCGACGGCCCGCAGGCACGCGCGCGTGCCTTCCACGCCGTACGGGGCGGGAGCCTTCACGACGGGCCGCGGGAAGCCGGACATCAGATCGAGGGTCTTGTCCGTCTGGATGGATTTCTCGCAGAAGACCTGCCAGCGCGCCTTCGGCAGCCGCTCGAGCGACGGGAAATCCACCGACGGGAACACGCTGATGTTGACCGCGAGGCCGATCTCCGCGAGGAACGGCCTGACCTCGGCCTCGCGGACGCGCGCCGGGAAATGGAAGAGGTTCACGGCGCCGGGATCGCCCGGCCCGTCGAAGAAGCCGGGGCGCCCGAGCACCGACCGGAGGTGGTCCCCGAAGTTGTCCCGGCGGTCGCGGTCCTTCTGGCTCCAGTTCACCGAGGTGCCGCACGCCTCCTTCTCGCAGCGGCGGGCGAGCCCTTGGAAGTCGTCGCCCATCACGATCGGGGTGCACAGGTGCGTGACGATCAGGAAGTTGCCGGCCGCCGACTGCCGCTTGACCTCCGACACCAGGGCGTCGGCCTTCTCCCCGGTCCCCATGACCATGTCCCGCTCCTCGAGCTCGACGGCGACGAAGCTGCCCTCGCCGGTGCCCTCGGGGTCGGTCGCCTCATCCGGCCAGTCGAAGAAATTCCACTTGCCGTGGTCGATCTCGGGACGCGCCAGGAAGCACTCGAGGTCGGCGTACTCGATCGTCACGGTCTTGTTGGGCACGGGCTCCGGCGTCTCCATCTGGATGTCGAAGTCCTGGTCGGCGAAGAAGTTCCGCCAGCCGGCCTCGAGCAGGCTCATCGGGCCCGCGACGTAGGGGACCCGGACGCGGTCCCCGGCCTCGCCGTCCTCGAGCTCCTCGACGAAGGATTCGGGGTCGGCGTCGATCTCGGCCTTGACCTCGGCGAGGCGGCCGCCGCCCAGGCGCTTGGCGGCCAGCGCGAGCAGGCGCATCTGCGCCGGGGTCGCCAGCCCCTCGAGCCCGGCCTTCTCCGGCCCGAGGACGAACGACAGCTCGTGGCTCCCGCTCTTCAGGCAGACGCGCACGCCCCGGTCACCCTCGACGCACAGGCCGTCGAGGCGCCAGCCCGCGGCGCTCTCGCCGAGGCCCAGGCGGAGCGCGGCCGCGCGCAGGGCCCGCGGGCCGGCGGTGACGTGCCGGATCACGAGCGCCCCCGTTTGACGTAGAGGCCCTTGACCACCGCGTTGGCCAGGCGCGAGGCGAAGGAGACCGCCCCCGGGAAGCCCAGGAACGCCTCGTCGTTCAGCGCGTGCCGGCGCTCCGAGGGATAGCCGAACTCGAGGCCCCCGGCGGCGGCGCCCACCACGAGGTCCGCGCCGTCCGGCGCGGTCACCGCGCCGCCGAGCTCCTCGATGAGCTCGGCGAAGCCCGGGGCGTAGCCCGCGTCGCCGGCGAAGGAGAAGCGGCGGTTCTGGAACGCGTGAGGAACGCTCCACCGCAGGCGGGCGACGGCCTCGTCGAGCTCCGCCTCGATGAAGGCCTCTGCCTGCGCCTCGCGCCCGAACTCCCGGCCCAGCCTCTCCAGGAAGCGCCGCGTCGCGGGCAGGCCGAACGGGAGCTCGGCCTCCACGAGCCTCGCGCCGAGGCGTCCGGCGAGGACGCGCGCCGCCGCGCGGCCGTGCGGCAGGGAGAGGACCGCGCCGGCCCGGCGCGCCTCGCGCAGATGGACGCTCGGGCGGCCGGACAGCCAGACCGAGACGGGCTCGAGGCCGACGGCGCGCAGCATGCGCTCGAGCTCGGCGACGTTGCCGCGATGATCGCCCTCGTTGCGGTCCATCAGGTAGCCCACCACCGCCACGCTCCGCGCGGAGGGCGCGGCGCCGTCGAGGTCGAGCCCGGCGGCGATCGCCTCGAGCGCCGCGGCGTAGCCGCCCGCCAGGCCCCCCTCGCCGCGCGTCGGGAGCGCGAACGGCGGCCCGCGGCGCGCGCCGCCGAGCGACGAGGCCAGGTCGTGGCGCTCCTGCAGGCGGGCCGCCTTCGGGAGGAAGGCCTCCAGGCCCGCGCCGCGCAGAACGACGTCCGGCGCGGCGTTCAGGGCCAGGGCCGCGCCGTGGAGGAAGCCGCTCACGCGCGGACCTCCTCGAGCGCGCGGCAGAACGCCGTCAGCTCCGCGTCCGCCGCGCGGGTGGAGGCGAGGACCTCGGCGGGGAACGAGTCCTGCAGGACCTGCGCGGCGTCGGCGGCGGGCCGCGCGGCGAGCCGTCCCGGGTCGACCGCGGAGCCGAGGCGCAGGAGCCGCCGGTGCGGCCGGACCGCCTCGGCCAGGACCAGGTTCGAGGAATACACCTCGCCGTCGGCGTCGACGACTAGCCCGTCGTTGTACAGCGGCGTCGAGCTGCGCCGCGACAGGTTGACGACCTCGGCGGGCGCGCCGGCGGCGGCCCAGCGCCCCAGGACCAGGCGCAGGCCGGCGAAGACGCTCGCCAGGCCCTTGAGCTGCTCGGGCGTCCAGGCGACGAAGTAGGCGGGCAGGAAGTTGAAGCGGACGTAGCCGAGCTTGCGGGCCGCCGCCAGGCGTCCTGCCGTCGCCGCCGGCGCCTCCCCGGGAGGGATCAGGAAGTTGTGCACGACGCCGGGCAGGCGCGCCGCCCACGCGTCCGGTCGGCTGACGAACACCTCGACCTCCGGCCGCCGCGCGAGCAGGGCCTCGACGGCGGGCAGGCCCTTGCCGTGGGTCGGCAGCTCCACCGGCGTCCTCGGCGCGACCGCGGCCAGGCGGTCGAGCGCGCGCTTGACGAGGTCCGGGCGCAGCAGCGGCTCTCCGCCGAACAGCTTGACGCGCGCGGGCGGCGCCATCCGCGGCAGGAGGCCGTCGAGCGCCGCGTCGAGGGCGCCTTCGGACATGTCGGCGTCGTCGAAGCCCTGGGGGCAATACCCGCACTTCCGGTCGCAGCGGCGGGTGAGGACCAGGACCAGCAGGCGCTCGGTCCTCACGAGGCCTTCCTCACCGGCACGAACTCGTCCCAGCCGAACAGGTCGGGGTACTCGCGCCACGGCCCCTCGCAGCGGGAATGCCAGTCGCACTCGGCGCAGCGCGGGCCGCGGCTCTTGCCCTCGTCGATGCGCGTGCGCGTGTAATCCGGGATGACGCAGTCGGCGTCGTAGATGCGCGTGCGCGGGATGATCTGCTCGGCCACGTACTTCTCGTAGCCTCCCATCAGGCAGTACGGGATGGCCTCGGTCATGACGGTCCGGCCCGCCTTGATGCCCACGTCGAGGGCGCGCTTGACGTACGGCTCGATGAGGCTCTTGCGCGCGGTCAGCCACTCCTTGTTCTCGCCGGCGCGGCCGCTCATGTGCATGAAGGCGAACTGGAACTGGTCGACGCCAAGCGCGACGAGCAGGCGCGCGAGGTCGGGCAGGTCGCGGTAGTTGGCCTTCGTGATCACCGAGTTGGTGATCACCCGCTGCTTGAGCTTCTTGAGGTTGCGCATCCCGGACACCGTCTGCATGAAGGCGCCGGGCGCACCGGTCAGGTAGTCGTGGATCTTCGCCGTCGAGCCGTGCAGCGAGGGCCCGAATTCGTTGACGCCGGCGTCGATGAGGCGCCTGCAGAAGTCCTCGTAGCAGAAGGTGCGGCCGTTGCTCTGCACCTGGATCAACGTGTAGCCGAGCGCGCGCGGTCTTCGCGATCTTGACGATCTGCTTGTGCAGGGTCGGCTCGCCGCCGGTGATGACCACGCCGACCGCGCCGCCGGCGCGGCCCTCCTCCAGCGAGCGGACCAGCTCGTCCTCGGGCTTCGCCGGCAGGCGCTCGCGCTTGTCGCCCTGCACGCAGAAGTGGCAGTAGTTGTTGCAGCGGAACCCGACCTTCAGGTCGACGCGATCGCTCATGACGCCTCCGCCCGGACCTTGTCGACGACCGCCTGCGCCGGCGTCAGGATGGGGCACAGCTCCTCCGAGGAGTAGTACACGCCCATCTGATACAGCCCGGCGCAGATCCTCTCGACCGAGCACTCCTTGCAGCGCGGCGCCTTGCCGTAGCTCCAGGAGCTCTTGTCCTGGCGCCTGCGCCCCTTCTCGTCGAGGAAGTAGATGTCGCGGCCCTCGTCGTTGATGAACTTGCGCGTCTCCGTCGAGAAGTGCCCGAAGTCGGACATGAAGCACAGCGGCACGCGCTCGACGCGGAACGACTTCCCGGCCTTTGTCAGCCAGGTCATCGCGCGGTGCAGCTCCACCTCGAAGGAGCGCAGCTTCGGCACGAACTGCGGGTTCAGCGACGCGGCGTTCATCAGCGGGTCGAGGTTGTTCCAGACGAAGTGGTGGAGGAGCGGGAAGCGCTCGCAGAGGAAGCGCGGCGTCAGCGAGAGGTGGTCCGCGTTGCGGGCGTTGATCACCGTGTTGACGTCCACCCGGACACCGAGCTTGCCCGCGTTCTCGAGGGCGCGCAGGATGTTGGGCAGGGAGTTCTTGTTCCCCGTGAGCTCGCCCTGTGTACGTCTTCAGCGATTTTGGGAATTTTCCGCACCTAAATTAGTTTGCGATTCCGGCGTCCGTGCCATATTATACGCATAACGCCGAGCCATCGTCTCCAGCCTGATCTTGGCCCGCCGATCCAACACCTCGTCTTCCCTGCCCGCATAGAAGTCATTTGGGCTTACGTTCTTTAACGCCTCGTGCGGCGTGTCGTTGTAGCTTTCACCCATTTTATCGATCGCCGCCTGCAGGTCCTCCGGCGTGCCGTGAACCCACAAGTTCACCTTCTCTTTTAGCGTTCGATTAAACCGCTCCACCTTGCCCTGCGTCTGCGGATGATACGGCGCCCCGAAGATATGCTTCACGCCGCGCGCCCGCAGGTATTTGGCCATCACTTCACCCGCGAATCCGGCTCCGTTGTCCGTCAGCAGTGTTGGCCGCGTCTCGATGACATGGCCTTCGCGTTGAGTAGCCTCCAATGCCATCTCCATCGCATCCGAGGCCGACTGACCACTCTCATCAGGCCGCACTGGGCACGCCAGCAACTTTCGCGAACGATCATCGATCACCGGGATTGCCTTGTAGTAGCCGAATTCCGGAATAAAGAAGCTCGTCGCGTCCGACGTTCCCCCCGTCTCTGGGCCGTTGTTAAGTTGAGTCATCCTGAGATCGGCGTTGTAGGCGCCGCTGCGCGTTCTAGCTTATCATAATGCTGCTGGGTGAACTCCCTGGGGGTTAGCTTCCCCAGAGAGCCGTGCGGCCGTTCTTCGTTGTAGTCGTTCCTCCAGTCTTCGATAATTTTTCGTGCCTCGTCGAGATTCTCGAACAGGTTTTCGTTCAAGCACTCTTCCCTGAACCTGCCATTGAAGCTCTCAATGAAGGCGTTCTCGTTGGGCTTGCCTGGCCGGATGAAGACGATCTTTACGCCGTTTGTGTGCCCCCAAGCGTCCACGGCCTTGCTGTCGAACTCGGTCCCATTGTCCACGGTAACCGAATCCGGCTTCCCACGTTTTTCAACGACCCTATCCAGGACGCGTACTACCCGCCGGCCTCCCAGCGAGGTGTCGACCTCGATGGCAGGGGATTCCCGCGAGAAATGATCCACGAGCGTTAGGTTCCGGAACTTCCGGCCCGACCGGAGCCTGTCCTGCACGAAGTCCATCGACAGGTACTGATTCGGCCTGGTTGCCGCGGGCATCGGAACCCTTGGCCCCACGAATTTCTTGCGCCGTCTGCGTCGTCGTAGAGCCAGCCCTTCTTTGCGGTTTAATCGAACGCTAAAAGAGAAGGTGAACTTGTGGGTTCACGGCACGCCGGAGGACCTGCAGGCGGCGATCGATAAAATGGGTGAAAGCTACAACGACACGCCGCACGAGGCGTTAAAGAACGTAAGCCCAAATGACTTCTATGCGGGCAGGGAAGACGAGGTGTTGGATCGGCGGGCCAAGATCAGGCTGGAGACGATGGCTCGGCGTTATGCGTATAACATGGTACGGACGCCGGAATCGCAAACTAATTTAGGTGCGGAAAATTCCCAAAATCGCTGAAGACGTACACTTTGGAGGAGCGGGAAGGCGAAGATACGGCGGATTTCGGAGCGTTTTTCTCTCGGGACGCCGACTTTCGCCCCGGTCTACGCGTGAACGACGCCGCGCCGACCGATTTTTACGCCGTCAGACAGTTTGTGCAACAGGCTCATTATAGGTAAGATACCGGAATCAGGAGGGCTCATAACTATGTCCGATAAGACGGTGCGCACGATCGGGATGAACACCTCCTACGACTGCCAGCAGAGCTGCGTGTTCTGCTCCGAATCGGACGCCAACGCGCTCTTGCGCGGGCATTTCCTGCCGCTCAAAGACGCGGTGCGCATCTTGCTCACGAAGCGCGAGCTCGGGGCCGATCGGCTGATGCTCGGAGGCGGCGGCGAACCGACGCTCCATCCCGACTTCGTAAAGATACTCCAGGCGGCTAAGCGCCTAGGGCTTAAGACCTGGGTCGTCTCCAACGGCCAGCGTTTCGCGGAGCCCTCGTTCGCCGCGCAGACCCTGCCGCTGCTCGATGAACTCGTGCTGTCTCTGCATGGCGACACCGCCAAGCTCCATGAGTCGCAAACGCGTCGGCGCGGCAGCTTCTTGAAGATCGTGGAGGCCTTTCGCCACGCGGCCGAGCTGCCGTCAGTCAACCGAACGGCGCTCGCGGTCGTCAGCCGCCTCAACTGGGAGCGCGTCGAGCAGATCGTGCGCTTCGGCCTGGAGCGGTGCCGGGCGCAGCAGGTCTGCCTGTCTAATCTGGCTCCGGAAGGCCGCGCGCAGCAAGCCTACAAAGACCTCGCGGTGCCGCTCGCCGCGTGGCGCGAGCGGCTGCCCGCGCTCAAGAGCCTGGCGCGGTCTCTGGGCGGCTCGCTGGCGACCCAGTTCGTGCCCTTGTGCTGCAGCGGCGGGGCCCTGGATTTCGACCTGCCGCCCTTTCATTGCATCTACATGATCAAGATCGACGGCAAGCCGGCTGTGGCCGACGAGACCGTGCTCCATGACGATCGCAAGCGCGTGAAAGCCCCGCTTTGCGGGGATTGTCGCAAGAACGGAGCCTGCGCCGGCGTCTACGAGCGCTATCTTGAGATTTTCGGGGCCTCGGAACTGGCCTTGATGCGATGAGAGGGACCGGCGTGCTGGTGCTGACCCTCGCCTACGACTGCCAGCAGAGCTGCGTGTTTTGTTCGGAAAACGAGGGGCTCGCCGGCCGACACCCGAGCCTAGGACTGGAAGAAACGCTGCGCATCCTGCTCGTCAAGCGCCGGGAAGGAGTCAAGACGGTCTTCATCGGAGGCGGCGGCGAGCCGACGCTTAATCTCCACTTCCCTAAGATCGTCGAGGCGGCCAAGAGGCTCGGCATGCGCCTTTGCGTGATATCCAACGGGCTGCGGTTTGCGGACGCCGCGTTCGCCGGCCGGGTCCTGCCGTGGATCGACGAGATCGTGTTCTCGCTGCACGGCGACACGGCCGACGTCCATGAGCGCGTGACCGGGACGCCCGGAAGCTTCACTCGCGTGGCGGCCGCGTTTCGCAACGCCGCAGCCGGGGCGCGCGCTCTCGCGTCGATGACCGTCGCCACGCGCCTGAACTGGGATCAGATCGACCGGATCGTCTGCCGGAGTCTGGGTGAAAGCGGAGCTCGAACCTGTTATCTGAGCAGCCTGTCCCCGGAAGGCCGGGCTGGCGAGAAGTATGAGGAGCTTGTCGTGCCGCTCGCCGAATGGCGCAGACGCTTGCCTTCGCTGGCGGCGCTCGCCGCGTCGTTGGGCGGCGTTTTGAAAACCCGCCTGTTGCCGCGCTGCGTGCTGGGCGATCCGCGGATGGACTTTTCCATCCCAGCGGCCCATGTCGTCTACCGAAGCCTGGTCAACGGGCGGTCGGAGTTGGTCGACTGTCTGGAACTGGAGACGCACGACCAGAAAGGCCAGGTCAAGACCGCGCGCTGCGCCGACTGCCCGCACGCGGCGGCGTGTTCCGGGATGTTCGCGCGCTACGTAGAGGCCTTCGGGGACGCCGATCTCGGGATCGTCGCAGCCTGAGCGGGGCCGGCCGGCTCCTCGATTGGTAGAATTGCCTCATGGAACGCCGTAAGGCTGCACGTCACCAGCGGGTGCAAGTCCCGTCCGGGCAGGCGTCGGAGCGCCCGGTAGCAGACCCCGGTTTCGACGAGAGATCGTCGGGGCTGAGTGGGGTGTCGAAAGCCTCCTTAGGGAGGGAGCGAGTTCGCGGGCCGCAACATCAGGTGAATCCTGCCGCCTCGTCATATTTACAATGCGGGAGCCGAGCCGAGCATGTCGCGGCGAAGGCCAAGTCCACGGTGCGACGATCCGAGTCCGCAACCGCCGTGGGTCCTGCCGGGGTAGAGGGATCGTGTCCTTCCGGCAAGCGCGCGTATCTCCGACGAGGCCGGGGAGCCCACTCTCGGCAAGTCTGCGCGCGCGGATGACGTGAGGAC
>MGTX01000017.1:0-15651 GCA_001799675.1 Elusimicrobia bacterium GWA2_66_18
TGGGCCGTCCTCACGTCATCCGCGCGCGCAGACTTGCCGAGAGTGGGCTCCCCGGCCTCGTCGGAGATACGCGCGCTTGCCGGAAGGACACGATTCATCACGGCGACAAAATTCTAGAGTGGGGCGGAGACGCTGGCTGGGATTGACGGCGAAATCGGACCGTAAACTCGCGCCAACTTGCGCCAACTTGCGCCAAAACTTGCGACAAACTCGCGACACGATTTGCGACAGAGGCCCAGTAATATGCGTCAGGTGTTAAGAATTGCCTAATAACTGACTTGGCGGGACTTGCTCCCGCAGCTGTCAAGCATTACTTGACCGCTGAACTCTTCGGGAAAGCCGAATAGTTCAGGCCTACTGCCTCGGGTGCGCTCGATCCCAGACCCGCCGCAGGTGCTCAGGCTCGACGTGGGTGTAGCGCTCGGTCGTCGTGATCCGCTTGTGGCCGAGCATTTCCTGAATGGCGCGCAGGTCGGCTCCGCCGGAGAGCAGGTGCGTCGCGAAGCTGTGCCGCAGGATGTGCGGGGACACGGAGCGCGTGATGCCGGCGGACCTGGCGTAGACCTTGAGCTGGGCCTCGATGATGCCCCGGGTCATGCCGCCGCCGTGGGACGCTAGGAATAGAGGCTCGGCAATGCCCGGGAACTTGGCCGCGCGGGCGACGAGGTAAAGCTCGATGGCCGTCTTGGCGCGGGCTCCGAAGGGCACGATGCGCTCCCGGCCGCCCTTGCCTAACACGCGCAGGTAGCCGCCCCCCAGGTCCACCAATCCCGCCTGTAGGCCCACCGCCTCGCTGACGCGCAGGCCGGTGGCGTAGAGAAGCTCCAAGATCGCGCGGTTGCGGACGTTCTTGAACCGGCCGCCGGCGGGCGCGGCGAGGAGCCGCTCCATTTCTTGGAGCGTGAGGGGCTTTGGGAGCCTGCTCTGGAGCTTGGGCAGACGGATACCGGTCATGGGATCATCCGCGGCGAGGCCTTCGAGCAGCAGGAAGCGGTGGTAATGCCGCAGGGCGATGGTCGCCTGGAACAGCGAACTCGCGGAGAGCCCATCGGCCTTGCGGGCGTCGAGGTAGGCGACGACGGTTTGCCGTGTCGCGTGGGCGGGATCGCCGCCGGGGTGACGGATGTAGCTCGTCACGGCGTAGCGGTAGGCCTCGACCGAGAGCGGCGACAGCCGGCGCTCTCGCTTGAGATAGGCCAGGAACGGCCCGACGTTGGCCGACGCTGCGTCGTGGGGTATCTCGGGGCTATTGGGCATGGCTCGCGCCTCCTGGGGCCGACGTGGGGCGAACGCGGGGCCACGCGGATGACCAGTGCAGGTCCTCGTAGAGGATGTGCAGCGGGATGGTCGGGGCTACGCGGGGCAGGTCATCGGCGAACCAGGTCCGAAGCTGCTCAAGCAACGGCAGCCAATTTGGACGAGAGAGCCATTTCAGCCACGAGCTGGAATGGCTTTCTCCATTCAGGGATGATGCTTTTTCCATCCAGCAAGAAGTTCGAGCAGACGGAATCGAGGAGTTGTCGCTTCTCCGCGACATTCATCAATTTGTATTGAGCGCAACAGTATCCCGCCCAATAGACTTGAGACGTTCTTCCTCCTCCAGCGAGGACGAAGGCCGTGGCTGGAACGTGCTGCCCTGCGCGGGTCTTTGCGCTCACTGCAATGCCTCCCCAGTCTCCTTGCCGCCAAGCCGTTGGTAGTAGCGTCGCAGCATGCAGTCGTTGGAGACGACGAGCAGACCCGCCTGCCGCGCGAGCGCCTCGCCCTCCGGGTGCGTGATCCCGTCCTGCAGCCATAGCGCCTTGGCCTTGATCGCTATGGCCTCCTGAATGACGGGGAGCACGAACTCGCCGCGGCGGAATACATCGACGACATCGACCGGCTCCGGGATGTCGCCAAGCTTTGGATAACACCTCTGACCGAGGATATCCCTGTGGCCGGGGTTGACGGGTATGACGCGGAAACCGTGCTCCTTCAGAAACGCGGCTACATAGTGGCTCGGCCGCTCCGGCTTCGGCGAGCAGCCGACGACAGCGACCGTCCGGAGAGCGAAGATGCGGTCGAAGACGTCTTGGCTTCCTCCGTCGGACGGCATGCGGCAGCTCAGCGGTTCCATCGCAGCCAACTCCCGAGAGCGGTCTTGGCAAACGGCGTCAGGCGGGTCCGGTTGTATGCGTCGGCTACCCGCTTGATGGACTCGGCCTGCGTCGGATAGGGGTGGATGGTCTGGGCTATCGTTTTGAGCCCCAAGCCGCCCACCATGGCCAAAGTGAGTTCGCTGATCATCTCCCCGGCATGGCGAGCCACGATGGTCGCCCCCAGTATCTTGTCCGTCCCATTCTCCACGTGGACCTTGATGAGGCCTTCGCTTTCCCCGTCGAGGATCGCGCGGTCGAGGTCCTTAAACTCCTGGACGAAGGTATCAACCTCCAGGCCTTTCTCCTTGGCCTCTTTCTCATAGAGTCCTACGTGGGCGATCTCCGGGTCGGTGTAGGTGCACCAAGGGATCGTCAACGCGCTCGCCTTCTTTCGCCCCACGAACAGGGCATTCTGGATGACGATGCGCGCGGCGGCGTCCGCCGTATGCGTGAACTTGTAGGCCGAGCAGATGTCTCCCGCTGCGTAGATCCTCGGGTTGGCCGTCCGCAGGCGGTCGTCGACCTTGACCCCGGCCTTCTTGTCGTACTCTACCCCGGCCGCCTCAAGATTGAGCCCCTCCACGTTGGGGGCCCGCCCGACGCCGACCAGGATCGCGTCCACGGCGAGGCCGCCCTTGTGGCAGTCGCATTCCGTGAAGACCACTTTCTCCGCCCCCCGCCACTCCACGCGGATGACGTTGTGGTTGCAGGAAAACTCGATCCCCTCTCGCGCGAATTGTTTCTCGATGACAACCGCGGCGTCGCGGTCCTCGCGTATGAGAATCTGGCCCAGGGCCTCGATGAGATGCACCTTGGAGCCGAAGCGCCGGAAGGCCTGGGCCAGCTCGCAGCCGATGGAGCCGGCATCTCGAACATCGGCGAAGGCGCGGGAAGCCCGGATGAGCGCCTTGGAGGGAACGCAGCCCACGTTCAGGCAGTCGCCGCCCATGAGGTGCTTCTCCACAAGAGCCACCTTTGCGCCCAAACCGGCGGCTCCGGCGGCGGTGACCAGGCCCGCGGTGCCTGCACCGATGACGACCAGGTTGTAGCGCCCGGTCGGAGCGGGATTGACCCAATCGGGAGGGTGGCCGTTTGAGACCACGGCGCGGTTATGCTCGTCGAAGGGCTCGATGACGACGGTCTTATCCATGAGATCCGGTTCTCCTTTAAGGGTAGCTGTAACCATGGCTCCTCCCACTTTGGCTCCACTCAGCCGCTTTCCAACGGCGTCTGGAGGACGGCATTTCCTCGCCATATGGCTCGGTCATAAGTATGGCGAAGCCGCGGAATGTTACGCCGCTTAACGGGCCGCGTTCGTCTCCGTCTCCAAAGCGGCGCGCGCGATGCGCGTGACGTAGACGCTCACCGCAACCGTGGCGGCAAGCCCCGCCACGTAGAGCGTCCATTCAGCCGGCGTCCGGGCGCGGGCCCCCGCGCCGAGTCCCGCCAGGCTTCCCGCCAGCGAGCCGATGTAGACGTACATCACGGTGCCGGGCAGCATGCCTGCCCAGGAAGCGAGGACATAGTCCCGCAGCCGTACCTCGGTGATGCCGAAGCCGTAGTTGAGAAGGTTGAACGGGAATATCGGGGACAGTCTCGTCAAGGCCACGATCTTCCAGCCTTCCCGTCCCACGGCGGCGCTCACCGCGGCGAATTTTGGGCTGCTTTGTATCCGGCGCGCGACCCAGTCCCGCGCCAGATAGCGCCCGATCAGAAAAGCGGCGGTCGCGCCGGCCACGGAAGCTATGGAAACATAGACCGTCCCCCAAACGACGCCGAACAGCACCCCGGCCCCCAGCGTGAGCAGGGCCCCGGGGATGAACAGCACGCAGGCGGCGATATAGGTCAAGATGAAAAGGACCGGGGCCAGGGTTCCCAGGCTGCCGATCCAGGCCAGGATCTCCCGCAGATATCCGCTCATGGGACCGCCCGAAGCTCGATATCGGCGTACCAAGCCTCCGCCTGCGAGCCCGTGTTGTCCGTATCCGTCATGACGGCGATGCCGGCAAGCGGCGGGGACTCTTCGCCGTAGAGCTTGCGGTAGTCCTTCAGGATATTGCGTTCCTCGGTGATCCACCGCCCCGCTTCCGCATCCCCGGAGCGTACGGCGACCATCTTGAGCCTGTCCGTATAGGCGTTAGGCGTCGACTCTCCTTTGGGCAGGCGGTTTGCCCAGATGTAGTTGATTCCCGAATGCGGCGGATACTCGCCGTAGATTTTCTTGACGAGCCCGTATTTGAATCTGGTCCCGCCTCCGGCTTTGGATGGATCGTACTTGAAGGTCACGTAAATTCGGGCGGCGTAATCGTCGCCCGCCTTGGACTTCTCGTCTCCCTTGGCTATCGCGGAGGAGACTCGCCAGCGCCAGCGCAGGATTGGAGCCGCCGCCACGTCCCGGTCGAGGCGATACATAAGGCCGGAGGCTGAAGCCGAGCTCACGGCATGGATCGCGCGTTCTTGAGCCGACCATTCGTAGACGGTATGCCGTTTGATCTTCCTGAAGGTGAGAGGCTCCCAACTCTTGGGCAAACCCTCGGGCTCCAAAACCGGCGATAAAGGCAAGAGCGTCATATTCTGCGCCGAGGTCTTCGCGGGGGAAAAGAACAGCAAGCCGCTCATGGTCCCCAGCAGCAGAAACATCCTAGCGTTTGACGGCATCGCCGAATATCCCTTGCCCCGATAGTTCGTCCAGGACGAGTTTTGTGACCGAGCCATATGGCGAGGAAATGCCGCCTCCACACGCCGTTGGAAAGCGGTTGAATCGCGCTGACCCGGCGTCGTTGACGGTTAGGAGCTTTGCCAGCTCTCTCAAATCCGAGATGGTGTCCACGTCGAATAACGTCGGGAGCATGACGACTTTCAGGCCTCGCTGTTTTGCGCGCTCCAGGGTCTGCCGCAAGACGTTCACGGTGGACCACGAGATTCCCTGAAACAGGAAATCGTGCGGCTCCTTGAGACCGATCAGGTAATAGCCTCCGTCCGCGGCTGGTCCCAGGATCATGTCAGCGCGGTCTAATGACGAGAACGCCCTTTCGATCACCGCGGGTTCGATGTGGGGAGTATCCGAGCCGATGGCCACGGCTTTGCCGGCTCCACGCGATAATGTTTCATTGCAAGCGTGGTCCAGTCTCATCCCAAGATCACCGCCCTTCTGAGGGAAAAACGGGAGGAGCGGTGCAGACTCAATCCACCGCAGGTCGGGAAAGTCCGCCGAGGGGTCATAGAAGATATCCACCGAGGAGTTCGCCGCGTCTCGGGCGGCCTCCAGCGTATCCTTGACGAAAGCGATATAAAGCGTTGCCGCCTGAGTCGGCGAGAGCGGAGGGCTGAGCCTGGTCTTGACGCGGCCCGGAATAGGGGCTTTGACGAAGACCATGATTTTGTTCATCTGTAGAGCCTCGCGAGGGAGCGCGGTGGAACTCCCAGGTAAAAGAGGGCGGTGATGACGGCGTTACGCAGCGCGTTGAAGAGCCGCCCGTTTTTTTCGTACCTGCGCACCGATGTGGCCACCTTCCCAGGTAGAATCACGACCCGGCCCAGGGGCCTGAGCTTGGCGATCAGCAGGTACTCCTCCATCAGGGGGACCGGCGGGAAGCCTCCGACTCTGAGAAACACTTCTCTATCAACGGCTATGGCCTGGTCTCCATAAGGAACTCCCGTTAGAGCGGTCCTGAGATTGGCGGCCCGTGAGATCAGGCGGTAGAACGGATCATCGTTGTCAAAGCCGAGCTTGAAAGCCGTGGCGGCGGGTTTCTCGCCGCAAGACCAGGCCTGCGTCAATTGCTCTTTCCAATCGGCGGGCAGTTTCGTGTCCGCATGCAGGAAAAGGAGCAAATCGCCGGAGGCCGCCTGGGCACCTTCCTGCATTTGCATAGCGCGCCCCGCCTGGGAGACCCGAATCACTTTGTCCGCGGCGCTTTGGGAGACCTCGACGGTCCTGTCCGAGCTCCGCCCATCGGCAACGATGATCTCTATCCTGTTCCCATTCGAGGCCCGCCGAAGCCGGGATAGCGCCTCGGCGATATTCCTCTCCTCGTTGCGGGCAGGGATGATGATCGATATTTTCATGGCGGTCCGCCCGCGCCCGTCCTCCCGGAGAAGGGATAGCTCCCCGCCTCGCCGATGAAAGGCAGCGCCAGCATCCAAGGCAGGCTCCAACTCCGGCGATCCCGGAACTCGGATATTCCGATCGTCATCCCCTCGTGTCCCGCAGCGGGCTGGCTGCGGTAGGTTCCGAAGAGGCGGTCCCACCAGGGAAGGTTGAAGCCGAAGTTGCTGTTGGTCTCCCGGACGAGGATCGAGTGGTGCACCCGGTGCATGTCGGGCGTGACCACGAATAGCCGAAACGCCCGGTCGAGACTCTGCGGGATTTTGATGTTGCCGTGATTGAACATCGAGGTCCCGTTGAGAATAATCTCGAAAATCAGCACGGCCGTTGGGGATGGCCCGAGAAACGCCACGACCGCCAGCTTGATGAGCATGGAAAGCGCGATCTCGATGGGATGGAAACGCAGGCCCGTGGTGACGTCGAAGTCCAGGTCGACGTGGTGAACGCGGTGAAGTCTCCAGAGGATCGGCACCGCGTGAAACATCACATGCTGTAGATAGATGGCGAGATCGAGCGTGATGACGCCCGAAATCAGGGCCGGTCCGTCCGGCAGCGGGAAATTATTGAGCAGTCCCCAGCCCCGCGCCTGGCTCAACGCGGCCAGGCCGACCGCGGTGACGGGCAGCAGCCAGTAGACCAGGAGGGTGTTGAGAAAGATGATTCCGAGATTGCCGGCCCAGCGTCGCGCTTTAGGCGATCCGAGTTTGCGGCGCGCGGCGATGACCTCCCATAGAGCGACGAGGACGAAGATTCCGAAGAAGAACCCGATCCTTAGCATGTATTCGCGATTCATGGTGACTTCAAAACCATTGATAACTCCATTCAAATTCAACGAAATTACAAGGACGGCGTCATCTATCGCTCAGCAACAAGAGCTTCCTGCGCTCGGAGCGCAGCATGCGGACTCCTGGCTGCCTCCCGTAGCCGCGGCCACGGAGCCAGCGGGCTCCAGAATTGCGAAGTGCCCGGCGTAGGGCGGGGCCTTGAGCTTCGCGGCCGTATCCGTACAGACCTCAACCACCTCGCCACGGGGGAAGAGATGCCCCTCCTCGTCGATCACGGCCTTGTATGGACCCCAATAGATCGCTTTCTGGCCGATGAAGGAGCAGCCCGCCTTTTTCTCGAATTTAAACCCTCGCACCGTGATCGAGTAGAACTTGTAGCCCTCGACCTCCTTCCAAAAAGTCTTCTTGATGAGAGATATTCCATAGAACCCTGCTCTCTCGAGGCCGGCGATAAATTCCGCCTCGGACAAGGAGCCCGAGATGCATTCGCCCCAGAGGTCTTTGTGCGCCTGGAGATTTAGAGGCACGGGCTCCTCCGAGACGATGTCGGCTACGACCAGCCTGCCGTTGTCCTTGAGTATTCTCCAGATCCCGGCGAAGACCTTGCCCTTATCCGGCGAGAGGTTGATGACGCAGTTGGATGTCACCAGATCCACGCTCTTGTCCTCGGCAGGGATCGTCTCGAGGTAGCCTTTGCGGAACTCAACTACGTCAAAGCCCAGGTTGCGGGCCACGGTCCCCTTGCATTCGTTGGCCACCCGCAGCATGGGGGCCGTCATATCCACGCCGATAACCTTGCCCTTCGGCCCGACCTTCTTGGCCGCGATGAAACAGTCGATGCCGGCCCCGGAGCCCAGGTCGAGCACCGTCTCGCCCGCGCGAACCTCGGCCATGGAGATGGGCGAGCCGCAGCCGTAGAAGCGGTCGATCACCTCCTGCGGGATGTGCCCCACCTCGCTCTCGTCGTATTTGACCGGGCAGCATAGCTCCTTCTGCGGCTCGACGGCCGCCTTGCCGTAGAAGCTCTGGACGATCCGGTAGGGCTTCTCCACGTCGAAAGACAGTACGCAGTTGGTATGGAGCAGCCGGACGGGACTCTCCCCATGCTCCGCGAGCCGGTCGCGCGCGTCCTCGCTGCAGGTAATGGAGTCGTCGCCCATCGCATGATAGACGAGGGGAGGATTGAAGCCCGATTTCAAGTTGAGCGCGGCCTTTTTCTTCAAGGCCAGCTCCGCCATGGCATCCTGGATCAACTCCACGTAGAGCTCGTGGTACGGGTCCTGCGCCGACAAACTCCCTTCCTTGCCGTTCTGGCTGAAGAAGTAGCTGTGCTCCATGTCCCCGCCGCCGGTCAGATAGCGGAACGGATTTTCCGCCAAGGAGGCTTTTTGGGCGACTGTCGCTTCCCGGAAAGCCTTGGCCACAGGGCTCTCCAGCCACAGGGAGCGCAGGGGCTGATGGCGGGTCGAGTCGAGGCTTAGCGTGGGGATACCGGCCAAGGCCGCGGAAGGGTAGACCTGCCCATCCATATAGAGGCAGAGGCTCTCCCAACAAAGGTTGCCCAGGTCGTACTTGACGCCCGGCCGGCCGTTGACGCGCTGGAGAATCGAGCCGAAGTTGTCGAAGAGTATTCCGAGCTTGTCGGAGGCCTCCTTGACCTTGCGGGAAAGGACCAGAAGCTCGCCCGTGTCCGGGAAGGCAGCGTCCCCGGCCGTCTCCAGGATTCGGCCCCGCTTGTGCAGCCACATCAGATGCACGGATTTGGCACCCAGCGCATGGGCCAAGGCCGGGAGATTTTCCAAGTCTTTGAGATTGGCGCGGGTCACGACCGCGGTCAGAGAGGTCTCAAAGCCCAGGGCGTTTAAGGTTTTCAGGCTTTCCGAGGCCTTCTCGAACACGCCCCTGCCGCGGATGGGATCGTTGACTTCCGGATGCGTTCCGTCGAGGCTGACTTGAAACTTAAGCTTCTCGCGGTCGAGGGTCTTGAACGACTCAAGCCTGTCGCCTTGGAACAAAGTGGCGTTGGTCAGGATGATGAGCTCCGCTTTTTTCTTATCGGTGATATGCCGGATCAACTCGAAGATGTCCGGCCGCACGAACGGTTCACCACCTGTGAAATAAAAGCGCCGGACGCCCAACTCGTAGGCCTGGTCGATCATCTTCATGTAAAAGCCGGTATCGGGCCCCTTGGCTCCTTGCGGGTTGGAGGAGACCAGGCAGTGAGTGCAGGCAAGGTTGCAGGTTTGAAGCAGGTGAATCCAGAACTCTTTGAGGGACTCGGGCGTCAAGTGCCGCGAGCGCCCGGCGTAGGAGGGATGGTTGACAGGCTCCAGGGCGACGATCCCCTTCCTTAGGGCTTCCCGAACGAAGACATGGACGTCCCGCCAGCTCTTGCCCCAGTCCAATCCGTAGAGGCCGGCGTAGAGCCGCCGGATTTCTCCGAGAGTTCTCTTGCCGTCCAGCCAACCCAAGATCCTCGATCCTCTCTCGTCCGTGGATATCCAGTTCGGCGATTCGGCGTCCACGAAGAAGCGGATTCCATCCCGCTCAAAGAAGTGCAGCGTGGCCTTATAAAGGATAGCTGCGTCTTTTAATTCCGCTGATTCGACGGTTTGCGTTTCCATTTTCGATCTCCTCAGAACATCCATTTGAGCGTCCAATAAGTCGCGGCGCTGATGAGTCCGGCAGCCGGCAATGTGATCACCCAGGCGGCCAGAATCTCGCCGGCTACTTTCCAGTTGATCGCTTTAGCCCCATTACGCAGCCCCATGCCCAGGATGGCCGAGTTGGATACGTGGGTCGTAGAAACCGGGAAGCCCTGCACGGCCGTTCCGATGGTTAACGCCGCAGTGGCGAGATTCGCCGCGAAGCCTTCCAAGTGGTCCATCTGCGTCACTTTGTGGGCCAAGGTGTCGGTGACCCGAAGTCCCATCACGATCTCTCCTAAAGCATTGGCCGCCGCCAAAGCCAGGAAGAACCAGCGCGGAGCGACATGGACGTTGGGGTCCGCCAGAAAATAGAAGGCCAGCCCCAGCGCGGCGATCTTCGGGGTGTCGTTTAATCCTATAGCCTGAGTCCCGATGGCCGTCGGGGAACAACAGCCCGCGACGCTCATAGTAGCGCACGGTTTGAATATTGACCCCGGCCTGTTTGGCAACCCGCCCTATTGTCAGCTTCACATCCATGGCATTCCCTCCCCGCTTATAGTGGAGACCCTATACCTAAGTATAGAGTCAAGGGCTATTTGTTACAAGCCGATTTGAAGCAGGAAAGGCCGGCGAGGTGTTCTATGCAGGAGCGATGCAGGCGGGACTGTCGTTCTTGGGGGAATTTACCAACTCAGCGCGGGCATTGATCATCCGGTTACCGATTGCGACAGCCTTTGCCCATGCGGGGGTAAGCCCCCAGCGCATCAGTCGGAGGCGCTTCGGGTCGTCATTTGCGACCACGGGCGCATCCTGCGTCGGCGCGATGTTGTATCGGCTTACGATGTTAGACCTCGGCGGATCGAGCCCAAATCGCAGCGCCAGTTTGCCGGGATCGATCGTTTGAGTGTAGCGGCCGCACATCGGTTAGTGGGCGTGGCAGCAGCAGGCGTAACGCTCCTCCGGGATGGCGTTCATCGCCTTCTGAACCGAATCGAGCCCGACCTTGTTGAGCCCCATGTCGATGGAAGGGTAGAGGATATGCTCTTCCTTCATGTTGTGGCCCTTCAGGACCTCGAGCAGGGCGCTTTCGGACTCGTCACTGTTCGGATCGGCGACCCGGACCTTCTCGTGGATCTCGTCGAGATGGCCCTTGATCTGGCGGTGCTCCATTCGCATGACGGCTGTTGGACCGGAATCCCTCATGCCGGTCCTCTGCTCGAAGATCGGGAAAAGCACGTCCTCCTCCCAGACGATGTGCCGGGTCAGGCCTTTGAGGAACCCTTTGAACTTCTCCTTCGCCGCGGCGGGGTCTTTGCGCTTCAAGGACTGGAACTCCGTGAAGAGTGTGTCGAGCCTGTCGTGATCGGCCGCGAAATACTCCGTGATGCTTTTCATTTAAGTCCTCCTGGGTTTGCTCCGACTTTCCAGGTATAGGATAGGGCGGATCAAGCCGGATGAGTATGCGCTAGCGCATGTTTTCCACGTATTTCGGCCGTCGACCTAGCCCCTCTCGATGAGCTTCAGTAGCCGACGCGTATCGAGGATCGTAACGCGCTTCCAGCCCGAGGAGATGATCCCTCTTTTGCGGAACGCCACCAGCGTCCGGATGGCCGTTGCTTGCGAGCATCCTGCTATTTCGGCGATGTCCTCCCTGCGGACCGGAAGCACTGCGCCCATGGATTCGGATAGGACGCAGAGGACGTAGGCGATGCGCCGATCGACCGTCTCGCCGGAAAGGGCCCGCAGCGCCTGCGACTGCCGGAGGTGGTCTCCGACCAAGGCATAGACCTGCTTTGAAAAGCCCGGATGATCGGCCAGCAGCGAGGCGAACGTCGCGGAGGGAATGCGGTAAGCTTCGGACGTCGAGAGCGGGATGGCGCTGACCGGATAGGGCTTGTCATCCATGACCGCGATCATGCCGAAGAGCTGGCCCGGGCCGATGATCTCCATCGCGGAGAGCTCGGAGTTCGGCGAATACTTCACCGCCTTCACGAGGCCCGTGCGCAAGAGGTGGACGGCGTCGGCGAGCGAGCCTTCCTCAAATACCGGCTCTCCCTTTCGGTACTTCCGCAGGATGAGCCTGCCGGAGATTTCGGCCAGGACGGGAGCGGGGAGCTTCTTAAAGGCGGGCAATCTGGCGAGGAACGGGTCCGTCATGGCGGTATTCTAGGAAATGTGCCGCGTCCTCATCACAGAGCAGGGCCGAGATTCGGGTCGTTTTTGAACGCGTTTGGGGCCTTAGCCTGCGCCTCGGCCAGGGCATTCCCAAACAGCAGTCCGGGTTTTCCGTGTCGTCCCTTCAAAACGCCGCAATACAACTCATCTGTGATGGTTGGGTGTGAGCCGTCATCGGCATCAGCCGTAACATCACTATCATAGCAGGGCCACCACCAATGATCAACACGAACGGGAGGTCGGATGGCCGATGACGAACAGCAGATCGCCGTTGGCAAGCGTCCCTGAATTTTGCTCCCAGAACGGCTCCTCCTTGCAGAGGTTCGGCGGATTACGCATTGATTGACATGAAAACAAAGCTAGAATCGAGGCATGAGCCCCCGGCTGCCGAAGAAGATCCTCGATGCCATGAAGTCCCACCCCGCGTTCCATCAGGCGGTCTGGAAGGCCTGCGCCCAGATCCCCAAAGGCGAGGTCCGCACCTACGGCTGGATCGCCGAACGCGTGGGCAAGCCGGGCGCCGCGCGCGCCGTCGGACAGGCCCTGGGCAAGAACCCATTCGCCCCGACCGTCCCCTGCCACCGCGTCGTCGGCGCCGACGGGCGCCTGACCGGCTACTCCGGCGCGGGCGGCGTGGCCAAGAAGCGTCTCATGCTCAAGGCCGAAGGCGCGCCGGTCGAGTGAGCCTTTTCTCCCTCGTCATACTCACTCTCAACGCCGCGGGCCCCCGGCGCGTCCACCAGGGCTGGCCCACGCGTCGAGAAGCCATCGTCTCGCACCTGAAGATAGAGGCCGCCGACGCGGCCGCCTTCCAGGAGATCTGGCGCTCCGAGGACCTGGAGGCCCTGGCTGAGGGGGCGGGGCATCCGCACCGCGCGCACGACGCCGCGCTGGGCCTGGCCGTAACGAGCCGGCGGCCGCTCGTCTCCGCGCGCACGCTGGATTGCGGAGGGGGCTACGGCGCGCTCCGCGCCCGCTTCCTGGCGGACGGCCGCGAGGCGGACCTCTATTCGACGCGACTTGAGGAGGGCGAAGGCCCCGCGGCCGCGAGGCGACTGGGACAACTCTTCCGCCTGGCGCAGCTCGTCCGCGCGGAGTCCTCGACGCGGCCCTTCGCCCTCATGGGAGACCTGGCGGCCGCTCCGGACGACCGCGAGACGCGTCTCTTCCTCGACATGCTGGAGGCGCGCGACCTCTGCATCTCCCACGGCGACGAGGTCTGCGGGCGCACGCTGGGCGAGCGCCGCGTGGACTACCTCCTGATCCCCTATTCCTCGCGCCCCCCGCGCGAGACCGCCCGCTCCGCCTTCACGGACCCCCTCCCTTCGGAAGAGGAGTCCGCCGCTCTCTCCTCGCACTTCGGCCTGCGCGCGCGCCTGGACTCCTCCTTCCCGCGGCTGAAGCTCCGCACGCAGCCGGAGGGGCGCGCCGAGGCCCTCGTCGAGACCGAGACGATCCTGGAACGAGCCCGCGCGGACGCCGCGCGCCGCGAATCCTCGGCCGGTTGGCTGCCTTGGCTGGGCGCGCAGCGCGCCGCCGCCGCGCGCGACGAGACGGCGCGGCTTTCCGCCCTTATCGAGGAAGTCCGCTCCGCCGTCATCCGCGCCCAGCGCGCGACCGCCTCCCTCGCGCCCTCCTGACCGGGACCCTCTGGGTCTTGATTTTTGGGCGTATTGTAATTACACTAATTAAGAGGGCCCCCGTCGGGGCCGCGCGGGGTGTTTATGAGAGTCCTGGATCTTCTGACCAAGGAACATGCGCTGTTCCGCAGGCTCCTCGATAGGCTCGAGATAGACCTTGCCCACGATGAAGAGCGCGCCCGCACCGAACTCGACGATGGCCTGAAGACGTTGCTGCCGGCCCTCGACCGCCACCTGGATATCGACGACCTGGTCTTCACGCGCCCGCCCGACGCGCCCTACGACGACGGCGAACCCCTCGCCGAGATCGAGGAGGAGCACCGCGCCATCTCGTCCCTGCGCGAGGAGATCCTATACGCGCTCGAACTATCGTCCGAGGAGTGCACGTTCGAGCGCCTCCGGTCCCTGACCATGCTCCTCATCGACAACCTTGAGGAGCGCATGCAGATGGAGGAAACGCGCCTGTGGCCGCTCTACAAGAACGCCCTCAGCCGCTCGCTGGACCGCACCCTGTCGAACCATCTCGAAAAGCGGGTGAAGGTCCTGGAAAAGGAAATCGAGCGGGGCATCGCCGCGATCTCCATGCCGTTTTAACCTTCGCGCGCGGAATTGCCCAAGCCCCAAGAACTCGATGTGTGCTAGGCTTTGGCCATGCTGAGCGACGAAGAACGCGGGCGCGTGCGAGACGCCGTCGCCAAGGCCGAAGCCGATCTTTCCGCTGAGATCGTCCCCTGCGTGTATGCCCAAAGCAGCCCGTACCCCGAGGCCCTCTGGGCCGGGGCCGGCGCGGCGGTGTCTCTCAGCTGCGCGGCCCTCTTTCTCACCGACGTCTTCCTGCCCATCTGGCTGCCCTTGTCCACGCTCATCCTGTGGGTCCCGGGCGCGGGCCTCGTCGGAGCCGGGCTGGGGCGGTGGTGCAAGCCGCTCAAGCGCTTCCTCATCGGCCGGAGGCGAATGGAGGAGTCGGTCTCGCGCCGCGCCAAGGAAATCTTCTTCGACATCGGCGTCGCGCGGACCGGGGCCCGCTCGGGAGTGCTGATCTTCGCGAGCTTGCTGGAGAGGCGCGTGGTGGTCCTGGCCGACGAAGCCGTGCGCTCCCAGGTCAAGTCCGAGGCCTGGGACGCGGCGGCGGCGGCCATGACGGCGGCCGCGGCCGAGGGCCGCGTGGCCGACGGCTTGGTGGCGGCCGTCGAGAAGGTCGCGCAGGCCCTGCGCGAAGCGGGCCTGAGCGGCCAAGGCGGCGGCGAGCTCGGCGACGAGCCCCTCACCGGGGACGGCCGATGAAGCGATCCCTCCCCGCCGTCCTCGCCCTCGCTCTGCTGGCCCCGCCGGCCGCGGCCCTGGAAGTCCCGTTCCTCTCCGGCCGGGTCAACGACGACGCCCGCCTGCTGGACTCGGGCGCGGCGGCGCGCCTGGAGCAGGCGCTTAAGGCGCACGAGGCGAAGACCGGCCAGCAGGTCGTGGTGCTGACCATCCTCTCGCTCGAAGGCGAGGTCCTGGAGGACTTCTCCCTCAGGGTCTCGCGCACCTGGAAACTTGGCCGGGCGGAAAAAAACGACGGCATCCTCCTGCTGATCTCCAAGAACGACCGCAAGATGCGCATCGAAACGGGCTACGGCCTGGAAGGCGCTCTCCCCGACGCCCTCTGCGGACGCATCATCCGCGACGAGATCGTCCCCAGGTTCCGCGAGAACGATTTCTCCGGGGGAATCTCCGCCGGCGTGGACGCCATCCTCGCGGCTATCGCGGGCGACTATACGCCCACGGCGCACTCGGGCTCGGCCTCCGGGGGCGGGCGCAGCGACTTCGCGGGCATGGGACTGCTCGAAAAGATCCTAATGAGCTGCTTCGTCTTCGGCCTGCTCGGTCTCTTCGAGGGCGTCGGCGTCCTGACGCCGGGGATGGGCTGGTTCCTGTACTTCTTCCTGATCCCCTTCTGGGCCGCCTTCCCCATGGCCATCTGGGGCGCCAAGATCGGGACGGGACTCCTCGGCACGCACCTCATTGGTTTCCCTTTTCTTAAGATGCTCCTGCCCAGGACGCAATGGGGCAAGACTCTGGCCCGGAACATCCATATCCGCGGCGGCGGCGCCTGCATCGGCGGCTCCGGCTGGTCCTCCGGAGATTCGGGCGGGAGCGGCGGCGGCTTCTCGGGCG
>MGTX01000017.1:15660-60276 GCA_001799675.1 Elusimicrobia bacterium GWA2_66_18
CCTTCGGCGGCGGCGGGTCGTCTGGAAGCTGGTAGCGCGCAGGGCCTCGGCCCCGGCGCCGGGAGCCCCGTGAACACGCCGCGCCTGAAGGCCGCCTTCGAGCTGCTGCGCCGCCTGCCCAACTTCTTCCTGCGCGTGCTCCTCTTGCCTCTGGCCCACGGCCTGTATTCGATCCGCGTCGTCGGACGCGAGAACGTCCCTCTCGAGGGGCCGGTCCTGCTCGTCTCCAACCACGTCTCCTTCATCGACGCGATGCTCATCGCGATGGCCAACCGGCGCCTGACGCGCTTCCTGATGCTGCGCGCCTACTACGACCTGCCGGTCGCGGGTTGGTTCTTCCGCGCGACGGGCTGCATCCCCGTCTCGAGCGGCGACGGCCCCAAGGCCCTGGCCGAGTCCTTCCGCCGCGCGCGCGCCTACATGCTCTCCGGACAGGCGGTGTGCATTTTCGCCGAAGGGGAGATCTCCCGGCACGGGCAGATGCAGCGCTTCAAGAAGGGCTTCGAGCGCATGGTGGAGGGCTCAGACGCGCCGGTCGTGCCGGTTCATCTCGACGAGGTCTGGGGCAGCCTGTTCAGCTTCTCAGAGGGACGCCTGCTCTTCAAGCGACCGCGCCGCCTTCCCTACCGCGTCACGGTCAGCTTCGGCGCGCCCCTGCCCGCGACCGCCACGGCTTTCGAGGTCCGCCAGGCGATCCTGGCGCTGGGCGCCTCGGCCTTCCGCCACCGGCTGGCCGACGCCCCCCCGCTGCCGCTGGCCTTCGCCCGGACGGCCAAGCGCCGGCCCTTCGCCCCGTGCCTGGCCGACTCGACCGGCGCCTCGCTCAACGCCCTCTCCGCCCTGACCGGGGCGCATCTGCTGGGCCGGGTCCTGGAGCCGCTTGTCGGCGAGGGTGAGCGCGTCGCGGTGATGCTGCCGCCGTCGGTCGGCGGGGCTCTGGCCAACGTCGCACTCGCCCTGCGCGGCAAGGTCTTGATCAACCTCAACTATACGGCGTCGAAGGACATCATCGACGCGTGCCTGGCCAAGGCCGAGGCCGCGACGGTCGTCACCTCGCGCCTCTTCGTCGAGAAGCTGGGATGGAAGCCGTCGGGACGGATGGTCTACATCGAGGATGCCGCCCCGGCAATAGGGAGCGTCTCAAAGACTTTGACGGCCGCGCTCTTCCTTCTGACGCCGTCCTTCATCCTGGAGCGCACGGCCTTCTCCAAGGCGCGCGGGCCGCTGGAGCGGCTGGCGACCATCATGTTTACGAGCGGCTCGACCGGCGCGCCGAAGGGCGTGATGCTCACGCACGCCAACGTCCTCGCCAACCTCGAGGCCGTCGCCCAGGTCATCTCCATCGGACCCGAGGACCGGATGCTCGGGGTCCTGCCCTTCTTCCACTCCTTCGGCTTCACCGCGACCCTGTGGCTGCCGCTGCGGCTGGGCATGGGCGCAGTCTACCACTTCAACCCGCTCGACGCGCGCACGATCGGACGCCTCGTTTCGCAGACGCGCGCGACCGCTCTGCTCGGAACGCCGACCTTCCTGCTCGCCTACCTGCGCCGCGTCGAGGCCGAGGAGTTCAAGACCCTGCGCTACGTCGTCGTCGGCGCGGAGAAGCTGCGCGAGGATGTCGCCAAGGCCTTCATCGAGAAGTACGGGGTGATCCCCCTCGAGGGCTACGGCGCGACCGCACTCTCCCCGATCGCCGCGCTCAACATCCCGGACATCGCCTGGCCCGGCATCAAGCAGACCGGCACCAAGCTCGGCACCGTCGGCCTGCCCCTGCCCGGCGTCTTCATGAAGGTCGTCGACCCGCAGACGGGTCGGGAACTGGGCGCCGACCAGCCGGGCCTGCTCCTCGTCAAGGGACCCAACGTCATGAAGGGCTACCTCGGCGACGAGGCCGGGACGCGCGAGGTCATCAAGGACGGCTACTATGTGACGGGCGATATTGCGAAAATCGACGAGGACGGCTTCGTAACTCTTACCGACCGCCTCTCGTGCTTCTCGAAGGTCGGCGGCGAGATGGTCGCGCACATCAAGATCGAGGAGAGCCTGCAGGACGCGCTGGGCGCGCGGCTAAAGCGACGAAAGGATGGCGCCGTCGAGGTCCGCGAGCAGGTCCAGGACGTCCTCGATGCCGACGGAGAGACGGATGAGGCCGTCGGAAAGGCCCGCCTTGAGGCGCTCCTCTCGCGGGATGGAGCCGTGGGTCATCGAGGCGGGATGACCGATGAGAGACTCGACGCCGCCCAGGCTCTCGGCCAGGGAGAAGACCTTGCAGGAGGAGATCATGCGCTTGGCGCGCTCGAGGTCGCCCTTGAGTTCGAAGGAGATCATCCCGCCGAAGCCGGCCATCTGCGACCGGGCGGTCTCGTGGCCGGCGTGGCTGGGCAGGCCGGGGTAGTGGACCTTCGAAACCTCGGGATGGCCGAGCAGATGCTGCGCCACGATCACGGCGTTCTCGCAGTGCCGCCGCATGCGCAGAGCCAAGGTCTTGGTCCCGCGCAGCACCAAGAAACAGTCCAAGGGTCCGGGCACGGCGCCCACGGCGTTCTGCAGGAACTTGTATTCCTTGTGGAGCGCCTCGTCGCAGGTGAGGATGGCGCCGCCCACGACGTCCGAATGCCCGCCTAGATATTTGGTGGTCGAGTGCACCGCCACGTCGGCCCCGAGCTCCAAGGGGCGCTGCAGGGCGGGGCTGGCGAAGGTGTTGTCGACCGCGAGCTTGGCGCCCTTCGCATGGGCCAGCCTCGCCGCGGAGCGGATGTCGGTGATCCGGAGCAGGGGGTTGGAAGGCGACTCGATCCAGACCAATTTCGTCTTGGGAGTGAACGCCGCCTCTAAAGCCCGGAGATCGGTGGAATCCACGAACGAGAAAGACACCCCAAAACGCTGAAAGACCTTGGTGAAGACGCGATACGTCCCGCCGTAGAGATCATTGCCGCAAAGGACGTGATCTCCCGACGATAAAGCCTGGATGACGGTCGACACGGCGGCCATTCCCGAGCCGAAACAGAGGCCGAAGGAAGCCCCCTCCAAGGCGGCGAGGTTCTTCTCCAAGGCGAGGCGGGTGGGATGGACGGTGCGCGCGTAATCGAAACCCTTGTGCTTCTCCGGCCATTGCTGGACGTAGGTCGAGGTGAGATACACCGGCGTCATGATGGCGCCGGTGGTCGGGTCGGGAGACTGGCCGGCATGGACGGCCAGCGTCGAGAAGCCCGGCGCCTTGATGTCGCCCATGGCTAGGCCGCCTCCGCCAAAGCCTCGGCGGCGACGCGCTCGACGTCGGCGGTCTGGGGCTGGGTGAAGTATTCCAGGTTCGGGGAGAGGCCGATGCCGGGGCAAGCCTTGCCCGCCAAGAGGCGCGGGCGGACCTTCAACTCGTAGAACATCTCGTCGACCAGCCGCCGGATCAGGTGCTCTGCGAAGTTGGAGATCTCGGTCTCCTCGTTGACGAAGACCACGCGGCCGGTCTTGCGGACCGAGGCCTTGACGGCCTCCCAATCATAAGGAATGAGGGATCGAAGGTCGAGGACCTCGACGGAGCCGCGGCCCTCGGCCGCGAAGCGCCGCGCCACGTCCAAGCAGACGGGGGCCATGCGGCCGTGGGTCACCAAAGTCAGGCCCTCGCCGGGATGCGAAACCTTCGCCTTCCCGAGCGGCACCGAGTAGTCGGTGAGCGTGGGCCACTTCGCCTTCCATTGAGATCGGTCGCCGAGAGGGGCGTCGATCATCTCGTGCAGGATCTTTTCGTCGGCAGGCTCGCCGGGGATGAGCTCCGCGCCCTTGGCGCGCATGAGGGCTTTCGGCTTCAGGTACAGCACGGGGTCGTCGCTCTTGATGGCCGAGAGCATCAAGCCGTAGGCATCGAGCGGGGTCGAGGGGCAGACCACCTTCATGCCGTGGATCTTGGACGCGATGGAGTCGAAGGAGTGCGAGTGATACATCGCGCCGTGGATGCCCGAGCCGGTCGGAGTCATCAGAACCATGGGCGCTTTGTACCGGCCGCCCGAGGCCCAATGGCCGTTGGCGCAGAGCTTGAGAAGGTCGATGGCGTTGAAGATGTAGTCGACGAACTGGATCTCGACCACGGGCCGCGCGCCGGCCCAAGCCAGGCCCAGAGCCGCGCCCACGATGCCGCGCTCGTCGAGCGGCGAGTTCCAGGAGCGCTCCAGTCCCTGGGTCGCGGTGAAGACGCCGCCCAGGGGCGGGCCGACGTCCTCGCCGAAGATCTCGGTCACGCCCAGGTTCTGCTCGCCGTAGTGGAGGGCCATTCGGATGGCCTGAGCCATGTTCGCCATGTCAGCCGCCTCCGCTGGTCGGATAAGACGGCGGCAGGCCGTCGGCGAAGACGTTCTCCCAGACGGTCTCGCCGGCCGGGAAAGGCTCCTGCTTGACCCGCCGGTGAGCCTCGTCGATGGCCGCGGACTCGACGTCCCAGACCTTGAGCAGGGTCGGCTTCCGAGCCAAGTCGCGGGATGTGAGCGCGTCCTCGAGATCCGCGATGCAGTCGGTCTCCGGAATGCGGTTGGCGCCCGAGGAGGACGAATGGCCGTAAAGGCGGCTGCAGCGCGCCTCGAGGAGATACGGCCTGCGGTTCTTGCGGACGTAACCGAACGCTTCTTCCAAGGCCAGCCACGAAGCGACGGCATCGTTGCCGTCGACGGTCTTGCCCGGCATGTCGGGAAAAACCTTCGCCCAATCCGATATATTTTTCTCTCCGTGCTGGGTCGAGCACGCCGTGCTGATGCCGTAGCCGTTATTGACGACGACGATCAAGATGGGCAGAGGAAGGACCGCTCGATTGGCCCAGACCAGGCAGGAATGGAAGTCCCCCTCGGCCGTGCCCGCGTCGCCGCCGTTGACGATGGTGACGGCGTCGGTCTTGGCCCGCGCCTGGGCGATGCCCGTGCCGATGGCGGTCAGGTACTGGGTCTCGATGGTCGGGGAGATGGGCACGACGTTGAGCTCGGGGATGGCATAGTGGTTGACGAAGTTGCGGCCCCTGGAATACGGGTCCGCCGCCACGGAGCGCATCTGGCGGATGGCGTCGATGGGCTTGGCGCCCATGGCCAGGACGATGGCCGAGGAGCGGTAGTGCAGGTGGAGGAAGTCGCAGTCGACTCCGTGCCCCTTCTTGACCTGAAAGCCGAAGGCGGTATTGAAGGCCTCCTCGCCGGGCCCGCCGATCCAGAAGAAGCCGTCGCCGCCCTTGCTCATCTTGATGAGGCGCTCCTCAAGCAGTCGCGCGCGCACCATGTTCTCGTGGATCTGAAGGAGTCTGGCGGCGCCGAGCTTCCGGTACGGATCGGCGGCGGAGGCGGAGGTCTTGGGAGGCATTGGTGGCGATATTCTAGAAAATTCCGGCGAACCGGCGCAGAGTCCGGGCGTGCAGGCGCGCCGTGTCCTCGGGCGTCGGGCCATATCCTCCGCCCAGGGTGACGACGACGGGGACATGGTGGAGGAGGCAGGCCTCGCGCACGGCCATGTCGCGATCGAGCACGCCCCTCTCCGTAAGCTTCAAGCCGCCGAGACTGTCGTTCTCCCAGACATCCACTCCGGCCTGATAGATCACGAGCTCCGGCTTGAAGCCCATGACGGCTTTGAGGCCGCGACAAAGGCGGTCGTAATACTCGGCGTCCGCGGTCCCGGCCCGCAACTCGATGTCGAGGGTGCTCCTCTCCTTCTTCTCGGGATAGATGTCGGCTTGATGCATGGAGAAGGTGAAGGCGCCGGGGTCTCCGGCGAAGATGGAGGCCGTGCCGTTGCCTTGATGCGCGTCCAGGTCCACGACCGCCGCCCGTCGGATCCTGCCCTCCTTGCGAAGCTTAAGGACGGCGATGGCGATGTCGTTAAGGGCGCAGTAGCCCTCGCCGTGGTCGCGGAAGGCGTGGTGAGCGCCTCCTCCGCAATGGAGGCCGACGCCGCATTCCAAGGCGTGACGCGCCGCGAGAAGAGTGCCGCCGACAGCCAAGCGATGAGCCCGGGAAAGCGCGGGCGAGAAAGGAAGCTCGAGGCGAGAGATATCCTCCTCGGTCATGCGCCCCGACATCACCTTCTCGGTCCAGGTCTCATCGTGGGCTAAAAGAATATCTTCTCGACTTGGTTCCGCCGGCTCGACTAAGACGGCGGTCTCTTCCAAGCTATTGGCCGTCAATGAAAATTTACGCGTCGCGAAAACATGGCCCGTCATGCCGGCCACTTCATATCGGGGAGAGAAGACGAGACGGGGCTTCATCCGCGCAGGAGAGCCTTCAGCAAGGCCGCCAAGACGAGCAGAGCCATGCAGAGCGTGCCGAACCAATCGCCGTGCCGGACGTAGAACGAACGCTCGGGGAAGGCGTCGGTCATCGGAACATCGACGTCGAGGCGTCCCCTCGCGTCTAGATCCAATCTCGCGATCACCCTGCCGTAAGGGTCTATGACCGCGGAAATGCCGGTGTTGCCGGAGCGGATGACGGTCATGCGGCTCTCGATGGCGCGCGCCGCGTTCACCGCGAAATGCTGGTAGGGGCCCCAGGTGTCCTTGTACCAACCGTCGTTGGTGATGTTGACGAGAAGGCGCGCCCCGCGCGCCGCGTCCCTGCGGGACCAGCGCGGGAACATGGCCTCGTAGCATATGGTGACGGCCGCGGGGCCGAAGGGCGTGTCGAACAGGGGCTGGTCCTTGGCGCCGGCCGCCATGTCGCCGAACTCATCGAGCACGGCCAGCCAATGTTCGATGATGAAGCGCGGGATGAGCCCGCGCAAGGGAACGAACTCGCCGAATGGCACGAGTTCCCTCTTGGCGTAGAACCCCGCGACCCTCCCGTCCGAGGCTATGAACTGCGCGCCGTTGGCGGGCCCCCCTCTCTTGCCGTCGGGTCCGGCGATGATGCCGACGAGCTGCGGGGCTCCCAGCGCCTTCGCCCAGCGCGCGCCCTCGGCCGCCGCCTGCCCGCGCGCGATCCAGCGCGGCAGGCAGGTCTCCGGCCAGACCACGAGGGCCGGCTTCTTGGGCCGCGGCGCCGAGAGCAAGCCGTCGAGATTGGCGAGGATCGCGTCGATGAAGGCGCGGTCCCACTTATGATACTGATCCACCTTCGGCTGGAGGATCTCAACACGGGCCGTCGGACCGGGAGTCAGGGGTCGGCCGAGCAGGACCGACCGACCGTGCGCCCACAGCCCGGCGGCCAGCAGGACCGACGCGCAGAGCGGACGGACCGACGGACCCCATTCGCCGGCCGACGCGTCAAGCCGGGCCTCGGCCAGGGACGCGCTGAAGAGGACGACGACGAAGCCGAGCAAATGCGGGCCGCCCCAGGACAAGGACTGGAGCAGGGCGAGATTGGGGCCCTGCGTGTAGGCGAACAGGTCCGCGGCGAGGCGCGGCGTCCAACGCTCCGAGGCCGCGGCGACGGCGGTCCAGGCCAGGGCCCACAGCCAGGGACGCAGGGCGCGGGGCGCGCGAACCGAGAGCCGGCGGCCGAGGACGGCGGTCAAAGCCCAGTTCAAGGCGAGGAACCCGGAGAGGGCGAACCAGGCGAGGGCGGCGGCGAGGACCGGCATGCGGGCGAACCGACAGGTCTGGTAGATCCAGTGGAGGACGACGGCGTGATAGGCGAAGCCGGCCGCAAAGCCCGCGAGGGCCGCGTCTCGTCGTCTCTCAGAAGAGGCCGCCAGGAAGAGCGGGGCCAAACCGAACCAGCCCAGGGGCCAGAGGCTTTGCGGGGGCAGCGCCAGGGCTGCGAGGGCGGCGCCGAAGGCGACCGCGCTCAGTTGTCCGAGCCGGCCCCGTGGCATTTCTTGTACTTCTTGCCCGAGTTGCAGAAGCAGGGTTCGTTACGGCCGATCTTATGAATGTCGGACGGACGGCCTGAGCCGCCGGAGAGGATGCTGCGGGCGGGCTCGACCTGCTTCGGCGGCGAAGCCACGGGAGAAGACGGCTCGTCGACCATGCCGTCCACGGCCTCGCCGGCAGGGGGGGTTTCTGGGATGAGCGGGGGCGGCGGGGCCTTGGGGGCCTCGACCTTGAAGAGGTACTCGACGGTCTGCTCGCGGATGCGGGCGAGCATGGCCTCGAACATGCGGAAGGATTCCTTCTGGTACTCGACCTTCGGATCCTTCTGGCCGTAGGCGCGCAGGAAGATGGACTTCTTGAGGTGGTCCAGGTCGTAGAGGTGGCCCTTCCAAGCCTTGTCGATCATCTGGAGGAGTATCATCTTCTCGATCTCGCGGAAGTCCCAGCCCGTGAACTCTGCCGGGCGGCGGGCATAGACTTTCACGGCGGCCGCGATCAACTCGTCCTTGAGGGACGCGGCCGAGAGGCGGGCGAGGTCGGCGTCGGCCGGGTTCCACTGCAGGCCGAAGGAGCGCTCGAGGTAGGCGGAGAGGGCGGGGAGGTCCCACTCATGGGCGTCGTCGCGGCCCGCGGCGGCGGCGTCCACCGCCTCGGCGGCGTCCTCCTCGATCATCGCCTTGATCTGCGCGCTCACGGACTCGCCGAAGAGCACCTCGTCGCGCAACTTATAGATGACCTCGCGCTGTTTGCTCATCACGTTGTCGTAATCGAGCAGCTGCTTGCGGATGTCGAAGTTGTGGGTCTCGACGCGGCGCTGGGCGTTCTCGATCTGGTAGCTGACCAAGCCGGACTCGATGACCTCGCCCTCCTGCATGCCGAGCTTCTCCATCAGAGGCGCGATGCGGTCCGAGCCGAAGAGGCGCATAAGTTCGTCGTCGAGGGCCAGATAGAAGCGCGTCGAGCCTGGATCGCCCTGGCGTCCGCAGCGGCCGCGCAGCTGGTTGTCGATGCGGCGCGACTCGTGGCGCTCGGTGCCGAGGACATGGAGGCCGCCGACCGATTTGACGACCTCATACTCGGCCGGGTCCTGGGGGTTGCCGCCCAGCAGGATGTCCGTGCCGCGGCCGGCCATGTTGGTGGCGATGGTGACCGCGCCCTTGCGGCCCGCCTGGGAGATGATCTGAGCCTCCATCTCGTGGTACTTGGCGTTGAGGACTTGGTGCGGGATGCCCGTGTGGCGCAGGATCGCCGACAGCTTCTCGGACTTCTCGATGGAGCGCGTGCCGACGAGGACCGGGCGGCCGAGCTTCCAGAGCTCGCGGATCTCCTCGACGATGGCGTTGAACTTCTCGCGCTCGGTCTTGTAGACCAGGTCGGAGAAGTCCTCGCGAATCGAGGTGCGGTTGGTCGGGATCTCGCGGACTTCCATGGAGTAGATCTCGAGGAACTCGTCCTCTTCGGTCATGGCCGTGCCGGTCATGCCCGAGCGCTTCTTGTAGATCTTGAAAAAGTTCTGGAAGGTGATGGTGGCCAGCGTCTGATTCTCTTCCTTCGGGGCCAGCATCTCCTTGGCCTCGACGGCCTGGTGCAGGCCGTCGGACCAGCGGCGGCCGGGCATGAGGCGGCCGGTAAACTCATCGACGATGATGATCTCGCCGTCTTTGATCACGTACTCCACGTCGCGCTTGTAGAGATGGTGGGCGCGCAGGGCCTGGGTGATATGGTGCACCCACTCTCCCTCGAGGTCATCGTAGAGGTTGCCCAGGCCGAGGAGCTTCTCGCACTTCTGCACGCCCTCGTCGGTCAGGATCGCCGTGTGGTTTTTCTCGTCGACGATGGCGTCCCAGTCCTTCTGCAGATCAGTGCCCTCATACTTCGCCTGGATCTCGTCCTCCTCGGTGATGAGGCGGACCTTGAGGTGAGGGATGAGGCGGTTGACGATGGCGTAGCGCTCGGTGGACTTCTCCGCCGCGCCCGAGATGATCAGCGGGGTGCGAGCCTCGTCGACTAAGATCGAGTCGACCTCGTCGATGATGGAGTAATAGAGAGGACGCAGGACCCGATCCTCCTTGCGCACGACCATATTATCGCGCAGGTAGTCGAAGCCGATCTCATTGTTCGTGATGAAGGTGATGTCGCACTGGTAGGCGGCCTGCCGCTCGGCGTTGGAGATGTCATGCTGGACGCAGCCGACGGTGAGCCCCAGGAAGCGGTAGACCGGGCCCATCCACTCGCTGTCGCGCTTGGCCAGATAATCGTTGACCGTGACGATGTGCACTCCCTTTCCGACCAGGGCGTTGAGGTAGGCCGGAGCGGTGGCGACCAGGGTCTTTCCCTCGCCGGTGCGCATCTCGGCGATGGAGCCGTTGTGGAGGACCATGCCTCCCAGGAGCTGGACGTCGAAATGCCTCAGGCCGATGGAGCGGCGCGCGGCCTCTCGGCACAGGGCGAAGGCCTCGGGCAGGACGACGTCGAGGGCCTCGATCTCGGCCTTCTTGCGGGCCTCGCGCTTGTCGTCCTCGTGCTCGGAGACGTCGATGAGGGCGAAGAATTCGGCGACCCGGGCGCGGAGAGCCTCGGTGCGGCGCGGGAACTCCTCATCGGGAAGCGCCTTGATCCCCTCTTCCAGAGAGTTGATCTTGTCCAGGGTGGGGCGGAAGCGCTTGAGGGTGCGCTCGCTGGCCGTGCCGAAGACAATCTCGAAAAGCTTTTTGATCATGGTCGCCTCCCAGGGCGATGGATGCGACCATTTCCTGCGCTATGCTCGGTCATATATGGAAACGGGAGTGTAGCAATTTCCCCCCGGAACGGCCTAGGACGGGCTACTTGAGAGAGGCGCGTAGGATGCGGTCACCGGGTTCCAGGCGGTCTAGGACCTCCAGCCCGGAGATGACGCGCCCGAAGGCGGTGTAGCGACCGTCCAGGTGCGGGGTCGGGACTAGGCTTACGAAGAGTTGGCAGCCTCCGGTGTCCTTTCCCGCCTTGGGCATGCCGACCGTGCCGCGCAGGAAGGGCGTGCGGTTCACCTCGTCGGCCAGACGCCAGCCCGCGTCTCCCCAGCCGGAGCCGCGCGGATCGCCCCCTTGCACCACGAAAGCCGTCACCACCCGGTGCCAGGTCAGGCCGTCGTAAAAGCCTTTCTTGACGCTCTCGGCGAACGCCGCGGCATGCGTCCCCGCGTCCGCGGCCGCAGCCAGAGCGATGGTGAAACTCCCCTTCTCCGTTTCCATATCCACGAGGGGGGCGTCCTCCAATGGCCGCACGCGTCGCGGCTTGTCCGTGAAATGCGCGAAGCTCTTGAGCGCGGCGCGAATCGAGGAAGCTTGGTCGGGGTGCTTATCGGCGACCGTCAGGAGGGCCTTGCGGATGGACTCGCGCATCTCGCCCGCGCCCGTCCCGGTCGCGGACTTCATGGACTCGAAGAGCCCTCCTAGGAGCTGCGCGTCCTGGCGCCGGGCCGCCGCGTCCACGGCGGCCCCGCGCAGCTCGAGCGACGCCCGCGGGTCGCGCAGGACTTGGTCGAGGACCGGCAGGGCGTACATGGAAGTGGAGGCGGCCAGCGTCTCCAAGGCCTGCGCCGCCACGCGGGGATCCGGATCCTTCGTCCCTTCTTGAAGGATCTCCCCCGCCCGCAAGAGAGAAGCGCTCGCCTCAAAGGCGCGGGCGCGCACCCACCAGCGCGGGTCCTTGCGGGCCCGGGCCAAGACCTCGGCGGCCCCTTCGCCGCGAAGCTTGGCCAAAGCCAAGAGCGCGCGACCCTCGGCCAGGGCGCCGGTTCCCGCGGCCATCTTCTCAAGTAGAGGGCCGAAGCGCGCGACATCACCCGAGGCAGCGGCGGCGTCCGCGGCGGCCGCGCGCACATGAGCCGACGCGTCGACGAAGAGGGCGTTGCTTAGGCGCGACCAATCCTTGGCGGCGCCAAGAGCGCCGACGGCCTCGGCGCGGACGTACGGGTCGGGATCTGAGAGGAGGATGTCCTCGGGGGCCGCGCCGAGCTTGCCCAGGGCGCGCACGGAGAAGAGGCGCACGCGGGAATCGGCGTCGCGCGCGCAGACGGCGAGGGCCTTGGCCATGCGCGGCTCAGCCCAACGCGTCGCCGCGTAGACTGCGCGCCAGCGGACCTCGGCCTCCGGGTCGGCGGTCAGCAGGGAAAGCCTAGAGGCGGCGGCGGTGGAGTACTCGGGCACGCGTTTAAGGAAGCGCATGCGAAAGAGCGCCAACGCCGCCTGAGCGCGCACCTCGGCGTCGGCGTCGGTCGTCGCCGCCAAGAGGACCGTCTCTTCGCCGGCCGCCCCGACCTTGCCCAACGCCTCGACGACCGCGCGACGCACGCCCGCGTCCGGGTTCGAGGCCTCGGGGGCCAGGACCGCGGCCGCCGCGGCGCGCGCGGAGGCGATGTCGACGGGCTCGGCGCCGCCCTCGGGAACCTCGAAGAGGCCGTACTGGCCGAGAGCGAAGGCGGCCTCTGCGCGCTCCTGCGGGTTTGCCTCCCGCAGGGTCTCGCGCAGGACCCAGACGTCCCGCGGGTCCGCGGCGCGGGCCATCTCGCGCAGGGACGTCCGGGCCTGGGCGGGGACCGCCGCGACGAGGAAGACAAAAAGCGCGGGGAAGACCATCACGCGATTATATATCCTTAATGATCCATGCGCCGCCTGACCTCCCTGCTCTGCGCCGCCGCAGCCTTCTGCGCCTGCGTCTCGGTCGTGCCCCTGCCCGATCCGCGCGGCGCCGTCGGGTCGAAGCAGCGCCTGGTGGTTCTCGTCGCCCAGTCGCCCGGGCCCTGGATCATCAAGGAATCGGACTCCAAGGCCGAAGCGGCGGCCAAGCTCCTACCCGTGGGGTTCCTGGTACAGACCGTCCAGGACGATAAGACCCTCGACATCTCGAAGGAGCTCCAGCAGTACCTGCCGCGCCCGCGCTACGACCGACAACTGGAGGCCTCCATGCTCAAGACCCTCAAGACCCTGCACGGGGGCGACATCCAGACGATGTCGGAAGCCGGGGTGAGCGCCCCTCAGATCCGCGACTGGAACCAGGCCAAGGACCAGCTCGATTGGCGGCGCCGCTATTTCGCGCCGGAAATGGGCCAAAGCGTGCCGCGCGACTACTCCCAGGTCCCCCTCCTCGACGACGGCGTGATCGTCGAGGTGAATCTCTCCTTCGGCACCGAGACGACCGACGAAGGACAAATCATGCCCGCCCTCACGGCGGCGACCCGCGTCTATCGCGCCGACACCGCGCGCCTGCTCTGGAGCCGCGAGGAGATGCTCACCGACAAGACCTCGAGTATGACCCTCGCGGAGTTCAAGCTCTTCCCCTCGGAACTGACCCGGCGCCTGGAAGCCCTCGCCCCGCCTCTGGGCGAGACCGTGGCCCGTTCCGCGGCCAAGGCCCTGGCCCTCACGCCTCCCGAGAGCGCTCCTCCGGCCCCGAGCGTCCCCGCTTCCACGGGTACGCTACCCTCCGGTCCGACTCAGACCGACCTCTCCACGGCCGCGCCTGCGGGCGTCGTTCTCTCGACGACCACGCTCCCGATCATCGCCGTCTCGACGGACGCCTCATCCCCCCCGCGCTGATCGTTTTAGTAGAATAGCGGCCTTGAAGAAACTCGCCGTCGCCGTCGCGGGCTTGGGCATGATCGGCCGCGAGACCGTGCGCCTCCTGCGTAAGCGCCGCGCGGAACTGCGCGAGCGCCTGGGAGCCGAGCTGACCCTGGTCGCCGTCGCCGACCGCCAGGTCGGCCGCGAGGCGCGGGCCCTGAGCCTGCCCGGCCGCGTCGTCCGCTACGCCGACCCCGTGGCCATGGCGCGCAGCGCGGACGCGGACCTCTTCGTCGAGCTCCTGGGCGGCTTCGACGCGCCGAGACGCTTCGCCCTGGAGGCCCTTGGTCGCGGCCGGTCGGTCGTGACCGCCAACAAGCGCCTGCTGGCCTACGCCTGGCCCCAACTCGCCCGCGCGGCACGGGCCTCCGGCGCCAGCCTCGCCTTCGAGGGCAGCGTCGCGGGCGGCATCCCGGTCCTGCGCGCGCTCGAACTGTCCTTCTCCGGCGACCGCGTCTTGAGCCTCGACGGCATCCTCAACGGCACGACCAACTACATCCTCACGCGCTGCGAGGAAGGCCTCACGGCCGCCGCGGCCCTGCGCGAGGCGCAGGAGAAGGGTTTCGCCGAGAAGGACTCGGCTCTCGACCTCTCGGGGCGCGACGCGGCGCAAAAGCTCTCCGTGCTGGCGGGGCTGGTGACCGGCGGCTGGCTGAAGCCCGACTCCTTCCCCGTCGCGGGCATCGAATCGGTCGAGTCGCGCGACGTGGCCTACGCTCGCCAGCGCCTGGGCAAGGCCGTGCGTCTCGTGGCCCGCCTGCGCTTCGCGGGCAGCGCCGCGGCCCCGCTCGTGGAAGCCGGGGTGTCTGCGACGCTGGTCCCGCTCGACCACCCCCTGGCCGCCGCGCGCCGTCAGTACAACGCCCTGCTCGTGCGCACGGCCTCGGCCGGCGACCTCATGTTCTACGGCCAGGGCGCGGGAGCCGGACCCACGGCCAGCGCCGTGCTGGCCGACCTGTTCGTGACCGCGCGCGACCTCCTGGGCGGCCTTCCCGCTCCCCGCCCGGGGCCGCGCCCGCTCCAATTGGCGCCTCCGGGCTCCGCGGTCTCGGGCTTCTACCTGCGCCTGGAGGTGATCGACCTCCCCGGCGCCCTGGCGCGCATCGCCGGCGCCCTCGGGCGCGAGGGCGTCTCCATCGCGAGCATCCATCAGGATCTCGCCGCGGGCGCGCGCGCGGTGCCGGTCATGATCACCACGCACCCGGCCCCGCGCGGCCGCTTCGAGCTCGCCCGCAGGCGCATCCTCGGCCTGGCGGCCGTCTCCAAGCGGCACTGCGCGATGAGGATTTTGGGATGAACGGCCTCATCGAGCGCTGGAAGTCTCGCCTTCCGGTGACCTCCCGCACTCCCGTCGTGACCCTCGGCGAAGGCGGCACGCCGCTCGTGCGAGCCGACCGCGTCGCGAAAGCCGCGGGCCTGCCCCCCGGCGCCGTCTTCCTCAAGCTCGAGGGTCTCAACCCCACGGGCTCGTTCAAGGACCGCGGCATGACCCTGGCCGTCTCGAAGGCCGTCGAGGCGGGGGCGACGGGCGTGCTCTGCGCCTCGACCGGCAACACCTCGGCCTCGGCCGCGGCCTACGCCGCGCGCGCGGGCCTGCGCTGCGTGGTCTTCCTGCCCAAGGGGAAGGTCGCGGCGGGCAAGCTCTCGCAGACCGTGATGCATGGCGCCGAGATCGTCGAGGTGGACGGAAACTTCGACCAGGCGCTGGCGATGGCCGTGCAGGCCGCCGAGCGCCTGGGCTTCACCTTGGTCAACTCCTCCAACCCCTTGCGCATCGAGGGACAGAAGACCGGGGCCTTCGAGGTCGTAGAGACTCTCGGTCGCGCGCCCGACCACCATTTCATTCCCGTGGGCAACGCGGGAAACATCACGGCCTACTGGAAAGGCTACACGGAACTGGGCCATCGCCCGCGGATGTGCGGTTGGCAGGCCGCGGGGGCCGCGCCCATCGTCCTGGGCCGTCCCGTGAAGAACCCCAAGACGATCGCCACCGCCATCCGCATCGGCCGCCCCGTCTCCTGGACGGCGGCGCTCGCGGCGCGCGACGCATCGAACGGCTCCATCGAGTCGGTGACCGACGCCGAGATACTGGCCGCCTACCGCTTCCTGGCCCGCGAGGAAGGCGTGTTCTGCGAGCCCTCCTCGGCCGCGCCCGTGGCGGGACTCTTCAAGCTGGCGAAAGCGCGCAAGGCCCCCCAGGGCCTGACGGTGTGCGTGCTGACCGGACACGGCCTCAAGGACCCGGGCATCACGGCGCGCTTCAAGCCCCGCATCCGCCGCGTCAAGGCGGGAGGAAGGATCGTCCTTTGAAGACTTTAGCGAAGGTGACGGTGTCGGCGCCAGCCTCGACGAGCAACCTGGGACCGGGCTTCGACTGCCTGGGCCTGGCCCTGGACTTGCGCAACGAGTTGACGGTGGAGTTGACGGACGGGCGCGGCCCCGCTCTCATCGAAATCGAGGGCGAGGGCGCTTCGACCCTGCCCCGCGGCGAGGCCAACATGCTCGTTCAAGCCGCACGTATGATACTCCCCCGCCGCCTGCCCGGACGCTTGGTCTTCAAGGCCGTCAACCGCATCCCCCTGGCCCGGGGTCTGGGCTCCTCGGCCGCGGCGGCCGTGGCGGGACTCTGGGCCGGCGCGCATCTCTTCGGCCGCCTGCACCGCCGCGAAGACGAGTTGGAGGCCCTGGCCGCCGAGCTCGAGGGGCATCCCGACAACGTGGCCCCATGCGTGCATGGGGGGCTGACCGCGAGCCTGATTTCGGACGGCCGCCCGCGCGCCCACCGGCTCCCGCTGCACCCCTCCCTCTCCGCGGTGGTCTGCGTGCCGGCCTTCGAACTCTCCACGAAGAAGGCCCGCGCGGCGCTGCCCAAGGATGTGCCCATCGCGGACGCGGTCTTCAACTCCTCGCGCGCCATCCTTCTCACGCGCGCCCTGGAAACCGGCCGCACGACGCGTCTGGCCGACCTCATGCAGGACCGCCTGCATCAGCCCTACCGCGCGCGCCTGGTCCCCGGCCTGCGCGAGGCCCTGGCCGCCGCGGTCTCGGCGGGAGCGGCGGGAGCGGCCCTCTCGGGCTCAGGGCCGTCGGTCTTCGCCTTCGTGTCGGGCGACGCCGCGCCCCGGGTCGGCGAGGCCATGAAGCGCGCCTTCGCCAAGAGCCGCGTCGCTTCGCTCTGGCTGGCGCTCGACGTGGACCACCAGGGAGTGCGCATCGAGCGCTGAGATGCTGATCACGGTCATGAAATTCGGCGGCACCTCCGTCGCCGACCCGGAGAAGATCCAGCGCGCCGCCGAGCGCGCCATCGCGCAGCGCCGCCGCGGCGACGCCGTCGTCGTCGTGGTTTCCGCCCCCGGCGAGATGACCGACGAGCTCATCGCGCTGGCCGAGCGCGTCACCCCCAAGCCCGACGACCGCGAGCTCGACCAACTCGTCTCGACCGGAGAGCAGGTCGGCATCGCCCTCTTCGCCATGGCTTGCAGGGCGCGGGGCGCGCCCGCGGTGTCTCTCACCGGCCCCCAGGCCGGCATCGACGCGGTCGGCGCCTACGGCCGCGCCCAGATCCGCCGCATCCGCACCCGCGTCATCATGAAGCATCTAAAGGCGGGGCGCATCGTCGTGTTGGCCGGCTTCCAGGGCCTGCACCCCTCCGGCGACACGACGACACTCGGCCGCGGCGGCTCGGATCTGACCGCGGTGGCGGTGGCCTCCGCGCTTAAGACCGGCCGCTGCGAGATCTTCTCGGACGTGAAGGGCGTCTACACCGCCGATCCGCGCATCGTGCACGACGCCCGCAAACTGCCGCGCATCTCCTTCGAGGAGATGCTGGAACTGGCCGGCGCGGGCGCCCAGGTCATGCAGGCCCGTTCGATGGAGGTGGCCGAGCGTTTCGGCGTGGAAATCCACGTCCGTTCCGCATTCCGGCCCGCGGCCGGAACCTTGATCGTCGCCCGGGAGGATCTGATGTTGGAAAAAGCCTTCGTGTCCAGCCTGGCGCTCGACAAGAGCGAGGTTCGACTGAGCGTAGTCGGAGTGCCCGACCAACCGGGAGTCGCCGCTCAGGTCCTGACGGCGCTGGCGGCCGACGACATCCCCGTGGATATGATCATTCAGTCCGCGCCGAGCCAGGCGGGGGTCAACGACATCTCCTTCATGACGCCGAAGGGGCACGCCGTCAAGGCGAAGAAGGCGCTGGAAAGCGTGGCCAAGAAGCTCGGCGCCGAGCGCGTCGATCTCCACGACCAGGTCGCCAAGGTCTCCGCCGTAGGCACGGGCTTCCGGCACAGCCCGAAGATCGCCGCGACGATGTTCTCGGCGCTGGCCAAACATAAGATCAACATCCACATGATCTCCGCGTCCGACCTGCGGGTCTCCTGCGTGGTGGACCTCCAGAACGGGGAGACCGCCCTACGGGCCCTCCATAAGGCCTACGGGCTCGGAAAAGGGAGGCGCTAATATGTCGATCTTCGTGGCCATCGATTTCGAGACGGCGGACTCGGGATACGATTCCGCCTGCTCCGTGGGCCTGGTGCGCGTGGAGAACGGGGCCATCGTCCAGAAGGTCGTCGAGTTCATCCAGCCGCCGCGCTTCCTCTTCGAGTTCACCCACATCCACGGCATCGACTGGAGCATGGTCGCCGACAAGCCCAGCTTCGGCGAGATCTGGCCGAAGCTGGCCGAGATCCTGCACGGCGCCGACTTCATGGCCGCCCACCACGCGCCTTTCGACAACGGCGTGCTGACCGCCTGCTGCAAGGCGGCCAAACTCCCTAAGCCGCCCCACCGTTTCGTGGACACCGTGAAGCTGGCGCGCGACACCTGGCGCATCTACCCGACCAAGCTGCCCGACGTCTGCCGTCGACTCTCCATCGCGCTCAACCACCACGAAGCTCTCTCCGACGCCGAGGCCTGCGCCCAGATCGTCATCGCCGCCCAGAAGCAGGGCGTCAAGCTCTGAGCCCCTCCAAGGAGCGTCCTATACGCTATGCTGAAAAATCAAACAATCGCCGTCATCGGAGCCGGGCACATGGCGGGAGCCATGATCGGAGGGATGGTGCGCTCCAAGCTTCTTCCCCCAAAAAGCATCGTCGCCACCCGGCGATCCCAAGAAGCCCTAGAAGAGCTGCGGAAGAAATGGGGGATCCGCGTTTCGACCGATAACAAGAAGGCCGTCGCCGAGGCCGACATCATCATCCTAGCCGTGAAGCCCCAGATGGCCAAGAAAGTCCTGGAAGATTTGGCCGGCTTGCTGAGCAAGGACCAACTCGTCATCTCCGTGATGGCGGGCATCACCACCGCCGCCATCAACAAGGGTCTGCGCGTGGATTGCCCCGTCGTGCGCGCCATGCCCAACACGCCCTGCCTCGTGGACGCGGGCGCCACCGCCGTCTGCGCGGGGGCGCACGCCTGTGCGAAAGACCTGGCCAAAGCCGAGGCCGTCTTCGGCGCGGTGGGCCTCGTCGTCAAACTTCCCGAGTCGGCCCTCGACGCCGTCACCGGTCTCTCCGGCTCGGGGCCCGTCTACGTCTACATGGTCATCGAAGCCATGATCGACGGGGGCGTCAAGATGGGCATCCCGCGCTCCATCGCAGCCAAGCTCGCAGCCCAGACCGTCTACGGCGCGGCCAAGCTGGTCCTCGAGACCGGCAAGCATCCCGCCCTCCTCAAAGACGATGTCACCACCCCCGGCGGCACGGCCATCACCGCCATCCATGTCCTCGAAAGCAAAGGCCTGCGCTCGGTCCTCATCGACGGCGTCGAAGCCGCGACCAAACGCTCGATGGAGCTCTCCAGGCTCTTCGCCGAATGAAACCGCGCCGGCCTTGACGGATGGCCCCGGACCTGTTATAAACTTCCCTGCCCAAAGATACGAGAGTCGCCACGCTCATCACCGCCCGCGAACATCTCGACGAGGTGTGCGCGGAGTTGGCTCTCTGCCCCCGTCTGGCTTTTGACACGGAGTCCAACGGCTTCTACGCCTACAAGGAGCGGGTCTGCCTCGTGCAGATCTCGTCGCCGACGGACGACTATATCGTCGACCCCATCGCCATCAAGGAGCTCGACGCGCTGTGCCCCCTCTTCGCAGACCCCAAGATCGAGAAACTCTTCCACGCCGGCGAGTACGACGTGCTCTGCCTCAAGCGCGACTACGGCTTCACCTTCTCGAACCTCTACGACACCATGATCGCCGCGCGCGTGCTGGGCATTAAGGAACTGGGCTTGGCCGCGGCCATCGAACGGCACTTCGGCCTGGTGATCTCGAAGAAACTCCAGCGCGCGGACTGGGGCAAGCGCCCCCTCACGCACGAGATGATCCGCTACGCCCAGGGCGACACGCACTTCCTCATGCGCCTGGCCGACCAGCAGAAGCAGGCCCTCATCGAGAAAGGCCGCTGGGATGACGCTCGAGAAGCCTTCCGCGAACTCGAGAAGCTCGCGCCCAACAGCAAGGCCTTCGATCCCGAGGGCTACTGGAAACTGGTCGGCCGCACGGACATCGGCGGTCAGGCCATGGCCGCGCTCAAGGAAATTTGGCTTTATCGCGAGCAGCAGGCCGAATCGCGCGACCGCGCCCCCTTCCGTATCATGCCCGAGGATCTGATGGTCCGCATCGCCCAGGCCCTGCCCGAGACGCGCGACGCGCTGGCGGCGGTCAAGGGCATGAGCCCGTACATCATCGAGCGCTTCGGCTCGGGACTGCTTGCCTGCGTCGAGCGCGGCCGCGCCGCGCCGCCGGTCGTGAGGCCCGCCCTGCCCGAGAAACGCCGCATGGCCGAAGACGAGTTCCTCATCTTCGAGGCCCTGCGCGCCTGGCGCAAGGAACGCGCCGAACGCGACAAAGTCGAGCCCATCGTCATCCTCTCAAGCGACAGCCTGCGCCAGATCGCCGCCTTCGCCTGTCGCCACGACGGGAACCCCCTGGGCCCGCTCTCCGACCTCAAGAAGACCCGCTACGGAGAGGACATCCGCCTCGTCGTTCAAAAGGCCCGCGGCGTTCCAAACCAGTCTAGGCCTTAGGTCCCCCTACCTGTATAGGAATACTGCCTGGCCGATGCGGGCCCTGCGTCCTAACCCAACCTCTCATCGCATGAGTATACTGGCCTCATGAACCGCCGTGCGCGACTGACCCGCCTGTCCGTCTCACTTTTCCTCGTCCTCACCCTCCCCGGCCTCGCCCCCTACCAGGCCGCCGCGCAAGCCTTCTCCGCCCACCCCGTCGCCGCCGCTTCGGCCGCCTCGGTCGCCGGCATCGCGGGCGCGGTCCTCCGCGTTCAGACGCCATCGCTCGGCACGAGCGTCTCTCGCCCAACGGCCTTTGCCCTCCTCTCGGCCCCCGCGCCGGTCCCCGCCGTGCCCATCTCTCCGGTCGCCGCGGCGGCCTCCGCGGCCGAGACCCTCAAGACCGGCGCTTCGCGGGTCGCGGCGTCCGCGGACGCGGACCCCTCCGGCGCCGCCGAACGCGTCGAACTCGACGCCCTCTTCGCTGGAGAGGCCGTCAAGCCCGCCGCCGACTTGGCCGTTCCCGCCGCCGGAACCGCCGGGAGCGCGCTCCACTCCCGCCCGGCCGCGGCCGACGGGCCGCGCTGGGTCTTCCGGGACGAGACGCCCGCCCCCCAGCCCCGGGCCCCGCGCACCAGCCTCAAGAGGACCCTCTCCGTAGGCTTCCTGGCCGGAACCCTCGGAGTGGTCTTCACCGATGCCAGCCAGATCCTGGCGACGCTTCTCGGCTGGTCCTTCCACGGGAATTATAAGTCCCCCGTGGGAAGCTCCGATCCCACCGCGGCCATAGCCTCCCTTTTTCTAGTCGTGGGATCGGTGCTGGCCCCCATCGCCGAGGAGATCGTCTTCCGCGCCGGTCTACAGGGCGGGCTCGCGAAGCTCACCGGCAAGCTCCACCTCGGCACGTTCCTCCTGCCGGCGCTGGCCGCCACGCTCGTCTTCGTCGCGGCTCACGAAACCGCGGACCCGGTCATGTTCGCCATCCGCTTCGGCTTCGCCGCGGCCCTGAGCTACGTCTTCAAGAAGGAAGGCATGCTCTCGTCGATGACGGCGCACGGCGTCTTCAACGGTCTCCAGCTGCTGCCGCTCCTTTTCGCGGCCCTTCACGCTCCCGCGCTGGCCCTGCTCATGATCCCGGGCGTCCTCTACACGGCGATCCGCTCCTGGAAGCTCCTGAAGTCCCAGAAGTCCGACATCGACTCCGGCGCATTGGCGCCCAAACCCTTCCAACTCAAGCACGCTCTCATGTTCCTGCCTCTGCTGGCCATCGGATTCATCTTCCTGATGCCGAACCTCTACTGGCTGGCGGGGGGCGCGGGTCTCGTAGGCTATCTCTTCGTGCAGGCCGCCGCCTGGCGGCGCAGAGTCCATCCCTGAACCGATGAGACGACTCCGCCTCCCGCTGGCGGCGGCCCTCGCGGCGGCTTGTTGGCCCGCGCCGTCAACCGCGGCCGTCATGCAGGCGGTCCGGACCGCGCCCATCTCGGGTCTGCCCTGCGTCGCCATCCCGATGCCGCCCTTGTCGCCGTCGGGAAACCTTCTCCCTCTCGGTTCCGGGCCCGCTCTCCTTTCCCCGCAGCTCTTGCCGCCGTCGCTCGCTCCGGCGTCGGCCGCCGCCGTCCCCGTCGCCGCGCCTTCGGTCCATGAGCGCCTGACCGCGGCGGCCTCGGCCGTCGCGCAGTCGCGCGACTCCGCGGCCCTCCCCTCCTCGGAGGCTTCCGCTTCCGCTTCCGAGAGCCAATTCCGTCTCCTCGTCGGAGAGGAGACCGCCCGCTCCCGCGTCGCCGCCTGGACCGACGGTCCCGCCGCCCCGAATCCCTCGGGGCTGTCGGCCGCCGAGCCAAAGAAGCCCCTCGACCCCGAGAAAGGCAGGCGCGTGCGCGGGATGTTCGCCGGCACCGCCGCCATGAAGATCGGAATGGAGACCGTGACGCTCAGCATCCCCTTGCTGGTCCTGCAGGCCATGGGCGGCGCCACGCTCGTGGCCGGGCTCGTAATCGTGTACGGCGTCGCCCAAGCCGCCTTCGCGGGAGCGGCCGGGAACCTCCTCGACCGCCTACCCGTGCAGAAGGTCCTGGCCGGCGCGGTCGTCTCCCAGGCCGCGTTGGTGGCCGCCGTCATCACCCTGGGCGCGACCGGGATTCTCACCGCCTGGACCTTGTTCCCGCTCTACATGCTCGTCGGCGGCGCCGTGGGCATCGCCGAGATCTCGCGCCACTCCATCCCGCCCCTCATCCTGGGCCACGACGAGGCGGCTCTCTCCCGCTACAACGCGCGCCTGCATATCTTCTACGAGGTGGCGGGCGTGGTCGGGGCTCTCGCCACCGGAGCCCTCATCACTTTCGTAGGCCCGCTCTGGGCCCTGGCCCTCCAGCCGCCCGCCTATCTCCTCTCGGGCCTGCTGTATTGGCGCGTGCGGCTCGCCAAGCAAGACGCGCCGGGACCGCGTTTCTTGAGACCCCTGCTCCCCGGCCTGCGCGAACGAATCTCTGAGTATTTCAAGGACATGAAGGCGGGCGCCGGGCTCGTGTTCAAGAGCGGCCGCCTGCGCTGGGTCGCTATCGCCTTCATCCTGCCCCAGATCGTGCACCGGCTCATAGAGGGCCTGCTCGCTCCGATCTTCGCCAAGCGCGTCCTGCTGGACCCCGGCGCCGCCGGCTATCTATTGACGGCGTCGAACATGGGCGAACTGCTCGGCGCCGTCCTGCTGCTGCGCTACGCGGCGAAGATCAAGGCGCCCAAGTGGGTCAAATGGGGCGCGCTGGCCATGGTCCTGTCCTGGGTCATGGCCTTCACCCACGCCCTGCCTTTCGTCCTGCCCGCCTTCCTGCTCATGAGCATGACCTGGTCGGCCGGCGACCTTTCCCTGCGCTCCGACGTCCAATCCTCCCTGGGCGCGAAGGACCAGCCGCGCGCGGCCAGCTTCCTGTACGGCGCCTTCGTGCTGGGCGCGGCCGCGGCCTCGCTGGGGCTGGGGGCGCTCCTCGACCTGCTCCCCCTCGCCTTCGCGCTCGCGGGAGTCTTCTCCCTCTTCACGGCCATGGCCGCCGCGGTGTTCTACGCCTCGCGCCGCCTCGGCGCTTTGGAGCGCTAATCGGTCAGGCGGAACTGGATCGGCTGGGGAAGACGCACGGCGACCGGCTTGCCGCCGAGGTCCATCGCGGGCGAAAAGCGCATGAGTCGTCCCACCTTCAGGGCGGCCTCGTCGAAAGATCTCCCCCCCGAGTTCACGACATCCACCGAGCCGACGATGCCGTCCCGGCCGATGTGGATGGAGACGACGACGTCGGCCTCTCGGCCCGCGCGCCGCTCCGCCTCGGGGTAGAAACGCCGGAGGTGACTGATGACCTCGTCGCGGTTGAGCAGCCTCGGAAGGGACGACAGAGGCGTGCCGCCGTGGCCGGTTCCGCCGGACACGCCCTCGTCGGAGCCCTCGCCCGAGCCGCCGACCTTGGCCGCCGTGCCCGTCCCGCCGACGGCTCCGCCGGGCGTGGGCGCGGGCGGCGCGGGGGTCTCCAGCGCTTGCGTGCTCGGGCCGGGAAGGGTCCAGTCCTTGGGCGGCTCGGGCGCCTTCCGGGCCGGCGTGGGCGGCGCCTCGGGCGTCATGTTGACCTTGGCGGGCACGCCCGGCGCGAAGGGCTTGGGCGCGCCCAGCTTCGCCGGACCGTCGCCGAGGAAGGGGCTGATGATCTCGATTTCGAGGGGCGGCGTCGAATCGAAATGCGGACGCGGCAGGAGGACCAGCAGGCCGATGACCGCCGCGTGAACGGCCAGGGAGCAGCCGAGAGACCATGAAAGCGGCGGCTCCCGGGGCGCTGCGGTCACTTGCGCCGCACCTCCAAGCCGACCTTGCGCACGCCGGCGGAACGCACCGCATCCAGAAGCTCGGCCACCTCCCCATAGGCCAGCGCCTGGTCGGCGGAGAGGGTGACCGCCTGGTCGGGGCGCGCGGCCACGGCGGCGGCCAGCAGCTTCCTGAGTTCGTCGAGGCTCACGGAGCGTCCGCCGATGGCGAGCCGGCGCGAGCCGTCCAGGGTGATGGGCAGGGCCTCGGTGGCGACCTTGTCGGACTTGCTCGCCTTGGGCAGGTCCACTTTCAGCGCGCGCCGCGCGATCATGGGCGCGGTCGCCATGAAGATGATGAGCACGACGAGGACCACGTCCACGAGGGGCGTGATGTTGATCCCGGTGATCGCATCTTCGCCCGAATCGGCCTGCATAGGACCCTCCTAGCGGCGGCGCTCGCCGCCGTGCGCCTTCGCTCCGAGGCGGCGGCCCAGGGCCTCCGCCTCGGCGAGGAGGTCTCGGACCCACTTCTGGTAGATATTGAAAGCCAGCACGCAGGGGATGGCGACCAGCAGACCGACGGCGGTCGCGACCAAGGCCTCCGAGAGGCCGGACATCACGACTTCGGGGCCCGCGCCGCTCTGGGCGAGATCGTGGAAAGCCTTGATGACGCCCAGCACCGTGCCGAAGAGGCCGATGAAGGGAGCGTTATTGCCGAGCGTGCCGAGCCAGAGAAGGCGCTGCTCCAGGCGACGGCGCTCGTCGGAAAGCGCGGCGGAGAAGTGCTCCGCGGCCGCCTGCGGTCCGCGCGGCAAATGCGCCAGGCCCTCCGCCAGCGCGCGCGAGGCGAAGCCGGGATGGGATTTCAGGGCCTTCTCGATGGCCTCGTGGGAGCCCGCATCGAGCGCGGCCAGGAGCGGCGCGCGCAGCGAGGCGAGCGCCGCGGCCTCGCCGCGCAGAAGCTTGAAGCGGTCGCACATCGCGGCGACGGCGGCCACCGAACCCGCGAGGAGGGCCCATATCACCCAGTCGCCTCCCGTCAGAGCCAGGGACATCAGGATGGTCTTCATGGCGCGTTCCTCTTGGGGTCGAGTTTAAGGAGCGCGGCCGCCAGCTCCGCCTGCACGGCCGCGTCCGGCTCCGCGGCGAGCTCGCGTTGGAGCCGGCGGTACTCCTCGGCGCCGCCGAGCTCTCCGAGATAGTGGATGGCCATGGCGCGCACGAACCAGTCCGCGTGCTGGTAGTAGCGCAGGAGGATCTCGCGGCCGTAGGCGTCTCCCATGCGCCACATCCCCGCCGCGCCGTAGATCTGGACGGCCAGGGACGCGTCGCTGCGCGCGGCGTTGGCCACCTGGAACTGCACGGCCGCGTCGCCCATGACCAGAAGAGATTCGAGCGCCGCGAAGCGCACGGTGATGTTCTGGTCCAGGAGCGCGCCTTGGAAGAGCGGCAGGTAACGCAGATCCTTGGTGTAGGCCAGCGCCACCAGAGCCGCGGCGCGCGTCTGGACGTTCTTGCCCAGGCGCGCGGCCTTCTCCAGCTCCGACTGGAGCGTGAAGTCCGTGGTGCCGGCCAGGCCCTCGGTGAGGAGAAAGCCCAACTCGGTGTAGCGGGTCTTGAGGTTGTAGCCGGTCTCGGTGGAGAGCTTGTTGAGGTTGCCGATGGAGGCGTCGAGCTGGGCGGTCGAGTCCGGGCGCGCGTCCATGCGCTGCTGGAGCAGGCGCAGGAGGTGTTGGTTGATGCGAGGATCGATCATCTCCTTCTGCGCCTTGACGCGCGGGGCGGTGACGACCAAGGCCTCGAGCTGCAGGAGCAGAGAGCCGTCCACGACCAGGTTGCCGGAAAGAGAACGGTCGGCCGCCATGGCGGGCCCGGCGAGCAGGAGGGCGAGGAGAGCGTTTCTCACGGCTTCCTCTTCTGAGGGAAGAGCTTGAGCGCCGCGACGCAGTACTCCGCCACGACGAAGTCGTTGCCGACCTCGCCGTCGAGACGCTTGAGGAAGATGTCGTAGTCCTCGGCGGCGCCCAGTTCCCCGATGTACTTGGCGGCCATGGCCTTGACCAGCCACGAAGGCTCGTCGAGGAACTGTCTCAGGCGGTGCAGTCCGGAGACGTCGCCCAGGCGGGCCAAGCCCGCGGCGGCGTAGACGCGCAGGAGCGGCTCGGTGTCGCGTTCCGAGGCCGCGGCCAAAAGCGGCATCGCCTCGCGCGGATGACCCCAAACGGTCAGGGCTTCGAGCGCGCCGAAGCGGACGGCGGGGTCGAGATGGATGAGGGCTTCGTTGAAGATCCGGAGGTTCGCCAAGTCATGGCTGCCGGCGAGCGCGATGAGAGCCGAGGCGCGCGACTCCGCGTCCTTGTCCCAGCGGGCCATCTCGACGAGCTGCTGGCGGAATACCGGGTCGGCGTTGGCGGAGAAGGCCTCGGCCAAGGGCAGGCCGATGTCGAGAAAGCGGTTGCGCAGGTTGTAGCCGATGGGCGAACCGACCAGCAGGAGGTCGCCGACGGGCGTGCCTTGGGAGTCCCTCAGATCTCGCTTGAACTTTCTGCGGTCCTCCGCCAGACGGACCAAAGTCGAGGTGATCTGAGGGTCGATTTTCTCGACCACGCCGGCCGGCTCGGAAGCCGGGGCGGGGGCGCCGGGCTTGCCGTACGCCTGCGGGGGCGGTTCCACTCGCAAGGCGATGTCGCCGCAGGCGGCGAGCGCCGCGGCCAGGACCGGGAGCAGCAGAAGCGACGGGCGCGCCATCTTCTTCATTATGTAATAAATCCGACATCGAAGACTTGCACAATGTTCCCAGGCGCGGCAGTCACGTCACCAACGAAGACTCCCGACCGCGTCGACCAGCCAGGAGCGCCCGCCCGGGACCGCCAGGTCTCGGGCGGGCCATTGATGGGGCGGCTACTTGCCTTGGCCGCCCCACTCGCGGGACCACTTCAGGCCGTAGGACTGAGCGCCTTCGCCCATGACATCAGGCGCGTAGGTGAATCCCAGGCCCCAGGGCCGGTACGTGAACTCGACGCCGGCGATGGGAAAGGCGGAGTCAAGCCCGCCGACGAGGGGAAAATTCGTCTTGCTGTTGACGGCCCCGGTGCGAGGATCATAATCGATGATCGACCCGGTCCCGGGAATGAGCGCCGTCGCGAGCATGAAATAGCTCACGGCGCGGAACTTCCAGAGATTCATGGAAGGCGCCATGCCCACCAATAACGAGGGACTCATGACGTCGCCCGTGCGCTTCATCCCATAGCCGGCGGCGTCGGCCTGCTCGGAAATCGACATGACGCCGCTTCCGAGATAGACCGGAAGCCGGAATCCATCCCCCTCCCAGTGGTCCCAGATGGCGCTCACTATCGCGACGATGCCGTGCCCTTGGCCCGCGGCCCCATTGATCGCATTATTGCCGTTATTGGTGGCTGAGTTCACTTTCGCAGGCGGGGTGACGATCAGCGTGCCGTTGTTGTCCCTGAAGCTCAGCGTGCGACTCCCGGAAATGTTCGTATAGCCGGCCAGGAAGCTCACTCCCCAGTGATCGGTGAAGCCATATGTCAGGGCCGTAGTCATGCCATAGCCGGACATCTTGTTGGAGAATCTTCCATCAATATTAGGATTAGGCCCGTTGTTGACGTTGCTGCTATCCTGGCTGTTGTTGGTGACGTAGCTGGGCGCGAACTTGGTCTGAAAGACCCCGGCGCGCAGCGGGTAGGTCAGCACGCTGCGACTCATCACGGCGCTTAATGCCTGTATGTTCAGCATGGGCGGGTCCCCGGTGGCATGAGCGGCCGACTGGAGCAGGAGCAGGGCGGAGACGACGAAAAGGATCCGGCGAATGGTCCGTAGCGGCGAGAGGCGGCTGGACATGGATGAGGGCTCCTAAGATTCATTCTGGACCGAACGATCGGATTTGCAGCGGAACTGCCAGGACATCATCTTAGCTAAAACGTGGAACGAAGAATCAGCCATGCGCGTCCGCGTGCGGGCGCCTAGGGAAGAGACGGCGGGCCCGGACGGCCGATGGTCTGGAAGACCTTGAAGAGACGCTCGACCCAGCGGGCGTCCATCTCGTCGAACGGGACGGTGGAGAGGGCCTCGAAGACCGCCCAGGGCTTGCCGTTCTTGTCCTGGATGGGGACGACGAGGACGGCCGCGGCGCCCTGCGCCGAACGGCGCGCCGAGCAGGAGGCGAAGGCCTCGCCGCGCAGGCCCTCGACGGGGACCGAGGCCTCGGCCGGATCGGGACGCGCGGGGCCGGGCTGGAAGGCGGCGCCGTCCGGTTGCAGGATCCAGAGCCCGCAGCGAACCCAGGGGCTGCCCCCGAAGGCGTCCCACAGCGCGTCGACGACCTCGCGCATGAGCCTCTCGGCCTGCGGCGCGCGGCGGCGCCACTTTAAATCCAACCCTGATTTGACCTTGTCGTAGCGCGCCCTCGAGGGACGGTTCTTCATATCGAGGGGCTGGGGAACGGAAGATAGATCGTCGATCATACGGCTTTCTCCAATACGACCAATTGACCGCAGGCCCCGCCGATGTCGCGCCCGAGGTTCTGGCGGACCGTGACCTTGAAGCCCGCGCTCATGACCCGCTCCTGGAAGCGCCGGGCGTCGGACTCGTCGGTGGGCCGGTGCGGCGTGTCCGTCTGATTGAAAACGATGAGATTGACGTGTAGAAGGGAGAGCGATCCCAATCCCTTCAGCCAGGCGATCAGGGCTTGAGCATCTTGCGGGCGGTCATTTTCTCCTTTGAGCAGGACATACTCGAAGAAGAGCTTCCGGTTGGTCAGCGTCAGATAGTTTTTTAGAGCCTCCCCCAGCTTCGCCAACGGATAAGCTTTATTCATGGGAACTAGGCGCGAGCGCAACTCGTCGGTCGCGGCATGCAGGGAGACGGCGAGGTTGACCTGTGGGAAATCCCGCCCGAAGTCGTCGATGCGCGGGGCCACGCCCGAGGTGGACACCGAGATGTGCCGGGCGCCGATGCCGAAGAGCTTCTGATCGATCAGGGTCTTGAGGCTCGCCGCGACCTGCTCGTAGCAGGCGAAGGGCTCGCCCATGCCCATGTAGACCACGTTGTCCAGGCGCCCGTCGAGCCCCATCCTCTTCATGTACTGCCGCCAGAAAAGGACCTGGTCCGAAATCTCCTCCGGCGCGAGGTCGCGCGTCAGGCCCATGAGGCCGCTCGCGCAGAAGGTGCAGCCGACCGCGCAGCCGACTTGCGAGGAGACGCAGGTGGTCCAGCGCGTGGGGCTGGGACGCAACAGCACGGTCTCGACCTTGCCGCCGTCGGGCAGGTCGAGGAGGGCCTTGTAGGCGCGGCCGTCGGGCGAGGCGTCCACGCGCCGCTCCGTCAAAGACAGGATGGGAGCCTTCTCGCCCAGGGCCTTGCGGACCTCCGCGGGCAGGACCGCGACCATGTCGTAAGAGGAAACGGCCTGGTCGAAAACGGCCTTGCGCACCTGGTCCCAGCGGTACGCGGGCTGGCCGATATCCTTCAGGGCCGCCTGGGCCTTGGCCGCGTCCATCAGTAGGTGAGCTCGCGGACGTGTTTGCTGTCCAGCAGCTTGCGCACGACGTTCTTCTGCTCCAGGCGCGGGCCGGAGACATACCACTCGCTATAATAGGAACCGCTCTTCTTCATGAGCTTGCGGCGCAGGACCTTCACGTCCGCCACGCGGAAGATGGTCTTGATCTCCTCGAGGCCCTCGTCGTGGAGGTCGGAGATGATGCGGAAGGTGTGCCGCTGGCGCAGTTCATCGATAAGCTCGTCGAGCCGAGGGAAGAACGCCTGCACGACCAGCGTCAGGACGGTCGCGACCGCGCCGATGGCGTAATGACCGAAGCCCACGGCGACGCCGATGGCCGACACGACCCAGATGGTCGCGGCCGTGGTCAGGCCCGTCACGTGCTCGCCCTCGCGCATGATGGCCCCCGCGCCGAGGAAGCCGATGCCCGAGATGATTTGCGCGGCCAAGCGCGTGATGTCCGCGCCCGGCACGCCCTCCGCGACTTCGCGCGAGAGGATGGAGAAGAGGCAGGAGCCCACGCAGATGAGAATGTTCGTGCGCAGGCCGGCGGCCTTGTCCGAGAGTTCGCGCTCCAGGCCGATGACCGCGCCCAGGCAGAGCGCGATGAGGAGGCTAAGCGAGTCCGGCATGAGCTGTGTCATGTTCCCTCCCGGAACGGGTGGGCGACGCGAGTTCGGCCGCCCGGCGGCCGGAGCGCACGCAGTCGGGCAGGCCGACGCCCCGATAAGAACAGCCGGCCAGGATCAGACCCGGATGGCTCTTGAGACAAGACCCCAGGCGCTCCAGGCGCCGCGCGTGTCCGACGTTGTATTGCGGGTTGCCCTTGATCCAGCGCGCGGTCTTGGCCGCGATGGGCGAGACGCCCTTGATGCCGAGGACCTTATGCAGGTCACAGCGCACGCTCTCCTCGATGCGGGACAGCGGTCCTTCGGCCGACTCCTCGCGGCCCGCGCCGCCGATGAAGGCTCGGATGACGACCTTTCCCGAGGGAGAGCGCGACGGAAACTTGCTCGAGGAATAGGTCGCGGCCGCCAGCGTCGAACCCGCCTCGCGCGGGATGAGGAAACCGAAGCCCTTCGGCAAGAGAGGAAAGGTCGCGGCGTCGTAGATCAGGGTGGTCGTGGCCGTGGAGACAAAGGGAATCTCACGCAGGCGGATGGCCAGTTCGGCGTCGAGCCCCTCGACGCAATCGGCCAGCGCGGAGGCGGGCACGGCCGCCACCACGACGTCGGCCTCGAAGGTCCCTTGGGGAGTCGCGACCTCCCAACGTCCCCCGCGGCGGCGCACGGCCCGGACCGGGCAGTCGGTGCGCACGGCGCCGGAGGGCAGGGAGCGCTCCAGGGCCGACATGACGCGCGAGAGGCCGTTCTTGATCGTCATGAAGGTGGTGATGCCCTCGCGACGCGCGCGCTTGGGCGCGCCCAGCCACATCGAGCGCACGAGCCCCCCGCGTTTCTCCATCTCCAAGAGCTGGGGGAATGTGCTCTTGATGCTCATTTTCTCCGGGTCGCCCGCGTAGATGCCGGCCAGCATGGGCCCGACGAGAACCTCCAGGGCCTCGGCGCCGAGGCGGCGGCGGGCGAAATCAGCCAGCGACTCGTCTTCCAGGCTCTTGCCCGCGGGAATAAGCGGCTCCAGGGCCATGCGCAGCTTGCCGCGCATCGAGAAGAGCGTCGAGAGGGCGAAGGGCAGCAGCTTGGTGGGCGAAACCAGGTTCATGCCCGCCGGCAGGGGGACTAGGCGGCCGCCCTTGAAGACGCTCACGGTCGGGTCGGCCCCGGTGCACACCAGTTCGTCCTGCAGGCCCAGCTCCTTGACGAGATCCAGCATCTCGGGCTTCAGGGTGACGAAGCTGTCCGGCCCCGTTTCGACGGGGGCTCCGTCCACCTGCTCCGTGCGGACCTTTCCGCCAACGCGCGGGGAGGCCTCGAGCACGACGACCTCGGCGGGCCGGCCGCCGCGTCCCCGAGCCAACTCGCGCGCCGCCGTCAGACCGGTGACGCCGGCCCCGATGACGACGACCTTGCGCGGCGACTCAGAGCGTCCGGATCTCATCGTGAAGTCATCTCGTGGACCCAGTCGGCGACCGCCTCCACGTTCTCCACCGGCGTCTGAGGCAGAATGCCGTGGCCGAGGTTGAAGATATGTCCCTTCCGTCCGCCGTTGCGGTCCACGACGTTCTTCACGGCCGACTTGAGCGCCTTCTTGTTCGAGAAAAGCAAGACGGGGTCCAGGTTGCCCTGGACGGGGCGCTTGCCCAATCTCTTCCTGGCCGCGTCAAGATCGATGCGCCAATCCACGCCGACGACGTCCCCTCCGGCCTCGGCGAAATCCTCAAGAAAACCGTTCGTCCCCGTGCCGAAGGAGATGACGGGCACGCCGCATTGCGAGATCTCCTTGAGGACCCAGGCGGAGTGCGGGCGCACGAAACGGCGGTACTGCTCGGGCGAGAGGTCGCCGATCCAACTGTCGAAGAGCTGGAGGGCCTGGGCGCCGGCCGCGGCCTGCGCCTGGAGGTACGCGGCGGTCACTTGCCGCACCTTGCGCATGAGCTTGTCCCATAGGTCGGGGCGGTCCGTCATCATCGCCTTGACGCGCTGGTAGTTCTTGGACGGCCCGCCCTCGACCATGTAGCTGGCCACGGTGTAGGGGGCGCCCGCGAAACCGATGAGGGGGACTTTGCCGGCCAGCTCGCGGCGGATGAGGCGCACGGCGTCGTAGACGAAGCCTAGGTCCGCGGCCGCGGTCTTGTCGCGCAGACGCGCGACGTCCTGGTCGGTGCGCACGGGGTTTAAGATGCTCGGGCCCGGGGCGAAGCGCAGCTTCAGACCCAGGGGCTCGACGGGCAGGAGGATGTCGGCGAAGAGGATGGCCGCGTCGATGGGAAGGCGGCGTATGGGCTGGAGAGTGACCTCACAGGCCAGTGCCGGAGTCTTGGCCAGCTCCAGGATCGAGTGCTTCTTGCGCAGTTCCCGGTACTCCGCCATATAGCGCCCGGCCTGGCGCATGAACCAGACGGGAGTCGCGTCCACGGGCAGACCGCGGCACGCGCGCAGAAAGCGGTCGTTTGAACTTGCCACCTATTGATGATATCAAATGCCCCGCAGCCGCCGTCAGGAGGCGAGAAAGGTGTCGGCCGTGCTCAATAGGGTAAACAACGCCTCGTCCGTCTTGGCGCGCCACAGCTTGCGGCGGACGTTCTCGTTGGTGACGAGGGAGGCGACGCGCTGAAGGATCTTGAGCTGGATGATGGGCGTCTCGGCCGGGGTGAGGATGAGGAAGACGAGACGCACGGGCACCCCGTCCGGGGTCGGGAAGGGGGCCGGCTTGGCGTACCGGCCGACCGCGATCAGGGGATCGCTCAAGCCCGGCAGACGCGCGTGCGGCACCAGCACGCCGCGGCCCACCGCGCTGGCGAACTTAAGCTCCCGGTCCCAGACGGCGTCGAAGGCCGCACTCTCGTCGAGCTCCGGGCGCCCCGCCTTGAGCTTGGAGAGCAGGTGATGGACGGCGGCGCGGCGGTCGACCCCGGGGAGGTTCGCCTCCACCGCGGCCCGGGAAAATAACTCACCGGAGGCCCAGACGCTGGGCTTGTCGAATTCATCGTGCACCTCGCCGATCAACTCCTCGATGATGTCCTCGAGCGTGAGGATTCCGGTCACGCGGCTGAGCCCGTCGCGAACGACGGCCATGTGGATGCCCTTGTCGGGCATGGTCTTGAGGAGCTTCTCGAGCGGCTCGGCGCCCGAGACCTCGAAGATATCTCGCCGAAGCTTCTTGAGGTCCGGTTCGGGACCGCTTTCCTTAAGAATAAGGTCCTTGAGATGAACGTAGCCGATGACGGTGTCCAGGTCATTCTCGCAGAGCGGGTAGCGGGTGAAACGCTTTCCGCGGATCATCGCCAGGTTCTCGGCCCAGGACTTCTCCAGGCAAAGGAAGGAAATGCGCTCGCGCGGTCGCATCGCGTCGGAGACCTTGGCCGTGGCGAAATCGAAGAGGTTCTCAAGAAGAAGCAAGCGCTCGAGCGGCATCGCGCCCTTGTCGTGGGTCTCTCCCAGGAGCACGCGCATCTCATCGACGGAGACCGCGTGCTCCGCTTCCGCCGCGGACTTCAGGCCGAAGAGGTTCAACAGGCCCTTGGAGCAGTCGGTGGTCACGCGAATCGGCAGCCTCAGGAACTGCGCCAGCAGCCGAAGAGGCCGGGCCCCGTAGAAAGCGATGGGCTCGGCGTAGTGGATGGCCATCGCGCGCGGGATCATCTCGGCCATGACGATCTGCACGCCTGCCAGCGCGGAGACGGCGATGAAGAAGGCGAACATCCTCAGCCAGGACGGCGGCAGGGAACCCGCCCAGGAGGCGAAATGGCCGCGCAACTGCTCCGCGATCTCCGGCTCGGCGACGGCGCCCAGGGCCAGGGAGATCACGGTCATGCAGAGCTGCATCGCGGCGAGATACTCGTCGAAGCGACCCAGGATGTCCTGCACGGCCAGCGCGCGGGGGTTCCCCCTGCGGGCCAGGACCTCGACGCGCGCCGGGCGCACGCGCATCAGCGCGAACTCGATGAGCACGAAGAAGGCGTTGACCGCGATCAGGACGGCGGCAAGCAGATAGACCATCGAACTGGGAGTATAGAAGCGGCTGGAGAAGCGGTCAAGGCCTGATATGCTAGGATTCGCGCATGGCCGAGAACCGCGAATTCAAACCTCTCAAAGAACTCGGGGAGATCCCCCTGGGCGAGGACGACGTCCTCAAGTTTTACGTGGACGAGTTCAAAGGGCACAAGTACGGCTCCGTGCGCCGCTTCGTCAAGGGCGACACCTACTCCGGCCCCACCAAATCCGGCGTCACCATCAACGCCCGCCTCCTCGAACCGGTCATCGAGGTCCTCTCCAAGCTGCCCGCCGAGCCCGCAGCGCTTGAGGACCAAGAGCTGGCCCGCTGGCCGAAGAAGGCCGGCGTGGAACTGGTGGCCCGCATCACTCTCTTCAAGGACACCACCGGCGTGGACCTTCGCGAGTGGGTCGACGAGCCCGAGTACAAGGGGCCTTCCAAGAAGGGCGTGAGGATTCCTTATAAAGACCTGCCCCAAGCTCTCGATTTCCTCCGCCAGATGGCGCCCCTCATCGCCAAATCCTGACGGCTTCCTCCCCTGGCGCGCCTCCGGAAGTCCTGCTATAGTGGAAAGGTGAAACCCCTCGTGCTTAGGGCTTTCCTCATCCTGGCTCTGGCCGACCCCGCCGCGGCCAGCCGGGTCGAAGTCGGCTTGTCCGCCGAGGTCCGTCCGGGAAATGCTTCCGGCGTCTCGGGCGCTTCCTTGGGCACAGCACCCATCCCTCTCGGCCTGAACGTAGCACCCCTCTCCGTCGCCCCCGGCGCGCCACTCGTCCCCCTCCCCGTCTCCGCCGTCCCCGTCCAGGAACAGACGCTCGAGGACGCCCCGGCCCTGCCGGTCCGGGCGGACGCCTCGGTCGGCGAGGGCGCCGCCGAGAATATCGACCAAGAGTCCGCCTCGGCGGCGGGACGCTCCCTCTTCGACGCCGTCGCTCCGACCAGAAGATGGGACCTCTGGGCAAGATTGAAGTCCTTGGCGCCTACCAGCGACATAATCCCCGCCTGGCCAGGACGCCCGGGCGAGAAGGTGCGCCTCAAGGGGCGCACGCTTAGGCTCGACCGCCCCCTCGCCGGCGGCGGGGGCTCGCGCGTCTGGAGGACGAACGACCGCGATTCGGTGGTCAAGATCCTGCACCCTGAGTTCCGTTCCCTGCCCCACTACGCCGATGAGGCCGAGCTCCTGCGTTCCATCAAGGACGCGGATATCCCCCACTCCCGCCTGCTGGCCGCCAGCCCTGACGGCTCGGTCATGGTCAAGGAGTTCATCGAGGGCACGGGCGCCGAGGAACTCCTCGGCCGGGGCTTCACGGACCTCCAGCAGGAGGGCTGGACGGAACTGGCCTCCAAGCTCGTGCGCGCCGGCGTCACCGCCGACCTAGCACCCGGCAACCTGGTCTGGCAGCATCGCAAGGCGCGCTGGACCATCGTGGACGCGGGCGGCATCATCCCGGGCGGCCCGTCCTCGACCTTGGACCAATTGATGACGCGCTCGGCCGAGATCGCCGGCGTCGAGCCCGGGGCCTTCCTCTTGAGCGTGCGCAGCCGGCTGGGTCCCGACTCGCCGCAGTGGGCGCAGGTCCTAGAGGACCTGCGCGTCCAACCTCGCCACGCCGCCGCCCTCGCGGCGCTCGAGTCGCAGGACCGCGCGCCTGAACACCGAAGACCGCGCCCGGGCGACCCAAAACGACGTAAACTTCTCCCGCAGGTGAAATAATGACCTCGGCTCCCCTTCTGCGCCGCTGCCTGTCCGCCCTCCTGGCGGTCATCCTCGCCTGCAGCCCCGCCGCGGCCGCCGTCGAGAGGTATCCCGGCGGTCCCATCGTCGCCGAGTTGGTCAGCCGCCTGCTCGAGCAGACCCACTACGCCCGCAAGCCCATCGACGACGAGGTCTCCAAACAGTTCCTCCGGAACTATCTCGACAGCTTCGACTACAACCACATGATCCTGGAGAAGTCGGATGTCGACGAGTTCGAGGCCAAGTACGCGACCACCCTCGACGACCGGGTCAAGGACGGCGACGTCGAGGCCGCTTACGATATCTACGACCGCGTCATCAAACGCCTGGAGGAGCGCGTCGCCCTGGTCAAGACCCTGAGCGCCGGCGGCTTCATCTACGACGTCGACGAGTCCGTCGTCCTTGACCGTCACGAAACGCCCTGGGCCGCCACCCCGAAGGATGCCGCGGAGGTCTGGCGCCAGCGCATCAAACACGAGTTCCTGCTCGAGCATCTCACGCGGCTGAAGGCCGCGCAGGCCAAGGCGAAGACCCCCGCCCCTAAACCGGACGACGCCAAGCAGGTCAAGAAAGACGAGAAGCCCGTCAAGGAAACCCCGATAAAGGAAACCGTGGATACGCGCTACGACCGCCTCCTGCGCAGTTACAAGGAGTACGACGGCGCCGATATCCTCCAGACCTATCTCTCCGCGCTGACCCACGTCTTCGACCCTCACACCGACTACCTGGCCGCCGCCCAGAAAGAAAACTTCGACATCAGCATGAAGCTCTCGCTCGTCGGCATCGGGGCGGTCCTGCGTTCCGAGGACGGCTACGCCAAGATCCTCTCGCTGGTGCCCGGGGGGCCCGCCGACACGGACAAGCGCCTCAAGGCGGGCGACCGCGTCGAGGCCGTGGCCCAGGGCGACGGGCCGTTCATCGAGGTCGTGGGCATGAAGCTCGACCGCGTCGTCTCCATGATCCGCGGCGAGAAAGGCTCCACGGTGCGCCTGCGCGTGCTGCCGGCCGACGCCCCCGACCCCGCGGCGCGAATGGTCGCGACCCTCGTGCGCGACGAGATCAAGCTCACCGACCAGGAGGCCAAAGCCCGCGTCTACACCCTGCCCGGCGCGGGCGGGCGCAGATCCAAGGTCGGCGTGCTGGACGTGCCTTCCTTCTACGCGGACATGCGCGGCGGCGACGGGGCCAAGAGCGTCACGCGCGACGCCGGGCGCCTCCTCGAGGAACTCAAGAAGCGCGGCGTGGACTGCGTGGTGGTGGACCTGCGCCACGACGGCGGCGGCTCGCTCGCCGAGGCCGTGTCCCTGACCGGTCTCTTCATCCAGGACGGCCCCGTCGTCCAGGTCAGGGACGCGCGCGGCTCCATCCGCGTCCTCAGCGACACCGAGGAGGGCGTGGAATACGACGGGCCCCTGGTGGTCCTGACCTCGCGGGCCTCGGCCTCGGCCGCGGAGATCTTCCCCGCCGCGATGCAGGACTACGGCCGCGGCCTCATCGTCGGAGACAAGAGCACCTTCGGCAAGGGCACCGTCCAGTCCGTTCTGGAACTCAACTCGTACCTGCCCCCCGCCTACCGCTCCTACAAGCCCGGCGCTCTCAAGCTCACCGTGCAAAAATTCTACCGCGTCTCCGGCGGCTCCACCCAGCACCGGGGCGTGCTGCCGGACATCCACCTGCCTTCCGGCGGAGACCTTTCGGAGTCCACGGAATCCTCGCAGAAGAGCGCCCTGCCCTACGACGAGATCGAGCCGGCCTCCTTCGCGCGCTACGACAAGGCCGCGACGGCCGCCGTCTCCCTGGCCAAGTCCTCGGCCGAGCGCGTGGCCGCCTCTCGCGAGTTCAAGTGGATCCGCGAGGACCTGGAGCGCTGGGAGAAGCAGAAGAAGGACAAGACCCTCTCCCTCAATGAGGGTACGCGTCTCGCCGAGCATAGGAACGAGGAGGACCGGCAGACCGCTCGCAAGAAGGAGCGCATCACGAATAAGGAGAGGCCCCTGACCTTCGAGGAAATCACCCTGGCCCTGCTCGACGGCAAGACCCCGCCCGTGGCGGCCTCGACGGCCCCCGCGCGCGGCGCAGCACCCCGCCTCGACGACGAGGAGGAGGGTTTCGAGCGGGCCCCGGACGCTCCCGACGCGGTGCTGGAGGAGAGCCTGCGCATCGCCGCCGATCTGGCGGCGCTGGGCGCCGCGGCCCCCGCGGCCCAGGCGAACATGGACCACGGTCGGAATGTTGCGCAGTAATACGACATGAACCCCGACCATTGGACGCATAAGACGCAGCAGGCCTTCGCGGACGCCCAGGCGCTTGCGCAGAAGCGAGGGCACCAGGAGTTGACGGAAGAGCATCTCCTCTGCGCCCTCCTCTCTCAGGAGGGAGGCATCGTCTCCGAGATCCTCAGCAAGGCGGGCGTCGCCCCCAAGTCCGCGCAGAACGAGGTCGAGCGCGTCCTGGCCAAGAAGCCCCAGGTCTCGGGCGGGCGCCTGCACGCCTCTCCCGACTTGGAGAAAACCCTCATCAAGGCCGAAGACCGGATGAAGGCCATGAAGGACGAGTTCGTCTCCGTCGAGCACGTCCTGCTCGGCCTCATGGACAACGGCGAGGGCGCGGCCAGGCTCCTCGCCCGGCTCGGCCTGACTCCCGACAAGACCCTCGCCGCGCTGACGCAGGTCCGCGGCTTCCAGCGCGTGACCTCGCAGGAACCGGAATCCTCCTACCAGGCCCTGGAGAAATATGGGCGCGACCTCACCGCCGCCGCGCGGCGCGGCAAGCTCGATCCCGTCATCGGCCGCGACGCCGAGATCCGCCGCGTCATCCAGGTCCTGGCGCGCCGGACGAAAAACAACCCCGTGTTGATCGGCGCGCCGGGAGTGGGGAAAACCGCCATCGTCGAGGGCCTGGCCCAGCGCATCGTCGCGGGCGACGTCCCGGAAGGGATCAAGGATAAATCCGTCATCGCGCTCGACCTGGGCGCGCTCATCGCCGGCGCCAAGTTCCGCGGCGAGTTCGAGGAACGCCTGAAAGCCGTCCTGAAGGAGATCGCGGCCCAGGAGGGCCGCGTCATCCTCTTCATCGACGAGCTGCACACCCTCATCGGCGCAGGCGCCGCCGAGGGCGCTTTAGATGCGGCCAATCTTCTCAAGCCCATGCTGGCCCGCGGCGAACTGCGCTGCGTGGGGGCCACGACGCTCGACGAGTACAAAAAGAGCGTCGAAAAGGACGCAGCGCTCGAACGCCGCTTCCAGCCGGTCTTCATCGGCGAGCCGAACCGCGAGGACACGGTCGCCATCCTGCGGGGCCTCAAGGAGCGCTACGAGGTCCATCACGGCGTGCGCATCCGCGACGCGGCCCTGGTCGCGGCCGCGGCCCTCTCCGAGCGCTACATTCCCGACCGCCAGCTGCCCGACAAGGCCATCGACCTCATCGATGAGGCCGCCAGCCGCCTGCGCATGGAGATCGACTCCATGCCCCAGGAGCTCGACGAGGCCGAGCGCCGCATCCGGCAGCTCGAGATCGAGGCCACGGCCTTGCGCAAGGAAACGGACGCCGCAAGCGTGGAAAGACTGAAAACCCTCGAGAAAGAACTGAAGACTTTGAAGTCCAAGTCCGATGAACTCCGCGCCCACTGGGGCAAGGAAAAGACGCTCATCCAGGAGCTCCGCAAGACGAAGGAGCAGGCCGAAGAGCTCAAGGCGGACGAGAAGAAAGCCGAGAAGTCGGGCGACCTGGCCCGCGCCGCGGAGATCCGCTTCGGCCGCGTGCCCGAGCTCGCCAAAAAGCAGGAGAAACTCCAGAAGGACCTCGCGACCCTCCAGAAAGATCGCCAACTCCTGAAGGAAGAGGTCGCAACGGAGGACATCGCCGCCGTGGTCAGCCGCTGGACGGGCGTGCCGGTGGAGCGCCTCCTCGAGGCCCAGTCGCAGAAGCTCCTGCGCATGGAAGGGGATCTCCACGAGCGGGTGATCGGCCAGGACGCGGCGGTCAAGGCCGTGGCCGACGCCGTGCGCCGCGCCCGGTCCGGCCTCTCCGACCCGAACCGCCCCGCGGGCGTCTTCCTGATGATGGGGCCGACGGGCGTGGGCAAAACGGAGTTGGCGCGCAGCCTGGCCGAGTTCCTCTTCGACTCCGAGAAGGCCATGATCCGCCTGGACATGTCCGAGTACATGGAGAAGCACGCGGTCGCCCGTCTTATCGGAGCGCCTCCGGGCTACGTCGGCTACGAAGAAGGCGGCCAGCTGACCGAGGCCGTCCGCCGGCGCCCCTACTCCGTCATCCTGCTCGACGAGATCGAGAAGGCCCACCCCGACGCCTTCAACGTGCTCCTCCAGATCATGGACGACGGGCGCCTGACCGACGGCCAGGGCCGCACGGTCGACTTCAAGAACACGCTCCTCCTGATGACCTCCAACGCCCAGCCCGGGGAAATCAAGAGCCGCTTCCGCCCCGAATTCCTCAACCGCATCGACGAGATCCTGGAGTTCGCGGCTCTCGACAAGGCCCAGTTGAGGAAGATCGTCGACGTCCAGCTGGAGGCGGTGCGCAAGCGCCTAGCCGAGCGCCGCGTCGAGCTCGAAGCGACCGGCGCGGCCAAGGACTTCCTCGCCCGCGAGGGCTACGACCCGGCCTACGGGGCTCGCCCGCTCAAGCGCGCCATATCCCGTTGCGTGGTGGACCCGCTGGCCCGGCTCATCCTCTCCGGCGAGGTCAAAGACGGAGACTCCGTCACGGCAGACGCGGGCAAGGACGGGCTCACCTTCCGGACGGCCGCCCGCAAGAAGAAGGAAGAGGACGCGACCGCCTAAGCGCCGAGCGGCGGCTCGCGGCGCAGGCGCTGCACGACCGCGACGGCCGCTGCTTTGACGAGATCGTCCGCCTCAACGGCGATAAATAGGCGCATGGGATCTCGTTGACCGCCATCAATGACCAATCTTGACCGTTCTCATCGACGTCCGCCCCCCTTCCGCGCTACACTGGCAACATCGCAAAAGGAAAGGTAAAACGCCATGGAAAATAATACTTTGACCCTCTCGATCCTGCTTCTCGCCGCAAGCGCGCACGCCCAGTTGCGACCGATCGTACCGTCCTTCCCCGGAGCCAACAACCCCGTCGTCCTCCTGCCGAAGACCCTGCCGAGCCCCTTCACCGGCATGACCATCCAGTTGCCGGCCCGCAGCATCGCCCCGGCTCTGGACCTGCCCGCGATCTCCTTACCGACCCCGGCGGCCATCATTCGCATCCATATCCGTGCCGATCGCGAGAACGTCGTCAACCCCATCCGCCGCATCGTGTCCGTCGTCAACGCCCAGTTCGACGAGCGCAAGGAAGCGCCCCGCGCCCAGGCCGAACAGGACGCCGAGAAAGACCGCCTCGACCATCTCTTCGATGGAGACGCATCGCCCAACAGTCAACCCCCCGCCCGTTCCGGCCACCGCGTCAATCTTCCCGAACTCGAACTTGAGCGGGAACTCGGCCTCTAAGCCGCTACCCTACCAGGAATACTTGACGGTATAGGTCACCACGGCCTCGCCGTCCTTCTTGACGGGCGTTGAGAACTCCACGGTCTGCGCGTCCTTCTTCTCCCACTTCTGCGACGCGTCGACGATCTTCCAGTTCGTCCATCGGTAGAGGTGCTCAACGACGGTCGCCGTGACGTCGGCGTCTTTGTGGTTGCGCAGGCGGATCTCGAAGGTCTCCTCGAAACGATGTTTGTTGAAGTCCGAGGCGTAGCTGACCCGCTTGCGCTCGCCGACCAAGTCGAAGGACTCCCCCATCTTGACCCGGACCTTCTCGTCCTTGGGCGTGTGGTCGATGGCGTCTTCGCCCGCCAGTTGGAGCGAGCCATCGTCATCTTTTTTATAAACGCGCACCCGCCCCTTGGGCAACGGGATGCCGAGGCCGTCGGCCTTCCTGTTATGGATCTCGAAATAAACCGAGATCTTCTTGCCGGAAGATACCCCGTAGTTGGGGTCCCAATAGCCGGAATCCCCGTAGTTGAGCCACTGCACGCCTTGCGCCCCGTCGTAGATGTATATCTTCTTCAGCGGGATACCCGCCGCCGAAGCCATCTCGACCTGCTTCGAGGAATTATCCACCAGCGTCGTCAGGCGCTGGAGCGAGTAGAGGTGGTACTCGAAGAACGATTTCTCCGCCATCCCCCCGTTCATCTCGCTCATCGCCATCTTCGCCATGCCGCGCATCGCGCCCACGGAGGCGGTAGAGCGCGGGGCGCGGTGCACGTCGCCGGCGACCAGCTTGAGCTTGGCGTCCTTGTAGGCGACCCCCGAGTTGTTGGAGACGGTCACCCAGGCGGTGAGGTCGGCCTTATCGTCGTTCTTGCCCGCAACTAGAATATAGTCAGCGTTCCAGGAAAGCCCCCCGGTCAGATACGATATCTCGCCCTGATGCTCGCCCGCCTGCTTGGACGAGAGCTGCCAGACGAGGGTCGGCTTGGTGAGCAAGCCCTGGGGAAGGGCCGGCAGGATGAACTGCCCGGCGGGATTGACCAGGATCTTGTCGCCGACCTTCAGCACCCGCCCCCCTATGTTGGAGAGGAGCACGCCCTTGAGCGTCTCCTTCTTCTCACCGTCGCGGCCCATGGGCCGCTCCAACTCCACTTCCTTGCCCAGGTAGCGCTCCAGAAGCTTGTCTTGGCTGACCAGATCGTACTGGAAGTCTTGCTCCAGGACTTTGACCGCGTCAGGCGCCGTCAGGGATTTAAAGTGCACGCTGGTCGGGTCGATCTGCGCGGCTACGTTCTGCACCTCGACGCGGTCCACGCCGTTCTTTAAGGAGAAGGGCCGCGTTTCCTTGATCAGGCCGAGGTTCGAGTTGTAGACGGTCACCTCCGTCGCCGCCGCGGACACGGCCAATAGGATGGACGCGAAAAGAGAAGGAAAATGTCGGGCTAACCTTGATTTTATCGTAAAATCCCTCCTTCGGGACCAAAAAATGACCGATTCTGCTTTTTTTATAGCAAATCATGCCGCGAGGATTCGAATGGGAGGAGCGATGATATCAGAGCGGATCGCGGAGTCAAACGGAAGGATGTTCGACTAAAATTATGCTTCGGAAATCCCCGCATTCCGTCGATGCCGCTCAGCGTCGCGCCCACCTGCAGGCGTTCTCCGAACTACTGCAGCTCTTGCGTCGCGAGGCAGGCCACCCCTCCGCGCGCGATTTTTACCGTTCCAACGGCGGGAGGGCCCATTTCCTCTGCACCTACGAGCAGTATCTTAACGTCGAGAGCGGGCGCAGCGCTCCCACGCCGGGGCTTCTGGAGAAGATCGCGGTTGCCCTGCAGATATGGCTCCATGAGGGGAAAAACCGCGAGTTGTTTCTGGTCTATCTGCGGCTGGTCCTCGGCAGCGAGAATCTCTTTGAGATGGTCGCGCAGGCGATCCGGGAAGCCAAGAATGCGGCGGCCGCGCCTCCGCTGCGCCAAGCCCTCCAGCGCGACCTGGAAACGCGGCGCCGCCCGGTCACCCAGGAGCAGGCGGACGCGATGTACGCCGATCCGGTCAGCTACTGGCTGTCGGTGGTCTTCTGCAACGACGGCGGTGAATGGACTGCGGCGGAATTGGCTCAGCTTCTGGGCTACCCCGAATCGGCGATTCGGACTTCAGCGCAACGATACCTGAAAACGGGTTTTCTGGTCGCCTCCAAGGACGGGAAACGCTTTCGTTGTTTCGCCTCCGGCAAGGTGCTGGTCATCCCGCGCCGAACCCCGCATCTGCCTCCGGAGCCCGTGCGGCGCTGCGAACGGCTCAACGAGGAGATGGCGCGCAAGCGAGGCTGCGAGGAATTGCGGGAATCCCTCTACTTAAAGTGCTATCCTTCGGGCATTCGCCAATATTACTCCTATCTGGCCAGGACGGTCGCCGGGGCGAGCGTCTACTCAACAGCGGACCGGGGGCCGGACACGGCCTTCTACCAAGTGCAGACCATCGTGAGAAAACTGTTCTCTATCAAAAAGGAGGCCTGGAAATGATTTCAATGAAGCCAATCGCGCGGCTGATGAGTCTTGCCGTGGCGGCCTATTGTTTGCTTCCCGCCGCGACGGTTGCCGCCGGAGGCGCGGCGGCGGACTGCCCCGATCTCGACCGCGTGGACAGGACTTGGGTCGAGCATTCCGGCAAGCCTGTACCCGTTGAGCTGCTGGGGACTCATCTGGCCACGCCGCTCATGAGCGCGGCGCCGCTGCTCCTGCCGGTCAATGAGACGTACTACTGGCTCGGCATCTCCGTGCGCAATCCTTATGCCACAACCAAGGTTCCCAACCTCTCTTGCTACCTCCTTGGAAGCGTGGCGTATTATTACAACGGCGTCGAACAAGACCCTGAACTCGACATCGTTCGGGAAATCAACGAGGGCCGCGAGCCTCAGCTCCTCGTCAACCGCCTCATCGAATTTCGCTGGTTCGATCCCAAGGAAAACAAGAAGCACCGCTGGTTCAACGTCGCCTTGGCACGCCGACTGGATTGGCTCACTTCCGGAGACGGGACCATGGACGAAAATCTAAGACCTATTCCGCTGCCTCGGGCGCCGAATTCCCTCGATATCGCGCAAGCCGCCGATGGACGGCGATATCTGCCGG
>MGTX01000017.1:60310-146622 GCA_001799675.1 Elusimicrobia bacterium GWA2_66_18
GCCGCCATGTCCCCCACAAGACCGGCGTCTACATCATGCGCGAGGCAGCCGGGGATATCCTATACATCGGCAAGGCCAACGACCTCTCCAAGCGGGTGGCCCAGTATTTCAACTCGAACCAGGAGAACGTCAAGAACCAGGCCCTGGCCCCGCTCGTCCGGCGCATCGACTACATCCTCTGCCAGTCCGAGCGCGAGGCCCTGCTCCTGGAGCGGCGCCTCATCAACGAGAATCAGCCGTTCTTCAACGTCATGTGGAAGGACGGCAAGACCTATCCCTATCTCAAAATCACTCTCGGCGAGGATTACCCTCGCATCCTCACGACCCGCCGCAAGATCCGCGACGCGGGCGCTTATTTCGGACCCTTCCCCAAAACGACTCCCGTCCGGGGACTGCTCCGTTATCTCTGGAAACACCGCGTATTCTCGCTGAGGCCGTGCCGCTGGGAATTCTCCGAGAAGAATCCTCTGGACAAGCGAAAAATCAACGAATGCCTATACTATCACACCAAGGAATGTCCCGCCCCTTGCGCGGGACGGATCGCCAAGGCGGATTACCGACGGATCTCCGCACGCGCAGTCCTATTCTTCAAGGGCCGCTATGAAGATCTAAGACAAGGATTCGAGAGGGAAATGAAGGACGCTTCGAAAGCCCTGGACTATGAAAGAGCCGCCCAACTGCGCGACAACATAGCGGCCCTCTCGCAGATGGGCGAACGCGTCCGGGTACGCGAGGTCGAAGCGGACGGCGTCGGCGGAAGGCTTGCCCAAACCCGGATGGTGACCGCGCTCCAGAAAGCCCTCGACCTGCCCCAGCCGCCGGTTCACGTCGAGTGCTTCGACATCTCCCATTTCCAGGGCCGTCAGACCGTGGCCGCCATGGCCTGCTTCATGGGCGGCAAGCCCCATCGCGAGCATTACCGGAAGTTCCGCATCCGCGAGACGGCCGGCATCGACGACTTCAAGTCCATGCACGAGGCCGTGTACCGGCGCTACCAGCGCCTGCGGGCGGAGAAGGCGAGCCTGCCGGATCTCGTGCTGATCGACGGCGGCAAGGGTCAATTGAGAGCCGCAGGGAAGGCCCTGGCTGAGTTGAAGCTCAAAATCCCCCTGGCCTCGCTGGCCAAGCGCATCGAGGAGATCTTCCGGCCCGGCCGCGCGGAGTCCCTCGTCCTGAGTCTCGACGACCCCGCCCTGCTTCTGCTCCAACAACTGCGCGACGAGGCCCACCGCTTCGGCGCGGCCTACCACCGCCTGCTGCGGGATAAGGGCCTCTTCGACGCCTGACGCCTACCCCTGCTTGCCGGCCAGTTCGCCGAGGCCGAACATGGGCATGAACATCGCGACGACGATGGTGCCGATGATGATGCCCATGACGACGATGACGATGGGCTCGATGAGGGAGGTCAGGCCCTTCACGGCCGTGTCGACTTCCTGATCGTAGAAGTCGGCGATCTTGGAGAGCATGACATCGAGCGCTCCCGTCTCCTCGCCGACCGAGATCATCGAGGTGACCATGTTCGGGAATATGCCTGACTTCTTAAGCGGGTCGGAGAGGTGGCCGCCCTCGCGGATCGACTCGCGCGTGAGCATGACGGCCTCCGCGATGACCACGTTGCCGGCCGTGGCGGCGACGGTGTCCAGCGCCTGCATGATGGGAACGCCCGACTTAATGAGGGTGCCCAGGGTGCGGGTGAAGCGGGCGACCGCGACCTTCTTAAGGATGATGCCGAAGATGGGGGCATGAAGGGACTTCGCGTCGACCCACTTGTGGCCGAAGGAAGTTCCGTAGAATTTCAGGAAACCTTTGTAGGCGAGATAGGGCGCCCCGACGAGCACATACCAGTACGTCTTCATCGCGTCTGAAACGTCGATGAGGATCTGGGTCGGCAGAGGCAGCTCGGCGCCGAAGCTGGCGAAGATGTTCTTGAAGGTCGGGATGACGAAGACCATCAGGAAGATGGTGACGAGCGCGCAGATGGAAAGGACGATGGCTGGGTACATCATGGCCGACTTAACCTTCGCCTTCAGGGCCTCGGAGCTCTCCATATAGTTGGTCAGACGCTCGAGGATGGTGTCGAGGATGCCGCCCAGCTCGCCAGCCTTGACCATGGAGGTGTAGAGTTCGGGAAAGGCGTCGGGATGCTTGCGCAGGGCGTCCGAGATCGAGAGACCCGACTCGATGTCCGACTTGACCACGCTCAGGACCGCCTTGAAGGCCGGGTTCTCCGCCTGCGTCTCCAAAATCCCAAGGCTCTGGACGATGGGCACGCCAGCGCTCACCAGCGTCGAGAGCTGGCGCGAAAAGAGGACTAGATCCTTGGAGGTGACCTTGCCCTTTGACTTAAAGAAGGCCTTGATGACCCCCAGGGGGTCGGCTTGCTTCTCCGCGATCTCCAGCACCACCAACTTCTGCGCGCGGAGCTTGTCCACCGCGGACTTCTGCACGTCGGCGTCGATAACGCCCTTCATCATGAGTCCCGCTGAGGTCTTGGCCTTGTAGCTGAAGACGGGCATATTTTCTCCTCAAGTCACTGCGACCCGAAGTCTCCCCGAATTAACGCGGAGCCGGAGGTGCGGCCATATTGCGCTGCATGAGGCGGCGGAGGTCTTCCGGGTCGAGCGAGTGAAGCATCGCCTCCTGGAAGGTGATCTTCTGCTTGAAATAGAGTTCGGCCAGGGACTGGTTCATCGTCTGCATGCCGACCTTGCCGCCGGTCTGGATGGCGACCTGGATCTGCTCGACCTTCTGCTCGCGGATGAGGTTGCGGACGGCGGCGTTGACGATGAGCGTCTCGGTCCCCAGCACGCGTCCCGCGCCGGAAGCGTGGTTGAGCAACTGCTGGGCGACGACGGCCTGCAGGACGAAGGAGAGTTGGACGCGAACCTGGTCGAGCTGGTGCTGGGGAAAGACGTCGATGATGCGGTTGATGGTCTGGGCGCAGTCCGTGGTGTGCAGGGTCGCGAGCACCAGGTGGCCCGTCTCGGCGATGTTGAGCGCGGCCTGAATCGTTTCCAGGTCCCGGAGCTCGCCGATGAGGATGACATTGGGGTCTTGGCGCAGGACGTGGCGCAGGGCCGTCGTGAAGGTTTCCGTGTCCTGGCCGACCTCGCGCTGGTTGATGATGGATTTCTTGTGCGCGTGCACGAACTCGATGGGGTCTTCGACCGTCATAATGTGGCAGGAGCGCGTCTCATTGATGAAGTCGATCATGCTGGCCAGCGTCGTGGACTTACCCGAGCCGGTCGGACCCGTGATAAGGAGGAGCCCCTTGGACAGCTTCATGATCTCGAGGATGGCCTTGGGCATCCCGATCTCGTCGAAGGTCTTGAAGTTGTTGGGGATGGCTCGGATGGCGGCTCCCACGCAGCCCATCTGCCGGTAGACATTCATGCGCACGCGGCCGATGCCGCGCAGGTTGAACGCCAGGTCCAACTCGCTGGAGGCCTCGTAGCGCTCACGCTGCTGGTCGTTGAGCAGGGAGTAGATCAGCTGCTGGGCCATCTCCGCGCTTAGCTTCTCGAAAGGCGTCGGCACAAGCTGGCCGTCCACGCGCAGGATCGGGGATGCTCCGACAGTGAGGTGCAGGTCGGACGCTCCCCGTTCGTGCATCAGAAGGAAAAGCTCTCCCATTGATACCATTGTCCTCTCCTTGGTTGACGACGCTCAGGTATCCACGTCGGACGCGGTCACCCGCATCATCTCTTCGACCGTGGCGGTACCGGCGAGGAGCTTGCGGATGGCGCACATGCGCAGGGTAAGCATGCCCTGCTTCATCGACTGATTCTTAAGCTCCATGGCGGAAGCCCTGTCCAGGATAAGTTGACGGATGGCGTCGGTGACCTCCATGACCTCGTAGAGGCCCTGGCGACCGCGGTAGCCGGTGTTCGCGCAGTTCTCGCAACCCTTGCCCTTGTGCAGGACGATCTTGCCCTTGCCGGTCGTCTGGAGCTGGGCGTCGATCACGCCGAGCTTCGTGAGCCAGTCGCGTTCGACCTCATAGGGCTCCTTGCAGTTGGGGCAGATGGAGCGCATGAGGCGCTGGGCCTCGACTAAGAGCAGGGCCGAGCTGACGAGGAAAGGCTCGACGCCCATCATGCCCAGGCGGGTGATGGTCTGGGAGGTGTCGTTGGTGTGCAGCGTCGAGAAGACGAGGTGGCCGGTCAGAGCGGCGTTGATGGCGATGGTCGCCGTCTCCTGATCTCGGATCTCGCCGACCATGATGACGTCCGGATCCTGGCGCAGAAAGGAGCGCAGGGCCGCCGCAAAGGTCAGACCCACCTGGTTATGGATCTGGACCTGGTTGATGCCGCTGAGCTGGTACTCGACCGGGTCCTCAGCCGTCATGATGTTCGTGTCCGGCGTGTTGAGATTGGCCAGCGCAGAGTAGAGGGTGGTGGACTTGCCCGAGCCGGTGGGGCCCGTGACGAGGACGACGCCGTAGGGCGCGCTCATCGCTTTCTTGAACACGGACATGGCCTCGGGCTCAAAGCCCAGTTGGGTCATGTTCACCTTCAAGCCCGAGGAGTCGAGGATGCGCATGACGATCTTCTCGCCGGCGGAGCAAGGCAGGACCGAGATGCGCAGGTCGATCTCCTTGCCGTCGATCTTGAGCTTCATGCGCCCGTCCTGGGGGATGCGCTTCTCGGCGATATTGAGGTTTGAAAGGATCTTCACGCGCGCGCAGATGGCGCTGTGGAACTTCTTGGGCAGCGCCGGCTGCTCATGGAGGACGCCGTCGATGCGGTAACGGATGCGCAGTTCCTTCTGGTAGGGCTCGATATGGATGTCCGAAGCCTTGGTCTTCACGGCGCCCGCCATGATCAGGTTGACCATCTTGATCACCGGCGCTTCCTCGGCCTGTTTCTCCAGCCCGATCTCGATATCCTGGTCGCTCTTCTTCTCCTCGATGTGCTCGACGCCTTCAGCCGCGGCCTCGTCGACGTCGGATTGCTTGATGATGCCCTCGAGGATCTCCTGGGAGGTGGCCTGCTTATAGTACTTTTCATGGGCCGCGGTGATCTCGCTCTCAGAGGCAAGGCAGCCGATGACGTCGCAGCCGCTGAGCATCTTGAGGTCGTCGAGGACCATCACGTCGAGGGGGTCGGCGATGGCCACCGTGAGGCGGTCCTTCGTCTTATTGAAAGGCATGAGCATTTTCTGCCGGGCGATGGCCTCGGGGACCGCCTGTACGGCCTCCTCCGGGATGTCTCCGATATCCGCCAGCGACACGAACGAGATGCCCGTCTTTTCGGCCAGGAACTGGAGGAGATTCTCCTCCGGGACGATGCCCTTTCCGATGAGGATGGTGCCCAGCTTCTCTCCGCCGCTCTTCTGCGCGTCGAGCGCCTCCCCGAGTTGAGAGGGGGTGATAAGCTTCTCCTCCACGAGCAGATCGGCAAGGCGGCGCGAGAGTCCTAGCGATATGACGTGCTGGGCGTTCGCCATTCCCAGATAGATTAGGGTCCCAGCAAGGCTTTGTCAAGGCCGATGCCGCGAACGGGCATATAAATAAGAAGTGAACTCCTGGGGAGCTTACAAGCCCGTATTGACGGTATCCGACCCGAATGAATCATCGTCTTCGGCCGGGGAATTCAACTCGCTCTCGTTGGGCAGGGAGAGTGCAGGAAGGTCTTTGGGGGCCTCCCCGGCCGCGTCCTTCCTGGCGACGCGCGGAGCGCGGCCCGCGAGCAGACGTTGCGCCTTCGGATTCTTGCCGAAGACCAGGCCCATCGACATGTCTCCCGCGAAGAGGTATTGAATCTCAGCGCCTCCTCGCGCCGAGGGCACGAAACGGTACTCGACTCGATAGGTCTGGCCGCCGGCGCCGCTGGCGCTCCAGATCTCCTTGCCCGCGTCGGCGTCGGCGTTGTGGGAGTACTGCAGCCACCGGGCGACCGTGCCGCGGCCGCCGTCGAGCGGAAAATCCTTAACGAGGGCCACGGCCGCATCGAGCGCACTGCGCTTGGCGCTGTTCTTGGTCGCCGGACGCGAGAAGGTCTTGACCTTCGATCTCGCCTTCGGCTTTTCCTCCTCGACGCGCGGCGCGCTGCCCGCGAGCAAGCGCTGCGCCTCCAGATTCTTGCCGAAAACCAGGCCCATCGACATGTCTCCCGTGAAGAGGTAATGAACCTCGGCGCCGACTCGTGCCGAGGGCACGAAACGGTACTCGACGAGATAGGTCTGGCCGCCGGCGCCGCTGGCGCTCCAGGTCTCCTTGCCCGCGTCGGGGCTGGCGTTGTAGGAGTACTGCAGCCACTGGGAAACCGTGCCGCGGCCGCCGTCGAGCGGGAAATCCTTGACGAGGGCCATGACCGCATCGAGCTCGGTGGATGCCTCCGGCTGGACCGTGGGAGGCGAGGCCGGCTCGACCGCAGGCGTCGGCGCAGTCATGCTCGGCTTGATGGACGGGGTCCGGGAAGGTTCATCGACCGGCTGGGCGCCGAGATGCTCGCGCCCATCGTCGAGCGAGGCCATCTGCTTGAGGTCTTTCGGTTGGCGAAGCATGAAATAGCCGATCACGCCCAGGAGGGCCACGAGAGCGGCGGCCGCAAACAGAAATGGCTTATTGCTGCGCACCGACCGCGAGGAAACGGTCGGCGCCGCCGGGGCGGGCTTAGCCAGGCGCGACAGGACATCCTGCTCGGAGGGGACGCCGGCCGGCGTCGGCGCAGCCTCGAAGACTCCCGAAAAGGCCAGGGTCGCCGGCGGCTGGGCCGGAGAGGGCGCGCAGGCCATATCCTCGAAGCCAAACGCGGACGCCGCTATTGGGACCGACGCGGGAGCGGTGGCCGACTCGGGCTGCATCATCTCGCCCAAGGCGACCATACTGGGCGGCGGCGCCGCGCTCTCCGCGGCCGGAACGGGAACGGCGGTCGTTTCGGGCGCGCGCGACTGGAGGGAAATCGACGCTAACTCAGAAACTGGAGTCAGAATGGGCATTGCCGTTTCCGGGATCGTCGCTGGCGGCGAGACGGATGATATATCTGCCGGGGCTTCAACCGCCGGGGCCGACACGGGAGCAGAAGGCGCCGCGCCGTCGTCAGGCCCGACGACACGGAAGGACCTAATCGTCGGCACGACCTTGAAATGCTTTGGCTTGGGGAAAGCGGCCTTCGTGGAAGCCTTTTCGGGCGCCGTCGCAACGGCATCCGCAAGCGAAGGAGGGGCCGACGCAGGCGGCGAGGGCACGACGGCAGAAGGAGCCTCAGCAGGGGGGGTAGCCGCAAGTTGCGTCGGCGCTGCGCTTGCGATGGTGGGTGAACTCGGAACAACCCCGACCGGTAGTTCCTTCGACCATTCCTGGCATAGTCCTGGCGGCGCAAACGGAACCGCGTCTAACGAAACGAACGACGCTTCGGCCGGCGGAACCAACGACGCCGCGGCCGGCGGCATGAACGACGCCTCGGCCGGAGGCGTCAACGACGCCGCGGCCGGCGGCATGAACGACGCCTCGGCCGGGGGCGTCAACGGCGCCGCGACCGGTGGAACCAATGGCGCCGCGGCCGGCGGCATGAACGACGCCTCGGCCGGAGGCGTCAACGGCGCCGCGACCGGTGGAACCAACGACACCGCGGCCGGCGGCATGATCGACAGCGGGGCGGCGACGGGCATGAGGCTCTGCGCCGGGGTCTTCAAGCGCAGGGCGATCTCCTTCTCCGCCAGGCGGTGCGCGAGGTCGGACTCGGAGGACTCTAGTTCCGAGACCCGCATATAGAGTAGTTCGAGTTGGGCCGTGAGCTGCGAGACACGGCCCTTGGAGCGCCTCAGTTCGGCCTCCGCCGCAGCCGACTGCGGCAAGAGAAGGTCGGAGAAATCCTTATTGAGCGGGGCGTCCGAGAAGAGGCTCTCGGTCGCGCCGGGGAAGTCCTCGTCGTCGATGGGACCCGAGGACTCGATCTGGAGCCTATCGAGCAGACCGTAGGTGGAGAGCGGGTCCTCTGGGGACCAGGCCACGCCCCTCTTTAGGGAAACACCTGCCAGATCGGGTATCTCGCTGGCGGGACGCCACTCCCCCTCCCCGGAGGCGGCCGCGTCGCCCGCGCTCACGAGGGTGTAAGAATCGACGCCCGGCAGTCCTGAGAACGCGTCCTTGTCGAACGGTCCGAGTATCCGGGAATCCTGATAGACCCAATATTTCACGCGGCGCTCCGCGCCGCGTGAATGCTTCTAATGAGCATCCCTGTAGGATAGCCCGGGAATGTTACGAATTCAAGGCAGGATCAGGACTCGGCGCCGCCGCTGAATTCGCCGATGGTGCTGAAGTCGGGTCCCGGCTCCGTCTCGTTGACCTTGTGCTCGAGTTGGTTCTGGTACTCAATGGAGTAGCGGCAGTAGGGGATGGCCTCGAGACGCGCGCGGCTGATCGGCTTCTGGGTGGCCTCGCAAAAACCGTAAACGCCGTTGTCGATCTTGCGGATGGCGGCCTCGATCATGTCCAGCGTCGTGCGCTCGTTGTCTGACAACTCGAAGAGGAGTTCCTTCTCGATGGACTGGCTGGCCTGGTCCACGGAGTCGCCGTTGTCGACGCCCTCCTCCACCTGCTGCTTGCGCACGGTCCGCAGCATGTCGTCGCGCATGGAGACAAGATCCTTGCGGATTTCCTTGATCTTCGCCGGGGTCAGCCAGGTCAGGTCCTTGGCACGGGCCGCGGAGGCCTTAGCCTCCTTCTGGGGGGCCGCCTTGCTCTTGGTCTTCGCCGCGCTCGCCGCGGCCTTCTTCACGCTCTTCTTCGCCATGAGGACCTCCGTCCGGGTAAGGCCGAAATCTTATATCACACCGACGACCACGCGCAAGGCTCATGATAGCCCCGCCCCCCGCCGGGCGCAAGACCCAGACGAGAAGGCCCGCCGGACCCGTCAGCCGAGCTTGGCCGCGGCGTCCTTGAGGCGGGACACGACCATGTCCCGGCCCATGATCTCCAGCATCAGGAACAAGGTCGGGCCCTCGGTGCGGCCGGTGACGGCCGCGCGCAGGGGGTGAAAGACCTGGCCGACCTTAAGGACCTTCTCCTCGCAGAATTTACGGATGCGGGCCTCCAGGGCCTTGTCCTCGAAGGGCGCGAAGTCCTTGAGGGCCTCGGCCAAATCGAGCAGGACCTGCTTGGCGCCGGGAACCTCGAGGACCTTGTTCATGGCTTTTGGGGTGAAGACCACCGGCTTGTAGAAAAACTCCACGAGAGACGGGATCTCCGAGAGAAGCTTGAACTTCTCGCGCTCCAGGGCCACGGTCTTCTTGAAGTCGGGACCAGGCAGACCCTTGAGCCCGGCCTTTTCCAAGAACGGCTCGGCCAGCGTGACGAGTTCGTCGACGGGCGTCTGGCGGATATATTCGCCGTTCATCCATTGGAGCTTGACCGTATCGAAGGTGGCCGGGCTTTTCTGGCAGCCGGCCAGGTCGAACTTGGCGATCAAATCCTCGTCGGTGAAGAGCTGTTGGGACTCCGGGGTGGACCAGCCGAGCAGGGCCAGGTAATTGCGCATGGTGCGCGGCAGGTAGCCCTGGTCGCGGAACTCCAGCACCGAGGTCGCGCCGTGGCGCTTGGAGAGCTTGGAGCCGTCGGGGCCCAGGATCATGGAGAGATGCGCGAAGATGGGCGGCGTCCAGCCCAGGGCCTCGTACATCTGTATCTGCGACGGGGTGTTGGAGAGATGCTCGTCGCCCCGGATGACATGGGTGATCTCCATGAGATGGTCGTCGATCACGCAGCAGAAGTTGTAGGTGGGGCCGTCGGTCGTCTTCCAGATGACCAGGTCCTGTTGGAGGCTGTTCTCAAAACTGACCTTGCCGCGGATGCGGTCATCGACGATGGTCGCCCCCTCCGTGGGCATCATGAAGCGGTAGGAGAACTTCTTGCCCGCGGCCTCGAACGCCGCGCGCTGGGAGTCGGTGAGACGGCGGCAGCGGCCCTCGTAGCGCGGGGGGCGCTTCTCGAGTTGAGCCAGGAAGCGCATCTCGTCGAGCTCCTCCTTGGTGCAGTAGCACTTATAGGCTTTACCCGCGGCCACGAGCTGTTGAAGGTGCTTGCGGTAGATGTCCACGCGCTTCATTTGGTAGTAAGGCGCGTAGGGACCCTTGTCCGACTTCTCGTCGATGGGGCCCTCATCCCAGTCCAGGCCCAACCACTTGATGGAGTCGAGGATGGCGGTCACCGAGCGGTCGGTCGAGCGCACCTCGTCGGTGTCCTCGATGCGCAGGACGAACTGCCCGTCGTGACGGCGGGCGAAGAGCCAACTGTAGAGCGTGGTGCGCGCCCCCCCGATGTGGAGAAAACCGGTCGGCGACGGCGCGAAGCGGGTGCGAACCTTCATGGCGTGTTCTCCAATAATTCTTCGGCGTGCTTGCGGCTGACGACGGTGGCGGCACGGCCGCCCAGCATGAGCGCCACCGTGTCGAGTCGGCGGCCGCCATCGAGGCGCTCGACGCGCACGCGAGTCCGCCCCGAGACGACCTCCTTGGCGACGTGGAAGTGGGTCTGGGCGCGGCAGGCGACCTGCGGCAGGTGCGTCACGCAGAACACCTGGCGGCCCTTGGCCAGACTCGCCAGCTTCTCGCCGACGGCCAGCGCCACCGCGCCGCCGATGCCCGCGTCCACTTCGTCGAAGACGAGCAGCGGCGTGCGGTCGGCCTTGGCGAATGAGGTCTTGAGGCCCAGCATCACGCGCGAGAGCTCGCCGCCCGAGGCCACCGCCTTGACGGGGCGCGGCGGCTCGCCGGGGTTGGCCGAGAGCAGGAACTCGACGGCGTCGGCGCCGCTGCGCGACCAGTTCCCCTCCTCCATCTCGATGGAGCAGGAGAAGCGAGAGTGAGGCATGCCCAGGACCTTGAGTTCCTTGAGCACGGCGACGTCGAGGCGCTTGGCGGCCTGGACGCGCTTGGCGTGGACCTTCTCGCAAAGCGCGGCGAGGGCCTTCTCGGTTTCGGCGAGCTCCTGGCGGGTCTCCTCGATGCGCGCGTCGGCGTTTTCCAGGCCGTCGAGATCGGCCGCCAGACGCTCCCGCGTCGCCAGGACCTCGGCCAGCGTGGGTCCATGCTTCTTCTTGAGCCTCATCAGGGCGTCCTGACGGCAGAGCAGCGCGTCGAGCGCGGCCGGATCGGCCGCCGCACGGTCGCGGTAATCGCCGACCTCATGCGCCACGGCGTCGGCGGTGAGGCGGGCGATCTCCAGCTCGCCCTGCAGGCGCGCCGCGGAAGGGTCGATCTTGGCCAGTTCCCCGAGGGCGCGCTCGGCCTTCATGAGGCGCGAGATGGCGGCGTCCTCGTCGGCGTAGAGCAGGCCGTGAACCTGGTCGGCGAAGGTGCGCAGGCGATCGGCGTGCTTGAGGCGGGGAAGGCGCGCATCGAGTTCCTCCTCTTCTCCTAGACGCGGTCTCGCCGTGTCGATCTCCTCGAGCTGGAAGCGCATGAGGTCCACCCGCCGCCGGCGCTCCCCCTCGGACATCGACGAGGCCGACAGCCGGGCCGAGAGGGCGCTCCAGCGGCCGTAGGCCTCGGCGAGGGTCGAACACTCGGGCTCCAGGCCCCCGTAACGGTCGAGAAGCTCGAGCTGGACGGAGGGCCGCAGGAGGGCCTGATGCTCATGCTGGCCGTGAAAGTCGGCGAAGGCTTCGCCGAGCGCGCCCAGGGCGGCGACGGGCGCCGACTGGGAGTCGATCATGGCCCGGGTCTTGCCCGCGGCGTCGAGATCCCGGCGAACGGTGAAAGTCCCGGGCCCCGCCTTGTAGCGCTCGCGCAGCTCCGAGGGCAGGTCCGCGGCGTCGAAAACGCCCTCGACCTCCAAGCGGTCGCAACCGCTCCTCAGCCACGACGCGGAGCCGCGCGCGCCGAGCAGGAAGCCCAGGGCTTCCAGCAGGATGGACTTGCCGGCGCCCGTCTCGCCCGTAAAGGCGGTGAAGCCTGCGCCGAACTCGACTTCCATCCGCTCGACGATGGCGAAGTTGACGACCTTGAGGCGCCTCAACATGGGACTGTCACTGGCCCCACTTCAGCTTGCGGCGCAGGACCTCGAAGAAAGAGCGCCCCGGCGGCACGAGCAGGCGCAGGGGGGTTTCGGCGCGGCGCACGCGCACCTCGTCGCCCAGCTTGAGCTCGCGGCTCGTCTGGCCGTCGAGAGAGACCAGGACGCGCGGCATCTCGTCGGCGCGCCGGCGGCCCAGCCGGATGGTCAGCGGCAGGTGGGCCGGCAGGATGAGCGGGCGCTGGGTCAGGGTGTGCGGGCAGATGGGGGCCACGAGGGTCACGTCCAGCGAGGGGTCCACGATAGGCCCCGAGGCCGCCAGGGAGTAGGCCGTCGAGCCCGTCGGCGTGGCCACGATGAGCCCGTCGCCGAAGTAGTCGGCCACGAAACGCTCGCCCGAGCGAGTGGAAAGCGTGATGGCGCGGGCCTGGTCGCCGCAACGGATGACGCACTCGTTCAAGGCCAGTTCCGGGCCGAAGGCCCTCCGTCCGCCGCGATAGATCTCGGTGGACAGCATCCAGCGCTCCTCGACGACGAAGCGTCCCGCCAGAGCCGCGTCCAGGCGTCGCCGGATCTCCGAAGCCTCGGTCCCGGCGAGGAAGCCCAGGTTCCCGATGTTGACGCCCAGCAGCGGGATGCCGCGGGGGGCCACCTCGCGCGCCACCCTGAGCATGGTGCCGTCGCCGCCCAGCGCGATGGAGACTTCGGCGCGCCGCAGGGCGTCCCCGGCGCCGCGGCCCTCCTCGACCCAGGTGCGCACTCCCCGCGTCTTGAGGAGCGAGAGGATGAGGGCCAGGGTCCGTTCGGAGTCCGGCTTGGACTCGTTGCGGAAGATGAAGGCCGAGCCGAAGGCTCGGCGAGTGGTTCTGGATGCGGAGGAATTCGCCATCGGTCGCCGCCTCGAGCCAACCCGCCCGAGGGTCCCCGATTATAGCAAAAGGCCCTTCCCCGGTCCGCGCCGCGGGACCGCGCGGGTCTCCGATGAGGATCTCCGTGCGGCCCAGGCGCAGGCGAAGCGCGCGTCCAACGACGATCCTCTCGAAAGGCCCCGCGCCCAGGGCCGCCGCCGCGCGCCGCACCCCGGCGGTGGGCGGCCGCGGCCCGACGAACCAAGCCCTGCCCCCGGAGAAACGCAGGAGCGCGGTCCCCGGCGGGCGGGACAGGAACGCGACGCTGACCGGGGGCGGCTGGAAAAAAAGGCGGCTTCCAAGCCAAACCAGGAGGGCGGCCGCCGTCAGCGCGGTCGCGCTCCGGCGTCTCGGCCACGACCAGAGCGCTCCCAGCGCCAGGGCGTACGCCGCCATTTCGAATCCCGTCCACGGCTGGAGCTCCACCGAGGAGCAGGGCCAAGCCGCGGCTCGTCGACAGATTCTCTCGAAAAGACCCAGCCCCGCCCCGGTCAGCCAGGTCGCGGGGCCCGTCGCCCACGGAACCATGACGTCCAGGCCCCAGAGCGCGAAACCCGCCCACATCAGGAGCCCGGCCAGAGGCACCAGGGCGACGTTGGTCAAAGGCCCGACGATCGAGGCCCGACCGAAGGTCGCGGCGAAGAGCGGCCAGAGCGCGGCCGCAATCGCGGCGCTCACGCCCGCCAGGACCACGGCCGCCCACGCCAAGCGCGGCCAAGATCGAGGCGCCGCCGCCTCCAGGCGAGGCGAGGCGACGAGCAGGGCCGCGCAGGCGAGCACGCTCATGAGCGCCCCCGGCGAGAGCGCGGCCAAGGGGCTCCAGGCGAGAAGGATCGCCGCCGAAGCGGTGAGCGCCGCCGAAGCGGTGGTCGGCCGGTCCAGGACCCGCGCCGCGGTCCCGGCCGCGAACATAAGCCAGGCTCTCACGCTGGGCGGGTCGGCTCCCGCCATGAGGGCGTAGAATCCGCCCGCGGCCACGGCAAGCGCAGCGCGCGCTCCAGGACGCAGTCCCAGCCCCAGCGCGGCCAACGCCGCCGCGGCCGCGGCGAAGCCGACGTTGCTCCCAGACGCGACCAAGAGGTGCGTGCCGCCCGCATCGCGCACCGCGCGCCAGAGGTCCCGGTCCAAGGTCCCCGCGTCGCCAAGAACGATGCCGGAGAGGAGCCCGGCGCGGCCGCGCGGCAGGCGCCGGATAAAGCTCTCCTCGGCCGAAAGCCGCGCGCGCTGGGCCCAGGCCGCTACGCGCCAGAACCCCGCCGGGGACGCGCTCGATACGGCGATGGACTGGGCGTGAAGGACCCAGGCCGCGCCCTGCGCCGCGAGGATGGCCTCCTCGTCGAAGCCGCCGGGGTCGCGCGGGCGCAGGGGAGGGCGCAGGCGCCCGCGCACAACGGCCTCGCGACCCGGCTCGACCGGCCCTGGAGACGAGCCCTTCGGCAGCCAGAGTTGGGCGCGCTGGGGGCCGGTCGCGGACGAAAACTCCAGGACGGCGCGCCAGCCGGAACGCGTGAGCCTCGCGGGTCCGACCAGCCTCCCCTCCACCCGCGCCATGCCTCGGACCTCGGCCCAGGCGGGGTCGCGGGGCGGCGCCAGCGCCCGGCGCGCGGCGAAAACCGCGGCGACGCCGAGGATCACGGCCCAGAAAAGCGGTCGCCTCCAGAGCATAATGAGATACGCGGCGCCCCCCTCCGGAGTTCCCCTCCGTTCGTCGTAATTTCTCATAATCTGACCATGAATATCGCGCTGGCTGCGATCTCTCGATGAGCAAGAAGCGCCTGGCCGTCGGACTGATGTCGGGAACCTCGGCCGACGGCGTCACGGCCGCGCTCGTCGAGATCTCCCCTGATCGCGTGCGCGTGCGGCGCTTTGAGACGTATCCATATTCGGCCCGCCTGAAAAATCTTGTCCTAGAAGCGCCGTCCCTGCGGGCGCCCGAGATCTCGCTGTTGAACTTCGCCCTTGGCGAGGCCTTCGCCTTCGCCGCGCTCCAGATCTCCCGCGGAGCGCGGCCGCTGGTCATCGGCTCCCACGGCCAGACGGTCTGGCATGGGCCGAACGCCGTGCCGCCCAACACGCTCCAGCTCGCGGAGCCGGCGGTGATCGCGGAACGCACCGGCCTGACGACTGTCGCCGACTTCCGCCCGCGCGACATGGCGGCCGGAGGTCAGGGAGCGCCGCTGACGCCCGCCTTCGATCTATTCCTGTACGGCCGAGGTCCGCTGAGGGCCGTCGTGAACATCGGCGGCATCGCCAATGTCTCGCTGGTCGGGCACGGAAGATTGTGGTCGGCTTTCGACACGGGCCCCGGCAATGGCCTGATGGACGAGGCCGTGCGCCGCGTTACGAAAAACCGTTCGGAGATGGACCGGGGCGGCAAGCTCGCCGCGAGAGGCAAACCTGACGAGAAACTCCTCAAGCGCCTCCTGCATCATCCTTACTTCCGGACGTCCCCGCCGAAGTCTCTCGACCGCGCGACCTTCGGCGCCGCGCTCCTTGACCGCTATTTCCCGCGCCTGACGCGCGCGCGCCTTCCAGGCGCCCTGGCGACCCTCGCGGAGCTGACGGCCCGCTCGCTGCGGCTCTCCGTGCTCGAGAACGCCCCGGACGCGCCTCTCGCCGAAGTCGTCGTCTCCGGCGGCGGCGCGCTCAACGCGCACCTGATGCGCCGCTTGAGAGTCCTCTTCGCGCCGGTCCCGGTGACCACCACGGCGGCGCACGGCCTGCCCGTGATGGCCAAGGAAGCCGCCTGCTTCGCCTGGCTCGCGGCGCGCGTCCTGGACGGCAAGCCCAACCACGCCCCCGCCGCGACCGGCGCGCGCGGGGTCCGCATCTTGGGCAAGATCGTCCTCGCGTAGCGCCGCGCTCTGCCGCGCGCGCTTAGAGAAGATCGGCGGAGCGGTCGGCGGTGACGCCGTAGCGCTTGAGAATCTCGGGCAGGGCCCGGTCGGACTCGACCGCGTCGAGCACGGCCCGCGAGCCGTTGTCGAACTCCAGAACCTGCCGACCGTCCATCGGTCGGCGAGCAGCCTCCACCAGGTCCTTCATGCTCCCGACGGCCTTCCCGTTGAGCTTGACCACGGTCTGCAGTTGCCAGCCGTGGTAGCCGAGATTGACCTCGTGCGCGAGGACCTGGGAGAGCGTGACGACCTCGGTGCGCTCCGGCGTGGCCACGTCCTCGCCCGCAATGCTGCGCAGCTTGTAGGTGCCGCCGCCGTGGGCTCGCAGGAAGTCCTCGGACAAGGGCATGAATACGAAGCCGCCCAGCACGAAATACGTGGGCTTCTGGTCGTGGCGGGGGCCGGGGACCAAGTCCGTCTGTAGCTTGAGCTTGAGCTTGAGCTTCAGGGACTTGAGATCCCGCACGACCTCGACTTCAATCTCATCGCCGACTTGACGGCGCGCGACGAGATGGCCGAAATCCACGCGCTCGTCGCCGCGCAGGGTCACGCTGCCGTTCTGGCCGATGGGCGTGCCGTCTAGGAACATGAGCATGTCCCCGGGCTGGAGCACTCCCCAGGCGGAGGACTGGTACTGGATCTTGTTGATCAGCACTCCCGTGGCGTCTTCCTTCAGGCCGTAGGCGCGGCGCAGAGAATGATTCTCGGCCTCCTGGTAGGCGACGCCCAGCGCGGGGATGCCCTTGTAACGCCCGCTCTTGACGTCCTCCAGGAACCGACGGATGACCGGCATGGGGACCACGTAGCCGATGTTCTCCGAGCCCGGCGCGACCATATGTTGGAAGGCGATGCCGATAAGCCTGCCGTCCATGAAGACGGGCCCGCCGCTGTTGCCGGCGTTGATGGCCGCGTCGGTCTGAACCGCGAGAAGACGGCGCGAAGAATGAGAGTAAACCACGGCTCCGATCCGCGAGACCACCCCCTCGGTAATGGAAAGCTCCGTGCCGCCCGTCGGAAAGCCGTAGACGGCGAGCTTGTCGCGCGGCGCCGGCAGGCCGCCGAAGGCCACGGGTTCGATGCCCTTGAAGAACTCGGGGTCTTCCACCTTAAGCAGCGCCGTCTCGCCGTCGTGAGCCACGAACTCGATGCGGGCAAGCCAACGTTTGACGTCGCCCGAGCGCCTCACCGTGAGATAGGTCGAGTCCGCCACGACGTGCGCATTGGTGAGGATGCGCTGGCCGTCGATGACCACTCCGGACCCGGTCCCTGATCGCTGGCGATCGTACTGCCAGGGCTGGGACCAGTCCGGCTCCCTCGCGACGAAGTGAATCTGGACGGTGGCGCGGCGCGGCGCCGCGTCGGCGCCCGCGTACGCGGGCCCCGAGAAGAGACCGACGATTACGATCAGGAATGTGGTCATGGCGGGAATGTTAGCAGTTCATCGCCCGGGTCTTGCGCGACGCGGCTTCTCCTGTTATAACCCCCGCGGATGAAGAGCCTCGCCGGAGCATTCTTCGCGGCCGTGAACATGCTGTACGCAGCCATGTTCGGAGGACCTATCGACGGGACGGCCTGGGACGTCAAGGTCAAGGAGGAAGGCTTATTCCACTGGACCTCGCGCAAGGAGACCCTCGTCTTTCACGGCGGCAAGGCAGTCATAGCCGGCGAGGTCGCGCGCGGTTACGTCCCCGCCCTGTACGAATCCAAGGAGGAAGGCCCGGCCACCTCCTTCTTCGTCCTCCTGGCCGGCGACGGCCGCGAACCGGTCGAGTGGACCGGCCGCGTCGAGGGCGACCGCATCGGCGGCGTGGTGATCGTGCGCGGACGCGACGGGCGCACGCTGCGCTACGTGTTCACGGGAGAGCGCAAGAACGGCTGAGGCCATGGCCAAGACCCGGATCGTCCTGCTCCATAAGCCCTACGGGGTGGTCTCCCAGTTCTCCCGCCTCGACGACAAGACCACGCTCTCCCGCTACGGCCTGCCCGCGCTCGTCTACCCCGCTGGACGCCTGGACCACGACAGCGAGGGCCTGCTCCTGCTCACCGACGACGGTGGACTCGCCCGGCGGCTGACCGACCCTCGCTTCGGACACACGCGCACCTATTGGGTCCAGGTCGAGCGCGCCCCGGACGATGAGACCCTGGCGCGCTTAGCCAAAGGCGTCGCCCTGACCGACGGCAAGACCCTGCCGTGCAGGGTTCGGCGCCTGGAAGCCGAGCCGGACCTGCCCCCGAGGGATCCTCCCATCCGCGTGCGCTTGAACGTGCCCACTGCCTGGCTCGAGCTCACGTTGAAGGAGGGGCGCAACCGCCAGGTGCGGCGGATGACGGCGGCGATCGGCCACCCCACGCTGCGCTTGGTGCGCGCGGCGATCGGCAGGCTGACCCTGGGGGGGCTGGCGCCGGGACAATGGCGCTGGGTCAACCGCGCCGAACTCTAGGAGTGTGTCCGAGTAATAGCGTGGCCCTCGGAGGTTCGTATCCGACCGATGGCGTTGTTGCTCCTCGCTCAGATAGCTGCGGCTATCCTCGCTCGTCGCGCCTAGCTGAAAGGCAACGCCGTTCGACCGAGGGCTACGCTATTACTCGGACACACTCCTAGCGGCGGAAGCGGCTGCCGCCGCCGCGGGGGATGACGCGGCGGATACGGAAGCTGGAGGACAGCGGGGCCTTGTAGGAGTGCAGGCGCGGCGGCACGGCGTAGGCGAAGCCCTCGAGCGCCCGGCGCGGGATCTTCTGTCCGATGAACGCCTCGATCGACGGCAGCAGGCGCTCTTCTTCGAAAGAGACCAGCGTGATGGCGTCGCCTTCTGCGAAGGCGCGGCCGGTGCGGCCGATGCGGTGGACGTAGTCATCCGGGTGCTCGGGCACATCGTAGTTTATGACGTGGGAGACCTCGGGGACGTCCAAACCTCGTGCGGCGATGTCGGTGGCGACCAAGATCGTCTGTCGACCCTCGCGGAAATCCAGCATGGCCTTGTCGCGATCCTTCTGCGACAGGTCCGAGTGGAGCACGGCGCAGGCGACGTTCTTGCGCTTGAGTTGATCGGTCACGCGGTCGGCGCGCGCCTTGGTGCGCGTGAAGATGATGACGGAATCGACGCCGTCGAGCCGCAGGAGCGCGGTGACGAACTCGGCCTTCTGTCCCTCGGTGACGGGATAGATCCACTGCTTGACCGAGGTCGCCGTCGAGCGCGGACGATCCACCGCGACACGGACCGGCGAGCGCATGAACTCATTGACGACGCGCTCGACCTCGGGCGGGATGGTCGCCGAGAACATCAGGGTCTGCCGGTCCTTGGGCAGCAGCTTCATGATGCGGCGCACGTCGGGCATGAATCCCATGTCGAGCATGCGGTCCGCCTCATCGAGCACGGCCACTTTCACGTCGCTGAGATGGAAGGTTCCGGAACGAATATGATCGAGCAGGCGGCCGGGGGTCGCGACCACGACTTCAGCGCCGCGCTTGAGATCCTGGGTCTGGCTATGGAAACTAGCGCCTCCGATGATGAGCGCGCACTTGACCGGAGAAAAATTGGCGAGCTCTCCGACCGCCTTCTCGACCTGAGTCGCCAGCTCACGCGTCGGCACAAGAACCAGGGCTCTCACGCGCAAGCCCCCCTTGTGAGGATCCTTCGCCCGATCGTCGAGGAGCTTCTGGAGGAGGGGCATGACGAAAGCAACCGTCTTGCCGCTGCCCGTCATGGCGGAGCCGATAACGTCCTTGCCCGCCATGGACTCGGGCAGGGACTTCTCCTGGATCGGCGTGGGAGCCGTGTAGCCGAGAGCTTTGAGTGCTTCGATGAGCTCGGATCTTAATCCGAGTCGAGTAAATGCCATGGAGACTTAGTGAGTATAGCACCCCAGGAGGCGTTTCCTCCATAGGCCCATCCCCCCCCCGTCCATTAGGTCCTAAGACCCAGGCCGTTCGGACCCGCCTCGGATACACTCTCCTCAAGATGATCCGGCAATGGCGCGCACTGACGGCGCTGCTTATCCTCGTCCCGCCTCTCGATGCGCAAGTCTTAGCCGGGCGCGCAACCAGCCTCATCGTCACCACCCCCGTCCCCGCCTTCTCCGCCGCCGCGCCCTCGGCCTTCGCCGCGTCGCCGGCTCTCTCGCCTCTGACCCCCGCATTCCTGCCCTCCGCGGCCGAAGGACCGGCCGGGGTCTCGATCCTGGACGCTTTGCGCGAGGGCGGCTCCCCCGAGGAGTCCGCCGGACGGATCTCCTTCGACGGCTCCGAAGAATTCTCCTCCCCCTCCGGCGCGATCTACATCTTAAGACCGTTCAAGCATCCGGCGGTCCCCGGCGGCATCGCCCTAGTTCAGTCCCAACCGGCGCCCGCCTCAACCGTCCGCAGCGTCCCGGGAACCGAAGGCCTCCAGGGGGAAGCGCTCCTCGACAAGGTCGGTCAAATCGCCGCAAGTCACCAGAAGACCAACGACTATCGCGCGGCTTCCCATTACATATTCAAGACCGCCGACCACCTGATGATCGGCGGCGTGTCCGGAGTGGTGGACGCCTACTCCGGCGTCTTCGTTCCCGGAAACAGCAGCGAGGGCGCCGACTACCCCGAGACCGGCGACCAGGACGGAGACGGCTATCACGAGAAGAACGGGATGAACATCGAGCACCTCTGGCCCCAGTCCCTCTTCGAACACAAACTGCCCATGCGGGCGGACATCCATCATCTGATGCCCACCTTTCAGCATCCCAACGGGGTCCGCGCCAATCTCCCGTTCGGCGAGGTCGAGGGCAAACCCGACTATCAAAACAACGCGGGCGCCAAGAGAGGCGGCGGTTTCTTCGAGCCCCCGGACATGACCAAGGGGCGCGCGGCGCGCGGCCTCCTCTACTTCTACTCGCGCTACAAGAAATCCTCCTTCTTCAACCGGCGCGTGGCCCGGTTCTGGAACGTCCAGATCGAGACCCTCCTGCGCTGGAACCGGCAGTTCCCGCCGGACGCTCAGGAGATGCGCCGCAACGACCTCGTCGAGCAGTATCAAGGCAACCGCAACCCGTTCGTCGACGATCCGGGCCTAGCCGACCTCATCGGCGCCGAGGCCCTGCGCGCCCACTAGGAATGATTGATGGGGTAGGGGCCGACATCCTCAATGAAGGGCATAATCCATATCGGCATGATGACTAATCTTCGTCGGCGCCGGACTTGACTCGGGGCGGCTTGCCCGCGGCAAGCCAGGCGAGGTAAGCCTCGAGGAAGGGGTCCAGGTCTCCGTCCATGACGCCGGCGATCTGGGAGGTCTGCTGGCCGGTCCGCAGGTCCTTGACCATCTGATAGGGCATGAAGACGTAGGAGCGGATCTGGTGACCCCAGGCGATGTCGCCCATCTCGCCGTAGTGCTTCTCCACGGCTGAGCGCTTCTTGTCGAGCTCGATCTGGTAGAGCTTGGCTTTCAGCATGCGCATGGCGTTTAGGCGGTTCTGCAGTTGTGAGCGCTCGGTCTGACAGGCGATAACGAGGCCGGAGGGATTATGGCGGATGCGCACGGCGGTCTCGACTTTGTTGACGTTCTGGCCGCCGGCGCCGCCGGAACGAAAGGTCTCCAACTCGATATCCGCCTCATTGACCTGGATATCGATCTCGTCTTCGATGTCGGGAACCACGTCGAGTGAGGCAAAGCTGGTGTGGCGGCGCTTATTGGCGTCGAAGGGGCTGATGCGGACCAGGCGGTGCACGCCCATCTCTCCCTTTAATAAACCGTAGGCGTTGGGGCCGCGCACGAAGGCGCCCACGCTCTTGATGCCGGCCCCGTCGCCCTTCTGGAACTCGGTGATCTGGACCTCGTAACCGTTCTTCTCCGTCCAGCGCAGATACATGCGCCAGAGCATCTCGGCCCAATCGCAGGCTTCGAGTCCGCCCGCGCCCGAGTGGAGGCTGATGATGGCGTCGTCCTTGTCGAACTCGCCGGAGAGCTTCAGCCGCATGTCCATGGCGCGCAGGAGTTTCTCGGCCTCAGCGAGACCCTGGAAGACTTCCCTGATCTCCCCCTCGTCGCGCGCCTCGACAGCCAACTCGCAGTGCGCCTTGAGGTCGTCGAGGGTCTTCTCGGCCTTCCGGTGCTCGGACAGGGTTTTCTTGAGGTCGTTGAGTTCCTTCGACTTCTTCTTGGCCTCGGCGGAATCCGTCCAGAAGGATGGCTCCCCCGCCTCGGCCTCGCGCGCCTCGACCTCCTTGTGCAACTTGGGGAGGTCCAGGAGCTTGGCGATCTTGGCCAGCAGGGCCCGCATTTCGTCGATTTTCCCGGCAGTCTCGGTGAACATCAGCGTTATTTTAGGAAATCCGAACCCCTGAGCTACTTGGCTTCGAGCTTGGCCGCGCGGTCAGTCGCCTTCTTGGCGAGCTTGTGCGACGGGAACTTACTCGCGACTTCCCTGTAGACCTCGATGGCCTTGGCGTTGTCCTTGAGATCGTCTTCGTAGACGCCGGCCGCGTCGTAGAGGGACTGCGGGGCCTCCTTGGCGCCGGCGTAATCATCGGAGATCTTGCGCAGGAGTTCGGCCTGACGGCGTGAGTCCTTGAGGTCGCGGCGGGCGACCTCGGATGCCTGGAGCAGGGCGTCGACGCCGTCCTGACCGCCGTGCATCTGGGACAACTGCATCAGGATCTTGAGCGCCTCCTCGGGCTTGCTCAGCCGCTCGCGCTGAAGCCTGGCCATGGCCTTGAGGGCTCTCAGCGAACCCGCGGTCTTGGGAAAATTCTTGACGATCTTCTCGTGCATTTCCACGGCGAGGTCGTACTGGCGCAGCTTGTCGTCGAAGAGATGGGCCGAGCGCTCGATAGCGCCCAGCATCTCGGGCGCCTTCGGGTACTTCTCGACCAAGTCCTGATAGGCGTCGATGGCTTTCTTCGGATCGCGCACCGAATCGGCGTACAGGTCGCCCATCGCCATCTGCGCCTGCGGACGCAGCGGGCTGTTCGGGTGCATCGCTAGAAGCTTGCGCCAGGCGAGCATGGAGGCCGCGGCCTTCCCGTTTGCTCCTTGCAGGCGCGCCAGCGCGGACAGCATCTTATCGCCGTCCTTGTGGTTCTGAAAACGGACCGAGAAGTCGCGAATCTCCTCGGCGACGGACTCCGAGAGGGTCTCGCCGACCTGCTCGGCCGCCTTCTGCCATAGGGCGCAGAGGCGGTCGGCTCTGTCCGCGGCCTCCGGCAGCTTGACGAGCTCACTCAGCAGCGGACGCTGCTTGCGCGAGCCCTTCTTCTCGACGAGCTCCAAATAGGACGATTTCGCGCGCAGGGCCGTCTTGTTCGCGGGGTACTCGTAGAGCAGACGCAGATACACGGTCAATGCCGACTGCCACTCTCCCTTTTTTTGCTTAAGCCCGGCTAGAAGAAACATCGCCTCCGGCGCCTGGGCCGACTCGGGATGTCGGAGAACGAAGAGCTGCAGGTCTTCCATCGCCGCTTCCGAGACCGCGCCGTCCGCGTCCTCCGCCGAAGACTTGACGAAGGCCCACTCCTCGTCGATGCCGGCCGGAGGCAGAGGCTTGGTCTCCTCGACCTTCGCAGAAACCACCTCGATCTTCGCGGGCTTCTCCAAGATCGGCTCCGGCTTCGATTCGACCGGAGGTTCGGCTTTCGGCTCCGCGGCGGGCTCCGCCTCCGGCGCGGGCTTGGTCTCGGCCTGGGGCGCCGGCATCACTTCATCGACCGCGTCGGACTGCGCCGTGGGAGCGGCTTCCTGAGCGACGGCCGTTCCGGCGAGAGCCGTGAGAAGAATAAGGGCCTTCATTCGCGTTCCTCCGAGGAGATCGAGACGGCGTTGATCACGTCGTATTTGGTGACGATATCGTAAGAGTTCTTGCCCGTATGCACCAGCACCGCGGGGCGGTCGGGCGTGAAGTAGCGAAGAATGACCTCGATGCGCGTCTGCGGCATGATGACGGGCAGGGCTTGACCCATCGCCTCGCGCACGATCATCTTCTTGATCTCGCGGCCCTTCAGCATCTGCCCCAGCACGTCGTCATCGAAGACCGTTCCCACCACCTTGCCCTTCTCGAGGACCGGCATCTGTGAGATATCGTGCGTGCGCATGACGCCCATGGCGGAGAAGAGCGTGTCCGTGGTCTTGGCCGTGGCCAGGGCCTTGACCTTGCCGCGCTTGCGCTTGATCGCCAGCACGTCGGAGGCCTTCAGCGCCGTCTCGCTCTCGAAGTACTGGTTCTCCTTCATCCACTCGTCGTTGTAGATCTTGGAGAGGTAGCGCATGCCCGTGTCGGGCAGGAGGATGACCATGAAGTCCTTCGCGGAGAGCTGCTTGGCGTACTCCAGACCCGCCCAGACCGCCGAGCCGCCGGAGCCTCCGCCCAGCAGGCCCTCCATGCGCGCCAGTTTGCGCGTCATGAGGAACGAGTCGCGGTCGGTGACCCGCAGGACGTCGTCGACGATCCCCAGGTCCATCGTGCCGGGGAAGATGTCCTCGCCGATGCCCTCGACGACGTAAGGCTTGGCCACACCCGTGCGGCCGTGGACGATCTTATCGTAATACAAGGAGCCGACGGGGTCGGCGCCGATGACCTTGACCTTCGGATTCTGCTCCTTGAGGTACTTGGCCACGCCCGAGATGGTCCCGCCCGTGCCCATGCCGGCCACGAAGTGCGTGATCATCCCCTCGGAGTCCTGCCAGATCTCCGGCCCCGTCGTTCGGTAGTGCGCGCGCGGGTTCTCCGGGTTCTCGTACTGGTTGGGGTGGTAGGCGTTCGGGATCTCCGCCGTCAGCTTGTCCGCCACGCAGTAGTAGGAGCGCGGGTCGCTGGGCTCCACCGCGGTCGGACAGACGATGACCTCGGCCCCCAGCGCCTTGAGCAGGTTGATTTTTTCGCGCGACTGCTTGTCCGTGATGGTGAAGATGAGTTTGTAGCCGCGAAGAGCCGCGACCAGGGCCAAACCGATGCCCGTGTTTCCCGAGGTCCCCTCGATGATGGTGCCGCCGGGCTTCAGGAGCCCCCTGCGCTCCGCCTCGTCGATCATGGCCACGCCGATGCGGTCCTTGACCGACCCGCCGGGGTTCATGAACTCGGCCTTCACGTAGATCAGGGGCTTGAGGCCCTTGGCCAGCCGGTTGAGCCGGATGAGGGGCGTGCCGCCGATCGTCTCCAACACGTTCTCGTAGCGCATGGCTTTCTCCTAGAATTCACGCCGCCCGGTCAGGGCGTGCGAGAGAGTGCGTTCGTCCATGTAATCGAGGTCGCCGCCCATGGGAACGCCGTGGGCGATGCGCGTGATCTTGACGGGCAACGACTTGAGAATTTGGCCCAGATAAAGGGCCGTGGCCTCGCCCTCGGTGTCGGGATCGGTCGCGAGGATCACCTCGCGCACGCAGCCCCCGGCGGCCTTCAGGCGGTCGATGAGCTCGCGGACCTTGATGCGCTCGGGCCCCACGCCGTCGAGCGGCGAGAGCGAGCCGTGAAGGATGTGGTAGAGGCCGTGGAAGGCGCGGGAGCGCTCGAAGGCGGCCGCGTCCTGAGGCTCCTCGACGACGCAGAGCAGGGCTTGGTCCCGGCCCGGGTCGGAGCAGATCTTGCAGACCTCGCGGTCCGTAAAATCCCCGCAGCGCGCGCAGAAGCGCATGGCGTCCTTGGCGTCGAGCAGGGTCTCGACGAGGTTCTCCACCTCGGCGCGAGGAGAGCGCAGGATGTGGAGGGTCAGGCGCTCGGCCTGCTTGGGCCCCACGCCGGGAAGGCGCTTGAGGGCCGCGATCAGGCGTTCAAGGCTTTTCACGGCGCCGGTTTCTTCACGATTCGGGCCTTGCCGCCGAAGACGCCCTCGGCCTTCCGGAGGGCGTTCGGGCCGCCCGCGTCGGCCGCCTCGGTCACGTCCTTCCAGCGCGTGCCGGCGGGCGCGCCGCCGGACGGATCGGGCACGCCCGTGTCCACGATCAGCGTCGGGGAGGCGGGAGCCGTGCCGCCCAGGGCCAACTCGACGATCAAGGCGCGGCCGGCCAGACCGGCCAGCGTCTCCTCCAAGAACGCCTGCGAACGCAGGGCCATGTCGCGATCGAAGGGCTTGACGAAGCGGATCGTCCAGCCGCCGTCGGGACGGACCTCGTGCGCGCAGTTCTGCAGGGTCGCGCCGAGGGAAATCTTCCCCTTGGCGACCGCTTCAACGAAGGCCTCCCAGGTCGGACCGCTTCCGGCGACGGACGCAGGCGACGGAGCCGGCGGCTTGGGCGCGGGGGCCGGCGACGGCTTATGGGCCGGGATCGGGGAAATGTCCGGACCGCCGTCCCCGGCGTTGAGGCGCTTCTCGAGCGCCTCCAGGCGCGCGAGCCATGCGCCCAGGTCGTGCGCGGATTCCAGGGCGGAGAACAGCCCCAACTCCAGGGCCAGCCGGGGCGAATCGCCGAAGCGCAGTTCCTCCAAGGTCCGATTGAAGCGGCGCAGGAGGAAGCTCAAGGCCTCGGCGGTCGCCTCCGGAAAAGACTTCGACCAGACGGCGTCGGCGGGCTCGCCCGCGCCCAACTTCTCAAGGTAGACCCCCTCCAGCGCGGCGCGCAGATCCTTGAGGAACTGCGCGGGCTCCACGCCCTCCTCGTAGACCTTCTTAAGCCAGACGGCCAGCGCCTGGGGGTCATGCGCCAGCAGGGCCTGCGCCGCGCCCAGGAGCATCTCCTGGGGCGTGAAGCCGAACATCTCGCGCACGGTCGCGAGCGTGACCTTGCCTTCGTCCACACAGCGGCACTGGTCGAGGAGACCGATGGCGTCGCGCAGGGAGCCCTCGGCGGCGCGAGAGAGAAGCTGGAGCGCCTCGCCGTCCACGGAGATATTCTCCTTCTTGGCGATGCAGGCCAAATGCGCGGCGAGCGCGTCCGGGGCGACCGGGCGGAACTTGAAGCGCTGGCAGCGCGAGGAGATCGTGGCCGGGACCTTATGGACCTCGGTAGTGGCCAGGATGAAGATCACGTGCGCCGGGGGCTCTTCGACTGTCTTCAGGAGCGCGTTGAAAGCCGAGGTGGAGAGCATGTGCGTCTCGTCAATGATGAAGACCTTGTAGCGATCGCGCGCGGGCGCCAGGGCCACGGTCTCGATAATGACCTTGCGGACGTCGTCGACGCCGGTGTTGGACGCGGCGTCCATCTCCATCACGTCCAGGCTGGAGGAGATCGTGATCTCGCGGCAGGACGCGCACTCGTCGCAGGGCTCGGGCGTCGGACCCTTCACGCAGTTGAGGGCCTTGGCGAGTATGCGCGCCGTGGTGGTCTTGCCGCAGCCGCGCGGCCCGGTGAAGAGGTAGGCGTGGTGCAGACGCTTGGCCGCCAGGGCGTTCTGGAGCGTCTGCGAGACGGCGGGCTGGCCGACCAACTCCTCGAAACCCTGCGGGCGGTACTTGCGCGCCAGGACCTGATAGGCCGCCTTCTCCCTGCTCACGACGGCCTCACGTCGCCCTCGAGGCTGATGGGCCCGGGACCGAAAGCGATGACGTGGAGCAACCCGCCGAGGATGGCGACGTTCTTGAGGAGTTGGATGCGCTGGTCCGGGGCGGTGTGGAAAACCCAGGTCGCGGCGACAAGGAAGACGGCCAGGGCGCCGGCGCCCCAGCGCGTCTTGTAGCCCAGGATGAGCGCGACCGAGCCGGTGGCCTCCAGGGCGATGGAAGCCGCGCACAGCAAGGTTGAGGCGGGCAAACCGTGAAGCTCCATGAACTGGAGCGTCCCGCCGAAGTTGGTGATCTTCCCGAACGCCGAGGCGAGGAAGATGATGGCGAGGAAGAGACGCCCGACCAAGGCGAGCACATCGTCGGTGTTCACGGCGAGATGGTACGACTTGCCCGGAGAGGCTGTCAAAGCCCTGTGGACGAATAACGAGGGATGACTTATACTAGAGCCATGACCCCGGCCCGCCTATTGCTCGCCGCCCTCCTCTTCTCCTCGGCCGCCCCGGCGCGCGCGCTCGCCGATTCGCCCCCCACCCTCTGGCAGGAACGATTTTTCTGGGACGCCCTGCTGGGCGCGCGCGACAAGATGGCGCGCCAGCAGAGCGACCCCATGATGCTCCCGGTGATGAAGGCCATCGCCGGGCAGGTCGCCCAGCAGGTCGCCAACCTGGCGCAGATCGACCGGTACGTGAAATCCCAGGCAGACAACCTGCGCTTTGCCTATGCCCAGGCCGACCCCCAGCCGAGCCTGGCCACCATCCACGACAATTTCACGACGCTGACCATCGGCTGCGACCAGGTGCGCCAGAATCTCTATTATCTGAGCGCGCGCCAGCGCCTGGCGCAGAGCCAGGCCCTGCCCGACCCGGAGATGTACCAGGCCGCCCTCCTCATCCTGGGCCAAATCCAACAGCTCCAGCTGACGCTCAACACGGTCTACTACGATGCGGTCGCCGTCCGCGGCCAAGTCATTGAGAACAAGTGGGCCAGCGAGAAATTCTTCACCCACTCCGCTGAGGAGCTCCTGCGCAGCGTCGTGCGCGTCCAAGACTCCGTCTTCTCCGTCTACAACGCGGGCTACGAGCTCGCGATGAGATGCCGCTAGCCCTCCTCCTCGTCTTAGCCTCAGCCGCGTCCGCCGCCGCCCCCTTGGAAGTCGAGTTCAAGACCACCGACGACTGGACCCTCTGTGCTCTGTACCGCCCCCCGCGCCGCGGCGGCGCGGTCATGGTCCTCGCCCACGGCGCGGCCTCCTCCAAAGGCGAGTGGGCCGTCTTCGCCGAGCGCCTGTCCGCCCAGGGCGTGGGCAGCCTCGCCGTGGATCTGCGCGGGCACCTCGACAGCAGGAAGGGACCGAAGGGCCTCCGGGACTTTACGGACTTCGACGCCACGGGAGAGTGGGCGAAGGCCGTCTTGGACCTGCGCGCCGCGGCCGCCTGGCTCGAGGCCCGCGGCATCAAACCCTCCCGCATAGCCTTCGGCGGAGCCTCCATCGGCGCCAACCTCGCCTCTCAGGCCTCGGCCGATCGGGCCGCCGTGCCCTGCCTGCTCCTGCTCTCCCCCGGCCCCGACTACCGCGGCGTGCGCCTGGTCGCCCGTCCGGGCCTGAAGGTTCTCGTCGCCGCCTCCCCCCCCGACCGCTACGCCTTATCGACCCTTGAGCCCTTCTCGAAGGTGAAGGGCGCCGAGACTCTCACGGGACCGTCCGGCCACGGCGTGCAACTCTTCGACGACCCCTCCACCCTCGACCAGGTCGTCGAGTGGGTCGTGCGCGCCGCTAACTCCAAGCGTGCTGCAGACCGCTAGGAGCCTTTGATTATGCCCCGTTCTTGCCCTATCCAGGATTGACGGAACCGGCCCAGTTTGCCCAGATAAGGGGCGGTTTCAAAGCCCAACAGCAGGGCGATTGCCGGCCTGATCGCAAGCGAGACGATTTTCTTAAAGCGAGAGCTGGTATCCCAAAAAAAACTTCTCTTGAGGAAGTCCACCCACAATTTCCCCTCGCCGGGGGACCCGTGGAAACCGCCTATCAGGGCTTCGACATAAGGCTTGACTACATCCATGATCAATGGCTGCACGATCTCCCCAGGCATGACCAGGGGCGCGCCTGCCTGGATGGGACGGACTACGACTCTGCTGACCCCATCGTTATAACGCCGGACCAAGCCGCGGGGCATGATGTCAGCAAGGACGTAGAAGGTGTGGAATCGCCGGGCTATGCCGGTCAAAAGAGGCAACAGAATCGGCCTATCGATTTTGATCGCAGAGTCTCCCACGATCCCGGATGCGTGGCGCTGCAAAACCCCGGCTAGAATCCCGGCGACGTCCCGAACGCCTAGTCCATTGCGATACCCGGCGCGCATGACCAGCATGCTCAACTCGAAGATATTTTGGCCGACCGCCTTTCTTCGCTGCGCCGGGTCACTGGGAAATGGTTTCAACTCCTCGAAATCCGCCAGGCCCGAGCGCCTGATATTGGCGTAGCTTAAGCCCGCGTCCCAATCATGGATGCCGGTGGGTCCGAATCTTGGGATATCATAGAACGTTTCGCCGCCGACAGGTTTCCAATAGTCCCATTCCCACTCCCTTTCCGAGTGCGACAACGGCGCCAAGGATCCATGAACCCAGCCATTTTCAAAGAGGCGCAGTATCCCGTCTACGGCATTGAGGGCCGAGGATTTGACGGCTTGCGTCTTTTGTTTCCGGCTCCAATCCTTCGGGAGAGTGTCGCCCAAGTAGGAAAAGAACTCTCCGGCGAGCTTCCCTGGCAGAAGATACGCCACGAAAGCCGTCCCATATTGAGCCTGCGGCGCCTGGCCGTTGATCGGGCGGACGTAGCCGCTGCGGCTGGGCAAGGCCACCGGCGCGTCGATGCCGAAACGGGCGGCCCTGTCCATGCCGGGACCTTCGCCCTCCACCCCCTTATTAGGCTTTGCAAATTTCAAGGCGACCGAGCTTCCGCCATTGCCCACAGGCACGACCACCGTGCGGCCGTACTCGGCTGCGCCGCTCGCACCGGGCAATAAGGCAAGGACTTCCTCGGTGAGGGCGTCGCTGCGGTCGATCAAGGCCTGTGTCAGGTTTGCGAGGTCCTGATTTATGGTGAGGACGAGTTCGCTCCCGTTCTTCATCTCCATAAACCCCATCGCCGCCAGCAAGTCCTCGGATCGGTGCTTGAGGGCGTTCAACTCCATGATGGACCGGACGGGGTTATCGGAAGGACCTCGTGTTGCCGCCATTTCAGCCGTCAACTTATCCGCGTAGTCCTTGAGCGCAGATTCGATGCGCTCCCGGCCCGCGGCAGGCATGGCGCCGAGTTCGCGCGGTTCCAGTCGTATTTGCACAAGGACGCGCCTGAGAGCGCCGATATCTTCCGTTGGGTTGAGAGAACTCTGCAGTTTCGGGAAGACAACGGAAAGATCCGCTGGGAGTGGGAGCGTGGCCCCTGCAGCTGAGACAAAAGCCCGCTGACTTGCAAATGGGGCGACAGCCCGGTATGCCGCTGACGGGCTGACATGATTTTGGGCATGAAGCCTGGACGCAAGGTTGATCCCGATGACGACAGGCAAAAGCCGGGCCAGGTGCAGCTTCCAGAGCTTGGCGACAAGATTCCTAGCCAACATAGGAGGTTGCAGACAGGATACGCCGAGTTTCATTGGGTGTCATGGGTCTTTTGACCTAACGAGACAGGAAGAATGAGCCCGCGCGGGTCCACCTGGCTGCTCTCATCCGAGAACGGGAGCCGGGAGGTCGTCGGCCTCGGGAGCCAAAGGCAAGGTGAAGGAGAAGGTCGCGCCGTTGCCCGATTCGCTGCCCACCCATATCTCGCCGCGGTGCTGATTCACGAGGTCCCGGGCGATCGCCAGTCCCAGCCCCACCCCTTCCCGCCTCCCAGCCTGTCCCTGGGAGAAGCGCTCGAAGATGCGCTTCTGATCCTCGGAATCGATCCCGCAGCCGGTGTCCTGGACCGAGATCACGGCCATCCCCTCGCGCTCGGGACCGCCCAGCTTGGCCGACAGCTCGACGCGCCCTTCCTCGGGCGTGAACTTGATGGCATTGGAGACCAGGTTGTTGAGAATCTGAAGGAGCCGCCCGCGGTCGGCCAGCACCGGCGGCAGGGCACGCAAGCTCTCCGGCTCCTCTACCTCCAAGGAGATTCGCTTCGAGCGCGACCAGGGCATGAGGGCCTGGACGCACTCCCGCAGAAGCGGCTCCAGGGACACTCGTTCGGGACGCACGGTCATGTGCCCCGAGCTGATCTTGGAGAAGTCGAGCAGTTCGTCGATCATCTGGCGAAGCGTCCGGCTGTTGCGCACGCAGATGTCGAAAAAATCTCCCTCCTCGCCTTCCAGACGCGAGCGCGTCCTTTCGGTCAAAATCTCCAGGGCCGAGCAGATGGCGGTCAGAGGGGCCTTGAGGTCGTGGGTGATGTTGGCCAGGAACTCTTCCTGGAGCCTCTGGGTCTCCCGGAACTTCGCGGCATGGGGCAAGACGGCGTACGTGCCGACGATCCGCCCCCGCTCGTCGTGCACGACGGCGACCGACTGCCGGAAGGCCTCCATGGCCCCGGACGCGCCGGCCGACTGGACCTCCTCGGACACGGGCCGGTTCTCCGGGATGACGAGTTCCTTGGCCAGGACGACGAACTGATCGTCGTTCTGCATCCCCTCGAGCAGCTTCTTGCCGGCGACGGCCGCGAAGGGCTGGCCGACGATCTCCTCGGCGGTCGGGTCCATCATCAAGACGCGCCCCTCCTGGTCGACGATCACCTTGCCCTGGGCGACCGTGGTCAGAACGCTCTCCGTGCGCACGCGCTCGTTGATGACTCCTTGTTTTTCCAGCAGGAGCTTGTGGGAGGCCTCGGACGCATGACGAGCCAGAGCCTGTTCGACGTGGCGCAGCGCCTCGGCGTAGACCTGAGCGCGTTCCTGCGGATCGGAGATGCTCTTGTCCACCAGGGTCTTGATGAAGGAACCGAAGCCCAGCACCGGCTTGGGCGCGGGCGGCGGCGCCTCCTGCTTGGGCGCGGGAGCGGGTTGGGGCCGGGGCGCGGGCGGCGGCGGGAGATTGACGGGGCGCGGGGCCGCCAGAGGTTTCTGCAACATCGCGGAGGCGGGCAAAGTCACCCGCCTCGATTTCACGAAATCCTCCACGTTGGCCTGGATGTGGCGCACGCCGCGCTCCTTCAGGAAGTCGCCCGCGTCGGTCTGGTAGGCGCGGTTGGGCGGGGTGGAGGCCAGCTCGCAGAGGGCGGAGAACTCGAAGAGCTTGCATTCCGGGTGGAACGTGACGCTGTGCAAAGCGTGGCACCGGAAGGCGATGGCCGGCAACTCGTAGGCCTGCGCCGAGTCCGCCACGATCTGTCCGTTGACGAGCCAGCGCCCGGCGACGAGCGAGAAGTCGATCTCCGGCCAGCCGCTCTCCGTGAAGATCTCGTGCAGAAGGTGCCAGGACTCGTTCTGGGAGGAGACCGGGACGGGGTGCCCGACGCTGTAGAGCGAGACCAGCTTCACGGTCTGGCCGAATGATTTCAAGAATCCGCGGCACAGATCCAGGACGCGAGGCGAGACGGACGTCTCCGAGTCTTTCATACGGCCTCCCCCAGGAGGGCAAAGCCCTGCTTGATCATCGGGTCGGAGCTTCTCAAGCTGCTCGCCTTGCCGAGGATCTCAAGCGCCTTCGCGCGCAGGCCCTTGCGGTCGAGGAGCATCGCGATGTCGTAGTAGACCTGGATATTGGCGGGATGCAGCCGAAGCGCGTCCTCGAGTTCGACGAGGGCCTCGGCGTAGCGGCCGCGCTCGCAGAGGGCCGCCGCCAAGTCGAGGCGAACGGCCAGCAGAGCGGGCACCATCTCCAGGATATGCCGGACGGCCGCGTCGTCCGGATCGTAGCCCCTGACCCGCCAGCGCTCGGCCAGGTTCTCCGCGTCCGCCGGGTCGAGTTCGGCGGCGAGCGCGGCCTCTCTCGCGCGCCGCTCGGGGTCCGCCTTGGCGCCGTGGCGCAGAGCCGCGGCCATCGCCCGGTGGGCGGCGGCCAACTCCGGCGCCAGGCGCAGGGCCGTCTCCGCGTAGCCGTAAGCCAAGTCGTAAAGGCTCTGGAACTCCAGGAGATGAAGCTCGCGCCAAAATCCCAGACAGGAGGACTCGCGCCTGAAGCCCCAGCACGAGTACGTCTCCGAGAGCTCCACGTAGGCCGGCGCGAAGGCGGGCGCCAACTCGATGGCCTCGCGCAGCAGAGGAACGGCTTCCTCGTAGCCGGGCACGTCGAAGGCCAGGCGCTGCGCTCGTCCGCGTCGGACGAGTTCGCGCACGCGGACCTCGCCGTCGGTCTCGATCTCTTTCTGGAGCGGTGTCTCGATATTCATGGGTCTCACTCCGAGAGGATGATGTTGAGCGCCTCCTCGACCGTCGTTTCACCCGCGGCCACGGCGTCCAAGGCCGCGTCGCAGAGACTGCGCATGCCCTCGGCCTCGGCCTGCTTGCTCAACTGGTCCAGGCTCGCGCTGGTCAAAATGAGGCGACGCATCTCGGAGGTGCGCACGTCCATCACCTCGAAAAGCGGTATCCTCCCCGTGTAGCCGCTGCGGCCGCAGGCCGCGCAGCCGCGGCCGACGCAGGCCGAGGCCAGTTTCTCCTTGCGGCCGCCGCCGATCAGGCGCACGATCTCCTCGGAGGGCGGGGAGGGCGCCCGACACTTGGGGCAGATCCGTCGCACCAGGCGCTGGGCCACCACGAGCTTGAGGCTGTCGGCCACCAGGTACGGCGCCAGTCCCATATGGGTCAGGCGCATGACGGCGGCCGGGGCGCTGTTGGTGTGGAGGGTGGACAAGACGAGATGGCCGGTGATCGCGGCCTTGACCGATATCTCGGCCGTCTCGAGGTCGCGGATCTCGCCGACAAGCATGATGTCGGGGTCCTGGCGCAGGAAGGATCGCAGCACGGCCTCGAAAGTGACGCCGATGTGGGCGCGCACCGGCACCTGGGTAATTCCCGCCAGTTCGTACTCGACGGGGTCCTCGGCCGTCATGATGTTCACGTTGGGCTGGTTGAGCTGACGGATCATCGTGTAGAGCGTGGTGCTCTTGCCGCTGCCCGTCGGACCGGTGACGAGGAGCAGGCCGTGCGGACTCTGCAGGGCCTTGGCCACGACCTCCAGGTCGCGGCTGGACAACTGCAATTCCTCGAGCTTTTCCTTAAGCTTGGCGCCGCCGAGGATGCGCAGCACCAACTTCTCGCCGTGGAGCGCGGGGATCGTGCTCACCCGGAACTCGACCTTATGTCCCTTGATCACCGCGCGCACCTGCCCGTCCTGGGGACGGCGGCGCTCGGTGATGATCAGGTTCGACATGATCTTGACGCGGGCGGCCACCTGCGCCTGGAGAGCGATGGGGAGGCGGCAGAGCAGGCGCAGGGTTCCGTCCACCCGGACGCGCACCACGACGGCCTTTTCTTGGGGTTCGATGTGGACGTCGCTGGCCCCCATCTCCACCGCCTGCACGAGGATCTTGTTGATGCGGTTGACGATCGGCGAGTCGTTGGCGAGGACATCCAGGCCGGACAGGTCGTCTTCGTGTTCTTTCTTCTGCTCCTCGATGAGAAGGTCGTCGCCGCTCGATTCCCCGAGCGCTTCGATGGACTCCGCGACGGGCTCCGCGTCGAGTTGCGCGACCGCCTCCGGCGACGCCTCGGGCGAGGCGGAGACGTCCAGCGTCCCGCCGTCGGTCTTCCCCGCCCCGTCTGCGGGAACGTCGGGCGCCCGCAGGATTCCGGAAACAGCCTGGAGCAGGTCCGCGTTGGAGATCGGCTTCTCCAGCAATCGGGCGACGTCCAGGCCGAGATCGCGCAGATGGCGGCGATTGGCCGCGCCCGTCAGGAAGATCACCGGCAGCTTGCGGGTCTCGTCGCGGCGCCGCAACTCCATCAGGAGCTCGTAGCCGTTCATGCGGGGCATCTCGAAATCGAGGAGGGCTAGATCGGGACGCTGCTCTCGCGCAACCCGAAGTCCTTCGGCTCCGTTGTCCGCCTCCGACACCTCATAGCCCCGGGAGGTGAGCAGGTAGCGGAGCACCTTGCGATAGTCCTTGCTGTCCTCGACGATGAGCACGCGGGGCGCCCGGCGCGCCAACGGCCGCAGGAGCGCCTCGGCCTCTTCCTTCCCGCCGTCGGTCGAGGCCTGCGTCACGAGCGGCTCGGCGGCGGCCTGCGCGGGCGGGGGCTCTTCGACGGGCGTCGTCGCGGAGGCGCGCTCCGCTTCGGGCTGAGGGCTCTCCGGGGACAGGGGCCCGATGAGAGCATCCAGCTCCGCCAACAAACGCTCCGGGTCGAGCCGGGATCCTGGGCTCATGCAACGGCCTCCGCCATGCTCGCTACATAGTAGCAACGATATAGCCGCATTAAAGATCCGTCTTCACAGGAAGGAGTCTTTCGAGCGCCTCAAGACGTCGCGCGCGGCGACGTCTTGTTTGCGGGGATCGAGGGTGCGCCGGATCGAGCGGGCGGGACCGCCGATCCCGGAGTCCGGCCGCGAGAGGTCGACGGACACGGGCCGCTCCTTGACTCCGCTGGCGTCGGCGAACACGACCACTTTGGGGCGCAGCAGATCCGCGGGGTTGTTCCGGCTCACCACGCTCCGCTCGCCGCCGTCGAGCATCAACTCGGCGCCGATCGGGTAGACCCCCACGACGTTGATGAAGACCCTGAGCAAAAGCGGGTCGAAGGCGGTCCCGGAACACTGGACCATCCGGCGCAGGGTCTCATCGGGGGACATCGCCCGCTTGACGTAGACCCGGCCTGAGGTCATGGCGTCGAAGGCGTCGGCGATGGCGCAGATGCGGGAGAATAGATCCTGGCGGCGTGGGCGCTTCGGATACCCCGAACCGTCCATGCCCATATGGTGCTCGAAGGCGATGGTGAGAGCGCGCGCCAGAGCGGCGTCGAGCGGGCGGCGCATGGCCAGGAGCGTCTTAACGCCGAGCGCGGGATGACGACGCATGAGCCGCCAGTCGCTCTCGTCGAACTCGTCGGGCTTATCGATGAGTTCTCGGGGGAGCTTGGCTTTGCCCACGTCGTGGAAGAGGGCGCCGAAGCCCAGGTCCTCAAGGGCCTCGCGACTCAGGCCCAAGCGGGCCCCGATGGCGACGGAATAGACGCAGACGTTGACCGAGTGGGCGTAGGTGTACTCGTCGAAGCTGTGGAGGATCGAGAGCTCGAAAAGAGCCTGCGCGTCGCGGGCCACCTGGTCGGCCAGGCCCTGCACCACGCGTTTGGCCCGGGCGAAGTCCGCGTCCTGCCCGGCGCGCGCCCGGGTCATGATGTCCTCCACGACGTCGACCGCCTCGAAGAAAGTCCGGTGCGCGACGTCGCCGTCCTGCTCCTGCCTCGGTTGCCTCCCCACCCCCTTGCCTCCCAGCGGCTCGTCCTCCGCTTGGAATTGAGGGGGGTGCACCGAGATCGCGCTCACGCCCGCGGTCGCGAGGAGCCGCCGCAGTTCCTCGAGAGACCTCTCGCGGCGAGAGCCCCCCCCGTTGAAGGCGAAGACGAACGCATCGAGCTGCTCGACCGCGGGGCCGGAACGGAACTCGATGCACCCGACGCCTCGCCGCTTCATCTCGGAGAGCAGGAAGCGCGATCCCGCGTCGCCCGGCGGGAATCGGATAGGCGCGTCGTTGAAGAGGAGGAGATCCTCCTGCCTCTCGAGGCGGACGGGGGCGCCGGCGCGCAGGGCCCGAGCCAGCGCCCCGCGCGCCTCGACGGAATGAGTCTTATAGCCCTCGTTGTCGGGACCGTAGACGGAAGCCGCTTTGAGGAGGACGAAGAGCAGCCGGGCCAGTTCGGCGGCGACGGCGGGAGCGACGTTCTTCACGGGGGTCATGGGCGTCCCCCCTCGCGCGACGGCGCATCCATCCAGAGCCGCAGGGATTGCCGCAAACGGCGGGCTTGCGAGGACTCCCGGTCGGTTTGCGCCGCCCCGATCCTGGTCAGGCCTTCGATCAGCTTGACGGCCGCAAAGACCTCGCCTTGCGCCTGGAAGCGGTCATGAAGCCGGTCGAGGAGAGTGCAGGTCTCGCCGAAGCCCTCGGCGTCGGTCTCGGCGGCGAGTTGATCGAGGACGACTCCTGCCACGGCAAGGGCCGGCTCGAAGTCCGCCGCCTCGCGCCGGCAGGCCTCCAGCGCGGCGCCGTCTCCGGAGAGGTCCGCCAACTCGCAGAGCAGGCGGGCGATCTTCGCCTCGGTCTCATCGGACGAGCGGATCATATTCGCTCCATTGATCCTATGATTCTACACGCAACGTCCCAGCCACACCGCGCCGACGGGATCGGTTGCATCCTCGGCGGGGATTTAGTGAAATCGCACGATGACCAAGAAGAAAACCTCCAAGGGCAACCTCGCTTACGAGCGCAAGAACGGCTACGCCGGCCTCTCCGCCGCCGAGCACAAGCGCATGGAGGAAGTCTCCAAGGACTACATGGCCTTCCTCGGCGAGGGCAAAACGGAGCGCGAGGCCCATGACGAGGCCGTGAGGCGGCTGGAGGCCGCGGGCTTCAAGGATCTCGATACCCTGCCCGAGGGCACGCGGCTGAAGGCGGGAGATAAGGTCTATCGCGGCGGCGCCGGCAAGACCGTCATCGCGGTGGTGCTCGGCCGCAAGCCGCTCGACGCGGGCCTCCATATCCTCGGCGCCCACATCGACTCGCCGCGCCTGGACGTCAAGCAAAATCCGCTCTACGAAAACGGCGAGATGGCCCTGCTCGACACCCACTACTACGGCGGCATCAAGAAGTACCAGTGGATCTGCCTGCCGCTGGCCCTCCATGGCGTCTTCGTGCGTCCCGACGGCAAGAAGGTCACCCTGCGCGTCGGCGAGGACCCGGCGGACCCCGTCTTCACCATCACCGACCTCCTGCCCCACTTGGCCAACGACCAGATGAAGAAGACGATGAGCGAAGCCGTCGAGGGCGAGGGGCTGGACGTGCTGGTCGGCTCCGTGCCCTCCAAGGACAAGAAAGCCAAGGAGAAGATCAAGCACCGCGTCCTGGAGCTTCTGAAGGAGCGCTACGGCGTCGTCGAGGCGGACTTCGTGTCCTCGGAACTCGAGTTCGTCCCCGCCGGGCCGCCGCGCGAGGCGGGCCTGGATCGCTCCATGATCCTCGGCTACGGTCACGACGACCGCTCCTGCGCTTTCACCTCGCTCAAGGCCCTTCTGGAGATGGGCGGCGTGCCCGAGCACGCTGCCTGCGTGCTGCTGGCCGACAAGGAGGAAATCGGCTCCTACGGCAGCACGGGCATGGATTCAAGCTTCCTCGAGAACGCCGCCGCCGAGCTCTTTCACCTCACCGAAGGCGGCTACGACGGCCTGAAGCTGCGCCGGGCCCTCGAGCGTTCCTGGGCCCTCTCGGCCGACGTCAACGCTCTCCATGATCCGCTCTACCCCGCCGTCTCCGAGCGCAAGAACGCCGCGAACCTCAACCAAGGCGTCATCCTCACGAAGTACACCGGCAGCCGCGGCAAGTCCGGGGCAAGCGACGCCCACGCCGAGTTCATCGCCCAGATCCGCCGCATCTTCGACGGGGCGGGCGCGCAGTGGCAGGCGGCCGAGTTGGGGAAGGTTGATCAGGGCGGCGGCGGCACGATCGCCTTCCTCCTGGCCCGCTACGGCATGTCGGTGCTCGACTGCGGCGTCGGCGTGCTCTCCATGCACGCTCCGTGGGAACTCATCGGCAAGCTCGACCTCTACATGGCCTACAAGGGCTACCGCGCCTTCCTTCTCGACCATCGCCGGAAATAGCCGGGGCGGGAACGTCTCAAAAGCTCAGGCCCGAGCGACGGAAGGCGGGGTGCGCCGCGATCATAACAAACGCGGGCCATGCCGTTTTGTTAGACTCGACATGTGACCGACCCCGGCCGTCTGTTCATGTTCGGCGTCTATGGGCTGCGCCCCACCCGTTCGACCGTCTCTCTGTTCAAGTCCTCCGGCGCCATGGGCGTCCTCCTCCTCGCGCGCAACATCGACACCCCCGCGCAGGTCCGGGCATTCGTCGACGAACTCGAACAGCGCGTGGGACGCCCGCTGCTCGTCGCCGTCGACCATGAGGGCGGCTGGGTCCTGCGTTTCAAGAGCGGCGTGACCGCCTTCCCCGGCAACGCGGCCCTGGGAAAAGCCAAGGACCCCAAGCTCGCCTACGCCGTCGGCCGGCAGATGGCCCGCGAGTTGGCGCCGCTCGGCATACGGATGAACCTGGCCCCCGTTCTGGATGTTTCCACGGCCGTTTACAATCCCGGCATCGGCATGCGCTCCTTCGGAAACGACCCGAAACTGGCCGGCCGCTTGGGCGCGGCCTTCACGCGAGGGCTCCAAGACCACGGCCTATCAGCCTGCGCCAAGCACTTCCCCGGCAAGGGCGCGGCCACGGTGGACGCCCACGTGGACCTGCCCACGATCCGGATGCCGCGCGCGGCCTTCGCGCGCATCCACCTGCTCCCATTCCGCGCCGCCGTCCGCGCGGGCGTAGACGCCGTGATGACCTCGCACGTGCGTTTCCCCGCCTTTGACAAGGTTCCCGCCACCTTCTCGAGCCGGATCGTGCGCGACGTCCTTCGCCGGGAATTCGGCTACGACGGGCTCGTCGTCAGCGACGACCTGTGCATGGGCGCCGTCGCCAGGCGCTGGCCCGCGGCCCAGGCCGCCCGGATGTGCCTGGACGCCGGCCACGACGCGCTCATGATCGCGCACGACCTTCAGGGCATGCGCGACGCGGTCGACCTCCTGCGCGAATCCGCCGGCGCCGGTCTCGTCGACGAGGCCGCCTTGCGCGGGGCCGCCGAGCGCATCGAACGCCTCCTCCCGCGTCGGAGCGCCGACCGCCGGGCGGATCTCTCGCGGGGCAAGAGCCTGGCGCGCGTCATCGCCGAGGATGCGGTCAGCGTGGAACGCCGAGGAAAGGTCCGCCTGCCGATCGGAACGGATGGGACGCTCGTGCTTGTTCCGGACTTTCGGCAAGTCCGCGAGCGCTTTACTTTCGAAGGAGGGCCCGAACAGCCGGAGACCTTGGTCCGACGGCTGGCGCGCGGCGCCGCGGCGGCACGGACTCCCATCGAGACCACGGACCTGGGACGGCTCGATGAGGCCGTCCGCCGGGCCGAGACGATCTTGTTTCTCTGTTTCGAAGCTCGACGCTTCCCCGGACAGGCCGCCGTCTTGAAGCTCCTGTCCAAGAAGGCCGCGGACCGCACGGCGACGGTCCTAATCCGCTCGTCTGGGGACTTGGACCTCTGCCCTGAAGACATGACCGTCGTCGACGCGCGCGGCTACCGCCTCGCCTCGCTCGAAGCCGCCCTGCGCCGCGTCCTGCCCATGGAGAAACGATGATCGCCCGACTCGTCCTGCTCGCCGCATTCGCCGCCTCCGCCCAGACCGCGGGGCCGACCGTGACCATGCTCAAGGAGCGCTTCGTCTCCTCCGTCGAGGACGCCGACCGGGCCGCGACCCTGGATCTCCTCGCCAAGACCGCCCCCAACTCGGGGCAGGATGTCGCCGCGCTCTTCGACCTCTTCTCGCGCGACGCGACCCCGGCGGTGCGCCAGGCGGCGATGGACTCGTTGACGCTCATCGCGCGCGACAGCCCCCAACTCGAGCCCATTTTCGTCAACTACCTCAATCAGCCCGAGCCCGAGGCCCAACTCTTCGGGGTCAACGGCGCCTTCCGCCTGCGCGCGCGCTCGGCCCTGCCCCAGATCTGGGCGATCGCCAAGAGACGCTTCACCTTACCCACCGCCTCCGCGACCGCCGTGCTCTCCGAGCGCAACGCCTGGTGGACTCAATACGAGGCCCTCTCCGCCCTGGCCCAGTGGGAGGGCAAGAAGACCCTGTCCCTTCTCCGGAGCAAGGCCGACGAGAGCCCCTCCGTGGCCGGCCTCCTGGGGCGCTTCTTCTGGAGCCAAACCCTCCCGGAGTTGGGGATGTGGTCGAGATCGGACGACGCCGTCACCCGTCAAAAGGCCTCCGAGGCCGCCCGCGCGCCCATCCCTCCGGCCGACGCGCGCGCCACGCGCGACGCGATGCTGGCCCTGATGAAGGACCCCCTCAACGATGAGGAACTCCGCCACCAACTGGCGCTCAAGATCGGAGCCTGCTCGGACGACGCCGAAGCCGAGACCCTCGTCGCGGAGCACGACCAGGCCGCCGACGAGCGTGCGCGCCTGTTGTGGGCCGCCGCCGCCTTCGCGTCCCGGAGCAATAAGGTCGTCCCCCTCCTGGTCCGCTATGCCCGTCAATCGCCGGACGAACTCTCCCGTCGCGCCGCCCTCGCCCAACTAGCCGACATGCTCGGTCCCGACCAGGCCGGGGCCCTCCTCGAGGACGGGAAAAAGCCCGACAAATAAGCTAATCTAAAAGAATGCCGGTCTCGGTTCTTTTCTGGCTTCCAGCGGCCTTGAGTGCGGGGCTTCTGGTCGCCCTGGTGGTGGTCTTGCTCCGTCTGTATTCCTTAGAAGTGGCCGCGTCCAGGCCCGGCTCGGCCCCCGCCGCCCCCGAAGGCTGGAGCAAGCTCGACGAACTCCTCACCATGCTCCTGGCCCTGCAGGAGCACGGCGTCTCCCACTCCGGCGCGGTCTCGCGTGAGGACTTCGGCAACGCGGTCTTGGATTGCGCCTGCCGCCTCATGAAGTGCGACCGCGGCTCGGTCATGATGTGGGACGAACGAGAAGTATGCCTCAAGATCGTCGCCGCGCGCACCCCCATGCACCGGACCCAACAACTTTTCCTTAAGTCCGGCGAGGGCGTGGCCGGCAAGGCCTTCTCCTCGGGCCAATCCATCTTCATCGCCGACCCGGCCGGCGACCCCCGCTACGTGGCCCCCGCGGCGGGAGACGTGGAGCCTTTCGTCTCCATCCCGCTTCTCGTCAAGGGTAAGCCCATCGGCGTGCTGAACCTGCACGCCAGCGAAGGCGCGGAGCCCTTCAGCGACTACAACGTCAAGTTCCTCGGCATCCTCGCCGGCGAGGCCGCGGTGATGATCCACAACATGGACCTCTTCGACAGCCTCCAGACCTTCTATCTGGAGATGGTCCAGACCCTGGCCCGCGCCGTGGACTCCAAGGACGCCTACACCCATGAACACTCCGACCGCGCTCGAGTGAAGGCCCGCCGCGTCGCGCACGAACTAAACCTTCCCGACCAGATGGTCCGCTACATCGAGTACGCCGCGCTCCTGCACGACATCGGCAAGATCGGCATCGACGAGGCCATCCTCCTCAAACCGGGCAAGCTCACCCCCGAAGAGTACGAACAGATGAAAAAGCACCCGATCATCGGCCACCAGATCCTCTCCCCCGTCAAATATTTGGGCCCGGTGGCCCAAATGGTCCTTTATCACCAGGAGTGGTACGATGGCCGCGGCTATCCCGAAGGCCTCAAGGGCGAGGAGATCCCGCTCGGCTCGCGCATCGTCGCGGTCCTAGACGCCTGGGACGCGATGACGTCCGACCGCCCCTACCGCAAGGCCCTGGGCAAGGACATCGCCATCAGCGAGCTCAAGAAGGGCTCCGGCACCCAATTCGACCCCAAGGTGGTGGAAACCTTCCTCCTTCTCGAATCGTCGGACTGGTCGGCGGAACCCGCGGACCGCGCCCCCCGCTGATGCTGTACGTGGTCCCCACACCGCTCGGCAATCTCGAAGACATGAGCGCCCGCGCCCTGCGCGCGCTCAAGGAGTCGTCCACCGTGTTCTGCGAGGACACGCGCCGCACGCGCGCGCTCATGTCGCACTTCGGCCTGTCCACGCCGCTCGAGCGCTACGACGAAAACGACGAGCGCTCGATCGAGAAGCTCCTGGGACGCGTCCGGCGTGGAGACGACGTCAGTCTCGTGTCGGACGGGGGCTGCCCCGGCGTCTCGGACCCCGGCCGGCGCGTGGTCGCGGCGGCGCGCCGCGAGGGTTTGCCCGTGACGGCCCTCCCCGGCCCCTCGGCCGTCGCCTGCGCCGTGGCCGGCTCCGGCCTGCCGGGCGATTCCTTCGTCTTCCTGGGCTTCCTGCCGCGCGCCGCCTCCAAACGCCGGCGGATCCTCGAAGCGGCCAAGGCCCTGGAGCGGACCATCGTCGTCTACGAATCCCCCTTCCGCGTCAGAGAGCTCCTCGATGACGCCGAGGCCGCCCTCGGGCCCGCGGCGCAGTGCGTGGCCGCGCGCGAACTCTCCAAGGTCCACGAGGAATTCGTTCACGGCAGCGTCGCCTCGGTGCGTTCGGCCTTCGCCGAACGCTCCCCGATACTGGGTGAATTCGTCCTTCTCTTCCATCCCCAGGCGGAGCCCGAGAATGCCTGAGACCCTCAAGACCTCCCCCGACGGCTCCCTGTCCGCCGCCGACGCCGCCAAGTCCGGCGCGGCGGCCAAGTCCTGCCGGATCGTCGCCTTCCCGACCGAGTCGTCCTACGCCCTGGGCTCGACGGGCCTCATCAAGGCGGCGACGCGGCGGCTCCTCCAGATCAAGGAGCGCTCCACGCTCAAGCCTCTCGCCGTCTTCGCGGCCTCGATTTCGGAGGCCAAAAAGTGGGTCGTATGGACGCCCCTGGCCGACACGCTCGCCTGCGCCTTCTGGCCCGGAGCCGTCGCGCTCCTGCTCAAACCTACCGTGCAAGGGCGCCTGTTGACCTTCCCCGAGTACCCGAACGTCGCGATCCGCGTGCCGTCGCACCCGGCCGTCCGCGCGATGCTGGCCGCCTCGGGCACGCCGTGGGTGTGGACGAGCGCCAACAAGTCGGGGCAGCCGCCCCTGACGGACGCGGCCGGCGTCGCCGCCGCGCTGGGAGCCGAGATCGATATCCTCGTGGACGGCGGGACGGTTCCGAGCGGCGAACCGACCGTCGTGGACGCGACGGGAGATAAGCCGAGGATCGTACGGCAGGGCATCGTCTCGGCCGAGCTGATACGGAGGAGCCCTGATGTCCACGACCCTCGCTGAGCAGGACCCCGAACTCCACGCCGCCATCGTCCGGGAGGCGCGCCGCCAGTCCGACAATCTGGAGCTCATCGCCTCCGAGAATTACGCCTCCGAGGCGGTCCTCGAGGCCCAGGGATCCCTGCTCACCAATAAGTACGCCGAGGGCTACCCGGGCAAGCGCTACTACGGCGGCTGCGAGTTCGTCGACCAGGCCGAGGCCCTGGCCATCGACCGCGCCAAGAAGCTCTTCGGCGCCGAGCACGCCAACGTCCAACCCCACTCCGGCTCGCAGGCGAACATGGCCATGTACCTGAGCGTCCTAAAACCCGGCGACACGGTCATGGGCCTCAACCTCGCCCACGGCGGCCATCTCTCTCACGGCCATCCCATGAACTTCTCGGGCAAGCACTACAAGATCGCGCCCATCGACGTCCGCAAGGACGACGAACTCATCGACTACGACAAGGCCGCCCAGGACGCCCGCGAGCAGAAGCCCAAGATCGTCTTCATGGGAGCCTCGAACTATTCAAGAGTCATCGACTGGACGCGCCTCAAGAAGATCGCCGACGATGTCGGCGCCTTGTTCGCGGCGGACATCGCGCATTACGCCGGACTCATCGCGGCGGGAGTCTATCCTTCCCCCGTAGGCGCGGCGGATTTCACGACCACGACGACCCATAAGACTTTGCGGGGTCCCCGGGGAGGGATGGTGATGTGCAAGACCGCCCATGCCGCGGCCTTGGACAAGATGGTCTTCCCGGGCATCCAAGGCGGCCCGTTGATGCACGTCGTCGCCGCCAAGGCCGTCTGCTTCGGCGAGGCGCTGCGCCCCGAGTTCAAGCAGTACCAGACCCAAGTCATCGCCAACGCGCGGCGTCTCTCCAAGTCCTTGGCCGACCAGGGCTTCCGCATCGTGGCCGGCGGGACCGACTGCCATCTCTTCTCCTTGGACTTGCGGCCGAAGAGCGCGACCGGCAAAGAGGCCGAAGAGGCTCTCGACAAGGCGGGGATCACCGTCAACAAGAACGCGATCCCTTACGATCCGCAGAAACCCTTCATCGCCTCCGGCGTGCGCATCGGCACTCCCGCGCTCACGACCCGCGGCATGAAGGAAGCGGAGATGGACGCGGTCGCCGGGCTCATCGACGAGGCCCTGAAGGTCCGCGCCGATGACGCCGCCTTGAAGCGCGTCAAGGAAGCGGTCACGGCGCTCTGCCGCCGCTTCCCCATCTATCCCGGGATCATGAGGAGTGTCGCATGATCGCCCAGATATTGCTGGCGGACGATGACCCCGACATCAGGGGGTTCATCGGCGATTATCTGACGACGAAGGGTCACCGCATGATCCTCGCCGACGACGGCTTCCAACTGGCGGCGAAGGCGGCGGAGCACCGGCCGCACCTCATCATCACCGACGTCCAGATGCCCGGGGCCTACGGATCCTCCGCCTACCAGATACTGCAAAAAGACGAGAATACCCGGAACATCCCCCTGATCTTCATATCCGGCCATCCCTACGAGAGGGTGGCCCCGATCCTGCCGAACGACCCGAAAACGCGCTTCCTCCACAAACCGCTGGACCTCAAGAAACTCGAAGCGCTCATCGTCGAACTGCTGCCGATGGGAGGTTACTGCCCATGAAAAAAACGAAGAAGCCGTTCGCGAAGGTCGGAGTGATCGGAGGCAGCGGCCTCTATCGCTCCGACTCCATCAAGGACCCGCGCGAGCTGCGCCTGAAAACGCCTTTCGGCGCCCATTCCGGCCCCATCACCCTCGGCGAGCTCGAAGGCGTGCCCTGCGCCTTCCTGCCGCGCCACGGCCGCGGCCATGTCTACACGCCGACGGAACTGCCCCAGCGCGCCAACATGTGGGCGCTCAAGTCCCTGGGCGTCGAGCGCGTGCTGGCCTTCAGCGCCGTCGGCTCGCTCAAGGAAGAGTTGCCGCCGCGAACCTTCGTCTTCCCCGACCAACTGGTGGACCGCACCAAGAACCGCGTGCAGACCTTCTTCGGCGGCGGCGTGGTCGCGCACGTCGCGCTGAACCCGCCGTTCGCCCCGGAGCAGAACAAGATCGTCTACGAATGCGCCCGTGAGCTCGGCATCCCGTCCGCCTTCGGCGGGACCTACTGCTGCATGGAAGGCCCGGCCTTCTCCACCAAAGCCGAGAGCGAGATGCACCGCGCCTGCGGCTTTTCCCTCATAGGCATGACCGCAGCCACCGAAGCCAAGCTCGCCCGCGAGGCGGAGTTGGTCTATTCCCAGGCCGCGATGGTCACCGACTACGACTGCTGGAAGGAGGGCACGGAGGTCCACATCGAGATGATCGTGCAGAACCTCCACGCCAACTCCGCCAACGCCCAGCGCCTCATGCGCCTGGCCGTGCCGCGCATCGCCCGGGCGCCTCTCGAGCCGGCGTTCTCCGCGGCCCTCGCCGGAACCCTGTTCACGGACCCTCAACACCGCAACCGAGCAACGCTCAAGAAGCTCGATCTCCTCGTCGGCAAATACCTCTGATGAGAAAGAAGAGGAACCGAGCCATCGACAGCCTCGTCCAAACCGCCGTCCAGGCGCAAAAACGGGCCTACTGCCCCTACTCGCGCTACCCCGTGGGGGCCGCCGTGCTCACGGACCGCGGACGCATCTTCGCCGGCTGCAACGTGGAGAACGCCTCCTACGGCCTGTCTATATGCGCCGAGCGCGCGGCCATCTGCCGCTCGGTCGCTGGCGGGAACGACGTCATCCGGGCCGTCTGCGTCGTGGGAGCCGCGGCCAGGCCCTGCGGCGCCTGCCGCCAGGTGATGTACGAGTTCAGCGACAAGGACACCGAACTCTATCTGGTGGACCTAGACCCCGCCACGGGCCGCCGCCGCATCGAGCGCACCACTGTCTTTAAGATGCTGCCGATGGCCTTCGACCCGCTGGCCTCGGGCCTGTTGCCCGCCAACCCGCGCACCAGCTCCAGGAGATGACCATGAACGCCCCCGACGCCGAAGAACTGCGCCCCATCGTGGACTGGATCAAGAGCACCGACCTAGTCGAGGTCGCCTTCCGCAAGGCCGGCAAGGGCTTTGCTCTCGCCACGCCCGAGTCGCCCGTGCGCGTGCCGGAAGGCGCGCCCCCCGTCTCGCGCTTCATCCCGGTGTCCTCCGAAGCCGTGGGGATATTCCAGTGGGCCCAGCCGGGCAAGGCGCGCAAGGCCGAAGAGGGCGCGGCGGTCGTCGAAGGCGACGAGTTGGGCGTGGTGGTCTCCGGCTGCGGCGCAGCCAAACCCGTGAAGTCGCCCGCCGCCGGCCGCGTGGCAAAGTGCTTCGCCGAGGCCGGGCAAGCCGTGGAGTACGGTCAACCGCTCTTCCTGCTGGAACCGCGCCCCTAACGATATGGCCTCCGCCCAAATCCTGTGCACGCAGTGCGGCGCCGCCACGGTGGAGACGAGGGCGATGTGCTCCACATGCGGAGGCCTCAACACGAAGGTCTGCGGCGCGTGCGGCAACCAGAACTCACTGAGCAAGAACTTCTGCGACAAGTGCGGCGGGCCGATCTCCGAGTTGGGCCCCGTAGCCCCCCCGCCCAAGACCGTCCCGCCCGGATCCCCGACGGCGGACATCCCCGTGACGGCCGTTCGGCGGGGTCCGCCCCCCGGACCCGGCCCGCGGTCCTCGGCTCCGGTCGAGCCCGGCTCGATCTCGGGCCTCGACGACCTATGGGCGGTGCCGACGCCCCTGCCGGTCATCGACAACGCCGTCCAGCGCCCCCGTTTCACGCTGCAGTTGCGACATGTGATCAACACTCTGGCCGCGCTGGCCGGGATCTCGGGCGCATTCTTCGGGATCGAGTACTGGCGCGAGCACCAACGTCCGGAAATCATGGCGCGCAAGCGGGCTTCCGAATACCTCGACGCCCTGCGCGCCCACGACTACGCCCGCGCCTACGGCATGTTCTCCGAACTGACCCGCAAGAACTGCACCGAGGCCGAATTCCGGGCCTCGCGGGACGAGATCCCTTGGACGTGGTCGAACCTGCGCATCGTCCACCAGGAACCGTACGCCATCCTGCTGGCCTACGACCTCCAGGCGCAGGAGGCCCCTTCCCGCACGGACCATCTCCTCTTCACGCTCGAAGGCAAGAACTGGGTCCGTCCCTACAACTTGACGCTCCTGCGTAAGGTCGAGGAATCCTTCAACCGCAACGATGCGGACCAGGGTTTCCACCTGGCCCATGTCGCGACCGCGATCAACCCGCGCGACCCCATGGCATGGGGCTATCTCTGCGAAGCCGCCTACCGCAAGACCGCAACGAGCGCGGAGATGCGCTGCCTGCGGGCCATCGAGTTGGCGCACGTCTACCCCTCCACACTGACGCTCAAGAGCCTCTACCATCTGCACGCCATCCTGGCCGACATCTACCATCACTCACTCAACAAGCCCCAACAGGCGCTGGAGCAGTTCGCACAGATGCTGTCGTTCCCCGATATCTCGCCGGCAGACCAGTGCCAGATCCTCCTGGCCCGCTCACAGAGCTACACGGCTCTGAGCCGTCCCGGCGAGTCTCTGGCCGATCTGGAACGCGCTTCCCAGCTCTGCACTCAACCCAACGATCTGTCTTCCATCCAGAGGATGCGCGAGAGTATGCACGCCCCAGACCCCTAGTGACCGAGGAATAATGTTCAAGAAGATCCTGATCGCCAACCGCTCCGAGATCGCCGTGCGGGTCATCCGAGCCTGCCGCGAGATGGGCATCGCGAGCGTGGCCGTCTACTCCGAGGGCGATCGAGAGTCGCGCCATGTCTCCATGGCCGACGAGGCCGTCTGCATCGGGCCGGCGAGCTCGAAGCTCTCCTACCTCAACCAGGAGGCGCTCCTGACGGCGGCCAATATGACGGGCGCGGATGCGATCCATCCCGGCTACGGCTTCCTCTCCGAAAACGCGGATTTCTCCGAGTTATGCGCCGAGCGCGGACTGGTCTTCATCGGGCCGCCTCCACAAGCCAGCCGCAAACTGGGCTTCAAGAGCGCCGGCAAGGCCATCGCCCTCCAGGCGCAGGTGCCCGTGGTTCCCGGCACGAAGGGCGATGTCGCCGGCGTCGCCGGCGACATCCTTAATACCGTCTCGGAGATCGGCTACCCGGTGCTCATCAAGGCCTCGGCCGGCGGCGGGGGCAAGGGGATGCGCATCGTGCGAGCCCCGGGCGAGCTGAAAAGCCAGCTCGAAGCGGCGGCCAACGAGGCGAAGGCCTCCTTCGGCGACGGCTCGGTCTTCATCGAGAAGCTGCTCGAGCGGCCGCGGCACGTGGAGATCCAGATCGCGGCGGACAAGCACGGAAACGCAGTGGCCTTCGCGGAGCGCGACTGCACGGTCCAGCGCCGTCACCAGAAGTTGGTGGAGGAGTCCCCCTCTCCGGCGATCACGCCCGAGGTGCGGCGGCGGATGCAGGAAGCGGCGATCCGGCTGGCGAAGGCCGCCGGTTACTCGAACGTGGGGACGGTGGAGTTCCTCTTCCAGGACGGGAAGTTCTACTTCATCGAGGTCAACGCCCGCCTGCAGGTCGAACACCCGGTGACGGAGGCCGTGGCCGGGGTGGACCTCGTGGATCTGATGATCCGCATCGCCGCGGGTGAGGCGCTCCCCTTCGGTCAGGAACGCGCCTCGGAGATCCGCTGTCACGCGATCGAGCACCGTATTAACGCCGAGGACCCGGATAAGGACTTCATGCCCTGCCCGGGGCGCATTGAGAGCCTGGATCTCCCGGGCGGGGCGGGAGTGCGGGTGGATACGCATGTCTACGCGGGCTACACGATCCCCAGCCACTACGACAGTCTCATCGCCAAGCTGATCATCGCGGCGGGCGACCGGCCGACGACGCTGCGGCGCTCTCTGCGGGCTCTTTTAGAACTCAAGGTCGGCGGCATCAAGACGACCGCGGGCCTGCACGCGCTGGTGGTGGCGCACCCCGTTTTCCAGAAAGGCGACTTCGACACTCACTTTATCGAGAAGACGGGGCTCCTGGCCCGTCTGGAGGCGGTGCATGCCTGATTTCAAGAAGACGATCGTCGAGCAGCTCAAGGACGGCGCGAAGGTCCTGACGGCCACGGCGAAGCTGGCCCCGGAGATGGACCGGGCGGCGGCGGCTTTGCTGCACTCCTTGCTCAACGGAGGCAAGGTGCTGAGCTTCGGCAACGGGGGTTCCTCCTGCGACGCGCAGAACTTCGCCGACGAGCTGACGGGACGCTACCGACGCAACCGTCCGCCGTTGCCGGCGCTGGCGCTGACCACGAACCAGGGAGACCTGACCTCGATCGCCAACGACTTCGGCTTCGAGTTCGTCTTTGAGAGGCCCCTGCGGGCGCACGGCCGTCCGGGCGACGTGGCGGTCGCGATCTCGACCTCGGGAAAATCCAAGAACGTGCTGAAGGCGGCGGCGGCGGCGCGGGAGATGGGGCTGACGGTGATCGGCCTGACCGGACGCGGCGGCGGCAAGCTCAAGGCTCTCTGCGACCACTGCGTCTGCGTCCCTTCCGACTCGACGGCGCGCATCCAGGAAGCGCACATCACGGTCATCCAGATCTGGTGCGGCATCCTTGAAGACGAACTCTTCCCGAACGCGCCCCTGGCCCATGGCTAATACCTCCTCCGCCAAGATCCTGCCGCTCAAGAAGCTCATGACCCTGCGCGAGTTGTGGCGCTGGGAAGGGCGCACGGTGGCGTTCACGAACGGGGTCTTCGACATCCTTCACGCGGGTCACGTGAAGGTCCTGGAAGAGGCCAAGGCGCAGGCGGACTTGCTGGTGGTGGGGATCAACTCCGACTCCTCGGTGCGTCTCCTTTCCAAAGCGCCGGGGCGGCCGATCAACAAGTGGCGCGACCGGGCCGAGGTGGTGGCGTCGCTCGCGAGCGTGGACGCGGTGGTGGGGTTTGCGCAAGAGACGCCGGAGCGGCTCATGTCGCGGCTGCGGCCCGATGTGCAGGTCAAAGGGGGCGACTACCGGCCGGCCGACCTTCCCGAAGCCAAGCACGCCGGAAAGGTGGTCATCGTGCCGCTCAAGAAGGGCTGCTCGACGACGGATCTCATCAAGCGACTGCAGGGCAAACGATAAGCGCTTGGCAGCGCGCGCTCAAAAGCAAGGTTAGGCAGGCCTCGCTCCGCCGAAGAGATCAAGCCGTTTCGCCTCGCGACAAAGGGCTTTGTCTTTACTCCAGACCTTCGCGCCGGCGAGCCTCGCCGATGCCATGAGGTGCACATCCACAGAGCCGAGTCCCGTGCCATGCAGACGCTCGCCTGCCATGAAGTCGAGCGCTTCTGCATGTTCAGCCACCGGCGCCATCGGCAGAGCATGAAGCAGATCCAGGGTTTCTTGACGATGCGGCAAATTGCCGCAGGCGAGCTCCTCAATTATAAAAGGATGGGCTAGGACGGAGCCTTCATTCAATAAGACGACTAATCTTGGTTCCGTTTCTCGAAGATGGTCGGCCCAAACGGATGTATCGACTAGAATCATCGGCGCCTGCGGCCTGCGTGGAAGCGAGGGGCCGAGCCGCCGAGCGCCGCCAGGCGCTCGCGGGCCTTCTTTTCAATGAGCGCCTCCAGACCGGCATGGACGAGGGCGGTCTTTTCATGGGTGCCGGTCAATTCGGCGGCACGCTTCAAAACATCATCTCTAATGATTAATGTCGTTCTCATGCATACTATTATGCATGATATATATGCACCTGTCAAGTGCCGCCGAAGCGTCAGCGCTCGAACAGCCCCATCAGCTCGGCCCGCCCCAGGATATGGCCTTCCATGGCCTTGCCCAGCTCGGCCGCCGTCGCGCGCGGCGGCAGACCCAGCGCCCTGTCCAGCGCGTAGAGCTTGAAGAAATAGCGGTGCGGCTTGCCCGGCGGCGGGCAGGGCCCGCCGTAGCCCACCCGGCTGAAGCTGTCCACGCCCCAGCTCGCCCCGTGCTTCGCGCCGTCCAGGACGCGCTCCATCTTCGGCAGGTTGCCCGGCAGGCCGCGCAGACCGCCCGGGATGTCGTAGAGCACCCAGTGCACCCACAGCCCCACCGGCGCGTCCGGGTCGTCCATGATGAGAGCGAAGCTCTCCGTCTTGGCCGGCGCACCCGACCAGTTCAACTCCGGCGAGGGGTCCTTGCCCTCGCACGTGTGGACCTTCGGAATCGTCTCTCCATGCTTGAACGCCGGACTCGTCATCTTGAACATCTTCTTGCCCTCCTTGGCGGCCGAGACGACCGCGACCCCGAACAAGACGAGGCCCAGGCCGGCCAGACGCGCGGCCCTAGCCATAACTACTTGGCGGGTTCGGCTTTCGGGGACTCGGCCTTCTCGGCGGCCAGGGCCTTGGCCTTGGCGATGGCTTCGTCGACGGAGGCGAGGCTGCGGGACTTGGGGTACTTGACCTTGAAGGCCTCCAACGCCTTAATGCCCTCGTCGGTCTTGCCGGCCAGGACCAGGCTGACGCCCTTCTCGAACTCCGCGTCCTCGGCCAGGGCCTTCTTGGCGCGCTTGGCGCGGGCGTCGCCCTTGAGGCTGGTCTCGTTGGGGTCGGCCAACTCGGAGTACTGACCCGCGCCGCGCACGGCCGCGACCGAGCCGGCGCCGCGCGCCTTCTTGCGCTCGCCCTGCACGGCGGACTGAGAGAGCGTGCTCTTCAGGTTCTTGAAGAAGGTCATGATCGATTCCTTGGCGGTCGGCGCGGGCTTGTCCTCGGCCCGAACGACGCCCGTCAGGAGCAGCGCGCTGAGAGTCGCGGCCAGCATGTTCTTGTTCATGAGATGCCTCCTAGAGTCCTTTCACCAGATTGTCGACGAACGGCTTGTAGCCGGGAGACTGCGCGACGGCCTTCGCGCCGTACTCGCGCGCAGGCTCGATCTTATTGAGCTTGATGGCCGTCTTGAGAAGGTTCAGCCAGGTGTTGGCGTCGTCGGCATCAGCCTCCGAGGACTGGAGGAAGCGCTTCTCCGCCTCGACGAAGTCCCCCTCCATGAACGCCACGCTGCCCAGGTTATTGAGCGACGAGGCGTTCTTCGGGTCGAGGGCCAGCACCTTGTTGAACTCGGTCACGGCCGCCTCGCGGTTGCCGAACTGGTATTCGACGATGCCCAACTGCAGCTGGGCGTCGGCGTCCTTGCCGCCTTTCTTGATCTCGTCTTCGTAGTGCTTTTTGAGGAACTGGTAGCGATCCTTGGAGAGGACGTTGACCTGGTCATCGTAGCGGCGCTCCAGGGCCGAGGCCTCGGGCAGGACCGGCAGGGAATCGGGCTTGGGCATGGTGACCGCCTCGTACTCGCCGAAGGTCTTGTCCACGTCGATGACCTTGACCCGGCCCTTCTCGGCCTCGGCCTTGTAGGCGTAGGCGCCCTTGGAAAGAGCCTCGTAGAAGGGCTTGCCCACGTAGGTGACCTCGACGGGCGCCCACATCGTGCCCTCATGCTCCACCAGGAGGTCGGCCGGCAGGCCCGCCTCGAGAGCGTCCTCGGCGCCCGTGTCGAACATCAGCGTCATGTGGCCGGGGTAGTCGAGGATGGCGACAGGCACCTCGTTGTCGACGAGCAGGGCCGAATAGAGCGAGGTCAGGTCCGAGCATTGTCCCGACTTGCGCTTGAGCGTCTCGCGCGGGTATTGCGTGTAGTCCACCGGGAAGTTCGGGTCGTCGTGGGCGGCCTCGAACGGGTTGGCCGGGTTGGCCGCGAACTTCACGCCGTATTCGGCCAGGGCGTTCCACAGCTTCATCGCCTTCACCACGTTATGGTTGAGCGCGGCCGCTTTGCGGTTCTTGAAGTCCATCGAGACGGCGGATTTGAAAATCTTGACCGGCTCGTCCTTGAAGGTGATGAAGTTCGCGATCTTGCGCGGGTCGTCCCAGGTGACGGCGTTGCGCGAGTACAGGCGCAGCGGCTTGGTCAAAGACACCGTGCGGCGTTCCCCGCTCTCGAAGTAGGTCAGCTCGAACTCCGCCTGGATGGGCGTGTCCTCCGCCACGTCGAGGATCTTGTTGTTGAGGGTCGCGATGAGCGGGACCTCGACGATCTGCTTCGGGTCGAATTTCTTGATCTCGGTGTCGAAGCCGAAGTCCATGTAGTCCTTCAGCTTGAAGGTCAGCTTCACGTTCAGGAAGGGCACATTGACGTTGTTGGTCACCGTGGCCTTGCCGATCTGGTTCTTAAGATACCACTTGTAGTTGGCCGCGAAGATGTTGCCGAGCGTGACCGAGGAGATCTCCACCGGGGCGCGGTTGAAGGCGCCGGCCACGAAGACCTCGATCGCGCGGCCGGCGGGGCCCACGTCCTTGGTCTTGGCGACGGTCGCCACGCGATACCAGTATTGCTCGTAGGAGGCGACCTCGGAGTCCTGGTACTTCTCGTCTTTGACCGTGCCGACTTTAAGGAAAGGCCCGGCGGGCTTGCTCGAGCGGGAGACCTGATAGCCTCCGGTCCAAGGGTCGGACACGGCCTGCCAGGACACCGTCACGATGCCCTCCTTGGTGGAGGTGGACACCCCGATGGGGGCGGCCAGCATGGGATGCAGGTCGTAGGAGACCACGCGTCCCTTGCCCTTGTCCGCGATGAGGAGCTTCTCTCCCTGCACCGCGACCGAGACCGGCTCCAGGAGTTCGCGCTCCTGCTTGCCGCCGGCGAAGAAGTCGGTCAGCCATTTGCCGTCCTTGGTGTGGACGCTGACGCGCTTGAGCCGCGAGTCCAGCGTGTACAGGTAGTTCTGGCCGTCGAAGGCGATGGAGACCGGCTCGCGGAACTGTCCCGGCCCGTCGCCGTCCTCGCCCCAGGCGGCCAGGAAGGCGCCCGACGGCTCGCATTTGAAGACTTTCTTGAGGCCCTTGTCGATGAAGTACAGGAAGCCGGAACGGTCCCAGGCCACGGCCACCGGCTCCTGCAGTTCGTAGGCGCCGACCTTGGGGCCGATGCCGAAGAGGAACACGCCCTCCGGGCTGAAGGCGTCGATGCGCCGGTTGCCGGTGTCGGCGACGTAGATCGTGCCCTCCTCGTTGATGGCCACGCCGTTGGGCTCGCGCATGCGGCCTTCCTTCTTCTTGCTGTCGAAGTAGCCCTGGGCCTCGCCGATGTTGGACTGCCACTTCCCGTCCAGGCCGAAGCGCTGGAGGCGGCTGTTCGGCGTGTCGGCGACATAGACGCCCAGCTTCCTGCTGACCGCGATGCCGCCGGCGCCGCGGGTGACCTCTGCGCCCTTGCCCTTGCCGGCGCCGAAGCGCGCCTTTTCCTTGCCGTCGGGGCCGATCTCGACGAACTGGCCCTCCTTGGGGAGGTAGGCGTAAAGGTCGTCGCCGAAGGGAGCCAGCATCGACGCGCCGAAGGGCCAGGCCCGGCTGGGGCCGGAGACCGACATCTTGGTCGCTATGTTGAGCGGCAGGGAGGTCGTCTTGAGCTTGTTCATCATCTCCACGCGCTGGATGCGGTTGTTGCCGGTGTCGAGGATGATGAGCGTGCCTTCCGGGGTGACGGCGATGCCCTCGGCCTTCTTGAGTTGGCCCACGCCCGAGCCGTAGGAACCGAAGCGGCCCAGGATGAAGCCGTCGCCGGACTGCTCGATGACCTTGCCGTTCTTGCCGTCCAGGACGTAGATGAAGCCGAAGTTGTCCACGGCGGCGTCGTTGCCGAGCAGGCTGTACTCCTTGACGAATTTCACGGAGGCGTCGAACTTCTGCACGCGCTCGTTGTCGCGGTCCAGGACGTAGACGTTGTCCGACGGGTCCACGGACACGCGCGCGGGACCCTTGAACCTGCCGGGCTCCTTGCCGGACGAGCCGAATTGGAAGAGGAGGATGCCCTCCTGGGTGAAGACCTGGACGCGGTCGTTGCCCGTATCCGCCACGAAGATGCGTCCGTCGGCGCCCACGGAGACCGACTCTGGAGCGCGCAGCCGTCCAGGCTCCGCGCCCTTCTCGCCGAAGGCGTACAGGAAGTTGCCGTCTCGGTCGAAGATCTGCACGCGGTGGTTGCCGGTGTCGGCCACGTAGACGTTGCCTCCGCCGTTGGGGCCGACGGCCACGCCGCGAGGCCCGGAGAAGGCGCCGCTCTGGGAGCCGGAGCGGCCCACGCTCTTGATGAGCTTGCCCGAGGCGTCGTAGAGGAAAAGCATGTTTTTCTTCTCGTCAACGACGTAGAGGCGATCGCCGGAGGCCGCGGCGGCCACGGGCTTGGCCATCTCGTCGCCCTTGATGGGCTCGAGGAAGCGGATGCTGTCGTAGGCCCGCGCCGCGGGGGCGAGGGCCAGGATCATGGAGAAGAGGAAGGTGTTGCGGTTCATGCTTGGACGACCTCCTTGATCAGCTTGTTGACGAGGGCGGGGTTTGCCTTGCCCTTGGAAAGCTTCATCACCCCGCCCACGATGGCTCCGATGGCGGCTTCCTTGCCCGATTTGAGGTCCGCCGCGGCTTTGGGATTGGCCGCCAACGCCTGTCGGACCCACTCCATGACCTGCTTGTCGTCCGAGACCTGGGCCAAGCCCAACTCCTCGACGAGCATCTTCGGGGCCTTGCTGGATTCCCACATCTTCGCGAACACATCTTTAGCGCCCTTGCTCGACAGCGTCCCGGCGACGACCAGTCCGGCGAGTTCGCCGACATAAGCCGGCGGGAATGGGACCTCGCCAGCCGTTTTATTATCGGCGTTCAATCTTCCCAGCATCTCGGTCGAAAGGATGTTCGCCACGGTCTTGACCGCCGTCTTGGGCGCGGCCGCGGCGGCCTTTTCAAAAAAATCGGCCAGTGTCTTGTCTCCCGTCAGAACGTCGGCGTCATACGATGATAGCCCCAATTCGGCGATAAAGCGAGCCCTCTTCACGGCCGGCAGCTCCGGCATGTCCTTCTTGATGGCCGCGACCCACGCCGCATCGGCGACCAGGGGAACGAGGTCCGGATCCGGAAAATAACGATAATCGTGCGCCTCTTCCTTGGAACGCATCGAAACCGTGGCCTGGGTCTCCACGTTCCAAAGCCTCGTCTCTTGGACGACCTTGCCGTCGGATTCGATCAATTCCACCTGACGGTGGAATTCATGATCGATGGCGTCTTTCACGTTCTTGAACGAGTTCAGATTCTTGATCTCCGCGCGAATGCCGAACGCGGCCTGTCCGGCGGGCCGCACCGAGATATTGGCATCGCATCTCATCTCGCCCTTCTCCATGTCGCAACGAGACGACCCGACGAACTGGATGACCTCCTTGAGCGCGGTCAGGTAGGCGTACGCCTCCTCCGAGCCGCGGATGTCGGGTTCGGAGACGATCTCGATGAGGGGCACGCCCGCGCGGTTGAAATCCACCAGGGAGCCGTCGATCTTGAGCGAGCCGACCTCGTGGAGGAGCTTGCCCGCGTCCTCCTCCATGTGGATGCGCGTGATGCCGATGGTCTTGGGCGCGCGGTCCTTCAGCGCGATCGTCAGCTTGCCGTGCTCGGAGAAGGGCTGGTCGTACTGGGAGATCTGGTAGGCCTTGGGCAGGTCGGGATAGAAGTAGTTCTTGCGCGCGAAGATGGACGAGTCGTTCAGGCGGCAGTCGAGCGCCAGCGCGGCCTGGAACGCCAGCTCCACCGCGCGCTTGTTGAGCACCGGCAGGACGCCGGGCTGGCCGGTGCACAGCGGGCAGATGCGGCTGTTGGGCGGAGAGCCGAAGCCGTCCGTGCCGCAGCCGCAGAAGAGCTTCGTCTTCGTGGCCAGCTGGCAGTGTACTTCGAGCCCGACGACCATCTCGTACTGTTTCATGTTCAGAATCTCGCCCTGCGGCAGAGGCCCCCAGCCATTCTCATTCGCTTAACCGGCATTCGCTGAAACATCGTCACCTTGCGCACCATCCCATGCTCTGCTATAATGTCCTCGAAGGCTTTGTGGCTTAGGCCACATTGCCTTTTAACTTTCCCGCTTCTCCTCACTTCCCGCTAGAGGCATTGTCCTTCTCCGATCTTGTCCTGAGATCGTATACAACGTAGATCCCGTCTGACTTCGCGCCGTTCACCCTGGAATCAATTCTCAAAGATTCCACCTGTTTCACATAGGGGAATAATTCAGGACGCGGCTTCGGCACTATTGTTTTCCTATCGAAGCCATGCCCCCAGCTGAGAACATAAGCGATCATATCCGCCAATTGGATTCCAACAGTGAGATCGCTGTGAACAAAGAGTGGTTCTGGAACAAGGCGCTCAGACCTATCTTGCCCAGTTTTAGAGTCCCGGTAATATGCCTGCATCTGTCCCAAGAGTATGTGGCTAGCGGATTTATCCAGCTCATCGAATACGATAATCCCTGCGTGCTCTGCTGATTTTGAATCAACCCAATAAAAAAAGCGCTCGAAGAGGTATGCGTAATCCTTTCGCAGCATAGAGACTTTCCGATCACCCTGGGCGTCAACCGGGACGATGATGCCTAAACATTGTGCACGGAATTTAGGGCAAAGCTCAAAAAGTCTCTTAACATACTCCAGTTTTGCCTGAGCTAAAGCGGAAAGCGACTTCTTATCGGCGCTCGCGCCATTGCGCAAGCTAAATTCTGCAAGCCTTCTTCGTTCATCCGGCTTGAAGGTGCCGAACCATCCAGCACTTTTGAAAACTCTGTGATTAAGAAAATTCCCACCCTTAATCTCTTTAATATCGAAATCCTCGTCTGACGCTTTTACCCGAGCAGCTCGCCGCTCGGCATTTAGACCGGGATAGGTGACGCCGAACAGTTCGATCTGCAGGGCATAGACTGCCTGAATAAAAGCCCACAGGGTCCCGTCGCGGATTGCGAATCCACCGAGAACCTCTGCAGGCGCCAGCTTACGGTCGTGCCCGCTTTCATCGACAAACAAAAAATATGACATTGGATCCTTCTATACCCCAATGCGATTAGCGATCAGTTGTGCCAACGAATTGAGTTCACCCGTGGGGTACGCCGCGTCAGCGGCGCGCGCTACTGGAACCCCTCACTGGCGCGCGTCCGCTGAACGCGATGTTAGGCGGCATGGTCAATGAATTCCAACTCGTGGATTTCCATATACGCCAGCGAATCGACGGCTCGTTTTGAATAAGAACGAATATCAATGCCTCGCGTGAATTGCGGCCCGTCAATGACCAACGTGTGATATTCGCCTTCTTCTCCGCACAGGTCTAGGCCGGTCCGCTCACGGACGATGTGCAGATCGGCAATCGTTGAGTCATTCAACTCCCGGCCAATCCAATTCTCATCAAGCCAGCGTGTTTTTACGCAGGAAAAACGCGCCTTGAATCCTCTGTCCAGCAATTGTCGAAGCAAGGCGTTTCGATCTCGTCCCCACAAAGGTGTATGCACGATCATCCCGACGGGACGGCTCCGCTCGCGAATCCAATTCGGATTTCCGTTCACCTCCGCGATGTCTCCCGTGACAACGCAGTTAATGCCCATTTCATCTCGTAGCCTGCACAAGCTGGTTTCGTAACTTTTCTCGAACGGCGCGCTGATGGACAAAACATGGTGCGGCAGCACCAATGCCTGAGCCTGCATTTTGATGAAGGCCAGCGGATGCGCCAAAAAATCCGGCTCCGGTGGCGCAAACGTGACGAGACAACGAACGCAGTAACCGTTTTGGTCGGCCTCATACAAAGCCATCGAAGAATCTTTGCCGCCAGTCCAGAGCACCGCTGCGTTTTGCATGGGATCAACCATTGTAATGACGCCTAACGGATAGTATACGGTTCCACTATAGCACAGCAGGACGAAAAAACCCTCTTGCGGATTATAGAGCTAAAACCAAGGGGAAGCTAGGCATGTGATGAACTATGGGAACCGGCAAAGGCCGTCGGACGGGCGGTATAGCGCGCGATGAGCTTCAGGTCGCTGGGATAGCTGAGAAGCCTCGCGGCCCCGCGCGCATCGACCCACTTCGTCTTCATGATCTCGACGGCGTCCGGCTTGCCCGACCGTTCGACCGGCTCCATCCGGTACCACCGCACGCGCTTGAAAACCGTCCGGCCGTTGCGGGCGAAGCGGTAGGTCACGTTCGCCAGCGCCCCCACGTTGCGGCACTTCCAGCCCGTCTCTTCCTCGACTTCGCGCAGAGCGGCCGCAAGAGGAGTCTCCCCCTTCTCGAGGTGGCCCTTTGGGAAGGTCCACACGACTTCGCCCTGAAGGTTCGTCACCTTCACGAGCAGGACCTTGCCGTCCCGGCCGACCACGCCGCCCGCCGCGTACTCCTCGGCCTCCTTCATGTCATCACTGGCTTTCGAGTAAGCTGACCGAGCGGTCGCTCAACATCGGGAAGGGCCGTGCCGACTCGAAGGCGCGCGCGGCCGACAGCAGCAGCCGCTCCTGGAAGACGTCGGCGATGAGCTGCACGCCCAAGGGCAGGCCCTTGGCGGAAAGGCCGCAGGGCATGGACAGGCTCGCGTTGCCGGCCATGTTCGAGGGGATGGTGAAGACGTCGGAAAGATACATGGCGACGGGGTCGGCGGTCTTCTCGCCGAAGCGAAAGGGAGGCGTCGGCGTGGTGGGAGCGGCGATAAGGTCGACCTGTTTGAAAGCGTCCTGGAAGTCGCGGGTCATGAGGGTGCGCACGCGCTGGGCCTTGGAGTAGTAGGCGTCGTAGTAGCCGGAGGAGAGGGCGTAGGTGCCGAGCATGATGCGGCGCTTGACCTCGGCGCCGAAGCCCGCGCCGCGCGTGAACTCGTAGACCTCTTCTAGGGTGGAGGCGGAGCGGTCCACGAAGCCGTAGCGGATGCCGTCGAAGCGCGCTAAGTTAGAGGATGCTTCCGACGGCGCGATGATGTAATAGGACGCGATGGCGTACTTGGTGTGCGGCAGGCTCACCTCGCGGATCGTCGCGCCCAGAGACTTGAAGACGCCGACCGCTTCCCTCACCGACTTCTCCACTTCTTGATCGAGTCCATCGATGAAATACTCCTTCGGCAAGCCGATGCGCAGGCCCTTGAGGTCCTTCGGCGCAGGCTCCACGGCCGGGGGCGCGTTCACGGCGGACGTGCTATCCAAAGGATCGTGACCGCCGATGACGGACAGGGCGAGAGCCGAGTCCTCGACGGTCCGCGTGAAAGGCCCTATTTGATCCAAAGAGGAGGCAAAGGCCACCAGACCGTGGCGCGAGACCATGCCGTAGGTGGGCTTGAGGCCGACCACGCCGCAGAAGGCCGCGGGCTGACGGATGGAGCCGCCGGTGTCGGAGCCCAGACTGAAGGCGCACAGGCGCGCCGCGGCGGCCGCGGCCGAGCCGCCTGAAGAGCCGCCGGGCACGCAGGCCGAATCCCAGGGATTCGTTGTTTTCTGAAAAGCCGAGTTCTCCGTGGACGATCCCATCGCGAACTCATCCAGGTTCGTTTTGCCGACGATGACGGCGCCCGCTTCCTTCAGACGCCGCGTCACCGTAGCGTCATACGCCGCGATGTGGCCCTTCAAAATCTTCGAGCCGCACGTCGTCTCCACGCCCTTCAACTGAAGATTGTCCTTCAGCGCCACCGGCACTCCGGCCAATACCCCAAGTTGCTGGCCGTTTTTCCTTTTCTTGTCGAGGAGCCTTGCCTGGTCGAGCGCCGAATCTTTGGTGACGGCCAAAAACGCCTTGACCGTCGGCTCGAGCCGTTCGATGCGGTCGAAATAGGCCTTCGCGGCCGACTCGGCCGAGATCTTGCCCTGTCGAACGGACTCGGCCAGGCGCGAGGCGGAAAGAGCGGTGATGTCGTTCATTATTTTATGAAGAGGGACTCTTCCTCGCCCGTGTGGCGCTCGGGCGCAGGCTCCCCGCGCCGGCCGCGTTCGGAGGCCGGCTCGCGGAGCGCGGGCGCGGCCTGCGCCTCCTCGGCGGGAGAGGCCGCGAGCGCGTCGAGGGCGGACTGGATCTTGTCGCGGCGCGTCGGGTCGAGTTCCAGGGCCTTGCGCAGGTCCGAGACGGCGCCGGCCTTGTCTCCGAGGGCCGCGCGGGCCTGGCCGCGGTTGGCGTAGGCCGTCCCCCTGCCCGGGTTTTTCGAGAGGACCTTGGTCAGGTCGGCGGCGGCGCCCCGGAAATCGCCCAGGAGGAAGCGCACGTTGCCGCGCAGATAGGCGGCGTCCTCGTGGTCGGGGTTGGCCTCCAGGAAGACCGACAGCTCGGACTCGGCCGCCGGGTAATCCTTCAACTCGCGCAGGGCCATGCCGCGGTAGAGACGCGCCCAAGCGAACCGTGGGTTGATCTCCAGCACCGCGCCGTAGTCCTCGGCGGCGCCGCGGAAATCGCGCAGGCGATCCTTGACCGAGCCGCGCATGAGCAGGGCGGCCGCCGAGCCGGGATCCAGGCGCACGGCCTCGTCGAGGGGTTCCAGCGCGTCGCGCGTCCTGCCCTGCGCGGAGAGCGCGCTGCCCTCGCCGAGCGGGCCCTCGAGGGATCTCGGATCGGCCTCGGCCGAGGCGCGGAAGTCCGCCATGGCGCCCGGGAAGTCCTTGAGGATGAGCCGGGCCTTGCCGCGCGCCGCGTAGGACGGCGCGTCGCTGGGCTTGAGCCGCGCGGCCAATTCCGCGTCCTCCTTGGCCCCGGCCTGGTCGCCCAGGGTCCAGCGACAGGCGGCGCGCAGTCCCGCCGCGGTCTTCCAGCCGGGCGCTGCGCCCAACGCCCGGTCGAAGCGCTCCAGAGCGTCCTGGAACTCCAGGCGGTGGTAGAGGCGCACCGCGGAGGCGAGGATCCTCGCGGCCTTCGCGTCCGGGGCGGACGGCGGGGCCGCCGCGGGCGCGGGCGCGGCGGCGGCGACGGCGGCGGCGAGCAGGAGCCTCATACGATCACCTTGCGGACCTTGAAAAACGGCCCGTCTCGATCCGGGGCGTTGGCCATGAGGGCCTCGACGTCGGCGAAAGGGCGGGCCTCGTCCTCGCGCATGACGTTGACCTTGCCCAGCACGAAGGCGGTCGGCGGCACCGAGGAGGTGTCGAGACCTTCAAGTTCCTTCATCGCCGCGAGGATCTTCGTCAGTTGGTCTCCATAGAGCTTGACCTCGTCGCCCGTCAGGCGCAGGCGCGCGAGCTTGGCGATCTTGCGGACATCGCTTTCCTCGCTAGGCTCGGTCATGCCGGCTCCAGGGGGGCGTAGCGGGTGAGCAGCTTGGCCACGCGCCCGTCGTCGAATCGCACGGTCACCTTCAGCATCTCGCCGGATCCCGAGATCTCGACGACGATGCCGCGGCCGAACTGAGGGTGCGCCACGCGCTGGCCGGACTTGAAGCCCTTCACCGCGGCCCGCAGGGCCGGGGCCGCCGAGCCGGCCGGGACATAAGGCGAGGAAGCATCGCCTCCTCTCACCGTTGTCGAGCGACCGAACAGCTTGGCCTCGAGGATGAACCGCGAGGGGAGGTTGGCGTAGACCTGGCCGAAGAGGCGGCGCGTCGCGGCGTAGGTCATGTAGAGATGTTCGCGGGCGCGCGTGATGCCCACGTAGCAGAGGCGGCGCTCCTCTTCCAGGTCCTCGGACGTGGCGTTGCCGCCGCCGATGGGGAAGAGCCCCTCCTCCAGGCCCGTCAGGAACACCACCGGGTACTCCAGCCCCTTGGCCAGGTGCACGGTCATGAGCGTGACGGCGGGGGCGTTCTGGTCGTAGCCGTCGAGCTCCGTGTGGAGCGTGATGTCAGCCAGGTAGCGGCCCAACTCGCTGGTCCGGCCCTCGGACTTCTCGCGCTCGTCGTACTCCTTGACGGCGTTGAGAAGCTCCTGCAGGTTGGCCAGGCGGCCCGCGGCGTCGGGGTCGGTCTCCATCTCGGACTCGACCCAGGCCCAATAGCCGGTGGACTCCAGGATGACGGCCATGGCCCCGCCCGCGGGCATCGCCGCCGTCGCCTCGCGCAGCCCGGCGAAAACCTTGGTCATCTCCTCGATGGCCGAGTGCGCCTTGGGGCCCAGCCCCTCGACCCGGCCGTGCGCCCATAAGGCGTCCCACAGGGTCAGGCCGTGCCGGGCGGCGTAGATCTCGACGAGCTCCAGGCTCTTGGCGCCCAGGCCGCGCGGCGGGCAGTTGACGATGCGCGCTAATGAAACTGAATCCGCGCCATTGACCACGACGCGGGCATAGGCCAGGGCGTCCTTGATCTCCTTGCGCTCGTAGAACCTCATGGCCCCGACGATCTTGTAGGGCATGCGCGCGCGGCGCAGGGCTTCCTCGAAGGAACGCGACTGGGCGTTGGTGCGGTAGAAACAGGCCGCGTCCTTCAGGGAGCGCCCGGACTCGACCTCATCCTGGATGCGGCGCACGACCCAGGTCGCCTCCTCCGCCTCGTTAGGCAACTCCTGCACCTTGATCTCGTCGCCCGCCTCCGCCTGCGTCCAGAGCTTCTTGGACTTGCGGGTCCGGTTGTGGTGGATGACCAGTCCGGCCGCTTCCAGGATCCGCCCCGTCGAGCGGTAGTTCTGCTCGAGGGTCACCACCTTCGCGTTCGGGAAGTCCTTCTCGAACTCCAGGATGTTACGGATGTTGGCGCCTCGCCAGGAGTAGATCGACTGGTCGTCGTCGCCGACGACGCAGACGTTTTTATGTTTTGCCGCCAGGGTCTTCGTTAAAATATACTGGGCATGATTCGTGTCCTGGTACTCATCGACCAGCAAGTGCGAGAATTCGTCCTGCCATCTCTGCCGCGTCTGCGGATGGTCGCGCAGGATCTGACAGACCCTCATCAGCAGGTCCCCGAAATCGAGCGCCCCGGACTGCTCGAGCTTGCGCTGGTAGACCTGGTAAATCTTGGCGGCGGTCTGCCGGGACTGGTCGATGGAGGCCATGGCGTGGATCTCGTAGGAGCCCGCGTCGAGAAGATCGTCCTTGGCGCGCGAGATGAGGCTCACGTAGAGGCCGGCCTTGTTCTTCTGGTCCTCCAGGCCGAGCGTCTTCATCGCCTCCACGACGAGCTTCTTCTGGTCGGACTGGTCGTAGATGGTGAAGTGCCGCGGCAGGCCCAGGAGCTCGTGGTGCCGGCGCAGGAACCTCGCGCCGAAGGAATGGAAGGTGTAGACCCAGACGAGCGCGCCCTTTCCGGGAACCAACTCCTCGATGCGCTTGCGCATCTCGCCGGCGGCCTTGTTGGTGAAGGTGACCGCCAGGATCTTTTCAGGGGGCACGCCCGTCTCGATGAGGCGCGCGACGCGGTAGGTGATGACGCGCGTCTTGCCCGTCCCGGCCCCGGCCAGGACGAGCAAGGGCCCCTCCAGGTGGATGGCGCCCGCCTTCTGTTCCGGGTTGAGTTTATCGAGGTCGACGGGCATGACGGCTCCGGTCAGCGGGAGGCGGCCGCCTTGGGCGCGTAGAGCATGTTGACGTAGTCCTTGACCATGCGGTCGGCGCAGTAGCGAGGCGACACCGAGCGGATGGACTCCTTCATGAGCTTGACCCAGCCGCGGGGGACGCCGAACTCGTCGCGGTCATAGTACAGCGGGACGAGCTTGCGCTCGAGGATGCCGTAGATGTCCTCGGCGTCGGCCGCGTCCGCCTCGGGGCCCGCGCCGCGGCCGCCCGCCTCGCCGATGGCCCAGCCGTTGCCGCCGTTGTAGCCCTCCTCCCACCAGCCGTCCAGCACGGAGAAGTTCGGCACGCCGTTGGCGCCGGCCTTCTCTCCCGAGGTGCCGCAGGCCTCCATCGGGGCCAGGGGGTTGTTGAGCCACACGTCCACGCCCTGCACGAGGTAGCGCGCGACGTGCATATCGTAGTCCTCGACGAAGGCGATGCGGCCGCCGTAGGCGGGATCCTTGGCCAGCGCGTAGATCTGCTGGATGAGGGCCTTGCCGCCGTCGTCGGCCGGGTGGGCCTTGCCCGCGAACACGATTTGGACCGGGCGCCACGGGTCGAAGAGCAGCTTCTTGAGGCGCTCGACGTCCTTGAGGATGAGCGTGGCGCGCTTGTAGCCGGCGAAGCGGCGCGCGAAGCCGATGACGAGCGCGGAATGGTCGAGGAGCGCGCCGCCGGCCAGAGTCTGGGCGGCGTTGCTCTCCCCCTTCATCCAGCGCGCGCGCACGCGCGCGCGCATCAACTGCAGCAGCGCGCTCTTGTTCTTGTTGTGCTGCATCCAGAGAATTTCGTCGGGGATGGCCGCGACCTTCGACCATAGGGCCTGGTCATCCTGGTTGTCGCGCCACTCGCAGCCGAGGTAGCGGTCGTACATGGCGCCCAACTCCTGCTGGACCCAGGTGGCCAGGTGCACGCCGTTGGTCACGTGGGCGATGGGGACCTCGTCGACGTCGCGGGTGGGCCACAGGTTCTTCCACATCTCTCGGGAAACCCGGCCGTGGCGGCGGCTGACCGCGTTGCGGCGGCCGGCCATCTTCAGCGCCAGAGAGGTCATGTTCCAGCCGATCTCGCCGGGCACGCGCGCGAAGTCCATGAAGGCTTCGCGCTCGACGCCCAACTGGGGCCAGTAGGAGGAGAAGTATTCGGCGACCATTTCCTCGGCGAAGACGTCATGGCCGGCCGCGACGGGAGTGTGGGTCGTGAAGACCGACATCTCGGCGACTTCGCCCAGGGCCTCGTCGAGGGTCCGGCCCCCGGAGACCTTCTCGCGGGCCAGCTCGAGGAACATGAACGAGGAATGCCCCTCGTTGGCGTGGAAGACGGACGGGTGCACGCCCAGGGCGCGCAGGACGCGCACGCCTCCGATGCCCAGGATGATCTCCTGGCGCAGGCGCATGGTGCGGTCGCCGCCGTAAAGCCGTCCCGAAATCTCGCGGTCCTGGGGGGAGTTGCCGTCGACGTTGGTGTCCATCAGGTACAGAGGCACGCGCCCGACCTGGACGCGCCACACCGCGACCTTCACGGCGCCGCGGCCCAGCGGGATGTCGAGGAGCATGCGGCCGCTCGACGGTCCGAGCACGGGGCGCACCGGAGAGTTGTCCCAGTCGGCCGGCTCGTAGACGTTCTGCTGCCAGCCGTCGGCGGAAATCTTCTGCTGGACGTAGCCCTGCGGGTACATGAAGCCCACGCCGACGAGGGGAACGCCCAGGTCCGAGGCGGACTTGCAATGATCGCCGGCGAGGATGCCGAGGCCGCCCGAGTAGATGCGCAGCGAGTTATGGACGCCGAACTCGGCCGAGAAGTAGCCGATGGTCTTGCCCTTCATCTCCGGCTGGTTCTTGGCGAACCAGGTGTTCGAGGCGCTCATGTACCGGTCGAAGTCCGCGACGGCGACGTCGTAGCGGGCCAGGAAACTCTGGTCGTCGAGCAGAGCCTGGATGCGCTGCGGCGGACACTTGCGCAGGAGCTTGACGGGGTTGTGGTAGGTCTCGGCCCAAAGAGTGCGGTCGATTTCCTTGAAAAGGGTGCGGGCCTCGGGGCGCCAGCTCCACCAGAGGTTGTAGGACAGGTCCTTGAGCCGGGCGACGCGCGCCGGCAGGTTCCAATCGTGATAGGGATCGCTCATAACCATGAGAATTGATTTTACCTTTTTGGAGAAGCCCCGGCCAGGGTCTTGACGCCGTCACAGGCTGGGGCTACCCTGTCGGCGTGAGAGCCGCTCTTTTAGCCCTGCTCCTGGCCCTGCCGGCGTCGGCCGAGCCCCCCGGCCCCGCGGCCCTGCGGGCGCGCGCCCTGCTGGACGCCCTGCCCGCGCCGGCCCGAGTCGAACTGCGCAAGATGTACCTGCGCTACGCCGACGCCGTCGCGCGCCGGCTGGATGAGGGCTGGAAGGCGGGCGTCCTCACCGAGGCCGTCATCGAAGACATCCATGTCCCCTTCCAGCCCGCGCGCCTGCTGGAGGAATCGCTCAAAAACCGCCGCAAAGAGATCGCGGACCTGGAGGCGGCCCTGGCCAAGTCGGGACCGGAGAGACCGGACTACGGCAAGACCCTCCGGAAGATCAAGGATACGAAGGCCTCCCTGGCCAAACTCGTGGCGAAGTCATCGCGGGAGAAGGGCATCTGCCGCGACTGGTCGGACGCCATCTGGTGGGAATTAACCTCCCGGAACCCCTCCCACTGGATCCTGGAGGACCGTCGCCGTCAAGCCCGCCCCTTCCATACCGGAGTCTTACTCTGCTCCTCGGACACCGATGGATCGCACGATATCTGCCTTGTTTTCGATCCCTGGGAGGAAGGAAGGGCCGATGCCTTCGTCTTCGACACCTGGGACGTCCGCATGCAAGGCGGCCGCATTCCCGCCGATTACTTCCTGCACGGCTTGCCCGAGAAGGAGCCTTGAACGAGGCAGGCCCGGGGCTGGCTCTCCTCGCGCGCCTGGCCGAGGCCGCGGTCTGGGACGACCGCGTGCGCCGTCACGAGGACGACCCCTGGGACTATCTTCGCCGAAAACTCCTCGCCACGGAAGGCCCCCTGCGCCGGCTCAAAGCCGCCCTCTTCGGGGAGGCGCGCCGTTTCCTGCTCGAAGACCTGGCCAAGCCCTTCCTGCCCCCCGGAGCCCTCCAGGCCCACAAGGAATCCTTCGAGTCCCTGCTGACCACCGGCGATTTCGCGGACCTTTCCTTCCACCTGGAGGCGGGCCGCGAACGCGAGTCGCGCCTGGAGGGCGCGCGCGTCGTGCTCGACGGCGCGAAGATCCTCACCCTCTTCGACCTGGAAGCCCCGCCGCCGGGCAAGAGGAGCGCCGGCTGGGAGAAGCGCGTGGAGGACGCCCGGCGGCGACTGGGCCTCGACCTCCTCGACCTGGTCGCCGCGAGAGGAGAGGCCGCTCCGCGCAAGAAAGCCTACCTCGCCCGGCGGCTGCGCCGCGAACTGGACGAGGCGCTGGCCATGACCCGCTGCGACGCCGGCCTGCGCGACGAGGTGACGCCCTATGTCCTGGCGCGCATCGAGCCCGCCGCGGCCGCGGCCCTGCGCTTCCTCGCGCGTTGGCGCTGATGAGGCTCTCCATCGGCGCCCTGAACATCGCGTCAAGGATCATCCAATCCCCGCTGGCCGGCTGTTCCGACCTCCCCTTCCGCCTGACCGCCCGCGCCAAGGGGTTGAGCTTGGCCTACGCGGAGATGGTCTCGGCGCAGTCCTTGACCCGGAACAACCTGAAGACGCGGCGGCTGCTCGCCGGCGACCCCGCCGATCGCCCTCTCGGGGCCCAACTCCTGGGCTGCGACCCCGGCATGATGGCCGAAGGCGCGGCCATCCTCGAGGAGATGGGCTTCGATCTCATCGACCTGAATCTCGGTTGCCCGGTCAAAAAAGTCGTTTCCAACGGAGAAGGCGCAGCGCTCCTCCGGGAGCCGGGAAAAGCGGGGAAAATCTTCCGCGCGGTCCGCGCGGCCGTGAAGAAAGCACCTCTCACCGTGAAGATGCGCAAAGGCTTCCAAGACGCGTCGGGAGACGAGGCCGTGGATCTCGCCCGGCGCGCGCAAGCGGAGGGGTTCGACGCCGTGACCGTCCACGGCCGCACCCAGGCCCAGCAATACGCGGGCAAGGCCGACTGGGAGGCCGTCGGAAAGGTCAAGCGCGCGCTCAAGATCCCCGTCATCGGCAACGGCGACGTGCTGACCCCGCAAGACGCCCGACGCCTCTTTGAAATATCCGGCTGCGACGCGATCATGATCGGCCGCGGAGGCCTGGGCAACCCGTGGATCTACCGCAATCTCGAAGAGGTCCTCGAGGGCAAGCGCGCGTCGTTCTGCGTGCCGAGCGTCGCGCAGCGCAAGGAGACCCTGCTGTCGCATTTAGATCTGGAGAAATCACGCCTGGGCGAGCGCCAGGCCGCGCTCAACATGCGCCGCATCACCGTCTGGTACACCCAGGGCCTGCCCTACAACAAGGCGATGCGCGCGGCGGTCTGCTCCACCATGGACTGCGCGGAGATCCGCCGCGTCATCGTCAAGTTCTTCGACGCGCTTCCCGCCGACGCTCCCCCGCCCGCCGTCCCTATCCTGCTGACGGAATGACCGGCTCGGCGGGTCACTGCGGCGTGAAGAGGGACTCGGGCGTCGCCCCCAGCCGGTATCGCGTCTCCTTCCAGATCCGGCGCAGGACGTAGCGGAAGGGGCCCTGGGAGCGCAGGCGGCGGGCCGCGGCGTGGACGCGCTCGGGCAGAAGCGCGATGCGTCCGCGCGCGCTCAGGCGGCGGCTGAACTCGAAGTCCTCGAGCTCGGCGAAGGGCGGGTAGCCGCCGACGGCCTGGTAGATCTCCGGCGTGGTGCACAACCCGTGGTCGGCGCTGGCCAGACCCGCGCGCACGCGAGCGTTGGACCAGGCGGAGAGAGAACGCAGGGAGAAGCCGCCGCCGTAGTCCACGCGGAAGACGACCGCCGCCACCTTCTCGACCGGCGTCACCAGCCAGAAATGCTCGAGGGCCTGCTGCCAGTTGCCCGGCGGGTGGACGTCCGCGCGCAGGAAGAAGAGGAGGTCGCCCGTGGCTTTCTGCGCGCCCGCGTGCCACTGGGCCCCGCGGTTGGGCCGGTCGAGGACCAGGACCTGGTCGCACCACTCCCGCGCGGCCGGCACCGTGTCGTCGTCGGAGCCTCCGTCCACCACGATGATCTCCGCCGGGCTCGTCTTGGAAATCTGCCGCAGGCGCTTGAGCGCGGAGGCGATCTGCGGACCCTCGTTGTGCGCGGCGACGATCACGGAGAACTTCATGGCGCGAGGGGCCGGAAGACCAGGCCGGTGGCGATCTTGGGGAAGAAGTAGGTGGACTTCTGCGGCAGGAGTCCGACGGCCTTGGCCGCGAGCCGGACCTGCGCCACGGTAAAGGGCTTGACGAGCACCGCGGCCCCTCGCGCGGAGCGCGCCTTGCGCCCCGCCAGGACGGCGTCGTGGGTGTAGCTCATCTCCTCGGGACGAAGACCCGCGAGAAGGCGTCCGCCCAGCCACTCGACGGCGAGCCCGCTGCGGCAACCGCCCGCGGAAGCGGGAACGCCCAGATGGAAACCTTTTTCGACGAGGCCGAAAGCGTAGGGGTTTTCTGAGCGGGCCAGGGCTTTCTCCAGCGCGCGCAGGCTCGGGAACTTTTTAAGGGAAGCGAGCTCACCCGCCCGGGCCAGCAGGCTCCTGGCCGCGATGCGATGCGTGGGGAGGACGGCCAGCCCCGCGTCCTCATCCGGGACCAGGTAGGCCAGCACCGCGTCCGAGCCGGGCAGGCGGGTGCGGCGATGATGGATGCGGCTCACCTCGTAGCGGTGATGGCCGTCGGCGATGAGGATGGAGCGCGGGGCCATGGCCCGGCGCAGGGCCGAGACCAGGCGGGGGTCCGAGACGCGCCACAGACGGTAGCCGACGCCGGCATGCGACTTGCCGCGGGCCACGGGGCGCGCGCGGGCCGCGGCCGCGAGCGCGCGGCGCACGCCGCCCGTCGCATCGGCAAAGACGCCGAAGATGGGGCTCACGTTCACCCGCAGGGCGTTGAGCATGCGCAGGCGGTCGACCTTGGGCTTGGAGAGGGTGCGCTCGTGCGGCACGATGGCGCGCGCCGCCGCGGACGAGGCGCCGAGCGCCGCGAGGAAGCCCCGGCGCAGGCGCGCGCGGCCGTGCAGGCGGTAGCGTTCCTCGACGACGTAAAAGGCGGGGACCGGGTCGAGGATCAGGGTCCCGTCGCCGCGCCAGCGGCGCCAGAGAGTCGACGCCCGGGCGCAGCGCGCCGCGCCCTCGCCTTGAGGGAGCTCGAGAGACACGGCATTACGGGCGCGTCGGCGCAGGGACTTCGCCAGCTCCGGGCTGATCACGTCGTAGGGCGGGCAGAGCGCCGCGCCGAGTCCGGCCGCAGCATAGCGCACGCCGCGAAATGGACGCACGTCTGCCATGCATCCATCATCCCGGTTTTAAGCGCACGTTGTCAAGACGCTCCACGAGCGCTAGAATGTCGCCACCATGCGCACTCTCGTCTTCGGCGGCAGCTTCGACCCTCCTCACCGCGGCCACGCGGCCCTGCTGAGGGCCGCGGCCGAGCGCGTGCTGCCGGATCGCATCCTGGTGGTGCCCGCTTTCCACGCCCCGCTCAAGGACGCCCCCTCGGCCCCGGCGCCGGTCCGCGCCGAATTGGCCCGCCTCGGCCTGATCGCGCGCCTGCCCGCGCGCTGGGGGCGCCGCGCGCGCGTGGATATGTCCGAGACGCGGGCCCGGCGTCCGGTCTACGCCGTGGAGACGCTCGCGCGACTCAAGGCGCTCGATCCCGCGGGCAAATTCCACTTCGTCTGCGGCCGGGACGCCGCGGCCTCGTTTCCCCGGTGGAAGGAACCCGCGCGCCTGCGGCGCCTGGCGACGTGGTGGTACGGCGCCCGCGCGTCCCGCGCCGGAGCGAAGACGCCCCCCCCGCCGAGGCACTTCCGCCGCCTGCCGGGGCGCTTTCCGGACATCTCCTCGACCGAACTGCGCAGCGCCCTCGCGCTTGGTCAAGATTGCTCGGACGCCGTCTATCCCGAGGTCCTGGCCGAGGCGCGGCGTCACGGCCTTTACAGCCTGGACATCCTCGACAGCCTCAGGAAGACCCTCAAACCCGCGCGTTACGAGCACACGCTGGCCATGGCCGCGCTGGCCGAGGCCCTGGCGCGGCGTCACGGGGAGGACCCGGCCAAGGCGCTCCTGGCCGGCCTCCTCCACGACGCCGGCCGCCGGTTCTCGCCGCCGCTGATGGCCGAGTACGCGCGCCGGCGCCGCTTGAAGGTCCCGGAGTTCGCCTTGACCGCGGGCCTGGAGCCCCTCCTCCTGCACGCCCACATCTCGGAGGACCTCGCGCGCCGGGAATTCGGCGTCGCGGACCCCGAGGTCCTGTCGGCGGTCCGCAAGCACACGCTGGGCGACCCGCAGATGAGCCGGCTCGACCGCCTCGTGTACGTGGCCGACGCCTGCTCGCCCGATCGCGAGCGCGCGGACGCCGCCGAGACGCGGGCGCTGGCTTTCGTCGACCTCGACGCGGCCCTCGCGCGCTGCGTGGCCGACAAGCTGGCGCACGCCCTCTCCCGCGGCGCCTGGCTGCATCCCCTCACTCTCTCCCTATGGAACCGCCTCGTCGCGCGGTGACGGCCGAGCGCGCGCTGGCGGCGGCGGCCCTGGCCGCCTGCCTCGGCGCGGCCTGGGCCGAGCACGGCTCGGAGTTCGCCGCGCGCGTGCGCCAGGCCAAGCCCTGGCCGGCCTGGGTCGAGGCGCGCCCGCCGGGCGCCGCGCTCCCGTCCTTCCATCTGGCGGTCTATGACCCGATGCGCAGGCGCCTGTCGGTCCTGCACCTGCCGGGCGAGACGCGCCTCGAGGGCCGGCGCACGCTCGAGCGCGCCTACCGGGAAGCCCTGAAGGCATCCGGCGACCCGTCTTCGGCCGCGCGCGCGGCCGAGGACCTGGCCGGACGGCGCCTGAGCGAGCTCTCTCCGGAATCTTTCGCCGCGCCGACGGCGCGGCTCCTCGTGGTCGTGCCGGCTCTCTCCAACGAAGACGAACCGGCCCTGGAAGCCGCGCGCGCGCTCAAGGACCGGGCCCGCTCCCTGCGCGTCTGGCTCGGCCTGTTGGGCCAGACGGGACGAGGCCTGCTGCGCGCGGACCGCTCGGGCCTCGACCTCTTCCTCTTCGCCCTCGAGATGCGGCGCGTGCCGGTCGAGCGCCTGGAGAGCGCGCGCCTGCCGGGGGACGCCGCGGCCGCGTCGCTCCTGGGCCGGCTCCTCTCCAACGACCTGCCGCCCTCCGACGGCAAGGCCACGACCGCCGAAGTGCTCAACGGCTCCGGGAAAGTCGGCCTCGCCTCCCGCGCTTCAAAAATGCTGAGATTGGGGGGCGTCGACGTCATGGCCATGGGCGCGGCGCGAGAGCGCGCCCGGACCCTGGTCTACGACCGGGTGGGCGACTTCCGACGGGCCGCCGGGGCGCGCGAGGCGCTCGGCTGTCCGCCGGCGCGCGCCGTCACCCGCGTGGACCCGTCTCGCGCCGTGGACGTCAGCGTCGAATTGGGCCGCGATTGCGCCGAGGCGTTCGAGCGGGGCGGGGCCGCGGAGCCTTAGGGATCGAGGAGAGAATATTATGGAACTCGTCGAAATACTGAAAGTCGCCGCGCAGACCGGCGCCAGCGATATCCACTTGGTCATCGGCAAGCCGCCGCTGATGCGTCTCAACGGCGAGATCGGCGAGATCCCCGGCTTCTCCAAGATCAGCGCCGAGGAATCCAAGCGCCTCGTCTACTCGATCCTCTATGAAGAGCAGCGCGCCAAATTCGAGGAGAACTGGGAGCTGGACTGCTCCTTCGCCGTCTCCGGCCTGGCCCGCTTCCGCGTCAACGTCCTCCTGCAGAAGAACGGCGTCGAGGCCGTCATGCGCGTCATCAACTCGAAGATTCCCACCCCGGAGCAGCTGCGCCTGTCCAAGTCCATCACGGACCTGGCCGACCTGCCGCGCGGCCTGGTGCTGGTCACGGGCCCGACGGGCTCGGGGAAGTCCACCACGCTCGCGACGGTCATGGAGATCATCAACACCAAATACTCCGACCACATCCTCACCATCGAAGACCCCATCGAGTTCGTCTACGAGTCCAAGAAAGCCATCTTCCGCCAGCGCGAGATCGGCCAAAACACGAAATCCTTCGCCGCGGCGCTCAAATCCGCCCTGCGCCAGGACCCCGACGTCATCCTCATCGGCGAAATGCGGGACCTGGAGACGATTCAGCTCGCCATCACCGCCGCCGAGACGGGCCACCTCTGCTTCGGCACCCTCCACACCCAGGACGCCCCCTCCACCATCGACCGCATCATCGACGTCTTCCCCACCCACCAGCAGACGCAGGTCCGCGTCCAACTCGCCGTCGTGCTCCAGGCCGTGGTCTGCCAGCAGCTCCTGACGCGCAGGGACGGGGAGGGCCGCCTGGCCGCCCGCGAGATCATGATCATGACCCCCGCCATCTCGAACCTCATCCGCGAGGGAAAGACGCACATGATCTACGGCGCCATCGACACCGGCGCCAAGCACGGGATGGTGCCGATGGACAAGGCCCTGGCCGAGTTGGTCCGCCAAGGCCTCGTGCATCCCGAGGAGGCGCTCACGCGCGCCGGCAACCCGGAGACCTTCAAGCAGCTGGCCGGCATCACGGGCCGCAGCGGCGCGTCGTTGATGTGAGAATGCAAGAATGAACGCCCCGGAACGCCTCCGCCTCCTGCGCTCCCTCGAGCTCTTCGAGCATTATCCCGAAGAGCGCCTCTCAGCGCTGGCCGCCTGCCTCGAGCCTCTCCGCCTCGAGGACGGGGCCCCGGTCTTCGCCGAGGGCTCGCGCGGCGACGGCCTCTACTTCGTGGTCGCGGGCCGCGTGCGCATCGCCAAGCGCCTGGCCGCGGGCGGGGAGATGGACCTGGCCTCGGTCGGGCCGGGGGACTGCCTGGGCGAGATGGCGCTCCTCGACGACATCCCGCGCTCCGCCGGGGCCTACGCCAAGGGGCGCGCGGAACTCCTGCGCCTCAAGCGCGACGATCTCAAGCGCTGGCTGGAGTCGGACGCGCAACTGGCCATGAAATTCTTCGCCGGACTCGTTCAGGTCCAGTCTCGCCGCCTGCGCCGGACTTCCGATGAGGTGGCGCTCCTCTACGACCTTTCCCAGCTCCTGCTGACCCCGCTCTCCGGCCCCGAGGAACTGCTCAACTGCGCCCTCGACCGCGTCCTGCCGCACTTGGAGGGAAAATGGTCGGCCGAGGCCCGCGCCTACAACCCCTTCGAAGACGAGATGAACCTGGTCGCGCGACGCGGAGAGGCGCTCGGCCCCGACGTCGCCGAGCCCGCCCCGAAGACGCCGGCCGCCGAGTCCTGGACCGACGAGCGCACCCTGTTTCTCGTCCTGCGCGCGCCGAAGCGCCTGCTCGCGCTCCTGCGCTTCCGGGCGCAGGCTCCCCTCGACGACGCGAAGCGCGCCGAGGCGGCGCGCATCCTGGGCGCGGCGGCCCGCCTGCTCGCCTCCGCGCTCGAGAACATCGACTTCCGCGCCGAGGCGGCGCTCCGAGAGCGCCTGAGGACGCGAACCGATGGCCCGAGTCTTTAAATCCGTCGCCTTGGCCGCCGCGCGCGCCGCGCAGGACAAGAAGGCGGAGGAGATCGTCGTCCTGGACGCGCGCAAGACCAGCCCGGTGGTCGACTACCTCGTCATCGTCACGGCCCTCTCCCGGCCTCATCTGCAGGCCCTGGAGCATAAGATCGAGGAGTCCCTGCTCGCGGAGGGCCTCCGCCTGCACCGCCGTTCCCGTCCCCAGTCCGACTCGTGGCTGGTCTTGGATTTCGGGGGACTCATGGTGCACATCATGACGGCGCCGGCGCGCGAGCTCTACTGCCTGGAGCGGCTCCATGTCGGGGCCAAAGAGATCTCATGGCGGAAATGATCATCGCCCGCCTGCGACGCGTCCTCTCCTCCCGCGCCCGCGAGTGGGCCGCCTCCTCGGGCCTGAGCCTGCCCGCGTCTCTCCCCGTCTCGGCGGCGCCTTCCCACGTCAAGGCCGATCTCTCCCTGCCGTGGCCCCTGGCCGCGGCCAAGGCCGTCAAGCGCAGCCCCCTGGATCTGGCCCGGTCTCTGGCCGAGGCCCTCGAGAGCCTTCCCGAGATCGAGTCCGCCGAGCCCGCCCCCCCCGGCTTCGTCAACCTCGTCGTCAAGAGCACCGCGCTCTGCGCCAACCTCAAGGCGATCACCCTCGACCCCAAGCGCTACGGCAAGGAAGAGAACGGAACGACCAAGAAGACCCTGATCGAATTCGTCTCGGCCAATCCGACCGGCCCCCTTCATATGGCGTCCGGCCGCGGGGCGACGCTCGGCGATTGCCTGGTGAGGATCATGCGCCGCCTGGGCCGCACCGTGGCCTCGGAATACTACGTCAACGACGCCGGCGGCCGCGTCGAACTCCTGGGCGCGTCGGCCAAGGCCCGCTACGAGCAGCGGCACGGCAAGGACGCCCCCGTGCCCGAAAAGGGCTACCAGGGCGAATATCTCAACGACCTCGCCGCCGCCGCCCCGCCGGAATGCGCCGGCTGGGACGCCCAACAGTGGGGACTCTACGCCATGGACTCCATCCTAGCGCAGCACCGGGAGGACATGAAGGCCTTCGACGCGCATTTCGACCGCTGGTATCAGGAGAGCGAGCTTTTCGCCTCGGGAGCGGTGCCCAAGACGCTGGAATACCTCAAGGGCCGCGGGATGGTCTTCGAGAAGGAGAACGCCGTGTGGCTCGGCACGCTGAAGGCCGAAGGCTCCAGCGACGACAAAGACCGCGTCCTGGTCAAATCAGACGGCAAGCCGACCTACTTCCTGCCCGACATCGCCTACCACAAGGACAAGTACGACCGCGGCTACGACCGGCTCATCGACATTTTCGGCGCCGACCACCACGGCTACGTGCCGCGCATGAAGGCCGCCATCGCGGCTCTCGGCAAGGAGCCCGACAGCTACCGCGCCGTCGTCCATCAGCTCATCCACCTCTTCCGCGGGACCGAGGCGGTGAAGATGTCCAAGCGCGCGGGGACCTTCATCCCGCTTCGCGAGATCATCGATGAAGTCGGCAAGGATGCGTGCCGCTTCTTCTTCGCCCTGCGCACGCCGGACAGCCATCTCAACTTCGACTTGGAGTTGGCCAAAAAACAGTCGAGCGAAAACCCGGTCTTCTACGTGCAGTACGTCCACGCGCGCATCTGCTCGATCTTCCGCAAGGCGGCCGAGACCGGCCTGCACCCGCCGGGCGCGAGCCTGCCCCCGCCCGATGCCGACCGCCTCGCCTTCCCCGAGGAGCGCGCGCTCCTCAACAAGCTGGCCTGGTTCCCCGAGGTCCTGCTCGACAGCGAGCGCCTGCTTTCGCCCCACCCCCTGGCCAACTACCTCATGGAGTTGGCGGGGCTCTTCCATCCCTTCTACGAGAAGCGCCCCGTGCTAGCGGCCGAGGACCCCGAGATCGCCAAGGCTCGCCTGCTGCTCATCGCGGGCGTGCGCGACGTCATCCGCGAGGGCCTGGACCTGCTCGGCGTCTCCGCGCCCGAGCAGATGTGACGCGCCCTTGACTCGCGCGGCGAGGCGGGCTACACTCGCGCCATGGCCCCGCGCGAGAGCACTTTCGTCAGTCTGAGGATCACCAGCGTCGCGCTCACGCCGCAGGACATCGAGGCGCGCCTCGGTTTGAAGCCCGACACGACCTGGAAGATCGGCGACCGGACGGGCGTCTTCGGTTCCGTGGAGAAGGCGAACGGATTCGCCCTCGACTCCTCTCTCAACCTGACGATCTCGCTCGAGGACCATATACATTCGCTGATCGCGCGCGTCGCCCCCCGCGCGCAGAAGATCGGGGAACTCGCCTCTCAAGCGACGATCGTGCTCCTCTGCGTCCTCTCGCGCAAATCGATTCCCCCCATGACCTTCGACCGCGATGACGTGCGCTGGCTGGCCGTCATGGGCGCGAAGATCGACATCGAGCTGGGCCTCATCCCGGACCCCTCTCGCGACGCCGGCAAGAAGTCCTCCGCGCCGAGCGCCTGACCCGGCCGGGCTCTCGACGGGCCGGACAAAGAGGAGGGGCGGCCAGGCATTCGCGCCTGACCGCCCCTGTTCCGATCTCAGCGCGGAGCTAGGGGCAGAGCTTGATGCGCTGGCTGGCCCCCTTCTGGACGACCCCGCTCGAACTCATGAGGCTCATGTTGTCCGGCTGGGCGTTGTTGGCTCGGCGAAACGACCACGACTCGATGTAGTAGGTGCGGCAGCCCTTCGGCTGGATCTCGTCCGTCTTCAGGGTCTCGTTGAACCCGCCGCCGGAGCCGGGAGCTCCCGGGGGAGCCGAGGGCGCCCACCGAATCTGGTTGCCCTGGGCGTACGCGCGGACGTCCGCGGGCACGTTCTTCGTAAACCAGCCCGGGGTGACGTACATGAGCTTGACGGCCACCTCGAGAGTCTCTCCGGCGTAGTAGCCGGCCCACTTATCGAAGACGCGCAGCTTGAGCGTCTGGCCGTCGGGCACGAGCTCGGCCGTCACGCCGTTCTCATCCGGCGCCGAGCGCAGCTTAGCCTCGGCGCGAACATGGACGGTGTCGCCCATCGAGGACTGCGAATATCGGAACGCCGAGGACTCCACTCCCACTCCCACATTGCGGCCGTCGAAGGAGGCGCGCACGACCTCGGTTTCCCAGGGCCAGAGCGACTGGCCCTGCATGTCGAAGCTCACCTGGATGTTGCGCCGGTCGGCGTCGCTGTAGCTCTCGCTGCGCCGGCAGGCGGCCCGGTAATGCGAGAATCTTCCGTCATAGCGCCCCTCGAAGTCGTTCCAGTTGAGGTCGTAGACGCCCTGGTAGTAGCACTCCTTGGTCTCGACCACCTGGCGGCTGACCAAGCTAAAGGAAACGGCATCCACGCCCATCCTGCGCGTGACGGATTGGGCGTCCTTCGTCCAACCGATATCTCTCACGAACGGCCGCGAATGCGGATACCAACGCGTCACGTAGCGGTTGTTCTGCTCGTCGAACTCGTTCTGTTCCCAGTCCGAAGGCAGGTTGGCCCATATCGGCACGGTGCCCCAGTCGACCGTGTTCCAGTAATTCGGAGGCGGCGCCTTCGGGATGAAGACCGGCGTCGGCCGCGACGGCGGCGGCCCGGAAGACGGCGGCTCATCATTGCCATTGCCGGGACGCGAACCCGGCGGGTTCGTCCCCGGCCGCGATCCGGGAGGGCCGGAGGGCTTCGAACCGGGAGGGCCTCCCGCCAGCAAGAACGAGCCGGCAGGCGCGAAATCCCCGTCGAAGTTGACGTCGGGGGTCAAACCCTCGAACGTCGGCCCGAGCGCTAGGACGCGCTCGGGGGCGGCGGCGGATTTCGTAAGCGGCGAGACCGGGGAGGCTTCGCGGCGCACGACGGGGAACTCCTGGTAGAGGTCCTGAGGGAACGCGGCGGCGCGGACCTTTTGGAAAGCGGCCTCCGGACCATCAACGGCCAACTCCTCGCCTTGAGGCCGGCAATCCAGCACTTGAGCGTCTCCAAGGACCTTGGTGGCGATGTTTTTCAGGCTGTCGCAGGCCTCTTGAGTCGAGGACCGCGACCAGGCCGGTCCGGGCAGAGCCAGGGCCAGCGCGAACAATGCGGCGGTTCGGTAATGATTCATGTTGTCTCCTCAATACGGTGTTTCTAATGATTGCCGCGGTTGTAAAACCAACTGCGCAGGTAACCGAGCAGGTTGGCGTTGGCGCCATTGTCTCCGTTTCCGTCCGCTCCATAGACGCGCGACGAAGCCGCGTCATGCTGCGCCTGCGTGAGTCTCGTGATGTCCGCGGGGATCGGGGTGTCGTGGATCGCCGTGCCGGGCCGGTAGTACCTGCCCGTCAACCGCTCGTAGAGCGAGTACTGGTGGGCCGGGTTCGACGCGGTCTGCCCGGCGACGAAGTCGCGCAGCCAGACGAAGTACTCGCTTTCGATGAAGCCCGTCGTGGTGCTGGTCACGGCCTGCAGCAGCTTCTCGTACCAGGCCCAGACGAAGTAGGTGCCCTCGTTGCGGTGGTTATGGTCGAGGTTCGTCGACCAGGCGAGCGCGCTGCCGTTGGTGGCCTCGGCGAAGATCAGGGCCATGTGAGCGTACTGGATCGCCAGCCTCTCGGCGGAGGCCGGCACGCCCTGGTACCAGCCGTTGAAGTTCATGAGCTCGCGGCCGATCGTGGCGAGGATGAAGGCCCACGAGCCGTTGCTGATCGTGTCTTGCGTCAGAGCAACGACCGGTTGTCTGTATCCGTCGCGAAAAGCCCTGCCGTGATAGGCCGCCTGCCCGTCCGGATCGATCGCGAACTGGCCGCCCTGGTTGCGGAACTCGTAGATGAGGTCGCGCGCCACCAAGCTCAACTGCGCGCCGCGCCGCAGAGACTCGTCAATCTTGGCCTGTTCGACGTAGGTCGGGGAGCGATACGAGGCGAGCGCGCCGTCGAACTTTTGGGCGCCGTCCAAAGACGGGAGGAAATCATCGCTGGAACTCGCGGCCGCGCGCCCCAGGTGCGTGAACGCGGAGGCTGCGGGTTGCTCCGCAACGGTCACAGTCTTCGGCTCGGCCGCGAGGACCAACGCCGCCGGCAGCGCCGAGAGGACGGGAGTCATGGCCGACAGAGTGCCCGCGATCGTCGGCAGGCCCGCGGAGAAGCCCGCCGTCGGGAGGATGACGCCGCGAAGCGCCGGAGCCGAAACGGCGGGCAGGAGCGTGCGCACTTGCGCGGAAGCCGCGACGGGCAGCGACGTCAATAAGACGAACAGCCGAAACTGGGTCATCATGTCACCTCGCTCAGGTTGCTTGCAACACGAGGCTAGCATTCCAAAGGACGCAGGCCCAATCCCCAGTTGGGGCAACAGTCTCCCGCTATTGGGCCTACGTCCCGCTGGGACCTGCGGTCCCTAGATTTTGCGGAAGGCCGCGTTGGCCGCGGCGATCGTCAGGTCCAGATCGCGCTCGGTGTGGGCGGCGGAGACGAAGGCGGCTTCCCACTGCGCGGGCGGAAGGTAGACTCCAAGCTTGAGCATCTCATGGAAGAAGCGCCCATAACGCTTCTTGTCGGACTTGAGCGCGGAGGCGTAGTCCGTCACCTCCCCATCCACGAAGAAGGGGGTGAACATGGAGCCGATGGACTGGATGCGCAGCGAGACGCCGGCCGCGTTCGCGCACAGGCGCAGGCCCTCGCAGAGATAGTTCTTTAACCATTCCATCCGCGCGTAGGGCTTCCGCCGGCGCAGGAGGTCGAGCATGGCGGTCCCGGCCGCGACGGCGACGGGATTGCCGGAGAGCGTGCCCGCCTGGTAGACCGGGCCTTCCGGCGCGACGAGGCTCATCACGTCCCGGCGCCCGCCGTAGACGCCCATGGGCAGGCCCCCGCCCACGATCTTACCCAGCACCGTGAGGTCCGGCTTGATGCCGCAGAGGGTTTGGACGCCGCCATAGCACACCCGGAAGCCGGTGATGACCTCGTCGAAGATGAGCAGGGCCTTCTCCCGGGTCGTGATTTTGCGCAATCCCTGCAGGTAGCCCTCGGCTGGGAACACGACTCCCATGTTGGCCGGGATGGGTTCCACGATGACGGCGGCGATGCGCCCCTTGTGCTTTTTGAAGGCCCCCTCGACGGCCGGGAGGTCGTTGAACGCCAGAACGATGGTCGTCGCGGCGAAGGCCTTGGGCACGCCGGCGGAGTCCGGGGCGCCGAGGGCGGTCGCGCCCGAGCCGGCCGCAACGAGGAGGCTGTCGACGTGGCCGTGGTAGCAGCCCGCGAATTTAATGATGAGGTCGCGCTTGGTGAAGGCGCGCGCGACGCGCACCGCACACATGTCGGCCTCGGTGCCCGAACTGGTCATGCGCAGAAGCTCGATCGACGGGAAGGCTTCCTTAATACGCTCGGCCAAGTCGACCTCGGCGATCGTCGCGGCCCCGAATGTCGTTCCGCGTTCGAGCGCGGCCTTGGCCGCCGACACGATCTCCTTGCGGGCGTGGCCGAACATCAGCGGGCCCCAGGACAGGCAATAATCCACGTAGGGGCGGCCGTCGGCGGCCAAGAGGTAAGGTCCCGAGCCGGACTGGACGAACAAGGGCGAGCCGCCCACGGACTTGAAGGCCCGCACCGGGGAATTGACCCCGCCGACCAAGGATTTTCGCGCGCGGGCGAACAGTTCCTTGTGACCCATCCTCTTCATCTTCCGCGCAGACTTCTTCGCCGTCTTTTTCACGCGAGCCATCGGGCGGCCTCCAAGGCGTAGTAGGTCAGGATGAAATCGGCGCCGGCGCGCTTGATGCACGTCAGCGTCTCGAGCGCCACCCTCTTTTCGTCGATCCAGCCGTTGGCCGCCGCGGCCTTGATCATGGCGAACTCGCCGGAGACCTGGTAGGCGGAGGTGGGCAGGCCGAAGCGCGTCTTGACGGCCTTCAGGACGTCGAGGTAAGGCAGGGCGGGCTTCACCATCAGCATGTCGGCCCCCTCGTCGACGTCGAGTTGGACCTCGCGCATGGCTTCCAGGACGTTGGCGGGATCCATCTGATAGCCGGAGCGGTCGCCGAAGGAGGGCGGCGACTCTGCGGCCTCGCGAAAGGGGCCGTAGAAGCCGCTGGCGTACTTGGCGGCATAGGCGAGGATGGGCGTGTCCGCGAGGCCCGCCTCATCCATGGCCTTGCGCATCGCGCCGACCTGGCCGTCCATCATGCCCGAGGGGGCCACGATATCGAAGCCGGCCTCGGCCTGGGAGACCGCGGTCTTGGCCGCGAGCTTCACAGTGGGATCGTTGAGCACGACTCCGTTCTTGACGATGCCGCAGTGGCCGTGGTCGGTGTACTCGCAGAAGCAGAGGTCCGAGATGAGGAGCAGGCCCGGGTGCTTGTCCTTCATCGCCCGGGCGGCCGTCTGCACGATGCCGTCGCGGGCGTAGGCGCCGGAGGCCTTGGCGTCCTTCCGGTCGGGAATTCCGAAGAGGATGACGGCGGGCACGCCGAGCTTCACCGCTTCGCCGGCGGCCTTGACCGCCTCGTCCACGGAGAGTTGGAAGTGGCCGGGCATGGAGGAGATGGGACGCTTCTCGCCCTTGCCGGGACGGATGAAGAGGGGCAGGACGAAGTCCTTGACGGAGAGTTCGGTCTCGCGGACCAAGGTCCGCAGGGCCGGGGAGGCGCGCAGGCGTCGCGGGCGGCTGTCGGGAAAGGCCATGGACGGCATTTTACTATAATCCTCCCCCATGGACATGAGAGAGGCCCTGACCTTCCACGACGTCCTTCTGGTCCCCAAGCGTTCCTCGATCGCCTCGCGGCGCGGGGTGGACACCACCGGACGCTTCTCGCGCCGCATCAAGCTGAAGGTCCCCATCGTTTCCGCCAACATGGACACGGTGACCGAGAGCCGCATGGCCGTGGCCCTGGCCCGCGCCGGAGGGCTGGGCATCATCCATCGCTTCCTGACGCTCGAGGAAGAGGCCGCCCAGGTGGCGAAGGTCAAGCGCTCCGAGAACATCGTCATCGAGAGCCCCTACACCATCGGCCCGGACGAGACCGTGGGCCGCGCCCGCGGCCTGATGCGCGAGCACGGCGTCGGCGGCCTGCTCGTCGTCGACGTCAAAGGACGGCTCCTGGGCCTGGTGACCGAGCGCGACGTGCAGTTCCGCGACAAATCCGAGGAGTCCCTGCGCCGCGTGATGACGACCAAGCTCGTCACCGCGCCGCCGGACGTGGGCCTGGAGAAAGCCCGCGAGATCCTGCGCGACCATAAGGTCGAGAAGCTCCCCCTCATCGACAAGGACGGCCGCCTGAAGGGACTCATCACCGCGCGCGACATCAAGAATCGCCGCCTCTATCCCGACGCCTCGGTGGACTCCAAGGGCCGGCTCCTCGTCGGCGCCGCGGTGGGCGTCGTGAGCGGCTATCTGGAGCGCGCGGCCGCGGTCCTAGAGGCCGGCGCCGACTGCCTCGTCGTGGACGTGGCGCACGGCCACGCCGACCACGTGATCAAAGCCGTGGAGAACCTGCGCAGGAAGTTCCCCAAAGCCGAGATCGTCGCCGGCAACGTGGCCACCTATGAAGGCGCCCGAGACTTGGCCGCGGCGGGGGCCGACGGCGTGAAAGTCGGGGTGGGGCCGGGTTCGATCTGCTCGACGCGCATCATCTCCGGCGCGGGCGTGCCCCAGTTGACCGCGGTGATGGACTGCGCGCGCATCACGAAGGAGAATGACGTCCCCATCATCGCCGACGGCGGCCTGCGCGACTCGGGCGACCTGGCCAAGGCCTTCGCGGGGGGCGCGTCTTCGGTCATGCTCGGCTCGCTGCTGGCGGGCGCCGAGGAGAGCCCGGGCTGGACCGTGGTCCGCGGCGGCGCGCGCTGGAAGATCTACCGCGGCATGGCCTCGCTGGGCGCCACGCTGACGCGCAAGAACAAGGAGCGGCGCGAGGACGAGGCGCTCGACCCCATCGAGGTCTCCGAGGTGGTGCCCGAGGGCGTGGAGTCCATGGCGCCCTACAAGGGACCGGTCGCCGAGGTCCTCTTCCAACTCATCGGCGGGGTGCGCTCCGGCATGAGCTACTCGGGCGCCGCGACGCTGCCCGAGTTCTGGAAGAAGGCAGAGTTCACGCGCATCACCTCCGCGTCCTGGGCCGAGTCCCGCCCTCACCACCTCGACAAGTAGACGCGGGGCCGCGGCGCGGCTGGGTTTACTCCGGTATATAAGGATTCAGGGACGGCCTATACCCCGGATTCTGTCCATCCCTTGCGGGACTGGAGGATCATTTCTCTGATGCGGCCACCGGGCGGCTGCCCCGGGCTTGCGCCCGGGCGTGCGCGAGCAGCGCGCGCCGCCCAACTGCCTTGCTCCCGACGGGGTTTGCCTATGCCGCGCTCCTCGCGGAGCGCGCGGTGGGCTCTTGCCCCACCTTTTCACCCTTACCCTCTTGCGAGGGCGGTTGCTTTCTGTGGTACTTTCCGTCGACGGGGATTATGGTCCCCGCCTCCCCGGCTTTCGACGGGCGTCGTGCTCTACGGAGTCCGGAAGTTCCTCCCGCCTCGCGGCGAGCGATCCCCCGGCCGTCCCTGAAAATCGGTCAGGCCGCCGAGGCGGCCTTCTCGGGCTTGTAAAGGATGCGTTGACAACTGTCGCAGTTGACCAGCGCCTTCTGCTTGGCGACCTCGGCGGCCATGCTGGGCGAGATGTTGATCTGGCACGAGCCGCAGTGGCCGTCGATGACCGGGACGATGGCGTCCGGCTTGCCGCGCGAGCGGATGTGGTCGTAGATCCGCATCAACTCGGGAGGCACGGGGGCGGCGGTCGCGTCGCGCTCGGCCTTGGCCGTCGCATGGCGGCCCTGGGCATGGGAAAGCTCGGCTTCCAGTTTTTCCCGATCTTTCTTGGAGAACTCATTGGTCTTATTGAACTCGACGACGGCGGCCTTTTCCTCGATCCTGGCCGCGTCAATCTGCTCCATGATCTGGAGGATCTCGGTCTCGATGTCGCCGACCGCGGCCTTTTCCTTCTCGATCTCGGCCTGCATGACCTTATAGGCCTCGTTGGACTTGAGGTCGTTGAGCTGGCCTGCGTGCTTGCGGGCGGCCTCCTCCTTGGCGGCGACGTCGAGCTCCTTGGACTTCTTCTTCTTCTCGAGCTCGAGAATCTTGGCCTTGGCGGCGTCCAAGAGGCGCTTCTCGCTTGCGAGATCCGCCTCCAGCGCCGCGAGGCGCGGCGGAACCGCGTCGATCTCCTTCTGGATGGAATCGAGCGCGGAGTCCTTCTCCTGCAGGGCGACGAGGGATTGGAGGGCTTCTTTAGTCAGGGCCATCGAGTTCCATCATTATAGAATATTTCTCCAGCCGCGGCGCTTCCTTGCCGCAGCTGTGCTAGAATGGTTCGCGATGATGAAGAGACTGTGCGGCGCCCTCTTGGCGTTTTGCGTCTTCTCAATCGGCCCGCGCGCAAGCGCGCGG
>MGTX01000017.1:146649-155910 GCA_001799675.1 Elusimicrobia bacterium GWA2_66_18
CGGGCGCGTGGCCACCGTGGAGTACGGCAAGGGCCTGCGGGCCGAGTACGGGATGCACGAGATCTGGGACAAGAACCCCTTGATGGACTACGTCAAGAAGTTCGACGTCCCCCTCTCCGAGCCCGAGCAGCCCTACTCAAGCGTGTACATGGACGGCAAGCTCTTCCCCTACGTGCAGGACGACGCGGCCGCGTTCCACGCCGCCGTCTTCACCCCCGAGGAGCGCGGGCACTACGACCGCTGGCTGCGGGAGTGCGAGGCCCTCTACGACGAGACCCTCTCCGGAAAGCTGACCCCGCGCCTAGCCGAACTCCAGAATATATCCTTCGCCAAGTGGGTCGAGTCGCTGCGCCTGCCTCCCCGGGTCGCCGAGTTCATCCGCCTGGACCTCGAGTGCGAGGTCGCGACCGACTGGAACAACCTCAGCGCGGTCTACGGCATCCAGCAGGAGGAGGTCTTCCTCCACGGCGCCCAGCAGTGCCGCCACGCGCGGGGCGGCAACCGGACGATCATCGATGCCTTCATCAAGGCGATCCGGGGCCCCAAGACCCTGGGCGCGCTGGTGACCCGGATCGCGCGCGCGCGCAAGCCCGACGGGAGCACGCGGGCCGTCGTCTATTACAAGAAGGACGGCGTCATGAGGAGCGCCGAGGCCGAGAAGGTGGTCGTGACCGTCCCCTATCATCTCCTGCACTCCATCCAGATGGAGCCGAGCCTCACCGACGAACAGTGGCGGGCGGTGGACACGCTCATCCCCGGAGGATACGCCGTGGTCCATTTTCTCCTCGACGTCGCGGCCAACGAGAAACTCCTGGTCGGCGGCAAGATCCCGTTCCCCGTCCTGACCCGCGGGCCGCTGGGCGTGGTCTACGGCTTCCTCGAGAAGCCCGCGCCCGGCCGGAAGGAGGAGGTCTTCACCCTCCTCGTCCACGGCGACTACAGCCGCTACTACCTGGAGCCCCGGGACGCGGTCCGCGGCCGGCTCCTGGCCGAGCTCGACAAGATCTGGCCCGGCTTGCCGGCCTTCGTGCGCGCGACCTACTTCTACGGCTACCACCCCGCGGCCATCCCGGGCTGGCCGGTCGGACGCTCGCCTCTCGACGGACTGCACGCGTCCCTGCGCGCGGAGAACGTCGGTCTCTACCTGGCGGGCGATTACCTCTACTCGAGCCACTCCGACGGGGCGGTGCGCTCCGGGCGGGACGCGGCCGACAAGGTCGCCGCGAGCCTGGCGACCCCGCGCTAGACCGGGAAGGACCAGCCGGACTTCTTGACGGCCCGGAGGGTCATGCGCCGCCGCTTCAGGCGCCGGAAGAAGGCCTCCGGCGGCACCGCCTTCTCGGGCGGGACGGCTCCGCGCGCGACGATTTCGCCCGCGGCCAGCATCTGCGCGGCGACCGCGGGCGGGGAACCGGTGTCGAGGTCGACGCCGACGCCCCAGGACGGCATCCCCGCGCAGTGGCAGTCGGCCACCCAGGTGACCCGGCGCCCGTCCCGCGTCCCCTTGACGACGGCGCGCACGACCTCGTGCTGCCGCAAGGGACCGACCTGACGGGCCGGCGGCTGGGACATGGCGACCTTATTGGCCACGTCCACGGGAGCGACCGAGACGACCCCCCGGCCGTCCGGCGCGGCGACTTCGACGGGCTCGTGGGAGGCCAGCCCCAGGTCGCGCAGGAACCTCACCCGGTCCGTGAAGGCGGGATCGAAGGCGATCTTAAAGCTCACCTCACGCACGCCCTTGTCCCGGAACGAGGACGGAAGCGTGGCGACCTCGGAATGGATCGTGTGCATCGGCCGGCGCATGCCGATCGGCGGCGGAAAGCGGTGGGGCTCGTCGCCGGACATGGGCTCGACGAAGCCGAGCCGGCCGCGGGTGAAGACGGCCGGCCTCATCGAGAACTCCTCGAGGATCGTCTTCAGGGAATAGGAGACGGCCAGCGCGGGCCGGGGGACGTAGCGCGTCCGGTCCATCGTCCCGACCCGGATATGGATCTCGCGGACCGTGTCGAGCCGGTCGGCCGCCCAGCGCGTCAGGATGTTGGTGATGCCGGGCGCCGCGCCCATGCCGAGCAGGGCCGTGCGGCCGATCTCCCGGAAGCGGCCGTCCAAGCGCGCCTGCCGGCGCGTCATATGGAAAAGCCCGCCGAGGTCCACGTAGTGGCACTTCAAGGCCAGCGCGAGCTCCATGGCGTCGAGGTTGAGCTGATATTGGACCCCGTTGATGAGGACGAAGGCGCCCTGGAGCGCCTTCACGGCCGCGGGGTCCTTGACGTCCACGCGCACGGCGCCGACCCGGTGGTCGCGCAGGGACGCGGCCAGCGCCCGCGCCTTGCCGAGGTCGTAGTCCGCGATCACGATCCGGTCGCCCCGGGAGGACGTCTCCACCAGGTCCCGGACCGTGATGCGGCCCATCGCGCCCGCCCCGCCCAGGACGACATAGCGCATGAACTCAGTTCCCCCCATGGAACGGCGGCATCCGGTCCTTGTAGGGATACCAGTACGACTTGGCTTCCATGACGTAGTCCAGATGCACGTGCTTGGGCTCGCGGTAGGCGTCGAGGCCTTCCATGCCGAGTTCGCGGCCGATCCCGCTTAGGCGCATGCCGCCGAACGGACCCGCTTCGTTGTCCGTGAGCGGATCGTTGATCCAGAACGTGCCCGCCTTGATGTGCTCCATGGCGCGCATGGCCAGCTGTAGGTCGTTGGTGTAGATGCACGCCCCCAAGCCGTAGGCGGAGTCGTCGGCCATGCGGATGGCCTCGTCGGCGTCGCGCGCCGCCGTGATCGCGAGGACCGGCCCGAAGATCTCCTCGACGGTGGGGAGGCTGCCGTGGCGCACGCGGGTCAGGATGGTGGGCTGGAAGAAATGCCCTTTGAGCCCGGGCAGCCGCAGGCGCTTGCCTCCCAGGAGCAGCCGAGCGCCCTGCCGGACGGCCCCGGCGACCTGGCGCTCGACCTTCGCGGCGGCCTGGGCCGAGATCAAGGGGCCGATGTCGGTGTCGCGCTTCATGGGGTCGCCGACCCGGAGCGTCTGGACGTGGGCGAGGATCCGGCGAGTGAACTCCTCGGCGATGGGCTGGACGAGGATGATCCGCTTGGACGAGGTGCAGACCTGTCCCGCGTTGAGCAGGCGCGCCCAGGCCACTCCGCGCACGGCGACGTCCAGGTCGGCGTCCGCAAACACGATGAACGGGTCGACGCCGCCGAGCTCGAGGTTGACCTTCTTGAGGCCGCGCCCCGCCTCGACGGCGATGCGGCGGCCGGCCTCGGTCGAGCCGGTGAAGGCGACCATGTCGACCTTGGGATGCGCGACTAGAAGGCGCCCCGTCCCGGGCCCGCCCGTCACGACATTCACCGCGCCCGGGGGCAGGACATCGTAGCACCGGGCCATGCGCAGGCTGGAGAGCGGGTTCTGATGGGGCGGCTTGCACACCACGGCGTTGCCCGCGGCCAGCGCCGGCGCGACCTTCCAGGCCATGAGCAGGAGCGGGAAGTTGAAGGGCGCGATGGCGGCCACGACGCCATAAGGTTCTTTAATGGTAAAATTAAACTGATGCGGGGCGACGGGCGGGATCGAATTGCCGTAGCTGCTGCGGCTTATCTCCGCGTAATATTCGAAACATGCCGCGACCCAATCGATGCAATCGACCGCCTCGCAGAGGGGCTTGCCCGTCTCCAGCGCCATCAGCCTCGACAGGCTCCGTCCATCCCTCCTGATGCGCGCCCCCACTTCCCTGAGGAGTTTGGCCTTCTCCACTCCCGGGGTCTTCCACCACGCGTTCTGGGCCCGGCGCGCCGCCGCCGCGGCTGCGTCCACGTCGTCCTTGCCGCAGTCCGCGACGACCCCGAGCCGCTCGAGCGTCGCGGGATTGCGGACCTCGAGGCTCCTGCGAGCGCGCGACTCGGTCCAGCGGCCCTCGATGAGGATTCGGGATCTTTTCATGCCTATAGGGTATAACACCGCGGCCCTCAAGTCGAGCGCCGAGGCGGCCGCATGAGCCCATGGATCTGGCTGACGCCCGCGTTCTCGGCGCTTTTCCTCTACGGCATCGGGCAGGGCCTGGTGAAGAAGTGGATCGCCGAGGTCCCCCCCGCCCGCTTCTGCCTGTACTTCGTCGCGGCCAAGGCGATCGTCAACCTGGGCTTCTTCTTCTCCTCGCCCCACCCCGCACCGTTCTCCGCCGAGGGGCGGAGCTTCCTGGCGGCCGGCGTGCTGGCCTATGTCCTTGACGGCGCCGGCTGGATCCTCTATTTCCAGTCCATCGTCGCGGGGCCGATCACCATCGTGGGAACCCTCTCGGCCGCCTACCCCGCGCTCACCGTGGTCTTTGCCCGCATCTTCCTCAGTGAGACCCTCCAGCCTCTGCAGTACGCGGGGGTCGCCCTGGTGATCTCCGGCTGCCTCGGCCTCTCCTACGCCCCGCCCGACCCGAACGCCAAGATCACCGGCAAACGCTGGATCCCGCTGGCGGCCGCCGCATTGGCGCTCTGGGGCGCGGCGCAGACCATCGTTAAGTATTCCTACGGCCTGCCGCAGTCCAGCGAGGTCAATCTGGCCCTCTTCAACACCATCGGCGGCGCGCTCACCCTCGGAACCTTCGGCTGGCTCAAGGGCCGGCACGGCGATCACTCCGGCCGGGAATGGCTGCGCTCCTTCATCCCCATGGGGATGATGGCCGGCGGCGACCTCGGGGTGATCCTGGCCACGCGCAACGGCCCGGTGTCCATCGTCACCCCGCTGACGGGGGCCTATCCCCTGGTGACGCTCGGGTTCGCCGCGCTCGCGCTCAAGGAAAAAGTGTCGCGTCTGCAATGGGCCTGCATCGTGATGATTCTCGTCGGCATGTTTCTCAGCCCGGGGGCCTCCTGATATGACCGTGAAGACCAAGACGAAGACCGAAACGCGCGACATGTTCGTCGGCGGGAAATGGGTGCAGTCGCGCTCGGGCGCCGTGCGCGAGATCCTCGACCCCGCCGACGGCGCGCTCCTCGCCCGCGTGCCGGAAAGCGGGCGAGAGGACGCGGCCGCGGCGATCGACTCCGCCCGCGCGGCCTTCGACGACGGCCCCTGGCGCAAGGTCACGGCCCAGGACCGGGGCAAGTTCCTTTTTCGGATCGCCGAGGGCCTGCGGGCCGAGGCCAAGAAGCTCGCCGAACTGGAGACTCGCAGCTGCGGCAAGCCCCTGGCCGAGGCAGAGTTCGACGTCGCGGACGCGGCGAACTGCTTCGAGTTCTACGGCGGACTGGCCACCAAGCTCCACGGCGAGACCATGCAGGTGCCGGCCAACTCCCTGAGCTTCGTGCTGCGCGAGCCCGTCGGCGTGTGCGGCCAGATCATACCCTGGAACTATCCCCTTCTCATGGCGGCTTGGAAGCTCGCGCCGGCGCTGGCCGCGGGCAACGTCTGCGTCCTCAAGCCCTCGGAACTCACCCCCTTGACCGCGCTGGAGCTGGCGCGCGTCATCGAGGCCGTCGGCCTGCCTCCGGGCGTCGTCAACGTCGTCACCGGCCCGGGCGCGGGCGCCGGCGAGGAGCTCGCCTCCAGCCGCAAGGTCGACAAGGTCGCCTTCACCGGCGGCACGGCGACGGGACGGCGCATCATGGCCGCCGCGACGAGCAACCTCAAGAAGATCTCCCTCGAGCTCGGAGGCAAGAACCCCAACATCGTCTTCGCGGACGCGGACCTCGAGATGGCGGTCGACGGCGCCCTCTTCGGCGCCTTCGCCAACCAGGGGGAGGTCTGCTCCGCCGGCTCGCGCCTGCTGGTGCAGCGTCCGCTGCACCGGCGCCTGGTGGACGCCATGCTCAAGAAGGTTCCGCGCATCAAGCTCGGGCACGGCCTCGAACCCGGCGTGAAGATGGGACCCCTCGTCTCCGGCGCCCACCGCGAGAAGGTGGAGGCCTACATCAAGATCGGCCGCGAGGAGGGCGCCAAACTCCTCTGCGGCGGCAAGCGCCCCGCCGGCGCGGCCTTCGCGAAGGGATTCTTCCTGGAGCCGACGATCTTCGATGAGGTCAAGCCCTCCATGCGCATCGCGCGCGAGGAGATCTTCGGGCCGGTGCTGGCCGTCATTGCCTTCGACGACGAGGAGGAGGCCGTGCGCATCGCCAACGACACCGAGTACGGCCTCGCCGCCGCGGTTTGGACGAAGGACGTCACCCGCGCCCTGCGCGTGGTCGGGCAGCTGCGCGCCGGCATCACTTGGGTCAACACCTATCATCCTTCCCATAATGAAATGCCCTGGGGCGGCTACAAGGCCAGCGGCATCGGCCGGGAGTTGGGCCTGCACGGCATCGAGGGCTATCTCGAGACCAAGCAGGTCAACGTCAACCTCGATGAGACCCCGATCGGCTGGTATTAAAAGACCGCGATGAAGATCAACCTCAAGACGCCGGTACCGGGGCCGAAGAGCCTCGAACTCATGGCCCGCCGCGCCCGGTTCGTGGCGCGCGGCCCCTTCCATGCCACCCCCGTGTTCATCTCCAAGGCGGAAGGCTCGATCATCGAAGACGTGGATGGCAACCGCTTCATCGACTTCGCCTCGGGCATCGGCGTGGTCAACGTCGGCCACGCGGCGGCCTCCGTCGTCAAGGCGGTGCAGGAAACCGCGAAGCGCGGGCTGCACGCGGGTTTCAACGTGACGCCCTACGAGGGCTACGTCGAGGTGTCCCGGCGCCTGTGCGAGGCGGTCCCGGGCGCTCATCCCAAGAAGGCCCTGCTCGTCAACAGCGGCGCCGAGGCCGTCGAGAACGCCGTGAAGATCGCCCGAGCTTTCACCGGCCGCCAGGCCGTCGTCTGCTTCGAGCACGGCTTCCACGGGCGGACCTACATGGCGATGTCCCTCACCTCGAAGGTCACGCCCTACAAGACGGGATTCGGACCGTTCAACTCCGAGGTCTACCGCGTCCCCTTCCCCTACGCCTACCGCTGGCCCGGCACGAGCGACCCCGAGCGGGTGGCGACGGAGTGCTTCCGGCGTTTCGAGGACGTCGTGGCCTCGCAGATCGGCCCGGGCAACGCGGCCGCCGTGGTCATCGAGCCCGTCCTCGGCGAGGGCGGCTTCGTGACCGCGCCGAAGTCCTTTCTGGCGCAGCTGAGGGAGTACTGCACGGCCCATGGGATCATCCTCGTCGCCGACGAGATCCAAAGCGGCTTCGGCCGCACCGGAACGCTCTTCGCCTGCGAGCAGCTGGGCATCGCGCCGGACCTGATGACCCTGGCCAAGGGCCTGGGCGGCGGACTGCCCATCGCGGCGGTGGTGGGGCGCGCCGACGTCATGGACGCCCCGATCGTGGGCGCCATCGGCGGGACTTACGGCGGCAACCCGGTCGCCTGCGCGTCCGCGCTCGCCGTGCTGGATCTCTTGCGCGACGGCTCGCTTCTCGCCAACGCCCGCGCGGTCGGCGCGACGCTCGAGGATGCGCTCGCCGGCTGGAAAGAGCGCTACCCCTGCGTCGGCGACGCGCGCGGTCTCGGCCCCATGCGGGCCATCGAGCTCGTTTGCGACCGCGCGACGAAGGAGCCCTTTCGCGAGGCGGCCGGCCGGCTGGCCCGCTACTGCTATGAGCACGGCGTGATCGTCCTCACGGCCGGCACCTACGGCAACGTCATCCGCCTGCTCGTGCCCCTGATCATCACCGCGGCGGAACTGAAGGAAGGCCTCGACGTCGTCGAAGCCGGTCTGAAGGAAATAGCGATGCCGTGCGCGGAGTCTTAATGGAACGCAGACACCGCCTCTGGCTTGACGGGTCCTGGACCGAGTCGCGCGACGTCCGCGAGATCCGCGCGCCCTACACCGGACGGCGCGCCGCCCGGGCGGACCAGGCCGACGCCTCTCAGATGAGGCGAGCTTTGGCCGCCGCCGCCGGGGCCTTCCCCCGCCTGCGCGCCCTGAGCCGGCACGCCCGCAGCCGCCTGCTTGCGGCCATGGCGGCCGGACTCCAGGCCCGCCGCGCCGAGCTCGTGGAGATGATGGCGCTCGAGGCCGGCAAGCCGGTCGCGCTGGCCGACGTCGAGGTCTCCCGCGCCGCGGCGACCTTCACGGCGGCCGCCGAGGAAGCCAAGCGCTACGGCGGAGAGGTCATCCCCATCGACATCGATCCCTCCGGACGCGCCTTCGCGCCGGCCGTCTCCTACTGGGCGCCGCGCGGCCCGCTGCTGGCGATCACTCCTTTCAACTTCCCTCTCAACTTGGCGGCACATAAGGTGGCTCCGGCCCTCGCGGTGGGCGCCCCGGTCCTGCTCAAGCCCGCGCCCCAGGCGCCCGGACCGGCGACACTCCTGGCGCAGGTCTTCGAGAGCGCGCTCCGGTCGGGCGACGCGCAGGAACCCATCCCCGCGGCGGCCTTGCAGGTGCTCAACTGCCCCAACGACGTCGCCTCACTCGCCGTGACCGACCCGAAAATCGCCACGCTCTCCTTCACCGGGAGCGCGGCGGTCGGCTGGAGGCTCCAGGGCCAAGCCGTCGGCAAGAAGGTGGCCCTGGAGTTGGGCGGCAACGCGGCGGTCATCGTGCACCGAGACGCCGACCTGCCGCGCGCGGCCGCGCGCTGCGCCGCGGGCGGCTTCGCCTACGCGGGCCAGGTCTGCATCTCCGTCCAGAGGATCCTCGTCCACGAGGACGTCTCCGCCCGCTTTTGCAGGCTCCTCCTCCGGGAGACGGCCCGCCTCGGCGTCGGCGACCCGTTCGACGCCCGCACCACCGTCGGCCCGCTCATCGATCCCGCGGCCGCCGACCGGGTCCTATCCTGGATCGCCGAGGCCAAGATCCGCGGCGCCCGCGTCGTGACCGGCGGCACGCGCAAGGGCAACGTCATCGCCCCCACGGTCCTGACCCGGGTCCGCCCCGACATGAAGGTGGTCTGCGAGGAGATCTTCGGGCCCGTGGTGGTACTGGAAAGTTATTCCGACTTCGGCTTGGCGCTTGAGGCCGTCAACGCCTCGCGCTACGGCCTCCAGGCCGGGGTGTTCACGGACAGCGCCCGGCTCATCGCCGAGGCCGTCTCCCGTCTCGAGGTGGGAGCCGTCCTGGTCAACGAGGTCCCCGCCTACCGCGCCGACGTCATGCCCTACGGCGGCGTCAAGGCCTCCGGCCTCGGCCGCGAAGGCGTGCGCTACGCCATGGAGGATTACAGCGAGCGCCGCACCGTCGTGACCTGGCGAGGCTGACGACGCCTCATCCCTCCGCGACGGCGACGCGCGCGAAGCGCCCGCTCATCGGCGCGGGGGCTTCATTGAAGCGCGGCCCGTGGCGGGAG
>MGTX01000018.1 GCA_001799675.1 Elusimicrobia bacterium GWA2_66_18
GATGAATTTCAAAACCTCAGGATGAGCCTGGGCGACAGGCCCAATCCACTCCAGAACTTCGGGATGATTCATCGCGACTGGACCGATGAATTTCAAAACCTCAGGATGAGCCTGGGCGACAGGTCCGAGCCAGTCCAGGACTTCCGGGTGAGCTTGGGCGACGGGTCCAAGCCATTTGAGGACTTCCGGGTGGTCTTTTATCAACTTCCGAAATATTTTCGACTTAGATCTGCCTCGGGCGGGATTTTGGTCATGGACTGGCGGTACAACACCGCTGGATGCCGCGGAGAATGGCCGTCCGACTGAATCAAAAAGTCGTTCACCAGAAAACTTTGATTCAACGGCGCGCTCCAATCCCGACAGCATGGGAATCGGGGACACCGGTAAATCCAATAACTTGACCGAAGTCTCTTGGGGGGCCGCAACCGGGATCAGCGCTGGTCCGATGATGAAGCCAAGGAGAGCCTGCGCTGAGACCGACTTAACCGACAGCGGCAAAGTCGTCAGGCTCCTGAGTTGTGCCACGCCTCCGACCATATTGGGGCCTTGCAGTAGTGGAATCGAGCCGCCGAGAGGGACGCCGATGCCTTTTGGAGCGACGGGGATCACCGCTTGAGAACCAATTCTCGCCGCCTGCGCGCTCGCGGGGAAGGAGGACAAAACCAGGCTTGTGCAAAGAAGTCGGCTTAGGGCGGATCGCAACGGGGACTTCTTGGCTCGGTATCGGTACATGTAAGAAGTATAAGCAATTGCGCCTTGGGCCCCATAGGTCACTTGGGGTGGGCAAACATACACTAATGGGCCCAAGCGTTTTGGGCCCTACGAACAGCGGTTCGTTCCGGGTCAAGGCTCGGGAAGGCGGCGGAGGGCGGCGACCGCGTCTTCGACGCGGGCCAGGAGAGCCGCCGGATCCGGGCGGCCCTCCTTTGGAGAGAAGCGAGGGTCGCTCATGGCTCCGGCGACCGCCGTTTCCAAGCGCGGCAGGGCCTTGGCGCTCTTAAGCCGAGCCAGCGCCTCCGCGGCCTCGGCCAGGACCTCGGCGTCAGGGTGCGCAGCCAGAGGCAGGAGGGAGTCTTCCGCGAGAGGGCCGTACGCGCAGGCTAGGCGCACGAGCGCGACCATGCCCGCCGGTTCTTCAGTCTCGGAGCGCAGGGCTTCGCGCAGGAACGGCCAGGACTCTGCGGCGAGCGCGCCCGTGAGTTCGGTCTTCTTGGCGGACAGGGCGGCGATCACGGCCGCGCGCGCGGCTCCCCGCGCGGGGAAGTAGGCGAGCAGCCTTAGGAGGGCCCGCGCCGGGGCCTCGGCGCGGGAGCGGCCGAGGGCCGAGATCGCTCGCCGCGCGGTCGCGAGGTCCCGGTCCCGCGGGCGGGGTCCGAAGGCGCGCGCGATGCGCTCGAGAGGGGCCGGGTCGACGCAGCCCAGACGTTCGACCGGGATGAGGACGTCTTCAAGAAGGTCGCGCGGCAGGACTTTCCGGTCCAGCGCCCCACAGAAGTTCGTGCGTTTGTCATCGAGCGGCAGATCCAGGGCCGCGAGTCCCTGGGCGGCGGCGGAGCGGACCTCGGGGTCTTGCTCCTCGTCGAGCAAAAGAGCCGTCAAGGCAGAGTAGGCTCCGGGATCGCGGGTCAGGCCGAGGAAGACCGTCGCGAATAACCGCGCCTTGGGCGGGCGCTTCTGGTCACGGGCATAGGAGCCCAGGGGCGCCGCGGCATGACGGCCCAGGGGCAAGATCTCGCGACCGAGGGTTTCGGCCTTCCGGTCCATTTCCGCGATCTCGCGGGCGTCCTTGCCGGCTTGGGAGGTCATCAGCGTCTCGAGGCGGTCCAACACGCGCGCGACGACGGCGGCGGGATCCTCGGCGCGGGCGCAAACCACGAAGAAGGCGGAGAGGACGAGGGCGTTCATTTGGCCGCGGCGACCGAGGCCTGCCCGACCGAGAAATATCGCGCTTGCGGATGGTGGAAGACGAGCGCCGAGACGCTGGCCTCGGGCTCCATCATAAAACCCTCGGTCAGGCGCACGCCGGCGTGCTTCTCCGGCTCGAGCAGGGCGAAGAGTTTCGTCTGGTCCTCGAGGTTGGGGCAGGCCGGATAGCCGAAGCTGACGCGCAGGCCGCGGTATTTTCCCTGGAACCTCTCGCGGACCGTCATGCCGGCCGGGTCGCCGATGCCCCACATCCGGCGCAGGCGCTCGTGCAGGAGCTCGGCGAAGCCCTCGGCCGCCTCGATGGCGATGGACTGGAGGGCGTGCGACTTGAGGTATTCGCCCGCGTCGCGGTAGCGGTCGGAGAGTTCGCGGATGCCGGACCCGCAGGTGACCACGAACATGGCCGCGAAGTCGCGTCCGGCCCCGGCCGGCCTCACGAAGTCCGACAGACATAGACGCTCGCCTACCGACTGGCGCGGGAAGTCGAAGCGGGCCAGGGCCTGCGCCGACTTCGGGGACTCGTAGAGGTTCATTCGGTCTCCCTCGGCGTCCGCGGCGAAAAACTTGTAAACGGCCTTTGCCGTGATGAGCTTCTTCTCCAATATTTCGTCCTGGAGCGCCAGCACCCGCCTGTGCAGTTCGATGGCCTTGGGGTTCTTTTGGCGGAGGTTCTCCTCTAGGCCGCCGCGCAGGCCCAGGTGCTTGCCGTAGAGCATGATCGGGTTGATGTAGCCGAAGATCTCGTCGATGGCGAAGTCGCAGAGGGCGTGGAGCTTCAGGTCGGGCGGCGTCGGCGGCGCGGTCTCATGCTCGACGCGCAAGCGCGGGGCTTCTTTGACGGCGGCGCCCGCCGGAGCCGCGGAGGCGGTCTCGGCGCGCAGGAACTCCTGAGTCTCGCGGGTCTTGGCCAGGAGAATGTCGCGCTTCTCGCTGAAATAGTCGTTGCATAGGGCGAGACCCGTCATGGCGTCCTTGGCGTAGAAGGCGGGGCCGTCGTAGGCGGTGGAGATGCGCTTGGCCGTGAAGCGCGGCGAGAGGGCCGCTCCTCCCACGAGCATCGGCAGGCGGACGCCGGCGGCGGTGAGGTCCTCCGCGGTCACGACCATCATCTGGGCCGATTTAACCAGAAGCCCCGAAAGGCCGATAGCGTCGGGCTGGTGTTCCCTAACGGCCTCCAGCAACCGCTCCGGAGCGACCTTGATGCCGAGGTCGACGATTTGGTAGCCGTTGTTCTTCAGGATGATGTGCACCAGGTTCTTGCCGATGTCGTGCACGTCGCCCTTGACCGTGGCCAGCAGGATGACCGCCTTCGCGCCCTGGTCGCCCGCCGTCATGTGCGGCTCGAGGCGGGAGACGGATGCCTTCATGACCTCGGCTGACTGGAGAACCTCGGCCACGATCATCCGGTTGTCGCCGAAGAGCCGGCCTACCTCGTCCATCCCCTTCATCAGGGGTCCGTTGACGATGTCCAGCGGCTTGCGGGTCTTGAGCAGCTCATCAAGGTCGGCGAGCAGGCCCTCCATGGAGCCTTCGACCACGTTCTTGGCCACGCGCTCATCGATGGGAAGCTTCAGCCGTTCGGACGGATCTTTCTCCACGATCTTGACGGCTCGGAAATGGGCCGAGAAGGCGGCCACGGCGTCGAAATCCCGAGGATGCGCGGGGTCGCCGGGACCTTTCCAGGAGAGGAGGTCCCAGGCGAGCTTCTTCTCTTCCTCGGGGATCTGGGAATAGCGCGCCAGCTTCTCGGCGTTGACGATCGCCAGGTCGAGGCCGGCCTCCACGCAGTGATGGAGGAATACGGAATTGAGCGCTTCCCGGCCGGCGGGTGGAAGACCGAAGCTTACGTTGGAGATGCCGAGAACGGTCTTGCATCGCGGCAGAACCGTCTTGAGCGCGCGGACGGCCTCGATCGTCTCAAGGGCGGAGCCCCAATAGTTTTTATCTCCCGTTCCGGCGGGGAAGACAAGCAAGTCGAAGATGATGTCCTCGGGCGCGACGCCGTACTTCCCGGTCAGGAGGTCGAAGGAGCGCCGGGCGACGGCCAGCTTGCGCCGGCGGGTCAGCGCCATGCCCATCGTCTTGTCCTCGTCGATGGCGCCGACGACCAGGCAGGCGCCGTACTTGTGGAGGAGGGGAACGACGGCCTCAAAGCGCTTCTCGCCGTCCTCGAGGTTGACGGAGTTGAGGATGCACTTGCCCGGCGCGCGCTTAAGGGCCTCCTCCATGACTGCGGCGTCGGTCGAGTCGATCATGAAGGGGACCTTGACCTTTCGCGAGGCCTTCTCGAAGAAGGCGATCATATCGGCCTTCTCGTCGCGGTCCGGGTTGGCCAGGCAGACGTCGATGATGTGGGCGCCGGCGCGGACCTGGCGGCGGGCGATCTCGGCGGCGGCCTCGAGTTCCCCGGCGACGATGAGATCCTTGAATTTCCGGGAACCGATGACGTTGGTTCGCTCCCCGACCAAGAGAGGCCGGCGGTCCTCGTCCAGCGAGAGCGGCTCCATGCCCGAGACGGCGCCGCGGCGGGGCTTATGGGGGCGGCGGGGAGCCTTGCCCGCGACGGCCTCTGAGATGAGGCGGATGTGCTCGGCGGTCGTGCCGCAGCAGCCGCCGACGACGTTCACCCAGCCCTCGTCGGCGAAGCGGGCGATTTTGCGGGCCACCATCTCGGGGGACTCGTTGTAGTCCCCATTTTCGTCGGGCAGGCCGGCGTTAGGGTAGCAGACCATGAAGGCGCGCGTGAGGGCCGAGAGGGTGCGCAGATGGTCCGTCATGAAGTCCGGTCCCGTCGCGCAGTTCATGCCCAGGGCGAGCAGGTCGAAGTGCTCCACGGCCGCGGCCAAGGCCGCGATGTCCTGGCCGCCCAGCATCGTGCCCATGTTCTCGATGGAGACCGAGAGCATGACGGGGATGGAGCGTCCGGCCTTCTGAAAGGCTTCCCGGATGCCGTTGAGGGCGGCCTTGACGTTGAGGGTATCCTGCTGGGTCTCCAGCAGGAGGAGATCCGCGCCGCCCTCCAGGAGGCCCTCGGCCGCCTCGGCGTAGTTGGCCAGGACCTCGTCGTAGGTGATGCCGCCCGTGACGGAGATTGTCTTGGTGCCCGGGCCGAGCGCGCCGGCCACGAAGCGGGGCCGGATCTTGGTCGCGTGCCGGACCGCGGCCTGGCGCGCGAGCGCGCAGGCCTTGCGATTGATCTCTCGCGCTTTGTCCTGCAGGCCGTACTCGGCGAGCACGTGGCGGATGGAGCCGAAGGTGTCCGTCTCGACGAGGTCGGCGCCCGCGGCGAAGTAGGCCTCGTGCACCGAACGGATGACGTCGGGGCGGGTGAGGACCAGGTTCTCGTTGCAGCCCTCCAGGTCCGGGCCGCCGAAGTCTGTAGCGGTCAGATTCCGGCGCTGGAGCATGGTGCCCATGGCGCCGTCGAGCGTGAGGATGCGGCGATGGAGGAGTTCGCGCAGTTCATCCTCGCGTCCGCGATCGTTGAAGACCCTTCGTCCGTGGCTCATGGTCCCTGGCGTGGCTACTCCATCAGGAGGCGGAAGTCCTCGCGCTTGGCCAGATCATCGAAGTCGCGGTCCCCGCGGGCGCGTTCCTTGTATTTTGGATCGATGCGGACCGCGGCGGCCAACTCGGCCATGGCCTGGTTGGGGTGTCCGGTCATCGCGAGCATGGCCGCGTGGTGGTAGCGCGTGACCGCGAGTTCGGGGGCCAGGCCGGCGCCGGTCGCGGCCTCGGCCGCGGCGGATTCGACGTCTCCCGCGTCGAAGAGGAGGCGTGCGTTGGTCGTGTGCGCCCGCGCCCTCTCGATGCGGGCGCGCGCGTCGTAGACGCGCACCAGATGAAATCGGTAGAAGGAGCCGCGGCTCGCGTCCTCATAGACGAGGAGCGCGCAGGTCGCGAGGGGGTTGAATTCGGCGCCGGCCCAGCGCCAACCAGGCGCAGGCCAGCCGCCGCGCGCGCGCGCGGCCAGCGTGGAGGTCGAATGGAGCGTCGCGGCGAGGCCCGGCTGGTCCGCGTCCGGACCCGGGCGGATGGTCTCCCGGAAGCCCGCGCGCGTGTAGTCCGCCTCCCGGAGGGAGCGCTCGGCCGCGGCCAAGGCCCGCGCGTCCCAGCTGAGCGCGCCGTCGGCTTCCAGGGCCCAGCGCAGCGTCGCGGTTTCCTCGGCGGGAGCGATGGAGAGCGTTCCCACCCGGGTCATGATGGGCTCGCTCTGGATGGCGTCGCCCAGGCGCGGGTAGGCGAGGTGGACGAGGGCGACGGAGCAGGCGTTGTTCCAACCGATCGTGCGCCACTCCTGACGCGCCTGGCGGATGTCGTTTATGTTCTGCGCGGAGGCGGGCGCTACGGTCAGCAGGGATAGGAGGAGAAAGACCACGGCCTGATGATAGGACATTTTACGCCAGGTCGATCCAGTTCCAGCGGCTCTGGTAGAGGGCCAGCAGGCGGCGGCGCAGGAGGGCGTGCTCGGGTCTCGATAACTTCGCGTCCGCGGAGAGGACCTCGTCGGCGTCGGCGCGGGCGTGGGCGAGGAGTTCCGCGTCCTTGAAGAGGTCGGCGACCTGCAGGGTCAGTTCGCCGTGCTGGGCCATGCCGAGCAGCTCGCCGGGGCCGCGCAGCTTGAGATCCTCTTCGCCGATACGGAAGCCGTCGGCTGTCTCGACCATGGTGTCGATTCGGCGGCGGGCTTGCGGGGTCCGCGGGTCGGCGATGAGAAAGCAGGTGGACTCGGCCGCGCCCCGGCCGATGCGTCCGCGCAACTGGTGCAGGCTGGCGAGGCCGAAGCGGTCGGCGTTCTGGATGACCATGACCGTGGCGTTGGGGACGTCGATGCCGACCTCGATGACGGGCGTCGCGACGAGGATATGTTTCTCTCCGCGCGAGAACTCCGCCATCACCTCGGTCTTCCGGCGGCCCGGCATGGCGCCATGGATGAGGGCAACCTTGAAGTCCGGGAAGACCTCCTTGCTGAGCCGATCGAACTCGGCCTTGGCCGACTGCAGGTCCAGGCGCGCGGACTCCTCGATGATAGGGTAGACGAGGTAGGCCTGACGCCCTTGCAGGACCTCGCGGCGCACCGCGGCCATGGCCTGGGCCGGCGAGGCGATCAGGGTCTTAATGGGCGTGCGCCCGGGCGGCATCTCGTCGATGGTCGAGACCTCCAAGTCGCCGTACAGGGCCAGCGCGAGCGTGCGCGGGATGGGAGTCGCGGTCATGACGAGGAGGTCGATGAGGCTTCCCTTCTGGCGCAGGGTGGTGCGCTGGCGGACGCCGAACCGGTGCTGCTCGTCGACGATGGCCAGGCGCAGGTTCTTGAAGCGCACTCCTTCTTCAAGCAGGGCGTGCGTTCCCACCACGAGGTCCGCCTCCCCGGCCGCGACCGCGGCGAGGAGCTTCTCACGATTCTTCTTGGACACGCGCGAGGTGAGAGAGATCGCGCGCACGGGCAGGCCCTTGAGGAAGCGGTCGAGGGTCGCCCGGTGCTGGTCGGCGAGAATCTCGGTCGGCGCCATGAGCGCCCCCTGCCCCCCGTTCTCGACGGCCAGCAGGAGGGCCGAGAGCGCCACCACGGTCTTGCCGGAGCCCACGTCGCCCTGCAGGAGGCGCGTCATCGGGTGGGAGGCACGCATGTCCTCGAAGATCTCGTTGATGACGCGCTTCTGCGCGGCGGTCAATTCGAAGCCCAGGCCCTGCCGGAAGGGGCTGAGAAGCGTGCGCTTGATCTCGTAGCCGAAGCCCTTGGCCAGGCCCCGGGTCTGGCGGCGTTTAAGGATCCACGCCAGCTCCAGGAGCAGGAGTTCCTCATAGGCCAGGCGGGAGCGCGCGGCCTCGAGTTCAGCCTCGGAGCGGGGGAAGTGCAGCCCGCGCAGGGCCTGGGGCGCGGCCAGGAGGCGGCGTTTGGTTCTAAACTCGGGCGGGACCGCGTCGATGGTCTCGTCGGCGGCGAGTTTCAGGGCGGCGTGGGACAATTCGCGCACGAAGCGCTGGGAGAGGCCCTCGGTCAGGGCATAGACCGGGACCGTGCGGGCGACGTGGAGGCGCCAGCGCTCGTCTTCGAGGGGGTAGTGCTCGTCGACGCGAACCTCGCGGATTCCGATCAGGTCGGGGTCCGCGTGGCCCACGATCCAGAGGTCGGCTCCCTCGCGCACCTCCTTCTTGAGCGCTCTGAACACGTCGAAGCGTCGGCTGAGGTGCTTGAACCACACGCATTCGACCTTGCCGTGGGAGGTGGCCAGGGTCGCCTGGTAGAGGGCCAGCCTCGGCCCCGCTGCGCGGGAGGCCGCGCGCAGGACTCGGCCGCGCAGGACGATGAGGCCGGGCGCCGCAGGTCGGCGGAGGTCCGACGTCTCGTGCCGGTCCTGCCACAGGCGCGGATAGTGGTGGAGGAGGTCGAAGACCGTGCGCACCCCCAGGTGCTCGAAGAGCACGGCGCGCCGGGGGCCCACGCCCTTGAGGAACTGGATCGGCTTGTCAAGGCCTTCACTCATGGAGTTGCGGGCCCCCGGCGGTATTTGCTAGTGTCAATGAACCCTATGTCTTTCAAGTGTCAGATTCCCGGTTGCGGCAAAGGTCCCAAGTCCGGCTACAGTTATAGCCATTCGCATAAAGCGACGAAGCGGGTCTTCCGTCCCAACCTTCAGCGGCAGAAGGTCGTCATCGATGGCCGCACGATGACGGTCTACGTGTGCACGGATTGCATCAAGTCCGGGCGCGCGATCCGTCCGACCCGATAATACCCAAAGGGAGCGTCTCTCTGAAAGAGGGCGTGATCAGGGCCTGGGCCTATGCCCTGGCCCTGATCGTTTTAGGGTTCCCGGTCTTCAGCCCCGACCTCTTCTGGCATCTCTCCGCGGGCCGCTGGATCATGGCCCACGCGCGGGTCCCGCGCTTTGATCCATTCTCATTCACCGCCGCGGGCGCGCCCTGGATCGACTTCGAATGGGCGACCCAGCTCCTCTTCTACGGCGTCAACGTCGCCGGCGGCGAGACGGGACTCTGGGTCCTCAAGATCGTTCTGCTCCTGGCGGCCTTTGTCCCGGTGGACGGGCTCCTGCGCGACCGGGATGCCTCCCCGCTCGCGCGCGCCGGGGCCCTCGCGATCTGGACCGCGGCCATGGTCCCTCAGGGCGACCTGCGCGCGGACTTAGTCAGCACGGCCTTCTTCGCCTGGCTCTTGAGGCGGCTGGAGTCGGGACGAGCCTCCTTCCTCTTCGGCTTCGGGCTGTTCGCGTTCTGGTCGAACCTGCATGCGGGGTTTGCGCTCGGATTCTTTCTCTACGCTCTCTACGCACTGGCTTCGCGCTTCACCGGCGGCAGGCGTCCTGAGGGGCTCGCCGCGGAGGCCGCCGGGGCCGTTCTCGGAAGTCTTCTTAATCCCTACGGGCTCGGTCTTTATCGGGTGCTCCTTGCGCACGCGACCGAGCCCGCCATGGCGCGCTTCGTCATGGAGTGGGGGCCGCCGAACTGGCATCGAGCCTTTCAAATTCCGCTCCTGGCCGCGTTGGCCGCGACGGCCGCGGCCGCATTCTCGGCGCGCGAGCGGCTGCCGCGGGCTCTGGCGGCCGCGGCGCTGGTCCTGGGCCTGGCGACCGCGGCGAGCGCGCGCTTCGGCGCCTATTTCGCCTCGGCGGCCGCGGCCTGCGTCTTTGCCGCCTTCCCACGGCCGCGCGCGGAAATCCTGGCCGCGGGACTGGCCGCGCTAAGCCTGATGCTGGCGCCGCCGCTGCTGCGCGTGCGCTGGGGCGCCTCCTTCCAGGACGACTACGTGGCCCGCCGCGCGGTGGAGTTCATCGTCCGCGAACGCGATGTCCTGGGGTCCCTGCGCCTATTCAACCAATATGAGTGGGGCGGCTATCTAGGCTGGCGCATGGGCGAGAGCTATAAAGTTTTCGGCGACGGCCGCTATCTCTTTCACGGCCAACTGCCCGAGATCCAGAAGGCGCTCGTTTCGGCCGCCGGCATCTCGGCGTTGGCCGAACGTCGCGGGCTGGGAGGGTTTCTGATTAAAAACGAGAGCCTCCACCTTGCGTCCACGCGAGTCTACCCCGACGGCTCCCGCCGCGAAATCCTTCGCCCTTGGTACGTTTTTATGTTTCCGCGCGAGCATTGGGCCCTCGTCTACTGGGACGATCAAGCCCTGCTCTTCCTCGACCGCTCGAAGGTTCCGGCGGAGTGGCTCGCCGCCCACGAATACCGCTGGCTGCGCCCGTCAGACGCCGCCGCCCTGCAGGACGCCCTGTCCCGCGGCGAAGTCCAACTCGGCGCGCTCCAAGCCGAGCGGGTTCGTCACGGCGCGCAGACCGCTCGATAGGGGTCCTAGCGATATCCCAGCCTCACTGGACCAGCCCCCTTTCCCTCAGCCAGTTGCGGATCTTTGAGCGCGCGCGGGCGGTCTTGACGTAGTTGAGCCAGTCCTTCTTGGGCATGGAGCCCTTCTTGGTGAGGATGCGGCAGATGTCGCCGGACTTGAGCGGCTGGTCCATCTTGACCATTTTGTTGTTGACCATCGCGCCCACGCAGGAATAGCCGATTTCCGTGTGGACGGCGAAGGCGAAGTCGAGCGGGGTGGCTCCCGAGGGCAGGACCTTAACCTCTCCGGCGGGGGTGAAGACGAAGACCTGCTTGAACTCCAGATCCGTCTTGAGGCTGTCGAGGAACTCGCGCGGGCTGTTGAGGTCCTGGAGCCACTCGATCCACTGCCTCAGCCAGTTGAGCTTTTCCTCCATGTGAATGTCCTTGGCCTGCTCGCCGATCTTGTAGCGCCAGTGCGCGGCGATGCCGTACTCGGAGGTGCGGTGCATCTCCTCGGTGCGGATCTGGATCTCCACGAGCTCGCTGGAGGGACTGACGATGGTCGTGTGCAGGCTGCGATAGAGATTCAGCTTCGGCGTGGAGATGTAATCGGTGAAGGAGCCGGCCACGGGCTTGAAATGGGTGTGGACGATGCCCAGCAGCGCGTAGCAGTTGGCCACCGTGTCGGTGATGAGGCGGATGCCCAGCGCGTCTTGAATCTCGTCGAAGGGCTTCTTCTGGCGCTCCATCTTCTTGTAGATGGACCAGAGGGTCTTCGTGCGCGAGAGGATGCGGCAGGGGATGTTGGTGTCGGCCAACACCTTCTCGATGGCGGTCTTGGCCTCGATGAGCTTCTGCTCGCTCTGTTTCAGCTGCTCGCCGACCTTGCGCGCGATCTCGGAGTGACCCTCGGGGTGGAGATAGGCGAAGGAGAGGTCCTCGAGCTGGCCCTTGAGCTTGAACATTCCCAGGCGGTGGGCCAGCGGGCCATAGAGAGCCATGGTCTCGGTCGCGATGCGCTCCTGCCTTTCGTGGGAGAGGAAATTGAGCGTCTTCATATTGTGCAGGCGGTCGGCGAGCTTGACTACGATGACGCGGATGTCCTGCGCTGTGGCCAGGAGCATCTTGCGCCAGTTTTCGGCCTGGGCATCGTCGCGCGACTCGAACTTAAGGGCGTCGATTTTCGTCACGCCCATAACGAGCATGGCGATCTCCGAACCGAATTCAGCGCGCAACTGGGCCTCGGTGGTCGGCGTGTCCTCCAGCGTGTCGTGCATGAGGCCCGCGCAGACGGTGGGCAGATCCATTCGCCATTCGACCAACGACTCGGCCACGGCCGCGCAATGGGAGATATACTCGTCGCCCGATGCGCGGGCTTGGTGGGCGTGCGCTTTCTTGGCGAACTCCCAGGCGCGGTCGATGGGAGAGGAGTCTACATGAGGGGAATAGGAGGCGAACTTGGCGACGAGCTCGTTCTTGGCGATCATTTAAGCCTCCGCGGCGGGACGGGTGACCGCCTCCAGGTCGAAGAGGCGGCGATAGAGGCCTTTGGCGGCCAGGAGCTCGGCGTGCGTGCCGTGCTCGGCGACGGTTCCGGCGCTCATGACCGCGATGCGATCGGCGCCGACGACGGCGCGCATCTCGTGCGCGATGGTGACCACGGTGCGCCCCGCCAGCACGGTCTCGAGGGCGGCGTGAACCTCCTTCTCGGCGGGGCCGTCCAGGTGCGCCGTCGCCTCATCGAGTACCACGATCTCCGGATCCTTGAGGAGCACGCGCGCCAACGCCAGTTTCTGGCGCTGTCCGGCGGAGAGGGAGAAGCCCCAGTCGCCGAGCAGGGTCTGATAGCCCTCGGGTAAGGCCTCGATGAAGGCGTGGGCGCCGACGGCCTTGCAGGCGCGTTCGACCTCGGAGAGGGTCACGACCCTGCGGCCGAGGGCGACGTTCTGGAAGACGGTGTCATTGAAGAGCTGCGCCTCGGAAGTCACCAGCCCGGCGTGGGCGCGGATGGAGGCCGCGTCGTAGTCGCGCGCATCGACCCCATCGAGTAGGAGTCTTCCCTCCGCCGGGTCGTGCAAGCGCAGGAGCAGGCGCGCCAGGGTGGATTTGCCGCAGCCGCTGGGTCCCACGAGCGCCATACGGAAGCCTTTGGGTATCTCCAGGTCCAGGCCCCGCAGGGCCCAGGCCTTGGCTCCGGCATAGCGGAAGCCCACGCCGTCGATCCGGATCGACGTCGTCAGCCCCGGGAAGGCGGGTTTGCGGCGCTTCGGGACGGCGGTCTTCTCGTCGAGGAGGTGGAAGAGGCGCTCGGCGGAGGTCCAGGCGCGCTGGACCTCCGCGTTGATGCGGGCCAAGTTCTTGACGGGGGCGTAGGCCGCCATCAGCCCGCCGAGGAAGGCGAAGAAAGCGCCCGGGGTCATGTGGCCCAGGATGACTTCGCGGCCGCCGAAATAGATGATTAGGGCCGCGATCACGGAGGCGCCAAGCTCCAGAAGGGGGTTCATCAGCGCGGTGGCGCGCAGGTAGCGCATCATCGGCTGGAAGAACGATTCGTTCTCCTCGCGGAACTTCTCCGTGGCCCCGGGCTCGTAGTTGTAGGCCTTCACGACGAGCATGCCCTGCACGCTCTCCTGGAAGCGGTGGTGGAGGCGGTCGACGGCGATCTGGGCCTGCCGGCTCGACTCCCTCATCTTGCGCGAGAGCACGTAGAGGGCGGCCAAGGACAGCGGCGAGCCGAGCACGGCCAGCGCCGCGAAGCGCCAGTCGAGGAGCACCAGAGCTCCGGTCAAAAACAGGACGGTCAGCGTGTCTCGGATCATGTAGACGGGCAAAGTGGTCAGCGCGGCCTGCACGAGGGTGAGGTCCCCGGTGACGCGGGAGAGCACGTCGGCGCCCTTGCGGCCGGTGTAGAACTCGAGCGGCAGGGCATGGAGATGGCTGAAAAGGTCCTCGCGGATCTGCTGGGTCACGCGCTGGCCGATAAAGCTCATCAGGTAGTTCTGGACGTAGGAGGCCGCGGACTTCAGGACCACGAGCAGCGGCACGCCCAGCACGGCGAGCCAGAGCATCTTGAGGTCCTTGGCGATGAAGATGCGGTCGACGATGGGCTTAAGGAAAAGGATCGACAGCCCGTTGAAGGCCGAGACCGCCACCATCGCGCCGCCCGCCCAGGCGAAGCGCGCGGAGTGGGGCCTGAGATACCCGATGAAACGCCGCGACGGGGTCGTCATGCGGACTCGCTCAGGATGACCTTCGCGGCCCTATCCGCGCAGCCCGGCTCGCCCAGCGAACGGCGGATCGCTAGAAGTTCTTCATGGACGCGAACATGGAGAGCGGCGTCGCCCAGGAAGCGCGCGGCTTCTCTCGCCGTTCTCTCCGCCGTCGCTTCGCTCTGGATGAGCTCCGGCACGACGCCCCGGCCGGCCAGGAGGTTGGCCATGGCGATGTGCTTCACCTTCACCAGCGCGCGGGCGATGGCGTAGGTCGGCCAGGAGAGTTTATACACGACCACCATCGGCACGCCCAACAGCGCGTTCTCCAAAGTGGCCGTTCCGGAGGAGCAGAGGGCCAAGTCCAGGGTCGCGCGGAGGCGATAATCCTGTTCGCGCACGATCCCGACGCCGGTGGGGAGGGCTCCATAGGCGGAGTCGGGTTGGGATGCGGCGGCGAAGAGCAATCCCTTCATGTTCGGTCGGGATTCACGCAGGAGGCGGAAGGCCTCGTAGAAGACAGGAAGATGCCGTTCGATCTCGGACGAACGGCTCCCGGGAAGAAGACCGATCACGGGAGAATCCAGGTCCCTCGCCCGCTGCGCGGGCTCGGGGATAAGATCGAGAAGGGGATGGCCGACGAACTCGACGGGCACGTTCGCCTCGCGGTAGAGCTTCTCCTCAAAGGGGAAAATGACGAGCATCTTCTTGACCAGCTTCTTTAATATCTTCACCCGTCCCGGGCGGCTGGCCCACACCTGGGGGCTGACGAAATAGAACGCGGGCACGCGCGCGGCCTGCGCCATGGGGAGGATGCGGCGGTTGAAGCCGTAATAATCCACGCAGATCAGGGCGTCGGGGCGGCGCATTTGGATGAAGGATTGGAGGCGTGAACGCAATTCGAGCAGGAATGGGATATTCAGGACCGGCTCCCAGAAGCCGGTCACGCCGCGGGAGGCCAAATCCTCCAGGAACTCATCGGCGACGGCGCGGCACAGCGGCCCGCCGACCGCCGCCACGCGGACGGCTGGATCGCGGCGCTTGAGCGCCTTGATCAGGTTCGAGGCGTGCAGGTCCCCCGAAGGGTCGCCGGCGACGACGAGGATCAATCGTCCGCTCATCTAGCCGGCCGGCTGATTCGTCATGCCGCTAGCTCCGCAGAATGTCCTTGCCGACGGTCTTGGCAATCTTGCCCAGGTCCTGGGCCCAGGCGGGGATCAAGGAGCGGGAGCCGGCGTGGCCCGAGATCTCATAACGTTCCAGTTCGTCGGTGATCTGCAGGGCGAGTTTCAGGGCCTCGACGCCGCGCTCGCCGCTCGGCCAGGGCTTGCGGTTGTGGCGGATGCAGTCGAGGAAGTGGAGGTGTTCGTTCTTGAGGGGGTCGACGCCGGTGAGCTTCGGGACGAGGATCTCGACGTCCTTGAGGCTCCTGATGATCGCGGTTTTTTTCTTGTAGATCTTCAGCGAGCCCTTGCCGTAGTCGAGGGAGATGTATGAGTCCTTTTGGAAGGCCCGGAGCTTGCGGCTCTTGGCCAGCGAGATGCGGCTGGCGGTGAGATCGGCGACGCAGCCGGTCTTGAAGCGCACGCGCACGTTGGCGATGTCCTCGTGGCCGGAGAGGAGGTTCGCGCCGATGGCTTCCAGGCTTTCGACTTCGGAGCCGACTAAGGTCAACACGATGTCGAGATCGTGGATCATGAGATCCATGACGACCCCGATGTGAGCCGTGCGCGGGTCGTAGGGACCCAGGCGCTCGACGGTGATGTAGCGCGGGTCGCGGATGTGCCGGACGGCCTCGAGCACGGCGGGGTTAAAGCGCTCGATGTGGCCGACCTGGAGGACCAGCTTCTTGCCCTCGGAGAGGGCGAGGAGCTCCTTGGCTTGGTCGACGGAGGAGGCCAGAGGCTTCTCGATGAGGACGTGGACCCCGGCCTCGAGCGAGGCCTTGCCCACGTCATAGTGCAGCGGAGTGGGCACGGCGATGATGACCGCGTCCACCCGGCCGAGGACGTCCCGGTAGTCTCGCAGCGCCGCGGTGTTGGACTGCCAGGCGGCCAGTTGGGCCTTCCAGACGTTGGTGTCGCAGACGCCGACGAGGTCGACCTCGGGGGTCTTGCCGAGCAGGCGGGCGTGATAGGTGCCCATCTTGCCGGCGCCGACGACGGCGACGCGGATCTTGGAGGCGGGGGTCACGCGGGGCCCTCGGGAGGAAATCCCATGACGGCGATGCCGGCCGCGTCGGCCTCGGCGCAGAAACGCTCGCGGTCGAAGATCAGCGTCGAGGCCGCCTCGAGCGCGAAGGACGAAACGCCCGCCGCGCGGAAGGCGGCGAGCGTGTCGAGGCCGGCGACGGGGAGGTCGAAGCGGAAATCCTGGCGCGGCTTGGCCACCTTGACGACGACGAGGGCGGGCTCGCGTCCTTGCGAGCGCGCCAGCTCCGAGGCGCGCGCCACGCAGGCGTCGGTGCCCTCCATGCCCTCGACGGCGACGATGGCGCCCGCTTGGACGACGACGGTCTGGCCGATGTCGTAGCCGGCGACGGCCTTGGCCGCGCGCCAGCCCAGCGTCGCGTCGGCGAGCTGTTCCTCCGTGAAGAGACGGCGGGTGATCGGCCCGGCCGGGGCCAGGAGGTGTTCCAAATAGATCGCCGAGGAGACGCACTCGAGACCGTCTTTCGAGAACTCATCGACGACGGCCTTGAGGATGGTGTCCGTGCGCTTGTCCTTGAGGGTCAACAGGAGCTTGGCCGCCCGCCAGTCCGGCAGGACGCCGCCGAAGAGCGAGACGTGCTGGACCTTGCCGGCCATGACGACCTTGCGCACCCCGGCCTCCTTCAGGGCCTTGATCGGGGCGTCGATCTGGCCGAGCTTGAACCAACGCACGCCGTCCGTCACGGACTCGAGAGACGGATCCGTCACCCCGGGGATGCCCAGGGCGACGACCGGCACGCCACGGCGCTTGGCCTCCTCGGCGACGAGGAAGGGGAATCGCCCGGAGCCGGCGACGAGACCCAGGGGCTCGGTCAGGCGCCGGCCTCTTCTTCGATCTGAGCCGCGCCGACGGCGGGGCGCATGACGCCGCGCTTGCCGGCCGACTCGATGAAGTCGATCCACTCCTGGACCTCCTTCGTCGGGGCGCCGGACTTGAGCCGTTCCAGAGCTTCCGCCTGGGGCAGGCCCGACAAGAACAGGATCTGGTAGGCTTGCTTGACGGCGTTCATCGCTTCCCGCGTGAAGCCGCCGCGGCGCATGCCGAGGGCATTCAGGCCGCGCAAGACGGCGCGGTCGCCCTGCGTGGTCGCGAAGGGCAGGACATCCTGCCCGTTCATCGAGCCGCCGCCCAGCATGGCAAAGCGGCCGATGCGCACGAATTGGTGCACCCCGGCCATGCCGCCGAGCACCGCGCCGTCGCCGATATGGACGTGTCCGCCGAGCGCGACCGTGTTGACCAGGATGACGCCGTTGCCGACCTCGCAGTCGTGCGCCACATGGCAGCCGGTCATGAACAGGCAGTTCGAGCCGATCTTGGTGACGCCGCCGCCCTGGGCCGTGCCGCGATTGAGGGTGACGCACTCGCGCACCGTGTTCTTGTCGCCCATGACGAGGCGCGTTTCTTCGCCCGCGTACTTCAGGTCCTGGGGCGGGGTCCCGACGAAGCAGCCGGGATGCAGGATGTTGTCGGCTCCGAGCGTCGCGTGCTCGACGACGGCATGGGGGCCCACTTTCGTGCGCGGGCCGATCTGGGCCTTGGGGCCGATGACGGCGTACGGACCGACCTCCGCGCCGGGGTCGATCCGCGCGGTCTGGTCGACGACGGCGGTGGGATGGATGGCCATGGCGTCAGGCCTGCGCTTTGTCGACGAGCGCGAAGGTCATGGTCGCCTCGGCGACCATCTTGCCGTCCACGAAGGACTCGCCGCGGAATTTGCCGGCTCGGCCCAAACGCAGGATCTCGATGTGATGCTTGAGCACGCAGCCGGGCGTGACGGGGGCGCGGAACTTGGCCTCGTCGATGCCCATGAAGAAGGCTATCTTGTTCTCGAAGCCGCCCTTGGAGAGCAGCATGGCGCACGCGGTCTGCGCCATGGACTCGATGATCAGCACGCCGGGCATGACCGGCTGGCCCGGGAAGTGGCCTTCGAAGAAGTGCTCGTTGGCGGTCACCATCTTGATGCCGATGCAGCGCTTATCCTCCTCGATCACCTCGATGCGATCGACGAGCAGGAACGGGTAACGGTGCGGGATGGCCTTCTTGACGCCCATGATGTCCAGCGTGCGCCCGGGCGCGGCCGCGGCTTCGGCGCTCATTTGGCCTCCAATACGCGGTTCTTCGATTTGCGGAGTTTCTTGGCGGCTTCGTCGAGGAGCTTGGCGAACTCGACATTATGGGCGTGGCCGAGCCGCTCGGCCGTGATGCGCATCTTAAACAGGGGGCGTCCGATCAGGGTCAGGTCGCCGATGAGGTCCAGCATCTTATGGCGTACGAACTCGTCTTGGTAGCGCAGGCCCTCGGCATTCGTGTGGAACTCGCTCTTGCCGATGACGATGGCGTTCTCGAGACTGCCGCCTTGAGCCAGGCCCTGGGACTGAAGGGAGGCGACCTCGTGCTCGAAGCAGAAGGTCCGGGCGCGCGCGACCTCCGCGAGGTAGCTCTCGAGGTCCACGGTCATGGACAGGGACATTTTCGGCATCATGGGGTGGTCATGGATGAGAGTCGCGGAGATCTCGAAGCGGTCGGAGGGCTCAGCGCGGTAGCGCGCGCCGTCCTTGGCTTGATAGGTCACCTCGTGGGGCAGGTGGAGCCAGCGCTTAGGGGCGTCCAGGTCGACGAGGCCCGCGCGCAGCAACGCCTCCACGAAAGGCATGGCCGAGCCGTCCATGATGGGGGGCTCGTTGGCGGAGGTCAGGACGTCGATGTTGTCGATGCCCAGTCCCGTGCAGGCCGAGAGGACATGCTCGATGGTATGGACCTTGGCTTCCCCGAGGCCCAGGTTCGTGCCGCGCACGGTCGTGACGACGAAGGCCAGGCGCGCCGGGATCATCGGGATGCCGGGTAGGTCGGCTCGGAAGAATCGGATCCCGGTGTTGGCCAGGGAGGGCCGGAAGGTGAGGCTCGATTTGTTGCCGGTGTGGAGGCCGACTCCTTCGAGTCGGACCTCTTCTTTGATGGTGGTTTGGAGCGGATTTTCTTTCATGGGGCCTCGCTAGAGGGCGGCGTCCGTTTTGCCGAGCCCCAGTTTCTTCTCGATCTCCTTGATCTTGTCGAAGAGCTCGGGCAGGCGTCCGTAGAGAGCTTGGAGCTTGAAGGCTTCGCGGTGTGGGCGGCCCGGGGAGCCGAAGAGGACCGCGCGCGCCGGCACGTCGCTCATCACTCCGGTCTGGGCTGTGATGACGGCGCCGTCGCCGATGCTGATGTGGCCGGCGACGCCGGCTTGCCCGGCGAGGATGACGTTGTTGCCCACCGTCGTGGAGCCGGCCACGCCGGTTTGCGAGACGATGAAGCAGTCCCGGCCGACACGCACGTTGTGGGCGAGTTGGACGAGGTTGTCGACCTTGGTCCCGGAGCCGACGACCGTGGAGCCGACCGTGGCGCGGTCGATGGTCACGCCGGCTCCGATCTCGACGTCGTCCTGGACCACGGCGTTGCCGATCTGGGGGATCTTCGTGTGGCGGCCGGTCTTCTTGTCGGTGGTGAAGCCGAAGCCGTCGGCGCCGATGACGGTTCCGGCATGGACGATGACGCGGTCGCCCAGCTCGCACTCCTCGCGGAGGACGACCTGGGGATAGAGCAGGCAATTCTTGCCGATCCGGGCGCCTTCGCCCACGTAGCACTGAGGCATGATGACGGTCCCTTCCGCGATGACGGCTCCCTTCTCGATCACCGTGAAGTCGCCCACGCTCACGCCGGGGCCGAGCTTGGCCTGAGGGTGGATGGAGGCCTTCGGGCTCAACGTCGCGGCGAGATCGCCTCTCCTTGCCGCGTCGATGAGGCCGAGGATCTTGGCGAAGGCGGCCTGCGGGTCTTCCACGATGATCCGGGCCTTGGCGGCGCAGGGGGCGTCCTTGGCCTTAGGCGGCAGGAGCAGGCAGCCCGCGGGGGAGACGGCGGCTGCGGCTCCGTACTTCAAGTTGCCCAGGAAGGCGATGTCCTTGGAGGTGGCCTCGGAGAGTTCCGACACCCCCTCCAGCACGAGGTCCGCGTCGCCGAAGGCCCGGCCGCCGACGAATCGAGCGAGTTCGGCGACGGTGGCCGGCTTGGGAAGGGTCTTCACGGCTGAGCGTTCCCGCGCAGATGCTTGAGGACCTTGTCGGTGATGTCCACCGCGGGGTGGCCGTAGAGGATGGCGGTCTTGTCGACGACTACGCTGACCCCCTCCCTGTGCGCGACCTCGTTGATGGCTCGATAGAGCCGGGCGAGGACCTGGTCGGTTTTGCGACCCTCGACGCCGATGAGGCCCTTGTCGGCTTCCTGGCGCTCGCGCTTGATTTCGGCCTCCTTGTGGTCTAGATCGGCCTGGAGCCCGATGATGCGGCCGTCCAACTCGAGCAGCCTCTGGTTCTGGAGGATCGCGGCGCCGGTCGCGGGCGCGGCGATAGTCGATACGACCACGGCGGGCGCGGCGGGAGCCGAGGTGGAGGCCGCCGGCGGCGAGGTTGGAGAGGCTTCAAGGGGCGTCATGCCGGGCAGGGCCAGCGTTCGGGGCGAGATCTTCGCCGATTCCGGGGCCGCGGCGGCCGTCGGGGTGGATCGGGCGAGCGTCTCGCGCTCGACCTTCAGCGCCTCCAGGTCCAAGCGGAGTTTGGCGGCCTCCGCCTTCTTGAGGTTGAGTCGTTCCTCCGCCTGCCGGACGAGCTCCTCGAAGCTCTCCTTGGCGCGCGCGGAGTCGGGGCTGGCGGAGAAGAGCCGCTGCATGTCGACGAAGCCGACGCTGCCCCGTTCGGCCCGGTTCTCCTCGAGGGATAGCTCGATGGCGCGCGCGGGGGCGGCCGAAAGGATGAGGGCGAGGACGGAGAAGCGAGCCGCGCAGCTTATGTTTCTCATCAGAAGAGGGGCCCCAGGCCGAAGTTTATTTGGTAGAGGCGCTCCCCCGTCCGGTGGTTGAGGCCGTATCCATAGTCGAGGCGGATGGGGAACGCGGGTGTTACGAAGCGCAGGCCGATTCCGACGTCGGTCTTGATGTCGCGCGTGCCGCTGCCCACGCGTCCGGAGACGTCGCGCACGCGGTCCCAGGAGCCTCCCGCGTCGCCGAACAGGACGAGCTTGACGATGGACTTCTTGCGCTCGCGCGCCAGAGGGAAGCCGAACTCGAGATTCGCCACGCCGTAGATCTTGCCGCCCGAGTGGTAGCCGGCCTCGCCGGAGGGCGAGTAGCCGCGCAGGGAGTCCTGGCCGCCGATGAAGTAGCGGTCCTGGACGGGGACCTGCTTGGTGACGTTGAACTGGGTCACGTAGCCGGCTCGCTGATAGGAAGAGAGCACGAAGGGCCAGTCCTCGACCGTCAAGAGGGTCCAGTGCGACTGGGCCGCCGTGAAGGGCTTGAAATAGTGGATGTCGCCCATGAAGGGGCCTCCCGAGAGCTGGCTGCCCAGCGAGAGGCGCGTGCCGCGCGTGGGGTCCCAGATGCTGTCGCGGGTGTCGCGGGCGAACTCGGCGCTGAAGGACGACTGGATGCTCGTGCCCTCGGTGAGCATGCCCGTGAACTGGTTCTGGACGTTCTGGATCGTGATGCGCGAGATGGAGTAGGTGAGATTGAGCTGATATTTATCCTCCTGGAAGCGGGGGCCCACGCGGACGGCGCCGCCGGTGCGCTTCTCCACGTAGGCCGCGAGGGAGGTGTCGAAAGGGTTCACGCGCCGGGTGTTGTAGACGTCGAAACCGAGGCTCGTAGGATGGTTTCCGACCCAGGGCGTGGTCCAACTCGCCGAATAGTCCTGCACGCGCTTGCCGAATGACCACTGCAGCGAGGCCTTCTGCGCCCGGCCGAAGAGGTTGAGATGCTGGAGCGAGAGGTTTCCGATGATGCCGTCGATGGAGGAGTAGGCCGCGCCGGCGGTGAGCATCCCGGGCTTGCCCTCCGCCACGTCGAAGGTTAGGTCGACTTTGTCCGGGTCGGTGGGGGAGGACTGAAGGTCGACGTCCACCTCGTCCATGAAGCCGAGGTTCATGATCTTTTCGCGGCTCTTGCGCACGCGCGCGGCCGAGAAGCGGTCGCCGGGCTTGACGACGATCTCGCGGCGGATGACGTGGGTCTTCGTGGCCTTGTTGCCCTCGACGTCCACATGGTCGACGTAGGAGATGGGCCCCTCGAGGATCTGGTAGAGCACGTCCATCTGGTCCGTCTTGGCGTTGAAGGTTTTGACCGGATTGATGCGGGCGCGCAGGCGCCCTACGTCCGCGTAGAGTTCTTGGATGCCGCGGATGGTGTCCTCGAACTTTTCCTGGTTGAAGATCTTGCCGCGGCGGTACTCGACCGTCTTGGCGAGCGAGGAAGAAGTGAAGACGAGGTGTCCGGCGAAGGCGGTCTCGCCGAAGCGGTAGGCCCGCCCCTCTTCGACGCCGAGGGCGATGGAGATGCGCGTCTTGTCCAGGCTAAGCGTGACTAGAGGCGTGCTCAGGCGGACGTCAAGATAACCATTGTTTTTGTACTCGGCCTCGATTTTCTTGACGTCCTCGGGCAGGTCCTTCTCGAAGTAGACCTTCTTGCGCCGGTTCTTCATGAGCTTGAGCAGCTTCTTGACGTTCATGGTCTTGGTCCCGGCCAGCTCAATGAGCTCGATGCGGGACTTGGGGCCTTCCACGATCTTGAAGACGAGGTCCGTCTTGGAGGCGGCGGTGTCCAGGCGGACGTCGGTCGTCACGACGGCGTCGAGGAAGCCCTTCTCGCGGTATTTATCCAGGACCTTGCGCCGATCTTCCAAGAGCTTGGAGCGGTCGTAGGGGTCGGAAGTCTTCACGGCGAGCAGATCGGAGAGCGTCCCCTTTGAGACCTTCTTCTGCCCCTCGAAGATGATCTTGCGCACGAGCGGTTTCTCGCCGATGGTGAAGGTGAGCAGGACCTGGCGGTCGGCGCCCGCGGACTTGCGGAAATGCTCAGGGACGGGCTTGTCCAAGAGCGAAATCTCGGCGCCCACGCGCTCGAACTCACCCATGCCGAGCAGAATCTGGATATCCTGGTCCAGGTCCGGGCGGTCGTAGAGGGCGCCCTTGCGGGCCTTGATCTGGCCGCGGATGGTGGAGAGCTTGACGTTTTTGAGGCCTTCAGCCTTTATTTCCCCGATGACCCAGGGCCGAGGCACGAAGCCGGGGGCGAGTTCGACCGAGGTCGTGGTCTCGGTCGCCAGGGGAGCGGTCGAGATCGACGGCGCGCCAAGAGAGGCGAAGGTCGAAACCGTGGGGGCGTCCGCAATCGGGACCGTCCCGGACGAGACCGTCTGGGCTGAGGCCGAAGACGACAGAACCACCACGGCGAGAACGCTCATCAGGAGCCTATTCACCGGAAATTTAAGTATACAAAATAGCCTTCCGGCCCGGGGGGTGAAGAGGCGGACCCCTTTCCGGGTCCGCCTTTCCTTAATCAGCGTATTTCCAGGTCCTATCAGCGGCCGGTCTTGGCCAGAGATTTCTTCTTGGCTGCCGGCTTGGGGACCGGAGCCGGGCTGGCTGCTCCCCTGGTCGGGTCATAGTAGTCCAGGCCAGAATGGTCCAAGACTTCCTCTCCCATCAGGATGCGCAGGGTGTTCTTGAGCTTGAGGTGTTGGATAAAGATGTCGTGCTCGGGTTTGAGGTCCTCGCGGCATTGCGGGGACTTGAAGTAGAAGGACAGCCACTCCTGGATACCCTTCAGGCCCGCGCGCTTGGCCAGATCCAGGAAGAGGACCAGGTCCAGACAGATCGGCGCCGCTAGGATGGAATCCCGACAGAGGAAGTTGACCTTGATTTGCATGGGCATGTCCAGCCAGCCGCGGATATCAATATTATCCCACCCTTCTTTGGCATCTCCGCGGGGGGGATAATAGTCGATGCGGACCTTGTGATGGTACTTGCCGTACAGGTCTGGGTAGAGCTCGGGCTCCAGGATGGTGTCGAGCACGGACATCTTGCTCTTCTCCTTCGTCTTGAAGGAGCCCGGGTCGTCGAGCACCTCGCCGTCGCGGTTGCCGAGGATGTTTGTCGAGTACCAGCCGGTCAGCGCCAGCATGCGCGCTTTGAACATCGGCGCCAGGGTGGTTTTTATGAGGGTCTGGCCGGTCTTGAAATCCTTGCCGCATAGAGGCGAGCCCGACCTTTCCGCGAGATCGACCAGCGCGGGGATGTCCGCGGAAAGGTTGGGGGCGCCGTTGGCATAGGCCATCCCGAGCTTGAGCGCCGCGTAGGCGTAGATCATCGAAGGCGGGATTTCCGGTGCGTTATCCTCTAATCCCTTTTCGAAGGCTTCCAAGTTCTCGTGCACGACTGTCCTCTCTGGAAGGATTTCGGTCGAGCCGCACCACAGCATGACCACCCGGTCGCAACCGTTCTTTTTCTTAAAGTTCTCGATGTCTGCCATCACCTGCTGAGCCAGGTCCCACTTGGTCTTGCCCCTCTTGGGGCTGGTCGCCTTGATGTTCTTGATGTAGGTCGGGTCATAGATCGCGGACATCGGCTTGATGGCCGAGAGCTCATTGCGGACCGGCGCGAGTTGGGCGGCGTTGAGCACTCCCGCCTTGGTTGCGGCGACGAACATGTCGTCGGTGTAGAAATCCCAGCCGCCGAAGACGAGTTGGCTGAGGGAGGCGAGCGGCACGAAGTCCTTGATGAGCGGAGAGCGGTTCTCGTAGCGCTTGCCCAGGCGGATGGCCTGCAGTTGGGTGAGCGAGCCGATGGGCTTGCCCAGGCCTTTCTTGGCCAGCTCCACGCCGGCGATAAAGGTGCTGCTGACTGCCCCCATGCCCGGCAGAAGGACGCCGAGCTTGCCCTTAGCGGGCGGGATGCGGCTGTCGTGCTTTTTCATTTCCGTTGATTCTCCTGAGGTATAGCATGATCCCGAAATAGAGCAGGCCGCCGATGGCCGCGGCCCATAAGAACTCGTAGACGTAATCGAGCAGGGCGAGGAGGACGAGCAGGTAGATGAAGTCGCGCTGGGCGAGGGCGTTTTCGAGGCGCGAGAGCTTGGTTTTGAAGCCGTCGCCCTCGGCCTCATCGGTGACGCCGGCTTCCGGGCCCACCGCATTCTCGTGCCGGCGGGACAGGCGGTGCATCCAGGCGGTCCAGGCGGAGGCGACGACGCCCGCGTCGGCCACAGCTGCGATGACCAGCGTGTGGATGCCGTTGCCTCCGAGCCAGAAACCGATGCCCAGGCAGCTGAAGAGGGCCAAGTGGACGAGGTTGTCGCCCCAGAAGTCCAGGTCGCTGCCGAAGGGGCTCTCCTGGAAACGCACGCGCGCCAATTCCCCGTCACAGCCGTCCAGAACCGAGTGGAGCCAGACGAGGAGTGCGCCGCTTACGTAAGCCAGACGCGTTGAGCCGATGAAGAAGGATGCTCCGGTCAGCCCCAGCAGGGTGCTAAACAACGTCATCTGGTTCGGGGTGACCCCGGTCTCAAGCAGGCGCCGGGAAACCGCCAGGGAGATGTGCCGGTCGAAGTGGCGCGCCATGAAGCCGTCCTGGCTCTTGGGTCCCGCGGCCAGGAGCCATTGGAGGGTGGCCTCGTCGGTCAGCGGCGCCTCGAGGCGGCGGAAGGAGCCGGGGGGCAATGAGAGTTTACGGCGGGCGACTCCCTCCTCGCGCGTGAGCACGACCTGGATGACGCCCAGTCCGGAAGCATCCTCGAAGGAGACCGACTCCGGATAAGTCTGGCGGAGCACATGGGCCAGCGTCTCGACGCGCACGAAGTGGTCTGCCGAGAGGCCGAGGTAGGGCGTGGCGCACTCGGAGAGGGAGGCCTCGCCCTTCGGCGCCCAATGGAGTTCCAGGTCCAGGGGAAGGCGCAGGCCGTCGAGCACGGCGCGGTCGGGCTCATGGATCCCGAGCCAGAGGGAGCGTGCCCCCGCGCGGACCGCGGTGAAGAGCTGGCGCTCGAACACGGTCAGCCCGCCCACGCGCTGCCAGAGCAGGGCGGGATGGGAGACCCAGAGGATGACGCGTTCGA
>MGTX01000019.1:0-716 GCA_001799675.1 Elusimicrobia bacterium GWA2_66_18
CGCCCCCAAAGGCAAATATGTCGAGGAATAAATGTACTCTAGTGTAACTTTATGTAATTAAGTGAATCAATTCTTCCCGGATTTATTAACAAAGTTTATAAGTCGATCACGGACAAACACAACATTGTAACCTGACCCGTCCTTGATATACTTTGATACATTCTGCAAATCTAACGCCAACTTATGTGCGGCTTCCTGGCTTATCCCCCTTTCCGTCTCAATTTTTCCCCTCAATTTGCCGTTGACCTGCACAACCAAGGTGATCTTATCCCCGGCTGCCAGTTTTTCATCAAACTCCGGCCATTTCTCGAGATGAATAGACCTGAATTCTTTGTTTACTATTAATCTCTGCCACAATTCCTCTGTCATATATGGGGCAAACGGCGCCAAAAGCAGGAGCAAAACCTTTACTTCGTCAATCGTTAATTGTTCATTGTTTATTGTTTTGTTCTGACTTATGACTTCTGGCTTTTCACTTTTTACCTCAACTTTCTCCTCAAGAAAATTGACCCACTCCATCAGTGCCGAAATCGCCGTGTTATAACTTAAGTCTCCTATATCCCCGGTGACTTTTTTAATAGTCTTGTGCAACATAAATAGAGCCTCCGGCTCCAATTTTAAATTTTCAACCCGCATATCATGGGTGACACCGGCGGAGGGGATCCCACTGAGAGCCCGCAAGCTAAGACGCAGCTTCTTATATTGCTCAGAACTTT
>MGTX01000019.1:748-11147 GCA_001799675.1 Elusimicrobia bacterium GWA2_66_18
GCGGAAAGCCTTTCGTGGAAGCGGATGGTCTTCTCGCAACCCTCCGTCTTGACGATGAGAAGATCGTCGCGCAGTTCGGCCGTTCCTCGTTCCCCGTCGATGAAGGAGGAGTTGGATCGCTCGGCGGCCTTCCAGGAGAGGTGTATGGTTCCGGTCTTGCCAGGGGCCGCGAGAAAGACGGTTGCGACCTCATCGACGGAGCCGTCGGGCGACAGGACGCAGGAGACGAGGCGGGTGTCGGGGCCCAGGAGACGGCGCATGAGATAGAGATTATGCCAGCCGTGGTCGACTAGGATCCCGCCGCCGGCTACCGCTGGGTCCTTGCGCCAGTCTTCCGGCAGGGCTGAGACCGACGGCTTGGTGCGTAGGACGCGGATCTCGGCGTGCCGGATGGCGCCGAGACGGCCCGAGGCCGCGAGTTCCAGGAGGCACGACCATTGCGGGGAATAAGCCCAATTATTGACGGAATAAACGGCGAGATAGCGGGACTCGGACTCGGATCGGATGGTCTCGAAAGCGGCGCGGTCGAGGGTCAATGGCTTCTCACATAGGACGTGAAGATGACCCTTCAATCCGGCCAGCACGGCATCGGCGTGATAGAGAGGCGGGGTGGCCACGATCAAGGCGTCTAAATTTTTCTCGATTGAGAGCATCTCCGCGTGGGCGGCATAGATCTTCGCCGAGGGAACGCGATGCGCCGCGGCTTCCCGCCGCGCCGCGGATACTTCGGCGATGGCCGCGACGACGACGCCTACCCCTTTCAGAGCGCAGAGATAAGCGCTTTCGGCGATCATTCCGAAGCCGACAAGGCCGACGCGGCGGATCCTCGTCAGAGGCCGCGCCTCCGGCTCACGGCGTCGAGAGACTCATCCAGGAGCGCCAAGCCCTCAAGGGCCTGAGTTTTGGAGATGACGAGGGGCGGGTTGATGCGCAGCGAGGGGTTGTAGGCCATGGTGAGCACGCCGCGCTTGAGGCCTTCCTCGAAGACCTCGCGGCAGATCGTCTTGTCGAGAGGCTGGCCGGTCTTGGGATTAACCAAGTCCACGCCGATCATCAGCCCGCGGCCGCGCACGGCGCCGATCAGAGGTTGCCGGGCCTGCATCTCCCGCAGGCGCTCAAGCATGGCGGCGCCGACCTTGGCGGAGTTGCCTGCGAGATTGTCTCTGAGAATCATCTGCAGGGTGATATCGCAGGCCGCCGAAGCGAGAGGGTTTCCTCCATAGCTCGATGAGGAGCCCGAGGGGTTCGCCCAGGGCTTGGCCGAAGCGATCTCCGTAGTCGTAACGACGCCGGAGACGGGGAATCCCCCGCCGAAGCCCTTGCCGATGGTCATCATGTCGGGGACCACGCCCTCGTGGTCGCAGCCGAACATCCGGCCGGTGCGGCCGAAGCCCGTGATCATTTCGTCGGAGATGAAGACGGCGCCGATCTCCCGAGCCAATTCACGCACGCCATTGAAGAAGCCGGCGGGAGGCGCCACGTTGCCGTTGGTGCCCTGAATGGGCTCAATGATGATGGCGGCGATGGCTCCGGTCGTCTCGCGTTTGATCATTTCACGCAGGAATTCCAGGCAGTGCGCGCCGCAGTCATGCGCCTCCTTCGTGCCGAAGGGGCACTTGCGGCTGTCGGGGTAGGGCGCTAGATGAAGGCCCGCGGCCATGGGACCGTAGGAGTTCTTGAAGCCGTCGTTGAGCAGGCCCATGACGCCCATGGTCTTGCCGTGGAAGCCGCCCCAGAAGCCGAGAACCTCGAACCGACCGGTCTTGGACTTGGCCAGGCGCAGGGCGGCCTCGACGGCCTCGGCTCCCGAACTGTAGAGTTGACAGCGCGTCAGGTCCTTCGGTGTGACGCAGGCCAGCGTCTTGAGGAAGTTCAGGCGATGCGGGGAGGTGAAGGAGCCCACTGCGGTCTTGGCGGCTTGCTCGCCGATGGCCTTGGTCCATTCCGGATGGCCGTAGCCGAGGGAGGCCACGCCGATGCCGGCCACGAGGTCGAGGTATGTTTTTCCGTCGACGTCCCGCAGAACGGCGCCGTTGCCTCCTTCGATGGCGATTTGGGCATAGAGGGCGATTGTCTGCAGTCCGGGAGCGATGAACTTCTGCTCTTCTTGGAACAGGGCTTTGGACTTGGGACCGGCGCAATAAGGCGTGTCGGCCCAGGTTTGTGGTGTCATGCCGCGTTATGCCTTCCTTGAAGCGGTCCGGCGCAAGCGCAGCCGTCGCGCGATCTGGACCGAGGCTTCGGTACGCACGCGCGCGAAGCTCGGCCAGGAGTTGATGTCGATGACGAAAATCCTCTCCTCCGGGGTCACGATGGCGTCGCCGCCGAAGATCTCGACCTTCACGGCCGCGGCCGCCATTTCCGCCTGCGCGGCCAGGTCCTCGATCTCGAAAGGAAGCCGGCGCGCGGTGGAGGGGTCGTGGTAGAACCAGGTGAACCATTGTCCGGGTCCGACTCCGTAAAACTTAATGAGGTCGCCGTCGGTGTGGCGTTGGACGGCCATGTCCTTGATCTCGCGGCTTTCGAACTCCCGGCGGATCGCGTCGACCTCCTTCCAATTGCGGGCGAAGACGACGTCGCAGGTGGTTGTATTGTGTACGTCTCCGCGCTTGATCCACCAGCCGCTCTCGGCCTCGAAAGACGGAGGACGGAGGTTGGCCTCGGCGGTCGTGCGGCGCACCTCGGTCGGCGGGTAACAGAGGCCGGGGGTCCGGGCGAAAGAGTCGAGCATGCGCGTGCGGTAGCAGCCCAGCACCGAGTCGGAGGGGTTGACGACCATGACGCCCGTCTCCGCCTCGATTTTTTTAAGGCGCATGAGCCGGGGATAGGTTTCGCACATCGGGACGATCAGGTCGTAGCCGGCCACGTCGACGCGGTCGAAGTCCTCGGGCGTCATGAGGCTTGTCTCGGTCTTAAGGATGGAGAGTTGGTCCATCACCGCCTTCAGCACGAGGGCGTCGTCCGACTCGCGATTCGGGGAGTTCTGGACTTCGCGGTAAATACCTAAAGCCTTCATGCGGCGCTCCTCTCCGGGTTCAGGAATGCCTCGGCGGCGGCCAGGTCCTCGGGCCGGTCCACGTCGAGGGTTTTGGGAAGGATGACTCCGTGGACGTGCGTCCCCGAACGCACGAGAGCGGTCAAGTGGCCGCGCAGCCGCGGGTGGGCCGCGGACTCGGGAAGGCTCGCGGCCGAGGCGCGGGTCATGTAGTAGAGGCCGCAGGTCACGGCGCGGCGACCCTTCGCGTCCGACCCGACGGCGCTCACGCGCCCGCTGCCGTCCACGTCGGCCCAGAGGGGTTTTTCGTCGTCGACGTGCGCGGTCAGGGCCAGGCCCGCGTTTGCGCGGACGGCACGGCACTCGGCCCAGAAGCGGGCGATTTCGGCCGGCGGAATCAAGGCGTCGACCGTGCTGATCAGGAAGGCGTCCGCCTTGGCCGCGAGACGGCGGGAGACGAGGCGGAAGCTTTCGAAGGAGGAAGCCGTGTCGGCCGTGATGAAGTCGAAGGCGAGGTTGGGGAAGGCGGTCTCGAGGCTGGGAGGCACGCCGGTTCCTCGGCCGTTGGTCAGGACGGTCACTTCGCGGCAGCCGGCCGCCATGAGGCCCTCGACGACCCAATGACAGAGAGGCCGGCCCGCCACGCAGATGAGCGGCTTGACGATGCCGGGATGGCTCCGAGCCAGGCGCGAGCCTTCGCCCGCGGCGATGATCCCCGCCGTCGGCTTCATGCGAGAAGGTTCCCAAGTTCGGCGACGGAGCGGATCGTCCAATCCTGTCCTGCGGCGGGAGGCTCGGCCCGAGCGCACACGAGGGCCTTCTTCATGCCGACGCCGGCCGCGCCCTTCATGTCTCGGGGAACCGAGTCGCCGACCATCAGGCACTCCTCCGGCCTGCTGTCGAGGGCCGAGGCGGCGTGAAGGAATATCTTGGGATCGGGCTTGATCATGCCGAGGACCCCGGAATCGGCGACCACCGAGAAGTACCCGCGCAGGCCCTCGGCGCGCAGGATGCCGTCCAGGTTACCGTAGAAGTTCGAGACCACTCCCAGGCGGTAGCGTCCGGCCAGGCGGCTCAGCGTCGCTTCGAGGCGGCGGAAATGCGCCCGGCTCTCCTGCGCGAACCGTCCCGCGATGCGTTCAGCGAGCGCGGCGCGGTCGGCGGCGAGGACGGCCAGGACGTCGCGGACCTGCAGGCGAACGGTCTGCTCTAGATCTAATCCATCCAGAGCGAAACGGCTGGAGAGCTCATCCTCCGAGTCATAGAAGGCGCGATCGAACCGCTCCCGAGAAACGTTTACCCCGCAATCCTTATAAATAAGGTAAAAACGATCAAGCCAGGCGGCTCCGTCCGAGTCGAGGGTTCCGCCATAGTCGAAAAGAATTGACTTCACTTTTTTATTTTATCAAATTCGATGACAGAGAGAAAGATGGAGACGATCCGGCTCGCAGACCTCGGCGTGATCATGCGGGGCTTGACAATCATGGGTAAACCTGTTATAAATCGCATGCATCTTCGTCACGCGCCGAGTCCGACCCGCCGGGAAACGCGGCGGGAAGGGGGCGCTTTTTTAATGTTCGAATAAACGCGATGGTGAATAAACTCGACGTTGTGCAGTCCCGCCTCGGCAGCCTCAAGGGGTTTGCTGATTTATTGTTCGGCCCGAAGGATGTCGTGGCCGTGGACGTCGGGTCCTATGCCGTCAAGGTCGTTTTGCTCAAGCGCGAGGGACCGTCCGTCGAGCTGAAGTCCTGGGGCTACCTGCCCCTCGGGTCTAAGGCCGACGCCGTCCTCGACGAGCGCAAGATCGCCGTCGTCAATGCCCTGCGCGGCTTCTTCATCGAGAAAGGGATCAAGGTCAAGGATGTTGCGACCGCCCTGTCCGGCAACTCCGTGATCGTGCGCTACGTGAAGTTCCCGCGCCTGACCAAGCTCGAACTCCAGGCTACCCTCGCCACGGAGGCAGAGCCTTTCATCCCATTCGACATCAACGAAGTCCAGCTCGGCTTCCATATCCTAAACGAGGTCATCGAGGAGGGCCAGAAGAAGATGGAGACGGTGCTGGTCGCGGCGAAGCGGGATCTCGTCACGGCGCGCCTTGAAATTCTCCAGGAGTGCGGGCTCCATCCCGCCATCATCGACGTGGACAGCTTCACCCTCGAGAACATCCACGATTTGTCATGCGATCCTAAGGAGACCGTGGCCACTCTTTACCTGAACATTGGGCACAACGTCACAAACCTCTCCATCGTGGAAAACGGCGTGACGCGCGTGGTCCGCGATGTGTTTATTTCGGGGCAGACCATGACGAAGGCCGTCATGAAGGCGTTCCAGTGCGACGCGGCCAAGGCCGATGATCTCAAGAAGGCGTACGGCATCATCGTCGATCCCACCGAGAAGGAGAAGGCTCTAGTCGAAGGCAACCGCGACGCCCTCGGCGTCTCTCAGTCCATGAGCCAGGTCGCCCGCGACCTCGTCGGCGAGGTCCATCGCTCCGTCGACTTCTATCTTTCGCAGGGGCCGGACCGCTCGATCGGCCGCATCGTACTCTCCGGCGGATCGGCCCACGCCAAGAACCTGGATAAGCACCTGGCGGGAGAACTTAAGGTTCCGGTGGCCGTGCTCGATCCGTTCGCTTTCATCAAGGGAGCCAAGGCCGTACCCGAGGAACTACGTTCCGCCTTCGGGGTGTCGGTGGGGCTGGGGCTTCGGCGGAACAGGGATTGGGAATAGCGTGATCAAGATCAACCTCGTTCCGGCGGAGATTCTCGCCAAGGCGCGGCAGAAGCAGTTGATGCTGCAGGCTGCCGTCGTCGGCGGCGCCCTGGCCCTGGTCCTGATCATGATCTCCCTTGGACACTGGTTCGGCCTGCTCCAGCTTAAGAGCGACTACGCGTCCAAGCAATCCAAGCTCAAGACACTTTCGGCCATCGTCGCGCAGGTCGAGGAGCTCGAGAAGGCCGCGGCGGCGGTGCGCGCCCGCCTTGGCGTCATTGAGGATCTCCTTAAGGGGCGTTCCTTTTATCCCATCTTCATGTCCGACTTCGCCCGGACCGTGCCGTTGGGCGTGCGCATCACGCAGATGAGCACCACGACCCAGGGAGTCAGCGGTCTCAAGCTTTCCCTCACCGCTATCGCGACGACAAATGAGGACGTCGCGGCGTTCATACAGATGCTGGAGGGCAACCCGCACTACGGCGCCGTCGAGCTCGGCCCGATCAGTTCGTCCGGCCCGCGCTCCCATACTTTCACGGTCATGGCAACCTACAGCATCAAGCTCTGACATGGCCATCCAATTGACGAAGCAGCAGCAGCAGATGGCCGCCGGGGGGGCGGTGCTCCTGGGCGTTTGCGTCTTCCTCTACGTGAAGTTCTTCTGGCTTCCCATCTCATCGAGTAGGGCCGAGTTGACCGATAAGATCGCCGCAATCGAGACCAAGATTTCCAAGGCCGAGGCGCAGTCTTCACGTTTGAAGCGGCTTCAAGATGAGCTGGCCAGCCTCAACCAACAGGCGGTCGAGGCCGAGAAACGCCTTCCCAAGAGCAAGTCCGTCCCAGATATCCTCCTGACCCTCTCCAAGATCGCGCAGTCCAGCCGCGTCACGATCCAGACCTTCTCCCCGGGACCGCAGAAGGGCCAGCAGTATTTCATCGAGCTGGCCTACCCGATGACGATCAAGGGCGGCTATCACAACGTCGGTCGCTTTCTGGCCGCGGTGGCGCTCGAGGAGCGCATCTTCAACGTCAAGGATGTGGTCTACCCGTCTGCCGGTTCCGACGGGGAGATGACCGTGACCTTTATCCTGCTCACCTACCAATACAAAGGATGATCGCCTCCACCGCCGCCGCCCTGCTTGCCCTGACCGCCGCCGCGGCGCCCGTGCCGCCGGCCGCCGCGGCGGCGTTAGCCGTCGGGGTCACCACTCACACGATCTCAAGCCTCTACACCGGCGACCGTGTGCGCGACCCCTTCCTGCCGGCCTCCATGGGTTCCGGACCCTCTTCCCGTCCGACGGATGAAAAGGAAGGTTCCGTGGTCGTCGACATCCACGCGCTCCAGTTGCGCGGTCTTATGAAGGACTCTGTGGCGGATTTCGCCATCTTCGCCGGCGATGCCGGGCAGACCTTCCTCCTGCGCGCCGGACGCCTCTACGATGGACGCAACAAACCCGTCCCTGGCGTGACGGGACGTATTAAGATCAAGCAGAAGCGAGTCGAGCTTATCACGGCGGATAAGGACGTCCAGGTGTTCAACCTCGGCGAGACCGACGAGGACAAAGAGAAGGACCGGAAGCCCTAACGGGGCGCGGGAGAGGACCATGAACACGCACGATATTCTGAAGAAATCGACGGCGGCCCTGCTGGTCGCAGCGCTCGTCCTCCCCCAAGGAATCGTCTTCGCGCTTCCAGCGCAAGCCGCCGTCCCCCTTGCTCCCGTGGCCTCGTTCCAGGGAGTCGAGGTCTCCGAAGATATCGTTACCATTAAGTTGAGTACCGCAGTCCTGTACAACAGTTTCCTGACTTCGGCCCCGCCCCGTTTGGTGATGGAGTTTCTTGACACCAAGCAAGAGGGCGCCGGTCAGTCGGTCCCCGGCAAGGGTAAGTTTCTCAAGGGCGTGCGCACCTCCCAGTTCAAGAAGTCCCCCCGAATGGTCACGCGCATCGTCTTCGACCTCGTCAAGATGGCCGGCTATAAGGTGGCACTGGACGCGAAGGGCCTGAGCGTGGCGTTCGTAGGCTCGGTGGAAGAAGAGGCTCCGAAGGCCGACGCCAAGGCGGCTGAAGCCGCCCCAGCCGTTCCCGTGGCCACGGTTGTCCCCATCGCCACGGCTGCGGCCCCCCCGGCCGCGTCCATGCCGAAGATCGTCGCCAAGCGCGCCGTAAAGTCGGCGGCTAAACCCGCCGCCCCCCCAGCCGAGTCCGCAGCGCTCCCGGACGCCGTCACGCTCCCGGCCGCCGTCGCGGTCCCGGTCGCCTCCGAGGCGCCGCTCGCGGCCGTCGAACCGGAGAAACCGGCCTTGCCCAAGGTCAAGCCGAACGTTTCCGCGGCTGCGGCCTTCAAGCGTTCCGGATTCGAAGGCAAGATGTCGCCTGAGCTCGTGGCCGTGGCCGAAAGTGATGACGTTTCACGGGAGAAGGCCGTCATCCCCGCCGATGTGGGCGACGACGTCAAGTCCGACCGCCGCCTCGGCGGCCGCATCTATAAGGATATTATGGGTCGCCTGCCGAAGGACAACATCACCCTGGACTTCGACAACACCGATATCCGCGACATCATCAAGCTCTTGGCCGCGAAGGCCAAGATCAATATTATCTACGGTGCGGACGTGTCCGGAGCGCTCACCCTGCGCCTGGGAGACGTCCCCTTCAACGAGGCCTTCCGCACCGTTCTGTCCATGATGCAACTGAGCACGGACCAGGTCGGCGAGAACATCCTGCGCGTGATCACCCCGGCGGAACTCACCAAGCAGCGCACTTCAGCGACTACCATCACGAAAGTGATCCCCTTGAACTACGCCAAGGCTTCGGACGTCAAGGCGACGATCGACTCCGTGCGCACGGCCGAAGGCCGCGCCGGCAGTTCCAGCATCGACGCCAAGACCAACTCCCTCATCGTCACGGAGTCCCTCGAGGGTATGCTCGCCACCGAGAACCTCGTTTCCCAATTGGACCAACGGCCGCGCCAGGTGCTCATCGAGGCCAAGCTCGTCGAGGTCAACGCGAATTCCGGCCTCAATTACGGCATCCAGTGGGACTACGCGGGATCGGAGGGAGGCAAGATGGGCGGCAAGCAGGGCACCACCTTGATCGGTTCTCTCATCAGTCCGCAGGCCGCCTCCTCCCCGATGACGCGTCCGATCGACCTCAACGTCAACGCGGTCGTCGGAGGGGGCGCTTCCGGCCGCGGCACCGGCGTCACCCTGGCCGCGGACAGGATCTTCGGCGCGCTTACCGTGGGACGCATCACGAACAATTACTTCCTCTCTGCCACGCTGACCGCCGCCGCTTCGGAGGGCAAGGCGAAGGTCCTCTCGAACCCCAAGATCGCCACGCTCAACAACCAGCCGGCCAACATCAACGTGACGACGCAGATCCCCTACGTCACGTCGAACGTGGCCTCGACCGGCGTCCAAACCCAGACGGTCAATTACGCCACCGTGGGCATCAAGCTGACCGTGACTCCCAGCATCAACGCCGACAACCGCATCCTTCTCGTGATCAACCCCAGCGTCAGCCAGCCCTCGGTCACCGCCGCGGGCAGCACGCAGACCGGCGCGCCGGCCATCGATTCGCGCGACGCCAACACGACGGTGCTCGTACGCGACGGAGAGACCATCGTCATCGGAGGCCTCATCAACGACACGATGCAGGACACCATCGCGAAGATCCCCCTGCTCGGAGACATCCCGGTCCTCGGCTGGCTTTTCAAGAAGAAGACCAAGACGCGCGTGCGCAACGAACTGCTGATCTTCGTGACGACGAGGATGCTGGCCGACTGACCGCGTCGTGCTCGCGGCCCTTGCCGGCGTCCAGGTCGCGGCCGGCCTCCTGTCGAGGGGCGCCTGGGACCTCTGGGCGCAGTCCGCGGTCATCCTCGTCATCCTCGCGGTCTTCTCGGCGTGGCTCGTCTCGGCGTTCCTGCGCGGGCGTGTGCCGCTGCCGGCGCCCCGCGTCCTCGCCTGGGCCTCGGCGCTGGCCGCGCTCTCCCTGGCCTCGGCGCGCCTGAGCCCTGTGGCCGCCTACGCTCTGCCGGCCTGGGCCGCCTTCGCCGCGGGCCTATGGCTTTTTCCGGCCGCCACGCTCATATCCGCCGAGGGCCGGGAGCGCGTGGAGAAGTCCGTCCACTTCGCCGCGTGGGCCCTGGTCCTGCTGGCCGTACACCAGCGCCTCAACGGCCAGACACGCCCCCCCTCCGCCCTTCATAACCCCAATGCCTTCGCGGGAGCGCTCCTCCTGCTCCTGCCTGTGGCCGCGCGGCGAGGCGATTGGATCCTGGGCGCGGGCCTGCTCGTCTGTCTCTGGTGGACGCGTTCGGTGGGGGCTTGGCTCGGCCTTTCCGCGGCCCTCATGCTTCACCGCCGCGCGGTGGGCCCGGTCGCGTTCTGGAGCGGGGCCGTCGCCGGCTTCGCCGGGCTCGTCGCGGCTTACGCGAAGCTCCACTCGCCCGAAGTCCTGCACCGCTGGGAGTGGTGGGCCGCCGCGTGGCGCATGACCGCCTCCGCTCCATGGCTCGGCCTGGGGCCGGGCGCTTTTGCCTATGCCTTGCCCGCCCACGTCGTCTCCCGCCCGGGCCTCAACTCGCTCTACGCGCACCAACACTTCCTCGAGACTGCGGCGGAGCGAGGCTGGCCCTACCTCGCGCTCTGGCTCGGCGGCTTGGGCGCGCTTCTGCGCCGCGCGGCG
>MGTX01000019.1:11167-92179 GCA_001799675.1 Elusimicrobia bacterium GWA2_66_18
CTGCGTGCGCGGCGCGCGCAAGCTGCCGGCGGCCGCCCTCGTCCTCGCGCTGGCTTGGCTCGGGACGTCTTGGACGAATCGCAACTGGCGAGCCGACCGCCTTCGCGCCGAGGCCTTCCAATGGGCGTCAGCGGGACGGCCGGCCGCCGAGGTCGACGCGGCCCTCTCCGCCTCGGAGTCGCTGCGGCCGCACCCCGAGGCGGCGCGCCTGCGCGCGGAACTGGGCCTGGCCGGCGCGGCAGTTGGCGTAGATCGGCGCCTCGATGAGGCGGCGTTCCACCTGGAGCGTGCGGTCTCCATGGACCCGTACCGCGCTTCGAACTGGCTGCTGCTCGAGGGCGTCTACCGTCGGCGGGGACGCGCTGCGGACGCCGCGCGCGCCCGCGAGCGCGCAGCCCGCCACTGCCCGTCCTTGCGCGGCGGTGCGGCGTGAGGCGCGAGCCGGCGTCCCAAGAGGCCGCGGCGGCCGCCGCGCTGGCCGCGGCGGCCGCGGCACTCCTTCTCCCCTTCTGGTTGAGGGGCCTGACGCCTTTCTGGGGTGATCTCACCTACCTCCACCATCCCTGGCGCGCGGCCCCCGCAACGCTCATGCAGGCCGGGCGCGCGCCCCTGTGGGAGCCGTCCCTCTATCTGGGCATGCCCATGCTGGGAGCCATGCAGGGCGGCCTCCTCTATCCGCCGACCGTCCTCTTCGTCACCTTCGACTTCGCCTCCGCGCTGGCGCTCTTCCAGCTGTTCCATTATTTCCTGGCGGGCTGGCTGGCCGCCCTGTGGCTGAGGTCCTTGCGTCTGAACTGGGGAGCCAGCGTGGGCGGCGGGGTCTCTCTCGCGTTGGGGGGGGTGATGATCAGCCGCATGCCCTTTCTGAACCATCTCGCCGTGCTGGCGTGGGCTCCGGCTTTGCTCCTCTTCTTCCGACGCCCAGCCCAGTTGACGGCGGTCTTCTCGCTCATGTTCCTGGCCGGCTACCCCACCTTCCTGCCCGGCGCGGCCGCCGCCGCCTGGGCCCTGGCCCTGGCTCTGCGCCGCAGGGGCGCGCCGGGACCGGCTTCATGGGTCGCGGCGTGGACGGCGGCGGGCGCTCTCGCATCGGCGGTATGCGCGGCTCAACTCCTGCCCGGCCTCGAACTTAGCGCGCTCTCGCGCCGAGCGGGAGGCGTCGACCCGGCGGAGGCCCTCCAATGGGGTTTCGCCCTTGCGGACCTGCGCCAGTGGGTCAGCCCTCTGCTCGTGCCTCTTTCCGCCTTCCACCCCGCCGCGCAATGGTGGAAATGCGTCTACATCGGTCTCGCCGCGATGACCGCCGTGATCGCTGGATTGTTCTTCCTGCCGCGGCGTCGGACTGCGACGCTGGCGGGCTTCCTCGCCGCGGTCGCCGTACTCCTGCTGGGAGCGTCCAATCCCGTCTCTCGTCGTCTTTGGGAGATAATTCCTCCCTTGAGGTACGTGCGTTATCCCGGCAATCTCTCCTATCTCGCCTTGCTGCCGCTGGCCGCCCTCGTCGGAGCCGGGCTCTCCCGTCTGCGCGCCGCACCCGTCCTGACCGCGCTCGTCGCGGCGGAGCTCCTGACCTGCGGCTGGCTGGCTACGCCCGCCGCGCCCCGGGGTCTCTTCACCGAGGCGGGGCCGCTGGTGCGGGCACTTCAGGAGCGTCAAGGAACGGCGCGTTACCTCCTATCGCCGCTTGCCCTGGAGTCTTCCTCCGGGGCGAACGTGTCGGATTGGAAGACGCGCCTCTACGGCCTCACCAATGCGCCCTACCGCCTGCGCGCGATCGCCAACTTCGGCGAGCCCCTGGTGCCGGCCGCCAGCTACGCCTTCATGGACCGGCTCTACCGGGCCCGCGGCGCGGCCGAGGCCGCGGCGTGGATGCCCTGGGCCGGAGCCTCGCGCCTTCTCACCCCCGAGCCTCCCGCGCCGACTCCGCTCCTTATCGCGGAGGGACGCTCCCTCTGGTCCGTCTCCAGGCTCGCCACGCCGGCGTCCGCGGCGTATCTCTTCTCGACGCGGGCCGGCGCCGCTCTGCCGGAGGCTCTGCCGGACTTGCCGCCGCCGCTTGGCCGGCCGCTGGCGGTGGAGCGCTCCCGTGAGGACCGCTTCGAGGTCTCCGGCGAAGGGGAGGGCTGGGTCTACGTCTGCGAGCCGCGCTATCCCGGCTGGCGCGCGACGCTCGAGACGCCGCAGGGCTCGCGTCCAGCCGGAACCTCGCCCGCGCTCGGCGCCTTCCAAAAGGCCGCCGTGCCGCCCGGTCCGTGGAAGCTGAGTTTCCGCTACGACCCATCCAGTTGGCGCCTGGGCGTGCTCGCCTCCGCGGCCGCGTTGCTGGGGTTCGGAGCGTATTGGTATCATCGTGCGGTCCGTCATGTCGCGTAAGGACCTTCTCGTCTTCCTCCTCTGGTGCATCGCGGTCCTGACCCTGCTCGCTCCGGTATGGGCCCGTTGCGGCATGGCCTTCTTCAACCACGGCGATCTCTACACCTACCATGCCCCCCTGCGCTCTCTGACCGCTTCCTCTCTCATCGAGGGGCATCTCCCGTTCTGGGACCCTTATATCCTCCTCGGCACGCCGCACGCGGCCAACCCTCAGGCCGTCCTCTTCTACCCTCCGGCCCTGCTCGCGGCCGTGTTCCCCGTCGTGGCCGCTCTGACCTGGGACCAGGTCCTGCATATCCTGTGGGCGGGTTTAGGCGTCTTCCTTCTCGCGCGCGCCCACCGTCTGGATCGGGCCGGCGCCGCCGTCCTGGCCTCAGCCTATGCTCTCTCCCCTTTCCTTGTTTATCGGGTGACCGCCGGCATCCCCACGCTTCTGGCCGCGCTGTCCTGGGCGCCATGGGTGTGGCTGGCGTGGCTGTCCGGCGTTCCCGGCCTCTTGGGCGCCTCATTGGCGCTCCAGCTCCTCTCGGGACACGGCCAATTCCTCCTCATCAACCTCGTCGCGATGGCGGTCTGGTCGCTCTGCCGGGACGGCCGCCGCGCCCTCCTGGGCCGATTCGCGCGCGAGGGCATCCTCGCCCTCGCGCTGACCGCGGTGCAGTGGGTCCCGACCGCGCAGTTCCTGCGCCTCTCCGTGCGCTCCGATTGGTCCGGCGCCATGAGCGGCGCCTACGCGCTCGCGCCGGGCGCGCTCTGGACCTGGCTATCGCCGGGAGCGCTGGGGACGCCTCTCTCGGGCGACTGGCTGGACGCGGTTTCCGTCTTCTACGAGACCTGCGGCGGCTGCGTCGGCCTGCCGGCCTTGGCTCTGGCCTTCTGGGGCGCGGCGCGCGGCCGTCGGCGCGCCCCGGTCCTGGTCCTGGCCGCGCTCGGCGTCTTCCTCGCCTTCGGTCCGCGCGGGATCCTCGCGCGCCGACTGCTGAACTTCGCCGTGCTCTCCTACCTGCGCACGCCGTCGCGTTGGCTCTTCCTCGCCGTCTGGGCGGCCGTCCTGTCCGCCGGGGCCGGCTGGGCGGCGCTGCCGGCGAAGCGCTGGCCCGCGGGCGCGCGCCTGGGCGCCGTTCTTGCGGCCTTTCTCCCTCTGGCGTTCTGGGACGCGGCCTTCTTGCGTCCGCAGGATCCGTCGGTATTCCTCGCCGCTCGCTGCGGCATCGCGGAGCGCCTGGGGGGACGTCCCTTGCGCGTGCTGACCGACCCCGCTCTGGCCAACCCCAACAAGAGCATCCTCTATCGCCTGCGCAACGTCAACGGCTACGAGGCTTTCTACCTTAAGTCCGTGCCGCCCTGGGCCGCCGCGGCCGAGGGGGAGGCCGCGGTCGACGCCAGCCGCGTCTTCGTCTCGCGCTGGCCGTCGGAGGTCTTGGCCCGGGCCGGCGTCGGGGTCCGCTTGGCGGCCGACGGCCTGTCGGAGAGTCCGGCGTGGCCTCTGGCCGCGTTCATCGATGCGTCGGGGCGGCGCGTGGGCAACACTCCGCGCGTGACGCTTGAGCGCTCCGAACGCTGGCGCATCCTGGCCTTCCCTCCCGTGGGAGCCGCGGCCATGACCCTAGCCGAGCCTTCCTATCCTGGCTGGCGCGCATGGGTCGGGGGCTCTCCCGCCCGGCTCGAGGCCTGGGATGGGGTCTTCCAATCCGTCGTCGTGCCCGCGGGCTTCCCTCGGCACTTACCCTTCTCTGTGACTCTGGAGTTCCGTCCCACGTTGTGGCCGTGGCTGGCGCTCCTCTCGGCCGCGGCCTGGGCGCTGTGGCTGTCGGCGTTCGCCCGCCGCGCGGAGGACGCGTGAATATGCGCCGAGGGCTCTCCGTCCTCGCCGCCTTGACGGGAACCGGCTTATTCCTATGGCTGGCCCTGCGCGGCGTGCGCTTCGACCAACTCGGCCGCGCGCTGGCGCAGGCGCGCTGGGGCTGGCTCCTGCCGATGGCCGTCATCGTCTTTTTGGACCTCGTCGTGCGCGCGGTGCGCTGGCGTATCCTCCTCTCGCGGGCGCGGCCGGACGCCCCCGTAGGCGAGCTCCTGCGTTTGGAGGCCGTCGGCCTGGCGGTCAACAACGTGCTCTTCATGCGTCTGGGCGAGTTGGCCCGCGGCGTGCTGGCCGGCCGCTGCCTCGGCTTCTCCGCCTTCGCGGCCCTGGCCAGCGTCGCCGTCGAGCGAACCCTCGATGTGGCGGCCCTGCTGACGATCTTCGTGACGGCGTCGACCGTAGCGCCGGGTTTCGTGCCGGCCGCCGTGCGCAACGGAGCTCTCCTCGTGCTCGCCGGGGCCCTCGGGGCCCTCACGGCGCTGGCTATCGCCGAGGGGGCCGTAGCCGAGGGCGGCTGGATCGAGCGCGCCCTGCGTCGGTGGCCCAAGGTCCACTCCCTCGTCGGACAGCTCTGCCTGGGCGCGTCGGTCCTGCGCGACCCGGCCTCCGCCTTCAAAGCCGCGGCCTTGAGTCTGCTCCTTTGGTCCGTGGACGCGGGCCTCTACTGGGCCGGGGCTCGGGCCCTCGGTTTCGGGGAGTTCATGGACTATCCGCGAGCGGTCCTGACTTTGTCGTGGGCCGGGGCCAGTTCCGCCATCCCCGCCGCCCCCGGCGCCATCGGCACCTTCGAGGCCTTCGTCGCCGACATTCTAGGCAAGTTCGGCGCCTCGCCCGAACAGGGTTTGGCCTACGCCCTGGTCTGCCACATGGTCATGTATCTCCTGGTGACCGTCACCGGACTGGTCCTGCTTTCCCGCCTAGGGCTGTCGCTGGCTGATCTAAGGGGGGAGGTCGAGAAGAAGTGAGGCTTTCGCTCCTGTCTCTGCTCGCCTGCCCCGTCTGCGGGGGAGACATCAAGTTTTCCGCGCTGCAGAGCTTTCCCCGCCACGACGAGCCCGTCGACTCGGGGACGTTGGCGTGCGTCGCCTGCGCGCGGGAATACCCCGTCGAGGGAGGCATCCCGCGGCTGCGCCCGCCGCAGGCAATCTCGGCGCGCGCGGACAAGACGCGGCGCAGCTTCGGCTGGGAATGGCTGCGCTACCCCGGCTCGCGCCCCGGCGACAAGGCCGTCTTCCTCGAGGAGACCATGATTGCGCCCGAGGAGTTCGCGGGCAATCGCGTGCTCGACGCCGGCTGCGGCATGGGGCGCTACGGCGCCGTCGCGATATCGCTCGGGGCGGAGGTCGTGGCTTTAGACCTATCGGAGAGCCTCCTGCGCATGGCCGAGGCCGCGCGGACCGAGCCGAGGCTGCATCCCGTCGAGGGAGACCTCCTCCACCCGCCGTTCAAGAAAGGGGTCTTCGACATCGTCTACAGCCAGGGCGTGCTCCACCACACCTCCGACACCCATGCGTCCTTCAAGGCCGTGGCCGCCCTTGTCAAACCGCGCGGCCTCCTTGCGATTTGGCTCTACGGAAAGGCCGGCCGCTACCAGGACTTCGCCACGAACCCCATCCGGCCCGACCGTGAGTGGATCATCCGTCGCCGGCGCCTGGCATGGTTCCTCGTCCTGATCCGCCACGTCCTCAGCGACGTCCTGCGTGTCTTCACTACGCGCCTGCCCGTATCCGTGACCTATGCTCTCTGCTATCCGTTGACGTTCCTGGGCGCGGTTCCCGGCTTGAAATATCTGACCTTCTCCGTTGATCCGGATTTCCAAGCGCGTCTCATCGAGAACTTCGACTGGATCGCGCCTCCCTTCCAGTGGCACCACACCAAGGAGGAACTCGCGCGTTGGTACGAGGAGGAGGGCTTCTCCGTCGTGAAGCTTCTGCCGCATGGCCTCGTTCCCAAGCCCGGCGCGCTGGGCCGCAGGCTCAAGTGAGGACCCTGTCCGTCGTCATGGTGAGCGCCGGCTTCTGGCCGGCCGTGGGGGGCTCGGAGCGCCAGGCGCTGGAACAGTCGGCCGCCCTGGCCGCGCGCGGTCACCGCGTGACCGTTCTCACGCGCCGTCTGGGCCGACTGGCGGCTTGCGAAGAATTCCGTGGTCTATCCGTGCGCCGCCTTCCCGTCTTCGGGGCCGGCGCGCTGGACTCGTTCTGTTTTCTGTTCGGCGTGTTCTACTGGCTTCTTCTTCACTGGACCGAATGGGACGCGGTCCACGCCCATCTGGCCGGCTCGCCGGCGTTGTCCGCCACGCTGGCCGCGCGCCTGCTCGGCCGCCCCGCCCTGGTCAAGCTTGGCGGCGGACGAGGCATCGGGGAGTTGGCGGCCTCGTCCCGGACGGCCTGGGGCCGGGCGAAACTGCGCGTTCTCGGGGCCTTAAGGCCTCTATTCATCGCCGTTGTTCGGGACCTAGCCGACGAGGCGAGGGAGTTCTTGGGCCCGGTTCCCATCGAGGTCCTGCCCAACGGCGTGGACACGTCCACTTTTTCACCCGCCGACGCCGCGCGAAAAAAGGAACTGCGCGTCCGCCTCGGCTGGCCCGCGGACCTGCCGGTTTTTCTTTATACGGGTCGCTTCATCTCCGAGAAGCGCCTGCCCTGGTTCCTGCGCTTGTGGCGCGAGGCCTCGGCCGGGAGGGCCTTCGCGGTCCTCGTGGGCGAGGGTCCCGAGCGCGCCGCCGTGGAGATCGAGGCTTCCGGGGGCCGCGTCAGGGTGCTGGCGCCGAGCGAGGCTCTCTCGGAGATTTACGCGGCGGCCGACGTTTTTTTCCTGCCATCCACGTCCGAGGGACTCTCGAATTCGCTCCTTGAGGCCATGTCCTCAGGTCTGGCTCCTCTGGCCTCCGCCGTGGGCGGTACGGCAGAGACGATCGAGGACGGCCGCACGGGTCTCCTCTTCGGCCGGAACGACGAGCCGGCGCTTTTCGCGGCGGTTCGCCGGCTCATCGAGGAGAAGGGTCTCGTCGAACGGCTTGGGCGCGCGGCGCGCGCGGAAGTGGAAGCGCATTACAGTCTTTCCCGGGTGATTGAGCGTCTCGAGGATCTCTACTGCATGGAGACGTTGTGAGCCGAGGGCGGCGCTTTGCGAGGAACGTGGGCTGGATCCTCGCTGGCCAGGCCGGGATCATGGCCGTCAACTTTATCTCGGTCCCCTATCTCCTGAGCGGTTTCGGGTCCGAGGCCTATGGCGTCTACCTCCTGATGTATGCGGTGGCCGGCTACCTGGGACTCTTCCAGTTCGGGGCGGGCAGGGCCACGGTTAAGTTCGTCGCCGAGGCACGCGCCGCGGGCGAGGACGGCGCCCTGCGCGACGCCCTGCGACACTCGGCCAAGATTCACTTTCTCGGCGTGGGCGCGGCATCGGTGACGCTGTGGCTGGCGGCGGGACCTCTGACGCGCTCCGTCTTCGAGGTGCCCGTCTATTACCGCGCCCATGCCTTGTGGTTGCTGCACGCAGCGGCCGTCGGCGGGGTGTTTGCGGCCGGCGTGCAGTGGGTGTCGGCGTCTTTCCAGGGTTTTCAGCGCTTCGCCTGGCCCGCATCGCTGTCCCTGCTCCAGGCGCTGTTGATGCCGCTGGGCTTGGTCGCGGTGCTGGCGTCCGGCCGCGGTCTGGGCGCGGCTGCGGTCTGGTACGCGGCGGTCCAGGCCGGGACTTTCGCGGTCGGGTTCTGGGCCCTGCGCCAGGCCTTGCGCGAGCACTCGGGCCGCAAGGGCTCCCTCGCCTTCATGCCTTTCGCGCGCTACGGCTTCTCCTTTTGGCCCGGCACCATTTCCAGTGTCGCTTCCTCTCAGATCGACAAGACCTTCGTGGCCAGCGTCCTAAACATCTCCGAGTTGACCTATTACGCCGTGCCTTCGGGCGTGCTCCAGCGCCTACAGACGCTCCCCTCGGCCATGGCCCACGCCCTGATGCCGGTGCTGAGCGAGGCGTGGCGGGCGCAGGACCTCGTGGAACTCACGCGCCTCTACTTACGCGCGGCCCGCGCCCTCTTCGTCCTGAGCCTGCCGGCTCTGGGACTGCTCCTGGTCTTGATGCCCCAGTTGCTCGGGCTGTGGCTGGGTCCGGTCTTCTCGGAGCGCGCGGCGGGGGCGGCCCGCCTGCTGGTCCTGGTCCAGGTCTGCGTGCTGGCCTACCACGCGCCGAACGCCTTGGCGGGGGGGCTCGGCGGCGGGCGGCTCGCCTCGGGCAGCGCCTGGGCGCAGACCCTGTTGAGCCTGGCTCTGTGGCCCGTGCTGATCCCGCGCTACGGTATCGCGGGTGCTGCGGCGGGCGCGCTCGTCGCCCAGGCCGCGGCCACCGCCTATTTTCTCCACCAAGCGCACCATCGTCTGCTGGGGCTGTCCTGGGACCGATTCGCGCGCGCCGTCGTCTTCCCGTGCGTCGGACCGACCGCGGTCCTGCTGGGCGTGGCTTGGCTGGGGCGCCCCTTGGCCTGGACCTGGACCGGTTTCCTGATGGTTTGCGCGGCGGCCGCGGCCGCCTACGCGTCGGTTCTCTGGCGCATACTGCCCGAGGAGGACCGGCTCGCCGCGACACGCTGGCTCGAGCGACAGTCCTGAGGCCGACTTGCTAGGATGAGACTGATACCATGAGAGCCCTCCGGCCCAAGGGAGCCTGACGTGTGCGGGATCTGCGGCGCGGTCTATGGCGACGGCCGGACGCCTGACCAAGCTTCCTTTAAAAAGGCCAACGACCTCATCGCTCACCGCGGCCCGGACGACGAGGGCTACCACCTCGACGGCCCGGTCGGGCTGGCGATGAGGCGCTTGGCGATCATCGACCTTTCGACGGGGCGCCAGCCGCTCTCCTACGCCGAGGGCGCCCTTTGGATCGTGCTCAACGGCGAGATCTACAACTACCTCGAGCTCCGCGCGGAACTGGAGGGCCGCGGGCGCCGCTTCAAGACCAAGTCCGACACCGAGGTCGTCCTTGCTCTCTATCAAGAGATGGGCCCGCGTTGCGTGCAGAAGCTGCGCGGCATGTTCGCCTTCGCGGTTTGGGATAAGAATAAGCGGAGGCTTTTCATCGCCCGCGACCGCATCGGCAAGAAACCTCTCGTCTACGCCGAACGCCCCGGCGGCACTCTTCTCTTCTCCTCCGAACTCCGTTGCCTTTTCGCCCTCGATGAGAGTCTCTCTCATCAAATCGATCCGATCGCCATCGACATGTATCTGTCGCTGCAGTATATCCCCTCGCCAAGGACGGTCTACCGCGACGTGAAGAAACTGCCTCCCGGACATACCCTCATATGGGAGAACGGAAGGACCACGATCGAACGTTACTGGGATCTGCCGGTCGGTCAGCCTCCCATCACCACGGACGTCGAGGAAGCTAAGAGACTTTTACGCGATAAATTAACGGAATCCGTTCGCTTGCGCATGATCTCCGATGTCCCGCTGGGCGCCTTCCTCTCCGGCGGGGTGGACTCGTCCATTATCGTCGCACTGATGAGCGGTCTTTCCTCCAAGCCGGTGAAGACTTTCTCCATCGGCTTTGATGAAGAACGATTCTCCGAGACGCATTACGCGAAGATGGTCGCCGACCGATATAAGACCGATCACACTGAATTCGTCGTCAAGCCGGAGATGGCGGACATTCTGCCGAAGCTGGCTTGGCACTATGGCGAGCCCTACGCCGACGCCTCGGCCCTGCCGACCTATTACGTCTCGCGCGAGACGCGCAAGTTCGTGACCGTGGCCTTAAACGGCGACGGCGGCGACGAGAACTTCGGCGGCTACCTGCGCTATTTCGCGATGAAAGCGGCGCGCCTGACGGACTCCCTGCCCGGGCCGGTGCGTTCGGCGCTCAAAGCGGGGGCCGAACTCCTCCCGGAGCACGACGCGCCTCTCGGCATGATCTGGCGGTTCAAGCGCTTCCTGCGGTCCACGCTCTTCAACGACCTGCCGGGCCGCCATCTCCGGATGATCTGCTACTTCGCAGAGGACGAAAAGCCCTCGCTCTACGCCCCGGAGTTCGTGAAGGCGCTGGGCCCGGGGTTGGGGGCCACCACGAGGTACATGGCCGACGCCTTCACGGCCTGCGAGGGCGAGGACTTCGTCAACCGGATGCTCTATGTGGACTTCAAGACCTATCTTCCCGAATGCCTGATGGCGAAGGTGGACATCGCCTCCATGGCCTGTTCGTTGGAGGGCCGCTCGCCATTGCTCGACCACGAGTTCGTGGAACTAGCCTACCGGATGCCGGGCAACTGGAAGCTCAAGGGCCTGCGGGGCCACAAGTGGATCTTCAAAGAGGCCTTCAAGGACCTTCTGCCCCCGGAGATACTGACGCGCGGCAAGATGGGCTTCGGCATCCCGCTCGGCTCATGGTTGCGCGGGCCGCTCAAGGACTATTGGGCCGGTCATGTCCTGTCCCGCGAGGCTCTGAGCCGCGGCTACTTCACGCAGAAGGGCCTGCGCTGCCTCTGGGACGAGCATCAAGGCGGCCGCCGCGACCACGGCTACCGGCTGTGGGCCCTGCTGATGCTGGAGCTTTGGCACCGCTACGCCGACGGCGAGGCCGGGCTTATCCGATCTTGAGAGCCGAGAGGATGAATTGCACGCCGACGGCGGCCAGCAGGAGGCCCATGAGGCGCGTGATGATGTTCATGAGGGTCGACGAGATCTTGCTCGCGCCGCTGGCGGCCAAAGTGAGGAAGTGGTAGCTGACCAGGCCTACGGCCGCGATGCAAACGAAGAAGATGCCCTTGTGCGCCCAGGTGTCGGCCTTGCCGGCCAGCACGATGGAAGTGGTGATGGCTCCGGGGCCGGCCAGCATGGGGACCGCGAGAGGGGTGATGGCGATGTCTTCCTTACTGCGGCCCTCCTCGGCTTCCTCGGGGGTCTCGCGCAGGGCCGACTTCTGGGCGCGGAGCATGTCCAGGGAGGAGAGGAGCAGGACCAGCCCTCCGGCCAGTTGGAAGGCGGGCAGGGTGATGCCGAAGAGCTTGAAGATGGACGGGCCCATGACGGCGAAGGCGCCCATGACGCCCGCGCAGGTGATGCAGGCCGTGCGCGCCATGCGCCGGCGCTGCTTGGGGGTGTCGTTCTCCGTCATCGCGAGGAAAGTCGGGATCGCGGCGAAGGGATCCACGATCGCGAAGAGGGAGCCGAAGGTCAGGAACGCGTATTCGAGCATCGCCTGGGCATTCTAGCTTTTTCAGCGGCCGGGCCTCAGGAAGAGCTAAAATAAAACATGACCGTCAAAAAGAAGAAGTTGATCCGTCAGGTAGGCGTCGGAGGGTTCGCGGTCAGTCCCCGTGCGCGCCGCTACGTCGGCGAAGTCCTGCGCTCCCATCGCCTCTCCTACGGCCCCTTCCATCGTCGCTTCGAGTCCGCCTTCGCCAAGGAGCACGATTCCAAGCACTCCGTCTTCTGCAACTCCGGCACGAGCGCGCTCCATATCGCCCTCCAGGCGCTTAAGGAAAAACACGGCTGGGCCGACGGCGACGAGGTGTTGGTCCCCTCGATCACCTTCATCGCGACCTCCAACATCGTCCTGCACAACCGCATGCGCCCGGTCTTCGTAGACGTGGACCCGCGAACATACACCCTCGACCCCGCCCGGATCGAGGAAAAGATCACGTCTCGCACACGCGCCGTCATTCCCGTGCACCTGCTCGGTCTGCCGGCCGACATGGCCCCGATATTAAGCCTCGCCGCAAAGCGAGGTTTGTCCGTCATCGAGGACTCGGCGGAGACGATGTTTGCCCGCTACCAGGGCCGCAAGGTCGGCTCGCTCGGCGACATCGGCTGCTTCTCGACCTATGTGGCGCATTACATCGTGACCGGCGTCGGCGGTCTCGCAACCACGAGCGACCCCGACCTCTACATCCGCCTGCGCAGCCTCATGAACCATGGCCGTGATTCCATTTACCTCTCTATCGACGACGACAAGCACGCCAAGGGGGCTGAGCTCCACGAGATCGTCTCCAAGCGCTTCCAATTCGTTTCCGTCGGTCACTCCTTCCGCGCTACGGAGCTCGAGGCCGCCCTCGGCCTAGCCCAACTCGAGGAGAAGGCCGGCATCGTCAAGGCGCGCGTCCGCCTGGCGCGGCGCCTCAGCGAGGGCCTCCAGGAGTTTTCGGACCGCCTCCAGTTGCCCTTCTGCCCGCCGGATCGCGACCACACTTTTATGATCTATGGTTTGGTTCTGCGCGAGGAAGACAAGAAGGAACTCGTGAACTTCCTGGAGGACCGCGGCGTGGAGACGCGCGACATGCTGCCTCTGCTCAACCAGCCCGTCTACCGTTCCCTCTTCGGAGACCTGGAGCCGCAGTACCCCGTGGCGCGCTGGATTAACCGCTCCGGCTTCTATGTCGGCTGCCATCAGTATATGACGGTGCGCGATGCGGACTACATCGTCGAGCAGTTCCATGCGTTCTTCCGCGCGAAGAAAGGAGCGCGCGCAATGGCCTCGGCGCCGCGTAACAGGAGGATCCTCAGAAGTTTATGAAGCGCTTATGTTATTATTCAGCGAATGCAAAGAACAGTGTTGGTAACCGGCGGCACTGGTTTTTTGGGCAAGAGGCTCGGGCTTGCCCTGAAGAAGGATTTCAACGTCGTACTCAGCGGACGAAACAACAAGCAGAACATGATCGCTGCGGAGTTTTCCGGCTGCCGGGCTCTTCCGCTCGACGTCGCTAACATCGAGTCCGTCCGGGACGTCTTCGCCGAGGCGCGGCCGCACATCGTGGTTCACGCTGCCGCGACCAAGTTCGTCGATCTCGCCGAGAAACATCCGATGGAATGCATCGACGTCAACGTGGTTGGCTCCCAGAACGTAGCCCGCGTGGCCGTCGAGAAGGGCGCCGAGGTCGTCGTCGGGGTGTCCACCGACAAGGCCGCTCCTCCCATTCGGAACATCTACGGGCTCTCAAAGGCCGTCATGGAGAAAATGTTCTGCTCGATGAACGGCAAGACGCCGACAAGATTCTGCTGTGTTCGTTACGGCAACGTCGCCTGGTCCACCGGCTCGGTCCTCCCGATCTGGAAGAAGATGCATGAGAGGACGGGAGTCATCAAAACGACCGGCCCGGAGATGCGCCGCTTCTTTTTCACGGTGGACGAGGCGGTGAAGCTCGTGCGCACGGCTATCGACAATATCGATGCGATTTCAGGGAACATCCTCACCCGCACGATGAAGTCGGCGCAGATTGAGGCTCTCTTGAAGGTCTGGATCAAGCACAAGGGCGGAAGCTGGGAAAAGATTGCGGGTCGCCCAGGAGACCGGCTCGACGAGTTTATTTTCGGAGAAGCCGAGTTGCCCTTTACGAGCGAGTGTAAATACGGCGACGTCCCCCACTACGCGATCTCCCCCAATACCCGCATTGAGCGGCCGCTGAAAGAATGCGTTTCGTCGGCAAACGTCGAGAGGCTCAGCGAGCAGGAGATCCTCGCCATCATCAATGATCCGCCCCTGGAAGAGAAATAAGAACAAGGTCATCCGGCACGCGCTGATCATGGCGGCCGGCCGCGGGATGCGGATGCTGCCTCTCACGAACAGCATCCCCAAACCCCTGGTCCATTTCGGCAACGACACGCTCATCTCGAGCGGCATTCACAGGATCACGAAAGCCGTTGAGTTCGTCCACATCACGGTCGGTTACAAAGCCGCGACGGTGGCCCAGCACGTCATCGAGCTTGGCGTCAACACGGTCCTCAACACTGAAGGCAAGGGAAACGCGTGGTGGATTTACAACACGTTCTTCAAGCTGCTCGACGAGCCGATTTTTGTCCTCACCTGCGACAACATCGTTGAGCTGGATTTCAACCTTATCTCGAAGGAATACGTCCGTTTCGGACGGCCGACCTGCATGGTGGTTCCCGCCCGGCCGATTCGCGGCTTGGAGGGCGACTATATCCTGCAGCGCGACAACGTCGTCTTTCGGTTGGATCGGCGCAAACCGACGGGATCGTATTGCTCCGGCATCCAAGTGCTCAATCCGGCCAAAATCAATGGGATGACGCGCCGGACCGAGGACTTCAATAGCGTCTGGCGGCAACTGATCAGCCGCCGACAGGTTTACTGCTCGAACATCTATCCGAAACGGTGGTTCACTGCGGACACCATCGACCAGCTTGCTCGGCTCAATACCTGGGGAAAAGGGCGTTCCGTCTCGTAGAGACCGCTTCGCTATGCCCGTCTCAGTCACCGCGATCATCACTTGCTACAACTACGGCCGCTTCGTCGAAGAGTCCATTCGCAGCGTTCTGAATCAAGATTGGAGCGGCTGCTCGCGGGAGATCATCGTCGTCGACAACGAATCGACCGACGACACGCGGCAGCGCGTTGAAAAATTCGTTCCCGAAGTCCTCTATATCCATCAAAAAAATCAAGGGCAAGGAGGGGCGTTCAACACGGCGTTTCGGCATTCGAGCGGAGAAATCATCTGCTTCCAGGATGCCGACGATATTTGGTATCCGCGCAAAATCGTCCGAGTCCTGGAGGAGTTCGCCCGGCATCCCGAAGCCGGGATCGTCCAGCATCCGCTCGATGCGATGGATGCTTCCGGACGCGTTCTCTGGCGAGCCTCCGCGTTGACGCAGGCCGATCTCCGGCTCGAGGATCTTTTGGAAGGCAGAGCGCAGCTGATCGGCGCGCCGGGCCTCAGCATTCGCCGGTCCGTGTTTGAAAAAATCTCTCCTGTGCCGACCGACGCGCCCTATTGCGCGGATGAATACGTGTCGAAGCACGCTCTTTTCTTCGCTCCGGCGCGCACCGTGCCGGAAGCATTGGGCTGCTTGCGCATCCACGGCAATAATTTTTACCAAAAGATTGATTGGAAGCCGGAGAATATCGAGAAATACCTGATGATCCGCGAGCATTGGGACAGGCATCTTGAACGCCGGCTCAAGGAGCGGGGCCTGCGCCTATCGCCGCTCGTCGAACGCTTGAGCCTGTTGGAGCGGCGCAAGAAGGAGATCCTCCTGTGCGGTTGGCGCGGCCGGAAGTCTGAGGGGCTTGCCGTCTGGCGCCGGCTCAAAAATGAGAACCCGGCGTCTCTGTTTCTAGCGTTCAAGATGGCGAGCCTGTTGATCGCGATGATCTCTCCAAGTCTTTATTTGAATCTTCAAGCCGGGTATGAAAAATTCCGATGGTTGCCGCGCTTGCGCATGGCGCTGCTGCGCGAGAATGCCTCGCTGAAGTAAATATCCGATAATCCTTTCAATGGAGCCCGGAGAACGCCGACTCTGCTTCGCCGTGTTCGCGGCGGCTCTCCTCCTTTATCTCGCGTTTCGCTCGCTATACTTCAACTTCGACGGCGTGGCATGCGCCATCGCGGTCGAGCTCTCCGACTTCAAGCACCTCGTCCACGGCAATCACCTGGCCTACGGCGTGGTCGGCTGGCTTTTCAACCGCGCTTGGCTTATATTAGGCTATAAGGGTCCAGCCCTTCTTGCGCTTCAGATACTCGACGGTCTGCTGGGCGCGGCCGGCGCCGCGGTCCTGGCGTCCCTCGTGCGGCGCTCGGGCCGCCCGGACCGCGAGGCCGCGCTTGCGGGCGCGGCGCTTGCCGTGTCCCACGCCTGGTGGTTCTGGAGCCTGGAGGCTCAGGTCTACATGCTGGGAGCTCTTTTCGCCGCGCTCGCCGCGCGCGAGGCGCTGGGCGAGAGACCGCGGCCCGCCGTCATCGGCGTCTGGCAAGCCTGCGCCGCGCTCGGCCACGTCGGGCATCTCATGGCCCTGCCCGCGCTCGCCTGGCTTCTGGCGAAGAAGAAAGGACGCAAAGCGCTCGCGCCTTCGCTCGGCGCGTTTGCCGCGGTCCTTCTCGTCTCCTACGCGGCGGCGGGGCTCCTCGCGGTGAGGCCTCGTTGCGAACTGGAGCTGAGGTTGTGGCTGCTCGGCAGCGCGGCTCTGGGCAAGCACCGGACCTTCCTGTGGCACTCGACCGCGCCGCTCGACGCTCTGCGGGCGTGGTCGGTCATGACTCTGCGCGTGTTCTGCGAGTTCTCAGGGCGGACCGGCGCGGCCTGGCTCGCGGGTCTGGTGCTGGCGGCCCTGCCCATCGCCGCGGCCGCGCGCGGCGCGCATCAGGGCGGGCGGGAGGCGCGGTTCTGGCTGTTGTGGCTGGCGGGCTACGCGACGCTCTTTCTATTCTGGGAGCCTTTCACCATCGTCTACCGGGTGAGCGACCTGATCGGCCTCTGGGCTCTGGTCATGCTGGGGCTGGATTCCTGGCGCCCGCTCGCGCGCACCGCGGCGCTTGTCGCGTGGACGGCCGCGGCCGGCGCCTACAACCTCGCTTTCGTCGTGCGTCCGGCGTCGGCGCCGGCGTCCAATCCGGAGTATCTGGAGGCCCGCTGGGTCTCGGCGCACACACCGGAGAACGCCTGGGTCTTCGCCGTCGGGCGCGGTCCCGTGTACCTGTCCTATTTTGCGCACCGCAATCCCTTGGAGCTTCGCTACTTGGAAGACGAAAAATCGCTTTTCACCCGCCTCGACGTCCTTCGCGCCCGCGGCGAGAAGGTCTTTACGACCGACCGCGCCTTGGAGATCTCCGGACTGGGCCCGGCGCTGACCCGCTACGGGATGCGCACGGAGGCCTCCGGCGACGGACTCACGCTTTATCGCGTGTCTGGATTCTAGATTTTCGCCGACGCCACGGCGCCGCGCACGACAGCGAGCGTCTCGGCGGCCGCGCGCCGCCAGGAGAAGGCGGCGGCACGCTCCAGTCCCTTGCGGCGCAACTCGGCGGCCAGGGCGGGGTCGCCGAGCAGCCTCTCCAGCGCGACGCCCAGCCCCTGCTCGTCGTCGGGGTCGTGGGTCAGGGCCGCATCTCCTGCGATCTCAGGCAACGAGCCTGCGGTGGACACCACGACCGGCGTGCCGCAGGCCATGGCCTCGAGGACGGGGAATCCGAAGCCCTCGAGTCGCGAGGGTACCGCCGCGACCGAAGCTCCCTGGTAGAGCGCGACCAGCGTCGCGCGCGGCACGGCGCCGAGCCGCAGCACGCGTTCCGCCAGCGGGACGCCCGCGCAGAGACGCGCGACCTCGGCTGAGGCGTCTCCGTCGCGTCCCGCCAGCACGAGTCTGTGCGGCAGGCTGGGATTGCGTTCGACGAGACGGCCAAAGGCGCGCAACAGCAGCGGGACGTTCTTGCGTGCGACCAGGGCGCCGACGTGGAGGAGATAAGGCCCATCCACGGAGGGTGGTTGATCGCCAGGCCGCGCCGGCCGGAAGGAGACATCGGGCCCGCCCTCATGCACCATCGTCACGCGCGCCGGCTCCAGGCGCCATTTGGCGAGCACGTCCGCGCGCGTGCGCTCCGACACGGCGATCACCCGCCGAGCCCGGGCCACGGAGCGGTCAGTGAGCGTCCGGAAATAGAAGCGGGGCCACAGTCCCGGCGGGAGAGTATCGCTGCCGACGTGGTGGACGACGACGACTCCGGGCAGCCGCGTCAACGGCGGCAGGACGTTGCCCAATCCGAGATAGGCGTCGGCGCCGGCCTCGAGCAGGCGCCGCTCGCGCCAGCGCAGGCCGAGCGCCTCCTCGGCGGGCAGCAGCAGGCGCTGCGGCGCGCGCAGCGGCAGCAGCCGCACGCGAGGCCCACGCGGCAGGGGCGCGCGCTCGAGGCCCTCGGCGCTGCGCCAGGACGAGATCGTCATGATCAACTCTAATTCGGGGATCTCGGCGAGCGCTGCGCAGATGCGTTCGCAGTAGAAGCCGAGCCCGCTCACGGCGTCGAGCAGGGGCGCCGCGTCTACGGCGAGCCTCATGCGTTGATCACGCTGGTCATTGGCCCTGAATCTACTAAATTTACGATTCGTCGTTTTTGCTATCCTGGGCCCGGAGCCTAGTGAAAAAAACGACCTACGGTGCTCCGTCCTCCTGGCGCACCGCCCTGTGGGCCGCGGTCGGCGTCTTCTGCCTGCTCCTGCTCCGTCCTGCCCTCATCGCGGCACTGCGCGTCAGGGCCACAACCACCAAATCTGCGGCCTGGGCCGCCTCTCCCAGCAACGGGCGATTCCGCCTGCTCGTGCCGGAACTCTTCCCGACGCGCTCCCACGATGAGGCCTACTACGGCGCGCGGGTGAACCAGATCCTTCGCCACGGTTATCCCCGCGACCCGTACTGGCGCGACGACGTCTTGCTTGCGGGTTGGCTGCACGACTCCCTGGGCTTCTACATCCTGTCAGCCTTCGCGTTCCTGGCGGGGCGCGACCTGACCTGGGGCTGGGCCCTGGCTGTGGCGGCTCTGGGCGCCGCATGGTTCCTCTGGTTCTTCGCCGTGTTCCGGTGGTGGTCGGGCCGGGACGAGGCGACCCTGCCGCTGGCGCTCGTGTCCGTGGTCTTCCCCGACCTCTACGTGTGGCTGCTCGACGTCAATCTCAGTCCGCGCGTGAACCTCGAGCGCTGGAGCCTCGTCTTTGTCCACCGGCAGGCGGAGATCGGCCCCATCTTCCGCCGCTTGCCCTCGCAGATGCTCTCCTACTTCCTGCTGGCGTTGCTGCTCTGGGGCGCATGGGACCTGGCCTGCCGCGCGCAGCGCTCGATGTTACGCGCCGCGCTGCTGGGCCTGGGCTTCGGCGCGATGGCGCTGGTGCACCCGTACGAGTTTACGTTCGGGCTGGCGGCGCTCTCCTTGTTCGCGATGGCGCTGTGGGCCTCCCGCGTTCCGGGGAGCCTGCGCGCGGCGGCGGCGCTGGGCGCGGCCTTGCTCCTGTCAGCCGCCTATCTCGCCTTGCAACTTGCCACGGTGGACCCACAGGCGCGCCGCGAGAGCCTGGATCTCATAGGCTGGACCGCGGCCCGGCGCTTTTACTGGGTGACGCTCGTCCACCCCGTTGCGGCCGCGCTGATGCTCGGCGCCCGCGCGCGCGAGCGCGACGCGGGCCGGGCCGCGGCCTGGCTGCTCCTGGCCTGTCTACAGGGAGCGGCTTTCGCCTGCCGCAACGCCCAACTCGTGACGGGCGGGACGGTCCAGGTTTTTCATTACATCTCCTTCGGCAGCTTCGGGGCGGCGCTGGCGCTTATGCTCTGGATCTCCGAGCGCCCCTGGTGGACGCGCCGCGCGGCCATCGGCGTCGGCGCGGCGGCGTTGCTGCTGGCGCTGAGCAACGAGTCGCGCGCGGCACTGTCGACGTATCGTCTCTTCGGGTTGCCGCGCGACGTGGAGGCCGCGGCAGACTGGGTCGATGCGAACCTGCCCGAGGACGCGCTTGTGGCCTCTCTATCGATGGAGGCCAATCTCGTGCTCCCGCTCTACACCGGAGCCAAGGTGCTGGGCGCACCCTCTTCGCCGAACCTCGTGCGCTTCTTCACGCGCGACGAGTACCTGGGGCGGATCGCCTCGCTGCTCAAGACTTGCGGCGCCGACCCGGACCTCTTCCTCAAGGAGCGCTGGGTCACGCCCGAGCGGCGTCTGGCCCTGGCGGCGCGCATGCGCCGACGCCAGCTCGAGGAGGGGGAGTTGGACTACCCGTCATTCGAGCCCGCCGAGTGGTTCTATTCCTGGATGCCGCAGGATCCGACGGACGGGCCCAGCGCCGCCGGCCGGCGGCGTTTGCGGGAGCTCTACGAGACGGCCCCTCCCGCGCCGCGCCCGTACCACCTCTGGGTGGCGGAGGCCGACCGCGCGCTGCTGCGCCGACCTCCGGAGTCGCTGGGAGGCCGGCGCGTTTTCTCAAACGGATCGGTGGAGGTCTTCGAGTTCCGATGAGCCGCGGCAAGCGCTTGACGCAACGTCGAGGGCTGGCATCATTTGCGCGCCTCGTACATCGCCCATTTCCCATGTACGGCGATGGGGTTCCCGGGCCACGGCTTGTCGGCGGGGATCAGGACATGCGTGATCCCGCGCTCGGCGGCCAGGCGCGCGACTCTCTCCGGAGTCGCGCGCTCCAGCGTCGCGACCATCTGCCGTATGTGCGAGCCGTAATCGGTGACGGCTTCGGGATTGTAGCCGCTCTGGAGGAGGCGGCGACCCATGGCCGGTGCGGCCGAGAAATAGAGCATGGGCCCGTCCGCGTCCTCGACGCAGGGCGACATGAGTCGCTCCGCGCGCGCCATCCACAGCGTGCAGTCGGCCTGGGCCAGAGGCGCCTGGAAGATCACTGCGTCGAGCGGCAGGGCGCGTCGCGCCCACAGCGCCATGCGGCTCAGGTCCTGGTCTTCGCGCGTGCCGGGCCACAGCGCCACGCTGAGCGCGAACAGGCCCACGGTCATGGCCAGTCCGGCTCGAAGCGCATAGCGCGGCGGCGTCATGCTCAGTAATCGGCCGAGTAGCAGCGCCCCGAGCAGGCCCACCGCGCCGGTCCATTGAAAGGTCGGCAGGGATAGGAAGCCCCCGCGCAGGCCGACGGCGACGGCCAGCGCGCGCGCCGCGCCGGGGAAGGCCGCAGCCAGCAGACCTGCGGAGAGGGCCGCGCCCGCTGCCGCTTTCGCCGTCTTTTGCCAGGGGCCGCCGTGCAGGCTTGTCCATAGTGGGAGGGACAGGGCGCGTGCGCCCAGGTCTCGGGGTGCGGCCAAGGCCAAGGTCCAGGCCAGGGCCGGCGCCAGCGGGCGGCGCTGCTCCATGGCGAGGGCGAGTTCTCGAGACAGCGCCAGTATCCCGACCAGATCCAGTATATAGAGTGAGACCCAGGGCTGCATCTTGACCACGATGCCCCAGAGCGGCCCGCCGGGCCCGCCGTATCCGCCCACGACGGTCCCCACCGCCAGCGTCAGCATCATCCATCCCATCGCGCGCAGCAGCGGCGCGCGCATGTCCCAGTCGCGCGCGCGCCACAGCGCGCCCAGGGCCAACGTCAAACCGAACAAGCCGAACAGCAGGTCGGTGACCGCCAGGCCGCGGCCGCTGATGAAGGGCTGGAAGGAGGCCAGCGCGGCGCGGGCGTAGGCGGGGTCTGACTCCCCCAGCGGAGAACGTCCCGCCGCCAGGAGGAGAGGCATGGCGGCAAGGCCCGTGGCGAGCAGGCGCAAGTTCGCGCCTCGGCGGAAGGCGGGCCTTCGCACAGCTTCGAGCAGGTCCTCGGCGACGATCCAGGACCACAGGTGGATGGCGGGGTTAGCGTGTAGGTACGTCGCGGCAATGAGGAAAGCGAGCGCCGCGTTCCGGCGGCCCAGGAGACAATTCTCCACGGCCAACAGGAGTGGGAGCAGTCCGAGTGAGCGGTCCAGGGCGGACAGTCCATTGGGGACGGCGCCCGGAGAAAACGGGGCCTGAAGTCCGTACCACAGCGCGGCCAGGATGCCGGCGGTCTCGGAGCCGGTGACACCGAGGGTCAGATGGAACACGGCGGCCGCGCAGCCCAGCCATAGGATGAACAGGAGGACGCGCGCGCTGTGGTCGACGGGGAGACCGGCCCGCTCCAGAGCGGCGAGTGCGCGGCCCAGCGTCGCGGCGGAACGCGAGTAGGGCGAGGACAGAGTGGCCGTCACCATCGGGTCGAAGGCCAGGACGGCGTGCAGTTCGGCCTTGGCGACGAGCACGGCGTGGGAGCGCCCGCCCAGGGGAACGCGCTGCGCGGACAGCGCGGCCGCGCCCAGAGCCGCGAGCAGCGACAGCGACCACGCGCGGCGACGGCCCGGATTCATGAGCGGATTCTATCATTCCCCGACGGCGATGCGTTCTTGCGTATTTTTGTAGGATGAGCGTTCCGGACGGTTTGGAAAATATGAGCCAAGGACCACAGCTATCCGTCGTTCTGCCCACCCTCGACGAGGCCGCGGGCCTGCGCGTCCTTCTGCCGCGTTTGGAGGCCCTCTTTTCGCGCCTCGGCGTGAGCGGGGAGGTCCTGGTGGTCGACGGGGGCTCCCGCGACGAGACGACCGCGGTCGCCGCGGAGCAGGGCGCGCGCGTGCTGCGTCAGAAGGGCCGCGGCTTCGGCTCGGCCGTGCGCGAGGGACTGCAGGCGGCCGGCGCCGAGTGGGTCGCGCTGATGGACGCGGATGGTTCCCATGCGCCCGAAGACCTCGAGCGCTTCTGGGCGCGGCGACAGGAGGCGCGGCTGATCGTAGGCTCGCGCTATTGCCGGGGCGGTTCGGCGGACATGCCTTGGCTGCGCCAGGTCCTCAGCCGCGCGCTCAATATCGTCACCCGGCGCGTGCTGGATTTGCCCGTGCGCGAGTCTTCCAGCGGATTGCGCCTCTATCACGGGCCCTCCGCTCGGGCCGTGCCCAGCGTCGCGATGGATTTTTCGATCCAGCAGGAGCTCCTCGTCGGCATACTCGCCAAGGGCGGACGCGTGGTCGAGGAGCCCATCCACTACGCCCCGCGCCTCACCGGGGAGTCCAAGGCGAACGCCTGGGAACTGGCCTTCGCCTACGCGCGCATGCTCCTGCGGCTCAAGCCCCAGCGCGGCGGCTGGCGGGTGGAGGCGGGCCTTTTCTGCACGCTGACTCTAGGTCTCGCCACGGGCCTATGCGGCATCACGGGCGGCCTGCCGGGAACGGAGCGCTGGCGGGCCCTGCCCGAGGGACTGCGCCGGTCCCCCGTCTTCGCGCGCAGCTTGGCCGACTCCTGGCGGCGTCTCTATGAAGAGATAAAAAAATCCCACGACGAGATGCGCGCCGATGAGCCGCGCACCTCGGTTCGGGGCGTCGTCGAGATCGCCCCAGGCTGGACCTTTCCTCCCGACGAGTTGGTCAATGCCGCGCGCGCCCTTCTGACCCAGACCGTGAACCCCGATGAGAAAAAATCGTTCATCATCCTGGCGCAGATGCGTCCGTGGCGTTTGGAGCTCAAGCCCCTCTACGTCCAATACGGAGGCGCGTTCATCTATCCTCTCGGCGCTTTCCTGGGTGGCGCGCACCTGCTCCATCTCGCACGGCTGACGCCCGACCTCTCTTACTATCTGGCCGCGCCGGAGGCGATGGCCCGCCTCTACCTCCTTGGTCGCCTTTTCACGCTTCTCTTCCACCTCGGAACCCTCTGGCTGCTCTATGAGTTAGGGCGCATCCTGTCCGGACGTCGGACCGGGACTGCGGCGGCCCTCCTCTGGGCCCTGGCCCCGGTCGCGATCATCAACGCCCATATCCTTAAGCCGCATCCCGTCGCGGCCTTCTTCTTCCTCGCCGGGGCCTACTTCATGGTCCGCGCCGTCGAGGAGGGAAGAGGAATTGACGCTCTTCTCTGCGGCCTAGGGATGGGCTTGGCCGCCGGCGGCAATCTTGTCCTCGGCTTCGGGCTCTGCGCGCCGCTGCTCGCCCGGCTCTGCCGCCGCGAGGGATCCTGGATTGCGGCTGGCCTCGGGTCGGTTGCGGGGCTGGGCGCCGTGATCGTCACCAATCCCTTCCTCGTCTTCTCGCCCCGCGACTTCGCCTGGGAGCTCACCGTCTACTCTCCATCGCACTTCGCCTTATCTCTTAGGGGGCTGGCCGTCTTTGCCCTGCGCGTCGTCCCGGAGGGGCTCGGGGCCGCGCTGGCCGCGCTGGCCGCGGCGGGCTTGGCGCGCGCCCTCTTCCAGGACGCGTGCCGCCGCGCGGCGGCCCTGCTCGCCCTCGGGGGCATCGCCGTCGTCCTGCTTCGCTTTCCTGAGATCTCAGCTAGCACCGGCTCCCTGCGCCTGCACTACCCGGTTGCGGCCCTCGGGGTCCTCTTCGCCGCCGACCTTCTGTCCGCGCTCCCCTCTCCGGCCCTGGCCGGGCTCCTCCTGGCGGGCGCTTTGGCCGACACGGGACTGCGCGGCGCCGTCCATCTCGAGAACCTCCGCCGGGAGGCCGGGCCGTCGTCGACGAAAACCCTCGCCGCGGGCTGGGTGGACGCGAACATCCCGGCCGGGGCCTCGGTTGGTCTGCTGCGTTATCCCGAACCCGCGCACACTCCGTCCTTCCGCTGGGATCGCCTGCGCTTGGTGGTCTTCGAGTCGTCTCGGAACCTGGAAGCGCGCCCCGCGCCGGAGTGGGTTGTCGCCAGCGCCTCGGGGTGGGACGCCTTGGACGAGGGCCTGCGCAACCGCTATGATGAGGCCCAGAGCTTCCCGCCGGCGCGTCTGCTGTGGGCCGCGCCGCGCGACGACTCCTTTTACGCCGACGCCGGCATGACCGTCCGGCGGCGCCGACCATGAACCGCCCTCTGGCCCTCGCTTTGTCGACCGAACCGCGCGTGACCCTGCGCGCAGCCGAGCCGCGCGACTTAGAGGACCTTCGGGTCTGGAAGAACGCCAACAGGAAGAGCTTCTTCTTCCAGAGCGAGATCACCCCGGAAATGCAGAAGACCTGGTATGCCTCATACCTCCTGCGTCCCGAGGACTTCATGTTCATCGTCGAGCACAAGGGCCGCAAAGTCGGGTGCATGGGCTTCCGTCTCCAGAAGGACGGTTCGGCCGACGTTTACAACATCATCGTCGCGCCCGGCGGTGCGGGCAAGGGGCTCATGAAGGCGGCGATGGGCCTGATGTGCGCCCATATCGCGTCCCATCACACCAAGGACATCGGCTGTCTGGTCTTAAAAGGCAATCCGGCGGTGACTTTCTACGAGCATTGCGGCTTCAAGAACGTCGCAGACGCCGGAGACCATATCATCCTGAAGCTTGAGGAGGGGAAAGCATGATCAACGTTTTCGGCTCGCTGATGGGTCCGGAGGAACTGGAGGAAGTCCGCACCAGCCTCGAGGCGCAGTGGATCGGCATCGGCCCCAAGACCTCGGCCTTTGAGAATGCGTTCGCTGCGCGTCTCGGCTTGCCCGGCTTCGTGCTGCTCGACTCGGGCTCCAACAGCCTGCACCTGGCCATGAAACTCCTGGACCTACCTCCGGGCTCGGACGTCATCGTGCCCTCGTTCACCTGGATCGCCTGTGCGCACGCCGTCATCCTCTCCGGTCATCGCCCGGTATTTGCCGATGTGGATCTCGACACCCACAACATCACGCTGAAGACGGCTGAGGCGGCCCGCACGCCTAAGACCGCGGCTGTGATGATCGTCCACTACGGAGGGCTCCCGGTTCGCGTCGATGAAATCGCCCGCCTCGGCCTGCCCATCCTAGAAGACGCCGCACACGCGGTGGACTCGAAGCTGAAGGGCGTCTCCTGCGGGAATCTAGGTGAGGTCGGCATCTATTCCTTCGATGCCATCAAGAACCTGGCCATGGGTGAGGGCGGGGGCCTGACCGCCAAGGACTCGGTGCGACTGGCGCGCGCCAAGCAACTGCGCTACTGCGGCATCGGCAAGTCCGGCTTCGAGGCTTCGGCCAGCAAAGACCGCTGGTGGGAGTACAACGTCACCGACTTCTTCCCGAAGATGTTGCCCAGCGACATCGCCGCCTCCATCGGCCTGGCCCAACTGCGCAAGCTCGACAAGATGCAGGCCTGCCGCAAAAAGATCTGGGAGGTCTTCCAGAAGGAGTTCGCCTCCTTGGGCTGGCTTGTGCGTCCACAGGACGCTCCGACCGATGCGACGCACTCCTACTTCACCTACTGCGTGCGCGTGCCGGGCGGTAAGCGCGATGCCTTCGCTAAATACCTCTACAACGCCGGCATTTACACGACTCTACGTTACCATCCCCTGCACATGAACAAGATCTACGGCTCGACCGCTCGGCTGCCGGTCTGCGAGCGCCTCAACGAGGAAGCCCTGAGCCTGCCCCTCCATCCGGGCCTCAAGGATGTGGATGTGGCCAAGATCGTGGAGGAAGTGAAGGGCTGGAAAGGATGACTGAAGACCCCATCATCGTCCTCGGCGCGGGTTGCGCTGGTCTCATGGCCGCGCGCCGCCTGCGCGAGAAGGGGCGGCCGGTCCTGCTCGTGGAGGCCGAGGATCACGTCGGGGGCCTGGCCGGGGGCATCACGCTCGGGGGGGACGTCTACGAATACGGTCCCCACGTCTTCCACACCACGGACGCCGACATCCTCGCCGACATCAAGACCCTCATGGGAGGAGATCTTCTTCCCTATGAACGGACGATCCAGATCAAGTTCCTGGGCAACTACTTCAAGTTCCCGCTCGCCATGCCCGACGTCCTGCTCAAGCTCCCTCTGACGACGGTCCTCCACGCGGCGGGGAGCTTCGCCTATCACTTCGTCAAGGGCGCCTTGGTCAAGCCCGCGCAGGAGAACTCCGAGACCCTCCTGCAACGCTACTACGGCGATGTGCTCTACCGCCTTTTTTTCAAGGACTACATCCAGCGCGTCTGGGGCATCCCCCCTTCGGACTTCTCCCCGTCCTTCGCGCGTGAGCGCATCCCGCGCCTGAATATCCTGGACTTCCTCGACAAGGCCGCGGCCGCGGCGCGCAAGGTCTTCTCATCCGGCGACGCGATGAAGACCGAGGGCTATGTCGAGAAGCTCGAGGGGCAGCTCTGGACCACGAAGAAGGGATTCTCCATGATCTGCGAGCGCATGGCCGCCGACGCCTTGAAGAAAGGTGCCCGGCTGCGCCTCTGTGCCCGCGTCCTCTCGCTGCGCCGGGAAGGCGGGAGGGTCGCGGCTGTCGAGTTGGAACACGGCGGCAAGAGCGAGGTCGTGCCCTGCTCCGGGATCGTGAATACGCTGGCCATCAACGAGGCGGCGAGGATGTTCACGCCGTCGCTGGGCGACGCGGTGGCGGCGGCGGCCGAGGCGATCCGCTTCCGGGCCATCGTATTCGTCGGCCTCAAGGTCCGCCGGCCGAAGGCCCTGCGCGCCTCCTTCATGTATTTCCGCGAGCATTCCTTCAACCGCATCACGGACCTTGCGCACTTCGGCTTCCACATGGACCCGCCCGGGACCACGCTTCTGGTGGCGGAGGTCGCTTGCGACCCGAAGGACTCCATCTGGACGGACGAGTCCGTGGCGGTGGAGGCCGTGGTCGCGGACTTAGTCCGCGAGGACATCCTCGACCGCGCGGAGGTGATCTCCGCCCATGTCTTCCGCGCCCGTCACGCTCACCCCATGTACACCCTGGGCTATGAGGTTGCGCTCAAGACGCTCCTTGACGCTTTCGCGGGTCTATCGAACGTCGAGACCGCCGGCCGTCAGGGGCGATTCCAGTACGTCAACACGCATGTGGCCATGAAGATGGGTCTCGACGCCGCCGACCGCCTGGACGCGAAGCTGGAAAACGGTGTCAGGCTTTCGAATCTTTAAAATTCCAGAAAGAATTTGAAAGATTCGAAAGCCTGACACCGCCCGCTCTCAGCGCCGACGCAGGATCGCGACGAGGGATAAGCCTAAGGGGGGGTGGATGAATCCTTCAAGATGGGAGACGACGGGCAGGACCGCATTCATCAGCGCGTAGTTCTCGTCCTTCTGCTTCTTCTCCTTCAGGACGCGCCCCTTCAACCACCAACCGAAGGCCGCCAGGGCGTTGAAGTGGTGGAGGTCCACCCACTCGACGCAAGCTTCGCCGGCCTGAGCCGTGAGCGCGCGCAGCGAGGCCTTCGTGTACCGCCGGAAGTGTCCGTCGAGGGCGTCCAGGGTGCCGTACAGAAAGGGATGGGCGGGGACGAGGAGACAGATGTGACCGCCTGGGGTCGTGCCCTCGATCATGTGCTTAAGGGCCAGGTCGTCGCGCTCGACGTGCTCCAGCACGTTGACGCTGAAGGCTGTGTCAACTGCGGCCGCGCGCATCTCGGCAACGAGGGCCGGGTCCGTGGCGTCCGAAGCCGCGGCCAGGCGCACGCGGGGGTCGCGATGGCGCTCGGCGAAGCGGGCGCGTAAGTCGGCGTCGGGCTCGACGCCGAGGTAGGTTTCGACGCCCGCCGCCAGGAAATGCTCCACGAAACTGCCCAGACCGCAGCCGACATCGGCGACGCGGCGGCCGATGAACGGCTGGAACTGCGAGAATTGCCAGGCGAAGTAGGGGCGCGCCCGCGACGACCAGCGCTCGTAGAACTCGGCATGCGACTCGTTCATTTGACCCGGTGGTAGAAGAGGCCGAGGGCGAAGGAGACGAACACGCACTGCACGCCGGTCAGCACGGAGGCGATGGCCAGGACGGCCCCGTCCAGGCGCAGGGCGTCGGGGCCCAGGGGCAGGACGCGTCCGTAGTAGGAGATCGGGAGGTAGGCCAGGAGCGCAACGCCGAGCAGGATCAGGGCCGTGCCCAGGATGAGGCCCTTCTCCAGGCTGAAGGTCTTATGAAGGAAAACGATAAGGCGGTTGCGGGCGTCGTAGCGCTCCTGGTAATCCGCTTCCTGAGCCACGATTCCCAGCCCGAGCGCTCCGATGCCGACCAGCCAGAACAGCAGGGCCGTGAGCATGTGGCGGCTGGCGAGCCAGTCGGCGGTTCCCGGCGCGAGGACGTCGCGAACGGTCAGGCCCAGCAGCCCCGCGCCGCCAAGGGTCGCGCAGAAGGTTCCAGGAAAGAAGAAGGTCCCCAGGGGGGAGAAAAGAAGCATGAAGCGCAGGTGGCGCCAGCCGTCGCGCCAGGTGCGCAGGTGCGGGGGACGATCGCGCAGGTCCTTGTAGAGGTTGCAGGGCACCTCGGCGATCTTGAGACCCACGAGCGAGGCTTTGACCAGCATCTCGGTGGCGAACTCCATGCCGTCGGCCTTCAGGCCCATGCGCTCGAAGGCGTCGCGGCGCAGGGCGCGCATGCCGCAGTTGGTGTCGCCCAGGCCCGTGCCGAAGAGGAGGTTCATGACGACGGTCAGCACTGGGGTGCCCAGGTAGCGGTGAAGGAAGGGCATGGCCCCCGGGGAGATCACGCCCTGGAAGCGGTTGCCCACTACCAGGTCGAAGCCGGCCCTCAGCTTCTCCACATAGGGGACGCACTCCTCGAAATCGTAGGAGCCGTCCGCGTCGGCCATGACGAGGAAGCGCCCCTTTGCGGTGGTGAAGCCCCCGCGCAGGGTTTTCCCATAGCCTCGGCCCTCGATGGCCACTACGCGCGCTCCCGCGGCGGTCGCGACCTCGCGCGTGCGGTCGGCGGAGCCGTTGTCGGCCACCACGACCTCGCCTGACGTCTTCAGGGTGGAGATGGCCTTAAGGGCCTTGCCCACGCAATGGGCGATGGTGCGCTCCTCATCGAGCGCGGGGATCACGATAGAAAGCTCGAGCTCCGACATTTGCGCGATTGTAGCATTCCCTTCCGGGTCGGGGAGGGGGGCGATTGTGTAGAATGACGCACCGTGGGATATTGGGACCGCAAGAAAGTCTTGGTGACGGGCGGCGGCGGTTTCATCGGAAGCCACGTCGTCGAGCGCCTGCTCGCCTCCGGGCGAGGCGTGAACATTACGGTTGCCGACCACCCCTCGCCCGCCAAGCGGCGCAACCTGGCCGCAGTCTGGAAGGACCTGCGCTTCGTCTCGACCGACCTTCGAAACTCCGCCGCGGCGCGGCGCGTCTGCCGCGGCCAAGACGTCGTCCTCAACCTGGCCGCCTGCGTCGGCGGCGTGGGCTACAACAGCGTCCATCACGGCTCGCTGTTTCGCGACAACATGATCCTGGGACTCAACGTTCTGGAGGCGGCGCGGCGCGCCCAGGTCGGCCGCTTCCTCGTCGTCAGTTCCGCCTGCGTCTATCCGCGCGACTGCGCGATCCCGACCCCGGAGGCCGAGGGCTTTCGGGACCGGCCCGAGCAGGCCAACGAGGGCTACGGTTGGGCCAAGCGCATGACCGAGTACGCCGGCAAGACCTATGCCGGCGAGTTCGGCATGTCCGTTGCAATTGCCAGGCCCTACAACGCCTACGGCCCCCGCGACCACTTCGACCCGGAGCGCTCTCATGTGATCGCGGCCCTCGTCAAGCGCGCCTGCGATGAAGAGGACCCGGTCAAGGTCTGGGGCGACGGCCGCTCCACCCGCTCGTTTCTATTCGTGGAGGATATCGCCCGTGGAATCCTGGAGGTCGCCGAGAAGTACCCGCGGGCCGATCCCGTCAACATCGGGGCCGACGATGAGATCTCGGTGCGCGAGTTGGCCGAGATGATCATCCGTCTAGCCGGCACGGGGGCGAGACTGTCCTTCGACCTGCTCAAGCCGTCGGGCCAGCCGCGCCGTCGCTGCGACGTGACGAAGGCGACGAAAGAACTCGGCTTCACGGCGCGGGTCGCCCTGCCGGAGGGCCTGGCGAAGACGATTGAATGGTATCGCGCGCACGAGAGGGGGGCCGTCGAGGCAGTCCGCCGATGAAATTGAAGCGCGCGCTCGTCTTGCTGACATTCAACGAGATCGAGGCGCTTGAGAAACTCTTCGATAAGATCCCGCGCAACGCGGCCGACGAGTTCTTCGCCGTGGACGGCGGCTCCCAGGACGGCACGGTCGAGTATCTGGAGTCCAAGGACGTGAAGGTCCTGGGCCAGCCGCGGCGCGGGCGGGGCTGCGCTTTTTCGGTGGCGCTGGACGTGACCGACGCCGAGGTCCTCTGCTACTACAGTCCCGACGGTAACGAGGACCCCGCCGACATCACCAAGCTCTTCGAGAAGCTGGAAGCCGGCGGCTACGACCTGGTCGTGGCCTCACGGATGATGAAGGGAGCGCACAACGAAGAAGACGAGCAGGCCATCCCCCTGCGCAAGTGGGTCAACCAAGCCTTCACGCTGATGGCCAATCTGGTCTGGAACCGCGGGCCCTATGTCACTGATACGATCAACGGTTTCCGCGCGGTGCGTGCCGACAGCTTGCGGCGCTGCGAGTGTCGGGTGGACGGCTTCGTCATCGAGTACCTGATGTCCATACGGATGATGAAGCTGGGATTGCGCATCGGGGAGATCCCCACCTACGAGAGCCCTCGCCTGGGCGGCCAGAGCACGGCGCACTCCTGGCCCACAGGGGTGGAATTCACCAAGCAGTTCCTAAAGGAAGTCCTCATGGGCCGACAGGTGACATGAGTCGTCTGGTCGCGGTCGCTCTGGCGCTGGGGTTGCTCGTCCGGCTGGGCTACTCCTGGCACGGCCATCGGGCCGGCTATCTGCCGACAAACTCCGACGGCTATGAGAGCATCGCTCTGTCCCTCCTCGATCGGGGAGAATACGCCATGGAAGCCGGCCGGCCGACCTCCCTGCGCGAGCCTTCTTATCCGCTCTTCATCGCCGGGGTCTACGTCGTCTTCGGGCGCCACCCCGGCGTCGTCATCTTCATCCACTGTATTCTCTCCGTTCTCACCGGTTGGCTTCTTTGGTTGACGGGGAAAAGATTGTTCGGCGAAAAAATCTCCTTCGCGTCATTGTTGGTCTTTATGGTGTATCCTCAGTCCGTCTATTACTGCTCCTATTTCTTCCGCGAGACCTGGCTCTCATTCCTCTTCGGACTTCTTCTCTGGGCCTCTTTGAGCTGGTCGGCCGCACCTGGCGATCCCGCCGGCGACATGGGCGCGAAGTGGGGCGGGCTGGCGTCGGCTGCTTTCGGCTTGGCCAATTCGGCCGTGCTTCCGGCCTGCGGTCTGGCGGGGGTTCTCCTCTGGGTCGCCGCTCCTGCGCGGACGCGTCCGCGTCGGGTCTTCTTCTACGTCGGCCCCCTGCTCCTGGCATTCACCGCTTGGTCGGCGCGCAACTACTTCATTCACGGCCGCTTTGTGGCCGGCAGCACTCACGGCGGAGAGGAGTTCTATCAAGCGCTCATTGTGCCGCCCGAGGATCTTGGAACGGCGCGCCAGGGCGAGATCGTGACGGCCGACCCCATCCTCATGGACGCGGCGACCCTGCCCGAGGCGGAGCGAAACGCCCTGCTGATGAAGGCTTCGCTGGTCTGGATCGAAGCTCATCCCGGGACCTTTCTTTCCCGGGTCGTGGCAGGCTTTCTAAAATATTGGAGGCTCTGGCCCTACCAGCGCAACTATCATCATTCCTACGCCGCCCTGGTGCTGGCAAGCCTCCTCTCCGACGCCTGGATCATCCCGCTGGGCTTTCTGGGGCTGTGGTTCTTTCGCGCGCGCTGGCGGGAGTGCGCCGTCCTGCCCGCCGGAATATTCGCGATGACGCTCGTCTACGGCGCCGTCCACGCAGTCATCCGCTACCGCCTGCCGCTGATGGGGGGGATGATCCTGTTCGCCTGCGCGGCGGCCGCGCGGTTGGGGGGCGTTGGAACAACAATATTCCCGTCACCGCGTCGGCGATCTACTCGAATTTCTCTCTAAGGAAGCGGCCGAGTGCCCCGGCTTCCTATCCTGGGGGTTGCCTTAGTTTTTGCCCATGGCCATATTGTCCGCGCTGCGCGCGCCGCTCCCAGCCTGAGGATGCCGGACAGAGCTTGGTAGATTTCATAGAGACTGAGGTTGGACTGGCCTCGCACCCGGTTGACGAAGACCGTCGGCAACTCGGCGAAGCGGAATCCCTGAGCATAAAGCCGATCAGCGCTTTCGCTTAAGGCGATATAACCGCTGAGGCATAAATCGCGCGCGGCCACGCACTCGGCCGCCGGCCGGCTGTAGGCCCGATAGCCGTTGGTCAGGTCCGACAGCGGGATATTGAGCAGCAGGCGTGCCAGCCTATTGGAGGCCTTGCTGAAAATCCGGCGCGAGAGGCTCCACCCCAGCACCGAGCTGCCCGGAAGATAGCGCGAGCGCACGACCACGTCGGTATCGGCCAGCGCCGCGACCATCGAGGAAAGCTCGCTGGGGTCATGCGAGAAGTCGGCATCCATCTCGACGACACAACGCGTTTGCGGACGGCTCAGGGCTCGCCGGAGGCCTTCGAGGCAGGCCGAGCCGCGGCCCGATTTGCTCTGGCGGTGGATCACCTCCAGCCGTTCGTCCCGCCGAGCCAGCGCGTCGACGACGGCTCCGGTTCCGTCCGGCGAGCCGTCATCGACGACGATGACCCGCAACGGGCCCAGTTCGCGCAGGCGCTCGATCAGACGGCCGATATTGGCGCTTTCGTTGAAGGTCGGGATGACAACGCAAACCTCGTCGATCCCAGGCGCTGGCGGCAGGGCGTAGCTCACCCGAGATGCTGCCGATACCACGCCACCGTGCGCTGTAGCCCCTCATAGAGTCGCACCCGCGTCTTAAAGCCCAGCAGGCGGCGGGCACGCGTCGCATCACAACTGCGCCGAGGCTGTCCCGAGGGCTGCGAGGGGTCGAAACGTAACCGGGCTTTCGAACCCGCAGCGCGCAGTATCATCGCCGCCATATCCGCGACCGAAACCTCTTCGTCGGCGCCCAGGTTTAAGGGCTCGGACCTGCCGCGTTCGGCAGCGTCTACGATGCCTCGAGCCAAGTCTTCAACATAAAGGAACGAGCGCGTGACCCTTCCGTCGCCCCAGACCAGCACCGGGTCGTCTCCGCGCAGCACGCGCGCCATCAGCGCGGCGATCACATGTGAGTCCTCGCGGCCGAAATGGTCGCGCGGGCCGTACGCGTTGTAAGGCCGGACGATCGTGATGTCCAGGCCGAATTCGGATGCATAGGCCTCGGCGAGAAATTCAGCCATACGCTTGGCCCAGCCGTAGCCTGCGTTGGTGGGCTCAGGCTGGCCGAGGAAGCCCTCGCTTTCGGGAGTCGGCACAGTGGCCCCCCGCGGGTAAACGCAGGCTGTGCTCGCCATCAAGACGCGCGAGACGCCAGCCTGGCGCGCCGCCTCGAGTAGATGGCAGCCGAGCAGCATATTTTCGCGAAACATCGTCGCCGGGTGCGCTCTGTTGTAGGCGATGCCGGCGACACGCGCGGCTAGATGCAGCACCAACTCCTGCCCGCGGCAGGCCTTCAGGCAGGCCTGCGGCTGGAGCAGGTCGAGCTTCATCATGCGGATATGCCGCACGATCGAACGGAGATTCGCGCGCCGGCCGGAGGAGAAATTGTCGGCCACTGTCACCCGCACCGTGGGACTGCGGCGCAACAACTCTTCGATGACATGGCTGCCAATGAAGCCCGCCCCGCCTGTGACCAACACCTTTTTCCCGTCCCAGAAGTTCATACGCCTTTGTTCCTCACCGACAGCAGGGGGATTTTATCAGGTAAGTCGAGACTGCGCAAGGCCCGCCGCGGCCCGCCGCGTCCCCGCCAGATGACGCGTCCGGCTCCCGTATTAGTACAATGACCGCCCATGGCCGACATCCGAAAGGGAGCCCGCAAAGAGACGCGTCTCGGCCCGGAGATCTTCGCCCACAAGGCGATCACCCTCTGGCTGCCGGTCCTCTATTTCCTCATCTCCTCGCTGTTTTTCCTGCGCACCTACGACTCCGCTCAGGTCAAGATCACCATGATGCAGATGGGCGGCCTGGGCCTGCTGACCCTGTGGCTGTGCCGCCTGGTCCTGGCCGGACGCAACGCATTGAACAAAGAGGACCTGATCTGCCTCTCCCCGTTTCTGGCCTACCTGTTCTACGGCATCTTCTCCTACCTGCACTCGCCATACGGCATGGCCAGCACGGACTTCTTCCTGCGCCACATGTTCTACATGATCGTGGCCCTCATCTCGATCTACGAGCTCGACGAGGCGGCGGTCCAGCGCCTGCTGAAGTGGCTGATCCTGGCGGCGTGGGTCGCCATCGGCTACGGCACCCTCCAGTTCGTGGACAACACCTGGTTCCCGCGCGGCGCGGGCAAGGGCATTGACCCCTTTGTCTGGCGCGGCGCCTTCTTGCCGCGCGTATTCTCGACCTACGGTAACCCCAACTTCTACGGCGATTTCCTGGTCATCATGTTCCCCATCATTCTGACCCAGTTCCTGAAGACCCGGCGTTGGAGCCTGACGCCCTTGATCGCCATGCTCCTGCTCAACCTTATCGCCACCGGCACTAAGGGCGCGTGGCTGGGATTTGCCATGGTCTGCGTCATCTTCGGCGCCATTTCCCTGGTCTACTTCAAGGATATGATCCGGTCCTACCGCGCCAAGGTCCTTGGCGTGGCGGCCTTCTGTGCCCTGGGCTTGATCGGCTATACCGCCAAGGACCTCCAGACCCGCATCGTCTCGATCAACTTCCGCCTCTTCACCTGGGAGGCCACCTGGGAGATGATCACCACCCATCCCCTGATCGGTTCCGGCGTCGGGTCCTTCCCGCCGCTCTATCCCGCCTTCCGCCGCCCGCCCATCTTCCACATCGAGGGCAAGCACAACACCGAGACCGACCATGCCGAAGACGAGTACCTCGAGCAACTCCTGGATCACGGCATCATCGGTTTTGGGATCTTCCTCTGGCTGGTCATCAGCTCCTTGGTCATCGGCTTGCGTTCCCTGGGACAACTGACCACGAGCCTTGCGCTCAAAGACGGGCGCCCGCCGCCGCGCGCCTTCGACCTGACGGGCCTGCTCGTCTCCTTCTGCGGGATGCTGAGCCACAATTTCTTCGATGTGAGTCTGCGCTTCGTCTCCTCGGGCGTCTACCTGGGGCTCCTGGCCGGCCTCATCGTCAACGTCGCCCGCGGTCGCGCTCTCTATGAGCGCCATACCCAGCCGGCCCCGTCCGCGTCCGGGCCGACGGCTGCGCCGGAGGAGGTCTCGACCGAGCCGCCGCTCTGGAAGACCCTGGCCGATTTCCTCATCTGGCCCACGCGCTTGGCCGCGGTCGGCGGGATCGTCTACTATGCTTTCATGATGGATTGGAGCCATCTGGGCCGCACGGTCGGCTACGGCGGCTTTTTCGGCGAGTTCGCGTCCATGCAGGGCCCCCTCTCGCGCATCCCGGGCGGCGGGGAACTCCTGCAGTGGTGGGCGGCATGGTTGGTGTTCGCCGGCTGCATGCTGAGCCTAGGCTACGCCATGATCCGGCTTTGCTTCATGTCGGACAATCCCGTGATCCCGGCCCTCATCCTCGTCATGCTGCCCCCGCTCAACTTGTTCTGGGGCTACTTCAAGGCCGACATCCACCACAACGTCGCCATCTATTTCTCGAAGGAGCGCAATTGGGATGCGGCTGTGGCCAACTACCTCATCGTCAACCGGCTCAACCCGGACTTCGTCATGGCGAAGTACTTCCTCGGCAACGTCTTCAACGACCGCTTCAACATGACGAAGATCTCCAACTCCAAATGGGGGGACTCGGCCGACACGCCGATGGACGACTACGACCGAGCCCTTTACTGGTACAATGAGGTGCGGCGGCTGTCTCCAAACTACGTCCAGATGCACCACCAGGTCGGCAACCTGCACCTGCGCCGCGCGCAGTGGGCGCTGGACAACAAGCGTCCCGACGAGGCGAAGAAGTACTTGGACATGGCGCTCAACCGCTACCGCCTCTACCAGGCCATCGACCCCGTCTTCCCGCCCAATTTCTACCGCATGGGCCAGGTTTATATGATGCGCCAGGAGTTCAACGAGGCCATCAAAATATACGAGGACCTCATTGCCGCCGAACAATGCCAGGTCGCGCCTTCGCTCCTGACCAACGACTTCCTGCGCCGGACCATCCTGTCCTACCAGCAGTATACCCTGGAGGACGGCCGTTGGGTCCATCGTCACGCCCTGCCCCAACAGCCCTGGACGAAGGAGGGCGTCGAGGCCTATACGAGCCTAGCCAACGCGCATTACATGGCCGGGCATCTGGAAGAGGCCGAGAAATTCTACAAGAGGGCCCTCGCCTTCGACCCGGCCTTCGAGCAGGCCAAGCGCAACCTCGAGGTCGTCTACCGCAAGGCCCAGGCCGAGGGCCGCTTGCGCAAGGCGGCTCCGCCGGCCAAGATGCCCGGTCCCGGCGAGCCTCCGTTCACGGGCTATGAAGTCGCGCCGAAGCCGAAGAAATAGCCCAGCTCCGCTCGTCTTGGCCGCGCTCCTGTGCGCGGCCGCGGCTCAGGCCGAGACCTGGGGCTCCGAGCCGACGCCGGCAGGAGAGGTCTTGAAGTCCATGGAGTCGGAGTTGGCGCGCAATCTGAGCCGCCTCAAGCAGGACCGTTTCGGTCCGCCTTACTTCTTGGCCTACCGCCTGCACGATGCGCGCCGCTATGACGTCGGCGCGTCCCTCGGCGAGTTCGTCAATGACGAGGTCGACGACTACCGCGTCGCTTACGTCGAAGCGCGTTACGGCGGGAGCGATATCGACAACACGGACCTCAATTACCAGGGAGTCTCCGCCGCCGCGCCCGCCGACCCGGCGGTCCTCAGCCAGACCTTCTGGCAGCTGACGGACCAGGCGTACAAGGGCGCGCTTTCCGGCTGGCTCGAGAAGAAGGCCAAGCGCGCCACGGAGTTGGTGACCGACGTCCTCGACGATTTTTCCATCGAGCCCTCCACGGTCGCCGTCCTGTTCCCGGCGCCCCCCGCCCTGGACCGAGATAAGCTCAAGGGGCTGGCCCGGCGCCTGAGCGAGGTCTTCCGCGACTACCCCGAGGTGCACGAGTCCAACGCCTCCGTCACGGCTTTCTGGGCGCGGCGCTTCCTGGTGACGAGCGAGGGCACTCGCCTGCTCACGCTCGCCGAGGAGATGCCTCAGGAGGTCCGCGCTTACGCCTCCACCCGGGCGGAGGACGGCATGAAGCTGGAGGATTCCTTCAACGTCTCGCTGCGCTCCTTCGACGATCTGCCGCCCGAGGCGGAACTCATGGCCTCCGCCCGCCGCGTGGCTTCGGAGCTCACGGCTCTGCGCCGCGCTCCCGTGCAGGATGCGGCGGCCGCCCCGGCCATCCTGGACCCGGAGATGAGCGGCGTCCTCTTCCACGAGGCGCTCGGCCACAAGCTGGAGGGCCAGCGCCAGCGCGACCCGCGCGAGAGCCAGGTCTTCCGCGATCTCCTTGGCAAGCGCATCATCCCCGATTTCCTCAGCGTCATCGACGACCCCACGCTCAAGGCCTTCCAGGGCGCGCCGCTCCACGGCTCTTACGATTTCGATTCGGAGGGTACCCCCGCGCGGAGGGCGGTCCTCGTCGAGCATGGGATTTTGCGCGAGTTCCTCATGTCACGCTGGCCGGTGAAGGGCTTCTCCCGCGCCAACGGTCACGGCCGCTCCGATTGGCGCGCGCATCCCTCGGGGCGCATGGCCAACCTGATCGTCGAAGCCCGGGGCGCGGTCCCGCCGGCGGAGCTCGAGCGCCGCCTGCTTGAAGCGATCCTGAAGGCGGGCAAGCCCTACGGCTTCCTGCTCGTGGGCGCCTTCGGCGGGGAAAACCCCACGACGCGCGACTCGGCGCAGACCCTGGAGGTGCGGCCGCGGCTGGCCTATCGCGTGGACGCCAAGACCGGTCGCAAGACCCTCGTGCGCGGCGTCAAGCTCGTCGGCACTCCTCTCGTGGTCCTCAACCGCATCCTGGCGGCCGGCGACGATATTCGGCTCTCGAACGGTTTCCAGTGCGGCGCGGAGTCTGGCTGGGTGCCCGTCAGTCAGACCGCGCCGAGCCTGCTCCTCTCCGAGGTCGAGCTCCAGCGCCTGCCCGAGGACCGCTCGCGCCCGCCTATCCTGCCCTCGCCGCTCCATGATCGCCGCTAGCCTGCTTGCCGTCCTGCTGATCCCCGCCGCGGCCCACCCGGCCGCCGACGAGGCGCTCGAACGCGCGGTCGCGGCCGAGTTGGGGCGGGCCAAGCGCGAGCTCAAGGACGACGACTACCCCTCCGTCTATCATGCCGCGCTCAACGTTTGGGATTTAGACGACTGGGACCGATGGGGGGCGATGGGGGCCACCCGGGCCGAGGCGACCATGAGCCAGCGCATTCTCCTGGCCGACCTGCGCGTGGGAAGCCCCGCCCTCGACAACCACCCCGTCACCCCAAGGACGGAATACCTGGGCACGCCGGTTTCCCTGGAGAGCGACGAGTTCGCCTTGCGCCACGCGCTCTGGCGCGTGCTCGACGGGGCCTACAAGACGGCCAGCGCCGACTACCTGCGCAAGCAGGCCCAGTTGGTCATGCGCGGCAAGGCGGAGTACGACACCGATGACCTGGCTCCCGAGCCTCCGCTTGATCGGCGGGCCCCCCGCCCGGCCTCGTCCTGGGACTTGGACCGTCTGCGGCGCCTGGAGGACGCCATCGCCGAGCCTTTCTCGCGCGCGCCCTGGCTCCTGCACGCCGAGTCCCACGCGGCCCTGCGCCGGCTGTGGATCCGCCGCCGCGACACCGACGGCGTCTCCGTGGACAAGTCCGAGGACTGGGCGCGCGTGGAAGTGGAGGCTGCGGCCCTGTCGCCGGACGGCCTGCGCCAGAGCGTGGCCCGCGAGTTCTACGCGCGCGTCCCGGCGGACCTGCCCTCTGAGGATGAATTGCGCCGCGCGGCGGGCGACCTGCTCAAGGACCTGGAGGAACTATGCGTGGCGCTCACCACCTCGCCCTTCAACGCCCCGGCTCTGGTGGACCCTTCGGTCTCCGCGGCTCTGGTCCTGGCCCTGGGACAGCGCCTGTCCGGCGAGGAACAACGCAACCCGGCGGGCGCCCAGACCTTCCGCGGTCGCGTCGGCGAGAAGATCCTGCCGGTCGGCCTCGGCATCGTCGATGACCCGACCCAAGCCTCGCTGGGCGTCCGACCGCTCTTCGGCCGCTACGAGTATGACGACCAGGGCGTGCCCGCGCGGCGTACGGTCCTGGTGGAGCGCGGCGTGCTCAAGGGTTTCCTCCTTTCGCGCTATCCGGTCAAGGGGTTCGGGCGCTCCAACGGCCACGGCCGCGCGCCGGTGGGTCAGATGCCGGCCGGCATGCCGGGCAACCTATTCCTGAGCGTCTCCGAGCCGCGCAAGGTCTCGGATCTTCTGGAGCGGTTGCGCGAGGAATGCCGCCGCGCCGGCAAGCCCTACGGCTTGTGGGTTCGCAAACTGCGCGCCTACGCCCAGCAGCAGGGCGGCGGCGTCCAGGGCTCGATTCGCTTCATGGCCCAGGTTTTTCTCGTCGAGGCGGAGACCGGCAAGGTCGTGCGCGCTCGCGACCTGGATCTCGTCGGCACGCCGCTGGTCATGGCAGGGAGCATCCTGGCGGCGGGCGACGATACCGCGGTCAACGAGTTCAACCCGGGCGCGCCCGTCGCGGTGGCGGCCCCCAGCCTCCTGCTCACCGACGCCGAACTGCAGCGCTCGGAATCCAAGCCGGAGAAGGCCCCCATCCTGCCGCCTCCTCCTGTCGCCGCGGCCGAGCCGGCCGCGGCTCCGCGCTCGCGCCGCGGCCCGCCGTTCGTCCCGGTCGTGCCCTGCGTCGAGGTCGTGCGCTATTTCGTCCGCGGACGGGTCATGCCGCTGGAGGGCCTGGCGGTGACGGGGGTGGAGGCATGGCGCCAGATTCTCACGCCGACGGGACTGGCCGTGGACGCCAAGGTCTCCGGCCCCAATCTGCTGTCGGCGGGCGCGGCCGTGCGCCGGGTGGACGCCGCGATGGAAGCCGCCACGGCAGGCAAGCACGAGAGGAGCGTTCTCGTGAACATGATGACGCGCGCCGTCTATCGCGCCCGCTACGGCGACGGCTGGCCGGACCGGTTGCCGCGATGAGCGCGCCCCGTTTCACCGTCGTGATCCCGACCTACAACCGCTCCGCGTCCACTGCGGCGGCGATCCGTTCGGTGCTCATCCAGACCGACGCCCGCTGGGAATGCCTGGTGGTCGACGACGGTTCGACCGACGACACGCGCGCGGTCCTCTCGACGATCGTGGATCCGCGCGTGCATTTTATCTGGAATGAGAAGAACCGGGGCCAGCATGCCTGCCGCAACCAGGCGATCCGCGCGGCGAAGGGAGAGTGGATCGCCTTCCTCGACTCCGACGACCTCTTCCTGCCGGGGCGTCTGGAGGCTCTGTCTTGCGCCGCCGCGTTGCGCCCCACCGTCGGCTTCTGGTTTACCAACGCCTACCGCCACCGTTGGGGCCGCCTTATCGGGCTCCTTTTCGATCCTTCGCGGGAGATCTCGGAGGGGAAGGTCCCAGGCTGGTACGCCGTCGGCGACCTCTGGCTGCCGTACGTGACGACCATGGTCTGCGTGCGTAAGTCGGCCTTCGAGGATACGGGCTTCTTCCGCGAGGATTTACGCATCCTGGAGGACACGGAGCTTTACGCGCGGATGTTCAAGGGCGGCCTTGAGGTGGGGGTCCTGCGCGAGCCGTTGGCGGTGCGCTTCATACACGAGGGCCAGATCACGCGCGATCATGAACGCGATTTCTCGGAATCCATGGAGGCGCTCAGAAACTCTTGCGCTCCGCCCAAGATCGCAGCCGCGCATCGCGCGCGCGTGGCTCGCGAGGTGGCGGGCTATCTTTTGAAGTCGCTCAAGCCCGCCCAGTCGCGCGCCCTGCTGGAGAAGGAGCTCGGAGCCGCCGCGCGCGGCACGGCGCTCTGGTGGGCCACTTTCCTGCCGTCGTCCTTGCTGGCCCCTGTTCGCGCCGCGCGCGAGGCGTGCCTGCGCTTGCGCTGGGGAGCCTTCGCCCCCGCGGAGTACCGGGAAACGTCCTTGATCGTGGACTCACTGCTCAACGGCTGACTCGTCGGCGAGCGCATCCTCGACCGCCGCGACGATCTGCGTTCCCACGGGGTTGGCATCGGGCGCGAAGCGCGCGACGACCTTGCCATTCTTGTTCACGAGAAACTTGGAGAAGTTCCAGGGGATCTCTCCGGGAAAGCCCGACTCGACGGTCAGGTGCTTGTAGAGGGGGTGGATGGCCTCGCCCTTGACCGAGATCTTGGAGTAGAGGTCGAAGGAGATCGAATACTTGGTCATGCAGAACTTCTTGATGTCGGCGTCGCAGCCCGGCTCCTGGGCGCCGAACTCATTGGCCGGGAAGGCGGCGATGCTCAGGCCTTTGTTCTTGAACTTCTCGTAGAGCGCTTCCAGGTCCTTGTACTGGGGGGTAAATCCGCAGAGCGAGGCGGTGTTGACGATAAGCAGGGGATGGCCCTTGTACGCGGAGAGCTTGCGCGTCTTGCCGTCGATGGTCTTCATTTCGAATTCGTACACTTTCCCGGCGCTCTTCTCGGCCTGCATGGGGTTGATCCTCTGTTTTTTGCGGAACGCCTCACCGGCCGCAAAGATGGTCGAGACGATGGAGAGCGAGGCGCGGCGGATAAGTTCCTTCATCGCCATGGTGAAAAGTCTATCCGCGTTCGCATGCGGCGTCAAGGTTCGCTGGAATGTTCGCTAGAATGTCACGGTGACCCGTCTTCAGGCCCGCCGCCGCGCCGTCTTCCTCGATCGGGACGGAGTCCTCGTGCGCGAGGTGGACTATCTCGGCCATGTCGACCGTCTGGCGGTCATGCCGGGAGCCGCGGCGGCGATGAAGGCCCTGCGCGCCGCGGGCTTCAAGGTCGTGGTCGCGACCAACCAGTCCGGCGTGGCCCGCGGCTACTTCAGCCTCAACCGCTTGCGCGAGATCCACCGCGAGCTCAAGCGCCGCCTGGCGCGGTCCGGCGCCAAATGGGACGCGCTCTACTTCTCGCCCCACGGCCCGGACAGCGGCCATTCCTGGCGCAAGCCGGGCATCGGCATGCTCCAGGCCGCGTGCCGCCGCTTCCGACTCGATTTGCGCGCCTGCTACTTCATCGGAGATTCCACTGCCGACGTCCTCTGCGCGCGCCGGGCGGGCTGCGTGCCGGTGCTGGTCCGCACGGGCAAGGGCGGCCGCGACGGCAAGTACCGCGCCCGGCCCGAGAAGACCTGCCGCGACCTGGCCGCGGCCGCGCGCTGGATACTGGCGCGCGAGAAGACGCGTCATAAGTGGGTATAATGCCCGTCATGAACGCCAAAGCGACGACGGCGACGGGAGAGTGGTTCGGGCACCCCAAGGGCCTCTACGTCCTTTTCTTTACCGAGATGTGGGAGCGCTTCTCCTACTACGGCATGCGTTCCCTGCTCGTCCTCTACATGGCTAAATACCTCATCAATAAGGCGGACAACGGCCTGGACGTCCTCGGCTACGGCGCCATCCGGCATTTCGTCCAGTGGTTCGTCGGCCTCTTCGGCATGCGCGGCGAGCTCTCGGTCCAGGCGTTTTCCTCCCAGATCTACGGCCTCTACACCGGCTTCGTCTACTTCACGCCTTTCTTCGGCGGAATCCTCGCCGACAAAGTCTTCGGCCAGCGCAAGACCGTCTATATCGGCGCCGTGCTGATGGCCATCGGCCACTTCCTAATGGCCTCCGAACGCCTGTTCTTCGCCGCCCTGCTGTTCCTGATCCTGGGCAACGGCTGCTTCAAGCCGAACATCTCGACCCAGGTCGGCAACCTCTATCCGGAAGGAGATCATCGCCGGGACTCCGCCTTCACCATCTTCTACATGGGCATCAACCTGGGCGCGATGTTCTCGCCGCTCGTCTGCGGCACGCTCGGCCAGAAGGTCGGCTGGCATTGGGGCTTCGGCGCGGCCGGCGTGGGAATGATCATCGGCCTGTGCGTTTACTACTTCGGCAAGCATCTTCTCCCGCCGGACCGCATCATGAAGAAGGCCGCCGCCCATGAGGAGGCGGTCGATCATGCGATCACCCCGACCGAGTGGAAGGCCATCGGAGCGCTCGTCTTCCTGTGCATGGTCAACATCGTTTTCTGGGCCGTTTACGAGCAGCAGGGCAATACCCTCCAGCTCTGGGCCGATCAGAACACGCGCTGGCGGTTCTTCGGCTTCAACGTCCCATCGAGCTGGTATCAGGTCTTCAATCCCGCGTTCATCGTCATCTTCGCGCCGTTGATGGACATGTTCTGGGGCTGGCAGGATAAGCGGGGCCGGGAGCCCTCCAGCGTCACCAAGATGGGCATCGGCTGCATCCTGCTGGGGGGCGCTTTCATCATCATGATCGCCGCCTCGAAGGCGGTGGGCCCGACGGAGCAGGGAAGTCTCCTCTGGCTCGTGACGACGACCTGGCTCTTCACGATGGGCGAGCTCTACCTCTCGCCGATCGGCCTGTCTCTGGTGACCAAGGTCGCCCCGGCCCGGATGGTGTCCATGCTCATGGGCATGTGGTTCTTGTCCAGCTTCTTCGGGAACTATCTTTCGGGCTTCATCGGAGGGTTCTATGAGACGATGACCAAGGATGCGTTCTTCACGCTCCTGATGGCGCTCGGAGTGGGCGCCGGCCTCATCTTCTTCGCGGCCAACAAGCCCTTGCGCAAGATCATCGGCCACGGAGTCTAGATGAATGATGGACCTCGCCAGGCGCTACGGCTGCGCGGCGTTTAGAGAAGGCCGAAGTTTTTGAGGGCCCTCCTGAGAGCGGGACGAGCCGCCTCGGAGAGCGGGGTCAGGGGCAGGCGCGGCTCCGGGCGGCATAACCCCATCATCCCGAGCGCGGCTTTGACCGGGATCGGGTTCGTTTCAATGAAGAGGGCCTTCACCAGCGGGAAGAGCTGAAGGTGCAGGGCCCGCGCCTTCTTGAGATCGCCCTTGAGGAAGGCGTCGCACAGAGCCTGAGTCTGCTTCGGCGCTACGTTCGCGACCACGGAGACGACTCCCCGCGCGCCGACGGCCATCATCGGAAGCGTCAGGCTGTCGTCTCCGGACATCACGACGAAGTCCTTCGGCGCCAGCGTTAAAATCTCCGAGACTTGGTCAAGGCTTCCGGCGGCTTCCTTCACGGCGATGACGTTCGGGCAGCTCTTGGCGAGACGCGCGATGGTCTTGGGAGAGATGTTGACCGCGCAGCGGCCGGGTATGTTATAAACCATTACCGGCAATCGCGTCTCGCGCGCGACGGCGCGGAAGTGCTGGTAGAGGCCCTCCTGCGTCGGCTTGTTGTAGTAGGGAGCCAGCACCAGCAGCGCGTCCACGCCCAGGCTCTCGGCCTCGCGCGAGAGCTCGACGGCCTTCCAGGTGGCGTTCGCGCCGACGCCGGCCATCACCGGGGTCTCGCCGCGCGACTCCTCCATGCAGAGCTCGAGGCAGCGGCGGTGCTCCTCGTGCAGCAGGGTGGCGGCCTCGCCGGTCGAGCCGCAGGGCACCAGTCCCCGGATCCCGCTTTTGATCTGGCGGCGGACGAGGTCTCGGTAGGCGTCCTCGTCGAGGCGGCCCTCGGAATCGAACGGCGTCACGAGCGCGACGTAAGAGCCTTCGAACTTCATAGAGCCACCTCTCCGGTGAAGACGATATCTGCGGGCCCTTCCAACAGGGCGCCTTCCAACAATGAGACGTTCAGCACGGCGCCGCCGCGGACTTTCACGCGAGTCGAAGGGCCGGTCTTCCCGAGAGCGCAGGCGACGAAGGCCGCGGCCATCACGCCGGTGCCGCAGGAATCCGTTTCGTCTTCGACGCCCCTTTCATATGTTCTTAGCGATAACGTTCCATTTGTGACCGCGACAAAATCAACGTTGGCTCCAGGCTTGCCGAACGCTTTATGGAAGCGCAGGGCCCGGCCCAAGGGCTTGACGTCGATCTTCTCGACGTTCGGCACGAACACGACGGCGTGCGGAGTTCCCGTGTCGACGAAATGGACGGTCCACGCCCGTCCCAGGGCTTTCAGCTTCAGCCCGAGACGCGGGTCCTTAGGCGCGGGCATGGAGACCTCCGCCCTTCCTTTCCCGGTGACATGAACCGCCAATGCCCCGCGAATCGTGTCTAGAACGAAGCGACTTCCCTTGACCCAGCCCTGCGTTTTGGCCCAGAGCGCGGCGCAGCGGGAGCCATTGCCGCAGAACGCGATGGAGCCATCGGCATTCCAGTAGTCAAGGCGGAGTCTGCCGCCGCGCAGAGAGAGGACGAGTATCCCGTCCGCGCCGATGGCGGCGCGGCGACGACAAAGGCGGCGCGCGAGCGCCGCGCCGGAGAAGCCGCGCGGCAGTCCCGCCAGCAGGATGAAGTCGTTCCCGGTTCCCGACATCTTCCAGAAGCGCAGTCTCATCGGATGCCGGCGCACAGGGCGCGCGCGGCGCGCGCGGAGAAGCGCGCGTTATCGGGCTCTCCCGCGGCCAGGGTGAGGTCGTCGCAGGCCTTCACGCCTTGTCCGGCGGCCAGGCGCGTGCGGGCCCGGACCCAGAGCGCGGCGGCGTCGCCTGGGACCTCGGCGAGGATCTGCGCGGCCTCGGCCTCGGCCTCGGGCAGGCGCCCGGCTTCCAGCAGCCAGAGGGCTTTCGCCCGGCGCGCGCCGACCCCCGCGCCGTGGGCCAGCGCCCCGTCTAAGCGCGCGATCGCGCCGGCGTGGTCGCCGCGGGCGCGCAGGACGAAGGCCAGGAGGACCAGTGCGTCGGGGTCGTTCGTTTTAAGCGCCAAGGTCCGCGCCAGGGCCAGCTCTGCGGTCTTAAATTGACGCTGAGCGAGCAGGACCTCGGCGTAGTCGCGCCACACGTCGGGGCGCTCCTCCATCGTCTCCAGGGCGACTTCGTAGTGGGCGGCGGCCCGGTCGGGGAAGCCCAGGGCCTTGTCGATTTCAGCCAGGCCCAGACGGGCGCCGAAGTGCTTGGGCTCTAAATCGAGAGCCTTGCGGTAGAGGACCTTGGCCTGTTCGTCGAGGGAGCCGGCGTGCAGGAGGCCAGCCTGTCGCGTGAGCAGGTCCACGTTCTTGGGGAAGAGTTGGACCCCGAGCTGGTAGACGCCCAGAGCCTGATCGATGCGGCCGAGCCGGAAGAGGTCCTCGCCCAACAGCACGTAGGCCTGGCGCAAATCCGTGCCGCGCAGGGTCTGCATGAATTGCGGCGTCAGGGCGGCCACGACCTCGGCGGCCTTGTTTGCGTCATGCAGGGCCTGCACCGGACGTATCTTCTTGTCGGAGGGCTCTCCCCAGAGGCGCCAGGCCCGCGCGGGCGCCGCCGTCAGCAAGAGGAGCAGCGCGGCGGCGCAGGCGCGCCTCACCGGCTCGCCTGCGCGCTCGTCCAGGACGCGCTTAGGAGAGGGATCGAGGCGAGGATGAGGCTCTCCTCGGCGTCTTTGATCCGCTTCGAGGCGGCGACGACTCCCTTCTCCATCGCCTCGGGCACGCGCTTGTCGTCGAACATCCCGATGTCGCCGACGGGAGGCTCGATGAGAAAGTCGGCCTGCTTGCGTTGGTCGCGGGAGAGATAGGAGCCTCGGATATCGATGACCTGGGTGAGGGACTCCAGCACGCTTTTCGGGCGCGAGGCGGTGAAGTCGTTCTCGGTGACGCTGGCCAGGATCCACTCCGCGCCCAACAGGCGCGCGGCGTCGACGGGGATGAAGTCCACCACGCCGCCGTCCACCAAGTAGCGGTGGCGGTATTCGAGGGGGCGGAAAATGCCCGGCAGGTTCATGCTGGCGCGCACGGCCGGGGCCAGATCCCCGTCGCGGAAGATGATGGCCTCGCCGGTGTACGCGTCCATGGCCACGCAGGCGAAGGGTTTCCGGGTCTGGTCGAAGCGCATCGCGCCCAACTCCCTGCCGACGAGCTTCTCTGTGTTCTCGGATGAAAGCAATTGGTCGAAGAGGAGCAGGGAGATGAGGCGGCGACCGGAAAGGTCGTTGCCGGAGCCCACATGGGCGGCGGAGGCGAGGCTCCAGATGCGGTCGAACGGCAGGCCGCCCGCGTACAGCGAGCCCATGACCGCGCCCATCGAGGTCCCCGCCACCACGTCGATCGGGAAACCGACGTCCTCGAGCACCTTGATGACGCCCGCGTGCGCCACGCCGCGCAGGGAGCCCGCGGAAAGCACGAGCCCGACTTTCGGACGGAACCCGGGCTCGGCCAGACGCACCTCGCGCCAGAGGTGGTCGCGCAGGAGGGCGTCCGCGGAGAGGTCGGAAGCGGCCGCGGCGGGGACGGCGAGCGCTAGAAGGAGGAGGAGCCGCCTGATCAAGGCGCGAGCTCCCGGCCGACGGCGCGCTCGAGCCGCGTCCGGGACAGGAGATGCTCGGTCACGGACGTGAGATACGCCAGCCTCAACTCCAACAGACCCTCGCGGGCGCGGAGTTTGGAGAGGGCTGAGCCGGGCTTGCCGGTCGCCGCATCATGGAGCGATTGCACGCGGCGCCACTGCGCCTGGCGGCGCGGGATTTCGTCTTGCCAGTAGCGCAGGTTCTCGGCTCCCTGGCGCACTTCCAGCCGCACGCGGTCCTGCAGCTCGGCGCGGGCCAGCTGTCCCTGTCGCTGCTCGGCGCGCTTCTGCTTGAGTTGGCTCCAAAGATCGTAGATGATGGGGATCCTGACGCCGACGGTCACGTCCCAGTTGTTCTTCTTGAGAGGGAAATGGCTGTCCGTGAGCTCGTAGTCGCCGGCCACGAAGAGTGTAGGGTAGCGGCGGCCCAGGGCGAGGTTGACGCCGATGGCGTCCATCTGCGCCTTGTAGGTCTGAGACTGCAGTTCGGGCCTCAACTCCATGGCCCAGAGCACGGCTTTCTCGATTTCGACCTTGGCGGGGGAGGTTTCGAGGATGCCTGTGACGCGGAAGGGGGTGTCCAGTTCCAAGTTCAGTGTTTTAAGGAAATCCATGCGGGCCTTCTCCCGCTCGTGCGCGGACGAGGAGGAGCGCGAGCGCGCGGCGGCCAGGGCCGACTCCGTCTCCAGGCTCTCCCAGGGCCCAAGACTCGCGTCTTCGGCGATTCTCTCGAGGGCGCGCAGATGGTCCTCGCCGGCGGAGACGCGCTCCTGGGCGAGGAGGAGCCGGTAGAAGGATTCCTTGACCTTCACGGCCAGGTCCATGCGCACGGAGTCGCGGTTGGAGAGGGCCTGTTTGTGCGCCGCCTGGGCCAGGTGGTAGGTGTTGATGGTGCGCCGCCCTTCGTAGAGGGGGAGGTTGAAATATCCCCGCCCCGAATAGATGTTCTCGGGCGAGCCCGGGTAGAGGAGGATGCTGCGGAAGTCTTGCGAGAGAGCGAACGGGTAGAGGGCGTTGAATTTCGAGGCGCTGGCCTGCAGGCCCACCTCGGGCAGGAAGCGCAGCTGCGCTTCGGTCACGCGCGACGCAGCGATGATGACGTCCTGCTCGGCGGACTGGAGGTTCGGATCATTGCGGATGAGTCGCAGGGCGTCGTCTAGGGTGTAGGCCTTCTCGGGGGCGGCGGCGCGGGTCTGTCCGGACGACTGGGCTTGGACGCACGGCGTGCCCAGAGCGAGGGCGAGGAGGGCGGCGGAGGCGCGGCGGATCATGGGATGAGGACCGGGGTCTAGACCTTAAACGACCTCGTTAGATGTTCGAGTTCCACCTTGAGGTCCTTGATCTCCCGGCGGCAGACGTCGGCGCTCTCGGGAAGGCGTTTGGACACGTCGTCGAGGCGCTCGGAAAGGCGCTTGACAAGGTTGCGATCCTTCTGGACGAGGGCCTGGAGGCCGGAGACCATGCCGTTGAATTCCTCCTGGAGCTCCATGAGCTCGTCGCCGATGCGCAGGCTGACGCGGTGGGTCAGGTCGCCCTCGCCCACCGTCTGTGCGCTCTTCTCGAAACGGTAGATCGGTCCCGCGAAACGGTGCGAGACGTACAGGGAGATGAGAAGCATTAGGCCCAGGTAGAGCGCGATCTTGACCATCAGCACGCTGTTGAACTGGATGACGCGGTCGATGGACGAGGGACACTCGGTGAGCATGACGCGCGACAGGGAGTAGTAGACGTCCCCGCCGACGATGAGCGACGCGACGAGCACGCTCAGGAACACCATGCCTATGTACTTGAGCTGCAGCGCGCGCTTGACTAGGACCGTCTTGCGCTGGAACTTCTTCGTCTCTTCGGCCATCGTCCTCCGTTAGAGCAGGTCGTCCGACAGTTTTAACCACTCGGGCGTGACGGTCTTGAGCTTGGCGGTCGCGGCCTCCAGGCTCACCGGCACCACGGCGTCTCCCTTGAGAGCCACCATGTGGCCGAACTTACCCTCGTGCGCCAGTTCCGCGGCCTTGACGCCGACGCGGGTGCCGAGGATGCGGTCGAAAAGCGTGGGTCCGCCGCCGCGCTGGATGTGGCCGATGACGGCGGAGCGCGTCTCGATTTTGGTCTCGGCCTCGATGATCTTGCTCAGACGCTCGGCGACGCCGCGCGCCTTGAGGATCATGTGGCCGAACGCGTCGAGCTGTTCCTTCGGCGCCTGTTCGCCCGTGATGTCCACGGCCTCGGAGGCGACGACGAGGGCCACGTTATTCTTGGCGTGGGCGGCTTTCAATTTGGCGGCCATGTCCTTGACGTCGACGGGGCGCTCGGGCAGGCAGAGGTAGTCGGCGCCGGCGCCGATGGCGGTGTAGAGGGCGACCCAGCCGGCGTGGCGGCCCATCACCTCCAGGACCATGATGCGGCGGTGCGAGCGACCGGTATCGATGAGCCGCTCGGCGGCGTCGACGGCGATGGTCGCCGCGGTGTCGAAGCCGAAGGTGTAGTCGGTCGCGTCCAGGTCGTTGTCCATCGTTTTGGGCACGCCGACGACGTTGACCTTATGCTCCTTGAAGAGCTTGGCGGCCACGCCGAGGGTGTCCTCGCCGCCCATGGCGACGAGGGCGTGGAGGCCCAGCTTCTTGAAAGTCTCGAGCACCGAAGCCACGCCGCCCTCCTTCTTGTAGGGGTTGGTCCGGGAGGTTCCGAGGATGGTGCCGCCCTTGCCCACGATCTCCTTGACGTCGTGGAGGGAGAGGGGCACGGCTGCGGCGTCGATCATGCCCTTCCAGCCTTCCTGGATGCCGACGCACTCATAGCCGAGCTTGGCGGCCTTGAGCACGACGCCGCGGATGGCGGGGTTTAAGCCGGGGCAGTCGCCCCCGCCGGTCAGGATCGCGATGCGCTTGGTCATGGTCTGCACGTCCTCCAGGTGGACCCTAAAAACTGTTGCTGTACTTGAGCTGGACGATCCGTTCGGGGCCTTTCGGCGCGCCGTCAGAATAGCGGCCGCCCGCGCCGATGGCGCGCGCGGCGAAATCGACGTGGAAGTTCGGGGTGAGGTAGGCGCGCAGGGCCGCGTTGAGGCGGCTGTCGCTCCAGTTGTTGATGTTGTCCCATTCCAGGAGGACTGCGGCCTTGTCGCGGATGTTGAGCGTCAGCGGCAGGCAGCCGAAGATCCCGTTCGTATCGAAGTCCGAGATGTTGAAGGACGGGTGGATCTGGAAGCCCGGCGCGCCGACCTCCTTGGTGGCGACCATGTAGAAGCCGCGCTGGCGCTGGTTGAAGCGCTTGTCGCCGGAGTTGTAGCGATAGCCTTGCCCGTCGTAGCCCATGGCCAGGGCGGGAAACTCCGAGTCGCCCTCGTAGAAGCGGTACTTGACCTGGGCGGTCGGCGCGCGCATGCGGACGTTCTTCTCATCGCCGATGAGACCGTCCACCGCGGCGGAGGCGCCGATGTTGACTCCAGGATAGACTCCGAAGGAAAGGTATTCCAGAATGCCGCCAGAGGAGTAGAAGCGGGATCTCGCGGAGTAGCCGCGGTAGTCGAGCGCGGCCGCGGTGGGCGCGTCGATGACGTCGGTATCGGGCTGCAGGACGCCGTCGCCGGAGCCGTCGGCGTGGACCGGGGGGCGGGCCTTGGCGCGGATCTTAGGAGAGGAGACCGTTGCGTTCTCCGCGCGGACGGCGCCCGAGAGGAGCAGGACCAGCGCCGCTGAGATCAGGGCGATGCGATATCTCATGGATGGATCCTGGATCCCTTTTAAGTCGGCTTCGTCAGGATCGCGGCCACGCGTTCGTGGAGTTTGGCCATCTCGAAGGGCTTTTGCAGGACTTCGGCCGCTCCGCTCATGAGGGCGATGCCTTTTTCCTTGACCGTGTCGCGGCTGGTCATGATCATGATCTTTGGGGCTTTGGCTCCGAGCTTATTGGTCAACTCGTAGGCGACGTGATAACCGTCGATGTAGGGCATCATGACGTCGAGCAGGACCAGATCCAACTGTTCCGACATCGCCATATGCAAGGCTTCCTTCCCATTGGTGGCGGCCAACACCTCGTATCCCTGGAAGCTGAGGTCCATTTTCAACAGGTCCAGGAGGTCCGGGTCGTCGTCCGCGACGAGGATGCGTTTTTGGTCCGCCATGTTCTCCCCCGAGAAAGATTCCGTCGATTCTATCAGATAAACCTTCTATAAGGAAGCATCGATGCGCCAGGAGCGCTCGCCGAGAACCGCCTCGACGGCTTCCAACAGGGCCTGGGTGAGGGTCACGTGTTGGCCAACCTCCAGGATAGCGAGGCCCTCGGCGGTTTCCTGCTCGAGGACGACGGGGCAGGGGCCGCGGTAAGACTCCAGGATGTCGCGCAGGCTCTCGAGCCTCTCCGTTCCGAGGGTGGAGTCGCACTTCAGTCGTAGGCGCTTGGCGTAGCGGGAGACGGCCATGTCGAGCGGGCTCATCTCGTCGACGATGACCTCGGGCGTGCCGGCGCCGGCATCCTCGCCTTTGAAGGAGAGGCGGCCGGAGGCCGTCACGAAGGCCCCGGCCTTGGCTAGTTGGGAGAGGCCGCAGGCGTAGGTCTTGGGGAAGCAGAGGAGGGTGATCTCGCCGGTCAGGTCCTCCAAGGTGCAGATGACCCAGGGCTCTCCGGTCTTCTTGGAGACCATCTTGCGCGTGCGGCTGATCATGCCCGCCAGGCGCACCGGGGTGTTGATAGTCGGGGCCAGGGCGGAGATCTCGTGGGTCGCCGCGGCCTTGAGTTGCATCTTCACGCTCAGCAGGGGATGTCCGGAGAAATAGAAGCCCAGCACCTCGCGCTCGAAGGCCAGGGTGTCGTGCTCGGAGAGCGGCTTGACGGTCCCGCCGGTTCCGTCCTCGGTCGGCGCCAGCGGCGGGGCCGAGCCGAAGAGCAGGCCCTGGCCCTTGTCGATGTCGGCCTTGACCCGCTGCTGCCGGCCGACGGCCTCGTCCACCGCGGGCAAGAGACGCGCGCGCGCAAGGGGCGGCGCGTCGCCTGGCCGCAGGGCGTCCATGGCCCCGGCCTTGATCAGAGATTCTACGGCCTTCTTGTTGACCGCGTGCAGGTCCACGCGCGCGCAGAAGTCGTCGAGACCCTCGAAGGTCTTCTCGCGCGCGGCCTTCACGACGGCGTCGGCCGCTCCGGCGCCCACGTTCTTGATGGCGAGCAGGCCGAAGCGGATATCCCCGTTCTCAATGGAGAACTTCGCGTCGGAGCGGTTGACGCAAGGGGGCAGGACCTTGAGGCCCATGCGGCGGGCTTCCTCCAGGTAGGTGACGAGCTTGTTCTCCTTATCCTCGGCGCCGATGGAGGAGTGCCCGATCTCCGAGGTGAGGACCGAGGTCATAAACTCGAGGGGGAAGTTCGCCTTGAGGTACGCGGTCTGATAGGCGATGAGGCCGTAGGCGACCGAATGCGACTTATTGAAGCCGTAGCCGCCGAACTTCACCATCTGGTCGTAGATCTTGTTGGCGAGCTTGGGTGAGATATTGTTGGCCGCGCCGCCCTTGATGAACTTGTCGCGCATCTTCTCCAGATCCTCGGCGATCTTCTTGCCCATGGCCTTTCGCAGGCCGTCGGCCTCGCCGGGGGTGAAGCCCGCGAGCTTCTTGGAGATATCCATGACCTGTTCCTGGAAGACCATGCAGCCGTAGGTGTCCTTCAGGATGGTCTCGAGGAGGGGATGGTCGTACTTCACCTCCTCGCGCCCGTGCTTGCGGTCTACGAACATGTCCAGCATGCCCGACTGCATGGGGCCGGGGCGGAAGAGGGCGATGAGCGAGACGATGTCGTCGAAGACCGTGGGCTTGATGCGGAAGAGCAGGTCGCGCATGCCCTGGCTGTCCAGCTGGAAGACGGCCAGGGCCTTGGCCGTGCGCAGCATCTCGAAGGTCTTCGGGTCATCCATCAAGACGGCGTCGATGTCGAACTTCTCGTCGTGCCGCGCGCGGACGAACTTGACGGCGTCGTCGATGATGGACAAGGTCCGCAGGCCCAGGAAATCGACCTTCAAGAGGCCCAGCTTCGGGCAGACGTCGCCGTCGTACTGCGTGGTCACGACGTCGGACTTGGCGCCTTTGGCCAGCGGCGTGTAGCGGACCACCGGCTCCTTGGTGATGAGAGTGCCGGCCGCGTGCACGCCTGTGTGGCGTTTGAGGCCCTCCAGCTTGAGCGACAGGTTCAGCAGGCGCTTGACCTGAGGGTCCCGGGCCAACTCCTGCATCTCAGGGCTCTGCATGGACTCGTGCAGGTGCACGTTGGGGCCGGCCGGGATTTTTTTGGCGATCTCGTCGACCTGGGAGAGGGGCATGTCCAGCACGCGGCCCACGTCGCGGATGACGAGCTTGGCGCCGAGCGAACCGAAGGTGATGATCTGGGCGACGCAGTCCTCTCCGTACTTCCGGCGGACGTACTGGATGACGCGGTCTCGACCCGTGTCGGCGAAGTCGATGTCCAGGTCGGGCATGGACTTGCGGTCCGGGTTGAGGAAGCGCTCGAAGAGGAGCTTGTGCTCCAGCGGGTCGGCGTTGGTGATTCGCAGGGCGTAGGCCACCAGGGCGCCCGCGCCCGAGCCGCGGCCGGGGCCGACGGGCACGCCGATCGTGCGCGCGTATTTGATGAAGTCCCAGACGATGAGGAAATAGCCCGAGAAGCCCATGCGCTTGATCACGCCAAGTTCGTAATCCAGCCGTTCTTTATAAACGGATTTGATCCCGCCGGGGAAGCGTTCCCGAAGACCTTCCCGACAAAGATGTTCCAGATATGAATCCTGGGAGAACCCCTCAGGGACCTTGAATTCAGGAAGCAGCAACTGGTCCATGGGTATTGTGAGATTACACATCTCCGCGATCTTGAGAGTGCTCTCCAAAGACTGGGGCGCGAAACCGCCGAAGAGCTTGCGCATCTCCTCGGGACTTTTAATATAGAATTCATGACTCTCGAATTTAAGGCGCTCGGTGTCGGCGAGCTTGCGGCCGGTGGCGATGCAGACGCGCGCGTCGTGGGCCTCGTTGTCGTCGCGGCGCCAGTAGTGGCAGTCGTTGGTGGCCACCAGCGGGACCCCGGTGCGGCGGTTCAGCTCAAGCAGGGCCGACGTCACTTGGCGCTGCTTGTCGATACCGTGGTCCATGATCTCGAGGTAGTAGCTATCAGGTTCCAGGCAGTCGCGAAACCACGTCACCATCTTCTCGGCCTGGGCAAGGTCGCCGGAGAGGATGGATTGGTTGAGTTCGGATTTCAGACAGCCGGAGAGCACCACCAGGCCCTTTGAGCGTTTGGCGAGGACCTCCTTGTCGATGCGCGGGTCGTAGTAGTAGCCCTCCTTGAACGCGATCGAGCAGAGCTCCATGAGATTCTGGTAGCCCTCGTAGTTCTTCGCGAGGATCGTCAGGTGGCAGTTTTCCTTCTGGGAGTGACCCCGATCGAAGCGGGTCCCCTTGGAGATGTACATCTCGCAGCCAATAATGGCCTTTAGACCGACGGCCTTGGCGTTCGAGTAGAACTCGACGGCGCCGTACATGTTGCCGTGGTCGGTGACCGCGAAGCCCTTGGCGCCGGAGGCGGCCAGGTCCTTTAGAGCCTGGGAGGGCTTGCCGTCCTTGTCGGACAGGCGGATGACCCCGTCCATCAAGGAATATTCGGAGTGGTTGTGAAGGTGGACGAACTCGGGCTTGGACACTTGTTATAATGCGGCGCGATGCGAAAGAGAGACTCCGGCCTCGTCGAACGACTCGTCCAGAAGCGGACCGTCTACCGCGGCAAGAGCATCGACTTGCGAGTCGACGTCGTGCGTCTGCCCGACGGCAAGACCGCCACCCGCGAATTCCTGGACCATCCCGGCGCCGTCGGCATCGTTGCCTTCCGCGACCGCGACACCGTCGTTATGGTGCGTCAATATCGCCATCCCGTCGGCGAGGTAACCCTCGAACTTCCCGCGGGGAAGCTGGACCGCGGTGAGTCGATCATGACCTGTTTGCGGCGGGAACTAAGGGAAGAGACCGGCTACACGGCACGAAAGATCACTCCTTTGCTCAATTACTGGCCGACGCCGGCTTTCGCCAACGAGATCCTCCATCTTTACGTCGCCGAGGGCCTGCGGCCCGGCCGCATGCGCACCGACGAGGATGAGTTCCTCGAGTGCGTCACCATTCCGTTCAAAAAGGTCCTCGAGATGGTCCGTCGCGGGCGGATCCGGGACTCCAAGACCATCATCGGGATACTCGCCTGCGCCGTCTTGCGACGATTATACTAATTCATGAAGCCCGAGGAGATCCCGTCCTGGGAGCCGTTCCTGAAGCGGATACAGCTCTTCGCAGGCCTCTCCGCCGAGGATCTAAGCAAGATTGCCGCGCGCATCCAGCCGCTCTCTCTGCCAAGGGGGGCCACCCTCTTCCGTGAGGGCGAAGATCCCGACGCCATGTATTTCATGGTCTCGGGACAGGGCCGACGCGTGCGGACCGCGAACGGGGCCGAGGTCGTGGTCGCCTTTTTGGGCCGCGGCGACGTCGCGGGCGAGACGGGGGTCCTGACCGGGAACCCGCGCGTCTCGACCGTCCGCCTCGATGCCACCAGCGAACTGCTCAAGCTGTCGCGCAAGGACTTCGAGGAGATCCTGCGCGAGCATCCCTCCATCCTCTTCTATCTTTCGCGCACGCTCGCCCACAGGCTCATCACTCAGAGTGCCGCCGCGGCGCGCCCCAGCGAAGACTCTCGACTGATCATCCTCGACGCCGGCCTGCCGCTCCATGACCGTGTGCTTCTGTCCTGGGCCCTGGGCCACGCCCTCGCCGTCCAGACACGCAAGCGCGTCCTCCTGGTGGATCTTGCCGCCGAGCCCGGGGCGGTGGCGCGCGCAGGCGGCCTCAAGCCCCTCGTCGTGGGCGAGGCCGAGTTGCGCGCGGTCAACCTGCGCGACCCCGCATCCTTGGCCGCGCTCTCGCAGAATCATCCCTCGGGCCTGCGCGTGCTCTCCGTCTCCCCCGCCGCTTTGGGCGGGAGGCTCTTCGGCTCGCTCTATCTGTTTCTCAACGCGGTGCGCGGCGGCAACGACTTTGCCCTGGTCTGTCTCGGCGGCGGCGAGCGTGGCGACGTGGAGCGCGCCACGCTCGCCGAGGCCAACCGCGTGCTCATGGCCGGCTGCGACGCCATGCGCCCCCAGTTCCGTCAGATGGAGACCGAGGTCTCGGCACTGGTCTCCGACTCCTCGCGGCTCCTGCGCCTCTGGGTGGGGGAACTCGAACCCGAGGATGCGCCGCTGCTGCTGGGGGCGGAGCGCGTCATCCTCCCATGGAACGAGGCGCTCTCTCAGGCCTTCGAGCGCAACGGCTCCGCCGACGAGGCCCTCGCCGCTGAGCCTAAGTCACGCCGCGCCGTCGACCGCCTGGCCCGCCGTCTGGGCGGGCTGCGCGTGGGGCTGGCGTTGGGCACGGGCGCGGCTCTCGGGCACGCCACCATCGGGGTGCTCAAGGTCTTCAAGCGCGAGGGCATCCCCGTGGATGTCCTGGCCGGGACCTCGATGGGCTCTCTCATCGCCGGCTGCTACGCCTGCGGCTACGAGCCCGAGGAGATCGAACAACTCGCCCTGCGCATCGACAAGGCCTGGGTCGTGGAGAACCTCTTCTGGGACCTGACCGTGCCCAGGTCCGGCCTCTTCCATGGCGAGACGCTCCTGCGTTTCATCCGATCCTACATGGGCTCTCGGGAGTTCTCCGACATGGACATTCCCTTCGCGGTGGTCGCCGCCGACATCGAGACGGGCGAGGAGGTGGTGCTGCGCAGCGGGCGGGTGGCCGAGGCGGTCCGCGCCAGTTGCGGGTTGCCGCTCATCTATGCGCCCATCCACTTGAACGGCCGCTACCTCGTCGACGGCGGCCTGGTCAATCCCGTGCCCACGCGGGTGCTGGCGGACCTGGGGGCCGACATCCTTCTGGCGGTCAACCTCACGATGCCCGCCGGCGACCGACCGCGCCGAGGGGCCAAGAATCCGTCGCGCGTGAAACCCATGAAGGCGCCGAATTTCTTCGACGTGTTCTTCCACATGATCTACACGATGGAGTACGAGGTCGCGCAGTCGCGGCTGGACCTGGCGCATGTGGTGGTTCACCCCGAGCTCAAAGGGTTCTCCTGGACGGAACTGCACCGAGCCAAAGAGATCATTTCGGCGGGCGAGCGCGCCGCCGAGGAAGCCCTGCCGCGCATCAAGGCCCTCATTCCCGCTTTCGGGCCGGCCTGTCCGCTTCCGCGGCGAGGCTAGACTTTCCTAAAAATTTCATACTTATAGTTAAGCCAAAAAACCTCACGCGCATCGAAAAGCGCTCCCAAAACAGATTTTCTTTGGAAGGATGCAAGCGGGATGAAATCGGCTCCCAAATTGGGCAGAACATCATGGAGGTCTCCGGAACGGATGTAATAGTCGCCGGACTTCACATCAGAAATAGAGTCAATGATTTTCGGACGATAATCCAAACATCGAAATGGCGGAAACATACCTGGGCTGTTTGCGGCAACAAAGGAGTGCGCAGGGACATGACGGTTGATCCATGCCCCCGCCGTATAGGCGGGGTCCGGCGCCCTGCAAAGGCTGACGAAATAAAGCGACTGGAGCAGGGTCATGCAAATAACGACCGGCACTAGGGCCAGGCGCAGATGCGTCCACGGCGAACGGACATTCCACAGGGCTTCGATAGCGAAACCCGCGACCACAAGACATAACGGGAACAACGCAGTGGCGTAATGAACGTTGCCGAAATGCCTTCCGCTCGTATATGTCAAGTAAAAGAGAACGGGACACAATAGGATATATTTTCTCTTGTCCGGGCTTGCCAGAGAGGTGAGCAGCCCCGCTAGGAAGCAAAGCCAAAGAGGCCACCCAAGCCCCGCCGCTCCTCGGTAAAGCAAATAGCCCACCCATTTTTTGAGCGAGTACGCGTGGGCAACCACGGGCTGCAGAAGGAACAGCTCGGCGAATGCTTCTCGAGGGGCGATCAACCAGTAGGGATTGACTAAAAAGAAAACAGCGGCAAAGACGGCCGACAAGACGGCAAGATCGCGTGTCCGGCGGCGCGGCGCGATGCAATGGGCCGCGAAAATCGCGATGAGGATATAGCCGCACAGCCACAAAGACCCTGTCGCCAAGCCCGCCCAGGCTCCTGCCGCGGCGTAAGCGCGCCTGTCGCCGGAAGCGATCACAAAAGCGGAATCAAGACTCATGAGGAGGGCTGGTAAACAGAAAATATAGGGCTTCAGGCTGTGAGTTTCCAAGATGAAGATCGGCGACACGGCGTATGATAAAGCGAGAACGGAAGCGACGGCTGGACGAAATAGCCGACGGCAGACGCGATGAAGCGGCCACACGCTCAAGGCAAAAATCACGCTGTTGGCATACTTGGGAACGGCGTAAATCATCGCCGAATAATCGGGATTATTCAGATAAACCGAAATATCCTGGGTTAGAATCACTAGGCCGATTTTGGCGCAAAGCCACAGGAGAAATCCGGCGAAATAAATGTAGATACTGCCGTACTGGAATAAATGAGGATTAAACTGGAATTTTGCGGGCCGAATCTTCTGCAGGCTGTAGATGAGCAACTCCTCATCGGGGAGAGCCGATCTTAGGAAGCGGCCCCGCATTTTATGAATAATCTCTACAGGGACTTCTTGGGGCCCTTCCGGCATGTCCAGGATCATGACCTTCTTAAGATCGGTCTTAAAAGAATGCGCGAGGATGCCCGGATTATGCGCGGCGATGACTCCGTAATGGGCGTAGACCTCTTCGCGCGTGCTGAGAAATGCTTTTTTTGCCGTGTTAAACTGTTGGGAGTCGGAAAAAGAGAGGCCGACGACTTCGGCTTGAGGAAGACCCACATGCATGCCTTGCCATGAGAGCAGTAAGGCCGTCATGCACGTGAGTGGAAGACTGACCCTATCGAAAGCGTTTTTGCTGAAATTCATTCGACGTAAATCCCACGCGGCTTGCGGGTTACGGGCCGACGAGACACTGTCCTGCCAAGCTGGCATTAACACTCCTTTGGACGTCGACGACGTTGCACGCGCCGTCGCGGTTTAAATCCGACGTGCAGGCCGTCACGCCCAGCGCCTGGTTGACCTGCAATTGCACATCCACCACGTTGGTCGAAGCATCCCGGTTTAAGTCGCAGGCCGAATAAACGATCAACGTAAGCGTGCTCGAGCCCGTGCCGCTCGAGTTGACGGCACTGATGGTCACATTAAAAGTCCCGATGCTCGTGGGCGTTCCGGAAATAACCCCCACGGCATTGACCGACAAACCCGCCGGCAGACCCGCGGCGCTAAAGCTCGTGGGATTGTTGGTGGCCGTGATCTGGTAGCTAAATGCCGTGCCCGTGGTTCCCGAGGCGGCGCCGACGCTGATGATGGAGGGCCCGATGAGGGAGGGCCCGGCGCCGCTCGGCAAGACGGTGCTGTAGACTCCACGTCCGGCTGTGGCCGCGACCAATTGACGGTTGCCGCTGTTCATGGATAAGGAAGTGATATTCATGCCGGCGGGTATGCCGGCATTCATGTTGCCCCAGGTGGCGCCGCTATCCAGGCTGGAAAATATTCCAGACGCGGACGCCGCGATGAGCGTGTTGGGAGCCGCGGTATCAATGATGATATCGTTGAACCAAGTTGTGTCGGGCAATTCGGCGCCAATGCCGGTCCATGTTCGGCCTCGGTCGGTCGTCTTGTAAATATGGGGATTTCCCGTTTTCTTCAGTATGACATAGGCCGTGTCCGGTTGAGTCGGGTGCACCGTGATCGTGTTGATGCCGCGGCTGCTGAACCGAGCGTCGGTTATGTTCGTCCAGTCGGCGCTGTTGCCTCTGCCGGCGTTGGCGGTTACAAAGAGATATCCTCCTTTCGTATAGGCATAGATCATTTCCTGATTACTGGGCGCTTCATAAAGAAGTTCGATGGTCTTGTTTGCGGCAATTTCGGCAATACTGTAGGTACTGCGGCCGATGCGCGTCCAGGTATTGCCCGAGTCAAGACTGCGCCAGACGTTCTGAAATCCAATGATGATGTGGTTCGAGTTGCCGGGGGCCATGAACATCGCGGGGAAGAATGAGGATTTCTCGCCGACGGCGCCCGGCGGTGTGACATCCTTTATGCTGCCGTTCTCGCGTCGATAGGGAACGCCGCTATAGGCGCTGACTGTTCCGGTCAAATAGGCGGTGAAATACATCTTATTGCTGTTATTCGGATCGATTTTCGGATACCAGCCGTCGCCGCCGTAAACCATCGTCCAGGGCGTGTTGCCCCCGGTGTACACCTGGGTGCCGTTGTCTTGATTGCCCATGATCATGTGGCCGTCCCCGCTTAGGGATATCCCGTGCATGAGCGCCCCGGAAAGATTTTGGTTCTTGTTGACCCAGGTCGCGCCACCGTCATCCGAGCGGTAGACGCCGCCGTCGTTGCCCAGGTAGATCGTATCCGTGTTCCCCGGGAAAATGGCGATGGCATGCATGTCCACGTGGACCTTGGAGCCGTCCGTCTGCGTCCACGTATCGCCGTTGTTCGTGGAATACCTCAGGTTGCCGCTGCCGCCTATGAATATCCGGTTCGGCCTGGCAGGGTCGACGGCGAAGCAGTCGCTCTCGGTGTTGCCGGGGGAAGTGATCTGCGCCCACCAGGTTGCGCCCTTGTCGCTCGACCTGACCACGATGCTGCTGGAGTTTTTGTAAGCCAACCATAATATGCCTTGGACGAAAGCCAACCGCGAGGCGGCGGCTTGGTCTGGGATGTCGTGTATCTTGGTCCAAGTGCCGCCCGCGTCCAGGCTCCGGAACACTCCGTCGGGCGCCGTAATGTAGAGCGTGGAGGAGGCGCCCGGGTCGATGGCGATATCATAGATGCTTCCGCCGTACCAAGCCGCCCCCGATCCGCTTTTGATCTGGGTCCAGGTCGTGCCGCTGTCTTTGGATTTCCATAAACTGAACACGGAATTCGCCGTGACGCTTGCGTACAACGTCGTCGTATTTTGGGAGCCCGCCGTGGCCGGGTCGATGGCAATCTTCCCGATGGTCTTCCCGCTGAACTGCGACCGGCCCAGGAGCGCCCACGTAGCTCCCGAATCGAACGAACGGTAGATGCCCACGCCGAAAAAGGCCGAGTATCCCGTCCCGGTGTATAGGATGTTGGGCGCTTTCGGGTCGATGACGATGGAGGCTATGGACTGAGAATCGAGGCTGTCGGAGATATACGTCCAATGGGTCCCTCCGTCCGTGGATTTAGCCACCCCGCCCTCGCCCCCTCCCACGTAGACCGTATTTGCGTTGCTCGGATGGACTGCAATCGCCACGATGCGCTGGCTTGCCTCCTTTCCGTACCATCCACGATCGTCCAACGGCGGAGGGATGGGGAAGGTCCACTTCCCCGTGATTTGAAACCCGCCGCCGCTCAACGGGGTATATTTTTTCGTCTGCTGCAACGGGCTGATGGGAAGCCGCCTCGCGACCTCAAGAGCTTTCATATGGGCGTCGGCGGGGTAACCCTCTTGAGGCGGGCCAAGGCGCTGCCTCAAGAACTCATCACGAAGTTCACGGATGCCCGGATCGCTATCCGCGTCTGGTTCTGACGGCAGGACTTGCGCAAGACTTATCAATCCCGGCATCGCCGCCGCCAGGAAGAGCATCGCGGCGCCGCAGATACCCGTCCTTGAACGACGGCGCCACGGCATATTCATGGGGATGGCAAGTGAGCCGACGCGGGGTCGTTAAGCGCGTAGGCTCTCCATGGCTGAAGTGTAGCACGTTTCCCGTCGGAGTCAAGACCCCGGCGCCTTGGTGGCGAATGGACCCGCGGCTTACTCGCCGGCGTCGTCGTCCTGCTCGCCGCCACGGGGGGGCATCTGAGGCTCACCGCCTTGATGATCGGGGCGCCCCATTTCTTTCGGCGGGCCGCGCCGCCCCTGATTGCGGCCGTGCGCGTTCCTCTCCATTCGGAGCGTCATTTTCGCGCGCTGCTTCGGCTTCAAGAAGGACGCGAGGGAGTTCTCGAATTTTTCGTTGCCGGCCAGCATCTCCTTGCGCGCCGCCTTCAGCGCGTCGAGCGCGGCCTGAATCTCCGCGTCGGCGGCGTCCTTCTTGACTAAGTCGGACAGCTTCTTGGTCTGGTCAATGAGCTTCTCGCGCAGAGGTGTCTCGTCCTTCGCGCGCTGCTTCATCGCCGCCTCGAGCTTGGCGGATTGCTCGTCGCTTAGTCCGAGCTCTTCCTTTATGCGGGCCTTCATCCTCTCGGCGAATTCGGGGCGAGGACCGCGTTCTTCGTCTGCGCCGGGGCCGCCCATTCTCGCGTGCCGGCGCGGTTCGTCGTCCTGCGCGCGCGCGTGGACTGCCCATGGTCCTGCCAGCAGCATCGCCGCCGCGACGGTGAAAGCGATACGTTTCATGTTATTTCCTCTCGATTGCGGCTACGATGCGTTATGCTACCATAAAGTTTTAGCGGCCAATAGGACGAGCGCTGGAACTTGCGGTTCTATCGCTGGCGGTTCGCAGATGAAATATCGGCGAAAGGCTCTATGAAGACCGGGGAGCCGCTGCTTAGAGACACGACGGCGCGCCCGTTGGAAGCCGCGGCCCGGCGGACGCTGAAGGCCGTCGAGTCATCCTTCACGTCCTTCCCGGTGACTCCGAGCGGCACGGCCTCGGTGATCGCCAGGCTGTCGAGCGGGATGTTCGATAGGGCGACCTGCGCGGGGGCGCCGGAGTCGTTCCAAGCCACCCAGACCGGCTTGCCTGCCTTCGTGAACTTGTAGGCGTAGACGCCATCTTTTTCCCAGACGATTTCGGTCTTGCTCCAATCGGAACCCTCCAGCGTCTCCACCATCTTCTTGTAGGCGTAGTAGGAAATTTTACTGTAGGACCGGCCACCGGCGAGGGGATTCTTGATCAAGCCGACATTGTCCCAGAAACCGTTGATTTGTCCGCCGAATCCGTACCATTCGGTGAGGGTGACCCAGAATATCTTGGATACGCCTGAGGCAAGCGCGCCCACGTAGACCTTGATCACCTCAGCGGCCTGCTGGGCCTCCGTGCGCTCCCGCAGCATGTCCGCCTGCGCTACGCCGCCCTTCGGTTTTCCGCTGTGCGTAGCGGTTTCGGTCAGCCAGATGGGGATACTGCCGTAACCCCACTTGGCCCACTCCCGGCGCAGCCTCTCCAGATGAGGCTTCAGGAAAGATAGGGCAGCCGCATTTTGACTGTAAACGTGAAAGCTGAGAATATCAAAGAAGCGTTCCCCGGGATTCCTCTTCATTTTTTCCAACGCGGAGAATATTCGGGGGAAGAAGTTGTCAAACCCCGGGATGGCCCCCGGGCCGGCGGTGGCGGAAATTAGAACTTTGGCATTCGGGTTGGTTTTTTTTATCGTCCTATAGCTCTGGGCAAGCAACCGGGCATAATGTTCGGGCGTATCCCGCCAGAAGACTCCGAAATCCACTTCGTTTTCGATTTCCCAATAGTCTACCCGCGGCGAGCCGGGAGCGTCATCGATGCCGTCTCCGTCGTAGCGCTCCACCGCCGACCGCAGAAATCGCAAAAACGCAGGGAGGTCATTCGGCGCCTTCATCGAAAGACCAAAGCCTTCAGCCTTGACCTTAGGCTGGTCGCGACGGTTGAAACCCATGACGACGACCGTCAGATTTAAGCCGCTCTTGACGGCCTCGCCGAACATATAATCAGTCCTCGACCAATCGTATTCCCCCGGCTCCTTCTCAACCAAGTCCCAGACCAGGCCCTCGAACCCGCAATACCTCGACCATTTCGCCCCGACACGGGAGACATCTGCCGGCGCATCGTATCCTAGGGGCAACTTTCCGAACAGGGGAGCTCCGTCGTACGGTCGGTCGGGAATCTTGGGATTATGAATACCGAACGGAGAAGCCTCGGGATCGAAAAAGGAACGGGACTTGCTTTGGGACGCCTCCGACGACGCCAGCCCAGCTAGCCCGAGGACGGCCCATACGAAGCGGATAAAATGAGCCCTCATTACCGGGCATAAGCCGGATAGACCGCTCGGGCGGGCTCCGGGGCTTCGGGGACGGCGTTGAGCTGTTTCCAGAACTCGGCCGGGGACGGGATGCGCTTATCGGCGTCGGGCTCCAGGGCGCGGTCGATGAGGGCGTCGAGCGCCAGGCTGACGTCCGGCGCTCGGTGCGAGGCGAGGGTGTAGGCCTTGGCGAGCTTGGTCTGGCAGGATCCCTCGTAGGGGCGCGCGCCCGTGACCATCTCGTAGAGCACCGCGCCGAGGGAGAAGACGTCGTTTTCCTTGCGCACGCTGCCGTACTCCTGCTCAGGGGCCATGTAGTGAGGCGTTCCGGTCACGGTCTGGGTGGCCGCGCCGCCTGCGCGCGCGGCGTGGCGGGAGATTCCGAAGTCGAGGAGCTTGACCCCGCCGCCCTTGAGGATCATGATGTTCGAGGGCTTGAGGTCGCGATGCACGACGTCGTGGGCGTGGGCGTAGGAGAGGCCCGAGCAGACCGGCTCGAGGATGTCCTTGACCTCGGACAGCGGCAGGCGGCGGCGCTCGGCCAGGATCTCATCGAGGGTGCGGCCCTCGAGGCGCTCGAAGACCAGCGAGACGCCGCGTTCGTCTTCGATGATGGCGTGGATATCCACGATGGCCGGGTGGCGCAACTCGGCGACGGTCCGCGCCTCCTCGATGAAGCGCACCTTGGCGGTCTCGTCGAGCTGAAACTCGCCGCGGAGCATCTTGACGGCCACGGGGCGACGGAGCTTGCGGTCGACGGCTTCGTAGACGACGCCCATGCCGCCTTGGCCGATGGCCTTGCCGATCTCGTAGCCGGCCTCCAGGCCCGTCGCGGGCACGGGGGGGGCGGCGTTGGCCTCGCGTTCCTTGATTCCGGTGACGACGTGCAGGACACCCAGGGCGATGAGCAGACCGCCGAGCAACGAGGCGAACAACACGACCATGAAGGAACGCACGCGGGCGGGGATGAGGTCGACGAATCGCGCAGCGCCGCGCTCGCGGGCGATGGGCTTGGGGTCGAGGCCGTGGCGGCGCGCGGAATCACGGTAGGCGGGCTCGAACTGGGGGCTGAGCTCCGCGGCGGCCTTATAGTCCTCGGCCATGGCGGTGAAGTCGCCACGCTGCTCGTTGGCGAAGGCTCGGTTGGCGAAGGCGTAGGCGTCGCGGGGGTTGAGCTCGAGGGCGTGCTGGGAGTCGGCGATAGCCTCGCGGATGCGGCCCATGTGGTTGTAGGCCCAGGCGCGGGCGTCGCGCATGGCCCAGTCGGAGGGGGCCGCGATCAGTCCGCGCGTGGCGTCGCGCGCCGCCGAACCATACTCGCCGATGAGGTTATGCGCCACGGCCCGATAGTAGAGGGCTTGCGGGTCGGCGGGATCGAGGGCCAGGGCCTTGTCGGCTTCCTCGATCGCGCCCCCATAGTCTTTGACCGAGAGTTTGGAGGACGCCGAGGACGTCAGCCGCTGGACGCCTCTCGCGCTTGGAGACTCCACCGGCGTCAAGCGCCGCTCCTCGACTTCATTGAGCTGCTGGATCATGCCGTGGTATTCGCGCTCAACGGAATCGGCCAGGCGCGTGCGGCCCTGCTCGGAGGGGGGCACGGCCCGGGTGCGGCCCTCGGAGAGCTTCATGATCGAGAAGGCGGTCTTATCCTCGGGATCCAGGGCCAGGGCCTTGCGGGCGTCCTCGATGGCCTGCAGGTAGTTGCCCAGGCCGTAGGAGGCGCAGGCACGGGCGGTGTAGGCGGCCGCGGCGTCGGGGGCCACGCGCGCGACGCGGTCGGCGTCGGCGAAGGCCCGGGCGTACTCTCCCAGGCGGGAGTTCGCCTGGGAGCGGCTGATGAGGGCGTCGTGGTCCTCGGGGTCGAAGCTCAAGGCTTGTTCGGCGAAGGCGCGGGCTTCCTCCCAGCGCTCGGCGCGGTTGTTGAGCGCGGCGGCTTGACGGGCGGCCTTGCGGGCGGTCCGCGCCGGCGCGTCGGCGCCCAGGGTTCGGACCGCGGCGTTGAGCTCGCCCAGGTGCGAGTCGATCCAGGCCTGGCGTTGCTGCGGCTGGGCGGAGGTTGCGCCGGCCTCGAGCGAGTCGAGGGCGGACAGGAGGTCTTGCCGGGCCTTGCCGTCCGGCTCCTCCAGGAGTTGGGCGCGCAAGGATGTGATGAGTCTCTCGGACGGGGCCGAAGACAGCGGAGGCGCCGGCGCAGCCCAGAGGGCCAGGACGCATAGAAGAGGGTGGAGGGCTGATCTCATAATATTTAAGGATCGCGCGAACGGTCCAGCGCAGTGTAAAATCCTCTAAGCGCGCCGTCAAGGGCCCTCGGGGGAGGGTATCCGGGGGGATCAGCGCCCGGCGGCGGCCATGCCGGTCATGAGGTATTTGAAAGCGTCGATGAGCGCCGCGTCGCCGAGCACCTCGGCCTGCATCGACCCCCAATCCAGGAGGTTGGCGCGGAGGATCGGATTGGTCTCCGTGCGCGATTCGGCGAGGTTCGCCTCCGCGTGGCCGCGCAGCGTCGCGCGGCTTGAGTCGACCGCGCGCTCGAATGACTCCGCCTGGCGCAAGAACTCGCTCTTCGCGGCGCCCTCCGCGGACTTCGCGGCCGCGGCTCTGAGCTCGCCGGCTTTGGCCGGGTAATCGCGGAAGAAGGCGATCCACAGTTCTTTCTTCCAGGGCTTGCCGCGGCCGTTAGCGTGCGCCACCAAAGCGTTGATCCACGCGATTCTTTTATTCAGGCTGTCGCCTCTGCCTTCCGCGAGCCGGATCAGCATCTTGTCCAGCGTCCTTGCGGCCTCCCGGTTCCAGCCCTCCTGCGTCGGGTCCTGGGCGAGAGGCTTGAACGCCGCGATCAACTCGGCGTCGCCGAGCACCGAGGCTGCCATGTAGCCTCGGGTGAGCGCGTTCTTGCGGCGCAGAGGATCGGTCTCTGCGAAAACGGCGGACAGGTCCGATTCCGCGTGGTCGCGCAGCGTCGCGCGGCTTGAGTCGACCGCGCGCTCGAATGACTCCGCCTGACGCAAGAACTCGCTTTTCGCGACGCCCTCCGCGGACTTCTCGGCCGCGGCTCTAAGCTCGCGGGCTTTGGCCGGGTAATCGCGAAAGGAGGCGATCCACAGTTCTTTCTTCCAAATCTCGCCGCGGCCGTTGAAGTACGCCGCCAACGCGTTGATCCACTCGATGCGCTCGTTGAGATTAAGGCCATCGGCATGCTCGAGCTTCAACAGGGCGCGGTCGATCGACCGTTCGGCCTTCCCTTTCCAGGCCGCGGCGTCGGCCGGCGACTCGGCCAGGCGCGCCAGCCGATCCTGCGCGAGTCCCACCTGCGGCCAACGGCCCAGACGCTCGTTGATCTCGACCCAACGTCGCAGGCCGTCGCGCGCCAGCGCCGGCCAGCGCCTGCGATACTCGGCGAGTTCCGCTTCGGCCGCCTTTTTCTCCGTCTCGATTGCCTGCGTTCCACGCGCCGCTGCCTTCAGCCGTTTCGACGCCGCGGCGGATTGACCACCCTCCGGTCCGGCCAGACGCTCGATCATGCGCTGTGATCCGCTTTGCAGCCGCGTCAGTTCCTCCAGCATGACGTAGCCGTTGAGAAAGTTCGTGGCGTAATAGCGATCTATGACCCCCTTCCAGGCGTCGAAATCATCGATGAGCCGCAGATAGTCGTCGATCCGGTCGATGTCGAGCTTGGCGTCCGGACGAGACAAGCGGCTGTGAATGTAGAGATCCTGGCGGAAGTAGGCCTCGTACTCGTGTTCATAAGTCGCCAACGTGGGAATCTCCTCCTGACTGATGGCCGTCATCAACGGCCGCTCGTGATCCTGGCGGAAGTGCACGAGTTCGTGGAACAGAGTCACATCGATTGAGTCGATCAGACTCGCGACGCGTGCGGGACTCTGCGACAGATACGCGAGCGCCCCCGCCTCGGTGGCGAGGCTCTTCTCGGCATCCGCGCGCTCCGCTTGCGGCAGGCGCGCGAGCAGCAGCGGTTTTAAGTAGTTGAGACTGATGATGAGTTGGCGTCCATAGGACGTGTACATCGCGCCGTACCGCGCGTCGAGGCGCAGGACCCGCATGGTCGGCAGCCTCAATTTTCCATACTCGTCGCGAAGCGAATCGAGCAGCCGAGCCCCCTCGGGATCGTCCGAGAAGCGCTTGACGGCGGCTTCGGCGATCAGGGCGCCGAGCTTCTCCTCGGTCTCGGCGTTGGCGGGCGAGACGACCGCGTTGCCTTCAGCCGACGCACGTTCGAGCCAACGCCGATACAGACTGGCGAGCCGCCGCAGGATCGTCGCCTGCTCCTTCTGGGGGCCGGCTTTCGCGGCCATGCGCACCTCGCGCGGCAGCGCGTCGCGGTTGATATCAATCAGCGCGGCCTTGCGTTGCGGGGAGTCTCCGGCTCCGGTCTTCCGGGACAGCCTCAACAGAGCGAGGCGGTTTCGCCTCTCGCGGAGGGAATTCTGAAGCGCGCGCGCCTGCGCGTTGGTCAGCGGTTGGCCTGTATTCGGCGTGAGGATGCGGCTCGTGGCCTCGTCGAAACGATAGCCGCTCAGGAGCAGGCTTACGTTATCGTCCGCCTGCAGGCGGCGCGCGTCGAAGAGCGCGTCGCCCGCGTTGGATTCCGACTCTTGGCCCTTCGTCGCGGCGGCAGCGTCGCCGGAACCGACGAAAGGCGATTTCGGCAGCGTCGTCTCCAAGCCTTTGGCCGCCGGGAACAAGAGCGGCGCGGCGGTCGGCGGCGTGAAAGCCGCGCTCGGCGAAACGGCGGGCGCAGCGGCGAGGAGCGGGATCATCGGCGCGACGGATGGATTGGCCGCCAGCGACGCGGTGATGTCGCCCGCGAGCCTGACTGGGGAAACAGGGAGCAGCGTCGAAACGCCCGCAATTCGCGAGATACCCGACGCTCCCGGCGCATCCGCAACGACTTCCACGCGCCCCTGCGCCCGGAGGGACGCTGTTAGGGTCAGCGCGAGCAATAACGAAAAGAACGCGGCGCGACGCCGAAGATCGGCCATACGTCGAGTGTAGGTCCGGCTCATATAAGTATCAAGGGCCAAAGAACCCAGATTGGAATAGGCACTTCGGTTATGCGCGACCGGGACCCGGTTCTCGCCGGTTTGCTAAGCTACCGGCGCGGCGCGCTGGCGCGCCTCCCCGAAAAAATAATAACATGACCGTCAGGCTTTTCTGCGTCGACGGCACGAACTTGGTCCGCACGGCGTACGGCTACGGCGGCCCCGCGCACCAGGCGCAGGAGCAGGCCGACGCGGAGAGGCTCGTCGCGATACTGGCCCAGGTCTGCGAGGACGCGGACGGAGCCCTCGAATTAGAGCTCTTCTTCGACGGTGCCTTCCGCCTTATGCCGGAATGCGGCCTGACGGGTTTGCGGGTGCGCTTCACTCATGAGGCGACGGCCGACGAACTGATCCTGGACCGGGTCCGCTCGCGTTGCTGGAGCGGAGGCGGGCCGGTGACGGTGGTGACGGCGGACGCGGAGTTGGGACGTCTGGCGCAGGCCGAGGGCGGCAAGTGGATACGCGTGGCTCACGGCACTCCGTCGGAGAGCGTCGCGCGCAAGATCGGGGGGCGGTTCTCAAGATGAGCGTTAAGAACTCGGTGGTCGTCGGCGGCGGCATCATGGGCGTGCAGGCCGCCTGGCACCTGGCCAATCTGGGCCAAAACGTGACCCTTCTCGACCAGTTCGACATTCCCAACCAGTGGGCCGCCTCGGGCGACCATCTGCGTGTCTTCCGTCTCACCTACGGCAAGGACGCCTTCTACACCGAGATGGCCTTGAAGTCCCTGCCGATGTGGCTGGAGCTCAACGCCCTTTCCGAGGACATGCTCCTCCAGCAAAACGGCGTGCTGGAGTTGGCGAACAAGGAGGACGGCTACGAGGCGCACAGCATGGCTTTGCTCAAGGAGCGCAACATCAAATGCGAGCGCCTTGACCCCGCCGCCTTCCGCCGCCTCTACCCGATGTACAACCCGAAGGCCTTCAAGTGGGCCCTCTTCCATCCCGAGGGAGGCATGATCTGGGCCAATCGCGCGGTCTCGGCCACGGCCTCCATCGCCCAGCGCAAGGGCGTGCGCTTGCGCTCCGGCGTCAAGGTGGTCTCTCTCGTCAGAGAGAAAGGGCGCCTGCGCGGGGTCAAGGACGCCGCGGGCAAGGTCTGGGAGGCGGAGAATTTCCTCTTCGCCTGCGGCCAATGGAACAGAGAGGTCCTCAAGGGCATGGGCATCCCCCTCAAGGTCGCCAAACAGGAGCAGATATTCCTGCGGCCGCTGTTCAACCGCGGGCGCTACCGCCCCGAACACTTCCCCGTCTTCGCCAACCAAGCCAGCGGCTTCTACGGCTTCCCGGTCCACATCCACGGCTTCATCAAGCTCGGCGACCATCGCAAGGGGCCGGCGGTTAAAAAGGTGAAACTCGATGATCTGCGCACTCTTTCCCCGAAGTTCGAGAAGTCCTGCCGCGCTTTCCTTAAAAGGTTCATGCCGGAGCTGGCGCCCTTCACGGAGTTCGAGGGCCACGTCGGCTGGTACGACTACACCCCGGACAACGACTTCATTCTGGACCGCCTGCCGGGTCTGCCCAACGCCTATCTCGCCGCGGGTTTCTCGGGGCACGGCTTCAAGTTCGCCCCCATCGTGGGCAAGTCCATGGCCGAACTCATGGTGGCGGGCAAGTCGGAACTCAATCTCCATCGCTTCCGTCTGACGCGCTTCAAGCTGCGCAAATGAAAAATCGAGCTCTCGCGGCTGCGGCCCTGAGCATCCTCCTCGGCGCTTGCGCGACCGCCGATGTGGCGATCAACCGTTCCTTCGACTTCAGCCGCATCCGGCGCGTGGCCGTCATCGGCTTCTCGGATTATCACAATCGCGCAGGCTCCGGCGAGATCGTGACCGGGGCCTTCGAGCAGTCCCTTCTGGAGGCGGGCTACGACTTGGTCGAGCGCGCCCAAGTCGTCAAGATCCTCCAGGAGCGGCAATTCACGGGCCGCCTCGACCCCAAGACCGCGGCGGTCGTGGGCAAGCTCCTCGGAGTCGATGCCCTTCTTTTCGGCCGGATCACGGACCTGGCCGAGCCGCGAGAGACCGTGGTCAGGGTGGACGTCGTCGACGAGCACTCGGACCCCGTTTATTTGCGCCGAAACAAGCGCGTCCGGCAGGGCAACGAGTGGGTGGAAGCGCAGGAAGACACCCTTTCGGGATATAAGACCACGCGCGTGGTGCGCAAGGAGCCGCGCGTCTACACCATGGACGGTCGTCTGGGCCTCTCGGCCCGCATGGTTTATGTCGGCACCGGCGAGGTGGTCTGGTCCGGCTCCGATTCAACGCGCGCCCTGACCCTCCAGGATGCCGCGCTGGGCCTGTCCGGCGCCATCCTCAAGGCCGTCAAGCCCACCTGGCCGTCCTCCCGGCGCTGACGTTTCTCCGTGAGTTCCGATTACGCCGCGACCGGGGTCTTGCCCGAACCCGCCAGCATCTGTCCCAGCACATAGCGCAGGACGCCGCCGTAGCGGTAGTATTCCAGCTCGATGGGCGTGTCGATGCGGCAGAGCGCCGAGAACTCCTTGGTCTTGCCCTTCTCCTCGGTCGCGCGGACGGTGACGATCGAGCGGGGCTTGATGGCGCCGAGTCCGATGATGTCGAAGGTCTCGTAGCCGCTCAGGCCGAGGGTCTGCACGCTCTCCCCCTCCATGAACTGTAGAGGGAGGACTCCCATGCCGACCAGATTCGAACGGTGGATGCGTTCGAAGCTCCGGGTGATGACTGCCTTCACGCCCTGCAGGGCCGGGCCCTTGGCCGCCCAGTCGCGGGAGGAACCGGCGCCGTACTCCTTGCCCGCCAGCACGATCGACGGGACCTTCTGCGCCCGGTACTTCATGGCGGCGTCGAAAATGGGCATCTGTTCCTTCGACGGGACATGGGCGGTGTAGCCGCCGGTCACGTCCTTGAGCATGAGGTTCTTGATGCGGATGTTGGCGAAGGCGCCGCGCATCATCACTTCATGATTGCCGCGCCGGGCTCCGTAGGAGTTGAAGTCGGCGGGCTTGACGCCCTTGCTCTGGAGATACAGACCCGCGGGGGAGTCTTTGGCGATGTTGCCGGCCGGGGAGATATGGTCGGTCGTGACCGAGTCTCCGAAGACGGCCAAAGCTCGAGCGCCTTTGATGTCGGCCAAGACCCTCGGCTTGAGAGATAAGTCTTCGAAGTACGGCGGCAGACGGACATAAGTGGAGTCGTCGTCCCAAGAGTAAAGCTCGCTGGCCTTGACGCCGATGGACTTCCAGTTCTTGTCGCCCGCGAACACGTCCTTATACTGACGCAGGAACGTCTCCCGCGAGAGGTTCTTCTCCACTGCCTTGGCGACCTCGTCGTTGGTCGGCCAGATGTCCTTGAGATAGACGGGCTTGCCGTCCTTGCCGGTCCCGATGGGATCGGTGGTCAGGTCGAGGTCGATGCGGCCGGCCAGGGCGTAGGCGACTACGAGGGGCGGCGAGGCCAGATAATTAGCCTTTACCAGCGGATTGACGCGGCCTTCGAAATTTCGATTCCCGGAAAGAACGGACGCGACGATGAGATTCTTCTCCGAGACGGCCTTCGCTATTTCCTCAGGCAGCGGTCCCGAGTTCCCTATGCAGGTCGTGCAGCCGAAGCCCACGAGGTGAAACTTCAGCGCCTCGAGCGGCTTGACCAAGCCCGCGGCCTCAAGGTAATCCATGACCACCTTGGAGCCCGGGGCGAGGGAGGGTTTGACCCAGGGCTTGACCGCGAGGCCCTTGGCGACGGCCTTCTGGGCGACGAGGCCGGCGGCGATCATCACGGAGGGGTTCGAGGTATTCGTGCAAGACGTGATCGCGGCGATGGCGACGATGCCATGCCCGATCTTATAGTCCTTGACCGAGACTTCCGTGCCCGCGGGGGCGGGGAAATCGCCCTTCTTGTCTTTTTCCTTCAGAAACGCCGGGAGGGCCTCATTCCATTGGGCTTTGACCTTCCCGAGTTCCAATCGATCTTGAGGGCGTTTGGGCCCGGCGAGGCACGGCTTAATGGTGGAAAGGTCGAGAGATAATGTTTCAGCGAACGACGGTTCGATCTGGTCGTCGCGAAATAGGCCCTGGGCCTTGCAGTAGGCCTCCACGAGGGCCGTTTCATCTTCCGGGCGCCCGGACAAACGGAGGTAGTCGAGGGTGCGGCCGTCGACGGGGAAGAAGCCTACGGTCGCGCCGTACTCGGGAGCCATGTTGGCGATGGTCGCGCGGTCGGCCAGCGCCAGGTCCGACACGCCGGGGCCGTAGAACTCGACGAACTTGCCCACGACGCCCTTCTTGCGGAGCATCTCGGTGACCGTTAGTACCGCGTCGGTGGCGGTCGCGCCCTCAGGGAGCGTGCCGGTCAGGCGGAAGCCGACGACCTCGGGGATGAGGAGCGGCATGGCTTGGCCGAGCATGGCGGCCTCGGCTTCGATGCCGCCCACGCCCCAGCCCACCACGCCCAGGCCGTTGATCATGGTCGTATGGCTGTCGGTGCCGATGCAGGAGTCGGGATAAGCCACGCCCTCGTTGGTCCAGACGACCTTGGCGAGATATTCGAGGTTGATCTGGTGGACGATGCCGGTCTCGGGGGGGACGGCGCGGAAATTAGCGAAGGCTTTCTGACCCCATTTAAGGAACGCGTAGCGTTCCTGGTTGCGCTCGAACTCGATCTCGGAGTTCCGGGCGAAGGCGTCCGAGGCGCCGAAGAAGTCCACCTGCACGGAGTGGTCCACGACGAGGTCGACGGGCTGGAAGGGATTGATGCGCTTGGCGTCGCCGCCCAGCTTCTTGAGGGCGTCACGCATGGCCGCGAGATCGACGACGGCGGGCACTCCCGTGAAGTCCTGCATGATGACGCGCGCGGGCATGAAGAACACCTCTTGCGCGGCGGGCTTGACGCCGATGGTCTTGGCCGCGGCCTCGATGTCTAGCTTCTTGACGACGGCGCCATCCTCATGGCGCAGGAGGTTCTCGAGGAAGACCTTCATCGAGAGGGGCATCTTCGAGAGATCGAAGCCTTTTTGGGCCAGCGCGGCGAGGCTGAAGTACTCGTACTTCTTCTTGCCGACGGTCAAAGTCGCGCGCGTCTTGAAGCTGTCGAGAGAGGAGGTCTTCATCGTCGTATCGCTCCTTGGGAGACGAGAATCCCGCTATCTTATCATTTCGTCGAATCCCCCTTGACGGGGAAGACTGCGCGCTCTACACTCAGAACATGGCGAAGATGAAGGCGGCGAAGGTCGCGCGGGCGAAGAGGAGCAAGGCCCGGAAGGTCTCCGAGGACCCGGGCGAAACCAAGGAACGCCGCACCGCCGAGCAGGTGATGGAGACGGTCCTCATGGAGACCAGGGTCGAGGCCGAGACCGTACGCCTGGACCAGTGGGTCCCCATCGAGTGCCCGCACTGCGGCGAAGGCACGGAACTCCACGTCATCGCGGACATGGACGGGCAGTCCATCGACGGCGATTGCACGGTCTGCTGTCGCTCCTACGTCGCCCATGTCGAGATCGAAGAGAGCGAGGCTCACGTCGGCGTCGAGGCCGCCTAGGTCCTTCTTGCCGGAATCTACTTCTTGGCGGGCTTATCCGCGGCCTTGGGAGCCTCGAGTTTGACGATCTCGAGCAGTTCGACCTCGAAGATGAGGGTCGCGCCGCCCTTGATCATGGGTCGGCGTCCGGCGTCCCCATAGGCGACGTCCGAAGGGCAGACCAGCTTGGCTTTGCCCCCGACCTTCATCTGCGCGACGCCGTTGGTCCAGCAGGGGATGACGCCCTTGAGCGGGAAGGTCGCGGGTTCGTTGCGGCTGTAGGAGCTGTCGAACTCCGTGCCATCTCGCAGGGTGCCGCGGTAGTGAACCTTGACGGTGTCCTCGGCGGCCGGGGCCGCGCCGCCGCCTTCCTGGAGGGTCTTATACCAGCCGCCATTCGGGATGGGCCTGACCCCGTCCTCATGGGCGAACTTCTCGGCAAAGGCCTTGCCGGCCGCCTTTTCCGGGGCGACCGCGGCGGCCATGCGCTTATCGAGCAGTTCATTGATGCGCGGGGCGAAGAGGCCGACGTCGATGGCGGCGGGCTTACTGAGCGCGGAATCACGCAGGCCGGTCTCCAGTATCTTGAGCTCGGCGGTGGTGAACCCGAAAGGCCCGACGTTGCGGCCGATCTGATAGCCGAGCGCGTAGATGGCGCGCTCGTCGTCGCTTTTGAATCCGTCCTTGGCCTGGGCGGGCGCGGCGGGATTGTCCGCCTTGGCGGCCGGAGCGGGGGCCGGCTTAGGGGCGTTAGCCGCGCGCAGGGGGGAGGCGAGAATGACGGCGGACAGCAGGCTCGATAAGAGGGTTTTCATGGGTTCTCCTAATTAAAAAACGCGACCCATGATAGCACATCAATCGTCTAAAATAACGCTCTCCGTGCAAGAAGGGGTTCGTCGAAACGTCGTCTGGATGGGAGCTGTCAGCTTTTTCGCCGATGTGGCGGGAGAGATGATCGCCCCCATTCTGCCCCTTTTTATCACCGTCACGCTGGGTGCTTCGCCCAGCGCCGTCGGCCTCGTCGACGGGTCCGCGGAACTGGCCGCCAGCCTCTTTCGCGCCGTCGGCGGCTGGTGGAGCGACCGGGTCGGCAAGCGCAAGCCCACCGTCGTCTTCGGCTATGGACTCTCCGCGCTCGCCAAGCCCGGCCTGGCCCTGGCCTTCTCCTGGCCGGGAGTGCTCCTGGCGCGCTTCATAGACCGGACGGGGAAGGGCCTGCGCGGTTCGGCGCGGGATGCGCTCATCGCCGCTTCCGTGGAGAAGGAGCATTGGGGCAAGGCCTTCGGTCTGCACCGCGCCATGGACACCGCCGGCGCCGTCACCGGCCCGCTCGTGGCGCTGTGGCTGCTCGACGACTTCGGTCTCTCGTATCGAGAGGTCTTCGCCGTCGCTGCGATCCCGGCCTTTGTCTCGGTCGCCGTCCTCGCTCTCTTCGTGCGGGAGGCGCACGAGGCCGCGCCCGCGTCGGCGCCGCCTGACGTCTCCCCGTTTCCCAACGAGCGGCCGCCTCTGCCGGCGAGGTTCTGGCGTTTCCTGGCCGTCTACGGTCTTTTCGCGCTGGGCAATTCCTCGGACTCCTTCATTCTGCTCAAGGCCCGCCACGAGGGGATGAGTCCGGGCTTGATTATCGTGGCCTATGTCCTATTCAACCTGGTCAATGCGAGCTTGGCGCCGGCGCTCGGCCGGCGGGCTGATAAGGCCGGCCGCCGCCGAACCGTGGCGGCCGGGCTAGCGGTGTACGCGCTTTGCTACGCGGGCTTCGCCGCCGCGGGGGCGGGACTGCTCTGGCCGTTGTTCGCCCTATACGGCCTGCACGCGGCCCTGGTGGAAGGCTCCTTGCGCGCCGTAGTCTCAGAGTTCAGCATCGAGGGCAACCGCGGCACGGCGCACGGGGTGTTCCAGGCCGTGATCGGAGTCCTGATGTTCACCGCCAGCGTGTTGGCGGGCGCGCTGTGGACGAAGATTTCCCCGGCGGCCCCCTTCTGGTTCGGCGCCGCGTGCGCGGCGGGGTCCTCCGTGTCTTTATTCCTCGTTTCGGGGGATCAGGCGGAGCGCGTCAATACTTCTCGTTGTGGTCGACCTTGATGCCGGGGCCCATGCTGGAGGCGAGCGTGATGCTCATCATGTACACGCCCTTGGAGGCGGCCGGCTTGGCTTTGGCGAGGGCCTCGAGGACGGTGCGCGCGTTGCCGGCGATCTTTGCGGGAGTGAAGGACGCCTTTCCCACCGGGACGTGGATGATGCCGAAGTCGTCGACCTTGTATTCGACGCGGCCGGCCTTAAGTTCCTTGATCGTCTTGGCGACGTCCATCGTGACGGTGCCGGACTTGGGGTTCGGCATCAACCCCTTGGGGCCCAGGACCTTCCCGAGCTTGGAGAGGTCCTTCATCATGTCCGGGGTGGCGACCAGGACGTCGAAGTCCGTGAAGCCCTTGGAGATTTGCTCGATGAGGTCTTCGGCTCCGACCATGTCGGCGCCGGCGTTCTGAGCGTCCTTCTGCTTCTCGCCGCGGACGACCACGGCGACCTTCTTGGTCTTGCCCAGGCCGTGCGGCAGTCCCACGGTGCCGCGGACTTGCTGGTCCGCCTGCTTCGGGTCCACGCCCAAGCGGACGTGAAGCTCGACGGTCTCGTCGAACTTCGCCGTGGCGCATTTCTTGACGAGCGCGGCCGCGTCATCCAGATTGTTCAGCTTCATGAGATCCAGGTCCTTGACCAGGTTCTCGTATCTCTTTCCCATTATGCTTGTCTCCTGACCTTCCAGCGCCATTTCGCTGAGGCGGCGTCCTCGCCCTATGGCTCGGTCGTCCAATAGCGGGTTATTTCGTGACTTCGATGCCCATCGAGCGGGCCGTGCCCTTGACCATCTGGGTGGCGCACTCGAGATCCTTCGTATTGAGGTCGGGCATCTTCGCCTTGGCGATGTCCTCGGCCTGCTTCTGGCTGATCTTGCCGACCTTGTTGCGGTTCGGTTCGCCGGAGCCCTTGGCCAGGCCCGCCGCCTTCTTCAGGAGCGAGGAGACCGGGGGCATCTTGGTGAGGAACGAGAAGGAGCGGTCCTCGAAGACGGTGATGACGACCGGGATGAGCATCCCCGGCTCCTGGGTGCGGGTCTTCTCGTTGAACTGCTTGCAGAAATCCATGATGTTGACGCCGTGCTGGCCGAGCGCGGGGCCTACGGGCGGAGCGGGGTTGGCCGCCCCGGCCGGGATCTGAAGTTTGATCTGGGTTTTGACCTTCTTCGCCATGACTGCTTCCTCTCTTCGCGCGGCTTAAAACGATCTCCTAGCGGCCCCAGGCGGCGGGTCGCAGCATCTTGGCGACCACGCTTCCCGCGGCGAGCAGGAGGAACACCTTCCAGAAAGGCACCGACTCATAACCGAACACCCAGCGGGTGAACTCGGCGCTGAAGACGAACGGCCAGAGCACCGTCACGAGCGCCGCGGCCAAGAGAGCTTTTCCGAACAGCATGAGCAGGCTCACCCCGACCGCGGCCAGAAGCGTCAGCATGGCCAGCACGGCGCCGATGAGCCCCAAGGAACGGACGTGCGCCATCCTCACCCGGACCCCTTCGAAGTCGGGGCCGGTCTCGGAGGGGGGCAAGATCTCCGGCTCCACGGCGTTCAGATCTTCTCCACCTGCAGGAAGTCGAGCTCCACCGGCGTCGGTCGGCCGAAGATGGTGACCATGGCCTTGATCTTGGCCTTGGTATCGCTGACGTCCTCGACGACGCCGACGAAGTGGCGGAAGGGGCCGTCCACGATGCGGATGTTCTCGCCTTTCTCGAACTCCACGGCCGGCCGGGGCTTGCCTTCGGCGGCGGTGTTCGTCAGTTCCAGGATGCCCTTGATCTCCTCCTCGGGCAGCGGGGTCGGATTGGTGTCGCCGAGGAACCTGGTCACGCCGGGGATTGCGCGGACCAGCCAGTAGGTGATCTCGTCGACGGTCATGTCCATGAGAACGTAACCCGGGAAGAACTTCCTCTTGGAGATCTTCTTCTTGTTCTTCTTGACCTCCACGACGTCCTCGGTCGGGATGAGAACATTGTAGATGCGGTCCTGCAGCTTCTCGGTCTCGATCTTCTGCAGTAGCGTCTTATGGACGCGGTCCTCGTAGCCGGACTGGACATGGACGACGTACCAGCCCCGGGGACCGGACACGGCGATGGATTCGCTCATCAGACCTCTTTGGCCTACCGGCCCAGGACGGCCCTGACGAGGATCGAGAGCACGTAGTCGATGCCCGCCACATAGAGAGACATCAACGCCACGAGGACGACGACGACCTTCGTGGAGTCGATTGCCTGCTCTCGCGTGAGCCAAGTCGACTGTTTGAGCTCGGAATACGCCTCTTTCAGGAACTGCGTCGCTAGATTCATTGGTTTCCTCGAGTCCTGGCGGGGGTACCAGGATTCGAACCTGGAGTTCCGGTTTTGGAGACCGGTGGTTTAGCCATTAACCGATACCCCCCCAGACCCGATGTCGGATTACTTGACTTCTTTGTGCGGCACGCTCTTGCCGCACTTGCGGCAGAATTTCTTAAGATCCAGCTTAAACTCCTTCTTCTTGCCGCGTTGGAAGGTGTAGTTTTTGTTCTTGCAGACCGTGCAGCCGAGGACGACGATGTAACGGTCTCCCATGGCCCTAGTCCAAAATATCCGCGACGACGCCGGCGCCGACCGTGTGGCCGCCTTCGCGCACGGCGAAGCGCAGGCCCTTCTCCATCGCGATCGGACAGATCAACTCGCACTCGATGTCGATGTTGTCTCCCGGCATGACCATCTCGACGCCGGCAGGCAGCGTCACCGACCCCGTCACGTCGGTCGTCCGAAAGTAGAACTGCGGGCGGTAGCCCTTGAAGAACGGCGTGTGCCGGCCGCCCTCGTCCTTGGTCAGCACGTAGAGCTTCGCCTTGAACTTCTTGTGCGGTTTGATCGAACCCGGCGCGCAGATGACCTGCCCGCGCTCGATCTGCGCCTTCTCGATGCCGCGCAGCAGGATGCCCACGTTGTCGCCCGCCCGCGCGTCATCGAGCAGCTTGCGGAACATCTCGATGCCCGTCACCACGGTCTTCTGCGTGTCCTTGATGCCGACGATCTCCACGGCCTCGCCGACCTTGATCGTCCCGCGCTCGCAGCGGCCCGTGGCCACCGTCCCGCGGCCCGTGATCGAGAACACGTCTTCGACCGCCAGCAGAAACGGCTGGTCCGTCGCCCGCTTGGGTTCGGGAATGTCCTTATCGAGCGCGTCCATCAGCGCCTGGATCGCCGGCTCGCCGATCGGCGATGAGTCGCCTTCCAGCGCCTTCGTCGCCGACCCGCGGATGATCGTCACCTTGTCGCCCGGGAACTCGTACTTCGAGAGCAGCTCGCGCACTTCCATCTCCACGAGTTCCACGAGGTCCTTGTCCGCCACGTCCACCTTGTTGAGGAAGACCACCATGTGGGGCACGCCGACCTGGCGGGCGAGCAGCACGTGCTCGCGCGTCTGCGGCATGGGGCCGTCGGCCGCCGACACCACGAGGATCGCGCCGTCCATCTGTGCGGCGCCCGTGATCATGTTCTTGATGTAGTCCGCGTGGCCGGGGCAGTCGACGTGCGCGTAATGCCGCGCCGTCGTCTCGTACTCCTGGTGGTGCACGTTGATCGTCACGCCGCGCGCTTTCTCCTCGGGGGCGTTGTCGATCTCGTCGTACTTCTTGGCCTGCGCCAAACCCTTCTTCGCCAGATAATGGGTGATCGCGGCCGTCAAGGTCGTCTTGCCGTGGTCGACGTGACCGATGGTCCCGATGTTGACGTGCGGCTTGGTGCGCTCGAA
>MGTX01000020.1 GCA_001799675.1 Elusimicrobia bacterium GWA2_66_18
GTACGCGATCTCCCCGCCGGTCGCCCGCCACAGCTTCAGCAGGTTGTGCGTCGTGCAGATCAGCGACCACTCACCCTGGACTTTGGCCAACCCTCTGAGCAAGAACTGCCGAAACCCGCGCCCCTGTTTGATCTGCCCGAACACCGGCTCCACGATCGCCTTGCGCCGCGCGTAAATCGCCCGCCCTCGCTTCGTCGACAGCTTGCGCGCCATCAACTCCTTGGCCGACAGCCCGCCCGGGATTCGCCCTCGTGGCGCTGCCGGCGCGACTTCTCCGTGCTTGCGCCGGCCCGTCGCCACGAACGTCTCCGTGCCCAACTCTTAGATCGCCTCGACGTTGTCGCCGCTGAAATACCCCGCGTCCATGCTCGCCTTCTTCGGCGCTCGCCCCATGTTCGCCTTCACCTTCCCCATCATCGGCGCCGCCTGCTGGCTGTCGTTGGTCTGCTGCGCCACCTCCGCCGCCAAAATAATCTGCGCCTTGCTGTCCACCGCCGCCTGGCAGTTGTAGCCTTGCAGGAAGCTTCCCTTCTCGCTCGAACTCGGCATGATCCGGCTCTCCGGATCGGTGAAATTCTCCTGCGCCGCCGCCTTCGCCTTGCGGATCAACTCCAACCGCCCTTCCCGCGTCGCCAGTTCCTCCGGCAACTCGTTGCCGCGCTTGTTCGGACCGTACTCGGCGTCTTCCACCTGGTCGATTTCTTCCGCACGCCTCAGCATCTCGTCCACCTGCGCCTGCAACTCCGCCTCTGTCTTCTTCATCCGCCCGTAGCTCATCGCACGGTGCTTCGACGCGTTGGCCTTAATCTTCGTGCCGTCCAGCGATACGTGCCCCATCTTCACCAACCCCGCCTCCCGGCACAACTCCAGCACCTGCAAGAACATCCCCCGCAGCGCCTCAAGGTGCCGCCGCCGAAACTTCGCAATTGTCCGGAAGTCCGGCGTGTTGTTGGCCGCAAGATACCGCAGCGCCACGTCCTGCACGCAACCACGCTCGATCACCCGGCTCGACGGCATCCCAACGCAATACGCGTACAGCAGCACCTTCGTCATCATTCCAGGGTGATACGGCGGCTGACCGCGCTCCTCACGCGCATACTCGCGCAGGATCGCGTCCAAATCCAACCCCTCCACGACCTCCGCCACGAAGTGCGCCAGGTGCTTGGGCGGTAGCCACTCGCGCAGCGACGGCGGCATCAAGAACAGCTGCTCGGGATCGTAGGGACGGTAGGTTTTCATTCTCTCCTCGGACGCCGGAGAGAATTCTACCGATTACAGACGGTGATTATGGAGATGGGCTCCTAGAGCGCCAGGCGCTCGGAGGATCAGGCGGCGGGGAGGGACGTTCCCAAAGGCGGCAGCCGGCCTTCGAGCCTCAGCCTCGTGATCGTCAGCACCAGGCGGATGAAGTCGGCCTTCTCCTTGCGGGCGCCGGCCATCTGTCCCTTGTGCACCATCCCCATGAACATGCCGGGAACGTCCTGGCCGCGGTGGTAGAACCGCTCCAGCACCGCCCAGCCGTCGGGTCCGAGATCCTTGAGCACGAGGCCGAGGGTTCCCTTGCCGATCGGGATGGGCTGCTTCTTCTGCGCCTTGCCTGCTTTGTCCCAGTCATCTCGCGAGGGGGTGCGTTCGTCCAACTGGATGAGCATCGCCCAGGCGCCCGGGCCGGCCGACATCACGTAGACGCTGAAATGGCCCTCGTGGTCCTTGACGAACCAGCCTCCTTTACGGAGAACCTTGCGCAGCCCGAAGGCGCGGTCCGAGCCGGGGAATGTCTCGACGCTCGAATCGATCGACCCGAACCTGTCGTTTCTGGAAATCTCGTCATACACGGTCTTATCATCGCTTCCGATCTTTTCGCCGAGCGGAAAACCCTCGGGCCGCCTGCCCGCCTGCATGGACATCGCGTAGAAAATATCCTCGCCCGTGACGCCGCTTTCCTTGCGGAACATCACGGCCACGTCCGAGCCGACCACCGCTCCCGGTTTCTCCCCCACCGCCTCGATGAACCGGTCCGTATCCTCCAGGGAGACCGCGACGAAGGCGTCGGTTTGCCGGCCGGTTTCTTGAACGATCGCCGTCGACAGGGCGCCGGGGATACGCCCCTCGACCGCGCGCTGCATGAAATCGAGCACGTCGACGAGATACGAGGTCCCGTTCTCCTTCGGGGAAAGCCTCCATCCTCTGGCGCCCGCGATGGCGAGGAGATCCTTGTTGGTGAACACCGGGGAGGTTCCCGCATTTTTCAAAGCCCGGCTGATCTCGGCCCAGTCCAGGTTCTGGCTCGAACGTCCCGGCATGGAGAACCCCTGTTCGTCCAGTATGCGCCGAAAGGCCTTGAGGGCGATCTCTGCTTTGGAGGGCGGATGTGCCGCCGCTGGGACCGCCTGCGCCCGGCACTCGCCCGGACGCGCCGCGCAAGCCAGCGTCCACAGCGCGGCCGCAAGCAGCGCCCTTCCGTTCCCGCCCTGGTTCCTCATCGCTCGCCTCCGTTGCGGCCCTGCGGCCCGATGCCGCCCGCCGACGATTAAGGATACCTTACGCCATCCGATTGCGCATGAGCCATCCGGCCCTCAAGGGATGGGTCCTCCGGACCATTCCCGTCTAGCGTCCGCCGGGGGGCAGGTCCAGCTTGATGTGGAGATCCTTGAGTTGGAGGTCCTTGACCGGGCCGGGCGCCTCGGAGAGAGGGTCCGTGCCCTTCTGGGTCTTGGGGAAGGCGATGACCTCCCGGATGGAGTCCTCGCCGCAGAGGAGCGCGCAGAGGCGATCGAGGCCCAGGCCGAAGCCGCCGTGGGGAGGCGCGCCGAAATCCAGGGCGGAGAGGATCAGCCCGAAGAGGCGCTCCTGCTCGGCCGCGTCGAAGCCCATCAGCCCGAAGATCTTCCTTTGGAGGTCGCCGCGGTGGTTGCGCATGGAGCCGGAGGCGAGCTCGACGCCGTTTAAGACCAGGTCGTACTGGCGGCTCCGCACGGACCCCGGGTCGCTGTCGAGCTTGGCGATTTCTTCTTCCAGGGGCGCGGTGAAGGGATTGTGGGCGAAGGTCCAGCGCTTCTCCTCGCTCTCCCACTCGAGGAGCGGAAAGCGCGTGATCCAGCAGAAATGCCAGGGCGTGGAGGGTTGAGGCTTCGTCTTGGCTATGAGTTCCTTGCGGATGGCGCCCAGAGTGAGCGAGGCGGGGAGTTCCTTGTCGGCGGCGAAGAAGGTGTACCAGCCGGGCTTGGCCCCGGTGCGCGACAAGAGTCCTTGGATCTCGGAGGGCGACAAGAACTTGGCGATGGGGCATTCGGGACCGTTCTCGGTCCATTTGATCCAGGCCAGGCCCTTGGCGCCGTGGGTCTTGGCCAGGTCGGTGAGCGTGTCGATCTCGGCGCGCGAATACGCCGCCTCGCAGGAGACCGCCCTCACCACGCCGCCGCCGCGGACGGCCTCGCCGAAGACCTTGAACCGGGCGTCCCTGAAAAGATCGGTAAGCTCCACGATCTCCAAGCCGTAGCGCTGATCGGGCTTGTCGGAGCCGAAGCGGCTCATGGCGTCGGCGTAGTCGAGGCGCGCGAAAGGGGTCGCCAGGTCCAAGCCGAGCGCTTCCTTGAAGATCGCCTTCATCATGCGCTCGGCGGCGGCGTGGACGTCGGCCTCGGTCACGAAGCTCATCTCGACGTCGATCTGAGTGTGCTCGGGCTGGCGGTCGGCGCGCAGGTCCTCGTCGCGAAAGGCGCGGGCCAGCTGCATGTACCTCTCGACGCCGCCGGCCATGAGAATCTGCTTGAAGATCTGAGGCGACTGGGGCAGGGCATAGAAGGCTCCGGGGTTGAGGCGCGAGGGCACGAGGAAGTCGCGGGCCCCCTCGGGCGTCGCCTTGGTGAGAATGGGCGTTTCGATTTCGAGGAAGCCATCGCCGGAGAGCGCGTTGCGCGCGGCCATCGCGACCGTGTGCCGGAGCGTGAGGTTGTGGAGCATCCTGCGGCGGCGCAGATCGAGGAAGCGGTACTTCAGCCGCGTCTCCTCGCCGGCGGTCGAGCGCTCGTCCACCTCGAAGGGCAGGGCCTTGCAGGTGTTGAGGATCCGGACCTCGTCTGCCGAAACCTCGATCTCGCCCGTTGCCATCTTGGGATTCTCGGCGCCCTGCGGGCGGCGTCCCACCACGCCCTTGATGGAGACGACCCATTCGCCGCCCAGCTTGCCCGTGGCCAGGAAGGCTTCGGCCTTCTCGGGGCGGACGACGACCTGGACGAGGCCCGTGCGGTCGCGAAGATCCAGGAAGAAGACGCCGCCGTGGTCGCGGCGGGAGTGGACCCAGCCGGCCAGGCGTACGGACTGGCCGACGGCGGATGCGTTCAGCGCGCCGGCGCAGTGGGTGCGGATGGGGTGGTCCAGGAGGTCGCTCATCTGGGATGATCGTAGCTTTCCGGCGGGCGGAGCTTCAAGGCGCGGCCGCCGGGGCGTGGAAGCGCAGCAACGAGGGCGAGAGATTGAGGGCGCCGAAACGATCCAGGGCCCGGCGGGCCGCGTCGGAGACCTCGGCCGAGGCGGGCTTGGGGCGGCCCCAATTCGTGTCGACGGGATAGAGGTCCACGGTCCGCACGCCGTCCTTGGCCAGCGTCGCGCGGACGATCACGCTGGGACTCGTCGACGGGGTCGGCGAGACGAACAGGAAGTTGCCCAGGCTATAGAAGATGGGCTTGCCCTTGTAGAGTTCCACGCCTTGGAGCACGTGAGGATGATGACCTAGAAAGAGGTCCGCGCCGGCATCGACGGCGGCATGCGCGACCGATTTTTGTATGTCGTTGGGATCCTCCGCGAGTTCCGTGCCCCCGTGAAAGCTGACGACCAAGACATCGCAGGCTTTCTTGGCCTTGGCCACGACGGCTTTGATTCGGTTGAAATCGCTGTAGAACACACCCGGCTTCTTGGCTCGGGCCCAGCCTTGCTCCGGATGGGTGCTGGTCATCCCCAGGATTCCCACGGTGAGGCCCTCGAACTCGATGAGGCGGACCTTCTCGGCCGCGGCGCGGTCGCGCCCGCCCCCCACGGTTTGCCAGCCGCCGTCGGCCAGGGCCTGGAGCGTGTCGAGGAAGCCCTCCTGACCGTAGTCCCAAACGTGGTTGTTGGCGATGTTGAGGATCGTGAAGCCCGCGGCCTTGACGATGCCGAGGAGCTTGGGGGCGGCGCGGAAGTTCCAGGTCTTGGGCGTCTTCGTGCCGCGCGTGGTGATCGGCGTCTCCAGGTTGCCGAAGACGATGTCAGCGTCGAGGAGGACCTTGACCTCCTGGGAGGGAGCGGAGGCGTCCCTCTTCGCGACGGCCGCGACGGGTCCGTCGAGTCGGATGTCGCCGACGGCGCTGAGGGTGGCCGTCGTTTCGGGCGCGGCGGCGACCGCGGCGCAGACGCCGAGGAGGAGGGCTAGAACTTCCACGAAGACAGGGCCTGGAGGTGAGCGTGGTCGGTGTTGTCGATGCGCAAGGGCGTGATCGAAACGTTCCCGTGGGAGACCGTGCCGACGTCCGTGCCCGGTTCGTCGACGCCGGTGACCTGGCGGCCTGCCAGCCAGAAGTATTCCAGGCCCCGCGGGTCGGAGCGGCGCGTGATGTCCGTGCCATAGATGCGGCGTCCGAGCTTGGCCACGGCCGTGGTCTTGTAGCCGCCCTTGGGCGGGACCGGGAAGTTCACGTTGAGGCAGACGCCCAGGGGCAGGCCGCGACGCAGGACCTGGCGCGCCACGCGTTGCGCGACGGTGCCGGCGGGTCCGTAGTCGTCGGCGTCGGCGTCGAGGGAGAAGGAGATCGCGGGGATGCGCAAGAGAGTGGCTTCCATCGCGGCCGCGACTGTCCCGGAGTAAATCACGTCTTCTCCCAGATTGTATCCCCGGTTGATGCCGGAGACCATAAGGTCCACCTTTCCCTTCAGGATCTCGAGGATGCCGAAACGCGCGCAGTCGGCGGGGCTTCCGTTGAGGGTGTAGACGTCGTCCTTGATCTTTCGGATTCGGATGGGTTTGTGGAGCGTCAAGGAGTGGCTGTCGGCCGAGCGCTCGTGTTCGGGGACCGAGACCGTGACGCGGCCCAGGCGCCGCATGGCGCCGATGAGCGCGGGCAAGCCCGGGCCCTGGATCCCGTCGTCGTTGCAGACTAATATCCGTGGTCGTTTCATGCGCGGGAGAGCTTCTCGAGTTCCAAAACAAATTTCCCCGTCGTCTTCTCGGCGGAGGGCAGATCCAGCCTTTCGCAGGCCTCGGCCATCTTCGCCCGCTTGATCGCGGCTCCGGATGATTTTAGCAAATCGGCCAGGAGCGCGCCGAGACGCCCCCCGAGTTCGTCCTCCCGCAGGCGCACGGCCGCCCCGGACTTCTCGAACACCCGGGCGTTGGCATCCTGATGGTCGGCCGCGGCGTGAGGATAGGGTATGAGCAGGGCGGGCTTGCGTTGAGCGTGCAGTTCCGCCAGGGTGCTCGCTCCCGAGCGGCAGACCACGAGATCGGCCGCGGCGTAGGCCGCTCCCATGTCATCGAGGTACTCGCGGACGTCGGCCGAGAGGCCGGCGGCGCGGTAGGCGGCGCGGACCTCGTCGGCCTTGCTCCTGCCGGCCAGGTGGAGGACCTGGAGGGCGGGCAAAGACAGATCCCTGAGCGCGGCGGGAAGGTTCTCGTTGATCCCCTTGGCTCCTTGGCTTCCGCCGAAGGCGAGCAGCGTCGGGCGCGCGGCGTCCAGGCCCAGAGCGCGTCGCGCCTCGCCCGGTTCGCGGCGCGTCCAGAGCGCGGGGCGCACGGGCGTGCCGACCACGGTTCCCAGGCCGTCGCGGGGAGGCAGGCCCCAGAATATCTTGGCGCCGAGTCCGGCCGCCGTTCTGTTGGCCAAGCCGAGGATGGCGTTCGACTCGTGCGCGGCGCTCGGTACGCCGAGACGCCAGGCCGCGCAGGCGAGAGGGGCGGTGAGGTAGCCGCCCATGCCCAGGACCAGGTCGGGGCGGAAGGCCTTGAGCGCGCGTGACAGCAGCAGCACGCCGCCGGCCAGCTTCCAGGCGAAGGCGAACAGTTCCGGACCCGGGCGGCGCGGCAGGCCGCGAAGGTCCACGGGCAGGGCCGCCACCCCCTCGGTCTCAAGCAGGGGCAAGGCGGCGTCCGCCTCGCGCACGACCATCAGCGGCTCCCAACCCCGAGCCTTCAGGGCCTGGGCGACGGCCATGCCCGGGTAGAAGTGTCCGCCCGTGCCGCCGGCCGCGACGATCACTCGTCTCAATGGAGCGGTTCCGCGAGACCCTGGCGGGAGATGTTGAGCAGGATGCCGACGCCGATCAGGGTGCTCAGCAAAGACGAGCCGCCGAAGGAGAAGAAGGGCAGGGGGATGCCTTTGGTCGGCAGGAGGCCCAGTGACATGGCCATATTGAAGAAGGCCTGCAGGCAGATCGTGAAGGTGACGCCGCAGGCGAGCAGGGACCCGAAGAGATTTGGGGCGCGTCTCGCCGCCCGCACGCCGCGGACTAGGAGCGTTGCGAACAGGCCCAGGATCGCCAGGGCCCCGATGAGGCCCAGTTCCTCGCAGACTACGGGGAAGATGAAGTCCGTGTGGGGCGTGGGAAGATACATGAGCTTGAGCTGGGAGGCGCCGAAGCCCTTGCCGGCCCAGCCGCCGGAGCCGACGGCGAGCAGAGACTGCGACAGCTGGTAGCCCACGCCGCGGATGTTCTCGAAGGGCGCCAGGAAGCTGAGCACGCGCGCGCGGCGATAGGGATACTTCAATAGTTCATAGCACACGATCGGCGAGGCGGCTAGGCCGGCGGCGAGGATCCACTGGACCTTGGCGCCCGCCACGAAGAGGAGGAGTCCGGCCACGGTGAACATGAGCATGGGCGTGCCCAGATCCGGCTCCAAGCCGATGAGAACGAGGAGCACGCCCACCACCCCCAGCGGGATGATCAGGCCGTGGACCGGGGAGGCCAGCTTGCTGTGCTTGCGGTCCAGATACGAGGCCAGGAAGAGGATCGAGGAGAGCTTGGCGAACTCTGCGGGCTGCAGGCCGATGGGGCCCAGACGGATCCAGCGGCGCACGCCCGCGATCTTGGGCCCGAAGAGCGCGGCGGCGAGCAGAAGGCAGGTGACGACGAAAATCGGGAAGAGCCACTCGCGCAGGCGGTTGTAGTCGGTGCGCGCGGCGGCCGCCATGCCGGCGAGCGAGATCGCCGCCCAGAGGATCTGGCGGTGGAAGAAATAGAGCGGGCGGCCCAGGTTCTGCTCGGCCCAGATGACGCTGGCCGAGTAGACCATGACCACGCCGAGGACGAGCAGAGTGAGCGTTGCGCCGAGCAGGAGGCAATCGATCGGCGCCTGGCGGCGCGGGGGCGGCCTCACATGGTCCCCCCCGCAGCCTTGACCAGCGCCTTGAAGCGCCGTCCCCGGTCCCCGAAATCGGCGAACTGGTCGAAGGAGGCGCAGGCGGGCGAGAGAAGGAGGACGTCCCCCTTCTCGGCGATCTGGAGGGCGGTCGTCACCGCGGTGGCGAGGTCTCCGCAGGGGAAGACGTGCGCCGCGCCGGAGAGGTCACCCTCGATGCGTCGCGCGGCCGAGCCGATGGTGAATACTCCTTTGACGGTCTTTTCGAGCCAGGGTTTGAGCGGGGCGTAGGACGCACCCTTATGCAGGCCGCCCAGGATCAGCAGCAGGCGCCGGCCCCGGGGCTCGAAGGCCTTGAGCGCGACGAGCGTCGAGTCCACGTTGGTCGCCTTGGAATCGTTGAAGCAGGCGACGCCGCGCGTCGTGCCGCAGGGCTCGATGCGGTGCTCGACGCCTTTGAAAGCCTTGAAGGCATTCTGCACGGAGGCGGGCTGGAGTCCGCGCGAGAAGGCGAGAAGGCCCGCGGCCATGGCGTTTTCCAGGTTGTGGCGTCCGGGGAGCTTGGGCGGCGCCAGCACGGCGGTCTTCTTCCAGCCGGGCAGGCGAAAGTGGAGGCGTCCCCCCTCCTCCCAGGAATGAACGTGAGGAGCCTTCGCGCCGAAGTACAGGCGAGTCGAAGGGCACGCGCGTGAGAGCTTATAGACGATGGGGTCGTCGGCGTTGAACACGCAGGCGTCCCCGGGGCCTTGCTCCCGGAAGATTCTCTCCTTCGCGGCGAGATAGGCATCCATCGAGCCGTGATGGTCGAGATGGTCCGCCGTGACGTTCAGGATGGCCGCCGCGCGGGGCTCGAAATGTCGGCTGTCCTCGAGTTGATAGCTGGAGCACTCGACGATCAGCACGTCTTTGAGTTTAGACGCTGGGGCCACGGAGGAGATGGGCATGCCGATGTTCCCGCCCAGGATCGTCTTGCGGCCTCGCGGAAGGCCCGCCTTGAAGATATCGTGGGTCAGGGCCGTGGTCGTGGATTTGCCGTTGGTTCCGGTGATCGCGACCACGGTCTTGGCCTTCGAGTACGCCAAGGCGATTTCCAACTCGCTGAAGACGGGTATCTTCTTCTCGGCGAGCCGACGCAAGATGTCCAGGTCCGGTTTGAGGCCGGGGCTTTTCACCACGAAGGCGCATTTAAGGAGACGATCGCTGTGCCCGTTCCATTCCCATTTCATGGCCTTGGGCAGTCCTTTGAGGGACTTTTTGAGATCCGCGCGCGAGCGCGAATCCGAGCCCAAGACCTTGAATCCTTTTTTGGCCAGGAGCTTGGCGACGGACAGGCCGGAACGGCCCAGACCAAGGACGCCCGCGAGCGAGCCTCGGCGCGCCGACTGCGGGTCGAATCCGTGAAAATCATTCATGATTTCTCTATGCTAGCGTATCTTCAGCGACGCCAGAGCGGTCAGCATGAGCACGATGCTCACGATCCAGAAGCGGACCGTGACCTTGGGCTCGGCCACGCCGCCCAGCTCGAAGTGGTGGTGGATGGGGGCCATGCGGAAGACGCGCTTGCCCCGCCGCAGCTTGTAGGAGGCCATCTGGAGGATGACGGAGAGGGTCTCCAGGACGAAGACGCCGCCCACGATGGGCAGCAGGAGCTCCTGCTTGACGCAGAGGGCCACCGTCGCGATGATTCCGCCCAGGAAGAGCGAGCCGGTGTCTCCCATGAAGATCTGCGCGGGATAGGCGTTGAACCAGAGGAAGCCCAGGCATGCGCCGATGAGGCCCGCCAGGTAGACCGCGATCTCGCCGGCGCCCTCGACGTGGACGATGCGCAGATAATAGGAGAACTTCACGTTGCCGGCGACGTAGGCGAGCACGGCGTAGGCCAGGGCGCAGAAGATGACCGAGCCCGCCGCCAGCCCGTCCAGCCCGTCGGTGAGGTTGACGGCGTTGGAGGAGCCCACGACCATGAGGGTCGCCATGACGAAGTAGAGCGCGCCGAGCTCCACGAAGAGCTCCTTGCCGTAGGGCACGTTCACGGCGGTGGCGAAGGAGGCGTCGGGCGGGCGCACGGCCAGATAGGAGGCGACGGCCAGGCCCACGGCGACCTGGACGAGGAACTTCACGCGGGAGGGGGCGCCCTTGGCGTCCTTCTTGACGAGCTTCAGGTAGTCGTCCCAGAAGCCGATGGCCGTCAGGCAGATGGTCACGGCGAGGAGAAGCCAGGTGAATCGGTTGTCCGAGCGCATCCAGAGGACGGTGGAGAGGGACACGGACAGGAAGATGAGCGCGCCGCCCATCGTGGGCGTGCCCTGCTTGGAGAGGTGCGACTGAGGGCCGTCCGTGCGCTGGATCTGGCCGACCTTCTTCCTGCGCAGGGCGGAGATCAAGCCGGGCCCCAGGAGGAGCGAGGCGGCCAGCGCCGTCAGAGCGGCGCCGCCGGCCCGGAAGGTGATGTACTGGAAGAGGTTCAGGGGGCGGAAGACGTCGCGCAGTTGAGCGAGGTGGTAGAGCATCAGAGCTCCTTGGCCAGGTCTTCGAGCCTCATGGCCCGGGACCCCTTGAACAGGACCGCGTCCCGTGCTGCCAGCTTTCCTTTGAGCGCGGGGGTGAAATCCTTCGCGGCGGGAGCGTGAGAGACGGGGAAGCGGGGCTTGGCCGCGAGCAGGGCCGCCTGAGCTGCGCGCATCTCGGGGCCGACGAGGTAGACCGCCTTCAGGTCCAGGCCGGCCAGCCGCTCGCCGAGTTCCCGGTGGAAGCGGGGCGAGTCGGGTCCGAGTTCCTTCATGTCGCCCAGGACCAGGGTCTTGGCGAGGGACTTGAATTCCTCGATGAAGGCCTCGAGCGAGGCGCGCATGGAGGCCGGGTTGGCGTTGTATGCGTCCATCACCAACTTGGCCCCGCTCGAGTGCGGCAGGAGTTCCTGGCGCATCATCCCCGGGGCGTGGGACTCGAGGCCGCGGCGGATGGTGTCCGGGTCGATGCCCAGGGCCCAGGCCGCGGCCGCGGCCGCGGCCGCGTTGTAGCGGCTGTAGACGCCGAAGCTCTTGAGCGAGACCTTGATGCGGTGGCGGTCGATGATGAGGCCGTCCTTGCCGTCGAAGCGCACGCGGCAGTGCGATCCGGCTCCGTAGGTCACAGCGCGCGCGCCCAGGCGCGGCTCGAGCGCGGCCAGCCAGGGGTCGTCGGCGTTGATGACGGCCGCGCCGTCCGCGGGCAGCGCCTCGACCAGTTCCGAGTTGGTCTGGAAGGTGGTCTCGACGGCGCCGAAGGTCTCCAGGTGGTCGGGGCCGATGTTGGTGAGCACTCCGATGGTGGGCTCGGCCACGCGGGAGAGATCCGCAATCTCGCCCTTACGGCAGGCGGCTAGCTCGAAGATGCCGTAGCGGTGCTCGGACTCCAGTTCCAGCAGGGAGAGGGGCACGCCGATCTCGTTGTTCCAGTTGCCCGGGTTGGCGCAGGTCGGGCCCACCAGCGAGCAGATGGAGTGGAGCATCTCCTTGGTCGTGGTCTTGCCGTTGGAGCCGGCGACCCCGACGATCGGGATCTCGAAGCGGCGGCGGTGCCGGCGCGCCAGGGCCTGGAGGGCCTTAAGGGTGTCCGGCACGAGGACCAGATGCGCGGGGCAGGGAGCGTCGACGCCGAGCCGGTCGTCCGCGACGATCCAGCCCGAGACCTTCGTCGCCAAGGCCTTGTCGAGCAGGCGGTGCGCGTCCACTCGCTCGCCGACCAGGGCCCAGAAAGCCTGGCCTTCCTTGAGGGCGCGGGTGTCCGTCGAGAGCGCGTCCACTCGGTCGGACGCTTCTCCCCGGGCCAATCGGCCGCCCGCCGCGCGGGCCAGCTCTCCCCAAGTCAGGTCGAGTCTCATCTCTTCAGTGCCCGCAGCGCGGCGCGCGCCGCTTGGCGGTCGTCGAAAGGCACGGTCCGGTCGCGCAGGATCTGGCAGTCCTCGTGGCCCTTGCCGGCGATGAGCACGACGTCTCCTGGGCCGGCCTGCGAGATCGCGCAGGCGATGGCTTCCTCGCGGTCCGGGACCATCTTATAATTTTGAAGCCCTGCGGCGCGAATCCCGGCCGCGATGTCGGCGAGGATGGCCGCCGGGTCCTCGGAGCGCGGGTTGTCGCTTGTCAGGATGACCAGTTCGCTGCCGCCGCAGGCGGCAAGGCCCATCGGGCCTCTCTTCGATCTATCTCGGTCCCCCCCGCAGCCGAACACCGTGAGGAGGCGGCGGTGGGGGAGGGTCTTGAGGAGGCGGAGCACGCTCTCGAGAGCGCTCGCGGTGTGCGCGTAATCGACGAACACGTGGAAGTCCTGCCCTTCGTCGAGGGATTCGAGACGGCCCGGAACGCCGGCCAGGGCGGCGAGGCCGTGGAGCACCCGCCCCGCGGGCAGCTCCAGCCCCAGCAGGACCGCGGCGGCGGCCAGGGCGTTGGAGATATTGTGCGCGCCGGGAAGGCGCACCGCGCCTTCCCAGCGCGCGCCTCTCCAGTTCAGTTCGAAAGCCGTGCCGTTCAAGTCGGCCCGCAGGATTCTGGCGCGGAGGTCCGTGGCTGCCGGAGTCAAGCCGAAACGCACGATGTCGCACCCGATGGCGCGTCGCTCGAGCGAGCGAGCGCGGGGGTCGTCGGCGTTGAGAGCGGCGACCTTCAGCGGCTTGCGGTTGTCGGCTCGCGCGAGGAGGTCGAAGAGGCGAGCCTTGGCCTCGAAATACGAGTCGGCGGTTCTATGGAAGTCCAGGTGATCGCCGGCGAGGTTGAGAAAGACCGCGGCGTCGAAGTCCACGGCCTCCACGCGCGCCAACGCCAGGGCGTGCGAGGAGATTTCCAAGAGCGCGTGGGTCGCTCCGCCGTCGCGGAAACGCGCCAGCAGGCGCGTGAGCTCGAGGGAGACGGGCGTCGTGTTGACGGCCTTGGCCAAGCGCGCACCGGCTAGGCGGTAGTCGATGGTCCCCGTGACCGCGGGCGTGCCGCCGCAGGCCGAGACGGCCGACTCCAGAAAATAGGTCGTCGTGGTCTTTCCGTTCGTTCCGGTGACGCCGACGACGGCCATGGAGCCCGAGGGGTGCCCGAAGAAGGCGTCGGAGCAGCGCGCCATGGCCTCGTAGACGCTGCCGACCTGGACCCAGGTTCCAGGCAGGGTGGCCGGAGGAGGCGGCGGCGAAAGCTCGCTGACCACGGCCACGGCTCCCTTGGCCAGCGCCTCGCGGGCGTGGCGGTTGCCGTCGGTCTTCGAGCCGGGGACGGCGAAGAACAGATCGCCGGGCGCGACCTGCCTGGAGTCGTGGCTGAGACCGGAGATGAGGATATCGATGGGACCGTTCTCCCTCAGGGGAGGACAGGCGCGCAGGAGTTCGGCCAGAGTCATCAGGAGTGTGTCCGAGTCATAGCGCACCTAGCGCCGAGCGGAGCGCGGCAGGAGCGCCAGGACGTCCGCGGGCATGTCCGGCGTCACCGTTTCCAGCGCCAGCAGGCGGCGTCCGAGCGCGGCGAAGATGGGCGCGGCGGTCTGGCCGCCGTAGTAGGCCCCGTGCGGCTCGTGCAGGACCACGAGGACGGTCCAGCGGGGCGCCGAGGCGGGAAGGAAGCCCACGAAGGAGGCCACGTAGGCCGAAGTCGAGTATTTGTGCGTGAGAGGGTCGATCTTGCGGGCCGTGCCGGTCTTGCCCGCGACGCGGTAGCCTGAGATGCGCGCGCCGGCCGCCGTACCCCGCTCCACGACGCCCTCCAGTATCGCGGTGATCTCCCGCACAGCGCCTTCCGAGCCGATGCGGCGCACCCTGGCACCGGGTTTGCCGTCATAGAGGAGCCTCGGCTCCATGAGCGTGCCGCCGTTGGCCAAGGCCGAGTAGGCGCCGATGACCTGGAGGGGGCTGACGGCCAGACCGTAGCCGTAGGAGCAGGCGGCCAGCCCGACCTTGGTCAGGTCAGAGAGGGGTTTGAGCTCGCCTGCGGTCTCGCCGGGGAGGGCCACGCCGGTCTTGACGCCGAAGCCGAGCGCGCGGCTCATCCGGTAGAAGCGGGAGGGCCCGACACGCTCGACCACCTTGGCGATGCCGATGTTCGAGGAGCGCTCGAGGATCTGGGACAGAGTCATGAGCCCCTGCCCCTCGTGGTCCGTGATCGCGACGCCCGGGACGACCTGCCACTTGCCATTCTCTCCATCGAAAGCGTCGTCCGGCTTGACGAGGCCCTCGTCCACGGCGGCGAGCGCGGTGACGACCTTGAAGGTGGATCCCGGCTCGTAGGCGTCCTGCACGAGCGGGTTCTTGAGCGGGCTGGTCGGCCAGGAGGCCATGGCCAGGATCTCTCCGGTCTGCGGATCCTGAACGGCGAGATAGCCGCTCTTGAAGGAGTGTTTCTCGGCGCCCTCGCGCAAGGCTTCTTCCGCGAGGTACTGGACGTTGCGGTCGAGGGTCAAGCGGATCGGGTCTGGCATGCGTCCGTCGTCCGCCACGCTCTTATAGATGGCGTGCCCCGCGCCGTCTCGCATGAGCGCGAAGCGGCGGGATGCCCCGCGCAGGCGCTTGTCAAGCGTGAGCTCGGCGCCGGCCAGGCCCCTCCCCTCGGTGCCGACGAGGCCCAGGACTCCGCGCGCCAGGTCGCCGTTGGGATAGACGCGCTCCTGGATGGGGGCGATGCCCACGCCTTCCACCTCGGCCCGCTTGAGGGCCTCGACTTCCGCGGCGTCCATCTTGGTTTTGAGCCAGGCGAAGCGGCCGGCGCTACGCGTTTTGCGGGAGATCTCCGAGGCGGGCACGCGCAGGACTGGAGCCAGGCGCACGCCGAAGGCGTCGGCGTCCTTGACCATCGCCTTGTCCACGAAGCAGGACCAAGAGGGCACGGAGCGCGCCAGGACGCGGCCGGCGCGGTCTAGGATGTCGGCGCGGGGCGCGGCTTCCTCCGCCACGCGCGCGAACTCGCCGGCGGCGCGTGACTCCAGGGCGGAGCGGCGCACGACCTGGAGGTGGCCGAGGCGCAGGCCGAGAGGCAGGGCCGGCATCAGGCACAAAGAGGCGGCGACGGTCAGTCTCAATCCGAGATCCATGGGTGGAGCCTCAGCTGCGGCTGGCGGCGACAAGCGGTCGCAGGCGGCGGGCCCACCAGCGTCCCATGACGCCGGAGGCGGCGGGGCGGACTTCCAGGCGGCGCAAGGCATCGGGCTCCACGGGGACTAGGCCCAGGCGCTGCGCGCGGGCCGAGACCTCGGCCGGAGAGAGTCGTTCCTCGAGTTCCACGCGCAGCGTCGCGACGCGGCTCCCCTTCTGGCGGGCGGTCTTGCGGGCTGTCTCGACTTGGTAGCCGAGGCGCGTGGCCTCGACGTGCTGCCAGCAAAGGAAGAGCACGAGAGTTCCCGCTCCCGCCAAACGCGTCGCCGCCCCAGGTCCGAATTCCATGCGTGCCGACATCATACCAATCGTGTCACTCTCTTTTCAAAATGTCGGCGACCCCCCGCCGAGAGGGGGCCGCCTTATCGGCGGCGGGCGCCGCGCCGAACGACGCCCGCCAAATCGCGCTCTACGTCCTGCGTCCGCGTCCCTTCAGGAACACCCTTCTCCAGACGTACGCCGAGCCCGTCCGGCGCCCCGTCGGAGTCAAGTCCACGCCCTCGCGCCTGTCGTCGAGGAACGCCACCGTCGTGTCGAGTTGGCTCAGAGCGGCCATCGCCGCGTTGTATCCGTCCACGGAGGTCTTGTTCTTCATTCGATTTCCTCCTGTTTCTTTTCTACGGTCCGGAGCCTGGCGCTGCGCGCGCGCGGGTTGCGGGCGAGTTCCGCCTCGCAGGCGACGACCGCGTTGCGGCCCTCCTTGCCGAGACGGGCGCACTTGCCTTGCGCGATAAGCGATGCGAAGACGTTCTTGACGATGCGGTCCTCGAGAGAGTGGAAGCTGATCACGCAGAGGCGTCCGCCGGACTCCAAATAGGGCACGACCGATTCGAGCCCGCGCGTGAGGGCCTCGAGTTCCTGGTTGACCGCGATGCGCAGGGCCTGGAAGGTCCGCGTGGCCGGGTGGCGGCCGGTGCGCGGCGTCACCGATTCTACGACGGCGGCCAGGTCCGTGGTCGTCGTGAACGGCGCCTTGGCGCGGCGCGACACGATGGCGCGCGCGATGCGCTCCGCCTCGGGCTCCTCCCCGAACTCCTTGAGGAGCATCGCGATCTGCTCCGCCGGCCAACGGTTGACGATCTGATCGGCCGTCAGCCCTGTGTCCGGACCCAGGCGCATGTCGAGGGGTCCCTCGCGCATGAACGAGAAACCGCGCGAGGGCTTGTCGAGTTGAAGCGAGCTCACGCCCAGGTCGAAGAGGGCGCCCGACAGCGGGAAGAACCCTTCCTTCTCCAGAATCGCGCCCAGGCAGCGGAAGTTCGCGCGGACCGCGTGGAATGATCCACCGTAGGCTCCGAGCCGGTGGCCGGCTTCAGCGAGCGCTTCCGGATCCGCATCGAGACCAAGCACCTTTCCCTGGGCCGAAATCGTCTTGAGGATAGCCTCCGCGTGGCCGCCGAGGCCGAGGGTGGCGTCGAGGTAGAGTCCCCCCTTGTTCGTGACGAGTCGTTCCAGCGTTTCCGCCAGAAGAACCGGCTCGTGCAGATAGCGCGCACTATCCAAGATCATATCTCCAGGCTCTTGCCGATCTTCTTGTACGCGGGAGCGACCATCTTCTTCTCGTAATCGGTCCAACGTTTCGCGTCCCACACCTCGGCGCGGTTGCCCGCGCCCTGCACCAAGACGTCGAAGCGCAGGCCGGCGTGCTCCTTGAGGTACTGCGGCACCAGGATACGGCCCTGGGCGTCCGGCTCGACCTCGACCGCCTCGGAGAAAAATTTGCGTTTGAAGGCGCGCTCCTGTTCCTTGTCCGGAAGAGAGAACATCTTGAGGTCGTCCGCCAGAAGCTTCTCCCACTGCGACGGCAGGAAGAGATAGAGGCAGCCTTCCATCCCGCTCGTCAGATAGAAGGAGCGTCCCTTCTCCTGCGCGAGCGTCTCGCGATATTTCGGAGGCACCGAGAGCCGGTTTTTCGGATCGAGGGAGTAGTCGTAACGGCCGATCGACAGAGCCATTACTCCCCACCTTTTCCCACTTGATTGTTATTATTCACCACTTTTCCCCACCAGGAGGACGAGTATAAAGCACTTCCTGAAATCTGTCAAGACCCATTTTCTACTCGCGCGTATCGAGCGCGAACGCTCGTCGAGGAATCCTCAGTCGCCGGCGGGCAGGCGGCTCACCCGAGCGCGCGCGATCTCGTGACGCCATGCGATTTCGAGCGCGCGCAAACGCGTGTAGGGCGCGCCGTAGGCGCGGTAGAGGGACTCGGCTTCCGGGCGGCCTTCGCGCAGATGCGTGGCGAACTTATAGAAGGAGGAACGGTATTGCGTGCGGATAAGATAGCGCACGAGGCTGTAGGATTGGGCGTACCAGAGACGGACTTTATCGTCGGGCCAGCCAGAGGTGTTGGAGACCTCGACCAAGTTCTCGATGGGGAAGGTTTCCCCCTTCTCAAGGCGCACGAGGTTCTCGCGCAGCCAGTTGGGAGCGGCCAGGCCGCGCTCGACCTGGACGAGGGTCGCCATCCCCTCTGAGAGCCAGAGGGGGTCGGTCGTCGCGTCGAGGAAGAAACCGTCGAAGTAAATGTGGGTCAGCTCGTGAGCGAGGATGCCGGGGAGTTCCTCGCTCTCGTAGACATAGACTTTACGCCTGGGCACGGAACTGGCTCCGCCGGACCAGGCGGGGCGGCCGGTCACCCGGCGGTAGGTCTCCTGGCGCTGGAAGAGGAAGACGGAGACCTTCTCGGCGCGCGCCCAGGGGGAGAAGGGAGCGAGATCAAGCATCAGGTTCGCGTGAAGGCTCTCCACGAGCTCGAGGAATCGATCCGAAGCCGCGTGCTGCTCCGAGTAGACGTTGAAGTGGCGGGTGCCCGACTTGACGAAGCCGGGCGGTACGGGAGGGTCGGGAAGGGAGAGAGAACGGTTTTCGCTGCGCTGGCGGTGAGGGGCGCGTGCGGCGGCAGACGTCCGCGCGGGCGCGGGCGCCTGCGCCGTCTCGGCGGGGAGGCGGTCGGTGGAGGGCGCGGGCCCCGCGGCGTCGGGCGGGGGCAGGACGTTGAGCGCGGGGTCCGCAGGCCGGCCCGCTGCGGCGGGGGCGGCGTCAGGAGCGGGTGCAGAGATCGGGCTAAGGGTTGGATCTTCCAGGGGAGGACGCGGGCGCGTCGCGGACGTCCCCCGATAGGGGTTGACCACTCGCTGCATCGGGGTCATTGCCTTCTCCTCTTCGCCCAGATACTGATAGATCATGACGCCCCATAGGCTGATCAACAGGGCCCAGATCAGGACGCGGAGTTTAAGAAGGACGTCCACTGCGGGGTCAGGTGAGATTGTGGTCGCGCATGCGCAAAGCGGTCTGCGCCAGTCCGTGCACGAACAGCGAGAAGATGACGATGAAGACGGCATGGGAGAGGGCCATGCCCAGGGCCACGCCCTCCAGCGGCTGGCGCGCCCAGTAGAGGGCGAGCATGGCGAGCGCCGAGACGCCGGCGCACAGCGAGGTCTCGAGGCGGTTGGTGGTCAGCGCGGCCGCGGTCGGGGCCATCACGAAGAGCAGCCACATCGGGGCCCAATAGGGATAGAGGAGGTAGAAGAGGGGCACGGCCCATATGAAGTTGAGCCAGACCTGGAGTTGGCGCAAGCGTGTCGCCCAGGCCGCCCACCGGTACTGGTTGCGGCCGATCCACCAGTTGAGGAGGACATCGGCCACGAGGATGGCGAGGGCGATCTTCGTCGCGCGAGGCTCGGGTTCGCTGAAGTAGACGGCGGTGAGGATCAGGGCGAGGGCGAAAGGCGTGAAATAACGGTTGAGCATCTGCATGTCGTCACTCCCCCTCGCGCGCTATGATCACCAGCCGTCTTTCGCGGTCTTCGCTCGGACGCCGGTATGGAAGAGACTTTAGCACTCTGGCGCGCTCCGCGGCCAGAGCCTTGGCGAGCGCGGGCTCGGCCGGGTCCGGATTCTCCGATTGGAAGGCCGCGAAGAGGCCGCGGGGCGACAGCAGGGGGACGGCCAGCCTTACGGCTTCGGGCAGAGGGGCCAGCGCGCGCTCGACGACGGCGTCGAAGCCGGTCTCGCGGGCGCAGCGGGGAGCGCCGCCGCCCGCGCGGCGCTGGAGGGGACGCAGGCCGCCCAGGCCCAGGCTCGAGACCGCGGCGTTGAGGAAGCGGAACTTGCGCTCCACGGCCTCCATGAGCGTGACCTCCGCCTCGGGCCAGGTGATCTTGAGCGCGATCCCGATGAACCCTCCCCCTGAGCCGAGGTCCAGCACGCGCGGATGCGCGGCGGCCCCCCTCGCGGCCAGCTCGCGGCGCAAGACGGCGGCCGCCAGCACGCCGTCGGCCGCGTGCTTGAGCACGAGAGGCTCCCAGGAGTCGTCGGCGGTGAGGTTGGTGACCGCGTTCTTGACCTGGACTTGGCGCAGGTAGGACTCCAGTCGAGCAAGGGCCGCCGAGTCGAGGTCCGCGCCCCAGTCCCGAGCGGCGCAGGCGAGGAGGGCGAGGGGCTCGGCGCTCACGGCCGCCGCCGCGCCGAGTGCGTCCAAAGGATCTGCACGTCGGCGGGCGTGAGGCCGGGGATGCGCCCCGCCTGCCCCAGGGTTCTCGGTCGCACGCGCGAGAGCTTCTGCCTCGCCTCGTGGCCTAGAGCGGAGATATCCGCGAAGTCCATCCCCGCGGGGATCTCGACGGCTTCCGCGGCGCGCATCCGTTCGGCCGCCGTGTTCTCTCGGCGGATGTAGCCCGCGTAGGAGTTCCGGATTTCCCTCTGATCTCGAACCCCGGCCATGCTCCAGGGAGAGAGCCCCTCGTCCGGCGCGTGACTCCCGCTTTCGACGCAGTCTCGGTAGCGGCGCAATCGCTCGCGCGCTTCGGCGGGCAGCAGTCCCAGCTCGAAGCCGCGCTCCATCAGGCGGAGGTCCGCGTTGTCGGCGCGCAGGGTCATGCGGTACTCGGCGCGGGCCGTGAACATGCGGTAGGGCTCGTCGACGCCTCGGGTGACCAGGTCGTCGATCATGACGCCGATGTAGGCCTCGTCGCGGCGAAGGATGAAGGACTCCTCGGCGCGCGCCTTGCGCGCCGCGTTGACGCCCGCCACGAACCCCTGGGCCGCGGCCTCCTCGTAGCCGGTCGTGCCGTTGATCTGCCCGGCGAGAAAGAGGCCCGGCAGGCGGAGGCTCTCGAGCGTGCTCGAGAGCCCCGCCGGGTCGCAGAAGTCGTACTCCACGGCGTAGCCGGGGCGGACGATCAGCGCGCCCTCGAGGCCGACGATGGTGCGCACGAGCCGGAGCTGCGCGTCTTCGGGGAGGCTCGTGGAGAGGCCGTTGAGATAAATCTCGCTGGTGGCGCGGCCCTCGGGCTCGAGGAAGAGCTGATGGCGCTCCTTCTGCGGGAACTTGACCACCTTATCCTCGATGGAAGGGCAGTAGCGCGGGCCCGGGGCCTTGATGGCTCCGGAGTAGAGAGGGGAGCGGTCGAGATTGGCGCGCAGGACCGCGTGCGTGCCGGCGTTGGTGTAGGTCATGTGGCAGCAGAGCTGGGGCCGTTCGATCCGCGGCGTGAAGTGCGACAGGGGCGCCGGCGGGTCGTCTCCCTCCTGGCGCTCGAGGGCCTCCCAGCGCACCGTCGGCGCGTGCAGACGCGGCGGCGTGCCGGTCTTGAGACGGCCCACCGAATGCCCTAGCCGGGCGAGCTCCGCGGAGAGACCGGTCGAGGGAGGCTCTCCCGCGCGTCCGGCGGGACGGCGGATCGGTCCGACGTGGGTGAGCCCGTTGAGGAAGGTCCCGGTCGTCAGTACGACGGTTGCGCCTTCGTAGCGCGTCCCGCTCGCGCAGACCACGCCGCGCAGGCGCGATCCGTCCGTCCAGAGGAGGACGGCCTCGTCTTGCGCCGCGTCCAAGCCCGGGGTTTGAGAGACGACGCGCTTCTGGCCCTGTCGGTACTCGGCCTTGTCGCATTGCACTCGGGGAGAGTGGACGGCCTTCCCCTTGCCGCGGTTGAGGGTCTGGAACATGAGGCCCGCGCGGTCGGCGGCCTTGGCCATCTCTCCGCCCAGGGCGTCGAGCTCGCGCACCATCTGCCCCTTGCCCACGCCGCCCACCGCGGGGTTGCACGACATGGTCCCGATCGTGTCGAGGCTCTGTGTGAGCAGAAGGGTCCTGCGGCCCATCCGTGCCGAGGCAAGCGCGGCTTCGATCCCGGCGTGCCCGCCCCCGACCACGATCACCTCGTAGCGGCGAGGCGCCGCTTCCCTAGACATAGACGAGGACCTTGAGGACTTCCAGAGGCAGCCAGCCGAGTTGGTAGGCGGCCATCAGAGCCACGTTGAGGGCGAGGTTGGCGAAGAGGAATGCCAGCACGGCGCGGGGGAGGCTCGTCTTGGTCAGGCTCTTAAGGCCGACGCCGCCGCAGGCCAGCAGCCAGACCACGGTCAGAACCAGGGAGGCCTTGTAGAGGACTTCGCTGCGCAGGACCGCAGCCGCTGCTTGCGGCAGGAGCAGCACGATGGCGACGGCGTTGATGCCGAGGAGGAAGGAGGTCACGTGCCGCCATTGCGCGCGCGGAATCCGCCGCGCGACCAGCGCGCCCGGCACGGCCCAGAGGAGAAAGAGGAGCGAGAAGAGGGGCTTGCCGATGGCCGAGCGGGTCAAGGAGATCGTCAGGATCAACGGGAACGCCGACCAGAGCGTGGCCGCCGCGGTCTTCAGCGGCAACCAGCCTTCGCGCATCCAGTGCAGGACGAGGGTCGTCAGCGCGATGTTGAGCGCGGCCAGCACGGGTTCCCAGACCGCGACCTTGGACCAGAAGGCGAGGTCCTGGACGGGGGCGGCAACGGCGGCGTTGATGTCGGGAAAGTCGAAGGGTTTCATCCAAAACGAGAGCAGGCTCGCCGCGATCCAGACGGCGTAGACTTTCAGCCCGTCGGGCAAGGCCTCGACGCTCAGACAGGCCTCGGCCGCGCGGGCGGGCTCGAAGAGGAAGAGGCGGCCGAAGGCCAGGGCGCGCTTCAGGCTGGGGCCCCGGAGGCGCGCGCGGAGTCCGCGTCGAAGTCGCCGCGCGCGAGGAAGCACAGGACTCCCCCCACCCCCAGCGCCAGGCAGCTGGAGAGCAGGGACCGCGTCAGGCCGAAGACGTCGGAGCCCCAGCCGATGATCGCGGGCGAGACCGCGTCGCCCAGGAAGTGGATGACGAAGATGTTCGCGGCGAACGCCATCGAACGCGTTTCCAGGCGCGTGACAGCGACGATGGCGCTGTTGAGCGGGCCCATATTAAGGAACAGCATGGTCTCGGCGAGGAAAAGGGCGGTCACGGAGGAATGGAGGTCGGGTGCGGCGAGGGCCAGCGCGGCCAAGGGCATGCCGAGGAGGAGTCCCGTTCCCGAGATGATCAGGTCCGCGTCGCCGGCGCGCGCGCGCAGGCGGTCGGCCAGCCATCCTCCAAGGAGGCTGCCCGTCAATCCTGCGATGAGCGTTATCCCGCCGAAGAGCGTGCCGGCGCGATCCACGCCCAGGCCCCAAGCGCGATGGAAGAAGGTCGGCATCCAGACCGCGAAGCCGCCCAGGGCGAAGGTCATCGCCGCGCCGGCCAGCGTGATGAGGCGAAAGGTCGGCACGGCCCAGACCTCCCGGTAGCCGGCGCAGGCCGTCGGCGTGTCCTGGTGGGGCGCGTCGTCGGGCAGAAGAGCGCAGAGCCCGGCCAAGATGAGCCCCGGCGCGCCCACCAGCCACAGGGCATGACGCCAGCCGAAGAGGGCGCCGGCCTGCCCCCCGCAGGCGTAGCCTAGGGCGGAGCCCACGGGGATTGCCATGGAGAAGACGGCAAGCGCCCGGCCGCGGCGCTCCGGCGTGAATCGTTCGGCGACGAAGGAGGGCGAGATTGCGCCGTAGCAGGCCTCGCCCACGCCTACGGCCGCGCGCGAGACGAAGAGGGAGGCGAAACCGGACGCCCAGCCGGCGGCCGCGGTGGCCAGGCTCCAGAGCGCGACGCCCCCGACGATCCAGGGCTTGCGGCCGCGG
>MGTX01000021.1:0-425 GCA_001799675.1 Elusimicrobia bacterium GWA2_66_18
CACCACCAGGATACGGGGCGGATGCTCGCCGGGCTTTAGCTCATCCATGGGCAGGATCCTCTGTCTGAGGGGGCGGGATAAGAGGCAGCCTGATTGTGACGGTCAGGCCGCCGCCGGGAGTGAGGGCGGCTTTGATCTTGCCGCCGTGGGCCTCGACAAACCCCTTGCAGATGGAAAGGCCGAGCCCGGTGCCGCGTGCGCCCTCCGGCGCCGGCACCCGGTGGAACTTGTCGAAGATCCGTTCCAGGTCTGCTTCGGCAACGCCGGGGCCATGGTCGATTATCTCCATGACCAGCCACGCCCGGTCGGTCCGGGCATTGATACCGAGGGGTTGATCCTGCGGCGAATACTTGAGGCTGTTGTCCAGCAGATTGACCAGCACCTGGATCATGCAGCCCATATCCAGCATCACCAGCGGCAGGTCC
>MGTX01000021.1:432-3065 GCA_001799675.1 Elusimicrobia bacterium GWA2_66_18
GGTTTACCGCGATCTCTCGCTTTCCCAGGCGCGGATCGAGCACCGACAGAGCGCAGCCGATCAGCTCCTCCACGGCGCAGGGCGTGTACTTCAGCCGCACCGCCCCTGCTTCCAACCGGGTCATGTCCAGCAGGTTGCCGACAAAGCGGTTCAGTCGGGCCGCCTCCTCGCCGGCCGTGGCCAGCAGCTCGGTCCTGGCCGTCTCATCCAAGCCTTCCTGGTCCCGCAGGCTGCTCAGGGCACCGGTGATGGAAGCCAGCGGGGTGCGCAGATCGTGGGAGATGGAGTTCAGCAGCGCCCGCTCCAGGGTTTCGCGGGCCGCCAGGATCTGGACCTGCTCCGCCTGCTGGGAGAAGCGGACCCGCTCCAGAGCCATGGCGGTCTGGCTGGCAAAGGCATCGAGCAGGAGCCGATGCTGCTGGGAATTGTAGTCGGTAGGGTCAGCCATCCTCACCCCTAATACGCCAAGGACGTTCGCCGAGGTTTTGAGCGGCAGGTAGAGCAGGGCGGCCGCGCCCAGGGTGGCGGTGCCGCGCCCCGCCTCTTGATGATTGCGGAAAGTCCAGTCCGCTACGGCCCGCTCCTTGAGGTCGAGATCCAGTTTTTCGCTGGCGGAGATGATCTTGAGTTGCTCCCCGTCGGCCAGGAAGACCACGATCTCGGCCTTCAGGCTTTCCCGGAGGTTGCGGAGCACCGCGCCGGTGACGGCTACCAGATCGGCGGCCCCTGCCAGGTCGCGGCTCAGGTAGTAGAGGCTGGCGGTCTGCACCTCGCGCAAGCGCAAGGCCTCCGCCCGTTCGCGGCTTCTGGCCACGGTGGAGCTGATCACCAGCCCAACGGTGAGAAAGACGATGAAGGTCAGCAGGTATTCGGTGTCGGCCACCACAAGGGTGAACACAGGGGGGACAAAGAAGAAGTCAAAGGCGAGTACTCCGAGAAAAGCGGTGAGCACGGCTGGCTGGAGGCCGAGACGGACAGCGGCCAGCACCACCGCCAGCAGGTAGAACATCGCTATATTGGTGGGGGAAAAAAAAGACTGAACCAGGCTGCTAAGCAAGGTGGTGGCGGCCACCAGAGCCACGGCCGCCGCATACCCCGCCCAGGGGATGGTGCGGATCGGGCGACGCTGCTGCGTTGCCGTTTGCCGTTCGCCGAGACTCATGCTCACTACGTAGACGTCGATCTCGCCGCTTGCCCGGATGATCTGGTCCACAATGGGCGGTCGCAGCAGCTCGCGCCAACGCGGCCGGGTGGGTTTGCCCACCACGATCTTGGTGATGTTGTGGCGGCCGGCGTAATCGGCCACCGCCTCGGCCACGGTGCTTGCGGTAACCGAGGCCACCGTGGCCCCCATGCTCTCTGCCAGTCTGAGATCACGCCAGATCCGTTCCCGGTTCTCGCGGCTGAAGCGGCCGGTGTCCGGGGTTTCGATGTACATTGCATGCCAGGGGGCCTTCATCTCGTCGGCCAGTCGCCGGGTGGTGCGCATCAGTTTTTCGCCGAAGGGGCTGCCGCTGATGCAGACCAGCAGCCGCTCCGCCACGGAGCGGGGTCCCGAGATGGCGCGGGTCTCCATGTAGGAGCGCATCTGGTCGTCCACCCGGGACGCGGCGCGGCGCAGGGAGAGCTCCCGCAGGGCGATGAGGTTGCCGGGCTGGAAGAACTTTTCCATGGCCCTGGTCGCCTGCTCGGGGATGTAGATCTTGCCCTCGCTCAGGCGTTCCAACAACTCGTCCGGCGGGATGTCCACCAACTGGATCTCGGCGGCCAGGTCGAGCAGGAGGTCTGGCACGGTCTCCCGCACCACCACTCCGGTGATCTTCTCCACCACATCGTTTAAGCTCTCAAAGTGTTGGACATTGACTGTGGTGTAGACATCGATGCCGGCGGTCAGCAGCTCCTGCACGTCCTGCCAGCGTTTTTCATGCCGGGAACCCGGCGCGTTGGTGTGGGCCAGCTCGTCCACCAAGGCGATCTGGGGATGTCTTTGCAGCATCGTGTCCAGGTCCAGCTCAAAGAGCGACACCCCTTGGTATTCAAGGCGCAGCTTGGGCATGATCTCCAGCCCTTCCAGCAGGGCGTCGGTTTCGGCCCGGCCATGGGATTCCACGTAGGCGGCCACCACGTCTCGCCCTTCCCGTTTGCGCTGGCGGGCCGCACTCAGCATGGAGAAGGTCTTGCCTACCCCGGCCGCGTAGCCGAGGAAGATCTTGAGCTTGCCCCGGTCGGCCTGGGCTTCCTCGGCCTGGGCCAGCTTGAGCATGGCTTCCGGCGAGGGCCGGATCTCGTCGTTGTCGTTGGTCATGGATTATCCAGCGCCCGGTTAAGCAGCAGGACATTGAGCCTTGGTTCTCCCAGCAGCCCGAGCTGACGGCCTTCGGTATGGCTGGCCACCAGGCCGGCGACTGCCTCTTTGGAAAGATTGCGGGCCAGGGCGATGCGCGGAATCTGCAGCCGGGCGGCGGCGAGAGAGATGTGCGGATCAAGGCCGCTGGCCGAGGCCAGCACCAAGTCGGCGGGGATGGGGCCGGTGACGCCGGTGGCCCGCAGGGCTTCGACCCGTTCAGTCACGGTGGCGAGAAAGGCCGGATTGCTGGGGCCGCTGTTGGAACCGCCCGAGGCCATGGGATTGT
>MGTX01000021.1:3071-5218 GCA_001799675.1 Elusimicrobia bacterium GWA2_66_18
AATCGGCGGTAGCCGAGGGCCGGGGCCAGAAATAATGTGGCCCGGTGAAGGGCTGGCCGATGAGTTCCGAACCGACCGCCTGGCCGTTGGCCTCGATGATCAGGCTGCCGTTCGCCTGGTGCGGAAAGAGGGTCTGGGCAAGACCGGTGACCACCGCCGGGTAGAGCCCGCCGCAGAGCACGGTGAACAACAGGCACATCAGAATGGCTGGTTTCAGTTCTTTCATGGTTTGGTTCTCCGAATATGGTCGGGATAACTCATTATACAAATAAACCGATCATTAGGTCGATGGCTTTGATGCCGACAAAGGGGACGATGATGCCGCCCACCCCGTAGATCATCAGGTTCGAGATCAAGAGTTTTTCCGCCGGCATGGGGCGGAACTTGGTGCCCCTGAGCGCCAGCGGCACCAGAAAGGGGATTACCAGGGCGTTGAAGATCACCGCCGAAAGGATGGCGCTCTGTGGGCTGGCCAACCGCATGATGTTCAACGCGTCCAGCTGGGGGTAGATGGAGAGCAGGGCCGCCGGGATGATGGCGAAGTACTTGGCGATGTCGTTGGAGATGCTGAAGGTGGTGAGGTTGCCTCGGGTCATCAGGATTTGTTTGCCCACCTCGACGATGTCCAGCAGCTTGGTGGGGTTAGAGTCCAGATCGATGATGTTGGCCGCCTCCCGGGCTGCCTGGGTGCCGGTGTTCATCGCCACCGCCACGTCGGCCTGGGCCAGAGCCGGGGCGTCGTTGGTGCCGTCGCCGGTCATGGCCACCATGAAGCCTGCTTCCTGACTTTCCTTGATCAAGCGCAGCTTGTCCTCCGGCGTGGCCTGGGCCAGGAAGTCGTCCACCTGGGCTTCGGCGGCGATGGCTGCGGCGGTGAGCGGATTGTCGCCGGTGATCATCACCGTCTTAATGCCCATGGCCCGCAATTGCCGGAAGCGGTCCTGGATACCGCTTTTGACAATATCCTTTAGATTGACCACCCCGTAAATCTCGGTGCCGCAGCAGACCACCAGCGGGGTGGCTCCGGCCCGGGCGACGCGGTCTACTACCTGATCCAGCTGGGCTGGGATGGACTCTCCGCCTAGATTCCGGACAAAGGCGATCAGGGAATCGGCCGCGCCTTTGCGGTACTGCTTGCCTGCCGTGTTGAGCCCGGAGAGGCGGGTTTGCGCGTTGAACTCAACCGGCTCACCGTCGGCGGGCATAAGCTGTTGGTCAAGTTTAAAACGCTGTCGGGCAAGAAGTACTATGCTGCGGCCTTCCGGAGTTTCGTCGGCGAGGGAGGCCATCAGGACAGCCTCTGCCACCTCGCGTTCGGTATGGCTGCCCACCGGGATGAATTCCACCGCCTCCCGGTTGCCGTGGGTGATGGTGCCGGTCTTGTCCAGGAGCAGTATGTTGACGTCGCCCGCCGCCTCGATGGCCCGGCCGGAGAGGGCGATGACATTCTTCTGACATAACCGGTCCATGCCGGCGATGCCGATGGCAGGCAAGAGCGCGGCGATGGTGGTGGGCGCCAGGCAGACGAACAGGGCCACCAGGACGGTAAGCGAGACCGGGTGACCAAGGCCGGTGGCCGCGACGCTGTAAATGGAAAGCGGGCTGATGTTGGCGCAGACCAGCAGAAAGACCAGGGTCAGGGCGATGAGCAGCACCTCAAGCGCCACCTCGTTGGGGGTCTTGCGCCGTTTGGCTCCTTCGATCAGGGAGATCATCCGGTCCAGGAAGGTCTCGCCGGGGTCGGCGGTGATCCGCACCACCACGGTGCCGGAGACCACGGTGGTGCCGCCGGTCACCGCGCTGCGGTCGCCGCCGGATTCGCGCACCACCGGAGCGGATTCGCCGGTCACCGCCGATTCGTTGACCAGGGCTGCGCCGCGGACGATCTCGCCGTCGCCGGCGATGGTCTCGCTGGTTTCCACCAGGATGTGGTCTCCCTTGCGCAACTGGTTTGCGCCGATGGCGGTGGTTGTGCCGGCAGGGTCGGAGCCGGCCAACTGCCTGGCCATTACGTCGGTGCGCGACTTGCGCAAGCTTGCGGCCCTGGCCTTGCCCCTCCCTTCGGCCAGCGCTTCGGCAAAGGTGGCGAAGAGCACGGTCAGCCAGAGCCAGACCGAGACCTGGCCGGTGAACCAGGCCGGTTCGCG
>MGTX01000022.1:0-74835 GCA_001799675.1 Elusimicrobia bacterium GWA2_66_18
TCATCGGCCCAGTCGCTATGAGTCACCCGGAAGTTCTGGAGTGGATTGGGCCTGTCGCCCAGGCTCATCCGGAAGTGTTAAGGTTTAAAATTCCTTATGCCTGGACCGCCAAAGAACCCGTTGGTCAAAAGAAGATATGGGTTCTCTTCCGTCATTGGATCGGACCCGCCGGTATTTTTGTCGCCGGCGCTGGCTGCCTAGCTTCGATTTACTTCGGCATGTACCCTCTGGTGCTCGTTTTTGCCCTCATAGGAGTGATGTGTGAAGTGTTTATTAAGTTCCTTTATATGAGGAAAACATAATAAACTCCGCAGATGAGTCGAATCGCGGTCTATCCCGGCAGTTTCGACCCGCTGACGCGCGGTCATCTCGACATCATCCAGAGGGCTTCCAAGCTCTTCGATCAGGTGGTCGTGGCGGTGTCGAACAACGCGACGAAGAAACACGTCTTCTCCGTCTCCGAGCGCCTGGAGATCGTCGAGGAAGCCACCCGGCCCCTGCCGAACGTCGATGTGGACACCATCTCGGGACTCCTCGTGGACTACCTGAAGACGAAAAAATCCAAGATCCTCATCCGCGGCCTGCGGGTGGTCTCGGACATGGACTACGAGTTCCAGCTCGCCTCGTTCAACCGTCGGCTCTATAAGGATGTCGAGACCGTCTTCCTTATGCCGGACGACCAGTACACTTACCTGGCCTCCTCTATGGTGCGAGAGATCGCCCGCCTGGGCGCCGGCACCGAGCAGTTCGTCACGCCCTTCGTCGCCCGCAAGCTGAAGCTTAAATTCAGTGCGAAGAAATAGATTCCTCGCCGCGGTGTTCCTCGCGGCGGCATGCGCAGCCGGCTGCCGGCGCGCGCCCGAAGAACCGGACTCCTCGGGCGGCGGCGCCGCGTTGGAGCCCCCGCCGCCCTCGTCTATGACGGTGACGATCCCTCTGACGGCGGAAAGCGCAGGCTATGACAACGAACGGCAGGCCCGCCATCTCCAGGAGGAATCGGAGCTCCTGGGCATCGAACGACTGGCCAAGCCCTCCGCCCAAAGCGAAGAGAGCGCCGAGAGCGGGGAAGCGCGCGAGATCGTCACTTATGAGCATGGCCTCCAACGCACCAAGGACTACGCCCGCCAATTCGCGGCACAGCGCCGCGCCATCGACAAGGGCAAGAACAAAGCCCTGGACCTGCCCGGGGCCACGCCGCTCCTCCTGCCCGGCAAGAGACAGGGCGGACCCATCGAGAACGCCGATCCCCCATGAGAAATCTCTCCCTCTTCGCGGCCATCCTATGGACCGCCGTCAGTGCCCCAGCCGCCCCCGACCCCCGCTTCGACGGGCAAGGCTCGGGACAGACCGCCCCGGAGGCCCTCGAAGCCCCTTGCGCGCCGGAGGCGCCGGCCACCTTCCCGGCGGACCAGCGTTTATGGGTCGTCATCGACGCCGGCGACGCCAAGACGCGGACCGCCGCCGCCACCGCCGGCGTCAGCATCGAAGAGGTCCGCCCCGGCCGGGTGTCGGGCTTCGCCACCACGGCCGCGCTCGCCCGAGCCAAGGCCGCGGGTCTGAAGATCCTCTCCGCCGACCCGATTCCCCGGCGCCTGAGGCCCCTTGATTTCCCCGCAAAGGACGCGGCCTACCATAACTTCGCCGAGACCGCAGCGGAGCTCAAGAGCCTGGCGGATAAGGCCCCGGACCTGGCATCACTCTTCTCCATCGGCAAAACCATGCAGGACCGCGACATCTGGGCCCTGCGCCTGTGCCCTGACGCGAAGGGGACGGCGGCCAGCAAGAAGCCCGGGATACTCTTCCTCGGCATGCACCACGCCCGCGAACATCTCTCCACCGACGTCCCCCTCCTCCTGGCCAAACGCCTCCTGGAAAACCGCAAGGACCCCGAGGTGGCGAGCCTGCTCGCCGGGCGCGACATCTATGTCATCGCGATGGTCAACCCCGACGGCGGGGAATACGACATCTCCGGCGACCGCTATCACATGCACCGCAAGAACATGCGGGTCAACGCGGACGGCTCCTTAGGCGTCGACCTCAACCGCAACTACGGTTGGGGCTGGGGAGGCAAGGGCTCTTCCGCCTACCCGGGCGACGACACCTACCGCGGACCCTCCGCCTTCTCCGAGCCGGAGACCAAGGCGGTCAAGGCCTTCGTCGAGTCGCGCGCGAACCTCACGACGCTCCTCTCCTATCACACCTTCAGCGAGTTGGTCCTCTATCCATGGGGCGGCTCGAACGACCCCATCGACGACAAGGTCGCGCTCAAGGCCTACCAGGTCATGGCCGAGGAGATGGGCCGCATGACCGGATATCGCCCGATGCAGTCGAGCGGTCTTTATATCGCCACGGGAGACCTGACGGACTGGTCGTGGGGCGAGCGCGGCATCTTCTCCTGGACCTTCGAACTGACCCCGAAATCTATATGGGAGGGCGGCTTCTACCCCGGCGCGGGGGCCATCGCCGCCGCCGTCCAGGCCAACTGGCGCCCCATGCTCTATCTCATCGACCTGGCCGACGACCCGCGCCGCGCCGCCCGAGCGCCCGACTCGGCGGCCTTTGCCTTAAGGAGATCACCATGAAAATTCCCCTCTTCCTCCTGTTGTTTTGCGCCGCCGCCCGCGCCGGGACCTTCGTGCCGGCGCCGGCGCTGAACTACGATCCGACTCCGGCGGCCCTTCTTCAAGATTGCCGCGACGCGCAGAAGCGCGCGGCCTCGGCCCTGGCCGGACTCTCCTCCCTGTCCCAGACGAGCCGGACCTTCGACAACACCCCATGGGCCTTCGACGGGATCCTCGCCCAGCTCAACGAGGACACGGCCTCCGGCCAGTTCCTGAAGAGCGTTTCGGTTTCCTCCGCCGTGCGCGCCGCAGGCAACGACTGCGAGACCGAGATCGGCAAGTTCTCCATCGACGTCTTCTCGCGCGAGGACCTCTACAAGGCGCTCAAGGATTACGCGGCCAAGGGGGAGCCCCTCAGGGGCGACGCCGCGCGCCTGCTGGAGAAGCAGCTGCTGGATTTCCGCCGCTCGGGCCTGGAACTCCCCCGGGAGGAGCGCGAGCAGTTGACTCTGACGCGCAAGCGCCTGACCGAGCTCGAGAGCCGTTTCTCGCGCAACATCAACGAATCCAAGGACTCCGCCCTCTTCACCCGCGCGGAGATGGACGGCGCGCCCGAGGACTTCGTCTCGCGTCTAGAGAAGGCGGATGGGAAGTACAAGGTCACCCTCGACTACCCCGACTACTTCCCGTTCATGGACAACGTCCGCGTCGGGGCCTCGCGCAAGGTTCTGGAAGGCAAGTTCAACAACCGCGCCTCCCGGGAGAACCTCCCCCTCCTCGGCGAGATCCTTACCCTGCGCAAGAAGGCCGCGCGCATCCTCGGCTATCAGACCCACGCGCATTACGTCCTCGAGCAGCGCATGGCCAAAGACCCGGCGACGGTGAAGGCGTTCATCGACCGCCTCAAGAAACGCCTTCGCCCCCTGGCCGAGGACGAGCTCCAGACGCTGCTCGCCCTTAAGCGCGTCTTCGAAGGCAAGGACGCCGACCCCGTCTTCCGCGCCTGGGACTGGCGCTTCTACGACAACCAGCTCAAGCGCGTGCGCTATTCCGTCGACGAGCAAAAGATCCGGGAATACTTCCCGGCCGACCTGGTGACCGAGCAAATGCTGGAGGTCTACCAGAAACTGTTGGGCGTGAAGTTCAAGCGCATCGAGAACGGCGCCCTCTGGCATCCCGACGTGCGGTTCTACGCCGTCTCAGATGCCGCAAGCGGAGCGAGCGGCGAGCCCTTCGCCTATTTCTACATGGACCTGTTCCCGCGCGAGGGCAAGTACAAGCATGCCGCCGCCTTCGACCTCATCAAGGGCCGCTCATTGCCCGACGGGACCTACCGCAAGCCGGTCGCTGCCATCGTCGCCAACTTCGACAAGCCGGCCGCCGACCGGCCGTCGCTCCTCACCCACGGCGAGGTGGAAACCTTCTTTCATGAGTTCGGCCACATCATGCATCAGACCCTGACCCGGGCGCGCTTTTCCCGCTTCTCGGGCTCGGAAGTCGCGCGCGACTTCGTCGAGGGCCCCTCGCAAATGCTGGAGAACTGGGTCTGGGACCCCGCGGTGCTCTCCTCGCTCTCCGGCCACTACCAGGACCGCTCGAAGAAGCTCCCCAAGGAGATGCTCGACAAGATGATCGCCGCCCGCAACGCCGACTCCGGGCTCTTCAACCTGCGCCAGTTGAACTTCGGCTCCATCGACCAACTCTACCACACGACCCCGCCCTCGGACACGAGCGCCGCCTACGCCAAGGTCATGAAAGAGGTGTTCCTCATCCCGATGTCCGAGGGAACCCACCCGGAGGCCGGCTTCGGCCATCTCATGGGCTACGACGCGGGCTACTACGGCTACATGTGGTCCAAGGTCTACGCCCAGGACATGTTCAGCCGCTTCGAGGCCGAAGGGGTCATGAACCCGGCCATCGGCGCGGACTACCGGCGCAAGATCCTGGAGGTCGGCTCCTCGCATGAAGAGATGGAGTCTCTCAAGTCCTTCCTCGGGCGCGAACCGAAGGAGGACGCCTTCTTGAGAAGCATCGGCTTGAAGGCCGATTAGGGCTTGCCGTCGGTGAAGAGAGAGCGGCCCTTGGCGTCGATCTCGACGACGCCGCGTGTCCAGAGCGCCGCGGCCGCCGCGAGCGCGCCGAAAAAGGACATCCACTGCGAGGGTGAGAGGACCGGCCAGAGGAACACGCCCCGGTCGTCGCCACGGAACAGCTCCACGACGAAGCGCAGGATGGAGTAGTAGAGCAGGTAGCCGAAGAAGGCCGTGCCGTAGCGCAGCCGCGCGCTCCGCGCGGCCGGCAGGACGAAGCGGATGAGGAAGAAGGCGGCCGCGGACTCGCCGAAGGCCTCGTAGAGCTGGGTGGGGTGGAGCGGCACGCCGCGCAGAGAGGGCTCGACGCTCGAGGCGATGCTCGTGAAGACGATCCCCCACGGCATGGCGGTGGGACGGCCGTGGCAGCAGCCTTCCATGAAACAGCCCAGGCGCCCCAGGACATGCCCGATGGCGAGCGCCGCGACGCAGTCGTCGGCCACGGGGAGGTAGGCGCGCGGACGATACTCCCGGTTGTGCCACCACTGGTAGGCCAAGCCCGAGAGGATGCCCAACAGCAGACCCGACCAGAATACCCAGCCGGTATTCCAGTCCGAGATCATCTGCCAGGGATCATCCAGGAAGTCGGCGCGCTCGACGACGAAAAAGCCCAACTTGCCGCCGAGGACGGCCCCGGTCAGGACCGTGGCCACCATGCCCCACAGCTCCTCCGGCGCGGCCCGATGGTGTTTGAGCCGGGTCCTGAGCCACCACACGCCGCTGATATAGCCGAGGACGACGAAGACGGAGTAGGCCGCGTGCGGTTTGCCGTTCCACCAGAAGAGGATGGGATGCATCGGCCTAGGGCTTCTCGCAGAGGATCTGCTTAAGCACCGAGTTCGGCCCGTCCACGACCGAGGCGTAGGTCAAATAGAGGTGCCAGGCCCTCTCGATGGTCGGCGTGATCATGGGACGCGTCCGCGGCAGGTTCTCCACATAGCGCTTGTACCAGTGCCGCAGGGTCTTCGCGTAATGGCCGTAGCGGAAGTGGATCTTCTTCACGCGGAATCCCAGCTTCTCGATGATCTTGAGATGGACGTGGAGCGGAAATTGGAAGTGGTCGGGAAAGACATACTTTTGGCTGAAGGTCCCCGAGATCGTCGTGTAGTTGGTCAGGCCCGCATCATTGGCCGGCGGGATGATGGCGTGAAACCAGACCTTGCCGCCGCTCCTAAGCATCCCGTAAACGTGCCGGTAATAGCGCTCCACCTCGGAACGGTCGAGGTGGCTGATCATGCCGCAGGTGTAGATTTTGTCGAACTGGCCCGCGGCCGGGACCTGCATGTAGTGCAGGAGCTTGAGGTTCCTCGAGAAACCGGCGTCCACCTGATTCTGCGAGAGCGTGATGCCCAGGGCGCCCTTGCAGCCGTACTTCGTCTCGGCGAGGCGCACCATGTAGCCGTAGCCGCAGCCGATGTCGAGGAACTTGTCGTCCGGCTGGAGTTGGAGCTCATCGGCCGCCATCGCGAACTTATTGTGTTGGGCATCCTCCAGAGTCTGGTCGTCCAGGCTTCCGATATTGAGCGGATCGTCCCACATCGCGCAGGAGTACGCCTTCGTGCGCCGGTCGAGATAGGAGAGGATGAAGTCGTTGGGCAGATCGTAGTGAGAGGAGACCGCCCGCAGCTTGCGGCGTTCCGAAGACGGGAAGAGCGCCGTCCATAGGAAGCGCAGCTGATACTTCCACTTGATACGCCAGAGCTCGTCTTGGCGCACGTGGCTGCGCGCGCCCACGAAGGAGTACATGTCGCCGATGAGGTCGGCGTCGCCCAAGGCGTAGTGGTCGAGGAAGGCCGAGAGATCGTGACGCGCGAGGGCCGCCAGCGCCTCATGGGTCTTGCAGGACATCTCGACCTTCTCCGGACCGCGGCCGATGGCGCGGCTTTGGCCCCGGTAGGAGAGGCGGATGGTCCACGGCAGCGTGGGGAACATCCAGTTCATGGCGTCGGCGGCGCGATCGATGGCAGGCATGGGATCTTCGACTCAAAGGGTAGCGGGAGCGGAGGCCCGCGTCAAGCACTCCGGCATCTTTGTTGCGAAGTTATAAATATAAGCTGAATACCAATTATTGGGGAGGGGTTATGGAACGCAATAATAAATCGATGGCGACCGCGGAGAACCGAGAGACGGCGGCGTGGGATCCTATGCGCGACCTGCGGGGACTCACCGGCATGTCGGAACTCTTCGATGAGTTGTTCACGGGGATCGGGCGACCGATTCAATTTCCCACCGCGCCGCGAGCCTGGACGCCGCGGGTGGACATCCAGGAGACCGAGAAGGAGTACGTCCTGACGGCCTCCCTGCCGGGAGTGCGAAAGGAGGACGTGAAGGTCGCGGTGGAGGAAGGAGTGCTCACCATCAAGGGGGAGCGCCGCGCCGAAAAAGACGAGAAGGGCAAGAATTGGGTGCGCCGAGAAACGGTCTACGGCCAGTTCCAGAGGAGTTTCGTGCTCCCCAGCGGCATTCATCCCGAGGAACTGAAGGCCTCCTACAAGGACGGCCTGCTCACCATGACCCTGCGCAAGCCCGAAGCGCCGAAAAGCCGGGAGGTGAACGTCAAGGTCGACTAGGGGCTGCGACTCATCGCTTCACCCGGGACGAACTCGGCCCCGTCCCGGGTGGGGCCGTCAAGCGCCCCAATGCGGCGTCGGGGACGGAGGCTTGAACTTCTTGCAGGCGCAGCGGTGGATGACCTCGCCGAGCTTGAGCTTCTCGCCGGTCTTCTCGCAGATGCGCTTTGCCTTAGCCTTTTCCTTCTCGATTTCGAGTTGACAGTAGCGGCATTCGACGCAGACGCAGGCCTTCTCCGCCATATCCATGCCCCCGTTTAGAAACGAGACTCGACGCTCTTGATCCAGGCCGCGATGGCGGGCAGTTGTCCCGCGCCGTCGAGCCCGGCCTGCTCCAGCACCTTATCCCAGGAGCCGCTGCCCAGGTAGCCGTGGTCCTTGAACGGATACAAGCTGGCGGCCAGACCTTCATCGGAACGCACCCAGCGCCAGAGCGTGGGCAGGGTGAAATCCGTGATGCCCATGGAGCGCTGGGCCAACTCCGGAGGAAAGAGCTCCCGCCGCTCCGCGGCGGGAAGACGCTCGAAAAGCTCGGCGCTGGTCACGTAGAATACGTTCAACTTTACGCCGTCGGCGTCCAGCTTGGGCAGGACGTCGCGCACGAAACAGTGCGCCGCGGCGTGTCCCTGGAGTACGACCGCGGCCTTGCCGCCGCGCCGCAGGGCGTAGACGCCCTTCGTCGCCGCGTGCGCGGCAGGCAGGCCCAGCTTCGCCCGGTCGGGGACGGGGAAAGCCGGACGCGTCACGAAGGGGGCCAGCACCGCCGGACGCGCCTGGAGCGCGGCCGTGAGCAGAGGCCAGACCTCCTGCGGGTCCCAGGGCGTGAGCGTGATGAGCGAACCCTTGGCGAAGTTGTCCTGCAGGAGTTGCAGCGGCTGCGGGCAGGCGTGGGTCGGCCCGTCCTCGCCCGTCATGGGGCCCGCGTGGGCGTTGACCATGATCCAGGTCCGGTTGGGTTCCCCCGTGGCCTCGTGGCGCATCTGCTGGCCGATGCAGTGCAGGCGCGCCGGCACATGCTCGAGCGCGGCGATGAAGGCCGAGTAGGAGCTCGACACGCCGATGTGGAAGCCGAGGCTGGACGCGCCCCCCATCACGCCGCCCATGGCATCCTCGCAAATCCCGCCCACGGAGATGAGGCGCGAGAGCGGGTTGTTCTTGGCGTGGAACCAGCCCTTGCCGAAGCCCTGGTTGATGGGCGAGACGCTGGTGGACTCGGCCAAGTCCGCCGCGCAGGCCAGGATGGCGCCCTTGGTGACGGTATTAAGATAGCCCAGCGCGTCGCCCAAAGCGCCCCGCAGGGTCGCTGGTTTTCCGGCCGTCAACCGCAGCTGCGCCGGAACGATCTCGGGCTTGAAGTCGGACTCATAGAGGGCCTCCAGGTCGGGCCCGCCTGCGCGCACGGGCCGGTCCTTCGGCGTGGCGCGACCCGCCTCGGCCACGCGCTCCGCCGCAAAAAGCGCCACGTCGGGCCTCTTCGTCTCGAAGGCCTTGCGCATGGCGAGCAGGGTCTCCCAATACGCGGCCTCGACTCGCTCCGGGGTCTTCTCCCCCTCGAAGCGCGGCAGCTTGACGCCGAAAGCGGTCTCGAAGGGCTCGACGCTGGCGTAGAACGCGTCCGAGCAGAAAGCGTGTCCCGCGCCGTGCGAACCCTTGCCCTCGATGCCGTACTTCCAGCCCTTCGTCGTGCGGTAGACGATCGCGGTGGGTTGGCCGTTGTCGAGCCCCAACGCCGCCTTCTGCGCCGCCAGAACCCTCCTGAAGTCGCTGCCGTCGCCGGCCTCGACGAGGTTCCAGTCGTTGACGTACAAGAGTTCGCGCGGGTCCCACTGCACGTAGTCGCCGGGCTTGTCGCCCTCGGCGGTGACGCGGTCGGAATCGATGGAGGCCTGGTTCCAGTCCAGGTGCATGATCGCGTTGGACAGGCCCGCGGTGGCGGCGGTCGCCAGCGCCTCGTGGACGCGGCCGGCCGTCATGCCGCCCTCGCCCTCCAGGATGTGGATGCGCGGGCCCTGGGGCCCGAAGACGTCCATCGCGGCCAGGGCCAGGCCCACGGCCGAGGTGTCGCCCACGCCGCTGGCCCCCGTGGCGACGGGCACGAAGGGCGTCATGGGGGTCGGATGGCCGTCAAGGGCCGCGCACTTGAACCGGCGGAAGAACGGCGTGGACTGCGTCGGGTTGCGACGGAAGCCCAGCAGGTCTTCCAGGCGCAGGCGCCGGCGCTCGGGGGGCAGGAGGTCGGGGCGCGCGATGCGCACCCACTCGTCGCGCAGGGCGTACATGCCGTAGAGGCCCATCGCCTTGTGGCCCGCCGCGTAGACGAGCGCGTCGTTGTCGCTCGTGTCGGGCCGCGAGAAGTCGTAGCGCAGGTTCTTGTAGAGCAGGGAGGAGACGATGCGCCCCGAGGAGATGCTGCCTCCCGGGTGTCCCGAGTTCGGCACGAAGTTGAAGAGGATGGCGCAGAGCGCGCGATAGGCCGCGTCCATCGTCTCGAGCGTCTCGATGCCCTCGCAAGAGGCGGGCTCGGGTTTCAGGTAGACGGCGCGGCGCGCGCGCAACTGGAATAGCTCGGAAGTCGGGGCGGCGGTGGGCATAATGATCTCCATCGTTCTAGGTATGAGTGAGTCAATCATATCAATTGCAAGATTCGCTAGAATGGCGGCAATGGACTCCCAAGCGACGACGGACTCCCAAACGGAGATGAGCTTCGCGCTCGAAGACGGGCGCCGCATGACGATCGGACCCGCCCGCCCGGACGACGCCTTGCAGATCCGCTGGCTGTACCATTTGATCTACGGCGGTTCCTACCCGTTCTCTCTCGTCTACAACGCGGAGGAATGCCTGAGGGCCATCGCCAGCGACAAGCACCTCTGGCTGCTGTCGCGCTGCGACGGAAAGGTCGTCGGCAGCGTGATCTTCACCATCGACCGCGCGATAGGGCTCGGCAAGGTCTTCGGAGCGGTCGTGGCCGAGGAATTCCGCGGGCGCGACCTCACCGAGCGCGCGATGGATTTCGGACTCGAGCTCCTCATGCGCCGAGAGCGGCTCGTCCAAAGCGTCTACGCGACGACCCGCACGATCGGGCTCGCGCCCCAGCGCCTCACCGAGAAGCTCGACTTCAAGAAGCTCGGGGTGTTCCCGAACGTCCACAAGGTCAACAGCGCCGAGACGCACACCCTCGCGGTCCTGCACGCCGAGGGAGCATTGGCGCGCCGCGCCGCCACGCCGCGCTTGCCGCGCCTGCTGGAGCGCTTCTACGCGATCGCGGAGCGCGAGGCGGGTTTGGGCCCCGCCGAGTTCGTCGATGGGGCCGTGTCGTGGGAGCCGCCGCATGGCCCCGCCCTCGCCTTCGAGACGGTGACCGCCGCGCAGTTCGTCCTGCGCCGCTTCCACGACGTTAAATCCGACGGCAAGCTCGGGCTGGACTTCTTCCCGTTCCAGGAGCCGAACCTGCTCTTGATCTCGCCCGACGGCAAGACCGAGCTCTACTGCTACCGCTCGATGAAAGACGGACACTGCGTGCTGACCGGCGCGCGCTCGGAGAACCTGGAGACGCGCGAACTGCTCGATCACGGCGCGCGCTTCCTGGAAGCGGCGGGGGTGCGCTACCTCGAGGTCCTCATCGAGGCCACCGCGACCGAACAACTCCGCCAGGCGCTGTGCGCGGGATTTCTCCCCTCGGCCTATTACCCGAGCATGCGTTGGGACACGCCCGGCGGCGGACGAGACTACGTCGTGCTTTCGCGCTCTCTCGCCATGCTCGATTTCCACGGCATCTCCCTGCAGACGGGGTATCTCGACTACCTGCAGGAATATTTCCGGCTCTGGCGCGCGCTCTACGTCGACGTCGCGCTGTCCGGGGCGCGCTGACGCGCGCGATGTCCGCAATCGACGGGCTCTTCAAGACGCCCCCGTTCACGCGCAAACCCGCGCACCGCGCTCTGTTCATCCGCGCCTTGCGCGATTGCGCCGCGCTCCAGGCGCGGCGCTTTCCCGCGCTGTCCAGGCTTTATTCGCGCGCCGGCTTCCGCCCCGAGTCCCTTCGCCGCGAATCCGACGTCGCGCGCCTTCCTTTTCTTTTCATCAGCGTCTTCAAAGAGTTCGACCTCCGCCCCGTGCCCCCCTTGCGCGCCGCGCTCGAACTGACCAGTTCGGGTACCTCGGGCCAGAAAAGCCGCATCCGCCTTGACGCCGGCTCGCTGCGCCGCGTCGTCAGCTCGGCGCGAAGCGTCTATGGCGCGCTAGGCATGGTCGATCCCGCGCTCAAGACTCATTATCTATGCATGACCTACGACCCCCGCGCGGCCAAGGACCTCGGCACGGCGTTCACCGATGAACTGCTGACTTCCTTCACCGCGCGAGGAGAAGTCTTCTACGCCCTGCGCTGGGATCCGCGGCGGCGGGATTTCTTCTTCGACCTTGACGGCGTGATCTCCGCGCTGCGCCGAATGGCGGCGACCAGTCTGCCGCTGCGCGTATTGGGTTTCCCCGCTCACGTGCGCTTCGCTCAGGAGGAATGGGCGCGCCGCAGACTGCCGCCGCTCCATTTCGGCCCGAAATCCTGGGTGCTGACCGGCGGGGGTTGGAAAGGTCGCCAAGGCGCCGCGATCACTCGGACTCGTTTCCGCGCCGACATCTCCAGCTGGCTCGGACTGCCGTCGTCGAACCTTCGCGACCTCTACGGCCTCGTCGAGCACGGCATCCCCTACGTCGAATGCCACCTCGGTCGCATGCACGTTCCCAACTACTCGCGCGTGCTCGTGCGCGATCCTGAAACCCTGCGCATTCTGCCGCCGCGCGCCAAGGGACTTCTTCAACTCATCACGCCCTACCTCACCAGCTTCCCCTCGTTTTCCGTGCTCACCTCCGATTGGGGGGAGCTTAAATCCCGCTGCTCCTGCGGGACGCCGGGGCAAGTTCTCATTCTGCGCGGGCGCGCCGTGAAGGTCGCCGCCAAGGGCTGCGCCCTGAGCGCCGTGGAGCACCTCGCGCGATGAAAGAGTACCGCTGGGGACGCTTCGCCGAGCGCGGACTTCTGGGCATGGCTTCGGCGCGCGCGCTCTGCCGCCAAGCGCAGGCTCGTCGCGCGCTCGCCGCCGAACGCCCTCTCTGGAAGACTCTGGCCGCGCTCGACAAGACGGGGCGTCTGTGGGCGGAGCGCGGGGGTTCCCGCCGCCGCCGCGCTCGAGCGCTTCTCGTCGCAAGCGGCGCCTTCTCGGCGCCCATGATCGAACGGACTCTCGACATCATCCCGGCCCTGCTCGACCGCCGCGCGCTGGCCGCGCGACTGCGCGCGGAACTCGGCCGCGCCGACGCGCTCGAGCGCTGGTCCATCGAGCCCGCGGCCGACTTCGCGGTGCGCGCGGCTCCTCTCGGCGCGGTGCTGACCGTCGCGGCCGGCAACATCTTCCTGGGCTGCATCGACTCGGTGCTGATGGGCCTGCTGACGAACAACGTCGTCCTGTTGAAGACCTCCGCCGCCGACCGCGAGTTCCCTCTGCTGTTCGCCGAAAGCCTGCGCGCGGCCGATCCCGAGGGCTCGGTCGCAAGAACGCTTGCCGTCGTCTCCTGGAAAAGCGGCGACGCGGCGGTTGAAGGCGTCTTCAAGGCGTCCCTGCAGGGCATCGCGGTGTGGGGCGCGGAAGAGGCGTTGCGCGCCTACCGCAAAGACCTCGGCCTCGGTTGTCGACTGCTCGAATTCGGACCCAAACTCTCGTTTGCGGTCGTCAGCCGCCGCGGGCTCAAGCGTTGGGGAACGCGCGAAGCCGCGCGGCGCGCGGCCGTCGACATCGCGCGCTGGGATCAGGCCGCCTGCGCCTCGCCGCAAGCCCTGTTCATCCAAGGCCCCGAGCGGCCTTTTCTTGCCGCGCTGGCCTCCGAACTTCAAAAAATATCCCGGCTCCTGCCCAAGGGTCCGATCCGTCCGGAGGAGGCCGTCGTCTCGCTGGAAGCGCGCCATCGCGCGCTGGCCGCCGAACTGCTCGGTCAAGGGGAGATCCTGGCCTCACCGCGCGGCCAGGATTGGACCGTCGCCTTCCGCAAGCGGCCGGGGCTGCGGACATCGCCGTTGGGCCGCTTCATCCAGATCAGCCCCTACCGCGACCTCGAACAGCTGGCCGCGCTCGTAAGTCCGGCCTCGGCCCATCTCCAAAGCGCCGGCCTCCTCGTCGCTCCCGCTCAAACCGGTGATTACGCGCGCACCCTCTCCCTTCTCGGCGTCACGCGCTGCGCCGAGCTCGGCGGCATGCTCAGCGCCGAAGCCGGCGAGCCGCACGACGGGCGCCGGCCCCTGGCGGAGCTCGTGCGCTGGGTCTCGGCCCCGCAGTCGGTTCTCTCCATGCCGGAGGAGAGCGCCGCCCGCTCCCTGCTGGACCAGGCCCGCGCCGAGTCGCCCTTCTACCGCCGACGCCTCAAGCGCCTGGGACGCGACGCCGGCCTTTCGCGCGTGCCGCCGCTGACCAAGCGCGACCTCTACGCGAACACGCCTCCGAAGTCGAAGGCCCTTCTCACCTGGGAGGGGACCGGACTCGTCTTCGCCAGCGGCGGTTCGACCGGCAAGCCCAAGTTCTCGCTCTTCACGCAGGACGAGTTCGATGAGACTTGCCGCTGGCTGGCGCTCGGACTGCGCCGCTCGGGACTCAAGGAAGGCGATGTCGTCGCCAACCTGTTCATGGCCGGCAATCTCTGGTCCTCGTTCACCGCGATCTCCCGCGCCTTGCGCCAACTCCCCGTGACCGAGCTGCCCATCGGAGGCAACGCCTCGCCCCAAGACGCGCTCGAGGCTCTGCGCGTCTTCCACGCGACCGCCGTCGTCGGATTGCCTGCGACCCTGCTCGATATCGCTCGCCTGGCGCGTGAGAAGAAAGTCCGCGGCCTTTCCGTGCGCAAGGTGTTCTACGCGGGCGAGGGGCTGAGCCCCGCCGCGGCTGAGGAACTGCGCCGAAGCCTCGGCGCAAGCCTCATCCGCTCGGCGGGTTACGCGAGCGTGGACGCGGGGCTCATCGGCTACCAGTGCCGCGACTGCGGCCCGGGCGAACACCATGCGGCCGGCCTCCAGCATATGGAGATCGTGGACGGCGAGATCCTGGCCACGAACCTGGTGCGTCGCTGGATGCCGATCATCCGCTACCGCACCGGCGATCTCGGCCGCTGGCTTGCGCCCTGCCGGTGCGGCGACCCCGCGCCGCGCTTCCTCCTGCGCGGCCGCCGCGACGACCGCCTGAACGTCGGCGGCGCGCACTTCGATCTCGAGGACGCCTCACGCGCGGTCGGCGACGTGAAAGGTCTGAGCCCCCTGCACCAGGCCGTGATCTCCATTAAAGGAAACCGAGACTGCCTGATGATCCGCGTCGAGCGCCGGGGCCGCGACGCCCGACGCGACGGCGCGCTGGCCGCGGCGCTCGGCCGCGCGCTGCTCGCGCGCTCGCTCGAGCTGCGCGATTGCGTCGCGCGCGGCTGGCTTGCGCCGCCCGCGGTGGAGGTCCTCGCGCCCGGCGGCCTGCCGCGCAATCCCCGCACCGGAAAAATCCGCGCCGTCGCCGACCTGCGAAAATAATAAGATAGGCGTGACGCCCCCGTAGCTCAGTTGGTCAGAGCAGCCTGCTCATAACGGGTTGGTCGCTGGTTCGAGCCCAGCCGGGGGCAACGATCTTTCAGGCGGCGACGGGCGCGAGCGGCACGCCGGCGGCGGGAAGGGGATGGGTCATGCGCCCCCAGCAGTCCGCGCTCTCGCAGGCGACGATGCCGGCCGCGCGGGCGAGGTCCTCTTCGCGCTTGGCCAGGCTCTTCTCCACGACGCCCTTGAGGTCGTCGATGTCGTACAGATAGATGCCCTCGGCCTGGGTGACCTCGGGGGCCACGTTGCGGGGCATCGCGATGTCGATGATGAAGAGTGACCGGCCGCCTCGGCGCCGCGACAGGGCAAGAGCGGCCTCCCCGTCAAGCAGGCAGCGGTCGGCTCCCGTGGAGAAAACCGCGATATCCGCCTGGTCCAGCCGGTCGAAACCTTCCGCGAGCGTGATGGGCTTTCCGCCGAGCTCGGCGGCCAGGGCCTGAGCCTTGTCGAGGCTGCGGTTGCTGACGAAGAGCTCGCCCGCGCCCTTGGAGCGCAGATGGCGCACGGAGGAGGAGGCCATGGTCCCCGCTCCGAAGACCACGATGACGCGTTCCTTGAGCTCGTTGAAGATGCTGCGGGCCAGGACCGCCGCCGCCCCGCCGATCGAAGCGATGCCGCCGACGATGCGGGTCTCGTTGCGGACCTTTTTGCCTACCATGAGGGCGCGCTGAAAGGCCAGATGGCCGTAACGGGTGGCCGTCTTCTCGGCGCAGGCGCCCTGGTAGGCGGCCTTGCATTGCCCCAGAATCTCGGTCTCGCCGACCACCCAGGAGTCCAAACCGGCGGCGACGCGGAAAAGATGGCTGACGGCCTCGGGACCGCGGCGGACATAAAGGGACGAGGAGATGTCGCGTCCGGCGCGGCGAACCAGCCATTCGACCACGGCCTGCTCGCCGTCCTTGTCGGGCTGGCAATAGACCTCGAAGCGGCTGCAGGTGGAGATGACGACGACGCCTTCCTGACCGGTGGCCTCCCTGACGAGGGTGTTGATGCGTCCCGCCTCATGCGGCTTAGGGGAAATGGCCTCACGGATCTCGACGGGGGCCGTCGCGTGATTGAGTCCGACCACCAGCCATTCTGGGCTCGTCATGCCTAGGCGCATAGCAACAAAACTACCATCCCGCCAAACGACAACGAACGATTATACGACGACTTCAGGAATATCGCCTTCACTTATGCGTTTATGGGTGCGCGATTTCGCGCACCATCGTCGAAGGCTCAGCGCCGGTGGCAGTCCATGCAGGCCTCGTCGCGCACGTTGGACGCGGAAACCGCGTTGAGATCATGGGTGACGTGGCAGGAAGGGCAACCGACCTTCCCCTCCTCCAGAATGATCTTGGGGTTGAGGGCCGGATCGTTGTAGTCGTCCGGGCTGCGATGGAAGGCGGCGAGATAGTCCACGCCCACTGGGTGACCGGCGCCAAAATCGATGGCCTGGAATTGCCGACGCGAGCCCGCGGCAAGCGACGAGTGAGACTTGAGCGCGGGAGCGATGCTGCCGTCATGGCAGGACAGGCAGAGACCGGTCTTGGCCCCTCCGACCCGCAGAGACTCTCGCCCAAAGGCCGAGGAGTCCAAGCGCCCTTCTTTCATCCACAAGGGGCGCTGGATCTTGGTTTGGTGGGAGAAATGGCAGAACACGCAACTGCTTGCCCCTTTCCCAAGAGAGGCATGGCCCGCGCTCAGCATCGAACCATGATCGCTCATGGAATCGCGAAGGTCCTTGAAATCGTTCTCGGGCCACGGCGCTCGCAAGAGCAGCGCTCCAAGAATCGATAGTATAACGAGTAAAAAAGACGATGCAAGGCGTCGGGGCCACGGGGTCTTCATAAAAAAAGCAGGCTTGAGAAAGGAGTGTAGACCCGCCGCCTGGATTTGTCAACAGTGTCAGTTATTTGGCTTAAACGTTGCAAAGGGCAAGTAACCCGATGAGACGAACGCGCCCCGATCGATGGCTCCGGCGTCTTCGCATCGCTTGGCGCAGCGCCCCACTGGCCCGGCAGACGTTCATCGCCTTCTATTCCTCGACGGTGGTGATCACGGCCGCCACCTTTATCCTCTACATCCAAGACACGCGGCGCAGCGTTCTCGACATGGAACGCGTCACGATGACCAGCATGTTCCCCATCGTCGAGAGGGTCATCACGGACGCCATGCTCCGCGAATCGCGCGACCCCATCAAGCATCTTTTCGCCCTCCACAACCACCGCGGCGAAGAGCGCATGCTGCTCCTCACCCACGACAAGCTGGCCGTCAACACCGATGACTTGGCCAACGGCGTCAAGCCGCGGCGCGAGGAGCCCCGGGCCTTCGACCCGGACAAGCACATCATCATGGATTTCCCAATCCGGAACTGGAAAGCCTGCTCACGCTGCCACGCGCCCCATGAAGACCCCATCGGCTACATCCGACTCGTCTCGCCCAAGCGTGACCGTCAGGCCGTCGCCGAAGCCAATCTTAAGGGCCGCCTCATCATCCTTTTCTGTTCGTTTGCCGCCGTGGGCCTGTGGACCCTTCTCATCGTGCGGCGCGTCATCGATGAGCCCATGGGCCGCATCATCGAGGCGATGGGGCGAGTCGCCCACGGCGAGTTCCACACCCGCGTCGACAACCTCCCCTCCGGGGAGCTGCGCTCCATCGCGCACGGCTTCAATTCCATGGTCCGCCGTCTGGAAAAGGACCGCAAGGAGATCGTGGACCTGCACCGCCGACAGGTAGCGCACATGGAACGCCTGGCGGCTCTGGGCGAACTTTCCGCGCATCTTGCCCACGAGGTTCGCAACCCCATCACCGGGATCAGCTCCGCCATGCAGATCATGCAGGCCGAGGCCCCGGAGGGCAGCCCGCGCCGCGAGATCCTGGGCAAAGTCCTGGGCCAGCTCAACCGCATGGATCAGACCATGGGCAGCTTCCTGCGGTTTGCCCGCATGCCCGAGGCCGTGGTTCGGCCCTTCCACCTGCACGAACCCATCGGCCGGGTCCTGGACCTCCTTGAGAGCCGCCTGCGCTCCCAAAAAGTCCGTCTCGAGCGCTCCATCCCCAAGGACCTGCCGGGTTTGCGCGGCGACCCGGGCCAGATCGAGCAGGTCTTCCTCAATCTCTGCCTCAACGCCGTCCACGCCATGCCGGCGGGCGGAACCCTGGCGGTCGCCGCGCGCGCCGAGGCCGCCGGAACGGTCTTGATCGAGGTGAGCGACACCGGCCGAGGCATCCCCAGCGCGGACCTCGAGCATGTCTTCCGCCCTTTTTTCACGACGCGCGAGAACGGCAGCGGCCTGGGATTGCCGCTGTCGCGGCAGATCGTCATGGCGCATGACGGCACGATCTGGATCGATAGCGTCCCCGATCGAGGGACCAGCGTCTTCGTGCGGCTGCCCGCGGCGGAAAGCCCGGAATCGGCGGAGGTCTAGAATGTCGGCGAAGATATTGATCGTGGACGATGAAGAGCTCATCCGCTGGTCGCTCTCCCAGGACCTCGCCAACTCGGGCTACAAGACCGTGGCGGCCGCCGATCTCGAGCAGGCCGAGAAGGCTCTGGAGACCGAGAACCCGGACGTCGTTCTGACCGATCTCCGCCTGGGAACCGAGAGCGGCCTCGACGTGCTTAAGCTCGCCCGCCGCGGCAACCCCGACTTGCCCGTCATCATCATGACCGCCTTCGCCGACCTCGAGAGCGCCGTGTCCGCCCTGCGCGAGGGCGCGGCCGACTACATCTCCAAGCCCCTGCAGCTCGCCGGCCTCAAGATCACGCTCAAGCGGGTGCTGGAGACCGCCCAGCTCAAGCGGCGCCTGGACCGCGCCCACCAGAAGGGCCGGGATAAGTACAGCTTCGAGACCATCGTGGCCGAGAGCCCCTCCATGAAGGAATCTCTGGCCATGGCCCGCAAGATCGCCGCCACGCCCTTCGGCACCGTCCTCATCCTGGGCGAGAGCGGCTGCGGCAAGGACCGCTTCGCCCGAGCCATCCACTACGGCAGCGTGCGCGCCAGCGAGCCCTTCATGGAGATCTCCTGCACGGCCATCCCCGAGAACCTCTTAGAGAGCGAGCTCTTCGGCTACGAGAAGGGCTCTTTCACGGGCGCCGCGGGCCAGAAGAAAGGACTCTTCGAGATCGCCGACGGAGGCACGGTCTTCCTCAACGAGATCGGCCACATGCCGCTGAGCCTGCAGGGGAAGGTCCTGCGCGCGCTGGAGGACAAGACCTTCAAGCGCGTCGGCGGCCGCGACGACATCACCGTGGACGTGCGCGTCATCGCCGCCACCAACGAGGACCTGCCGAAGGCCGTGGCCGAGGGCCGCTTCCGGCAGGACCTCTATTACCGCGTCAACGTATTGACCATCTCGCTTCGGCCATTGCGCCAGCGCAAGGAGGACATTCTTCCTCTCGTCGACCGCCTCGTCGAGAAGCTCTGCGTGGATCTGCGTAAACCAAAACCAGTCCTCCCCCCCGAGACATTGGCCGCCTTCCAGTCCTACCCATGGCCGGGCAACGTCCGCGAGCTGCGCAATGTGCTGGAAAGAATGATGATCCTCGACGAGACGCAATTCCGGCCCGTCTCCCCCGCGCACATCGCGCAGGCGAGAAATGACTCCTTCACTCTGCCGACCGACGGCGTCCGCCTGGACGACGTGGAGAAGAATCTCGTCATGCAGGCCCTTAAACGCAGCAGCGGCAATCAGCAGAAGGCCGCTCAATGCCTCGGCCTGTCCCGCGACGCCCTGCGGCGGCGCATGGAGAAATTCGGACTCAAGGAGGCGCTGGGGGCATTAGCGCTCCTCGCTTGGCTGGCCGGCGGCGCCTCCGCCGGCTTCTTCGGCGAGTCGAAGAAATCCGACGATCCCTTCAAGACGGCCAACGCGCAGAAGGCGAAAGAGTACTCCGAGAAGACGGCCGCGCACGCCCCGGTCAAGGCGGGCGAGTGCTCCAAGTGCCACGGCGATCCCAAGGACGCGGCCAAGCTGACGATGGAGGCCAAGCCCCTCTGCCTCTCTTGCCATGCTAACCGGGCCGAGGACTTCAAAAAGCCCGCGGTCCACTCCGCCTTCAAGGACATGGACTGCGGCGCCTGCCACCAGCCCCACTCCTCGAACCAGCCGCATCTGCTCAACGCGCCGGTCGGCGAGCTGTGCGCGGGATGCCACGATATCAAGTCGGATCCCATCAAGGGGGCGCACCACGGCGTCACCGTCTTCGAGGGCGACTGCACGGCCTGCCATAGCCCCCACGCCTCGAAAAACGCCAAGCTCATCATCGAAGGCAAGGAGCATGTCCCCTTCGACTCGCGCTCCTGCGAGATGTGCCACGCCAAGACCGGCGCGGACGGCAAGGCGGCGCTCAAGAAGATACCGGAGGAAACCTGCTTCGCCTGCCACTCCAACTTCCGCAAGCTTGACAAGAACCCGGTCGTTCACCCTCCCTTCGCCTCCGGCGACTGCACGATTTGCCATAACCCCCACGTCAGCGCGCGAGGCTCCCTCATCCGAAAACCCTTGGCCGACATCTGCTTCGGCTGTCATGACGAGACTCTTAAGAACAACCATCCCGTCGCGCGCCACAAGACCGCCAATGAGAACAAGGCGGACCCCCGCCGCGAGGGCAAGCCCTTCAACTGCGCGTCCTGCCACGAGCCGCACGCGGGTAAGAACCCCAAGCTCGTGCGCGCCGACATCTCGATCCTCTGCGAGGAGTGCCACAGCAAATGAAAACAAGGGCCCTGACTCTCATTTTGATCCTAGGAACCGTCCTAGCCGCTTCCGCGGCCGAGGCCCCGGTGCAAGCTCCCGAGGGCTCGACCATCACGGTCTCGGGAGAACTCGTCTACCCTTCCCCGCCGGACAAGCCGCGCATCCGTTTCGTGAAGTCCCTCCATACCATGAGGGACCTCAGCGGCAAGAAAAGAGGCCTGTTCGCCAAGCTTCTCGCCTTGCTGGCGGGCGGCGAAGCCGATCTTCCTCTCGTCGCCAGACCCTACGGCGTGTGGAAACAAGGCGACAAGCTTTACGTCTCGGACACGACCGCTCCGGCGCTCACCATCCTGGACCTCAAGAAAGCGACCGTGACCGACATCGGCAAGAAAGGCGAGGGGCAACTGTCATCACCGGTCGGCGTAACGGTCGACGCGGACGGCGCCATCTACGTGACCGACACGGGGGACCACTCGGTCAAGGCCTATTCGAAAGAGGGAAAGATCCGCTGGCAAAAAGTCTCCCTGGGGGAGGCGGGAGGCAAGCTCAACCGCCCGGGCGGCATCTCCCTGACCCCAACCGGCGAACTATTGGTCCTCGACACGGGCAATAAACGGGTCGTCCTCCTCTCCAAAGACGGCGCTTTCATCAAAGAGATGTGCCGAAACATGAAGGATCCCTTCGCCCTGCCGGTCCCCGCCAACGTTTGGGTCGAGAAGAACGGAGACTTCATCATCTCCGACCCGCTTTCCGCCCGGGTCCATATCTTCAACTCGACGGGGGGCTACGTCTCGGGCTTCGGGGAACAGGGCGACTCCGCCGGCTATCTCGCCCGGCCGCGCGGCGCGGCCACCGATTCGGACGGCCACATCTACGTCGTCGACGCCGTCTTCAGCCGCGTCCAGATATTCAATCGGCAAGGGGAGCTCTTCTTGGACTTCGCCAGCCCCGGCCAGGGACCCGGGGAACTCTCGTTGCCCGCCGGGATATTCATCGATTCCGACGACATGATCTACATCGTGGACTCCAAGAACCAGCGCATACAGGTCTATCAATACCTCAAGTACCTCGAAGAAAAGAGCCCCTGAACGCCCTGCGCGTTATCGCGCACCCGAGCGCAGACCCGCGCAGAGAATCATCCTAAAAAGCGTTATAACCCATCCTCCGAGAGGAACTCCCGGGACATAATGTTGCCCATGGGAGTTCGGCGAGAAGTCGACGCCGAATCTCAGGAGGAGAAAAATGAAAGTGTCGATAACAGCAGTCGGCCTGATAGCCGCCTTAGGGCTATTCGGCCAAACTGCCCGCGCGGCGGATCATAAGCTGATCGTCGGTTCAGCCCATGACTTCACGGCGACGGGCAAGGCGGGGGCGGGCGGCTATGTCGGTGAGAACGGAGTCGCCTATCTCTACAACTACGGCAAGTGCTCGACCTGCCACGCCTCGCATAAACCCGCGCGGAATAAGTACCTGTGGAAGCGCACGCTCGGCGCGGGCAGCAGTTGGACGGTGTGGGACGGCGCGGCCGGGAAGGTCCTCGACGGCGTCAACGACGGCGAGTACCTCAGCGAAACCGAGTTCGCCCAGACCGGCACCGCGATGTGCATGTCCTGCCATGACGGTGTGACCGCGATCGGCGGCACGACCATGAAGCTGTCCTTCCGCGGCACCTGGGGTCGGAACCTGTCGGACATCCACCCGGTCGCTCATAAGGTCCCCTTCGGTTCCGAAGGCTGGCAGCCCGACCTGACTACGGGAAACTCCGCGGCGTTCGCAAACTCGAACGTCGTGGTAGACGTGATCGGCGGCTCTTCCTACGTCGGCTGCACGAGCTGCCATTCCATGCACAGCAGCGAGAACTCCTCGAAGATCCTTCGGGGCGGCGATCGCTGCCTGGCCTGCCACAATAGATAATCGCAACCCATTAAAGACCCCCGGTTTCCCGGGGGTCTTTAATGGGAACCGGCCGAAGTAAAGGAAAACGAAGTATTGAACTCCTCCGCGAAAAAAGCGATTTTATCGTTGGTCTTCGCGCTCGCCGGACAGCTTGCCCAATCCGCCGGGATCGGCTACAAGCTGATCGCTGGCTCCGCTCATGACTTCTCGGCGACGGGAGCCGGAGGCGCGGCGGGCTATGAGGGCGAGAACGGGGTCACCTATCTCACCGCCAACAAATGCACGACCTGCCATGCCGCGCACAAACCCGCCAAAACCGCCTTCCTCTGGAAGCGCACGCTCGGCGCCGGCCCCGGCTGGACGGTCTGGGACGGCGCGGCCGGGAAGGTCCTCGACGGCGTCAACGACGGCGAATATCTGAGCGTCGCCGAGTTCGCGCAGACCGGCAGCGCGATGTGCCTCTCCTGCCACGACGGCGTGACCGCCATCGGCGGAACGACCATGAGGCTGGCTTTCCGGGGAGCGTGGGGACGCAACCTGCCGGATATGCATCCGGTCGCCAAGCGGGTTCCCTTCGGCAGCGACGGCTGGCAACCCGACCTGACCGCGGGCAATTCCTCGGCTTTCGGCAATTCCAACGTCGTCGTCGATACGGTCGGCAATTCTTCGTACGTCGGCTGCACCAGCTGCCATTCCATGCACAGCAGTCCGAGCGCGGCGACCTATCTTCGCAAAGGAGAAAGCTGCCTCGTCTGTCACAACAGGTAAGCCGCATTTTTTTTGAATTCATTTTTCCGTTTCGAGGTGTGCCGGTTCAAGTTGAAAATATGATCATGAATTCTTCTGAAGCCGATCTAATGGCGAAACTCCAGACCTATCGCTGGAAAAAGGGCCTGCGCTGCCCCCGCTGCGGCCAGGCGCGCTGCTCGGTCCACGCGCGCGGCCGCGACGGGCGGCGCAAGCTTCGCTGCGGCGGCTGCGGGAGGACCTTCAACGACTTGACCGGCACGCCGTTGGCCCGCACGCACCTGCCCCTGACGCTCTGGGCGAAGGCCGCCCGCCTCATGGCCGCCGGCCGCCCGACCTGCTCGGCTCTGTCCGTCAAGCTCAGAGTGAAGCTTGCCACGGCCTGGCGAGTGCGAAAAATTTTGACCGAGGCATTGAAAGACGCGGACCTCCGTCAGGCCCTCGTCGGTGAGGACATCCCATGAAGCGTTCACTCTCGTCGCTGATGATTATGGCGGCCTTGATCGGCGCGGCGCCGCCCACGGCGACGCTGCCGCCGCAATGGCCGCCGTCGCCCGAGGCGGCCCGTCTGCGCTTCCTGGAGGCGATCTCCGGGCCGCGAGTGGCCGCGGCGGGCAAGCTCGGGGGCTTCCTGCGCGCTCTCGTCGGGCTCGACCAGGCCGGCGAGCTCGCCAAGGACCGCCTCATCAAGCCTACCGGCTTGTACGCGCGCAATGGCACGCTCTTCGTCGCCGATCCCTCCGCGCGCAGGATCCTGCGATACGATGAGGCGAGCGGCCGGGGCGATTGGTGGCCCCACGGCGCGCGCGCCAAGCTCCTCAGCCCGGTGAGCGTCGCGCAAACGCCGGACGGCCGCCTCCTCGTCGTGGACTCCATTCTAAAGAAAGTATTCATCCTCGACGGCGAGGGACGAATCAAAGGAGAACTCGAGGGCGACCCTCAGGGCATGGGCCAGCCCGCCGCCGTGGCCGTCTCGGACAAGCGCGTCTATGTCAGCGACGTCAAGAACCACCGCATCTCGATCTACGGCCTCGAGGGGGTATTCCTCCAATCTTTCGGTCGGCGCGGCGGGGGAGCGGGAGAGTTCAACTTCCCCACTTATCTTTGGTACGACCGGTCCGCGGGTCAACTCTGGGTCTGCGACTCGGGCAATTTTCGCGTCCAGTGGTTCGACCCCGACGGCAAGGCCTTGGGACGCCTCGGCGAAAACGGCAACCGTCCCGGCTATGTCGCCAGGCCGCGCGGCCTGGCGCGGGATTCTCAAGGTCATGTCTACCTCGCCGACGCCGCCTTCGACGCCTTCCAGGTCTTCGACTTGCAGTCGCGCCTTCTCCTTTTCGTGGGACGCGCCGGCACAGGTCCCGGGGAGTTAAACCTGCCGGGCGGCATTTTCATCGACGAGCGCGACCGCGTCTATGTGGCCGACACGCAGAACGGCCGCATCCAAGTCTTCCAGTACCTCAAAGAGAGCAAGCCATGAAAAACAGCCTATCCATCCTGTTTATTCTCCTAACGGCGGCGCCAGAGACCCGGGCTCTCACCATCCGGAATTCCAAACACGACCTCTCGGCCCACAGCCAGACCACGGGGCCCAAAGCGGTCGCCGAGCAGGATACCTGTCTGTTCTGCCACGCCGCGCACAAGCCGGCGATAAACAGCCCGCTCTGGAACAGGGCGGACTCCCCCGTCCAGTTCACCTTCTACTCCTCGAACTACCTCAACAACTACCTGGGCCAGACCGCGCCCACGATGTCGGACCTCAACGCCTCGAAGACGAAGCTCTGCCTGTCCTGCCACGACGGAGTGACCGCGCTCGGCTCCGTTTTCAACATCGCCCCCAACATCGTGCAGATGACCGGCTCGATGAGCGCGGCCGCCATCCTGGGCGCCGACCTTTCCAACGACCACCCGGTGCTCTACGACGTCAAGCCCGGCGCGGGCCCCCCCACGCAGCCTGGAACCGACCCCGAGATACAGCTGCCCGCCGCGACCGACAAGGTGAAGGTCTATGGGACTACGAACCGCGTGGAGTGCACTTCCTGCCACGACCCTCACGACAATCAATTTGGAGATTTCCTGGTGAAGTCGAATGCCAACTCGGCGCTGTGCACGACCTGCCACCAAAAAACGAACTTCGCCTCCAGCGCCCACGCGACCTCGAACGCGGCCTACACCCCGTCCGGCGGCGCGCCGACCACCGTGGCGGAGTACTCCTGCCGCAACTGCCACAGGGCCCACGGAGCCTCCTCCGCCCAGGCCTACATCCTGCGCGGCTCCGAGGAGGACACCTGCTACAACTGCCACGGCTCCCCCGCCCTGACCGGCGCCAAGGATATCAAGACCCTATTGGCGAAGGCCTCCAAGCATCCAACGGAGACCGTCGCAGGCGTCCACAAGAACCCCGAGCTCGACGCGACAAACCTGGGCATGAGCAAGCGCCACGCCGAATGCTGGGACTGCCACAACCCCCATAAGGCCAAGACCGGCACGCACGCCAGCCCTGGAAACAATATAGGCAACGTCCTCCTCGGCGCCTGGGGCGTGGAGCCGACCTACGGCACCGCCAGCGCCTGGCAGGCCGCGACCTCCTTCGTTCGCCAGATATTCAACGACACGACGAACTACAAGGAGTACCAGCTCTGCTTCAAGTGCCACACCTATTACGCCTTCGGCGCCACGCCGCCCGCGGGCTACACCGACGTGTCCGTCGAGTACAACCCGTACAACCGCTCGGCCCACCCCGTGCGCAGCACCGCCAACGCGCAGGCCGGCAGCACGGCGCCGAAAGCGCTGGCCGCGTCCCAGATGTCTTCTCCCTGGAACGCAAGCGCGAACATGGGCAATCAGAACATGACCTGCTCGGACTGCCACGCCTCCGACGTGACGAGCGACCCCAAGGGCGTGCACGGCTCGGCTTCCCAATATCTCCTCAAGGGCCCGCGCCGCTACTGGCCCAAGAACGCGGCGGGAACCCTCTGGACCCTGGCCGACGTCAAGAACAACGCGAATTCCTGGTCCACGAACCTCTTCTGCGTCAACTGCCACCCGCTCTACGTCAACGGAGCCTTTACCAACAACGTCCATGAAAGAGACGATCACAGGAAGACGGGCGTCGTCTGCATCACCTGTCATGTCGTCGTCCCGCACGGATCCAAGCGCTCGCGCCTGATCGGCTACAAATCCGATCCGACGCCGTACAACTACGGGGGCGCGAGGACCTACGACAAGCTCGTCATCGAGGGCTTCCGGAAAGCCTTGAGCCGGACCGGCTACGACAAGGACAACTGCAATTCGAAGGCGACGGGCTGCCACACCGGCTCGGGAACCTTTGAGCCCTAGGAATCCATGCCGAGCGCGCACCGACTCCGGGCCGCCGCGCTGGGACTGCTGCTGACGCTGGCGGCGGGCCCGGCGCGCGCCTTGGAGCATACCGGTACGCTGCGCTGGCGCTTCGACGACATCACGGTCAAGGACCCCTCCGGGAGCCGGCGGCGTTCCTCCTGGTTCCAGGGCTACAATCTGGACCTGGACGGGACCCTCCTCCATCGCGCCGTGGGCGCCTTCAAGACCGGGGGCGCCTATTCACAGGGCGCCGACATCAATCAGGCCGTCAATGTCAGCGCTCCCGAGCAGCGCGTCATCGACTACAAGGCCTCGGCCCAGATCTTCAGCCCTTTCGTCCGGCGCTACGTCCGCTTCGACCCGAACTATTCCGTCCAACACCTGAGACTCGCCGGCAGCGACTACGCCGCGACGCACACCCTTACGAACACGGGCTGGGGTTTTAGTTCCGGCCTGTCGCTGCCGAAGCTCCCCGCGCTCAACATCTCCCGACAATACAACATGGTCCAGGACCCTAATGGGGCGAACCCGACCGATCAGCGCCTCAACCTGCAGCGCGAGGACCTCGCTTACGGTCTCGGCGGCCTGCTCCTCAGGCTCGGCCATGAGCGGCGCAAGACGCAGGACAGGAACAACCCTCTTCCCGTTCCCGAAGACGACACCCAGAGCGGCTCCTTGGAATACAACTATTACGGCCTCAAACGGCTCGGCCTGCGGTCTGTCTCGATGCGCGCGGATTACTTGCGCCAGGCCAGCGGCGGGACCCTGGGCCAAAAGTCTTTGTCGAGCCTTTTCAGCTTGTCGAGCCGGGAATTCCAAACGGGCGCCTGGACCCACTCGGCGTCTTATTCAAACGACACGCAGCGTGATCTACTCGCGGAATCATCGATCCTATCGCACAATGCCCAATTCAACAGCAACCGCCCCGTCGAGCGAGGGAGCTTCACTCACGGCCTCGCCGGGAACCTCACGACCGGGCGCGGGGGGACGAGCCGCGGCGTGAGCTCGGCTCCCGGTCTCAACTTAAACTTCTCCAATGGACGCGTCACGACGAATACGAACGCGGTCGCGGGATGGAGCCGCAGCGGAGCCGGCGCCTCCTTTTTCAACGACTCCCTGGAGGGCCGACTGGCCTTAAATCCCCATCCCTCTCTCAACCTGTTCACGGAAGCCCGCACCAGCGGCTCGGAGCCTCTCGATATCGGCGGCATAGGAGGACAGCGCACCAACCGCTACGGCCTCGGCGGGACCCGAAGGCTGGTGAACGGGGAAACGTCCCTTCGCTACGACCGCACCGAGCAGCGCGACCTCTCCCGAGGGAGCAGTTCGGTCAACGACCAGGTCAATATCCTCGGCTCAGCTTCCCTGATCGAGCGCCTCAACACCACGGCGGGCTTCAACTTCAGCGCCACCCGAACCGATAAGGGCGGCCGGTACGATTCCAAGAACTTCAGGCTCGGAGCTGACTATTCTTTCCTCTGGGGCCTCCAGGTCTCCGTGGACGCCAGCTTCGCGGAACGCGACCAATATACCTCCAACTTCAACGCCTCCTACTCACTGGGCAAGACCCAACTGGCCTTGAAGTTCCAGCGCCGGGAGATGCCGACGCATTCTTCTTTCTCCTATCTGAGCATCTCCCTAACCCGATTGCTATGATGTCGTGACGGATCCACGGAGGAATCCATGCACCCGGCTTTAAGCCTGCTCGCCGTCAGCCTCGCCTTTGCCGCCGCGCCCGCGACCGCCCCGTCCAGCGACCTGAAGGGAACGGTGCTGGAAACCATCGACGCCGGGACCTACACCTATCTGCGGCTCCAGACCCCCGCCGGCGAAAAGTGGGCCGCGGTGCCGCAAACGACGATCAAGAAGGGCGCCTCGGCCCATGTCGTCGGTTCCATCGACATGGCGGGCTTCGAGAGCAAGACCCTCAAGCGTAAGTTCGACCACATCGCTTTCGGAACTCTGGAAAGCCCCGAAACCCCGAGCGACGCCCCCCACGGCGTCCGAGCGCTCGATGTCGGCCCCATCAAGGTGGGAAAGGCGGACGGTCCGGACGGCAGGACCATCGCGGAGATCTATGCCCAGAAGAAAACGCTCAAGGGCAAGGAAGTCGTCGTCCGCGGCAAGGTCGTCAAGTACAACGCGGCCATCCTCAACCGCAACTGGGTCCACCTGCGCGACGGCTCGGGCTTCGCCAAGGATGGCAGCGACGACCTGACGGTGCTGCTTAAGGACTCGGCCGAGGTCGGGCAGATCATCGCCGCCCGCGGCAAGGTCTTCCTCGACAAAGACCTGGGCGGCATGTATAAGTTCGCCGTCGTTCTCGAGGACGCGACGCTCGTCAAGTAGCGGAAATGACAAAAAAAAAGCTCAAGGGAATCATCCTCGCAGGCGGGTCGGGCACTCGCCTCTATCCCGTCACGCGCGCCATCAGCAAGCAACTGGTGCCCGTCTACGACAAGCCGATGATCTATTACCCCCTATCGACGCTCATGCTGGCGGGAATCCGGGACATCCTGGTCATCACGACACCCGAGGACCAGGAAAGCTTCCAACGCCTGCTGGGGGACGGTTCGGGCATCGGTCTGCGCCTGTCCTACGCGGCTCAGCCCAAGCCCGAGGGCCTGGCGCAAGCCTTCCTCATCGGCCGGGACTTCGTCGGAGACGACCGCGTGGCCCTGATCCTGGGCGACAACATCTTTCACGGGCACGGCCTGCCCCGGTTCCTGCAGACCGCGGCCGCTCGCCGGGCGGGAGCGACGGTCTTCGCCTACCAAGTGCGCGATCCCCAACGCTACGGCGTGGTGGAGTTCGACGCCCGCGGCAAGGCCAAGAGCCTGGAGGAGAAACCCTCCAAGCCGAAGTCCAACCACGCCGTCACGGGACTCTACTTTTACGATAACATGCTCCTTGATATCGTCGCCAAGCTCAAGCCCTCCGCGCGCGGAGAACTTGAGATCACCGACGTGAACAAGGCTTATCTGAAGAAAGGAGGCCTCCATGTCGAGCGCATGGGCCGCGGCATCGCCTGGCTCGACACGGGCACGCACGAGGCCCTGCTGCAAGCCTCGACCTTCATCCAGGTCATCGAGGAACGCCAGGCTCTCAAGGTCGCCTGCCTCGAGGAGATCGCCTTCAATATGAAGTACATCGGCGTCGAGCAGCTTCGCGCCTTGGCCAAACCGATGATGAAGAACGAGTACGGCCGGTACCTCCTGCGCGTGGCCGCCGAAGGAACGCGCTGAGATGCCGGTCCGCCCAGAGGTCGTCGACTACCTCCGAGAGAATCTCATCAAATTCCCCGTGAACGACCTGCGTCGCCAGCTGTACGGAGAAGGCGTCTCGGAACTCGACTTCGAGGACTGCCTCGCCGCCGCTCGACACGGTCTCCAGACTCAAACCTCGACCAAGAGGATCTCGGGCGGCGGCGCCAAGGTCTTCCTCGGGGTGGGCCTGGCCCTCATCCTCGGCGTCGGCTTGTACACCCTCTTACAGAAGCCGCCGTCGGCGGCCCCCCCCAGCCTCCCGGAAACTCCGACGGGCGAATCGGGTTTCGTCGGGCATCGCGGATGGGTCGTCCGCCTGCCCAAGGAGTACGTCGGCGTCTCCGAGTTTCGCGACAAAGCCAAGACCGACGAACTCGTGCATTTCTGCAAAAAAGGAGCCGACCCGACCAACTTCCTCGACGAGGGGCTCTTCGGGCAAATGGGAATCGTCCGCCTCGAGGTGTCCCCCCGCCCCTTCCCCGCCAACCCCACGGGCCTGGCGAATCTCTCCGCCGCGGTCTCGCGCAAGACCTCCTCGCACGGCGAAAAGTTCATCCTCAAGAACATCCAGGTCGGAACCCTGCCCGGGGTGCAGGTCAACATCCAGTCCCCCTTCCCCCGCGTCGAGGCCTACATCCTGGGCCAGAACGAACTGTATTTCTTCTACGGCGGACAGGAGGACGACGTCTGGCGCGATATCGTCCTCAGCCTGCGCGACGCCCACTCCGAGAACTGACCACCCCTTGCGTAAACGGGAAACACCCATTACACTGACCCTGCCCCCGCGCCCATACCGAGGTCCCGCGGAAGGGCTAGGAGGTTTCCTTCATGCGAAAGCCGCGCCTCTCGTCTGTGAAGTCCACGGAGTTGTCGCCCGAAGAGGTGACCAGCCTCGAACAGATCTCGCAGCGCTACGAGCAGAGCGAACGCGCCTGGCAACTCTTGGCTGCCCCCCCGGGCGGTGACGAGACTTGGCACCAGGTGGAAGAGCATATCATGTCCCGAGAAGGTCAGAACCGGGAGCGCCGCTGGAAATACTTCTCGAAATAGCCGCGCCGTCCGTAGTTCGTCACCCGCCCCTTGGCCCCCGAGGGGCGGGTCCTTTTCTATAATACGCAATGCGCGAGTCACGCCGGACTAACCTGATCATCCTCTCCGCTCTGCTCATGATCGCGGCCGTTTTCGCGGCCTATGCGACCCTGGTCATGCGCTGGTTCGCCACCCCCGCCCGCACCGAGAACCCGGCCACGCGCAAGGCCTCCGCGAATCTGGCAGAGGCGCGCAAGGAGTTCCGCACGCGCCTGCTCGACTGCCGCGCGCACCTGCGCCTATCGGAGGCGCTGTGGAAGGCCGGGCGGCCGACGGATTCCTTCTACGTCCTCTACGCCGCAAGGCAGCTCTTCTCCAAGGAGACGTTCCGCGCCGCCCACGCCGAGATCGTCCTGGGCGCCGGCGGCCCGGCCGCAGGCGTCCGCACCCGTCTGAAGGGCTTGAATGATCCCGCGCTGAGCGTGCCCATCCACGCCCAGACGGCCCGCGAGGACCCCGCGAGCCCGGAAGGGCGAAACTCATTGGAGCAACTCTCCCTCATGGCAATGGGAGACGAGAATCGCTCCGGAGGCGACGCCGCACGCCTGGCGCGCGCCGCTCTTGAGGAGCTCTACCGCGAGGACCCGCGCCAGCCCGAAAAACTGGCAGCCCTGGCAGGCGCGGCCTTCGGGCGCGGCGACGTGGCGCTGGCCTATGCTCTGGCCAGCGAGGCCTTAAACAAGCATTCTGATCACGCGGGCGCTTCGCGCATCATGGGCATGATCGCCCTCAAGGACCGGGACCTGGACGCGGCCGTGAGGTGGCTGACGGCCGCCTGGGAACACAATCCCGACGACCTCTACAGCGCGGCCAAGCTCGCCCAAATCTACGACAAACGCCGCGCCGACCCCGAGGCGGCTCTCTTGTTCCATCTGGCCCTCTATCGTCAGAATCCCGATTACGATGACAACGGCCCGATCGAACGCCGCATCCACGAGATCCTGGACTCGCGCCGAGAGAACCTCCTCAAGGACGCCCCGATCGAGAGTCTCGCAGACCGCATGAAACTCGATGACGCATCCCTACGCGCCGAGGCCTGCCTGCGCGCGGCCGCCTTCAAAGATCAGCGCTGGATCGACGCCCTGGGCGAGCTCCTTGACGACGATACGGAGATCGTGCGCCGCAACGCCGACTATGCCCTCTTCCAGATCGCCCGGCAGAAGCCGGACGCGGTGCGCGCGCGCCGCGACCAGTGGCTGGGCGGCCCCCAGCCCCTCGTGCGCATCCGCGCCCTGAACCTCTTCGCGGACCTCGACGGCAAGAACGCATTCCCACTGGCGGCGGCGGCCCTGCGCGACCCCGTCCCCGCCGTGCGCGCCTACGCCGCGGTCATGGTCCTCGAGCATTATTTCATGGCCATTCCTGAAGCCGTCAAGCTGCGCGCTCGCTACCTGGCCGAGGAACGCGACCCGGACGCTCTGGCCTTCGTGCACCGCTTCTCCAAGCTCGCGCAATGAGAGGCTTCATCGACACGCACACGCATCTCGGCGATGCCCAGTTCGACTCAGATCGCGAGGCCGTGCTCGCACGCGCGGCCGTGGCCGGCGTCGGCCGCCTCGTGGAGATCGCCGACGAGCCTGCGCAATGGGACCGGGCGATCTCTCTGGCCCGGGCGCACCCGGGCCGGATGCGCTGCGCCTTGGGACTCCATCCTTATTACGCCGACCGCTACGACGACGGCTTTCTCGCTCGGTTGAAGGCGGCTTTGGACGCGACGCCCGAGGCCGTGGCCGTCGGGGAGATCGGGCTCGACTACGCCAAATCTCAAATCCCCCGCGAGGTCCAGCGCCACGCCTTCTCCGCCCTGCTCAAGGCCGGCCGTGACTGGGGGGCGCCGCTTGTCATCCACTGCCGCGACGCCTACCTCGACCTGGTCTTGATGCTGAAGGAACGCTTCCCCGTCGTTCCGCCGAAGGGCCGCCGGTTCTGGGGCGTTGTTCATTGTTTCTCCGGGACCCCGGAAGAGGCCGAGGCCTGCGCAGCCCTCGGATTTGCCCTCGGCGCCGACGGGCCGGTGACTTACAAGAAGAACGACTCTCTACGCGAAGCCTTCCGCCTCACGGGGCCCGGGGTCACGGTGCTGGAAACGGACAGCCCCTACCTGCCGCCGCAGAGCTCGCGCGGCAAACGAAACGAACCGGAGTCCGTCGCGGAGATCGCGGCGAGGCTGGCTGAGGTCTGGAACATCCCCATCGAGGAAGTCGCGCGGCTGACGAGCGCCAACGCCGACGATCTCTTCCGTTGGTCCCGCTGACCGGCCGCGTAGGCTCGCTCAGAAGTAGTTCGAAGTGATGCCTCCGTCGACGACCAGAGAGGCGCCGTTGGTCCAGGAGGACTCGTCGCTGGCGAGGAAGAGAGCCATATTGACGATGTCCTCGGACTTGCCGAAACGGCCCAGAGGGATGCGGTTGAGGCGCTTGGTCTTCTCGGCAGGCTCCTTAAATAGCCAAGCGGCCAAGAGCGGCGTCTCGATGGGACCGGGGCAGATGGCGTTGGAACGCACACCCTTAGGCCCGAACTGGACCGCCAGGGACTTCGTCAACGCCAGGACCGCGCCTTTCGACGCCGTGTAGGCATCCTGGGGCACGGAACAGCCGACGAGGGCCACGAAGCTGGCCACGTTGATGACGGACCCCCCGCCGGACGCCAATAGTTCGGGGATGCCGTGCTTGCAGACCAGATAGACCCCTTTGACGTTGACGGCAAAGACTTTGTCCCAAACGGCTTCATCCGTGTCCGTCACGGAATGATCGGCGGCCGGGAATATCCCCGCGTTGTTGTACAACACATCGATCTTGCCGTACGCCTTCACGCCGGCTTGTATGCCTACGCGCACCTCGGCCTCTTTGGAGACATCCATGCGCACGGCAAAGGCCTTGCCTCCAGCGGTCTCGGCCAGGGCGACGGACTCCCGGACCGCGGCCAGATCGACGTCCGCGGCGACGACGCGCGCTCCCTCGCGGGAGAAGCGCACGACCGCGGCGCGGCCCATGCCGGAACCGGCTCCCGTAACGAGGCAGACCTTCCCGTCGAGTCGTCCGCTCACGGAAGGACTTCGAAGCCGGCCTTGGACACGGCCTCGACGAGGCGGGTGCGAATGAGATCGGTCGAACGGCCCTGGTCGGTCATGACGGTCAGGCTGCGCACCACGCGGTTGGCTCCCTGGAGCCTGCCGACAAGGTGTTGGATGTCCTTGGCGGCGCGGCGCACGTTGGTCACGCCGTCCTTGGCGAACCAACGGATGGGGACGGTCGCGCTCTTGCGGCTGGGCAGGAGCTTGAGGGTCAGGGCGGTTTCGGTGACGAATAAATCTCCGACCTCGAACTCCTGGCTGGGCTTCTCGGACATATTTATATTTTAGGGAACAGCCTCCTCGGCGAACTGCGACTTTAGCGCATGCACGGCGGGGCTGTCAACGCGCGAAGGAAGGCTGGACGAGCCAGCCGCGTTCTCCCGCCTTCTTGACGAGGTCGCGGTCTCGGTCAAAGACGAATCTTAAGCCGTCCCCGTAGGAAAGGAGGTCGAAATCGGCCGAGTCACGGCCGATAACCAAATCCGCGGGGCGTCCCAGAGAGGACTGGACCACCTCGGTCTTGCCCCCCCGCGTGGGCACGGGCTTGAGCACGCCTGCGCCGAGGCGCGCCCCCTCGGTGGAAGCGCGCACGCCGTAGGCGCGAGTGGGATCGATGCGGTAGTCCGCCGCCGAGACCTCCAGCATGAACTGCGGCAGATCATCGATGACCCACACGTCGAAGCCGGCGGCGCGCAGTTTGGCGGCCAGATCGCGCATCTCCGGGATGAGACGCAGCCCGCGCCGCGCCTTCAACGGGGCGGGGTCGCCGGGCTCCCCGAAGACGAGTTCGGTCGTGGCGGAGGAGTTCTTTTCCCCATCAAGTACCGCCTTGGAGTAGCCGCGCGCGTCGTCCTCGCGCCAGCCCGACCAGAGGCGCGCGAGATAGGAGCGGCATTCCTTGCGTCCGACGCCGCGGCACAACTCCAGGTAACTCGAGAGCATCCCCTTGCGGTAGCGGTGGTAGGTGGGCTCCGAGGTCCAGACGACGCTGGAGACCGCGATGAACTGCTCGTAGGCGGCGCGCGTCTGCTGGCGGCCATAGGCGATGGGGACGATCTCCCAGAAGGCGTCGTCGAAGCGGAACCTCGCCTCCGTGACCAGGCGCAGGAACACTAATTCCGCCGGATCTCCCGAGACGGAGGCGTCGCTCCAGGGCAGAACGGCCACGGGAGGACTCTTTACGTCGTAACCCGGCGCTCCGCGGCCTTTCTGCGCGATCAACGTCTCGAGCGCGGCGCGCACCTCGGGCTTCCAGCGTCCGGACATAAGGGTCACGGGCTCGGGCCGGGCCGGGGCGGTGGATCGTTCCACCGCGTCCGCTTTGGGCCGAAGCCGGTAGTTCAAGGGCCGCTTCTTGGCCGGGGCCGGGACCGCGAGCAGCAGGATAAAAAAAACCGCCGCGTTCCCCATATACTCTCGCCTCATGACGCGGCTAATGTTATAAAATATCAAAATGGCCAACTTGAAAAAATTAGAACTGCTGAAGGAGCCCATCGAGCACATCGACATCACCAAGCACGACATGCGTCCCGTCGTCGAGGCCTTCTCGAAGATGGCGTTCTCCGCGCGCGACCTGGCGCGGGCGAGCGACATCTACGACAAGATGCTCGCCGACAGGGAATGCAGCGTGATCTTGTGCCTGGCGGGCTCGCTCTTCTCCGCCGGCCTCAAGAAGATCGTCTGGCAGATGGTCGAGTCGAACATGGTGGACGCCATCGTCTCGACGGGCGCCAACATCGTCGACCAGGACTTCTTCGAGGCCCTGGGCTTCAAGCACTACAAGGGCTCGAAGTGGGTCGACGATAAGGCCCTGCGCGGCGCGCGCATCGACCGCATCTACGACACCTTCATCGACGAGGACGAGCTCGGCGAATGCGACAACACGATCGCCGACATCATCGGCGCCTTGAAGCCGCGCCCCTACTCATCGCGCGAGATCGTCGAGGAAATGGGCAAGTACCTGGTCAAGAAGTGCAAGGTCAAGGACTCCATTGTCCTCTCCTGCTTCAAGAAGGGCGTTCCGATCTTCGTGCCGGCCTTCTCGGACTGCTCGGCCGGCTTCGGCTTCCTCCACCACCAGTGGCACAACCCCGACTCTCACGCCTCGATCGACTCGGCCAGGGATTTCCGGGAGTTGGTGCGCATCAAGCTGGCGACCGCGGACACGGGACTCCTGATGATCGGCGGCGGCGTGCCCAAGAACTTCGCCCAGGACGTAACGGTCGGCGCCGAGATGATCGGCCACGACCCGAAGATGCATAAGTACGCGATCCAGATCACCGTCGCCGACGAGCGCGACGGGGCCCTCTCCGGCTCGACGCTGCGCGAGGCCTGCTCCTGGGGCAAGGTGGACACCGTGCATGAGCAGATGGTCTTCTCCGAAGCCACCCTCGCCATGCCGATCCTGGCCTCCTACGGCTATCACAAGGGCAGCTGGAAGAAGCGCCGCGAGCGCCGCTTCAACGCCCTGCTCAACGACGTCAACGCGCCGGTACCCACAGCGCTGCGCTGAGCAATACGGCGTCCATCCGACCATGCTCGACTTCGACCCCAACGCCGCCCCCGACGCCGGCTCCGGAGTCTTCGGACTCCCCCATAAGGAGAAAGACGCCGCTTTAGTCCTCCTCCCCGTGCCCTGGGAGGCCACGACTTCCTACGGCGGCGGCGCTTCACGAGGGCCCGCCGCCATCCTCGCGGCCAGCGGCCAGATCGACCTCTTCGACGGAGATGTGATCAAGCCTTACGAGCCAGGAATCTTCATGCGGCCGCAATCCAAGGAGGTCCGCTCCTGGGACAGGGCGGCGAAGACCGCCGCCCAGAAGGTCATCAAGGCCGGCGGCATGGTCACGGATCGCCCGGCGCTCCAGAAAGCCCTCCAGACGGCCAACGACCTCGGCGGCAGGCTCAACGACTGGGTCGGCCGCGAGACGAAGTCCCTGCTGGACGCGGGCAAGATCGTGGGCTTAGTCGGAGGAGACCACTCGACACCCTACGGAGCCTACCAGGCCGCAGCCGATAAGTACGGGAACTTCGGCCTTCTCCACTTCGACGCCCACAGCGACGCGCGCGTCGCCTACGAGGGCTTGGTCTGGTCCCACGCCTCCATCATGTACAACGCCCTGGAAAACATCCCGCAGATCACCCGCATCGTCCAGGTGGGCGTGCGCGACTACTGCGAGCAGGAGCACGAGTTCCTGCACGCCCTGGGCCAGCGCGCCAAGGTCTTCCACGACCGAGATATCGCCGCCGCCCGCTTCGAAGGGCGGTCCTGGACCGCGATCGCGACGGCAATCGCGGACATGCTTCCCGATAAGGTCTGGGTCAGCTTCGACATCGACGGGCTGGACCCCAAACTCTGCCCTCATACCGGCACCCCCGTCCCGGGCGGACTCGAATTCTCGCAGGTCTCCCATCTCCTGGGACTCCTCGCCCGCTCCGGCCGGACCATACTGGGCTTCGACCTAGTCGAAGTGGCCCCCGCTCCGAGCGGGCGCGACGAATGGGATGCCAACGTGGGAATGCGCCTGCTCTATAAGCTCGCCGCTTGGACCTTTGTCAGCCGAGGCTACTGCAAGCCCCGGGCCTGACCCTCCTAAATTTAGTATACCGTTGTCATGGTTAAACCCGTTGACGTTTGGAGTCTGCTGACCCTAAGTCTATTCGTGTTGACCGTCCCGTCTTATGCCGATGACCATGGGAATTTTTTCGACGGAGCCGGCGGTTCGATCATCGCAGTCCCGGCCGCGGACTTACAAACCCTGCGCTCGATCTCGGCGAACGCCGCCCCGGTTCCAGAAGATCACGTTCGGCAATCCGGCGCCGACCTGTTCTATTTCACGAGGGAGGAGGCGCTTATGGCCCGCAAGCGCTTCGGCGCCCGGAGAGAGGGAGGACAAACGAACGGATACGAGTTCGATCGCAACGTACCCGCCGATATCCAGAAGCGGATGCGCGACGATCTGGCTTTCATGCAGGGCATATCAGGCTGGCAAGCCACGCCGCTCCATCAGCAGATCTTCGGGATGGTGAACGGTCCGGCTTACTTTAAGTTTTTTTCCGACCGGGTCACCGGAATCGGGATGAACAACTGCGGGAGCGCAAACGCGGTCGCTTGCGTGATACCCTATCTGAACCCATCGAAGATGTGGCTGACGAAAAACTTCATCAAATTCAACCACCCGCAGATCTCCCGCATGATGGTGGTCTACCACGAGGCCCGCCACACGGAGACCGAGAACGGCAACTGGCCGCACCTGACTTGTCCGACTCCGTTCCTGGACGCGAACGGCAAGGATATTCAGAGCATCTGGACCGGCGCGATCCTGGCAGGCGAGCCGGCTTGCGAGGAAACCCCGTTCGGCGCGTACGGGTCCTCGACCATCATGCTTAAGAATATATCCAAATACTGCACGAACTGCACCAACAAGGTGAAGATGGACGCCGACCTTTACGCCGACGACCAACTGGGCCGCATCATCGAACCGGACGCCAAGAAGCAGATGCTGGACGATTTCGGCGAGTAACCGGAAACAAGAAGCGCCTCACACGCGTTCGAAGTTGCGCCCTTTCTCCCAGTCGGTCACGGCCCGGTCGTGGGCCGCTTGTTCGGCCTTGGCCGCGTGCAGATAATGCTCGAAGACCTCCTGGCCGAAGGCCTTCCGGGCCGCCTGGGAACCCTCCAAGAGGGTGATCGCCTCGGCGAGGGTCTTGGGGACGGGCTGGACCTGTGATTCGTAGGCGTTGCCCTTAAGCTCCGCCGGGGGATCGATCTTATTCTCGATGCCGTACAGACCCGCCGCGATGGTCGCGGCGAAGGCCAAATAGGGGTTGGCATCGGCCCCGGGGATGCGGTTCTCGATGCGAAGGGAATGGCCCTCCCCCACGACGCGCAAGCCGCAAGTGCGATTGTCCTTCGCCCAGGCGATGCGCGTGGGCGCGAAAGTCGCGGCCTGGTACCTTTTATAAGAGTTCGTCGTCGGAGCATAGAAGAAGGAGAACTCGCGCGCCAACGACATCATTCCTCCCAGAAACCAGCGGAACTTCTGTGAGGGTTTTCCCCCCTCCCAAAAAATCGGCTTTTTCCCGGCCCGGTCCCAGAGGCTGACGTGGATGTGGCACGACGAGCCCGCCAGCCTCGAGTCGAACTTAGCCATGAAGGTCAACGCGAAGCCCTTCTGCATCGCGATCTCCTTGGCTCCATGCTTGTAGATGGTGTGGCGGTCGGCCATCTCGACGGGGTTCGAGTACTCGAGATTGATCTCGTGCTGGCCGGGTCCCCACTCGCCCTTGGAGCACTCGACGGGTACGCCCGCGGCCTCCATTTGGTTGCGGATTGCCCCCACCACGGGCTCGACGCGCGTACCTTGTAGGATGTGGTAGTCCTCGATGTAGGTTCCGCCGTGCTCGAGACCGGTCCAGTTCTTCTTCGATGCCGACTCATAGGTTTCGCGGAAGAGATAGAACTCCAACTCGGAAGCCATCTTGAGCGAGCAGCCGAACTCCCAGGCGCGGATCACCTGCTCCTTAAGGACCCGCCGTGGCGCGACCTTGACCGGGTGGTGTTTGTCGTCGACGGCGTCGCAAACGACGAACGCCGTTCCGGGCTGCCACGGCAGCGAGCGCCAGGTCCCGTAGTCGGGCGCCAGCGTGAAGTCCTGGTAGCCCTTGGTCCAGCTCGTCAGGCTGTAGCCGGGGACCGGGTCCATCTCCATGTCGACGGTCAGAAGGTAGGCGCAGGCGTGCGTGCCATGCTCGGCCACGGTCTGCGCGAAGTGCCGCGCCGTCATCCGCTTGCCCACCCAGCGCCCCTGCATGTCCGGCATCGCGAGGATGACCGTGTGGAAAGTCCCTTTTTTGATCCCGGCGAGGAGCGCGCTGTATTTTTTGATGTCGGCCATGGCCAAGTGTAAGAAATACGACACGCAATGTCGAGCCGATGACTTACGATCTGGTATTTTAAAAAACAATACCATATAATACTTAATAATAAAAATAAACTCTAAATGGATTTAAGAATACCATTGACTACCTTAGATGCAGATGATATGATCAATTAAGTTTCCACGTGAAAACAAAAAATGGCTGAAATAATCGCTATAGCGAACCAAAAAGGGGGGGTGGGGAAAACCACCACCGCCGTCAACCTGTCCTCCGCCCTGTCCATATTGGGCCACGAGACGCTTCTCATCGATATGGACCCCCAGGGAAACGCCACCTCCGGAGTCGGCTTCGATAAACGAGAATTCGAGCCGAACATGTATGACGTGCTGGTGGATCTATTGCCGTTGGAAAAAACCATCAAAGCTTCTAGGCTTAAAAAACTGTTTGCGGCGGGGGCAAACAGCGAACTGGCCGGAGCGGAGATCGAACTGGTTTCGGCTCTCGCGCGAGAGAGCCGGTTAAAGGGGGCGCTTTCTGCGATCAAAAATCGTTTTTCCTTCATCATCATCGATTGTCCTCCTTCTTTGGGTCTTTTGACAGTCAATTCGTTGAATGCGGCCGGTAGGATAATAATACCAATCCAAGGTGAATATTACTCCATGGAAGGATTGGCCCAATTCACAAGCGCTGTGGATAGAGTGAAAAACGCCTTAAACCCTAAATTGGAGTTAGAGGGGGGGGTTTTGACCATGTTCGATTCCCGGATGACCCTTTCCAACCAGGTCAAGGAAGAAGTCGTAAAATTCTTTGGACCAAAAATGTTCGAGTCCATCATTCCCCGAAACATCCGTCTGGCTGAAGCTCCCGGATTCGGCCAGAGCATTTTCCAATATGACGCCAAATCACGTGGAGCCGAAGCCTATATGAGTTTTGCCCGCGAGTTCCTTTCTCGCCGAGGCCTAGCTCCGCTCCACGTACCAGCTGCGAACTCAGAAACTTCGGAGAATCCTGCATGACACGCAAAGCTCTCGGCCGCGGCCTGTCCGCTCTGATCCCATCCACTGTGAGTTCCTTCAGCGCCGGCGGACACCCAACGGATGGGGGGATCGTCAAGGTTCCAATCGAGCAAATACGCCCCAACCATCTGCAGCCACGTCGTCATTTCGACCCCGAGTCTCTCAGTGAGCTGGCCGCCTCCATTCAACAGCACGGCCTGGCCCAGCCCATCGTGGTCTCCTATGACGTAGCCACCCGTTCCTACGAGCTCATCGCGGGGGAACGCCGTTGGCGCGCCAGCCAACTGACCGGCGCCAAAGAGATCGAGGTCGTCGTCCGCCAGCCGAAGGACGACCGCCACCGCATGGCTCTAACCCTCATCGAGAACCTCCAGCGCACGGATCTTAACCCCATCGAGGTCGCGCTAGGCTATCTCCGCCTGATGAAGGAGTTCGGCATCAATCAGACTGAACTCGGCACGGAGGTGGGGAAGTCAAAGTCGACCATCTCCAACACCCTGCGCTTACTCGAACTGGCCGAAGAGATCCAGAAAGCCATCCAGTTCGGCCAGGTCTGCGAGGGTCATGGACGCGCGCTCCTCACCATCACCGACCCGAACCTCCGTCATGCCGTTTTCAAGAAGGTCCTGGAGGAGAAGCTTTCTGTTCGTGATACCGAATCACTGGCGAAGCAGGTCGAGTCCGGCGAGCTCCCGACCGAGGCGAAGTCCAAGTCGAAGAAGCCCGCCCCACCCAAGCCGGCGGATCTGCGGGCCCTCGAGGAAAGTATTCAGATTTCCCTGGGGATGAAGGTCGTCATCCGCGCTAATAAAAATCCATCCAAGGGCGCCATCATCCTTCACTATTTCTCCTTTGATGATTTCGAAAAATTGGTAAATATACTTAAAAAATAATGATTTTTTTAAAATTGATTCTCGTCGCTTTACTCCCCGCCACGGCCGCAGCCGTGGACAGTCTCCCCTCCACGATCTCTACAAGTTCTATCGTGCCGACCTACATCACCCTGGCTCCCACGGTCCATGACTACAACCGTTTCGCGGACGGTGGTCCGGACGCAAACTGGTATGTCGGCTTCAATAATTCTTGGATCGTGAAGCTGCCGGCGGCTCCCGCCGGTGATTTCACCCGCGCCTTCATCGGCGCGCGTACGGGACGAGCCAAGACCCGAGCCAACCCTGGAAAGCCCTGGATTCGCGAGACCATTCCAGGCAAGATTTACATGGGAATATCCCAGACCCCGGCCTGGACCTCCGAACAGAGCTTCTTCCTCGCTGATACCAGCGAGATCCCGGCCGAGGCCGACCCCCAGGCCACTGTCGAAGGCGTCGGAGCTGCGGAGTGGTTCTGGGCCGAGGTCCCTCTGTCCATGGTGAGCCTCACCGCCTCCAACTACCTCATCATCTGGTCGCCGACCAACCACATGACGCGCGCTGTGAGCGCGCCCATCCTGGCTGCGGCCGACGCGGATGAATCTTCCTCGCGAGAAACCCGCGCTTGGAACAACCGGTCTATCCTGGGCGTGCCGCCCCGCTCCTCGGCGAACTCTCTAGAGACGGCCATCAGCAACATCATGCCCGCCCTGGCGATCAAGCTGGTCCCGCCGGGTCCCGACGAGCCCGCCGTCTCGGTCAACGACCTGACCCTGGCGCGCGCCGGACGACGGCTCATCGCGCGCTTCTCGGCTGCAGGCGAGGATATCGCCGACGCCTGGGTCGAGGTTTCCCGCGACCGTCTTGACTGGGAGCGCGTCTCCAAACATCAGCGCCGCCCGCCCTTCATCTTCTCCATCGACAAGAACCTAGTCCCCGGGCTGTGGCTGAGGGGGGCCGCGCGCGACATCTCCGGCGCCATCGGTTACTCCGAGTCGAGCATGATCCCTTATGCCCTCCGCCCGTAAAGACCCTGTCGTCGGCGTCGTGGGTGCGACCGGCTTGGTGGGCCGCGAGCTCGTGGAGCTCATCAAGCGCCGCCGCTTGAGAGTGGGAGAGCTTAAGTGCTTCTCCTCCGGGCGGACGCGCGCCTTCGTCTCCTTCCACGGGCGACGTCTGGCGGCCCCGGCGCCTTCCGAGCGGGCTCTGGCGGACTGCGACCTGATCTTCCTGGTCAGTTCCGACGAGGTCGCGCGCATGTACGCGCCGGCCCTGGCCGGGCGCGGGGTCTGGGTCATCGATGATAGTGCCGCCTTCCGACTCGACCCGAAGGTCCCCCTGGTCATCCCTGAGGTGAACGCCGACGCCCTGCGCCTGGACCGGCGCCTGATTGCAGGGCCAAACTGCACCCTGACGGGCTTAGCCGTGGCTGGGGCCGCCCTGCACCGCGCCCTGGGTGTGCGCGAGGTGCGCGTCGCCTCCTATCAGGCCGTCTCCGGAGCGGGCAAGGCGGCGCTGGGAGAACTCTTCTCCCAGTCGCGGGCTCTGGCGCACATGGGTTTGCGCGCGGACGGCCGCGCCCCGATCCTCCGAGAGGGGTCTTGCCTGGTCCTGCCCCGCGCCATCGCCTTCAACGCCGTGCCCCAGATTGGGCGCTTCGGCTCGGACGGTTATTCCGGCGAGGAGACGAAGGTCGCGGCCGAACTGCGGAAGATTTGGTCGGCGCCGAACCTGAAAATCTCGGTCACGGCCGTGCGCGTGCCAACCATCCGCGCACACGCCATGGCAGCCTGGTTGACTCTGGCCCAGCCCCTCTCCCCGGCGCGCGCCCGCGCTCTGATGTCGAAGACGCGGGGGCTCACGCTCCACGCTTCGGGCTCCTACCCCACGCCGCGCTCGGCGGGGGGGAAGATGGGCGTCTTCGCAGGGCGTCTGCGGCAGGGGACCGGCCCGCGTGAACTGGCGCTCTGGATCGTTTCCGACAACCTCCTGAAGGGCGCGGCCCTCAACTCGGTGCAGACCGCCGAGGTCCTCCTAAAAAAGGGCTGGCTGAAGCACCGATGAATTTCGCCGTCCTCCTGTTGTCTATCGCAACCCTCTTCTCTTTCGCCGCTCCACTTCCCGACGCTCTCGACGCCAAGGCCGCGGAATGGGCCGCCAAAGGCTACAAACTCAAGGACCGCGTCTCGCGGACCATAGACGGGGTCCTGGTGGCGGCCGCGGTCTACGCACCCTCGAACGGATCGGGGGATCGACTGGAGGCCTACGCGGTGCTCAAGGGCAAGGCTTACCTCGGCTATACCCACCCGGGCGCCGCCGAGCGCCTGGAGTTCGACGACACTCCCTCGGGACGCGGCTTCCAGGACCTCTTCAAGGACGGATCGAGCGTGCTCACCTACCGCTCCATGATCCCCGTGCTTCACGCATCCTCCCTTCAGGTCCTGCGCTACAAGCGCTTTAAGTTCGAGCGCGTCGCCGAATTCCCGGAAGGCCGCTTTGAACCTGCGGCCGGCAAGACTCTGCTCGTCTCCCGCGACCTCCCCCTGGGGCGCTTCCTCACGGTCGGTTGCGAGGACTTCGCAACCGTGTCCCAGACCGCCTTCCGCACGCGTCTCCATGCCCCGAAAAAGGGGGGCTTCGCCGACGTGTCGGCCAAGCACCCCGACTATTACGCCCAGGAAATCGAGCGTAAGACTCAGGTCATGAATCGCCTCAAGGCCGACCTTCAGAAGAACGCGGGGGAATATCTCGGCCTCGCCCTCTCCGTCTACTACGATTATTCCTCCCGGGGAGAGGCGCGCAAGGGTTGGTCCCGTCAGAAGGAGTTCTTCACCGTTGCGCAAGTCCCGGCCTACGCTCAAGGCAAGGTGCGCGCGTGCTTCAACTCGATGCGCCAGGACCTCCGCAAGCGCCTGGCCGTCCCCGCCGATTGGCCCTAAAGTCCTGGATTGGTCATAGGTCTTTCGGGTACAATCAAACCATGATCAAACTCCTGGCCTCGTCCCTGCTCGCACTCGCCTCTTCGCCGTCCACCGCGACGCCGCTCGAGCGCGCCGCCGTCATCGCCGCCCAGATCGGCGCCCCGGTTCCGGCCGCTGCGCCCCTCGTGCTCGTCATTCCGTTCACCGCGCCCTTCGCGGCCCCACGGACTGAGAGCGTTTCGTTCGGCTACGCGTACGGCTCGGGATGGGTCTCCGGCAATGCCTTTATGGGATGTTCCAATGGCTGGATGAACGGCAGCGCGAAACTCGATGGGAACATCCCGGTGGACGGCCCCAACGGGGCCGCCGGCGGCATCCGCATCGTGGGACTCGTCTTGCTGAGCGGCTCCTGCGGGAACGGCCAGGGCTTCGTCTCGGGAAGCGCCCTGCTCAACGGCCAAGGGACTCTCTATGGCCGCGACGGCAAGGCCGCCGGCACGGCGCGCGTTTCCGGCACGGTCTTCATCAACCAGTACGCCTTCAAAAACTCGTTGCTCTTCATCAACAAGAACGTCTCGGTCTCTGGAAACTTTGACTCCTCAGGAAGTTGAGCTAACGTCCGACGGCCTTGCGGAGGAACTCAGGCAGGGCGAAGGCGCCGGCGTGGACTTCGGCGTTGTACCACCGCAGGGGCAGGCGCGCCGACTTCACGCGCCCCGAGTTGAAGTGCCTCACCGGGTGGACTCCCTTCGAGGCATAGGCGAAGGCCCATAATCCTCCGGGATAGGTCAGATTGGTGAAGAGGTATGCGTCGGAAACCGGGAAGACGGCCTTGAGAATCTTCGCCAGGTTCTTGATGGTCCCCAACTCGTAGAAGGGAGAGCCCGCCTGGCTGACCACGATGCCGTGCTCCGTCAGGATGCGACGCACGTCCTTGTAGAAAGAGGCGCCGAAGAGTTCCTTGGCGGGGCCGAAAGGCTCGGTCGAATCCACGAGAATCACGTCGAAACGCTCGCTGGTCTCGCGCACGAACTTCACGCCGTCCTCGATGATCACCCGCGCGCGGCGGCTGGAGAGCGCGGCGGCGGTCTGAGGGATGTATTTCTTCGAGGCCGACACGACCTGGCCGTCGATCTCGACCAGCACGCAGAGCTCCACCGTCTTGTGGCGCAGGACCTCGCGCACGGCGCCGCCGTCGCCGCCGCCGATGACCAGCACGCGCCGGGGGCGGGGGTGGAGGAAGAGGGGGACGTGCGCCATCATCTCGTGATAGACGAACTCATCGCGCTCGCTGACCATGGTCATGCCGTCGATGAGAAGGAGCTTGCCGTGGCCGGAGGTTTCCACGATTTCGATGGTCTGGAAGGCGCTCTTGGCCTTGAACAGGCGCCGCTTGAGCCGGAAGCCCGTGCGGACCACGCCCTGGTAAGACTCGTCGATCCAACGGTTCGAGTCGCTCATATGACTATCTCAAAGGCTCCCGCCGCGCCAGCGGCGGGCTTGAAATGGTGGTCGAAGCTCACGCGGTAGCCGCAGGCCAGCTTCTGGCGCACCGCGCGCTTGATGGGGTAGCGGCAGCGGATCTTCTTGCGCAGGTCCTGGGGTTGGAAGAGGACCACGTCGCAGGACTGGGGCTTGAAGATGTCCAGCACGCGACTCACGGTTTCGTTGACGCCGAAGTCGACGCAATTGGTTTCGAAACTCACGTAGGAGCCTATCTTCTGCGGCGTCACATGGATGGTGTAGTACTTGGGCCCGCGCAGCGCGTTAAGGGAGTAGCCCATGGGTTCGAAGAGGTGGTCGTTGACCTGGAAGCCGGGCAGGAGCGTCCAGACCCCGGACTTCTCTCGAATGTAGTCCTTCTTGTGCTGAGGGCCGGACATGAAGACGCGCGCCGCCTGGGGGTCGATGCCGTGCATGAGTATCTCGAGCGTCATGTCGTCTATGGCCGGCAGGTAGGGCTTGTCCAGGTGGAAGAGAAAAATATGATGGTCGTCGCCGTCGCCGAAGCGGTAGGACTTGCCCGGCATCCTCTCGGAGAGGCGCCGGACGTCGTCGAAGAAGTTGCCGGGCTGGTACTCCTGGAAGTGGGCGTTCTTGCGCTCGTAAACGAGGTACTGGAAATTCTCGTGCCCCATGTCCTCGATGAGTTGGAGGACGGCCGCCACCAAGTCCGTGCGGCCGCAGGTGATCATCGTCAGCCAGTTGTCGGCCACGAACAGGCTCGACTCGGAAAGGAGGTGCGCGTCGAGGGACTCGTTGGAGATGGTGGAGAGAACCTGGGCGCGCGATTTGGCCGCGATGGACTTCCAGTAGCCGAGCCCGCGCGAACGCAACGACGGCTGCCCCGGCGCCAGCGCCAATTCCAGCTTCTTCTCCGGCCCCTCGAAGAACACCCCTAAACCCCTTTCTCGGCCCGGCGCCGCGACTCGAGGCGAGCCACGTCGCGGCGGCGAAGCTCGCGCTCGCCGGTCTTGATCTCCTTCCAATGCTTGCGCACGTCCGAACCGTCCTTGAAGCGCCGGGTCCGGCCGAAGACATGGGGATGCCGGCGCATCAGCTTGAGCGCCTGGCTCTCGGCGACGGCGTCCAGGTCGAAATGACCCTCCTTCTGGGCGATCATGGAATGGAAGAAGATGTGAAACAGAAGGTCTCCCAACTCGTCTTCGATCTCGTGCCACCGGCCGCCGGTTAGGGCGACCTCCAATTCCTTGGCTTCTTCGCGAAGGTAGGGGATGAGGCTCTTGTGCGTCTGCTCGCGGTCCCAGGGGCATCCTCGCGGCGACAGGAGCCGCCCCACGACCGCCTTTAGACGCCCCAGGCCCCGCGCCACTCTAGGAAACCGCGATGCGCTCGGTCCCGAAATAGGAGACGAGAGTCTTCGGTAAGAGGACGGAGCCGTCGGCCTGCTGAAAGTTCTCGAGGATGGCGGCCGCCAGGCGGCCGACCGCCACGCCCGACCCGTTGAGCGTGTGGACGAACTCGGGCGCGCCCTTGGCGTCGCGGCGAAAACGCGCGTTCATGCGCCGGGCCTGGAAATCAGAACAATCGGAACAAGAAGAGATCTCCCGGTACTTCGACTCCGAGGGCATCCAGACTTCCAAATCGTAGGTCTTCCGCGCGGAGAAGCCCATGTCGCCGGTGCAAAGCTGTATCACGCGATGCGGAAGATCCAATTCTTCTAGGACGCCCTCCGCGTCGCGTACCAGTTGCCCCAACGACGAGAGGGAGTCTTCCGGTTTGGTGATCCAGACCAATTCGACTTTGTCGAATTGATGATTGCGCATCACCCCACGGACGTCTTTGCCGTACGATCCCGCCTCCTGGCGAAAGCAGGGGGTGAACGCCGCCATCTTCAACGGGAGCTTCTCCGCGCTCAATATCTCCTCGCGCACCATGTTGGTCAGCGAGATCTCCGAGGTGGAGATCAGATACATCGTCGTGGTCTTGTCTCCCTCGATGTTCATCGTCTTGTACATGTCCGACTCGAACTTCGGCAGCTGGCCGGTTCCCTCCATGACCTCGGGACGCACGAGATAGGGGGGGGCCACTTCCAGGTAGCCGCTCTTGGCGTGGCGGTCGAGCAGGAAGGACCCGAGAACGCGGATGAGCCTGGCGCCGGGGCCCTTCCAGAGCGCGAAGCGCGAGCCGGAGAGTTTAGCCGCCGCGACGAAGTCGAGCATGCCCAGCTTCTCGCCGATCGTCTGATGGTCGAGCGGTTTGAAATCGAATTTGGCCGGAGCGCGACCGCAGTGTACGACGGGATTGTCGTTCTCGTCCTTACCGACCGGGACCGACTCGTGAGGGAGATTGGGAAGATCAAGAGAAACATCACGCAGCCGCATCTCGCGCAGAGCCAGGGTCTTTTCTTGACCCGGCATTTCGACTTTAAGCTTTCCGACCTCCTCCATCAACGCGACGGCTTTCTCGGCATCCTTGGCGGCCTTGGCTTTCCCGATCTCCTGCGAGAGAGAGTTGCGGCGCGCGCGCATGTCTTCGACTTTCTTCAAAAGAGCGCGATAGTCCTCGTCCAGCTTAAGCAGCGAGTCCAGGGCCTCGCCCCAGCGCGGCTGCCTCTTGGCCAACGCCGCGCGGGCCTTGGCCGGATCACGACGGATAGAGGCGAGATCGTTCATCGTCTCACCTCCAACACGTCCTCCACGGTTTGGATGGAAGACCCTCCCTGATGAGGCTCCAACATCACCTGCAGGCGGATGCGGTCCGGCCACCAGCCCGAGCGCAGCAGGCGGCGCATATAGAGCTCCAGCGCCGGGCCGGTCTCGAGAGGGACTTCCACGGTCTTGCCCGGGCCGACCTTGGGCACGCGCCGCTCGTCGATCATGAAGGGGATGGTCCAGGTTCCCTCGACGGCAAAGCCGTCGATTCTTGATAGGCGCGAGGTCATGCTGTAACGCAGGAGGATGCCCTCGACGGGATCGGCGCCGCCGTTCTTGAGGAGCAGACGCGCGCGCAGGCGCGTGTCCAGCTTCGGAGGTCCGTCCTCGATGATCCTCACGTCGTGCCAGGAAGCGACGCGGCCCTTCTCGACGCGCCCCACCTGCCAGTGGATGCTCTGGAGAACGAGTTCGGCCGACGCACGGCCCCGCCCCGCCGCCGCGAGGAGGGCGGCGAGGAGCAGGGCCTTTCGCGCGGTCATCTCACTTCTTGCCGCCGTCGATGGGAGTCTCGGGATTGACCGGCGGCTCGGCGGCGATGGGCGCGACGCGCGCCACCTTGTCGCCTTCCTCGAGACGGACCAGCCGCACGCCCTGCGTGTTGCGCGAGATGGTCTTGATGTCCTTGCAGCGCAGGCGGATGGCCTTGCCCTGCTCGGTCATCACCATCAGGTCGTCGTCGTTGGTGACGAGCTTGACGCCGATGACGGAGCCGTTGCGTTCGGTCGCCTTGATCGTGATGATGCCGCCGCCGCCGCGGCGCTGGCCGCGGTACTCGCCGAGCTCGGTGCGCTTGCCGTGGCCGTGCTCGCAGACGCTCAGCAGGGTCTTCTTTGAGTTTGGAGGGAAGACCTCCATGCCGACGACTTGGTCGCCCTTGTCCACGCGGATGCCGCGCACGCCGGCCGCCGCGCGGCCCATCGAGCGGATGTCGGCCTCCGGAAAGCGGATGGCCATGCCGTCCTTGGTCGCGACTAGGAGCTCGTCCTTGCCGGACGTATGCTGGACCTCGACGAGAACGTCTCCCTCGTCGAGCGTGATCGCGATGATGCCGCTCCTCCGGATGTTCTCGAAGTCCGACAGCGGCGTCTTCTTGACGGTGCCGTTGCGCGTCGCCATCGCCAGGAACGTCTCCTGGCCCTTCTTCTCCTCGAACGAGCGGATCGCGATCGCGGAGGTCACTTTCTCCTCGCCGGTGAGGGCGAGAAGGTTGACGACGGCCTTGCCGCGAGAGGTGCGGTTGCCCTCGGGAATCTCGTACGCCCGGAGCGCGAACACGCGGCCGCGGTTCGTGAAGAACAGGAGTGCGGCGTGCGTGTCGGTCACGAAGAAGTGCTCGATGAAGTCCTCTTCTTTGACGTCCGCGCCGGTGATGCCCTTGCCGCCGCGCCCCTGCGCCTGGTAGGTGGCGACGGGGATGCGCTTGACGTAGCCCGTGTTCGAGAGGGAGATGACGATTTCTTCCTTCTGGATGAGATCCTCAAGCGACATCTCGGCGGCCTCGGAGGTGATCTGGGTCTGCCGGGACTTGCCGAAGGCTTCCTTGACGCCTTCAAGCTCCTTGACGATGATGGCGTAGACCTTCTTGACGTCGCCGAGGATCGCCTTAAGCTCGGATATCTTCTTGACCAGGCCGTCGTACTCGTCCTGCAGATCTCCGACGGAAAGTTTGGTCAGGTTGGCTAGGCGCATCTCGAGGATGGCGTTGGTCTGGGCCTTCGAGAGGTCGAAGGCCTCCATCAACTCGGTGCGCGCGGCGTCAGTGTCCTTGGAGCCGCGGATGATCTTGATGACGCGGTCGATATTCTTGACCGCGATGATGAGGCCCTCCAAAATATGGGCCCGGTCGAGAGCCTTGCGTAATTGGAATTTCGTCCGACGCACGACGACCACTTTGCGATGCTGGATGAAATGGCCCAGCATGTCGCGCACGCCCAGAACGCGCGGGCGTCCGTCGACGAGAGAGAGGAGAATGACGCCGAAAGAGGTCTCCATCTGCGTGTGTTTAAGCAGCTGGTTTAAGACTACGTTCGCGTTTCCGTCGCGCTTGATCTCGATGACCACGCGCATGCCCTTTCGGTCGGACTCGTCGCGAATGTCGGAGATGTCGGGGATCTTCTTGTCGCGCACATACTCCGCGATGGTTTCAAGGAGGGCGGCTTTGTTGACTTGGTACGGGAGTTCCGTGATGATGACGGCCTGGCGGTTGCCCTTGATGTCCTCGATCTCGGTTTTGGATTGGATGCGCACGGAGCCGCGGCCGGTCTCGAAGTAGTCCCTGATGCCCGCGCGTCCGCGCACGATGCCGCCGGTGGGGAAGTCGGGGCCCCTGATGATCTTCATGAGGTCCTTGCTCTCGGTCTTCGGGTCCTTGATGAGGGTGATGGCGGCCTCGCAGACCTCGGAGAGGTTGTGCGGGGGGATGTTGGTCGCCATGCCGACCGCAATGCCCGAGGAACCGTTGACGAGGAGGTTGGGGACCTTCGCGGGCATGACCGACGGCTCGGTGGTGGTGCCGTCGAAATTCGGCGTGAAATCGACCGTGTCCTGGTCTATGTCGGCCATGACTTCTTCCGCGACCTTGGCCAGGCGCGCCTCGGTATAACGGTAGGCGGCCGCCGGGTCGCCGTCCACGGAGCCGAAGTTGCCCTGCCCATCGATGAGCGGATGCAGGAGGGAGAAATCCTGGACCATGCGGACCATCGCGTCGTATACCGCGGAGTCGCCGTGCGGATGGTACTTCTTTAGGACCTCGCCGACGACGCCGGCGCACTTGGAGTACTTCTTGTTGGAAGCTAGGCCCTCGTCGTGCATCGCGTACAGGATGCGACGGTGCACGGGCTTTAGTCCATCGCGGATGTCGGGCAGGGCCCGACCGACGATCACCGACATGGAGTAATCGATGTAGGAGCCGCGCATCTCGGCGCCCAGGTCGCGCGGGATGATGTTGGCGTTCGCAGGCTCCGGAGTCGGTTCGGGCTGCTGATCGGGTTTAGACATGATTATCTCCGGATAGTGAGTTTAAACGAGAGGCTCGCTTCTTCATTGTGATCAAATGTCGAGATTCTTGACTTCCTTGGCGTGCTTTTCGATAAACTGCCGCCGCGGCTCCACCTTGTCGCCCATGAGAGTCGTGAAGGCGTTCTCCGTGTCCGCGGCGTCAACGATCTTGACCTGCAACAGACGGCGCCGCTTGGGGTCCATCGTGGTCTCCCAGAGTTGTTCTGGGTTCATCTCTCCAAGACCCTTGTAGCGCTGGATCTGCGCGCCGGCGCGACCCGCGTCGCGGACCATAATCAGGAGGTCCTTGAGGCTGTAGCCGTCCGTCTCCGAATGTGAGGTCCTGGCGCGGAAGAGCGGCTTGGTCTTCTCGTCGCGCACGACCTCGTACCACTTGAGATCCAGGCCCATGTCCTTGAACTTATGGGACAGGCCGTCGAGCTTAACCATCTCCCAGAGCTCCTGCACGTCGGGCTCCAGAGATTCCTCGTCGGCCTCGCTCAAGGCGGAGCCCTCCGCCTCGCCATCGACGGGCATCTCGGAACCCTTAACGGTCGTCTTCTCCGCGCGCTCCTCGATAAGCTTCTTCTTCTGCTCCGCCACATAGGCGTCACGGTAGACCTTCCACTCTTTCTCAGAGTAAAAGAACTCATATTCTCCCGCGCCCTTCTCGACGCGATAGAGAGGCAGTTTACCGCTGGCCTGGTAGTCGAGGAAGTCCTCCAGATGGAGACTCTTGCGCTCGATGTGGCGGATGAGGCTCTCGAGCTCATTGAGTAGCTTAAGCAGATCGCGCAGGTCCTCAGCGTCCAGCTTCTTCGACTTGCCGTTGGCCGGGTTGACCGCCGTGACCTCCAGAGAGTTGCGACCCTCGTTTAAGAGCCACTGCTCCATTTTCTCTTCGGTGTCCACGTACATCTCGGTCTTGCCCTTCTTGACCTTAAACAACGGCGGCTGGGCGATATAGATGTGGCCGTTCTCGACGAGGGCCTTCATCTGGCGGTAGAAGAAGGTCAGGATCAGGGTCCGGATGTGCTGCCCGTCGACGTCGGCATCGGCCATGATGATGAGTTTGTGATAGCGCAGCTTCTCGATCTTAAGCCCGTCGTTGCCCTCGCCGATGCCCGTGCCGATGGCGGAGATCAGGGTGCGGACTTCTTCATTCGAGAGGATTTTGACCAAGCGCGCCTTCTCAACATTAAGGATTTTGCCCTTGATGGGAAGGATGGCCTGGAAGGCGCGGTCGCGGCCCTGCTTAGCTGAACCGCCGGCTGAGTCTCCCTCGACGATGAAGAGTTCGCTCCTTTCCGGATCACGCTCCTGGCAGTCAGCCAGCTTGCCCGGCAAGCTGGAGCCGTCGAGCACGCCCTTGCGACGGGTGAGATCCTTCGCCTTGCGGGCCGCCTCGCGGGCCTCTGCGCCGGAGATCGCCTTGGCGCAAATAGATTTCGCCGTCGAGGGATGCTCCTCGAAGAAGGTGACGAGAACGTCGCCCGCGATCGACTTGACGATGCCCTCGACCTCCTGGTTTCCGAGCTTGGCCTTCGTCTGCCCTTCGAACTGGGGGTTAGGAACCTTGGCGGAAAGGACCGCGCACAGGCCCTCGCGGACGTCGTCGCCGGTGACGTTCCAATTCTTGCCCTTGAGCAGGTCATATTTCTTGATGTAGTCATTGATGACGCGGGTGAGGGCCGAACGGAAGCCTGCGAGGTGGGTTCCCCCTTCTGGCGTCTTAATGTTGTTGACGAAGGAGAAGACGGTTTCAGAGTAGTCATCGTTGTATTGGATGGCGAAATCCACGATGACATCGTCCTTTTCCCTGGACATCGAAATCGGCTCGGCGTGAACGACCTTTTTGTTCGCGTTGAGGTGCTTGACGAACTGGGTGATGCCCCCCTCATAATGGAATGTGTGGCGCTTGTCCTCGCGCTCGTCCGTGATGGATATCTTCGCGCCGGCGTTGAGGAACGCGAGTTCCCGCAGGCGGTTAGAGAGAGTCTCGTAGGAGTACTGGTGGCCGTTGAATATATCGGGATCAGGCCTAAAAGAGATCTTCGTGCCGTGGGCGTCGGTCTTGCCGATGGGCTTAACGTCGCCCTCAGGCTTGCCGCGTTTGTAGTTCTGAACCCATATCTTGCCGTCTTTATGGATCTCCGCCTTCAGCCACTCGGAGAGGGCGTTGACGCAGGTGATGCCGACGCCGTGGAGACCACCCGAGACCTTGTAGGCGCTCTTATCGAACTTGCCGCCCGCATGCAGGTAGGTCAAGATGACCTCGAGAGCGGATTTCCCCTTAAATTTAGGGTCCTTCATGGGATCGACGGGGATGCCTGAGCCGTCGTCTTGGACAGTGATCGCGTTGCCCTGGTGGATAAAAACATCGACCGTGGTGCAACGTCCGGCGAGGATCTCATCAACAGAGTTGTCGACGGCCTCGTAGACTAGGTGATGGAGGCCCGAGGGGCCGGTGCTGCCGATGTACATAGCGGGCCGCTTGCGCACCGCCTCCATGCCCTCGAGGACCTGGATCTTAGACGAGTCATACTTGATATTGTCCTGCTTGGCCATTTCTGTCGTCTCCAGCGCGGCGGCGGCGTCGGACATAAGCTCTTCCTCCCGCGTCAACGGTAAGTCGTCCGGACCGTGATAATCCACGGTCGACTAAAGTATTTATTAAGAGACTTCACGAGCCCCTCGGATCTCATATGCAACTCCTGCGCGGCGGCCGAACTCTTCGGCCGCACGTACAACACACCCTTCTTCACCCCGATTAAATCCCAGTGCCGGGCGAAGGAACCGCATTCCTTCTCCCAGACCGAGTTGAGTATCGCCAGACGGTCCGGGGCGGCGGCACGGCGCGTGAAAGCCGCGACCAAGTCCCCGGCGTTCGTCCAGCGCCCTCTCGGGGCGTCGGACCGTTGCGTCACAACCTCATCGGCATCACGACAAAGCGGTAATCGCCCTCACTATTCTCCGGCTCGAATAAAGCAGGATTGATCGCGCTCGTCATAGCGACGACCATCTTATCGGTATCGATATGTTTTAAAGCGTCCACGACGAATTGAGGGTTAAAAGCGACCGTGAAGTCCGCGCCGGGATACTCGACCGCGAGGTCCTCGGCAAACTCATTATTTTGACTCGAGGAGGTCACATGTAGAAGACCTTTCTTTAAAGAATATTTAACCGAACCCCCGCGGTCTACCGCGCACAAAGAGGCGCGTTTGGTCACGGCCAAAAGGTCTTTGGTCTGAGTTGTGAAGATGACTTCGCGTTTGGTTGGGATGACCTGCTCATAATTTGGGAAAGACCCGCCCACTAAGCGGGAGAGAAGAGTGGTTCCTTTTATTTGAAAAGTGATTTGATTGTCGGTCACGCTCACCAGCATCTTCTCCTTAGATGAATCCTCGATGCCGAGCACTCCCATTAAGCGTAGGAACTCCGCGAGGACCTTGGTTGGAACGATGACGGAGAACTCCTTGTCTTTTGGGAGTATACTCTTGGCGATGACGGCCAGGCGCCGCCCGTCGGTCGAGACCATCTCTAAAATTCCCTTCTTGGCGGACCAAAACACACCATTAAGAACATGACGCGTCTCATCGGAAGAGGCCGCGAAGATGGTCTTATGGATCATTCCTCCCACCACCGCCGCCGGCAGTTCAAAAGCCGTCGCCTTATTAAAATCGGGCAGGACGGGGTATTCCGACTTAGGAGCGCCCACCATGCCGAAACGGGATCGGCCGCACTTAAGCGAGACCTTGCCGCCCGCGTCCACCGCCAACTCAACTTCCTCCACGTCAGGCAAACTATGAAGTATGTCTGAGAATTTCTTGGCGGGTATCGTGATGGATCCATCGCTCTCGATTTCGGCTTTTAGGAAGTGCTTGACCCCCATCTCCAGGTCGGTAGAAACAACCTTCACCCTGCCGCCCTCGGTCTCCATGAGGAAGTTAAGGAGAATGGGCAGCGTGGTCCTGGCCGACAAGGCAGACTGGATGGTTTGGACGCCTTGTGCCAGTTCTTCCTTGTTGATGGTTATTTTCATTTCAATCCATCCTCTTCTTCATCATGCGGGGGATAAAGCTTACAACCCAGCGTGCTCCCGACTGTGTTATGGGAGATCTTGTGGGTAATCCCATGGACTTATCCGTGTTGTTCACAACCCTGGATATTATCCACGTTTGCGCGCGGTGCTCCACAGGTATTCCCCCGGTCACCGCTCAGCCGCCTTGATGTCGGCTTGAAGCTTATTTATAAGCTCCAGGAAAAATGGGTCTTCCTCCACCTTCTTCTCTATTTTCTTGCGGGCGTGCAGGACGGTTGAGTGATCCTTGCCGCCGAAGGCTCGACCGATGTCGGTGGAGGATTGATCCGTCATGACGCAGGAGAGGTACATGGATACCTGCCTCGGCAGGGTGATGGACGCGGTGCGCTGGTGGCCTTTTAGGTCTTTGGTGTCCACGGAATATTTAAGGGCGACTAGGCGTTGAATGGTCTCGATGCGCACTGGATTTGAATCATCCACCGTGATGGTGTCCTTTAGAATGTCACGGGCGTCGTCCACGGAGAGCGGAGCGCCGGTCATGGACTGGAAGGCTTTGAGACGTATGAGAGAGCCTTCCAGGGAACGCACGTTGGTCTTAACCGAAGACGCCACATAGAGGATTACGTCGTCGGGAACCGAGAAATGCTCTATTTCCGCTTTCTTACGCAGGATGGCGATGCGCGTCTCTAGGTCCGGCGGCTTAATATCCGCTATGAAGCCCCACTCAAGTCGCGAGATGAGGCGCTGCTCCAATGGGGACATCTCCTTGGGTGAGCGGTCGGAGGAGACCACGATCTGCTTGCGCGAGTCGAAGAGGGCGTTGAAGGTGTGGAAGAATTCCTGTTCCGAGCGCTCCTTGGCGATGAGGAACTGGATGTCGTCAATGAGGAGGCAATCGAGTGAGCGGTAGCGGGCCCGGAAGGCCTCGAGCGCGTTGTTCTGCACCGCGCCGATGTACTCGTTGACGAATTGTTCGCTGGTCGTATAGAGGACGCGCGCCTTAGGGTGCTGGCGGCGCATGGCGTTGCCGATGGCATGCATGATGTGGGTTTTACCTAAGCCCACGCCGCCGTAGATGACGTACGGGTTGTATTGGGTGCCCGGACTCTTCGCGATGGACTCGGCCGTGGCGCGGGCCAGACGGTTGGACTCGCCGATGACGAAGGATTCAAAGGTGTAGCGCGGATTGAGGTCCGAGAGGGCGAAGTCGGACTGGGGGGACGCCTCGGGCACCGGGTCCGAGGGAGGCAGCACGCGCGTCAAGTCGCGCTCCACGCGGAAATCTATGCCTATGTCCGAGCTCGAAACGTCGCGCAGGATGGCGAGCAGGCGCTTCTGGTAGCGCTCCTTGATTCCGTCGGAAAAGAACTTATTGGGGACCTTCAGGAGGAGGACTCCGCCTTCCAACGACATGGCTTCCACGGGTTTTAGCCAGAGCTCGGAATTCTCCTCTCCTATCTCTAAACTCAGACGCTCCACGGCTTGTGTCCAGAGATCAGTCGCTTCGATGATTTTCACAAGATGTCCACATGCGTGGATAACCTGTTATCCACAGATAAAATCTATATATTTATTAAACTATTAAGATTAAATTTAACGCGGTGTATAAGTCTCCAGCGTAGAATGTTCGATATTACTATTTCTTATTTACATAGTCAATCTCAGGGGAGCATCGCTTGCGTTGACTCATGACCGTCGCAATGGCTAGAATTCCGCACTATGGAGATCCAGCTCACCGCCAAGCAACTCAAGATCACGCCCGCCCTGCGCGACTACGTCCAGCAGAAGATGGGTAAGGCCCAGAAGTATTTCGACCACATCGTCTGGGGCCAGGCTTTCCTATTCGTGGAAAAGCGCGCCCACAAGGCCGAAATGATCGTTCACGCTCCGGGGCAGACCTTCCGTGTCATCGCCACTGCCGCGGATCTCTACTCCGCCATCGACCTCGCGTCCGATAAGATCGACGCCCAGCTCAAGAAGCACAAGGAGCGGGTCAAGGTCCGTCATAAGGCGAAGGCCTCCGAGTTGGCGCCCGAGGCGCCGCTACCGGACGCCGCCACGTTTTCGGTCGTGCGGCAGACCGTCCTGCCGATGACCCCCGAACAGGCCGCCGCGGAGATGGAAGCAGAAGGGCATGTGTTCTTGGTCTATCTAGACCGCGATACGGATCAGATCCAGGTGGTCTTCCGGCGGAGCGACGAGACCTTCGGCATCGTTCGCCCGATTCGCAATAATAAACGCTGAGTCGTGCAGGCCGCTGAACTCACCGTCGGCGACCTCCTTAAGGAGCAAGGCGAGAGGCTGCGCCTCGAGCTTCTGTCGGGGGAGAAGGCACTCACGCGCCGCATCACGGTCGGCGACCTTAATCGCCCAGGACTTGCCCTCTCGGGGTTCCTGGACCGCTTCCGCGCCGAGCGCGTCCAGGTCTTCGGCAACGGAGAGCAGGCCTACTGCCAGAAGGCCGACGCGAAGAAGTTGGCCGAGGCGCTCTCAGCCATGCTGTCCGCCGCGGAGGTCCCGTGTGTGATCGTCACCCACAACGCTTCCGTGCCGTCGGCGCTGTCCCAGGCCTGCAAGAAGCACGGCGTACCACTCCTGCGTTCGATTCACGATACGACCACGCTGACCGGAGAGTTGTCCGAGGCGCTCGAGGCGCGGCTGGCGCCGACGGCGACGGTCCACGGCGTTCTGGTGGACGTCTACGGTCTCGGCGTGCTCATCCAGGGCGAGGCCGGCATCGGCAAGTCCGAATGCGCTCTGGAACTCCTCAAGCGCGGACACCTCTTGGTTGCAGACGATGCGGTCCAAATCCAGCACCGCCGCGGCGGGGTCCTCCGGGGCTACTGCCCGGAACCTCTCAAGAACCACATGGAGATCCGCGGCCTCGGCGTCATCGACGTCAAGCTCCTCTTCGGCATCGGGGCGATTCGCGAGCGAACGCGCGTCGAGCTCTCCATCAAGCTCGAGCCCTGGACCGCTCAGACCACCTGCGACCGCACGGGCCTGGAGGTCCGCAAAGTCTCCATCCTGGACGTGGAGGTCCCTCTCATCCGCATCCCGGTCAGCCCCGGCCGCAACCTCGCCGTGCTCATCGAGGTCGCCGCACTCAACCAGCGCCTGCGCTCGCAGGGCTATTTTTCCGCTGAAACCTTCAATAAGCGCCTCATCGAGCGCATGAAGTCCAAGGAGCACTCTTGAAACGCAAGGGCGAGACGGAGGCCAAGCGTCTTTTCGTCATCACCGGGGTCTCCGGCGCCGGCAAGAGCCAGGCCCTCAAGGTCTTCGAGGACTTCGGCTATTTTTGCGTGGACAATCTCCCCGTCGCCCTGGTCGACAACTTCGCCGACTACGTGATCAAGTCTCCGTCCATGACCCGCGTGGCTCTCGGCATGGACATCCGCGAGGGACGACTGCTCTCGATAATGCCGGAGCTCCTGCGCGAGATCAAGGCCAAAGGCCTCGGGGTGCGCGTTCTCTTCCTGGACGCGATCGACGAGATCATCGTGAGGCGCTTCTCCGAGACGCGCCACCGCCATCCCCTCGGCGGGAAGATCGCCGAGGCGGTCAACCAGGAGCGCCGTCTCCTCTCTCCCATCAAGAGCGTGGCGGACAAGACGATCGACACGTCCCACCTGACTCTCGGGGAGCTCAAGGAAAAGATTTCCGAGACCATCGGGCTGACGCAGACGCACGAAATGACCCTTCAGGTCGTGAGCTTCGGATACAAGCACGGCATCCCCATCGACGCCGATATCGTCATGGACGTGCGCTTCCTACCCAACCCTCACTACGCTCCCGGTCTGCGCAAGTTCACAGGGCTCGACGAGAAGGTCCAGAAGCACATCCTGGCCCAGCCCATCGCCCGCCGCTTCCTGCGCGACTGGCTCAAGCTCATCGAGGAACTCCTGCCGCACTACGTCAGCGAGGGCAAGGCCTATCTCACTATAGCGATCGGCTGCACTGGAGGCCGCCACCGCAGCGTTTTTTGCACGCGCTGGCTGGCGCAGAGCCTGCGCAGTTCCGGCCATCCCATCCAGGAGTTCCACCGGGATATCTCGCTGTGATCAACTTCATCGTCGTCACGCACGGCGAGTTCGGCGCCTATCTCGTGGAAGCAGCCGAGGGCATCGTAGGCCGCCAGGCCAGGGGAGTGCGCGTCATCGCCACCTCCTCGCGGCTTTCGGTGCCGGAGATCAGATCGAAGATCGCGCGCGCGCTGCGCGAACTGGCTAACCCGGACGGAGTGATCCTCTTCACCGACATGCCCGGCGGCACCCCGAACAACCTCTCCTTCCCTCTCGTTAAGGGCGCGGCGCGCGTCGAGATGGTCAGCGGCGTCAACCTCTACATGTTGGTCTGCGCCTTCAGCCACCGCGACCGCCTGCCCCTGGAAACCCTAGTCGAGAAGATCGTGGCCGACGGGCAGAAGTCCATCCGGGACGTGCGGCGCATGTTCGTGGCCGTCGCGGGGGCGCGCTGATGCCCATCATCCTGCTGCGCGTTGACGACCGCCTGGTGCACGGGCAGGTCGTGGAAGGCTGGCTTCCCCGGCTCGGGGTCGACTTGGTGGTCGTGGTCTGCGACGCCGCGGCCCAAGACGAGGTGCAGGCCTCCCTGATGAAGATGGCCATGCCGGCCGGCATCGGGATAATCGTCTCGAGCGTGGACGACGCGCCGCGGGTGCTGGCGTCGCCGCAGGTGAGCGCCCGGGCCATCCTCATCCTCGTGCCGAGCCCCGCCGAGGCTCTAGCCCTCCTCAAGAACGGCGTCCGCGTCGACCGCGTTAACGTCGGCGGGCTCCATTACCTGGTGGGGAAGGTCCAACTCGGGCGTGCTTTGTTCCTCGACGAGCAGGACAAGGGCGCTCTGAAGGCGATTTCCGCGTTGGGAGTGCGGCTGGAAGGTCGCGCGCTACCCTCCGACCCCGAAGAGGATCTCACGCCCATCCTGGATGGTCAATGATCGACATGACCGCGCTCACCCAGGACGCGCTCGGAGCGGCGGCGCTCGCGGTGCTGGAGTTGGAGGCAGCCTCCGTGGGCCCGTTTCTTCTCTCTCGCCCTTTTGTGGTTGGCCCGCTTGTCGGCGCCTTCTTTGGTCACCCTCTGCTCGGGGGCGGTCTCGGCGTCGCGATCGAGGCCGTGACGATCGAGGAACTGCCGTTGGGCGGTCGCCTGGATCTCTCGGCGCCGGTCGCAGCCGGCGTCGCCGCGTGGCTGGCCGCCGGTCCCGAGGCGCTTGCCGTCGAGGCCGCCTTCCCTGTCGGGCTCGCCTCGGGCTGGGTCCACGCCCGCGTCGAGCGAGCCCTCCGCGCGCGCCGCGGCGTCCATGCGCGGCGTGTGGAAGCCTCCCTCGCCGCGGGCCGCGGCCACCGTCTGGGGCGCGAACTCGCGAGCAGTATCGGCCTGCAGACCGCGGCGACCTTCGCGGTCACGCTTGCGGCCGTCTGCGTCCTCGGTCCCTTGGTCGCCCGCCTCTGGCCCGTCCTTCCGGAGATGGCCCGCGCCGGAGCGCAGGCCGTCTTCCTCACGGCGCCGTGGCTCGGGGCGGGGGGACTGGCGGCGTCCCTCTGGAGTCGCGCATGAGCAGGGATCTGGGAGGTCTTCGCGGGCGTCTCTTCCTACGCTCCCTGCTCCTGCAGGCGGGTTTCAGCGACGAGCGCCGGCAGGCGCTGGGATTCGCCTGGGCCCTAGACCCCGCCCTGCGGTCCGCCTACGCGCTCGACCCGGCGGGCCTGTCCGCCGCGCGGGCCCGACATCTTGTTTCGTTCAACACCCAGCCTTGCGCGGCGGGACTCATCCTGGGGACCATTGCCGCGCTCGAAGCACGCGCGGCGGCGGGCGAGTTCGCGGCGGCCGCGCGCGCGGCGACCTTGAAGTCCGCGGCGGGAGCCGCGCTGGCCGGCTCGGCCGACGCCCTGTTCTGGGGCGCCCTGCGGCCCTTGGCTGCGGCTTCCGCCGTCTTTGTCGCGGTGGCGGGATGGTGCCTTGGTCTGCCCCATCCCCTTGTCTGGGGGGAGATCGCCGGCCTGGCCGCCTTCAACGCTCCGGCCCTGGCCGCGCGCTGGGCCGGCATTGGCGCGGGGCTGGCCCGGGGAGACGCCGCCATCGCCGCTGCGGCCAGGCTGCCGGTTCAGGCGTGGATCCGCCGTGCGCGCTTGACCGCCGCGGTCCTGACGATCGCGTCCGCGCTCCTCGCCACGGTCTTGGGTCATGTCGCACCAGCCTACCTGGCCGGCGGCTGCCTGGTGGCGGGAGCGGGGTTCTCACGGCGGGTGGGCGGGCCTCTGCGCCTGGCCGCCGGGGCCGGGATCCTGGCAGCGGCCGCTGCGGGGTGGGTCCGGTGACCGAGCATAAGCGAGGAAATGGTCGCGTCGATCTCCGTGGGAGGCGACCATGACCGAGAAAGTTTTCACCATCAAGAATCGCCTCGGCCTGCACGCGCGACCGGCGGCGCTGTTTGTACAGGAGGCCGCCAAGTTCAAGAGCCACATCCTCGTCGTCAAGGATGGGCTCGAGGTCAACGGCAAGAGCGTCATGGGCCTCATGCTCCTGGCCGCCGAGGGGGGATCCAAGCTCACGGTCAAGGCCGATGGCCCGGACGAAGCCCAGGCAATCGAGGCGATCGTGAAGATTTTTGATCGGAAGTTCGATGAAGACTAGGCCGAGAGGCGACCATGACCGAGCATAAGCGAGGAAATGGTCGCGTCGATCGTCGTGGGAGGCGACCATGATCGTCATCAAAGGAGTCGCGGCCAGCCCCGGCATCGCCATCGGCAAGGCCTATGTGGTCGAGGATGAGGACATCGTCGTCGAGCGCGTGGAGATCGGCCGCTCCAAGATTAAGGATGAGGTCCGCCGCTTCAAACAGGCGCAGAAGGCCACGCTGCGCGACCTCGATGCCGCCGAGCAGAAGGTCCTGAAGGTCCTGGGCAAGCAGCACGCCAAGCTTATCGACGCGCACCGCCTCATCCTCAAGGACGCCCTCATCACCTCGGACGTGCCCAAGCGCATCGTGACGGAGGGGGTCAACGCGGAGTTCGCCCTTTCCGAGGCCCTGGAACTCGTCAACCGGCAGTTCGAGAAGATGGACGACGAGTTTTTCCGGGAGCGACGACACGACCTCTTCGACGTCGGCAAGCGCTTGCTCCTGCACCTCATGAAGCGGCAGAAACGCAGCTTGGCTGAGATCGACCACGAATGCGTGCTCATCGTGCGCAACCTCCTGCCCTCGGACACTCTGGGTCTCAAGGAGACCAAGATTCTGGGCTTTGCGACCGACTTGGGCGGAAAGACCTCGCACACGGCCATCCTGGCGCAGAGCCTGGAGATCCCCGCCGTGGTCGGCCTCTCGGACGTCAGCCGCCGCATCAAGACCGGCGACATGGTCATCCTCGACGGTGAGCAGGGCATGGTCATCATCAACCCCAGCTCCGAGACCGTCGCCAAGTACCAGAAGGTCCAGGAACGGACCGCGGCCGAAGACCGTTCGCTCGAGAACTTAAAGGGGCTGCCCACCGTCACAGCCGACGGACGGGCCTTCCGGCTCGAGGTGAACCTGGATTCCCTAGAGGAACTTAAGAACGTCATCGCGCTCCAGGCCGACGGTATCGGGCTCTTCCGCACCGAGTCCCTCTTCCTGAACCGGACCGAAGCGCCGGGCGAGGACGAGCAGAGCAAGGTCTACAGCGCCGTGGTCAAGGCTATGGATGGTCGCGAGGTCATCATCCGCACCGCCGACATCGGCGGCGACCGCCTCCCCCACATCGGCATCGAGGGTCTCAAGAGCGAGACGAATCCCTTCATGGGCCTGCGCGGCGTGAGGCTCTTCCTGCGCCATCTCGACCTCTTTAAGACCCAATTGCGCGCGGTCCTGCGCTCCTCTCTGAAAGGCAAGGTCCGGGTCATGATCCCGATGGTCTCCTCGGTCGGCGAGGTCCTCGCCACGAAGAGGCTCCTCGACCAGGCCCAGGCGGAGTTGGCGGCCGAGGGCGTGGAGTTCAAGGAGGACATCGAGTTCGGCATCATGGTCGAGATACCCTCGGCCGCCATCCAACTCGACGCCTTCCTCCCCCACGTGGACTTCGTCTCCATAGGCACCAACGACCTCATCCAGTATGTGCTGGCCGTCGATCGAGTCAACGAACATGTCACGCATCTCTACGACCCTTACCATCCCGCGGTGGTGCGCTTGCTCGACCACGTCGTGCAGACCGCGCACAAGCGCGGCAAGTGGGTCGGCGTCTGCGGCGAGATGACGTCCGACCCGAGGGCCGTGCCGCTGCTGGTCGGCATGGGCGTGGACGCGATGTCGGTCTCTCCACGCATGTTCCTGCGCGTCAAGCAGGCGATCCGAAGTCTCAAGCACGAATCAATGAAGCGCCTGGTCGCCAAAGCCGTCGTCTGTGCCGAGTCCGACGAGATCCGGCGGCTCTTGGAGCAGCATCAATGAGCGAGACGAGGAGCATCCGCAACTTCTCGATCATAGCGCACATCGACCACGGCAAGTCGACGCTGGCCGACCGCCTGCTCGAGGCGACCGGGACGATCGCGCACCGAGACATGCAGGCCCAAATCATGGACTCCATGGAACTGGAGCGTGAGCGCGGCATCACCATCAAGGCCAAGGCCGTGCGCATGGACTACGTGGCTCCGGACGGCCGGAAGTGGCTGCTCAATCTCGTTGACACCCCCGGCCACGTGGACTTCACCTATGAAGTCAGCCGCGCCCTGGCCGCCTGCGAGGGCGCGCTCCTCGTCGTGGATGCCACCCAGGGAGTCCAGGCGCAGACCCTGGCCAACGCGATGCTCGCCCAGCAGGTCGGCTTGCGCGTGATCCCGGTCATCAACAAGATCGACCTCCCGTCCGCCGACGTCAACGGGACGCTCGAGCAGATTTTCGACACGCTGAAGATCATCGAAGACCCCGTCTTGATCAGCGCCAAGAGCGGGGCGGGCATACAGGAGATCTTGGACGCCATCATTCGGGAGATACCGGCTCCCTCCGGCGATCCGCAGAAGCCTCTCTCCGCTTTGATCTTTGACTCAAGTTACTCGATATTCCGCGGAGTGATTCTATTGGTCCGCGTCGTCGACGGCCTGCTCAAGAAAGGGATGAAGGTGAAGTTCTTCTCGACCGAGACGCAAGCCATCGTCGAGGAGGTCGGCTATCTTAAGCCGAAACAGGTCCCGTCCGATACCCTGTCGGCGGGAGAGGCGGGCTACGTCATCTGCGGCATCAAGGATATCCACACCGTGCGCGTCGGCGACACGGTCATGGAAACCGCGCGGCCTCTGACGGCGGCTCTGCCCGGCTACAAGGAAGCCAAACCCGTCGTCTTCGCGGGGATATTCCCGATCGACCAGACCGAGTACACCGCGCTGAAGTACGCGCTCGACAAGCTTAACCTGGAGGATTCCTCGTTCAACTACACGGCGGAGACCTCGCTGGCGCTCGGCTTCGGCTATCGTCTGGGCTTTCTGGGCTTGCTGCATATGGACATCGTCAAGGAGCGGCTCTCGCGCGAGTTCGACCTGGACCTCATCGTCACCGCGCCGAACGTGGTCTACCGCGTCCAGACTCACGACGGGAAGTGGACCGTCATCGACAATCCCGCCAAGTTCCCCTACCACGGCGAGATCAAGTCCATCGAGGAGCCCTTCGTATTGCTGACCATCGTTCTGCCCATCGAGCACCAGGAGGCGGTCCTCAACCTCATTAAGGAGCGCCGCGGCGTCTACGTCGGCATCGAGTACCTCTCTCCCACGCGAATGCTCATCAAGTACGATCTACCCCTGGCCGAGATGGTCGTCAACTTCTACGACCGACTGAAGTCCGTCTCCAAGGGCTATGCGACGCTCGACTACCACCCGATCGGCTACCGCGAGTCGGACATGGCCAAGCTCGAGGTCCTCATCCACAACGAGCCGGTGGACGCGCTCAGCCAGGTCGTGCATAAGGACAAGGCCTACGACGTCGGTCGCAAGCTCTGCGAGAAGCTCAAGGAACTTATCGACCGCCAGAACTTCGAGGTCGCCATCCAAGCGCGCGTGCAGGGCAAGATCATCGCGCGCGAGACCATCGGCGCCAAGCGCAAGGACGTCATCGCCAAGTGTTACGGCGGAGACATCACGCGCAAGAAGAAGCTTCTGGGCAAGCAGAAGGAGGGCAAGAAGCGCGCCAAGCTCATCGGGCAGGTCGAGGTGCCGCAAGAGGCCTTCCTGGCCGCCCTTAAGATCGACGAGGATAACGACTAATGGAATACAGACTTTTCTTCATTGGGGCGGCCATGGGCCTCTTCGCCTGGTTCTCGCGCGGCTGGCAGCATATCGGCGGCCCTGAAACGCCGTTCAAGTCCGCTCTCTGGCATGGATTCTTCTTCTTCCTGGCCGGATCATCCGCGACGATGGTCCTGGCGATGTCTTTTGAGAGCCGCGCGCGCTTTATCTCGGTGGCCGCTCACATCTTGTCGGTGGGAGAGGTCTATCCCGCCCTGGCCGCCGGCCTGGTTCTAGGCGCGCTGGGCTTCTGGCGCGCCTTCTCCAAGGGAGAGAGCGTGGAGAGCCGCCGCCGCTTCCTCACCGAGGACCTGGAGTGGGCCGACACCGTTTTCTCAGCCGCCTTCATGGCCTCGCTCCTGATGATGTTCGTGCTCCAGGCCTTCAAGATTCCCTCGGGGTCAATGGAGAAGACTCTCCTTATCGGCGACCATCTCTTCGTCAATAAGTTCCTCTACGGCCTGCGCGTGCCCTTCTCGGGACGGCGCGTGCTCCCGCTCAAGCCCGTCTCGCGCGGCGACGTGGTCGTCTTCCGCTTCCCCGTCGACGACGTGCGCGAACTCCACTGCGGCTCGGTCCAGTACGGGAAGGATTTCATCAAGCGCGTCATCGGCCTCCCCGGCGAGACCATCCAGGTCAGCCAGGGCCGTGTCTTCATCGACGGCAAGCTCCTGGCCGAGGAGCCCTACGCGCAGTGGACCGACGCCTACCGCCAGCCCGAGTCCGTGCACTCCAAGGAGGTCTCGCCCGAGCGTTACCAGGAACTCTGGCAGACGCACGTCCTGGACAAAGAGCTCCAGGACATCCAGAAGGATTACTTCGGGCCCGTGAAGGTCCCGGAGCACGCCTACTTCGCCATGGGCGACAATCGCGACCACTCCTGCGACTCCCGCTACTGGGGCCCCGTCGAAGAGAAATACCTCAAAGGGAAGGGTTGGTTCATCTACTGGCCGCCCTCTCGGATCGCCTCGGTCCGCTGATCCCACTGGGGCTATAGCGCCGCGCCGAAGCGCCGGAGGACGGCCGCGTAGGCCGCATAACCCGCGAACATCATCATGCAGGAGGCCGCCAGCGCCGGCCAATAACCCCAGCCGCGCCTGAGAAGGAAGGGCAGGACCAGGAAGAAGAGCAGGGATGGCAGCACCGCCCAGAAGATGTCGAGAGACATTGCCGCGACCTTTGTCGCGTCCTTCGATTCGAGGTGGATCCAGCTCAACACCAGCAGAGACGTCAGCGGCAGGGAGGCGAGGAGCGCTCCCAACGCGCTCGAGCGCTTGCCGAGTTCCGACGCTCCCGCCACGATCAGGGCGGTAAGGACGACCTTGAGGAGAAAGTGAGTCAGGAAGCGAAACCCTCCGGATTTTGAGTCTGCCAGCGGCAATGGTCGGCGCACATCTCGTCGAGACCGCGCGTCGCGCCCCAGCCGATAGACTTCTTGGCGAAGGAGGGGTCCGCCCAGATGGCGGCGGCGTCGCCGGGCCGGCGGGGGCGGATCTCATAGGGGATGTCCTTGCCCGCGGCCTTGGAGGCGGCCCGTATGACCTCCAGCACCGAATAGCCGCGCCCGGCGCCCAGGTTGACGGCCAGCGCGCCGTCGAAGCGGTCCAGGCGCCCAAGCGCCGCCAGGTGGCCGAGGGCCAGGTCGGTGACATGGATGTAGTCGCGCACGCCGGTGCCGTCCGGCGTGGGGTAGTCGTTGCCCCAGACGCGGACCTTGTCGCGGCGGCCGACGGCGGTCTGCATGACGAAGGGCATCAGGTTGTTCGGCATGCCCTTGGGGTCCTCGCCGATGCAGCCGCTGGCATCGGCGCCCACGGGATTGAAATATCTCAGGAGGGCGATGCGCCAGCCCTTCTCGACGCGCGCCAGCTCGAAGCACATGTCCTCGACGGCCAGCTTCGTCTCTCCGTACGGGTTGACGGCGGCGCGCGGGTGGCTTTCCGTGACCGGGTTCTTCTGGACCGCTCCATACACGGTGCAGGACGAGGAGAAGACGAGGTTGCGGCAGTCCGCGGCTTTCATGGCGGCCAAGAGGTTGGCGCTGCCTTCGACGTTGTTGCGGCGGTAGAGGTCGGGCTTTTCAACGGACTCGCCGACCGCCTTGAGGCCCGCGAAGTGCATCACGGCGTCGAAGCCTTCCTTCATCAGGCGCCCGAGGCCCTGCTTATCGAGGAGGTCGAGGCGCTCGAAGCGCAGCGGCTTGCCGGATAGTTCGCGCACGCGGGAGATCGCTTTCTCGGACGAGTTCGAGAGGTTGTCGAATCCGACGACCTCGTGCCCGGCGCGCAGCAGTTCCAGGCAGGCGTGACTGCCGATGTAACCCGCCCCACCCGTGACGAGAACCTTCATCTAGAAGGGAGCCATCGCGCTCTGGAGGTGATAATAGGGAGGCTTGGCGCGGTAGCGTAGGATGCACTCCTTCATGATCTCCTCGATGAAGTCCTCGTACTTTTGGCCGATCATCTCGGCGCAGGCCGGCACGCAGTCCCCCGTGCTGATCGACGGGTTCGGGTTGATCTCGAGGATGTAGGGGTTCCCCGAGCGGTCGACGCGAACCTCGATGCGCGCGTAGTCGTGGCAGTCGAAGATGCGGTAAGCGTCGAGACAGATCTCGGAGATGAGCGCGGTCAGCTTCTGGCTGTATTTGGCCGGGCGCTCGATGCGGATCTTCTCGTAGACCGAGTTGTCGGACCATTTGGCCTGGAAGGGATAGATGCCCCAGACGCCCTTGGGCAGGTCATCGAATATGGAACGCGAAAGGGGCAGGACCTTCACGCGCGATTCGTTGCCGACGATGGTCACGTCCACCTCATCGCCCTCGATGAACTCCTCGATGAGGACGGGCCGATTGTACTTCTCCAAGAGATGATTGACCTGATCTTTGAGGGCTTTCAGGCTGGAGACCACCGAGGCGTTCGATATCCCGATCGAGTTATCGGTGTTCGCTAATTTAACCATCAATGGATATCTTAAATCTTCGCGGATGGGTTCATCTTTCTGGAAAACATAATCGAAGTTAGGCGTGGGAAGACCGTGCTGTTCCAAGATCTTTTTGACTTTAATCTTGTCGATGCATAACGCCAGCGTTAATGGATTGGAGCCCGTGTAAGGGATCCCCAGGCAGTCCAAGATGGCGGCGGCGTGGGGCTCGAGCAGAGATGAATTGTTGATTCGTTCACAGACGTTGAAGATGAGATCGACGTTCGCATTGGCTATTTTTTCGAAGGGGAGAGGCGTTTCGTTCATGTCGAAGAAGGTCACTTGATGACCTTTCGACTCGACGGCCTTCTGGATATTGAGGCCGACGGAGGTGAGGTCCGAGTGGACCGCGCCTTCCTCGCCGCTCTCCGCGTCGTAGATGTTGCAGAGGATGCCGACGTGGAGGGATTTCTTGCCGAGGTCGAAGCCGCGGACCTTTTCGATGCGCGCCGATTGGAGGATGCGGCGGCGGGAGACCTGGGCCGCGCCGAAGCGGTTCTTGCGCCGGGTCTTGCCCAGAGAGGAGGTCGAGTCGAAGCGGACGATATTGACGGAGACCTGGCGCAGGGCCTCGTCCAAGTTCTCCTCGGCCTCGGCGTAGGTGTCGCCGCGGCCGACGATCCAGCCCATCGTCTCGAAGCCCTCGGGAGGGACCAGCACGGCGTCGCCGGGCTCCTTCTGGACCGTGATGTCGTGGACCTTGGCCGGGTCGGTCTTCTCCTGGGGGAGCTTGACCCCCGTGACCACGCCCGAGTGCTCCGGGATGAGATACTTACCGACGAGATGGCAGCGAGGCGCCTTGAGTCGCTTGGGCTGGCAGGGCAGGCCGACCGCGATATCGGAGGCTTCCTCCACGAGGTCGACCTCCCAGATGGTCTTGATCCAGTCGTAGAGATAATCTCCACCCATCCTCGCGTTCAGCTCGATCAGTTTCGGCCCGGCAGGAGTGATCTTCGCCTCTAGATGCAGGGCGCCGTTGCTCAGTCCGAGGGCCTTCACGACGTCCTTGGCCATCTTCAGAACATCGGAAAGGTCTTTATCCTCATGGCGAGAGGGCATGGCGTCTCCGGTCTCGACGAAGAAGGGCTCCTTGGTCGGGAAGTTATCGGTGAAGGCGTGGAACTTAACCTCGCCCGCCTGCACGAGGAGGTCGACGTCGATCTCGGCGCCGTCCAGGTATTCCTCGGCCAGGATGTCGGTTCCGTACTTGTAGATGGGATCGAAGGACGGGTTCATGTTCGTCTTGATGTAATCGAAGGCCTTCATCGCCTCATCGAGGCTGTCGAGCTTGACCACGAACTGGCTCTTCACGCCCCAGGCGGGCTTAAGTACGACAGGGAAACCGATGCGCGCCGCGGCCTTCTCCAGATCGAGGTGGTTCTTGATGAGAGCCCAGGCCGGCTGGTACTTTGAGAGCTTTGCGTTCTCCAGGGTCTGGCGGGTCAGGTACTTGTTGCGGGCATTGAGCGCGGCCTGCGCGGAGTGCCCGATCCAGCCGAAGCGTTCGGCCAGCGTCGCCGCCAGCGGCACCGCGTTCTCCCAGAAGGTGATCACGCCGTCGATCTTCGTCGTCTTGACCAGTTCCTCGACCTTCGCCGTGCAGGCGACCTCATCGAGAGGGTCCGCCTCGATGAATCCGTCAGCGAGCTTCGAGAGCCAGTTCGCTTCCGAGGAGATGAGGATCATCTTCGGGCCCAACTCCTTGAGCCGCTGGTAGATGAACTTCTTCTTCGGCGAGGGCGACGAGATGACGAGGAGGGACTTGCTCTTAAGGTCGGAGCCGCCGGACTCGACGGGCGCGACGATCTCGGCTTGGTTCATGACATACAGTGTAAAGCATTCCCCGTTGAGAATCAAACCCGCGGCTCAGTAGACGGGTTGTAGTTTGGCCAGACCTTCTCCCAGCCGCGTCTGAAACTTTTGGTCGAGCACGTCCGCGCAGACCGCGTAGCGCACCAGCGGTTCGTGTCGTCCGTCCTCCGTGAAGCCGGAGAAATGGACGCCCACGATGCCGGTCGCGGCGATGACCGCGCGGTTGAAGGCCTCGTGTCGATTTTCCGCCGGCAATCCATTGCCGAGCACGGCCTGCGGGACCTTCCAGAGAGTGAAGAACCCGGCCTCGGTCGAGCAGGCGGGTTTAAGCCCCGCGGCTTTCAGCTTGGGGATGAGGCAGGTTAAACGTTTTTCGTAAAGGCCTCGGATGTCTTCCAGGGCTTTTTTCGCCGCGGGGCGGTCGCTGAGGAAATCCCCGTAAGCGGCCATGATGCCGGGCGCGGGACCGGAGTCGGTGTTGCCCTTCACGAGGATGAAGTCCTCGACGAAGTCTTTGGAACCGACGAGGGCCCCCAACCTCGCGCCGGGATCGTTGAATGATTTGCTGACGGAGTACATCTCCATCCATTCCAGGTCGGGATAGTCCTTGGCAACCTGCGCCAGCGGGACATGGGAGCCGTCCCCGGCCAGGCCCGCGTAGGCGCCGTCGTTGACTAGGCGCATGCCCTTCTCAAGGCAGAAGGCGATGAGCTCCTTCCATTCCGCGGCGTTCGTCCCCACCGCCGCAGGGTTGCCGGGCCGTATGACGAAGACCAGGTCCGCCCGGTCTGCCGCGTCCCTCTTCAAAGCTTCCTTCAGCCGGGAGACCTTCAGTCTCATGTTGTCCGTTGAGATGAGCGGCCAGACCGTGCGTTCGGCGCCCAGGTACGAGCCGCTCCAGGCGCCCACCACGTCGTAGGCCGGCAGATTGGAGGCGACGCGGAAGGCCCTGCGGAAGACCTTGTCCGGCAGATGCAGGCCGCAGGCCAGGGGGACCATCGCGCTCGTCGTTTTGATCCCGGCGATCGGCAGCGCGCGCAGGCGGGGGAACCCCGCCACATCGATGCCGCCGTGGAGGCCCACCATGCCCGCCGCGAAGCCGTTGAGGTCTTTATCTTCCGCATAGGTATGGTAGATATGGCCGGGATCGGCGGAGTACTTGGCCTTCAGAGCCCGGAGGGCCGCGGGGGGCACTCCATCGGGATTGCCCAGCGAGAGGTCCAATGGTTCTTGACCGGTGCGCTTCCTGTATTCGCTCACCAATATGTAGATGAACTGGAAGAGGTTGATGCCGGACGCGGGGATACGGCGCATGCCCGCGATGATACCGTTTTCCGAGCGTCTCCAATAATATATAGAATGACTCAGTGCAGTTGTAATTAGGGAAGCGGAAGGGGCTTCCCAGGAGACGACCATGTCGAACCGATTCACCGAGAGGGCCCAGCGGGTCATCCTCATCGCGCAAGAGGAAGCCAAGCGCCTCAACCACGACTACGTGGGCACCGAGCACATCCTGCTCGGCCTCATCGCTTTAGGAGAAGGCGTCGCCGCCCAAGTCCTCGCCAATCTCGGCGTGGACCTGCGCCGCGTGCGCTCCGAGATCGAGAAGATCGTCGGTACCGGCGACAACGTCATGCTCCTGGGCGAGATCCCCTTCACGCCCCGCGCCAAGAAGGTCCTCGAGTACGCCGTCGAGGAGGCACAGCACATGGGGCACTCCTATGTCGGCACCGAGCACCTGCTCCTCGGCCTCATCCGCGAGGAGGAGGGCGTGGCTGCGCGCGTGCTGGAGAACCTGGGCCTGCGCCTGGATGTCGTGCGCGAGGAGGTCCTCAATCTCCTCGGCGAGGGCCAACAGCAGCAGAGTTCCGGCAAAGGCGAGGCTGCGACTTCCGGCTCGGGCTCGCCGTCCCGGACCAAATCCAAGACGCCCACTCTCGATGAGTTCGGACGAGATCTCACCATTATGGCCCGCGAGGGCAAGCTGGACCCCGTCATCGGCCGAGCCAACGAGATCGAGCGAATGATCCAGATCCTCGCCCGCCGCACCAAGAACAACCCCGTGCTTATCGGGGATCCCGGCGTTGGTAAAACAGCCATCGTGGAGGGTCTTGCCCAGAAGATCTCTTCCGCCGACGTGCCGGAGATCCTTCTCAATAAAAGGGTTTTGACCCTCGACTTGGCCCTGGTCGTCGCGGGCACGAAGTATCGCGGTGAATTCGAGCAGCGTCTAAAGAATATCATCGAGGAGATCCGCCGCTCCAAGGGTTCCGTCATCCTTTTCATCGATGAGCTGCATACCGTCATCGGCGCGGGCGCCGCCGAGGGCGCCATCGACGCTTCAAACATGATCAAGCCCGCGCTGTCGCGCGGAGAGTTGCAGACCATAGGCGCTACGACGCTTGATGAATATCGCAAATACATCGAGCATGACGCCGCGCTTGAGCGCCGCTTCCAGCCCATCGTCGTCGACCCCCCCAGCGTCGAGGAGACGTTCCAGATCCTTAACGGGCTCAAAGATAAGTATGAGGCGCACCATAAGGTCAAGTACGAAGACGCCGCCCTCCGGGCCGCCGCCGAGCTTTCCGACCGTTATATCTCCGAGCGCTTCCTGCCGGACAAGGCCATCGACCTCATAGACGAGGCCGGCTCGCGCGCCCGCCTGCAGTCCTCGGTCACTCCTCCCCAGTTCAAGGACAAGGAGGCCGAGATCGAGAAGGTGGTCAAGGAGAAGTCCGGGTCCATCTCCGGCCAGGAATACGAGAAAGCCGCTCGCCTGCGCGACAAGGAGAAGGAATTGCGCAAGGCCCTCGAGGAAGCCAAGAAGAAGTGGCGGGAGAAGCGCGACCAGTCCATCCCATCCATTACCGGCGAGGACATCGCCGCGGTGGTCTCCAAGTGGACCGGAGTGCCAGTCACCGCGCTGACCGAATCTGAAACCGAGAAGCTCGTTCACATGGAGGATAACCTCCACAAGCGCGTCATCGGCCAGGAGGAGGCGATCAGGGCCATCTCCCAGGCTATCCGGCGCGCGCGTGCGGGCCTCAAGGACGCCAAGAAGCCCATTGGTTCCTTTATGTTCCTCGGTCCGACCGGCGTGGGCAAGACGGAGTTGGCCCGCGCTTTGGCCGAGTTTATGTTCGGCAACGAGGATGCTGTGGTCCGCGTCGATATGTCCGAGTACATGGAGAAGTTCGCGGTCAGCCGTCTTATCGGAGCGCCCCCGGGCTACGTCGGTTATGAAGAAGGGGGCCAGCTCACGGAGGCCGTCAGACGCAAGCCGTATTCCGTGGTTCTTTTGGATGAGATCGAGAAAGCGCATCCGGACGTCTTTAACATCCTCCTGCAGGTCATGGAGGACGGTATCCTCAGCGATAACCTGGGCCACAAGGTTTCCTTTAAGAACACCATCGTCCTTATGACCTCCAACGTGGGCGCGCGCCTGATCTCCAAAGGGAAATCCCTGGGATTTGCCGCCGCTGACGCGGCCGACCAGAACGAGCGCGACTACAAGAAGATGAAGGAGACCGTGATGGAGGAGGTCAAGCGCGTCTTCAGCCCCGAGTTCGTCAACCGCGTCAACGACATCATCGTTTTCCACCCTCTCAACGAGGCCGAGATGACGCAAATCCTAGTGCTGATGCTCGGTCGCGTGCGCCTGAAGATCGAGGCCCAGGGCTACAAGGTCACATTCTCCGAGGAGACCGAAAAATTCCTCATCAAGAACGGCTTTGACGTCAACTACGGCGCCCGGCCGCTGGCGCGCACCATCCAGCGTTCGGTCGAGGATCCCCTCTCTGAGGAGCTCCTGATGAAGAAGTTTGAGCCCGGCTCGACTATCTACGTCGAGGTCGACGCCGCCAATGATAAGCTGGCTTTCTCCAAGAATCCGGCCGTCAAGTCGAGCTGACCTCGAGAGGCGGCCCGCCGCCC
>MGTX01000022.1:74851-109858 GCA_001799675.1 Elusimicrobia bacterium GWA2_66_18
GGTCGGGCTCTCCTACGGCCTGGGTTACCGCTTGGACTGGGCAGAAGAGAGCGGTCGTCCGGAGGACGACGTCGAGATCGCCGATGTCCCCGCCCCGGCCGCCGGCATTTCCCTCCTGCCGGTTCCCGCGCCCCGGATGGAGATCATCCCGAGCGGTCCGGCCATCGCTCCGACGCCTTCTCCGGAGATGAAATCCGATCTACGGACTATCTCCTGGGATAAGATGACTGCCGCGCTCGATAAGACGGCGGTGCACTATCCGGGGCGCGTCTCCATCTGCATGCGGGACCTCCGCACCGGTAAGACCTGGATGTACCACCCTGATGATCTCTTCCCGGCGGCCAGCCTCATCAAGGTCCCCATCCTGATCGCGGCCTTCTACAAGATGAAGGACGGGCAACTCTCGCTCGAGGAGAAGCTGCCGATTACGCGGCGCAACCGGGTGGGAGGATCGGGCTCCCTTAAGTGGCGGCCCGACGGCACCAAGCTCGCGGTGCGCGAACTCCTGATCCATATGATCAATGAGTCGGACAACACCGCGACCAAGATGGTCCTAGAGCGTCTTGGTCTGGGCTACGTGCAGCAGCAGTTCCCGCGGATGGGTCTCCTTTATACGGGCATCTACGAAGAGGGAATGAGCATTAAGGGCGGGCGTGTGGCGCACGAGAATTACACGACCGCGCGCGAGATGACCATGCTCCTAGAGAAGATCTACAAGGGGGAGGCCGTCGACAAACCCTCCAGCGATCTGATGATGGAAATTCTCAAGAAACCCAAGGCCGTCGCCTCCCGCCTGGCCAAGGGGATGCCGACCGGCTGGGAAATCGCCCACAAGACGGGGCTCCTGCGCCAGGCTTGTCACGACTCCGCAATCTTCCTGACGCCGAACGGCGACTATTCCCTGACCGTCCTTACCGGTCAGAACCAGTCGTACTCCCAGGCCAAGACCTTCATCACCAAGCTTGCGCACGTCACTTTCGCCAATTATGCGGGCCCGCGCTACTATGCCCAGGCGACCCGGCGTCGCCGGCGCTGAGGACCGCGTGAGCGTCCTCCTCCTGGCTGCTCTTCTATTCCCCGCCTTCCCCGCGGCGCGCGCCGGCGAGGATGAAATCCCCGTCATCCAGAGATATCTGGTCCACCTTAAGCTGGGCGATGATCTGGAGGAAGTGAGGCGCATCTATCCGCCCGCCCAAGAGTGGCCCTCCTCCATGGACCCCCGCGGGCGCGTGACGCGCTACCGCGTGGAACGAGCCTGGGCCAAGACCTTCCCGCTCAAGGTTCAGATCCTGCACCTGGGGTTCAAGAAGGGCCGTTTGGTCGAGATACAGGTCGTCTACGATGAGAAATTCTCGAGCGCGAAGACTTACGAGACCATGGCCGGTGATTTCTCGCTCCTTTATGGAGAACCGGTACGTTCCGGCGATCGCTTCTGGTGGGCGGACGCCCACACCGTTCTGCGAGTGTTCCCCGCCGAAATACCCCTCGCCAAAAACGGGGACAAGGCCGTGGAGTGGCGCACCAGCGTTCAGATCTACGAGAAGGGCGTTTTCGATCGTGTGGACTAGCGACCGTTAAGCCGTGGAACTTTTTTGACCCCCGCCCCGTATCCATTAGGCACACCCTAGTGTGATCGAACATCAATCGAACAAAAATCGAACTTGTGTTCGAATTAAACTTCTGCTATACTAACACCCTTGGACGCCCGAGGTCAGAGGCGCGCTAAGGAGGGAGAAAGCACTCAATGGCGAACATGGAAACGGGGAAAGCGAAGTCTCTGGAGTTGGCGCTGTCTCAGATCGAGAAGGCTTACGGCAAGGAGGCGGTGATGAAGCTGGGCGACCGCGCGGCCAAGATCAAGATCGACGCGATCTCCACCGGCGTGCTGTCCCTCGACCTGGCGCTCGGCGTCGGGGGCTTTCCGCGCGGACGCATCATCGAGATCTATGGGCCCGAGTCATCAGGAAAGACCACCCTGGCCCTCCAGGCCGTTGCCATGGCCCAGAAGGGAGGCGGGGCCGCCGCCTACATCGACGCCGAGCACGCTTTGGACCCGGCCTATGTCCGCGCCTTGGGCGTGGACATCGACAATCTGCTCATCGCCCAGCCCGACTGCGGCGAGGAGGCCCTCGAGATCACCGAGAAGCTGGTGCGCTCCTCAGCTCTCGACATCATCGTCATCGACTCGGTCGCGGCCCTGGTGCCCAAAGCCGAGATCGAAGGCGAGATGGGAGACAGTCACATGGGCCTGCAGGCGCGGCTCATGAGCCAGGCCTTGCGGAAACTCACCGCGGTCGTGGCGCAAAGCAAGACCACGCTGATTTTTATCAATCAGATCCGCAACAAGATCGGCGTCATGTTCGGCAATCCAGAGACGACGACCGGCGGCTTGGCCCTCAAGTTCTACTCGACCATGCGCCTAGAGATCCGGCGCATCGAGAACATTAAAGAAGGCGACGTCGTGGTCGGCGCGCGCGCCCGGGTCAAGATCGTCAAGAACAAGGTCGCCCCGCCGTACCGCACGGCCGAGTTCGAGATGATCCACGGCTTTGGCGTCTCGCGCGAGGGCTGCCTCGTGGACCTCGCAGTTGAGGGCGGCATCGTCGAAAAATCAGGTTCCTGGTTCCTATACGACGGAGAGCGTCTGGGCCAGGGCCGCGAGAACGCGAAAGCGTACCTCAAGCACCACACGCAGACTGCCGAGAAGCTCGAGAAGGTCCTGCGCGACAAGTATCTCGTGCTGCCGGTCGAGACGGGCGCCCAGGCCCGCGAGGAGGAGACTGCCATTGAGAAGCCCGAGGCCAAGGCCGGCAAATCCAAGGTCTAAGTCCGGCAAGGCCCGTCCCGCCGCCATCGAGGAGTTCGTCCGCTACCTGAGCCTGGAGAGGGGGTTGTCTGCGCATACCGTTCAGGCCTACGCCTCGGACGCCGGCCGCTTCCTCGCCTGGGCTGCGGAGCGTAAGATCGACCCGCGCGGGGCCCTCAAGACCGTCTTCGATGATTTCCTGTGGGAGGAGAAGCAGAGAGGGATGGACGCATCATCGCTCGCCCGCGGGATCTCGGCGTTAAAGGCCTTCTTCTCCTACCAGGCCGTCGAAGGCCGCCTGTCCGAGAATCCGGCCGAGGGTCTCAAGGCCCCGCGCCTGCCCCAACGCCTGCCCCACCACCTTTCGCTCCAGGACGCGGCGCGGCTGCTGGCTGCGCCCGACGGCGTCTCCTACGAGGATGTGCGTGGGCGCGCCATGCTTGAGTTCCTCTACGCCTGCGGACTGCGCGTCTCCGAGCTCATCGGTCTGCGCCCGGAGTCCGTCAACATGCAGGAAGGCTGGGTGCGTGTGATGGGGAAAGGTTCGAAGGAACGCCTCGTCCCCGCGCACCCCCGCGCCCTGGCCGCGCTCCGCGCCTACATGGTCCTGCGCGAGAGCCGTTTTAAGTCATCCTCCCCGGAATTATTCCTAGGGCGGACGGGCCGGCGCCTCTCCCGCGTCCAGTTCTGGCGCCTGCTGCGCGCACTGGGCCGGCGCGCGGGCCTCAAGACTCCGCTCTACCCGCACCTCCTGCGGCACACGTTTGCGACCCATATGTTGTCGGGGGGCGCGGACCTCCGCTCGGTCCAGGAGATGCTCGGACATTCCGACCTCTCGACGACGCAGATCTACACGCATCTCGATGCCTCAGCTCTGAAGGACGCGCACGCCAAACATCACCCTCGGGGATGATAGACTACCCTGCGATGGCTTTTCTCCTGCTGGCCGCCTGGGCGGTCCTCGCCGTTCCGACCGCCGCCGCGGGTCCAGGCACGCCCTCCGAAGAGGTCTCGCTCCAGCTCGTCGATTATGCCTTGCGCACACCCACCCCGGACATGGACCCCAAGCTTGCCAACGCCTTCCTCGACCTGGACTTGGAGATGATTCCCAAGAAGAAGAAGGAGAAGGTTCGCGCCAAGCAGTTGGAACTGCGGACCCTCCTTAAGATCAGCGCGGGCAAGAAAAAGGGCGGCATCCGCTGGCCTCAGCCCGACGCCTGCACGCCGAAGTACTACGGCCCCGGCGACGAGGGCGCGCTCGCCATCGCCGGATTCGCCGAGATCGAGGAGGACGAGGCGGATTTCCTGGAGGAGAGGACGAAATGCAGCGAGGCGGAGCTGTGTTGCGAGTTCTCGCTGACGATCATCCTGATCCCGCGCAAGAAGGGCCCGCCCCTCAAGCGCTTCTTTCTCCACGACAACGACCCCATTAATTCCCTTCTGGCCGAGTACAGGAACAAGAAGGTCGGCGGGCAGACGAAGTTCTTCGGCGCCGGCGTCTTCTCCTGCAACCGCTGAGACCATGCACGCCACGACGCGGACGGCTCCCGCGCTGCTGCTGACGCTGATCCTGGCGGCGCTTGCCCTGGCGCTCTACGGGAGGAGTATGGGCTGGGGTCCGGTATGGGATGATCATTTTTTCGTCGCGGGGCAGTCATTTCTCGCCGATCCTCGGCACCTGCTCGATGTGTTCGACCCGCGCAGCCTGTTTGAGATACTCCCGGTGCGCAACGCCGCTCGGCCCATGTGGCTGGGCTCGGTGCTCTTCGACCGTCTCGCCTTCGGCGGGTCCTTCGCGGCCCTACGGGCCTCAAGCCTCCTATGGCACGCGGCGGGGGCGGCTCTCCTAGCGGTCCTTGCCGCGGAACTCGGCGCCGGACCGCTTGCGGCGCGCCTGGCGGCCGTCCTTTTCATGGTCCATCCTCTCCATATCGAGGCAGTGACGATCGTGACCTTCCGGGCCGACCTGCTGGCCTTCGTCTTCTCCATCCTCTCCCTGATCCTCCACGCGCGCGCCGGCCACCGCGAGAACGGCCTGTTGTGGGGCACAGGGTCGCTTCTCGCCTTCGCCCTCGCCCTGCTCTCGAAGGAGTCCGCGGCGTTCCTGCCCCTGCTCTTTCCCCTCATCGACGCCGTGTCCGGCGTGACGCCTAACCGGCGGCGATGGCGGATGTACGCGGCTTTCGTCATACTCCTCGTCGGCTACCTCTGGTTCCGGACCCCTCGCTCCGGATACACGATCTCGACGGGTTCGGATGCCTTCACCGACCTTCGCAAGCGCGTTCCGGGCTTATTCGCTCCGGTCTCGCGTCCCAATCCGCGCTGGAGCGCCTTTGCCGGAGTCGTGAGGACCGACTCCGACGAAGTTTCGGTGAGGAATCGGAAACTGGACGAACCGATGGTCCGGGCGCGCACCCTGATTGCCGTCCAGGGCTCTGCGCTGAGGCGGCTGCTCTGGCCCCGGCCTCTCCAGGCGGACTACGCTCCGCGGCCTGCGCTCTCCTGGAGCGATCCTCGTCCCTGGGCCGCGCTTGCGGGATGGTCGCTCGTGCTCGTCGCGGCGTGGTTCCTGCGCCGAGGGCGCCCGCTCACGGCGCTGGGGCTTGCCTGGATGACGGCCGCTCTCGTCCCCGTCTCGGGTCTGGTCTGGATGGCGAATCCGACCGCGGACCGATACCTCTACTTTGCCTCCGGCGGGTTGTGCCTGGCGCTCGGCTCTCTTCTAGGGAGAGAGGGGCCGGACCCGCGCGCGCGCCGCACGGCGGCGGCGTTGGCGACCGTGCTCGTTTGCGTTTGGGGCGCGTGGACGGCCCTACGCGTTCCAGACTTCCGTGATGACTTATCCCTCTTCTCCTCGGTCGTGGCGCTCGATCCCGAGGTTCCGCGCGCGCGTCTCAATCTGGCTCTGGCCCTGGCCGACGGCGGGCGTCGCGAGGAGGCCGAGGGTCATTTCCAGGCCGCCTTGCGACTGTGGCCGCAGTCTGCGCGCGTGCGCCGTCTGTACGCTGAGTTCTTGGCCGAGGGCGGGGCGCGGTAAGAAGCGCTCCTAACGCCTCTCGACGACCAGGGCTGCGCCCATGCCGCCGCCCGCGCAGGCCGCCAGCATCCCGTAGCGGCTCTTCGGGTTCTTCCGGAGGGCGTAGACGAGATTCAGCGCCAGCCGGCCGCCGGTCGCGCCCAGCGGGTGGCCGATCGCGATTGAGCCCCCGTTGGGGTTCAATATTCCGGACTTGTGTTTGGCTTCCCAGTCGTGGCCGTACTTCTCCTTGCCGAGCTTGAAAATGGACAGGACCGTGGCAGCGAAGGGCTCATGGAGCTCGATCTGGTCGAGGGCGTCGAAGGAGACGCCGGCGCGCTGGAGCGCCAAAGGGGCGGCGAGTGCTGGAGAGACGCCCATGTGCGCGGGGTTGTTTCCCACGAAGCCCCAGCCCTTGATCGTGGCCAGGACCTCGAGGCCGAGTGCCTTGGCTTTATCGGCTGTGGTCACGACGACCAGGGAGGCTCCGTCCGAGCGACCACAGGAGTTGAACAGGGTCACGCTGCCCTTGGCGCCTTCCTGGTAGGTCTTGCCCTTAATGAACCGGCCGAAGTCGCGGTAGAAGTCCTTCATCGAGTAGGCGGAGTTGTCGAAGAGGATCGGGGCCTTGGCGAACATCTGAGGCTTCTCGACGAGGCTCGCGCGCAGGTACGGGTATTCGTCCTTGGCCAGGACGACCGCTCCGTCGCGTGAGACCGGAACGACGTGGCCGTCGTAGAAGCCCGACTTCCAGCCTTCAAGGCTGCGCCGGAAGCTCTCGTGCGCGTACGCGTCCTGTGCGGCGCGGCCGATGCCGTACATCTGAGCGCAGACCTCGGCCGTGCCGGCCATATTGATATTCTTGACGGGATCAATCAGGCCCTGCTCCATCGCGTCCACGATGGAGACCTCGGGCAAGGTCAGCAACTCTCCCCATTTCTGCTTGACCACGTCGAGTGAGCGCAGAGGCTTGGCCGCGCGGCTGCCGTCGATCGAGTAGGGGATGCGGGACATCACCTCGACGCCGCCGGCGAGGTAGAGTTCACCCTCGCCGGCCATGATGAAGCGGGCGGCGGACGCGACCGCCTCGATGGAGGAGACGCAGTTGTTCTGAACCGTGACGGCCTGGGTCCGCTCGGATAGGCCCGCCTTGAGCGCGGCCACGCGCGCGATGTTCGGGGCCGAGAAGGACTGCCCGACCCAGCCGAGGAGGATGCCGTCCACGGCTTCGGGGGAGAGTTTGGCGCGGGAAAGGGTCGCCTGTACCGCGTCCACCATCAGGTCCGTCGGGGGAATGTCGGCCAGGGCGCCGGCGAAATGGCCGATAACCGTGCGTATGCCGCCGGCGATGACGATGGTCTTGGACTGAGAGTTCATGAGGCCTCCGGGCCCCCTCGCGGGGGCGGTCGCGGCAAATATATATAATCCGCAAGGTGAGGAACCTGGTCTTCGTCGGCAGTCACCTAGGATATCCGATGGACCGGACCCCGCTGGGCGGCGGCGCCATGGTCGGCCTCCAACTGGTCAGGCATTGGAGGCCGGACGCGTCCTGGCGTCTGGTCGTCCTTGGCTCCGGGCCCGAGACGCCCTCCTCAGGTCTCAAGTACGTGCGCTTGGCCGGCCAGGACGGCGGCATCGTGGACTTAAGCGAGCTCCGCTACGCCCGTTTCTGCCGCGAGTTCGAGGCGGCGACCACGGAGTGGATTCTCTCCAGGCGAGGCGAGTTCAAGCCCGAGGAGACCGCGATCGTGGTCAACGACATCTCCGAGGGCCCGACCCTGGGGGAACTGGCGCGCGCGGGCTATCGCATCCTCTCTATTTGGCACGTGGACGTGGTGGACTATTTCAACAAGCTCTACCTGCGCCGCTTCCTCGCGCCGGAGAAGCTCACCCGCATCCACGAGCGCCTGCGCTGCCTCGGCGTGGATCAGGTCCTCCCGGACGTGCTCAACCTAGTCTTCGACAAGCAGCGCGAGACCGTCGTGCACTCGCGGCGGCTGGTCGTGCCTTCCACGGCCATGGCCGATACCATCGTGCGTTGCTACGGCGGGATCGCGGGGGAGGCGGAACTGCGACGCCGCATCGCAGTGATACCCTGGGGCGTCTGGGCCTCGGACCCGACGCCCGCCGACGCGAACCGCGCCGACGAATTGCGCGATTACCACGAGATCGGGTCCGACACCTTCGTCCTCATGACTCTCTCGCGCATTTCCCCCGAGAAGGGCATCCATCTTCTGCTGGAGGCCCTGCGCCTGCTCGAGGTCAATGACAAGCTCGCGGGCCAAGACGTCCGCCTGTTTATCTGCGGCGAGCCAGCCTTCATGATGGGGCAGTCCTATCACAAGAAGGTCCGTCAGGTCGCGGCCCGGCTCAAGCAGGTCAAGGTCATCTTTGTCGGCTACCTCGACGCGGAGGCCAAGCGCGCTTACTTCCGCCTGCCGCACCTCTTTGTCTCGCCATCCATTCACGAGAGCTACGGCCTGAACGTGGTCGAGGCGATGCACGCGGGCCTGCCGATCCTGGCCAGCGACCACTACGGCGTGCGCGACACCTTGCCCGCCGACGCGGGCCGACTGGTCCACTATCCTAGCCCGGGGAAAGCGCCGCCGCTCCTGGCCGCCGCCCTTCTCGAGATGATGTCCGACCGCGAACGACTCAAGAAGATGGGAACCGCCGCCCGCGCCGCCGCCCAGGACATGCCCTTCTCGTCCGCAGCCGACGCCGTGGGCGCGGCGGCGCGGGGGATGTTCTCATGAGGGCGGGGCTGAAGGCCGGAATTACCGTGGACATGCCCGCGAAGGTTGAGAAGCACATGCGGCCCCACCTGCAGGGGCTGGTGAGCCATCCGCTCTATGCGACCTGGGCGATGGCCTACCACATGGAGACGGTCTCGCGCATGCTCCTGGCTCCATATCTGGAGCCGCATGAGGAGGCGGTCGGCGGAGCGGTCCTGGTCAAGCATCTGCGCCCCGCGCGCATCGGAGCGCCCCTCCACGTGGTCGCACGCCTAGTGCGCGTGCGCGGCAGCCGCGTCTACACGCGCGCCGAGGTCCACAGCCGGGGCCGGAAGATCGGGGAGGGTTCAGTGCTCCAGGTCATCATGACCCGCTCTCGCTTCGCCAAGCTCCTCCAGGAGGCGCGCTGATGGATGGATACCGTGAGGAGTGGCGCGCCAAAATGGAGGATTTCGATGGCATCGCGTGAAGCCGTGGTCGTCGCCGCCGTGCGCACTCCCGTGGGCCGTCTGGGAGGGGGTCTCTCGTCCGTTCGTCCCGATGACTTGGCCGCCCACGCGATTTCCTCGCTCCTAAAGAAGGTTCCCGGTCTAGATCCGAAGGAGATCTCCGACGTTTACTTCGGCTGCGCCAACCAGGCCGGCGAGGACAACAGGAATGTCGCACGGATTGCGCTGCTTTTGGCCGGGCTGCCCCAATCAGTGCCCGGTTGCACCGTGAACAGGCTCTGCGCCTCGGGATTGGAGGCGATCAACGCCTCGGCGCGTGCTGTCCTGGCGGGCGAGGGAGATATCTACATCGCGGGGGGGGTGGAGAGCATGAGCCGCGCGCCCTACTCCCTGCCCAAGGCGGAGGCGGGCTACTCCTTCGGCAACCTGACCGCCTACGACACGGCGCTGGGCTGGCGATACCCGAACCGGCGCCTGGCGGCGATGTTCCCTCTCGAGGGGATGGGTGAGACGGCCGAGAACGTGGCCGAGCGCTGGAAGATTTCCCGCGCCGACCAGGATGCGTTCGCCTTGCAGAGTCATAGCCGAGCGGCGCTGGCCCGCGACTCGGTCTTCGCCGATGAAATCATCTCCGTGCCGATTTTCCAGAAGAAGGGTACCCCCCTCGATTTTTACGTCGACGAGACGATTCGGCCGGATACGACTCTTGAGAAGCTCTCGATCTTAAAGCCGGCTTTCCGCGAGGGGGGGACGGTGACGGCGGGCAATTCCTCGACGTTGAACGACGGTTCTTCCGCCGTTCTCGTCATGGAGGCCAAGAAAGCCTTCTCTCTTGGTTTGAAGCCCTTCGCCCGTTGGGCCGGGTCCGCCGCGGCGGGGGTCGATCCCCGCTTCATGGGGATGGGCCCGGCGCCCGCGACTCAAAAATTATTGGGCCGCTTAGGTTGGAAGGCGTCCGACCTGGACTTGGTGGAAATCAACGAAGCTTTTGCCGCCCAGTCCTTGGCTTGTCAAAGAGAATTAGGACTCGATCAAGGAAGATTGAACGTAAACGGCGGGGGTATCTCGCTCGGCCATCCGCTAGGCTCCTCAGGATGCCGAATCGTCGTCACTCTTCTTCATGAGATGCGGCGCCGCAAGGCTAAAAAAGGGCTGGCCGCGCTTTGCATCGGGGTGGGGCAGGGGCTGGCGGCGGCCTGGGAAGGCGTGTAGGTCGATGATCGTCTTCACGCGGGGCTTCGCTTGGGATCGTCGTCTGCTCGCCTCTCCGGGCAAAGCTTCGCGGGAGCGGGTACTGGTCATCGTTGACGGAACTCTGTTCGCGAGGATAGCCGATTTTCCCTAAAATTGACAGGTCGCGCGGTAAATCGTACAATGCCCATCGTTGCCGAGAATGCCCGCTGAATCCGAGGAGGCGAATGAGTCCCGGAGGCGTTCCTGGGCCCTCGCGTTGAGCATCGGCTGGGAGCTTGCTTCCTTTTCCCTGCTGGGGTTCGGGCTCGGATATTGGCTCGATGGCCGTTACGGGTCGTCTCCGTGGGGTGTTCTCGTCTTGACGTTGATCGGAATCGTCCTTGGTCTCTATAGGCTTATTCGGATGTTCAGCCGTCCCGTGGACGGCGGCCCGAGCCGCCGCTGAGGGCGCCGTACTGGCTGTCGCCTTATCGGCGGCGAGCGTGGTCTGGCTGTTGTGGGCGCGCGGTCGTTCGACGGAGGCGTTTTGGTGGGCATTTGGAGGCGGGACGGCGCTGCGCGCGCTGGGGTTGGTGATTCTTGTCTCCTGGGGTTGGAGGCGCGCGGGCGTGTCGATGGAGGCGCTGCTGTTGTCTTATGTGTTCACGCTGCTGGCGATGTTGCTGACGCTGGAATATAGGAATCTGAGGCTGGAATGAATTTCGAGTCGGTGCTGGCGCACCATCTAGTCGACCATAAGCTCTTCCACTTCATGGTGGGACCACTCGACCTCGGCCTGTCGCCGCTGATCATCACGATGTGGGTCTCAGCGCTGGTCGCGACGGTGACGCTGAGTTTCGCGGCGCGTTCCCGGTCCTCCGCCGCGCGCCTGACGCGCGGGATGATCGAGCCGGTCGCTCTTTTCGTGCGCGACGACATCCTGGAACCCCTTTTCGGCCACCACGCCAATTTCTACCTGCCCTACTTCCTGACCCTCTTCTTCTTTCTCTTGACCTGCAACCTCATCGGTCTCGTTCCCTATGCCAAGGGCGTCACCGCCAACATCGCCGTGACCGCCTCGATGGCGCTCTGCACCTTATTCCTGATCCAGTTCGCCGGCGTCAAGGAGCAGGGTTTGGTATCCTACATCACGCACATCGTGCCGAGCGGCGTGCCGTGGTGGCTGTGGCCCGTCCTCTTCGTCATCGAGGTCTTCGGCATGTTCGCCAAGTGCATCTCGCTTTGCATCCGTCTTTTCGCGAACATGCTCGCCGGCCACATCGTATCGCTGTCATTTTTGTTCTTGATCTTCATCTTCGCCCAGATGAACAAGGCCATGGGCTTCGGAGTGTCGCCCGCGGCCGTCGGCCTGGCCCTCTTCATCTATCTCATGGACGTGCTGGTGTCGTTTCTGCAGGCGTACATCTTTACCTTTCTGACCGCCCTGTTCGTCGGCGGCGCCGTTCACCCGCACTAAACCGCGGAGGTCGCACTCGGCCGTCTTTTGACGCGCCGGAACATGTCGTCAAGGAGTCATATCAATGGAACTCGGAATGTCTTACTTCGGCGTTTTCCTCGGCGCGGGCTTAATCCTCATCGGCTGCGGCTACGGCATATCGAGGCTCGCGAGCGCGGCCCTCGAGGGCACCGCTCGCCAGCCAGAAGCCGCAAATTCATTGCAGACGATGATGATCATCCCCGCGGCTATGATCGAAGGTCTCGGCTTGCTGGCGCTGGTCATCGCGCTTCTGGCCGTGCTGTCTCTAAACAAGAGCGTTCCCGTCGCCGGTGGCTCCGCCTCCGCCGAGCACGCGGCCGCTGCGACTCACTAAGACTAAGCTCAATCGGCCTTCAGGAGCGCCCACCATGGATAAGTTGATCGTCCCCGACACCGGTCTGATGTTCTGGACTATCGTCACCTTCCTCTGCCTGGTGATGATCCTCAAGAAGGCGGCGTGGGGCCCGCTCCTGAAGGCCATTGACGAGCGCGAGTATCGCCTCAGGGAAGACCGCCTGGCCGCCGAGGAGGCCCGCGCCGAGGCAGAGCGCATCCAGAAGGAACTCGAGGCGCAGATGGCCGGCGTCCAGACCAAGAGCAAGGAACTCCTCGCCGCGGCCGTCAAGGACGGCGAGGCTCTGCGCGCGAAGCTGAAGGCCGAGGCCGAGTCCGACGCCCAGGCCATCAAGGACAAGACCGCGGCAGAGCTCGTCGCGGAGAAAAACCGCCTCGTCGATGAGTTGCGCCAGGAAGTCGCTTCCCTCTCCGTGTTGGCGGCCGAGAAGCTCATGCGCAAGTCGGTCGACGAAGGCGTGCAGAAGAGCGTGCTGGACGGGTTCTTCAGGGATCTCGATACATCGAAGAAAGCGGGCCGGAACTGATGCAGGCATCAGATCGAGTCCTCGCGGGACGCTACGCGGCGGCGCTCTTTGCGGCCGCGGCGGGCAGGGCCGAGGAGCGGAAGGTTCAGACGGACCTCGCCGCGGCCGCAAAGATTCTGTCGGACAAGACAGGCGTCCTGCGCCATCCGCGCGTGTCCCCCGCGGACAAGAAGAAGCTTCTGCAGTCCGAGCTCGCGGGAAAGGTCGGCGCGACCACGCTGAGCTTCCTAGAGCTCCTTATTAGCAGGAAACGCTACGATCTCCTCCCGCTGATGGCCGCCGACTATGGCCGCCTCGCGGCCGAAAAGAGCGGCACGGCCAAGGCCGTCGTGCGGACCGCGCGGGCGCTGTCCGCCGATGCGCAGAAGATGCTGGCGGCCCGCCTCAAGATTTTCGCCGGGAAAGACATCGAGCTCGACGTGAAAGAGGACCCGGAGCTCATCGGCGGCGTCACCGTCAAGATCGGCGACTGGGTCCTGGATTCCAGCCTGCGCGGACAACTGCGCCGGCTGCGGGGGAGATTCCACCACCATGGCAATTAGACCGGAAGAGATCACCGCCGTCATCAAGGCTCAGATCGAGGGCTTCACCGGCTCCACGGAGCTCAAGGAGGAAGGCTCCGTCCTCTCCGTGGGCGACGGCATCGCCCGCGTGTACGGCCTGGAGAACGCCATGTCGGGAGAACTCCTCGAGTTGCCCAACGGCGTCATGGGCATGGTGCTCAATCTGGAAAAAGAGAATGTCGGTTGCGTGCTCCTCGGCTCTGATGCCCTCATCAAGGAGGGCGACCCGGTCCGCCGCACCGGCAAGATCATGCAGGTGCCCGTGGGCGAGGCCCTCATCGGTCGCGTGGTCGACCCCCTCGGCCGCCCCATCGACGGCAAGGGCCCGATCAAGACGACGAAGACGCGCGCCATCGAGGTCGTGGCCCCCGGCGTCATGGCCCGCTCTCCCGTCAACGAGCCTCTCCAGACGGGCCTCAAGGCCATCGACGCGATGATCCCGATCGGCCGCGGCCAGCGCGAGCTCATCATCGGCGACCGCCAGACCGGCAAGACCGCCGTCGCCATCGACACGATCATCAACCAGAAGAACCAGCCCAACCGCCCCATCTGCATTTACGTGGCGGTCGGCCAGAGGCAGTCCACCGTCGCGCAGGTGGCGCAGACCCTCTGGGACGCGGGCGCGATGGAGTATTCCATCATCGTCGCCGCCGGCGCCTCCGAACCGGCGCCCCTCCTCTACATAGCCCCCTACTCCGGCTGCACGATGGGCGAAGAGTTTTTGTGGCAGGGCCGGCATGTGCTGGTGATCTACGACGACCTCTCCAAGCACGCCGCGGCCTACCGCCAGCTCTCGCTCCTCCTTCGCCGCCCGCCGGGCCGCGAGGCCTACCCCGGCGACGTGTTCTATCTTCACTCGCGTCTGTTGGAGCGCGCCTGCAAGCTCTCCAAGGAGAACGGAGGGGGGTCGCTCACCGCTCTGCCCATCATCGAGACGCAGGCCAACGACGTGTCGGCCTTCATTCCGACGAACGTCATCTCGATCACGGACGGCCAGATCTACCTCGAATCGAATTTGTTCTATTCGGGGGTTCGTCCCGCCGTCAACGTCGGCCTGTCGGTATCCCGCGTCGGCGGCGCCGCCCAGACCAAGATGATGAAGCAGGTCGCCGGACGCCTGCGCCTGGACATGGCCCAGTTCAACGCCTTGGCGGCCTTCGCGCAGTTCGGCTCCGAGCTTGATCTGGCATCGCAGAAGCAGTTGGCCCGCGGCGAGCGCCTCATCGAGATCCTCAAGCAGGGGCAGTACGTGCCCCTGGCCGTGGAGCGCCAAGTCCTCTCGATCTTCGCCGGCACCAACGGCTTCGTCGATGATGTCCCCGCGGCGCAGGTTCGCCGCTTCGAGAGCGAGCTCTTCACCTACGCGGAGGCCCGCCACGGCGCGACGATGAAGGAACTCGTGGAGAAGAAGGCCATCGACGACGCCATGAAAGCGAAGCTCGAGGCCTTGCTCAAGGAGTTCCGGGCCCAGTTCAAATGATCCGAGCCATCCTCCTCGCCGTCTGTCTTCCGGCCGCCGCGGCGACGACGCCCTCGCCGGTCCCGTCTTCGGCGGGGGTGATCAACCTCTCGCTCGTCGACGCGCTGACCGCCATCGAGGAGCCCCGGCTGTCCGGGATATTCTCGTTCATCGCCGAGCAGGACTCGACTTTCGCTTTCGCGGACCTGCTCGCGCGCGACAAGAAGGCGCTCAAGCGCTACCTCGTCAAGCTCCAGGCGGACCTGAAGGCGGCCAACGGCCTGACGGGATGGGACCATGAGGTCTGCGCGACCCTGGTCAACCTCTACTCCTCGCCGTTCAGCTCCACCCTCGAGAAGCCGGACCCAAAGAAGATGTCTCAGATCAATAATTGCGTCCTGGCCGGCACGGTCGCCCTGGCCGACATCGTGGCCCGGAGGGGGAAATGAGAGCGCTGGTCACCGGCGGCGCGGGCTTCGTCGGCTCCAACCTCTGCTGGGAGCTGGCGGCGCGCGGCTGGGACGTCGTGGCGCTCGACGATTTCTCTTCCGGCGATTTCGAGAACCTGCGCGGTTTCCCCGGCGACGTCGTCGCCGCGGGCGTCGGCGACACGTCCTACTGGGGTCCGCGCGTGCGGCGCGCGGACGCCGTCTTCCATCAGGCCGCGATCACCGACACGACGGTCATGGACCAGCGGGTCATGATGAAGGTCAACGTCGAGTCGTTTCGCGATCTCCTCGCTTGGGCGGCGAAGGCCAAGGTCAAGAAGGTGGTCTACGCCTCCTCCGCGGGCGTTTACGGCGACCTGTCCGTGCCCATGCGCGAGGAGATGCCCCCTAAACCCCTGAACGTTTACGGCTTCTCGAAGGCGATCATGGACAACGTCGCCGCCCAGGCCAAGGGCGTGAAGGCCGTGGGGCTGCGCTATTTCAACGTCTTCGGGCCGCGCGAGGCCCACAAAGGCAAGGCCGCCAGCATGATCTGGCAGCTCTCCCTGCAGATGCGGGCGGGCCGCCGCCCGCGCATCTTCGAGTCCGGCGAGCAATTCCGCGACTTCATCTACGTCAAGGACGTCGTGGACGCCAACCTGCGGGCTTTTGAGAAGGCCGCGCCCGGCGTTTACAACGTCTGCACGGGCCGCAAGACCGATTTCAACGGGATCGTCACGGCGCTCAACGCCGCGCTGGCGACAAGCCTGCATCCTGAATATTTCAAGAACCCATATCCGTTCTTCCAAAACGAGACGCTCGGCGACCCGGCCAAGGCACGCAAGGCTTTCGGTTTCGCGTCGCAGTGGACCGTGGAACGCGCCGTCTCGGATTATTTCGGCTCCGCCGCCTTGCGGGCCGTTGGAGCCTGACATGGCTTCCCTGAGAGAGATCCGCCGCAAGATCAAGTCGGTCAAGTCCACCGAACAGATCACCAAGGCCATGAAGATGGTCGCCGCGGCGCGCATGAGACGCTCGCAGTTGTCGATTCTCGCGGCGCGTCCCTTCGCCATTAAAATGGAGCGCCTGGTTCGCGAGCTGGCCCTGCTGGAGATCCGCGCCGAGCAAGCCGCCGGTCTTCCGCTGGACATCCACCCTTTCTTCAACCGTCGCCCGCAGTCCGGCGCCGAACTCATCGTGTTCGTGACGGGAGACAAGGGCCTCTGCGGCGCGTTTAACTCGAACGTTCTTCGCGCCGCCATCGACTGGTTTCGGGCCCGCAAGGGACGCAAGTCGTACTGCGTCGTCGTGGGCCGCAAGGGCCGCGACTTCGTGCACCGCCTCAAGGGGGCCGATGTGGAGGTCATCCAAGAGTTGGCCGGGGTTTTCCCGAAGGTTTCCTTCGCGCACGCCGAGTTGGTAGGCCAGGCCGTGATCGACGCCTATCTCGACCCGACGAAAAGCGTGAGCAAGGTCACGGTGCTCTACAACGAGTTTAAGTCCGTGGCGCAGCAGCGTCTGCTGACGGTCGCCCTCCTTCCGATCCCCGAGCCGGAGGTCGTGCCCGCCGAGATCGCTCTGCCGGACTACGGATTCGAGCCGGGTCGCCAGGAGCTTCTGGGAGCGCTCCTGCCGCGCCACGTGAAGGCGTCCCTCTACCGCATTCTCCTTGAATCGCAGGCGGCCGAGCTCGCCGCCCGCATGAACGCGATGGACGCCGCGTCCAAGAACGCGAAGGAACTGCGCGAGGCTCTGAACCTCGACGCCAACCGCACCCGGCAATCTTTCATCACCAAGGAGATCGCCGAGCTCGTCGGCGGCGCCGAGGCGCTGGCGAACTGATCATAGGAGAGGAATTTGAACGACAAGAACGCCGTGCCGCAGGACCAGAGACGCCACCCGCGCAGGCCCGTGGGAACGACGGTCGACTTCCGATTGGCCGGGGCCGGAGCCCCGCGCTGCAGCGGCACCATCGCCGACCTTTCGAGGGGGGGCATGACCTTTCGAACCGACGCGCCGCTTGAGGAAGGGATGACCCTCCACCTCGCGTTGTCGCGAGACATCAATATCCGGGGCGAGGTCCTCAACGTGTGCGGCCCCGTCGGCGGACAGCGCCGCTGCGGCGTCCGATTCCATAAGATCGGATACGTCCGGACCAACTGAGAGAGAGCGAGACCATGAACAGCGGCAAGATCGTCCAAGTCATCGGACCCGTCGTGGACGTCGAGTTCCCGTCCGGGAAACTCCCTTCCAACTATAACGCCCTCAAGATCAAGATGCCCCATGAGGGCAACGGGAGCTCCGCCGTGCTTACCGTCGAGGTCGCCAGCCATATGGGCGACAACGTGGTGCGGACCATCGCGATGGGCGCGACCGAGGGCCTTACGCGCGGCATGACCGTGGAGGACACGGGCGCCGCGATCACCGTGCCGGTGGGCCGCGCGTGCCTCGGCCGCCTGGTCAACGTCTTGGGCGAAGCCAAGGACGGACTCGCCCCCATCAAGGCCGAGACCTTTCTTCCCATCCACCGCGAACCCCCCGCGATGGTCGACCAGGAGACCAAGCCTCAGATCTTCGAGACCGGCATCAAGGTCATCGACCTCCTCGAGCCCTACATGAAGGGAGGCAAGGTCGGTCTCTTCGGCGGCGCCGGCGTCGGCAAGACCGTCATCATCATGGAGCTCATCAACAACGTCGCCAAGGAGCACGGCGGCGTCTCCGTGTTCGGCGGCGTCGGCGAGCGCTCCCGCGAGGGCAACGACCTCTACCGCGAGATGGAGGAGGCCAAGCTCTCCGACGGCGCCTCCGTCCTCTCCAAGACCGTGCTGGTCTACGGCCAGATGAACGAGCCGCCCGGCGCCCGCGCCCGCGTCGGCCTTACGGCGCTGACTCAGGCCGAGCACTTCCGCGACAAGGAGGGGGCCGACGTGCTCCTCTTTATCGACAACGTCTTCCGCTACGTGCTGGCCGGCGCCGAGGTCTCGGCTCTGCTCGGCCGCATGCCGTCGGCCGTCGGCTACCAGCCGACGCTGACGACCGAGATCGGCGCCCTCCAGGAGCGCATCACCTCCACCAAGAGCGGCTCCATCACCTCGATCCAGGCCGTCTACGTGCCGGCCGACGACCTGACGGATCCGGGCGTCGCCAACACCTTCACCCATCTCGACGCGACCACGGTGCTCTCGCGTCAGATCGCCGAGTTGGGCATCTATCCGGCCGTCGACCCTCTCGAATCAACCTCGCGCATCCTGGACCCGAACATCGTCGGCGCGGAGCACTACGACGTGGCGCGCGGCGTGCAGAAGGTCCTCCAGCGCTACCGCGATCTGCAGGACATCATCGCCATCCTGGGCATCGACGAGCTCTCCGACGAGGATAAGCTGGTCGTCTCCCGGGCCCGCAAGATTCAGAAGTTCCTCTCCCAGCCCTTCTTCGTGGCCCAGCAGTTCACCGGCCGCGCGGGCAAATACGTCAAGCTGAAGGACACCATCTCGAGCTTCAAGGCGCTCGTCGAGGGCAAATACGACCACCTCCCCGAGCAGGCCTTCTACATGTGCGGAGGCATCGACGAAGCGATCGCCAACGCGGAGGCGATGAAGTAGGCGTCCCGAGGCCCTCATGGACAAGCGACTGACGCTCGAACTCGTGACTCCGGAGAAGGTGGCTTGGTCCGCCGGGGCGGACTTCGTCGTTCTGCCCGCCCTCGAAGGCGAGATGGGAGTGCTGCCCGGACACCAGTCGTTCCTCGTCGGATTGACCGCGGGCGAGGTCCGCATCAAGGTCAAGGACGAAGTCCAACGCTTCGCCGTCTCGGGCGGGTTCGCCGAGGTCAAGGACGACAAGATCGCGCTCTTCGCGGAGACCGCGGAGATGTCCGATCAGATCGACGCGGAGCGCGCCAAGCAGGCGCTCGAGCGCGCCAAGCTCGCCTCGGTCAAGCCCGGGCTCGACCCGCTCCAGCTGGCGGAGATGGAGGCGGCCATCCGTCGCGCCCAGATCCGCCTGCGCGTCGTGCGCCACGGCAAGACCGTGCCGCCGCATCTCGAGTAGCTTGCGTGGGAGGAAATCCGGGTTGAAGGCGCCCCCGCCCCCGCCGCTCGAGGGCAACCACAGCAAGGTTCTGCGCAAGTCTCCGTCGGGTTTTGAGTGGAAGGGCGTCCCCCTCGAGGCGTACAAGGCCGACACCGCGACCTGGAAGGGCATCACGCGGCGCGAGCTTATCGGCAAGCGCGGCGAAACGCCCCGCTTCCACGTCCGCTACTTCGAGATTCAACCCGGAGGCAACTCGACGCTCGAGAAGCACGAGCACGAGCACGTCGTCATCCCGCTGCGGGGCAAGGGCGAGGCTCAGGCCGGCTGTTACGTCTGGACGGTCGGCGTCGGCGACGTCGTCTACGTCTCCCCGTCGGATTCGCATCAGTTCCGCTGCCCCGCCGACGCCGACGAGCCTTTCGGCTTCCTCTGCATCGTCAACTCCGAGCGCGACGAGCCGACGTCCGTCGACGGCCTCGGCGCCTGCCGCATCTGCGGGTAGCGTGCGACCCACCGCTCCCGGCCCGAGACTTGCCCTCATCCAATGCCCAGGCTGGGGGCGAGAGTGCCCGCCGTACGCCCTGGCTTGCTTGGCGTCCCATGTTCGCCGCGAAGGGCACTCAGCCGCCTGTTTCGATCTCAACAACGAGTTCTATCACGCCTCTGCGGAGCGCCGGCGCATGTGGGAGGACAAGGATTATTACTCGTTCTGGGAGAGCGAGAGTTCCGTGCGCCGTCTCGTCGCCGAGAACGAGGCGCTCGTGGATTCCTTCGTCGAGCGCATTCTGGCCGCGGGGACGCGCGTGGCGGGGTTCTCCACGCACACGACCTCATTCCGGGTGAGTCTGGAGCTGGCGCGCCGCCTCAAGCGGCGCGACCCTTCCGTGCTGGTTCTTTTCGGGGGGCCGCAGTGCTCCCGCGCCCAAGCCGGGCGTCCTTTCGCGGAGGAGCCCTGCGTGGATGCGGTCATTATCGGCGAGGGGGAACTCACTCTAACCGAGGTCCTGCGGCGCGCGCGAGACGGCAAACCTCTCGAACCCATGCCCGGACTTCTGATGAGGCATCAAGGCGTCGTCGTCGACGGCGGAGATCGCGGAGTCATCACCGATCTCGATCGACTGCCGCTGCCCGACTACTCCGACTTTGATGCGGCCATCCGCGGCGGACTTTACGCCGATCCCGAGAGGCTCGAGATCTTAGACAGTCGCGGCTGCGTTCGGACCTGCCACTTCTGCAGCGAGTGGCAGTTCTGGCGGAGTTTTCGCGCCATGAGCGGCGAGCGGATGTTCGCGGAGGCGTCGGCCCAGGTCCTGCGCTACCCCCGCGTCAACCGTTTTTACTTCATCGGCTCGCTCGTCAACGGCAGCATCGGGTCCTTGGAGCGCTTCTGCGACCTGGTCATCGCCTCGGACCTGCGCATCCGATGGCAGGGTCAGGCCATCGTCAACCCCGCCATGGACGATCGCCTGCTGGGCAAGATGGCGCGCGCCGGTTGCGAGTGGCTGGGCTTCGGCATCGAGTCCGGCTCCGAGGACCTGCGCGCGCGCATGAACAAGAAGTTCACCAACGAGAACGCGTTCGCGACCTTGCGTGCGGCGCATCGAGCCGGCATCCGAGCCCAGATCAACGTCATGTTCGGCCTGCCGACGGAGACGCGCCGGGACTTCGAGGAGACCCTTCGGTTTCTCGCGCGCGTGCGGCCGCATATTGAAACCGTCCTGGCCAGCCAGTCCTTCGCGGTCATCGACAAGGGCACCGCGCCGCACGCCCATCCCGAGCGCTTCGGCGTGTCGGACCAGGACCACCACCTGTATTGGACCTCCAACGAAGGGGAGAACGACTACGCGGAGCGCTCCCGCCGCTACGAGGAGTTCTGCCGCGTCGCCATCGCGCTCGGCGTTCCCGAGGTCTCGGGCGTCCTGCGCGAGAAGCCCGATAAGTGGCGGCTGCTTGGCGAGCACGCCCTCTACCGCCGCGATTGGCGCGGCGCGGTGCGCGCCCTGCGCCGCGCCTTGCGCCGCGAGCCGGGCGACGAAGGCTTGCGGGCCGGGCTCGCTCGCGCGCGCGAGGAACTGCGGCCGGCCGCCGCGGCGGCCTGACCATGGAGACCGCGACCGAAGCCCCCGCCGCCCCTCTGGGAAGATTGCCCCGGGAGGAGAGCGTGGCGCGAAACCTCGCCGAACTTTCGGCGCGCCGTACGGTCCTGACCGCGCCCCCGCGCCTGGTGGCGCTGGGCACGCACAATGCCTGCAACGCCAAGTGCGTCTTCTGCCTGGAAGGGAAGTATCCGCGCTTCGACCTGCCTCTCTATAGACGCTTCTTCGAAGGCAAGATGGGCCATTTCATCCGACAGGCGGAAAAGGCGACCTTCACCGGCTTCGGCGAGGTCTTATGGGCGCCCGCCGCCCCGATATTTTTAGACTACCTCAATGAGACCATCCCGGAGACCTGGAAGATCTTCACGACCAACGGCACGCCCTTGCGTCCGCCGATCATCGAGCGCCTGCTCAAAAGCCGCTACGTGATCCAGCTTTCCCTGCACGCCTCGCGCGCGGACCTCCACGAGGAGCTCACGCTGTTGCCGGGAGCTTTCGAGCAGATCATCGGGAGCCTGGGGGAACTCTGTCGCCTGCGCCGGGAGCGGGATCTCGGCGACCGCTTGCATGCGGTGATCGTGGACGTCGTCACTCGCCGAAACGTCGACGACCTGCCGGCCTTAGTCAAGATGGCCTGGGACATGAAAGTCCCGGAACTCCAGTGCCGGTACGTCACGATGTTCGACCCCGCCCACATCGAGCTGTCCTGCTGGTTGGAGCCGGAGCGCGCCAACGCCGCCATCGACGCCGCCGAACGCGTCCTGGGGGAGATCCAGGCCCGCGCCGATCCCGAGGAGTTCGCGCACTTCGGCGTGCGCCTGCCCCCGCGTTTCGGCCGTCGGGACTCGGCGCGGGCTGAAAGCGGGTTTTGCGCCGACCCGTGGGAGATGATCTACGTGGAGGGGCAGGGGCCCGTCCTGCCCTGCTGTCAATGGGGCGCGCACGTGGGCGATCTTGAGAAGGGCGACGAGATCGAGGCGGTCTGGAACGGGGACTTCTATCGCGCCTTGCGGACGTCCATGGCCTCCGGCCGGCCTCACCCCTGGTGCGCGCATTGCGTGAAGTTCCGCGGCTACAACGTCGATAGATTGCTCGCCCATCTGACCAACCGTCCGGAGCAGCAGGGGCGCCTGCTCGATGAAATCGCCCGCCGCGGCCTAGCCGACGTCTCAGCTTACCGGGCTGAGGTCGAGTCCGCGGGTCAAGCGGCGCCCCGATGATCGGCCGCGCCCTGCTGCTCCTGCGCGAGAGCCTGATGCCCGACCTGGAGGAGCGCGTCGTCGCCCGTCTGCGCCGGGGCCGGCAATGGCGGAAACTCTTCAACTATCTCCTCGTCGAACTGCAGACCGGCCTGGGGACGCCCCGGCTGTTCGTCGGCAAGCCCTACTGGCTCACCATCGACCCGACCAACTCCTGTCAGTTGAAGTGCCCGTTCTGTCCGACCGGCGCCGGGCGCGGAGTGCGCGACAAGGCGACGATGAGCCTCGAGCGCTTCAGGCAGGTGATGGACATCCTGGGCCCGACGTTGATCCACATCGACTTCATGAACTGGGGCGAGCCCCTGCTCAACAAGGACCTATGGGCGATGGTCGCTCTGGCCAAGCGCGACGGCATCGACACGATGGTCTCGACCAATCTCAATCTGCTGCGCGCAGGCGAGGCCGACGCCCTGCTCGACTCGGGGCTCGACCGCCTGGTTCTGTCGATCGACGGGCTCGAGCAGGCGACTTATGAGAGGTACCGCGTGGGGGGAGACTTCGCGGTCGTCGTCGCGAACTTGAAGACGCTCGTCCGCCGACGCCGAGAACGCGGCCTCGTCAAGCCGAGGATCGCCTGGCAGTTCCTGGCCTTCAAGCACAACGAGCACGAGGCCGACCGGGTGCGGGCGTTCTCGCTGGGGCTCGGCGTCGACGAGGTCGGCGTCACGCCCGCCTACCTGCCCTTCCGGCCCGGCGTCAAGGATGAGTGGCTGCCGACGCGCTCCGACCTGCGCCTCTACGATCCGGAGAGCTTCCCGGAGAGCCCTCCCTGGCAGTGGGAGGAGTCGGGGCCCCGAGAGGAGAACGGCGCCGCGCCCCAGGTCAAGGTCGAGGTTTATGCGGCCGGGAAGGGGTCCCCGCGGCGGCGATGCAACTGGCCCTGGGCCGGCATCGCGATCAACCCCGACGGCTCGGTGTCGCCCTGCTGCTCGGTCGAGGAGCAGGAATACGATTTCGGGCGCTTCTTCACGGAGAGCTTCTCTCGACTTTGGAACAACGAGAAATACGCCCAGGCCCGCCGGCACGTCTCGAGCTACGCCGCCGGCCGGACGGAGGCGATCCCCGCATCCAGGCACGCCTGCGAGCGCTGCTTCTCGATCGGGCAGTCCCGTTTCCAGTTCCCTCACTCATGGCTTTCGGAAGCCGGGGGATGATGAAGCTTTCCCGCGCCGAGGGGGATCCTCGCGCCGCCAATCTGGCCTCGCGCCTGCCGTCTAGGCCCGTGGTCTTCGCTTGGGATCTGCATTACAGCTGCAACTACCGCTGTCCCTACTGTTTCTACAACGAAGCGGGCTGGACGGAACTGGCCAAGAAGAATCTCTATTTCGAGCCCGCGAAGTGGGAGGCGGTCTGGTCTCGCGTGCATGACCTCTACGGGCGCTGCCAGCTGCGCATCACGGCCGGGGAGCCCTTCACCTACCCGCGCTTCGACGATCTCCTGGCGCGCGTCTCTCGCCTGCACGACCTCCAGGTCACCACGAACTGTTCCCAGAGCGAAGCGATCCGGCGCGCGGCCGAGCGCGTCGATCCCGCGACCCTCGAGTTCGACTGCACTTACCATCCGCTCTCGGGGGAATTTGAGCCTTTCGCCGACAACGTGACGCTCCTGCGCGAGAGGGGCTTTGTGGCCAACGTCTGTTTCCTGGCATACCCTCCTCAGATGGGGCGCATGGCCGAGTATAAGCGCCGCTTCGCCCGACGCGGCCTTTACATGAATATGGCCATCTTCTGGGGACGTTGGAAGAATTCACAGTATCCCTTCGCCTACACCGACGAGGAACGCCGCGCGATCAAGGAGACGATCGGCGTCGAGGTCGGACCGGAGACCGTCAACCTGGAGCCCCTTTCGAACCGCGGCAAGCTCTGCGGGGCGGGTCAGCGCTACGCGGTCGCGCAGGGCGACGGGCGGGTTTTTCGCTGCGGCCAACTCGGACATGAAGGCCAATCCATCGGCAGCCTCTTCGATCCGGCTTTCTGCCTCCGCGAGGCCGCTCTTGCCTGCGAGGCCGACTACTGTCGCTCCAAGGAGTTCCAGGTCGCCTGGGACGAGACGGACCGGGAGATTCTGCTTCGGGAGAACCGCCTCAAATGACCCGCGCGGCCCTCGTGCAATGCCCGGTCTGGTGGACCGTGGACCCGCCCTTGGGCCTGGCCCAGATCGCGGGCTGCCTGGGCGCGCGCGGCATCGAGGCCGTGGTCGTGGATCTTAACGCGGAGCTCGCGCGCGGGCGAGCGAACGGCTACGAGAGCCTCTGGAATTGGGAGCAGTTCCACTATTGGAACGACCCCGGCTTCGTGAAGCGGGCCTTCCAAGACAACGCCAAGGTGGTCGACGATGCCCTCGAGCGGGTCCTGCGCAGCGACGCCGCGGTCGTCGGCTTCTCGGTGAATGCGGGCAGCCAGTCGCCGACCCTGGAGTTCGCGCGGCGCGTCAAGCGCGAGGACCCCCGCCGAGCGGTCGTGCTTGGAGGCCAGTACTTCTTCCGCGGCGGCGCCGCGGCGCGGTTGGCGGACGACCCGGCCGTCGATGCGGTTCTGCGCGGTCCCGGCGACGAGATCTTCGCGCTCCTCGTCGAGGAGCATGTCCGGACCGGTCGGATATCTCCGCGCCCGGGCGTCGTCGCCCGCGTCGACGGTTCGGTCGTCGACGGCGGGGCGGCCAAGGCGCTGCGCGACCTCGACGGCCTGCCCTTCGCCGACTTCCGAGGTTTCCGCCTCGAGCTCTACGATGTGCCCGAACGCCTGCCCATCCACATGAGTCGCGGCTGCGTCTGGCAGTGCCGCTTCTGCTCCTCCCGCTCGTTCTGGCCCGGCTACTCCTTCATGAGCGGCGAGCGCGTCCATGCCGAAATCCTGGAGCACAAGCGCCGACACCCGGAGAAGACTCATTTCGAGTTTTACGACCTTACGGCCAACGGCAGCATCCAGAGCCTGCGCCGATTGGCCGAGTCTATCGCGTCGGACTGGAAGGAGAACCGCGAGAAAAACTTCTTCGGCTGGAAGATCAACGCGATCCTTCGGCCCGAGATGGACGCCGGCCTCCTCGGCCTCCTGGCGAGGGCCAACTGCCACGACGTGATCTACGGCGTCGAGAGCGGCTCGCCGCGCGTGCTTAAGCTCATGAACAAGCCCTACGAGATCGCCGCGGCCGAGCGCGTCTTGGCCGACACCAAGCGGGCACGCATCGCCACGGTCGGCAACTTCATGTTCGGCTTCCCCGGCGAGACCGAGGAGGACTTCCAGCTCACTCTCGACTTCCTGCGCCGCAATCGCGCCTCCTTCGACCGGGTTTACGCCAGCGCCACCTTCACCAGCCTGGAGGCGGATGCGTGGCTCTCCGAGCACCGGACCGAGGCCGGGATCAAGGATGACGGGCCCGAGGCGCACCACCTCTACTGGGAGTCGGCGGACGGGACCAACACCTACCCCATGCGCCTGGCGCGCTACGAGCGCTTCCGCGCGCTTGCGGTTGAACTCGGCCTGGACGCCTACAAGGGGATCAACGGAAGCCTGGAACTGGAGCGACACGCGGGCCTGGCGGCCTACCACCATTACCGCGGCGACCACCCGGAGGCCGTGCGAGAGCTGCTCGACTGCCTCGACTTGGACTTCCGGCACCCGGCCTTTCGTGAGGAGCTCGCGGCATACGCCCGCGACCTCGCCCTCCTGCGCCGCGCCCTGAAGGCGGCCGCCAAGGCCGCGGCCGGGAGGGACGGCCCGTGGCGATCGCGGGCCGAGTCCGCGCTCGAGGCCATGCGCGAGCGCGCCAGGATCCAGTCCGGGCCCGAGGGGCTGCGGCTGCGCTGGGGCCGCGCCGAACCTCAACTCAAGGAAATCGAGATATTGGCTCGCCGCGCCGCCCAATGGATGAGTTCTGTATGCGCGAGATGAAAACAGAGGAGCAGAAGGCGAACCTCGCGCTCAACGTCCGCGAGCACGATGAAAAACGCATCGTCCTCTCGAGCACGCCGCGTCGCGTCTTCCTCCAGATCAACGCGGCGTGCAACGCGGACTGCGTGTTCTGCTCCAAGGGCTACGATTACCCGACCTTTTCCTTCGACGATTACCTCAAGGCCGTGGGGCCTCGTCTCAACCGCGTGCTCTCCCAGGCGGAAGAGCTCATTCTCACCGGCTCGGGCGAATTCCTTGGGCTTCCCGACGCCGAGCGCATCCTGGCTTACTTCAATCGCGAGTTCCCGCACGTGGACAAGTACATCGCCACCAACGCCTCGCACGCGCGCCCGCGGGTATGGGAACTCATCACGGGCGGGGAGAGCCGCTACACCCTCCAACTCTCCCTGCACTCGGCGGACCCCGAGTCGCATAAGGCCATGATGCGCTACGGCGCCTGGGAGCAGGTCCAGCGCAACATCCGCTTCCTTGCCGAGCGCCGCAAGGTGATGGGCAACCCGCGGCTCAAGGCCATGTTCGTCATGACCACGCTCAACGCCGAGCTCCTGCCCGAGTTCGTGCGCTGGGCCGCGGGCGTGGGCGTGGACGAGGTCATCGCGGGCTATTTCTACATCTACGAGTCCCAGCAGAAGTATCTGTCGCTGTACTTCAAGCAGGGCCTCGCCAACCGCGTCATCGACGAGGCCCGCAAGACCGCGGACGAACTTGGCGTGACCCTGCGCCTGCCGCCGAAGTTCGGCGGCTCGCCTCCCGGCTGGGTCAAGCCCTCCTCCTGCCCCGAGCCCTGGCACCAGATCATGATCAACGCCGACGGGCGGGTCCTGCCCTGCGACGTGTACGGCGATTTCGACGAGAGCTTGGCGGGACGCTCCTTCGACGAGGTCTGGAACGGCCCCGGCTACCGCGCCGTGCGATGCTCCCTGCGCGCCGGCGCAGGCTGCCTGGAAACCTGTCCTCGCCAGAACGCAGCTGCCGTCAACGACTGGAGCGCGCACGTCATCCACCGCCGCAAGGACCCCGCTCAGATCGTCAAGGAGCGCCACGAGGCGCTGAGAAAGCCGTGACCCAAGACCCCGAGATCCGCGTCACCTGGAACATCCACTGGAGCTGCAACTACCGCTGCAGCTACTGCCTCTTCGACGGGCATTGGACCGATTACGGCAAACGCAACGCCTACCTGACTCCCGATGAGTGGCTGGTCCATTGGAAGCGACTGCATGAACGCCATGGCCGCGCCTATGTCGTCATCAACGGAGGCGAGCCTTTCGCCTATCCCCGGTTCGTGACGTTATTGACCGAGGTCTCACGGATGCATTGGCCGATCAACGTGACCACGAACGGCTCGCTGCACCTCGACGACTACCTTCGCCATGTCGATCACTCGAAGGTCTCTCTGTCTTTGAGCTTCCATCCCCAGTACCACACGGTCCAAGAGTTCCTTACGATCGTGCGCAAGGTCCGCGAGGGCGGCGTCCAGCTTGGTTGTCTTAATTTCGTGGCCTGGCCGCCCATGCTGGCCGACCTTCCCGCGGTTCTGGAAGCCTTCAAGGCCTCCGGAGAAAGCCTGAAGGTGATCCCTTTCATCGGTCAGTGGCGCGAAGCGCGCTATCCGGACGCCTACTCGCCCGACGAGAAGGCCCTGCTCGGCATGACCGCCGGCGAGCCCGGGGAGAAGGACTGGCTTGCCGGCAAGCGTCGCAAGGGAATGCTCTGCCGCGCCGGTCACCGCTCCGCCTTGTTGCTGCCCGACGGGAAGGTCACACGCTGCGGCCAGATCGGCGACCCCGGCATCTTCTCGGATTTCCTCGCGGACGGCTTCCGCCTCCTCGACGCTCCGGCCCCGTGCGGCGTCGAGCTCTGCCCCTGCGACGAGTGGAAGGTCATTCCCGATGAGAAAACCCCGGATCAAGCCGGGGCCTGGCTGCCATGAGCTTCCTGCGCCGCGCCGCGGCGGGAGCGCTCACGGCGTTCGGCGTCTTCCTCCCCCGGCGGAACGTGAACGCGCCTTCGAGGTCAATCTCCGGGAGATGGCTCTCTTGGCCCATCAGGCGGGCGCGAAGATCGCGTTCTGCGCCCTTCCCGCCAACCTGCGCGACTCCGTCCCGACAACGGGGGCCTCTCTGCCCTGGGACCAGCCGGATTTCTTCTCGGCCTGGACCGCCTGGGAGGAGGAAGACGCCGCTCGCGCGGTTCGGCTGTTCGCCGCGCGCGTCGCCTCCGTTCCCGGGGACCCGCACGCGCATTACTGGCTGGCGCGGGCTCTGGATATGGTGGGACGCACGCGCGAGGCGGCGCGCTCCTATTCCCGCGCGGCCGACCTTGACCGGCCGGGCGAGAGGACCAGTCCGGCGCGCGCCGGGATCGTGCGCCGTGTGGCCCGCGAAAGTGATGCGATCCTCGTGGATCTTGCCGCAGCCTTCTCCGCGCGATCCCCTTTGGGGACGACGGACGGGACGCTGATGCGAGACGCTTGCCATTGGCGCCATGCCTACGACCCTTGGGTGGCGGACCTCAGTGGGAGTGGAGGGATATGATCCATTCGGGGCTTGCCAAAGCCTGCTATGCGCCCGCCGACCTGTTCCATGAGGAGGCCTTGACGCTGATCCGGCGCGCGCGCCGGGAGGATCCCGCGCGATTCGCGCGGGCGGTTTCCTCCGCCCGCGCCTTGTCTGAGACCGTGTACAGGGACCATCCCGAAGGCGACTGCGCGCGGCGTCAGGAGCCGTTGTGGTCGCACATCTCGGAGGCCATGCGTCGCGAGGGCCGCCCGCGCGAGGCGGAGCAGGCGGCCGCCCGGGCGCTGGCCGCCTCCCCAGGCTCCTATCGCGCTCGCCTCGCCGCGGCTCTGTCGGCGGGCGGCGCCGGGCGGGCCGACGAGGCCGCCGACCGTCTTGAGGAACTGCGGACACGCCGTCCGGACCGCCGCGAGGCGAGGTTGTGGGCCGCTTACTGGCGGGCGAAGGCGGGTCCCGCGCGCGCGGAGAGGGCCGCCCGGTGACGACGACGCGCGGCTGCGCGGCCGACGTACGGCGGGTGATCGACCGGCTGCTGGGCGATCCCGAACACCGGCAGAAATGGGGCACGGTCGCGGGCGAGGACGGCAGATTCCTCGAGATGTGCATCGGGATGATTGGAGCGAAGAACGTCCTGGAAGTCGGGGCCGGAACGGGCCTTTCGTCTCTTTACATGGGCCTGGGACTCCTCAAGACCGGGGGGAAGCTGACGACCATCGAGTTTGATGCGGAGCGTCTGCGTCGCGCGAAGGCGAACCTGGAGGAAGCCGGGCTTTCGCAGACCGTCGATTTGATGGGAAAAGACGCGTGGGATGTCCTTCCCCGCCTCCAAGGGACTTTCGACATGGTCTTCTTGGACGCCGTCAAGATCGACGCCATCCATTATTTGGACATGATCTTTCCCCGAGTCAGGCGGGGCGGGGTCATCCTGGCCCACGATGTGAATTGGGGGCATGACAACACCGAGAATTGCAAGATGCGGGATTATCTGGACGCGCTGAAGGCCCATCCTTGCCTGGAGACGGTTTTGGTGTCCGATGAGAGCTTTAACTTGCAAGGGATCACGGGAGCGGGCATGGCCCTGAGCCATAAGAGCTGCGTTCATGGAGAGTGTCCCGTTCGTCCCGGTCGAAAGCTGGCGAGGCTCCCGGCCGGCCGGGGATTCGCTCCCGGCGACCAACTCGGCCACATCGTCTTGGAAAAGCACGTCGACGATTATGGAAACCTCGGCTATTGCCTTCTGCTCGATCGATCATGCACGAAGCAAGAGGTCATCGGACTGTGCGAGCAATATTTTCTTCGCCATCATCAGCAATCGACTCTGTCGGTCCATCTTTACACTTCCAGGGAGGCTTTCGACCGCAGAAATGATCTAAGCTCTCCGCCCGAACGATACTTCGAGCATCTCGTCGCCCAGTGTTATCGGCACCCCCGCGCCCCTTATGATGAAATCCGATACTATCGAGACTCCCAGATCCTCCTCTTCGAGAAGGGCCCTGCGCCGGACCCGGAGATGAAAAGGGAGGCGGTGTCTTGAGCGGCATCGACGCGCGTCCCGGGCTCGAGTTCCTCTGGTTCGTGCAGGATCTCTGTAATTACAAGTGTCCCTATTGCTTCGTTTCCGGCCAAAGACGCGAGGCCCGGCCGTGGCTGGTCAACACGCGCCCGACCGCGCCGTGGGTCGAGGCCTGGGATCGGGTCGCCGACCTCTACGGCCCGGCTTGGATACGCTTGACCGGCGGCGAGCCGACGCGCCTGCCCGGCTTCCTGGGCCTCATCGGGGCGATGACGCGGCGCCACTCGGTCTCCTTCGACACCAACATGTCGTGGAGCCGCGATGAAATCCGGCGCTTCGCCGAACTGGTGCCGAACGACCGCACCACGGTCGATGTCAGCCTCCATCCGAGCGAGGGATACATGAGCGAGGTTCTGGCCAAGTGCGTCATGCTCAAGGAGCGCGGCTACAAGCTGATCGCCCGACTCGTCGGCTACCCGCCTCTGTTGGACCAGGCGTCGCGCCTACGTTCTCTCTTCGGGGGGGCGGGGCTGCGCTTCATCGTCAACCCATACCAGGGGGAGTGGCAGGGGCGGGAATATCCGCGCGATTACACCGCCGCGGAGCGTCGCACGATCGAATGCGCGAGCACCGCGCTCGATCCGGCTCTCGCCGAGGATCGCGAACAAGTCGAGATTGCCGCCCATATCCTGCGCATGCACGAAGAGTCCCCGCGCGGCCGGCTCTGCCGCAGCGGCTCTCTGTACGCCCGCGTGATGCACGACGGCTCGGTCTACCGTTGTCAGCCTTACGAGAGCCGAGGCTGGGAGACTCTCGGCAATCTGCTCGACGCCGATTTCCGGCTGCGCGGGGCCTCCACGCCTTGCCGCTCGGATTTGTGCGAGTTTGAGTACAAGTATCTGGCCGCGACGGAGACGGTCCGATGACGCGCGAGTGGTGGCTGGACGAGCACGCGCCGACCTTCACCTGGGACCTTTGGTACGGCTGCAACTACCGCTGTTCCTACTGCTGGTGGGAGATGGGGGACCTCTGGGAGGAGCTGGCGCGCAGCCATCGCCTGCTGGCGCCCGAGGATTGGGCCGCGGCCTGGACCCGCGTGCGCGACCGCCACGGTGCGGCGCGCATCGACGTGCTGGGCGGCGAGCCTCTGGCCTATCCGCGGGCCGGGGAGGTCTTTGAGGCGCTCTCGAAGCTCCACCGCCTCGTCATCACCACCAACCTCTCGCCGCAGCCCGAGAAGCTGGATCTGCTCGCCTCATGTTTATCTCCCGAGCTCGTGCATTTCAGCGCGAGCTTCCATCCCGAGTTCACGAAGATCGATGCGTTCATGGGAAGGCTCTCGCTTCTGCGCGCGCGGGGATTTCGCCCGGCGGTGCTGTTCGTGACCTGGCCGCCGCTGCTGCCGCGCTTGGCGGAGTACCGCGGCGTCTTCCAGGACGCCGGCTATCCCTTCAGCGCGATGGTGTTCCAGGGCGAGTTCTCCGGTCTCCTCTATCCTGACGCCTACACGCCGCAGGAGCGAGCCCTCATCGCAGGCGAGATCGGAGGGGAGCCGGCGCAAAAGGAGGCGGAGCGCGATTACCGCCTCGATGTCCGAGCCACGCTGGGCAAGCCCTGCCACGCGGGGCGGGTCTACGCGAACGTGAAAGCCGACGGTAGGATCTTCCGTTGCGGTCAGGACGCCTTCGGCCGCAAGCCCATGGGAAACCTCTTCGACGAAGGCTTCCGCCTCCACGACGAGCCTCGTCCGTGCCCGTACGAGCGATGTAGCTGCCTGGAGTTCAAGTACCTCGACGAACTGCGCGTTCCGGAGGCTTCCCGATGAGCGCGCCTGAGCGGCGGGAGACGACGTCCGCGGCCCTGGGGCGTCCGGCCGGCGAGGGCGGCCTGCTCATCGAGCGCGGGGGGCTGGTCGTCTATATAGATCCAAACGGCGCTTGCGAAGGACTGCCGAAGGCCGACATCGTCTGCGTGAGCGCCGTCGACCCGCGCCGGGCGCCGGAGACGGGGGTGCGCGCGGTCTCGATGCCGACGACGATCATCGCGGGACTGCCGCAGTGCGTCTCGCGATTCCGCCTCAACCAATTGCCGCTCCTTCACGGGCAGTCGCGCACGGCCCTGGGTCTGGAGCTCTTCTTGTCGGGCGACGACGGGACGACGGTCCGCTGGCGGCTGCGCTGGTCAGACTTGGACGTCATGCATCCCATATGAAGCGGCGATATTGGAGACCGGTGGATTGGACGCATGCCGCGCCCCTGGCGGCGCTGGTGGCCGCTCATGCCACGGTTCAGTCCTATCTCCTGCTCCAGAGCGGAGGGCTTGCCGGGTTCTCCGCCGACAGCGCCGACCGAATCATCCTTGCGTTTATATGGGGCGGTCATCCGACCTTCTTCATCCAGCCGTCGGCCTGGCTGCCGGTTTTCTTCTGGATTTACGGGACGCTGCTGCGGTTCTGGCTCGATCCGCTTTGGGCGCCGATCGTGTTCACCGTGGTCTTGAGCAACCTGTCCCTGTTGGCTCTCTACGGGATATGCCGGAGGATCGGCGGCGGGAGGGAGGGCAGCCTATTGGCGGCCGCCGCCGCGGGCTTTATGCCTCTCTCGCTCCAGGTCAGCGGGCAGCCCTACTTCGACCCTCTCTTCATTCTCATCCTTCTTTGCGCCATCCATGCCTGGCTGCGCTCGGAGGGGGGGCGGCGGCGCGGGTGGCATTTGGCGTCCGCCGCGGCCATGGCCGCGGCCGCGCTGACGCGGTTCGAGGGCTGGCTGTTCGTCGCCGCCTGGCTTGCGCTGACGCGGAGGCGGCCGGGGCTGCGCCTGCGCTTGCTGGCGCTTGCGCCGATCGCGCTTTATCTCCTCCATGAGGTCGCCGCATACGGCGGGTTCGAGTTCCTCAGGCTCCAGCGCGACCGCGGGCTCGTGAGCGTGCCGCCCCTGGACTGGCGTGTCCTGGACGCTCTGTGGACCAAGGTCTTCGCCGATGGGCTGCTGCTCCCCTTCATCCTTGCGGCGTTTCCCGCTCTGGACTTCAGACGGGCCGAGGTGCGCGAGACGCTCGGCCTGGTCTGGCTTCCTTTCCTGGCGTTCATCGGCATGACCCAGTTTCTAGGATTCCCGCTGCCCTTCGAGCACTTGGCCCCGTTTCTCGCCCTCCAGATGATTCCCCTCGCCCCGGCCCTGGACCGGGCGCTGGAGGCATGGAGCTCTTCTCTGCGCGCCTGGGCCGCGGACTGGGACCGGCCCGCGAGGTTGGCTCTGGCCTTGGTCCTCATCCTTGGCGTAACGGTTGGGGCGATGATGAGAACCTGTCAGCCGCCTTGCTCGCGCGCGCCGATAGGCTTTGTAAAAGAACTCGGTCAGAAATTGAAGCCGGGCGAGCGCTTCCTCCTGGAGCTTCCGCTCGTCGGCTCTCATAACCAGGACGCCGACGAAAGATTTGAAGACCCGCGGATGCTGCAGCTTGCGGCCTTGCCGACAGAGATGGAGTTTGACCGCATCTTCAGATACCGGCACGGCTCGACGGATGACTTCTTCACCTTGGACACCGCCGATCCTTCCGTCCTGGAGCTTCCGGAGGCCGAGCTCGGAAGGGAGCTCAAGCGCCTCTCCGTGCGCCTGATCCTGGCTCGCCGCGAGCACAAGAAGCTCGAGAGGCTGGGCTGGCGACCGGCCGGCGAGCTGCGGCATTACCTATTCTATGCGCGCGCCGAGGACAGGCTCTATCCCCTGCTGAGGAGCGGGATGGAGCCTCATGGGGGGCGGCCCGGAAGAAAGACATGAAGTCGATCGTCTTCATCAATCCTCCGATGACTCTCGAAGCCCGCTACGGAGGCTTGGCGCGGGCCGGGGCCATGGAGCCCCCTTTCGGACTCTGCTCCCTGGCCGCGGTGACGCGGCGGCAGGGTTACGAAACTCGCATCATCGACGCCGAGACCCTCGGACTGTCGGCCGACCAGGCGGCGCGGGAGGCTCTGGCCTGCAAGCCGGACTGCATCGGTCTGACCGCGACGACTCCCGCCGTCGACAGCGCGGCCCGCGTGGCCGAAAGGATCAAGGAGGCCGAGCCTTCGGTTCCGATAATTATTGGGGGCTGCCACGTCACGGCCATCCCGGAGGAGACGCTGCAAAGCTTCCCGGCTTTCGACCTGGCGCTGGTCGGCGAGGGCGAGGTCACGATCCTGGAGCTTCTGCGCGGACTCGATCAGGGGACAAGCCTCGATCGCGTCGCGGGCCTCGCCTTTCGCAGAGGGAACGGCGTCGTCCGCACTCCGCCCCGCCCGCTGATCAAGGATCTGGACTCCATCCCCATGCCCGCCTTCGATTTACTGCCTCCGCTCGAGCGTCATTACAGCGTGACCGCGCAGAGCGTCGACCGGTTTCCGGCGGTTTCGCTGCTCACCTCCCGCGGCTGCTACGCGCGCTGCGCCTTCTGCGACACCAATGTCACGGGCAACACGATGCGCGCGCACGGCGCGGCTTATGTCGCGCGCATGATGAGACTCGTCAAAGAGCGCTACGGCATCCGCAGCGTGATGTTCGAGGACGACAATTTTCTGGCGTTGCGCAAGCGTCTTAAGGAGCTGAAGCTTCTTCTCCAGGAGGAGCGGCTCGACATGACCTGGTCCTGCACCTCCCGCGTCGACATCGCCGACGGCGAGACTCTGAGGCTCGC
>MGTX01000022.1:109880-117183 GCA_001799675.1 Elusimicrobia bacterium GWA2_66_18
GGCAATCCCCTGGAGACTTTGGAAACCCTCGAGGAGACCCGGAACTTCGTCATGAGGGCCGCTCTCGACGACATCAGCATCACCTACTTTACCCCCTACCCCGGAGCCGCCGTTTGGGGCGTCTGCGGGGAGTACGGCGCGTTCGACGGGGATTGGAGGAAGCTGAGCTGCTTTGAGATCGTCTTCATCCCCAAGGGCTTGAGCCGCGCGCTCCTTGAGGAGTACCAAAGGAAGATTTTCAAGGAGTTCTACTTCCGCCCGCGCGTCCTCTTGGGATACCTGAGGCGGATCAGGACCAGGAGGCATCTCGCCGACCTTATGGGAAGCGGCCTGGCCCTGACGAAGCATGTCTTCCTGAGGCCTTCTCCTTTCAGCTACGGCATCCGCTGATGTTGAAAGAAATTCCCGGTATCTCCCTGATCTACCCGATGTACAACGAAAGGGAGAACATCGCCCAGGCGGTGGCCCACGGCGCGGCCGTCCTTTCCTCCGCGGCGCCGGACTGGGAGATCATCGTCGTCGACGACGGCAGCGACGACGGCGGCGCCGCGGTCGTGGAGCGTCTGGCCTTGGAGAGTCCGCGCGTGCGCCTGATCTCACGCCGCCGCAACGAGGGGCTGGGCAAGACCTTGAGAGAAGGCTTCGCCTGCGCCCGGCATGAGGTGCTGATCTACAGCGATTCCGACCTGCCCTACGATCTCTCCATCCTCCAGGACGCTCTGCCTCTCTTGGCGGAGGCCGATTTGGTCGCCGGGTTTAGGCTCAATCGCCGGGAGACTTTGCTGAGGCTTGTCTATTCAAAGGTCTACAACCTCATTATCAAGGCACTCTTCGGCCTGCAGGTGCGCGATGTTAATTTTTCCTTTAAACTGCTGAGGAAAGACGTTTTCCGAAAGATCAAACTTGAATCGCGGGGCAGTTTCATCGACGCGGAGCTTTTGATCAAGGCGCGCAACGCGGGCTTTCGTCTCGCGGAGATCGGCATCGTCTATACTCACCGCAGGCATGGGATTTCCAAGCTTTCGAGCCTTTCCACCATCATCGAGATGATCGGTGAGATGTGCCGCCAATGGAAGAAATCGACTTATCCCCGGCGGGCGGACGCGGGTTCGACTTGCTACCGATCCGCCGGCATCAAGGATAGGATTCATACGTTCTACCGGTGGAAGAGCTGCCCTTTCGAATTTCTAGAGAAACTTGTGCCGCTGGAAGGCCGGATATTGGATATCGGCTGCGGGCACGGCTTGTTCGCGCATTGGCTGGCCGCCCGATCTCCTCGGCGCGAGGTCGCGGGCTGGGACCCCGATCCGCGCAAGATCGCGCTGGCCCGCCGGCATCTCCCCTCTCTTTCCAACCTGCGTTTTCATGATGGCGCGATTTTTCCCGCCGCCGCGCCCTCCTCGCTTTCCTCCGTCACCGTCATCGACGTCTTGGCTTATCTTTCGCCGTTTGAGAAAGAGACGCTCTTGCGGCGATGCCGAGAGTCCTTGATTGCCGGCGGCATCCTCCTGATCAAAGAGATCGACACGCGTCCTCTTTGGAAGTACGCATGGACCCGCTTTCAGGAGTTCTTGGCGCTCCGCTGGGGGCTGACCGCGACCCCCTCGGGGAGTCGGGCCCTGCATTTCGAGGCGGCGGACCGGCACCGCGACCGGCTCCTATCGCTCGGCTTCGAGGTCCGGGTTTTCAGGCCCAAGACGCGCCTTCCCTATCCGCATGCGGTGATCGTGGGCACTAAGGCGTGAAGCGGCTGATCGTCACCGCCGATGATTTCGGGCTGTGTTCCGGCGTCAACCGGGGCGTCGCCGAGGCTTTTCGCGGCGGGATCGTCACCAGGGCTTCGATCGCGCCGGCGGGCGAAGCTTTTCTCGAGGCGGCGGAGCTGGCGAAGTCGATGCCTGGCTGCGGGATCGGGATCCACCTCGCGTTGACGGAAGAAAAGCCCGTTTCCCCGCCCTCGCGCATCCGTTCCTTGCTCGGTCCCGGCGGCCGGTTCCTCAAGACGTACCTGGACTTATCGCTGCGGTGCGCCGCGGGGGGGATCGACGGCGGCGAGCTCGAGCGCGAACTGCGCGCCCAGATCGAGCGGGTCTTGGACGCGGGGCTGCGGCCCGAACACCTGGACAGCCACTGCCATGTCGGCGTGCTTCCTTTCTGCTTCGAGCGGATGGCGCGGCTCGCTCGGGAGTACCGGATCCCTTATTTCCGGCTGCCCGTGGGCCCTCTGTCGCTTGAGCCCTGGAGCGGCTTGCCGCGTCCGCGGCTGCTGCTGCGCTCGTTGATGCTGGCCGGAGTCGGTTCCTGGGCGCGGGTCCTCACGAGGCGCCTTCCCGCGCCGGGAGTCCGTTGCGCGGAGCGGGTCGTGGGCCTGCGGCATTCCGGCTCATTGGACAAACGCAAGCTCCTGGGCATCCTGCGGCGGCTGCCGGAGGGAGTCACCGAATTGGTCTGCCATCCAGGCATGGCAGACAGCGAGGCCCAAGAGCGCTACGGGCATTGGGGCTATGATTGGGAGACGGAATTGCGGGCATTGACCGATCCGGAGGTCAGCGCGTTCATCGTCAAGGAAGCGATACAACTGACTCCTGCCGACTTGATGCTCCCGTCGGGGGAATGATATCCTCGCGTCATGACCAAGCCCGCGCGCTATCGTCACGCCACCCACGTCTCGTGGCGCCGCGTCGATACGGAGGCCGTGATCCTCAACGTCGACACCAGCGAGTACTACTCCCTCGACAATACGGCTGCCGATATCTGGGAGCGTCTGGGCCGCGGCAAGAGCCTGGCCGCGACCGTTTCCGAGGTCGCCGCGCTGTACGGGGAGCGTTCCGAGCGTGTCGAGAAGGACGCGCGCGCCTTCCTCGCGGACCTGCTGGCCGAACGCCTCCTTGAGACCATTGCCCTTTAGCCGGGCAGATCGAGGCTCAGAGGCATCGCGACAGTTCCCGCATTTGCCGGCTCAGGAAACCAAGGTCGCCCGGGCGGTCGCAGAGCGCGGACGCGCCCAGGATGCGTTCCTCGATCCAGGCCGCGTCTTCCGGATGCCGGCGCGCGTGGCGGCGCGCCAGCGGCTCAAGAGGGAAAGAAGGCGAGAGGATGCCGTCCTCGGCCCATGCGCGCAGGGACAGGGTTCGCCCGTAGCCGTTCGTCCACCGGTCGAGGGGGCTGGAGGCGTCGGGGCCCGTCAGGCGGCCTCGCCAGTGGAGCAGCAGTAGGGCCGCGCTCTCTCGAAGGAGCATCTCGGCCAAGGCTTTGGGCGGCGGCGGCGGCAGGCCCGCCGCCTCCACGACGGCCACGACGTGTCGGCGCAACAGAGGGCCGTCGCCCGAAACCGCGGCCGCCCCCGCCGCGCGCCAGGCCAGGGCCTTGAGCGGGTCCTCGCCGTAAGCCGACCAGGCGAGCAGCCGCAGGGACGCCGGGGTCAAGGCAAGAACCGTGCCGGCGTAGGAGGAGTCCTGCCGCTTGAAGGAGCGCAAAGCGGGCCAGAACCCGGGGTCCTCCCCGGCCGCGGCCAGACGCGGAAAGACGAGGCACGCGCCGGCGGCTGAATCGAAGACCGCCGTTTCCGGGCGTCCCACCGCAACGCTCAACCGCGCGACCGCATGCTCCGCATCCCGCGCTGCCCGAGGCGCGTGGAGGATCTCTCCTGAGGTCGCGCCGACGGCCGCGCCCTCGGGCATGGCCTCCATGAGCTCTCGGGCCCGCGCGTCGAGAAGGACCGCCGCCGCGGCGCAAAGCTCGGCCAACCGCGCTTCCGCGCCTTTCGCCGCCCCCGCCGCCGCGCGCTCGCCGGCGCCCTCCAAACGGCGCAAAGCCTCTTCGCGCGTCGGCGGCGGGCCGTCTCCGGCGTGGCGGACCACGTCGAGGAAGGACTTCACCGCGGTGCGCGACCGCCTGGGTCCGGCGGGTTCATCGAGGTAGGCGCGCGACAGGCGCGCGTGGGCGTGCAGTTGTTCCGTCCAACGGTCAAGGCGACGGCGCGTTTCCACCCACGGGCCGTCCTCACCCCCCGCCGCGCCGGCGGCTTGCGCGCGGAAATCCCCATGCCGGCGATAGCGCCGCCAACTCGACTCGTCGGCCAGCACCGCCTCGCCCAGTATCGGGAAGACGCGGCGCAGGCGCGAGTAGCCGCGCGCCCAGCGTTCCAGGGCGCTCGGCTCCGCTTCGGGTCCGGGGTCGCGCCAGACCGCCGTGAAATCGATGTCGCTGACGCCGGGGCGCCAGCCTTCCGCCGAGTAGCCGCGGTGGACATTCAGATTCGAGACGGGCTGGCCCGACGCGCGGGCCCAAAGGCGCACCGAGGCGGCCGCGGCGTCGTAGTAGAGGGCGAAAGCCGGGCTCAGGGCCCCGTCCAGGGGACGGCCGGCGGCCCAATCGGCCAAGGCGAGAGGCAAGCCGTGCGGCGCGGCGCGCCGGCCGGCGGCCGCGGCCAGCTCCATCCAGAAACCGAGGCCGCAGGCCGCGTGCCTCGCGGGGATCAGGAGCGCGCCCCAGAGCGCCGCGGCCGCGTTCCCTCGCCGGACGTGGAAGACCGCGGAGGCGGCGGCGCAAGCGGCGCCGTAGGCCAGGAGCAAGGCGCCGGCCGCGGGAGACCAGGCGGACATGGCGGCCAAAGCGGGCAAGGCCGCGGGCGCGAGGCGCTCGAGCGGCAGGGAGCGCGGCAGGACGAGGGTCTGTCGCGCGCGCGCGCGGCCCGAGCTCCAAGCCCGCCGCGCGAAAGATCGCCAGTCGGAGCGCCGGCGGCGAAGAACGCGCATCGCGCTCTCGCGCACGAGGAGGCCCGCCAGCCGCATGCGGGCCAGAAGGAGCGTCCCTTCTTCGTCATCGAGTCTCTCGTCGAGCCGGTGCTCGAAAAACGCCGCCTTCTCGACGGCGAGGTTGCAGGCCCGCGGAGACCTTTCGTCCGCCGAGGCTTCCACGGCGACCTCGAAGGCTTCGCTGTCTTCGGGCAGAAGGTTGAGACCGCCGATCGCTCGCGCGCCGGGATGCTCGCGGATGGCGTTCTGGAGCGCCGCGAACGCGCCGGGCAGGACCACGGCGTCGTCATCCAGGAAATAGAGCCACTCGCCGACGGCCAGAGGCGCGGCTTCGTTTCGCGCCGCGCCGCGCGGCGGCCGCCGCGCGTAGGCCGTCTGGACGCGCGCGTCTCGGCGCGTCCAGAAGGTGGAAACGCGCGCTCCCTCCGCGTCCTCCTCGCGCACCACGACCAGCACCTGCACGACGCCGGAGTCCGATTCGGCCAGGACGCCGGCCAGACAGCGGTCCAGCAGGAGAGGGCGTCGGTGGGTGGAGATGATGACCGTGACCTGGGCTGGTCCCATCAGCGGTAGAGCCGCGCGTAGCGCGCGGCCACGGCGTTCCAGGTGTAGGCCAGCGCGTCGTCGGCGGCGCGTTTGCCGAGCCGGGCGCGCAGGCCCGGGGCATCGAGGAGACGCGCCATGGCGGCCGCCAGGGCGTCGGGATCCTTGGGAGGCACGAGAAGTCCGTTGACTCCGTCTCGCAGGTAGTCGACCACGCCGCCGACGCGGGGCGCCACCACGGCCTTGCCGCAGGCCATGGCCTCGAGATTGGCCATGCCGAACGTCTCGACACGCGCGCCCGAGACATGGAAGAGGCACTCTCGTGTCAGGGCGCGCGCCTCCTCGGGCGGCCTCAGACCCGTCAGGCGCACGCGGCCGCGCAGGCCCAATTTCATCACGAGGCCATCGATATGAGCCCGGTGGAACGGCGCGCCGCAGAGGACGAGGTCCGCGTCCGTCCGGCCGAGGCGGCTGAAGGCCATGAGCGTGACGTCCGTGCCCTTGTACGGCGCCAGGCGTCCGACGCTCAAGACATAGGGGCGGGGGGCGGGGGGCGGCGGCACGAGGGGCAGAGGCCGCCACCCATTGGGCACGACGCTCACGCGCCCGGCCAGAGCGGGCAGGTCGCGCTCCAGCGCCGCGGCCAAGCTCTTCGAGACCGCGGTGACGGCCGAGGCTTCTGCCGCCAGCCGTTCGAGGGACTTGCGCCCCGCGGGGTCGTTGGCCGGCAGTTCCGGGTGAGCGTAGTCCTGGAAGGTCAGGATCAGCCGCGCGCGCTCTCTCGACAACGCCGCCATCCAGGGCCGGAACGTCCCCGAGAAGTGCAGGTGGATCACGTCTGTTTCGCCCGTCAACTTCGGCAGGACGCGCGTGGCGTCGACGGCTCCCTTCGGAACCTTCAGGGCGAGGCGACGGTCATGCGCCGAGCGTCCGGCGATAAGGGGACGATGGCCGGCGGCGGACAGGGATTCGGCGAGGCCGCTAAGAACGGCGTGATACGTGGCGTCCGCGTGCGAGGCGCCGGCCAACAGCAGCACCTTCACTGCGTGAAGGCGCGTCTCTTAGTAGAGCGCGCTGAAGGCCGCGACATCGGCTTCGAGCGGCCCATGCTTGGTCAGCGTCGGTTTTCGGTACTTCGACTTCGGGGACTTTCGCCCGCCGCTGGAGGGCTTCTTTCGAGCCATGATTCGGCAGGATACCATCCGTCCGCTGTTTTCGTCAAGGGGGAAAATCGAACGCGCGCCGATCGTCCCCGGCGTTGAGGCGGAAGGAGCTGCCCGGCCATTCCACCCGCGCCGAGACGTGCGCGTGCAGACCCACGCGGCAGCGCGAGAAGACGCAGTCCTCGGCTCGCGTCCAAGCCTCGGCCCCCACCCAGAGCCCGTCGAGCGCGCAGTTCGAGAAGCGGCACTCGCAGAGGCGGGCGCGGGAGCGCCCCTCCAGCTTGACGCCGGTGGGGGTTCGGCGCAATAGGCAGCGGGTCGCCTCTAAAGAGGACGCGTCCTCGGCGAAGACCGCCATCCAGTCGCCGAGGAAGAGGCAACGGGCCAGGCGCGCGTTAGCCCGCTGGCCCAGCCGCAGAGCCGGTTCCGCGTGGCCCGCGAAGCGGCAAGCCGAGAGTTCCGCGCCGCCCTCTTCCTGAATCCAAAGACCCGTCTTATTGCCCGTCCAACGGCAGTAACGTGCCGTTAGTTTCGATCTCCCCGCCACGCAGGCCGCGAGCTCGTGGCCTGACAGGTGAACCCGAGTCAGCTCGACCTGCGCTTCCATTCGTACCGACAGCCCGCGCGGCGCCCTCTCGAAGGTGCAGTCCTCGAAAGCGTGCCGGCCGGCGGACATATCCGCGTTGAGGTTCCTCCCGCCGCTGAGCCGCATCCGGCGCAGCAGCGAGCTGCCGCCGTCGGCCGCGAGCCCGCCGGCGCAATCCGAGATCCGACCGTCGATCAAATCAAGCGCGGTTTGGTCTTGGAGATAGACTCCGTTCTCGCCGCAGCCAGAGAGGT
>MGTX01000023.1 GCA_001799675.1 Elusimicrobia bacterium GWA2_66_18
CCGACAGGCGCTGGTAGCCGAAGGAGAGCGGCAGGCAACGGTGGGTCGCGCCCCTCTTGTCGGGGTTGTCTCGGTAGTTGATCGCGGCCAAGCAGGCCCCGACGCCGGCGGTGGCGCGTTCGCCGAGGCGCACGCGGCACCAGCCTCTCCCCGCCAAGGCGTCCGGATCGCCGGGCAGCGCCCGGAGCACGACTTCGTAGCGGGCAAGGGCCTCCCGGTACTCGCGCCGCTCGAAGTGGTCGTAGGCCAGGGCGAGGTTGGCGTCGCGTTGGGCGGGATTAAGCGCGAGGACGTCCTCCGCCTGCTTGCGCCAGCCGGGTTCGCCGCGCGCCTTGGCGACGAGAAAGAGCCCGACGTAGGGCGCCTCCTCGCGCGGCCCCAGATCGCGGGCGCGCCGATAGTAGGACGCGGCCTTCGGATATTCCCGAAGGAGATAATGGACGTAGGCGCAGCGGAGGATGAGGGGGTAGGATTGGGGATGGGCGGAAACCGCGGGCTTAAGGGCCGAGCGCGCCGCCGCCGCGTCGCCCCGGGCGAGGGCCTCGTCGCAGCTTCTCAGCGCGAGTTCGGGGTCCGCCGGGGAGGCGCCCTCCAGAGCGAGGACGTTCGGCGCGGCGGCCGCCGCCAGCGCGGCGAAGGCCAGCGCGGTCGTGCGCGCCGCCCGCCTCACCCCTGCCTCCTCGCCGTCAACAAGGTCCTCCCGGCCGCGTCGATGAGTGAAGCCTCCATGAGCCCCATCTCCTCATGGAACACGGCGCGGGCGGCGCCCAGCCGCGGCCGTCCCGGCGGCGTCCCCGTGAAGCGGGCCTCGACGCCGAAAAACTCCGCGCCGGCGCGTCCCGGCGGGACGAAGAACGACTGCTCGGCCCGAACGCGCCAGCCGGGAAGGAAGGGAAGGATGCAGTCCACCGCCGCCCGGGTGAGGCCGCCGAGGAAGGGGCGCACGGGCAGTTCGCTGTTCCAGCGCAGGCGGTTGTCCGCGACGAGGGGGACGCGGGAGGCCGCGGCGAAGAAGGCGAACAGGATCGTCCGGGGCCGAGCGACGAGATGGGTGACCGTGAAGATGTCCTCTTGATCGAGGTAGTAGAGCCGCGAGCCGTCGCGCGTGGAGCGCAGGAAGAGCGCGCCGTCGAGATCCGCTTCCGCGACGAGCTTCTCGCGCCAGCGGCGCCCGACGGACTCCGTCGCGAAGCTCAGCTCCGAGCCGATCGGGGGGCGGAAGGCGGCCCGGCGCCGCGCCGACGGCTCGGGGTGGGCCGCCCGCTCGCCCTCGCGGGGCAGGCGCCTCTCGGACAGGCGCGGGACTCCTCCGTCCTCCACGACGAAGCGCGCGAAGGCGAAGGGCAGGGTCTCGCCGCCCGGCTCGGGTTCCCGCTGGAGGTGGTAGTGGATGTGGGGCTGAGGCGAACGTCCCGAGTTCCCGCACCTCCCCAGCGCCGCGCCCGGGACCACGACGTCGCCGGCTTTGACCTTGATGGATCCCGGCTTGAGATGGGCCAAGAGCGAGTGGCTGCCGTCGATGTGGCGCAGGGAGACATAGTTGCCCCAGTTGCGCTCCATGTTCATCTGTCCGGGAGGGTTGTCCGCCACCCCGTCGACGACCCGGGCGACGATGCCCGCTCCGGGCGCCACCACCGGCATCCCATAGGCGGGGTAGGATTCGAGGCGGGACGGGTCGCCCTGGAACTCGCCGCCTTGCTCGTCGGTGAGGGCGAAGTCGAGGGCGTGACGCCAGCGCTCCTTGTGCGTGTGCGCCCCCTCCGTTCCTTGCGTCACCGTCCAGGCGCCGAGAAACGGCAGCCGCAGGCCGCCGGACGCCCGCCACAGGCGCCGCGACTGGGCCAAGGCCAGGTTCTCCTCGGGCGAGGCGGCCGGGACGCGGACCAACTCGGGCGCGAGGCCGACGGGACGCGAGCGCAGGCCGAGGATGAAGAGATAGGTCGCGGCGATGAAGGGGATGGAGAGGACCGGGATCCCGTAGGGCTCCATGACGACCCGCGCCGCCCCGGCGAACACGGCGGCGACGACCGCCGCCAACGCCGCGAGCAGGTATGAGGCGAGGGATGGGACCGTGTAGACGCCGCCCAAAGAGATCGCGGCCAGGATGAAGTTGAAGGCGACGAGCGCGGAGCCGGCGTCCCCGGGGGACGCGCCGGCTGAGGCGCTGAAGGCGGCTCCGGTCAGGTAGCCGACGGCGGAGAGAACGAACGATATCCGGGAGGCCGCGGCCAGGCCCGCCGCGACGAGAAGCCCCGAGCGGACGTCGATCCGGAAGAAGACCGCTCCGAGAGCCTTCAAGTAACCTTCGACGGCGTGGGGGAGCGGCCAGGATCCGATCGCGGCCGCCGTCTCGGCGAGGCTTCCCGGAGAGGACAGACCGGGCAGGCTCAAGGCGGCCAGGTCCACCGCGAGGGTGGCGAAGACGAAGCCCAAGCTCAAGGACGGCAGGTAGAAGACGCCCTCGAGCACCGTCTGCAGGGCCGTCGTCACGACGACCGTCAGCACGGCGCCGAGTGCTAGTTGGGGCGCCGACGCGAAAGTGGGCGGGGAAAGATAGGCCAGCCCGAGGCCGACCAGGAGGGCGTTGAGCCCGTAGCGTCCCGATCTGATCGCCTCGCGGTCGAACCCCATCAGGAAAGCCGCCCCGTTGGCGACGAGGATCGATCCGAGGCCGGCCAAGCCCGAGGCCGGGGAGGTGAAAGTCGCGGCCATGAAGAAGAGTCCCGCCGCCCGGGAACGCGAGAAATAGACTCCCGAGTAGCTGCCCAGGACCGAGTCCAGGACGGTCCGCGCGGCGGCGCGCCGTTCAGCCACCGATGTTCTCCCCGGCGCCCTTGAGGCGCTCCGGCAGGCGCTCGGGTCCGGTCATGCTTTCGAGCGTCTCGCGTTCGCGCACGAGCTCGGGCTTTCCAGCCTCGGAGATCATCACCACCGCGGGGCGCGCGTGGATGAACTGCAGCCACTGACTCATGTTGTACGCTCCCACGTTTCGCACGGCCAGAATCTGCCCCGGCGTCAGGGGCGGAAGCATCACGGATTCGCGCACGATGTCGATGGCCATGCACAGCGGCCCGTAGACGGCCGTGTCCTCCATGAAGCTCGTGGAATCCTCGGTGAGAGCTAACTCGTGCTTGTACCAGAACGCGGTGAAGAGGGCGTTGACTCCCGCGTCGACGACGAGAGCCCTCTTGCCCGAGGCGAGGCGCTTGGCGGCCAGCACCGACGTCAGCAAAGTCGCGCATTCGTCGACGATCGCGCGGCCCGACTCGAGGAAAAGGATCGGGGCCGCGTCCTGCGAGGCGTAGCGTTCCAGGAGGGGCTCGGTGACGGCGGCGGCGTAGTCGTGTAGGGATGGGATGAGGTTCTCGCCGGGAAGGTAGGAGGCATGAAGGGTGTTGCGCGAGGCGAAGCCTCCGCCCATGTCGAGCCAGGAGAGTCCGTTGCCGGACTCCGCTTCGAGGAGGGCGGCGAAATCGAGAAGCTTCACCGTCGCGCGCCGATAGGCCGAGGCGTCGAGGATGTAGGTGCCGAGGTGGCAGTGAAGTCCGGCCAGGGTCAGAGTCCGCGAGGCGTCGATGCGCCGGGCCGCCTCCAACGCCTGGCCCGACTCAAGGTTGAAGCCGAATCGGTCCCAGGCGGGATAGATTCCCGCGTCGAGGTTGACCCGGATGCCGACGGGGAGCTTGCGCCCAAGACTTGCGGCGGCCTTCTCGAGCAGGTGCAGTTCGTCGAAATGGTCGGCGTGGACGCGCGCTCCGTCGCGGGCCGCCTGGGAGAGGGACTCGGCGGTCTTGGCGGGGCCGTTGAACAGGATCTTGTCCCCAGGAACGCCCAGGCGGCGGGCCATCTCGTACTCCAGGGGGGAGACGACCTCGGCCCACGCGCCCTCCCGGTGAAGGACCGAGCAGACGGCCCGAAGATAGTTCGTCTTGTAGGACCAGGCGAACGTCGTCTTTGGGTAGCGGGGACCGAAGGCACGCTTCGCCTCCCGGAATTTCTTCAGAAGCGCGGACTCGGAGATCACGAACAGCGGCGAGCCGTATTCGGCGATCAGTTTCTTGACCGGCACGCCGTCGATCTCGCGCAACGGGGTCTGGAAGCTCCCCCGGCCGAACTTGTTCATGAAGCCGGAATGATGACGCACGATCTGAGGCCTCTCGTAGCGTTTTTTTTCGGCCCGCTTTCCCTTTTTCATGATGCGTGCCACTCTCCCTTGACGGATATCCGTTCCAGTCTCGAGACGGGGCAGACGAGGTCTTGCGCGGCCCGCACGAACAGAATTCCGGATCGGTACGTGGACATCGCAGCGACCTTCTCCCCCAAGGCCAGCCTCAGGCAGGCGTGGGGGAGGTTCTGCCCCGCGCCCTGGGCCAGGAACACCCACGCCGGGAAGCGCGGGTTGATCTCAAGGATGTGATAGGTCCCGCCGCGGCGAGCCTTTATGACTTCCAACTCCAGCGGGCCCCGCCACTTCAGCGCCGCGATGGTCCGGCGGCAAAGCTCGATCAGCCGCTCGTCTGCGACGGTGACCCCGGCCCAAGCCTTTCCCTTATCCGACAACTGCATCTTGCGCATGGCGACCGCCCCGACCGTGCCTCCGCGGCCGTCTCCCAGGGCGGCCACGTCGTACTCCTCGCCGTCGACCGCTTCTTGGATGACGACCGGCAGGCCCCAACGGGCCTGGAGCTTCTGGAAATGAACCAAGGCTTCCGCCTCGCAGGATGCGCGGTAGGCTTCGTAGAAAACGCCCTTGACGAAGAGCGGGAATTCGAACTCCCCGCGCAGCTTCCATACGGCGCCCGCGTCGTAGAGGGCGCGGGCGCGCGGCACGGGCAGGCCGTGACGCGTCTTGAGGTCGTAGAGCCGGTCCTTGCCGCGCAGTTGGAACTGCTCCGCGGTCGGCAGGAATGTGCGCACGCCGACGCGCGCGAGCCGGCGCGCGAGGCGGATGAGCGGCAGGAGTTCGGCGTCTAAACTGGGGATGAGAACGTCGAGTCCGGAGTTCTCCCGGATGTACAGCAGGCGTTGGAAGAAATCCTCGCCGCCCTCCGAGGGGTAGGGGATGATGTACGTGTGGTCGAGGAGCCCCTCGAGGAACGCGCCCGCTTCGAGGGCGTCGTAGAGGAGTCCCGTGATGCGCCCGGAGAAGGCTTGGGCCCGCAGGCTTCGCGCGACCCCGACTCCGGGAGCGGGACTCTCGTTGGCGATGAGTCCGGTGACGGCGACGCTGACGCCGCGCTGAGAAGGCATGTCAGCGCAGAAGCCCGAAATCCTTGAGCGCCATGAGGAAGTCGGCCGCGTCCTTGGCGGCGTCCTCCGGCGTCACGTCGTATTCCTCGGCGAGGAGAGCCGCGATCTCTCCGGGCCCATTGCCCTGCCGGGCCAGGCGGAAGACCAAGGCCCCCGTCGCGTTGAGCGAGAAAGTGTGGCCCGTCTGCGGGTCGAAGAAGAACCCGTTCTCGCTCACGTTCAACTCCCGCGCATTTCTCCCGGTCATAAACATCCTCTCTTCTAATGCTAGCAATGTTGGAGTCGCTGCGAGCGGTCTTAGGAGTGGTCATCGGCTGAAGCGGGGGTGATTTGACGGCAGAAGCTCGCAAAAGCCATAATGTCTGCCTATGGCTAAGAAGAAGCAGACCCGCCACAAATCGGCCTTGAAGGCCCAGCGCCAATCCATCAAGAACGCGATCCTCAATCGCCACGTCAAGAAGAGCGTGCGCATCGCCGTGCGCGCCGTCATCGACGCCGCCAAGGCCAAGGACGTCGATAAGGTCGCGGAACTCACCTCCAAGGCCGCCGAGGCTCTCGACAAGGCCGCCAAACACGGCACCATCCACTGGAAGGCCGCCGCGCGCAAGAAGTCGCGCCTGGCCGCCCAGGCCAAGATCCTCATCGCGGCCCCCGCCGCCGCGAAGTAAGACTTTCTTTAATCAGATCGGGGCGAGTTTTGAGGAAGGGGTGCAGAGCTCGACGACGAGGCGCTCCAGCTCGAGCTTGGCGTCGAGCCAGGATTTGGACTTAAGGTCGGTCTCGACTTCGAGGCAGAGGCGCAGGTCGCGGCGCAGACGCTCCTCGGTGACATGGTCCAGGCGCGAGAAGAAGTCTCCGTCGTAGAAGATACGGACCCGGACCTCGATGTCGCGCTGCGAGAGGCCCGCCTTGAGCATGCGCTTGGCCTTGAGCTGCTTGAGAAATCCCCCGCGGATCAGGGCGAGACCGCGGAAGACGATCTCGTCTGGCTTGGTTCCCGTGAAGGCCTCGGCCAGATAGACGAGGCAGGCTTTGAGGTCGCGGCCCTGGACCAGCTTCTCCAGGGTCCAGGGATCGGCGGATTGACGGTGACCCAGGCAGGGCAGGACCGCGTCCACGCCGATTGCGGCGGCCTTGCCGACGAAGAGCAGCAGCTTTTCGAGCTCCCCGTTCAGGATACTCCAGTCCGTGCCGGCCTCGCCGACGAGGAGTTCGGCCGCCTCGGGGGCGAGGACCTTGCCGGCCTTCCTCGCCTCGGCCCGGAGGCGCTCGACGGCCTCCTCCGGCGACAGGGGCGCGAAGATCCCGACCGCTCCGGCCGCGGCCGCCGCGGCGGCCAGGGCGTCGCGCTTCTCCGGCTTCTTGTCCTCCGAGAGGAGGACCAGGGTCGTGGTCGGGGAAGGGGACTTCAGGTACTCGGCGAAGACGGCGCGGGCCTCGGCCGGGATCTTGGGGCTGCGGACAATGACCAGGCGGCGCTTCGCGAAGACCGGCAGGGTCAGACACTCGCTCACGGCCGCGGGGGCCTCCGAGGCGGGATCGCCCGTGAACTCGCGCAGGTTGAAGTCTTCGGGCTTGAATAGTTCCTTGAGCTTGATGACGGCGTCGGCCTTGGCCGCGGACTCGGCGCCGAAGAGGTAGTAGACGGTCCGGAACTTCCCGGTCCGCCACTCCTTGAGAAGGTCGGCGCCGCGCAACTCCATCGTCTCAGTAGGGGGCGGGCACGACCGGTTTAAGAGGCTCCTCGGGCTTGGAGAGGGGTTCGGTCGAGGGGGCGTCGCCCGTGATGCGGCGCTCTGAGGTCCCGGTCACGGAGCCGAAGCCGTCGACCACGCGCTTGACCACGTTGCGGGCCAGGATATCCCAGATTTGCTCGCGCGCCTGCTCCTCGGTCAGGCCCCCGCGCAGGGTGGAGGCCGGATAGGTCAGAGCGCTTTCCAGGTTCTTTTCCTCCCAGAGGATCTGGTTGGCGGAATGGTCGACGAACTGGACGTCGACGAGGATGCGCAGCTTGTAGGCCGTGGGGGCGAGCGTGGCGTCGTACTGGATGGCCGTGAGGATGTAGCGGCTGATGGTCACCCAAACCACGCCGCCGGCCTCGGACTCGGGCGTGAGGGGGTAGCGGCCGTCGCGGAGGAACTCGTCGCGGATGCGCAGGACCAGCTTGTCCTCCAGGCCGAACTGCTGGGTTTTGTTGATGATGGGGCGTAGGGCCAGGCTGCGGATGTGTCTCGGCAGGATCTGCGCGGAGGGGCGGTAGCCGACCTCCGGCCCTCCGCAGGCGGCCGTTGCCGCGAGAGCCAGCAGAGGCGCGAGTCTTCTTAGAGTCATTTCACCACCAAGTTAACCAGTTTTTTCGGCACGACGATCGTCTTGATCACGGTCTTGCCGTTGAGCGCGGTCTTGACCTTCTCGTGGGCTAAGGCCGCCTCCTGGACCGCGGCTTGCGGCGCGTCCGCGGCGATCGTGAAGGTCGCGCGCAGCTTGCCGTTGACCTGGACGGCGTACTCGACGACCGAGTCAACCAAATTTTTCTCGTCCCAGGAAGGCCAGGGTCGGCGGCAGAGCGGCTCCGCGTGCCCGAGACGGGACCATAATTCCTCGCTCAGATGGGGAGCGAACGGGTTGAGCAGGATGAGAAGGGTCTCGAGGTCCGCCTTCGCGGGCGCCGCCTCCTTCTGGATCTCGTTGAGGTAGATCATCAGCTGGGAGATGCAGGTGTTGAAGGCGAACGCTTCTATGTCCTCGGTGACCTTCTTGATCGTCCGATGGCGGACGTCGGCGAGCCCCTCGCCCGCGACCGCCGCGCGCTCCAGGACCAGCGTCCAGGTCCGGCGCAGGAAGCGCGAGACGCCTTCGATGCTGCGCATGTCCCAGGGTTTGACATGCTCAAAGGGCCCCATGAACATCTCATAGAGCCGGAACGCGTCGGCCCCGTATCTCTTGATCACCGCGTCGGGGTTGACCACGTTCTTCTTGGACTTGGACATCTTTTCGATCTGAGCTTCGAGCCCCTCGCCGGTCTTGGCGTGGACCGGGCGGCCCTTCTCATCGTACTCGACGTCCTCGGGGGGGTGGTAGGCGCCCTTGGAGTCGCGATGCGAGAAGGAGAGGATCATCCCCTGGTGCCGGAGCTTCTGGAACGGCTCCTTCGTCGAGACGAAGCCCAGGTCGAAGAGGACCTTGTGCCAGAATCGGGCGTAGAGGAGGTGCAGGACGGCGTGTTCGGCGCCGCCCACGTAGCAGTCCACCGGCCCCCAGGCCTTCTCCAGCTCGGGCGCCCAGGCGGCCTTGTCGTTCTTCGAGTCGATGAAGCGGAGATAGTACCAGCAGGAGCCCGCCCACTGCGGCATGGTGTTCGTCTCGCGCCGGGCCGGGCCCGCGCAATGGGGACACTTCGTGTTCACCCAGTCCGCGACGTTGGCGAGGGGGGATTCGCCGGCGCCGGTGGGCTGGTAGTCGGCGACCTCGGGAAGGCGCACGGGCAACTGGTCCTCGGGGACGGGGACCAGTCCGCACTTGGCGCAATGCACGATCGGGATGGGTTCTCCCCAATATCTCTGCCGCGAGAAAAGCCAGTCCCTCAACTTGTAATTGACCGTCGCTCGGCCGACTTTATTCTCTTCCAGCCACGAGATCATCCTCGTCTTGGCTTCGGAGGTCGGCAAGCCGTTCAAGAAGCCGGAGTTCACCGCCGTTCCGTTCCCGGTGAAGGCCGTGCCCTCTTTGAGTTCCGCGCCCGCCGGCGGCTCGACGACGTTCAGCACGGGGATGCCGTATTTCATAGCGAACGAATGGTCGCGGTCGTCGTGTCCGGGCACGGCCATGATGGCGCCGGCGCCGTAGGAGGCCAGGACGTAGTCGGCGATGTAGACCGGGATCTTTTTGCCGTTCACGGGATTGACGGCGTAACCTCCGGTGAATATCCCGGTTTTCTCCTTCTGGAGTTCGGTTCGTTCCATGTCCGACTTATTGCCGGCCGCTTCGATATAGGCCGCGACGGCGGCTTTCCGGTCGGGAGCCGTGAGCTTGACCGTGAGAGCGTGCTCGGGGGCCAGCACCATGTAGGTCGCGCCGAAAAGGGTGTCGGGGCGGGTCGTAAAAACCAGGATCTCCTCCCCGCTTTCAGCGCCAAACGAGACCTCGGCGCCTTCCGAGCGGCCGATCCAGTGCCGTTGCATGGAGAGCGTGGACTCGGGCCAGTCGAGCTCCTCGAGGTCCTTTTCGAGGCGGTCGGCGTAGGCGGTGATCTTCAGCGCCCACTGGCGGATGCTCTTGCGTTCGACTTTCGCGCCGCAGCGCTCGCAGGCATTCTTAAATACTTCCTCGTTCGCCAGGCCGGTCTTGCACGAGGGGCACCAGTTGATGGGGGCGGTGCTCTCGTAGGCGAGGCCTTTCTTGAAGAGCTGGAGGAAGATCCACTGGGTCCAGCGGTAATACCCGGGGTCCGTGGTGTCGATCTCCCGGTCCCAGTCGTACGAGAATCCCAAAGACTTGATCTGACGGCGGAAGTTGACGACGTTGTCCTTGGTGACCTTCGCGGGGTGCGTGTTCGTGGCGATGGCGAAATTCTCGGCGGGAAGCCCGAAGGCGTCCCAGCCCATGGGATGGAGCACGTCGAAGCCGCGCATGCGTTGGAAGCGGCAGAGGATATCGGTGGCGGCGTAGCCCTCGGGATGGCCGACGTGGAGGCCGGCCGCGGAGGGATAGGGGAACATGTCCAGGCAATAAAACTTCTTGCCCGGGCGCGGCGTCCTCGGCGCGCGGAACGCCCCGTCGGCTTCCCAGCGGTCCTGCCACTTCTTCTCGATCTCGGCGAAGGGGATGTGGTCCGTCACGACCGGATTATAACTTTTACCGCGCGGGCCTCAGGGAGCCGTCGCGGAGGCCGTCGTGATGGCTATCTTGGCCGGGCGGGAGACCAGGCGCCCGCGCCAGATTCCGGCGCGCGCCGCGGCCGTGGAGGCGTAGAGGAACTCCGTGCCGTAGACCAACTCGTAGCTCGTGCCGGAGGCCAGGAGCGGGCCGCCTGCGTCGCGGTCCTGCTCGAAACAGAGGGTCTTGCCGGGCGGGATCTTGACCTGGGTGACGGACAGGCGCGCGGTCATGCTGGAGGCCAGCGTGGTATAAGGCTGGGGCGCGCGGTTGAATCCCAGCGTCGTCGCCCGCAGGGCGGGATCGAGGACCAGATCTAAGAAAGCGTTTTTCTTGCTTACATTTTGGAACTCGACGAGCATCGAGACGATCCCCCCTCGGGCGTAGGAGGTTTGAAGCGGTCGTGTGCGTGCTCGTAGTCCTCCGGAGGTCTTGCCCCAGGGAGGGGCCGGCGGCAGGTCCGCGCGCTCGCACGCCGGCGAGCGTTTCAGGGGGTCCGGGGCGTGGGACTTCAGGCGCGCGTCCAGGTCGAGGAAGGCGAGGGAGAAGGGGTCCACGCGCGCGGCCTTGTATTTGAGCGCCCAGTGCAGGTGCGGGCCGGTCGCACGGCCCGTAGCGCCCACCTTCCCGATGATTTGGCCTTTCTTGACCAGGTCCCCGGGCTTGACCTGGATGCGGGAGAGATGGGCGTAGAGCGTCGTCAGGCCCAGCCCATGGTCGAGAATGATGGTCTTTCCCTGGAAGAACAAGGAGTCGGCCAGGACCACGCGGCCCGCGGCCGGCGCGCGCACGGGCGTGCCGAGCCGAGCCTTCAGGTCCATGCCCGAGTGCGGCGCGCGGGGCTGGCCGTTGAAGATTCGGCGCTCGCCGAAGCGGGAGGAGGCCGCGCCCGGGATCGGCGAGTCGAATCGCCCCTCGAAAAGGCGCTTCTCCTCTCCCCGGACGAAAAGCTTATGGAGCTTGACCGCCTCGCTTTCGGCGCGCTCGGAGTCGGTCTTGGGCGGCGTGACGAACTTTTGCGCGACCTGGAGTTCCTGGACGGGGAAGGCCGCGGGCTCGACGTTCAGCGTCAGCGTTTGGCGCGTTGCGCGGCGGCCGGCGTCGCGCAGGACCGCGTGCAGCGCCGCCGGCCCGGCGGGGGTTTCCAGGTCCAGCCCCAGGAAGGCCAGCCAAGTCCCGGTCGAGGACCCGGGGAAGAAGTCGAGCGCGCGGTCCTGGAAGGTCGCCTCGGGCGGGGTCTTCGGGTCCTGGCCATCGACCGAGACCAGAAGGATCTCGCCGGGCCGGACGGCGCGGGCCTCCACGGTCATCAGCGGCTCGGGCCGCGCGGCCCGGACCGCGCGAGGCAGGAGCAGGGCCGACAGAAGGAGAAGGGTTCTCATCGGGGCAAAGAGGCCATGATCTCGTCTTGACGGCGGAACATCCGAGCCCTGTCGCGGGGCGCGGCGTCATGGTAGCCGAGGATGTGCAGCGCGCCGTGCACGACCAAGGTCAGGATCTCGCGCAGGACGCCGTGGCCGAGTTCTTTCGCCTGCCGGGCCGCCATCCAAGAGGAGATGTAGATGTCTCCCAAAGCCTGCTCGGCCGCGGGAAGGCCCGGGACCGGGTCGTGTGCGAATGAGATCACATCCGTGTCGTCGTCGCGGCCCAAGAACTCGAGGTTCAAGGCCCGCATCTTCGTCCTGGTCGTGATGACGACGCTCACTTCTCCCTTGGCGCGAGCTCGTTCCCGCGCGAACGTCTTCCTCACCGCCGTCTCGAAGAGGCGGGGCTTGCGCGCGGGCGCGGGCAGGGCCGCGAGACCGGCGACGCGCAGCGTCAGGCCTTGGCGTCCCATTTGTCGTAGGCGCGGATCAGGCGCCGCACCAGGGGGTGGCGGACCACGTCGGACTCGGTGAGCTTCAAGACCGAGACGCCCTCCACGTCCTTGAGGATCTCGATGGAGCGCGCCAGTCCCGACTCCGAGCGAGCGGGCAGGTCGTGCTGCGTCACGTCCCCGGTGACCACGGTCTTGGAGCCCATGCCCATGCGCGTCAGGAACATCCGCATCTGCTCGGGCGTGGTGTTCTGCGCCTCGTCGAGGATCATGAAGGCGTCCTCGAAGGTGCGGCCGCGCATGTAGGCCAGAGGGACGATCTCGATGACCTCGTTGTCTCGCCAGGTGCGGAAGCGCTCGGCTCCCAGCAGGGAGTAGAAGGCGTCGTAGAGCGGGCGCAGGTAGGGGTTGACCTTCTCCATGAGGTCGCCGGGCAGAAAGCCCAGGCGCTCGCCGGCCTCGACGACCGGGCGGCTCAGGATCACCTTCGCGACCTTGCGCGACTCAAGCGCGCGCAGGGCGCAGGCCACGGCGAGGTAGGTCTTGCCCGTGCCCGCGGGGCCGACGGCGAAGGTCAGGTCGTGCTCGGCGACCGCGTCCACGTACTTCTTCTGGTTGGACGAGCGCGGCCTCACCACGCGGCCGTGGTGCGTGCGGTACAGGCCGTCTTCGGGCAGGGCGGGGGAGTCGAGATTCAGGGGCTCGAAGCCGCGGGCGTCGGCGGGGGCCGCGCGTCTGCGCAGGGCGTCCAGCTCCCCGCGCAGGCGGCGGGCCGCCTTCTCCACGCGCGCTGCGGAGCCGCGCAAGCTCAGCCTCAGCTCTCCCGTGGAGGCGTCCTGGCGCAGGAGGACCTCAACGCCGAAGTCGCGCTCGAGCTCGCGAAGGCGCGCGTCCTTCTCGCCGAGCAGCCGCAGCGCCTCCTGGGAATCCTGAAGTTTAATCTCCCGAGTCGTCATTGGGTCGCCTCCAACAGGACTTCAGCCAGTCCCAGACGCTGTCCGAGCGCGCGGCAGGCGTCCTTTTGCGCCGAGGGACCCGCGGTCGCCAGACGCTCGCTCCAGCGGGCGTGGAAGTCGCGCAGGCGCCAGGTTCCGGTCAGCAGGCCCGCGTCCCACAGCGCGTCCAGACGGCGCAGGGCGCGCGAGAGCGCTGCGGGGTCGTCGCTGGCCAGGACCTCCTCCAAGCGCTCATGAAGAACGTCTTCCTGCTCGCGGGCCCAGGGCAAGGATTCGGGCAAGAAGCCGTGATGCGGCGCGCGGTATAGGAGTTCCAGCAGGGAGTCATCCTCGCGGCCGCCGCGGCGCACGGCCATGACCGCGTCGGTCCAGCGGCGCAGGAAGACCGCACGCTCGGGGCCCAGGCCCGCCTCCGGCGCCAGGGCCGCGGCCAACTCGGCGCGCTCGTCGCCGAGCACGGCGTCCAAGCCGAAGCGAGAGCCGCCGAAGCGCGCATCCATGGCCGCGCGGAAGGCGTCGTCGTCGAGGCGGAGCATCTCGCCGCCGATCTCGGCGGGGTCGAGAGTTCCGCCTTCGCGCGGGGCCAGCCAGCAGGCGAAGTCGAGGCGGTCGCAGCGGTGCACGATCACGTGCCAGGCGCCGGCTTCGCGCGCGTCGGCGCGCGTAGCGCCGGCCGGGCGAACCGACAGCGTCCGGTCGCGCCCTGACAGTCCCATCTTTTCGGCGCGGAAGGCCGGTCCCAGTTCGACCGTCAGGGCCGGGGGCAAGCGCGCGGCCAGTCCGAGGTGGTCGAGGAGGGCGGCATGCGCGACCGCGCGGGGGAGGTCCACGCGCGTGGGGGCCACGAGCCGCCGCCAGATCCTCGCCCCGTCGCCGAAGCCTTCCAGGTTGGACCGGGCCGCCGTCAGGCGCTCGACGAAGGCTTCCTCCGCGTCCTCGCCCAGCGCGCGCGCCAGGTCCAGGGCGCGCGCCGCGCGCTGGAGGACCGAGAGGGTCTCCGCGCCGGACGGGTCGTCGAAGAACCAGGCGCAGCTGTTGAACATGGCCAGACGCTCGCGCTGGAGGGCCAGCAGGCGCAGGGCGCGCGCTTCGTCCTCCGCGCGGAGCGGGCGCTTGGCGCGCGCGGCGAGGAAGCGAGAGGATGCCGCCGCGTCCGCGCGCGGGAGCAAGATCGAGGCGTCGCGCGTGGCCCAGGGGTCGGCGAAGAATCGCCCGGCCTCGTCCTCGTAGAGGGAGTCGAGTCGCCGGGACAGGCGGTCAAGGGCGTCCCTCAGGGGCGCGCGCCACTCCTGCTTCCAGTCCGGCGGATGCGAGGAGCGGCAGCCGCAGTCGCGCTCCCAGCGCCCCAGGCCGTGCGGACAACTCCAGGACGTTCGCTGGCGCACTTTCACCTCCAGCGGCGGAGGGAACAGGCGAAGGAAGCGCGAGTGGTTGATCGGCGTCACGCCCTCGGCGGCCAGAAGGTCGAGGGTTAGGGCCAGCACGCGCTCGGCGCCCGGGTGGCGGTGGCCGTAGCACTCGCCGTCCGAGGCGACGTGGACCATCTGCGCCGCGTCGCCGGGCAGAAGCCGCGCCAGGACGGCGTCGGCGAAGCCGGAGGCGTCGGCCAGAGTCTCGCCGGAAACCACGCCGTCGGACAGCCGCTGGTGGAAGAAGAAGACGGCCAGCCGCCGAGAGGGGTCATGCGGCGAGACCCAGAGATAGGGGAGCTTGGGGTCGAGGGTCTCGGAGGAGGTCTGCGTCCAGGCGTCCGCGCCGACGGCGCGCACGGCGGCGGCCTGGGTCGAAGACAGGATGGTGAACTCGACGCCCTCGGCGGCGAGGACCTCCAACGTTTCGTCGTCGACCGCCGTCTCGGGAAGCCATAGCCCTTTCGCCTTGCGTCCGAAGCGGGTCTCGAAATCAGCCAGACCCCAGCGCACCAGCGTCTCCTTGTCGCGGCGCGGCGTCAGGGGCAGGATCGCGTGGTAATAGGGTTGGGCGATGGCGTTGCCCAGCCCGTCGGAGCCGGCGCTGGCCTTGTCCGCCTCCAGCACGCGCCTCAGCAGGGAGGGCCGGCGGCGCTCCAGCCAGTCGAGCAGGGACGGGCCGAAGTTGAAGGACATGCGGCGGAGCAGGTTGTCGTAGGCGATGACGCTCCCGTCGCAGCCCGCGCGCACGCCCAGGACCACGGGTCCGTAGCACTCCTCGGCGATGCGTCCGTTCCAGTCATGGAAGGGGAAGGCTGAATCCTCGCGTTCCACCTCCCCCAACCACGGGTTCTCCCGGGGCGGAGAGTCGAAACATCCATGGACGCAGACGTGGCGGTGGGACATCAGCGCGGAACGGTCTGCCCGCGCGGCACGATGACGATCCCGGTCGGGTCCACGAAATAGCGCTTGGCGTCGTCCTCCCGGTCGAAGCCGACCTTCAGCTTGGCGGGAACCTCGTTGAAGCGGTCCACGATGACGCGCTTGAGGTGCGCGTCGGCGCGGACTTTGCAGAAGTCCATGATGATGGAGTCCTCGATGATCGCGCCGTCGTGGACGTGGACGCCGCGCCCGAGGATGGAGTTCTTGATGACGGCGTTGCGCACGAAGCAGCCGTCGCCGATGATGCAGTTGGTCAGATTGCCGTCCAAGATCTTGGCGGGCGGTCCGTCGTAGCGTCCGGAGTGGATGAACCAGCGGCGGTTGTTGAGGTTGAGTTTCGGGCGCGCGCCCAGGATGTCCATGTTGGCGTGGTAGTAACTCTGGATCGTCCCCACGTCGCGCCAGTAGGACTGTTCCTCGTAGGGCTTGATGCCGGGCAACTGGTTGCTCGAGAAGTCGTAGGCATAGAGCTTGTGGGTCTTGAGCATGGCCGGCAGCACGTTCTTGCCGAAGTCGAGGTCGCTTTCGTCTTTGTGCGCGTCCTTAAGGATGGATACCAGGACGTCCTTGTTGAAGATGTAGTTTCCCATGGACGCCAAGGCGTGCGCGGGGTTGCCGGGCATGGGCTTGGGCTGGGGCGGCTTCTCGACGAAGCCGATGACGCGGCCTCTGATATCGGTTTCAAGAATGCCGAAAGCGTGCACGCTCTTGAGGGGGACGGGGATGGTGGAGATCGTGGCGTCGGCGCCTGTCTCCACGTGCCACTGGATCATCTGTCCGACGTCCATGCGGTAGACGTGGTCCGCGCCGAAGACGGCCACGAGGTCGGGGTCGAAATCATGAATGAGGTTTAGGTTCTGGCGCACCGCGTCGGCGGTGCCTCGGTACCACATCGTCCCCAGGCGCATCTGCGGGGGGACCATGGTGATGAACTGTTCGCTCGTGAGGCCCGCCGTGCGCCAGTTTGAGCGCAGGTACTCGATGAGGCTCTGCGACATATACTGCACCAGCACGTAGATGGACTGTATGCCGGAGTTGACGAAGTTGGACAGGACGAAGTCGACGATGCGGTACTTGCCGCCGAAGGGGACGGCGGGCTTGGAGCGCTCGTGCGTCATCGGATGCAGGCGCTCGCCTTTGCCGCCCGCCAGCACGATGGCCAGGACGCGTTTGGTCGGGGCGATGGCGTGCGGCTTAGGGCTCGCCATAGGGGTCGTCTCCGTAGTCCTTGTCGTCTATGGACGCGGGCCGACGGGGCCGCGGCGGGGGCTCGCCGGTAGCGGCGTCGGCGGGTTGGCGCCGGCGCCGCTCCACGGAGGGACGGTCCACGGCCTGATGGTGACGTTCGTTCCCCTGGAGCCGGTCGTCATCAAGTATCAGCAGTTGGCGTCCTTCCTCGACGCCCGCGGTGATTTGGGTCAGGGAGCCGATCGTCAAACCGGTGGAGACTCGCACCGTCAGATAAGCGGCGTCGCCGGAGCGGATGAGGGCGTTGGTGGGTACGATGATGGCTCCCTTCTCCTCGTGGGCGATGATCTCCCCCTCCCATTCGGTGCCCGGGACAAAGAAGCGGTCGGGCGAAAGATAGAGCGCGAAGCCGGCCCCCGGGTCCGTCTTTTCGCCCTGCACGTCCAGGATGAAACGAGTGACGCGCCCCGAGTACTCCCTTGCCGGGTCCTTGAGCGACCAGAAGGTGAGCGTTTGGCCGTCCTTCACCCATTGCACGTCCTCGGGGCGCACGCGCGCGACCAGCTTGAGTTTGGCCGCGGCCTCGAAGAGCACCGCCTGGGGCTTCATCCAGGCCTTGGCCTTGGCGAAGACCTTAAGAACGAAGCAGTCTCCGGGACAGCGTATGGGGGTGGGCAGGAAGACGCGCTTCCAGCGGTCCTCCAGGAGCTCCGGGTCCTGGGAGCCCCTGGCGTCGAGGATGGCGGCCATCTCCTTGCCGGCGAGTAAGGCCAGAGGCTGGTCCGCCCGGCTCCAGGAGTTAGTGGAGGCGAGCACGCTTTCCACGCGTCCCTCGATGGTGGACTTAAGGCGGAAGATGTCTTCCGTGACCACGGTTCCCGACACTTTGATGCGGACCACCAGGTCGCCGCGGCGCACGACGGAAGTCTCGGCGCCGCGCGCGAGGGGCGCTGTGACCGCCAGGAGGGCCGCAAGGAGGACCTTCACTTCGCGACGGCCTCCAGTGGGGGCAGGGCCGCGCGCTCCGCGGCGATGCCTTCGTTATCACCGCGCCAGCCGTGACGCAGGAAGGCCTCGTAGGTCCAGGGCATCTTCTCGCGGAACAGCTTCGCCATCGCTTCCCCGTACTTCTGGATCTCCCACTGGGCGTGAGCATCGGCGCGCAGGGCCACGAAATTCATCAGGCTGCGTGCGTTGACCGTCCAATAGAACTCGGTGTAGAGATTAACCGGCAGGACCATCCGTGCCATCTCTCTTGCCGTGCCCATCGCAATCATTTTTTTATACGTCTCTAAAGCCCCATCGACTTGTTTTTTAAACATCCCGTTCAACATTTCCTGGTCGAGATCCGCGCCCGCCATGGAGCCCTGTTTGTTTTTTTTGTCCTGCCCCCGCCACTTCTCCGGCATATAGAAGTCGTCTTTGACTTCCGTATAGCGGAAGGATATTTCGTTATACGCCGCGAAACGGTGCCGAAACCATTGCCTGGCCACGAAGATGGGCGCGCGGCAATGGAACTTGAGGAGGGAGTGCTCGAAAGGGGTCAAGTGCGAGTGCTTGAGCAGATAGGAGATCAGCTTCTTGTCGGAGTCGGCGCCCTTGGACCGGCCTCCGTAGGAGACGCGCGCGGCGTCGACGACGCCCTGGTCTCCTCCCATCATGTCGACGAGGCGCACGAAACCCTTGTCGAGGACCTTGACCGTCGGCTGCGTCGTTTCAGGGCTCATTTCAGCGCTCCCGACGGCGCTGTGGGCGCGCCGTCTCGGTATCGTCTCCCGTCGGGCAGCTTCGAGGATGCCTCGGCCGTGGAGCGGATCCAATCCAGCAGGCGTTTGTCGCCCAGCACGCCCTTACCGTCCCAGCGATAGGCGGCGTTGCCCAGGTCCCGCTTGAAAAGTCGCTCGACCTGGGAGCCGTCCGGGGCCAGAGGCACGACCACGACGCGTCCCTCGGTGGTCAGGGCGCGCAGGAGCGCGCGAAGTTCCTCGCGGTCCTTATCCTGCTGGCCGTAGCGCACGCCCGCGCGCACGGCGACGGCCGCGCTCTTGCGAAAGCCCCCTTGAACGCGGACCCGCTCGGCGATGGCCGTGGCCGCGGTCTTCCAGGTCTTGAGGCTCTCATCGGAGCGCGGGCCCCTGCCCAGCAGGACCACGGCGTCCTTGGCGGGCTCGCGCGAGAGGACCTTGGCGCGGTCGGCCAGGATCGCGGCGAGGATCGGGGAAGCGTCGATGGGCGCGGCCAGCACCAGCGGCACGCGGCTCTGCAGGCGCTTGAGGCGGCGGCCGTCGAGCGGCGGAGAGAGCGCGTTCCTGGCTTTGGTGCGCAGGGGCTTCATCTCCTTCTCTCGGGAGTCGGGGCGGTCCGTGACCGGATCCTCGCGCACGCCGAAGAGATAGCGGACTTCCTCCAGCGCCGGAGACTCCGAGACCGTGATGAGCGGGACGGCGACGACCTTGGCGACGTGCTGGGCGAGGAGGCGATCCAGCGCGCGCTGGACGCCCACGCCGTCGGGCGAGCCTTCGACCCTCTCGACGCTCTCGACGGCATGGCCCTTGATTTGGCCGCGCAGGACGGCCAGATCCTTGCGCCAGGCGCCGCCGGCGCCGTAGGCGAGGATGAGGATTCCGTAGGTCGGCTCCTTGGCGCGCGAGGGCATGGCCGCCGCCGGGACCGTGAAGGACAAGGCGAGCAGGAGCGGCGTCACGGGCGCGCCTTGCCCAGCGCCAATTCGACGCGCTCTCGCAGATCCTGGAGACTGACGGGCTTGGCGACGAAGTCGTCGCCTCCGGAGAGGGCCGCGCTGGTCTTGTCGTGGCGGGTGTCGCGGGCGGTCAGGAAGAGCACGGGCACGCGGCCGCCGGATTTTTTCTCCAGGGCGCGTATCTTCCGGCAGACGCGCAGTCCGTCCAGGAGCGGCATCATGACGTCCAGGATGACCAGGTCCGGCTTCTCCGCCTCGTAGGCTTCCAGGGTTTCCTGGCCGTCGGCGGCGACGTGCACCTCATAGCCGAGACGCGTCAGCTGGATGGCGAGGATCTCCCGGATGGAGGGATCGTCGTCCGCGACGAGTATTTTTCGGCGCGTCGCCATGGGTCAGGGCTCGAAGGTCCAGACCGACGACTGTCCGGCCGTGCCGATGACGGCCACGGCGATCTCGCGGCGGCCGGGTTCCGGCGAGACGACCGCCAGGCCCTGGGAGCAGCCGGAGATGTCGGCCTTCCACTCGTTCTCGAAGGCGAGGCCGTTCCAGCGCTTGCGGATCAGTTCACCCTTGTTGAAGAGACCGAAGGAGCTGGCCAGGCCGCCCAGAGCGGCCATGTTGCGCACGGCGTAGAGGGCCTCAAAGCCCTTTTCGCCGTAGGTCGCCGCCATCGGGGGGTTGAACTCCAGGAGCTTGTCGTTCCAGCGCACGCGAACCGGCGTCTGGCCGTAGTCGTCGTCGGGCGAGGGCCAGTACTCCTTGCCGAACTGCGCGCGCAGCTTATGGACGGAGGTCAGGAAGAGGACCGCCGGCTCGCCCTCGGCGACCTGGGCGGTGGTGAAGCCGTAGATCCAGTCCACCCGCCGGTTTCTCAAGGCGGGCGCGCCTTGGGCGTACTTGCCGTCCTTGTAGACGAGGGGGTAGATGCCGCCGAGGGGGAAGGTTTTGTCGTCGAAGATCTGCTGCGTGGCCAGCACGCGCATGCCCTTGCCGTCCTGGTAGCCGCGCACGAGGAAGGGGAGTTCGGCCGTTTTCAGCCACTTGCCGGACTCCAGCTTCAACACGCGAGTCTCGAAGCGTCGGAACGACTCGTCGTAGATGGAGACGAAGAGTTCCGAGCGGCCGTCCCCGTCGATGTCGCCGGACTCCAGACCCAGGATGCGCGTGAGCGTCCCGGGCAGGGTGGTCTCGGCCAGGGCCTTGGCGTCGGCGGCCGGATAGGCGTAGAGCTTGACCGATTCGTTGGAGGAAAGGGCCAACTGGGGCTTGCCCACGCCGTCGAAGTCGCCGACGGCCATGCCGGTGATGGTGAAGGGCAGGAGGGCGCCGCGGGTCTTGGGCGCGCGCGTTTCGGCCTCGCCGTTGCGCGCGGCTTTCGGGGTCTCGGCGGGGGCGGTGAAGCGGGCGCGCTGGCCGGCCTGTACCGGCGCGGCGAAGCGGGCGGTGATCCGGCCGGTGGAGAACTTCTCGGCGGCTTCGAGGATGCCGCCCGACGCGATCTTGTCTTGGACTCGGCCCAGGTCGGCGCCGGTGACGGGATGCTTGAGCTGCGCGCCCTCGGTGTAGATCTCGAAAGCCCGGCCGGCGGCCGCGCCGTCGGCGGCCGCGAGATCGAGCCACACGGTGTCTGAGTCCACTCGTACGACATAGCCTTTGTTCGAGGTCTGGGCGGCGGCGATGGCCGCGATCAGTAGAAGGAGGAATGGATTCACGGTTATGAGATTACCAAATATCGCGGCGACTCGCCTTCGCGCGGCGCAAGTGATAGAATCCTCCGGTGCCTTACGCCTATCCCGCGCCGCGCACGGGGACCGCTCAGGACCTGCTGCGCGTCGTGACGCGGGCCCATGAACTGGAGATCGAACATAGCGGGGCCCGCCACCCCGAGAAGAGCGCGGCCGCGCGGCGCTGGGTGGAGCCTCTTTTCCGGGCGCTCGGGATGGGGGCGGCCGCGGTCATGGAGCGCGTCCCGGCGGAGTGGGCGCTGTCCTTTCACGACTGGATCTATAGGAAGCTCGCGGGCCGGACCTATCTCTTCGATTCCGCTTCGCCCGTCCTCAAACGCGCCCGCGCTCTGGCCGCGCGCGTCGAGGCCGAAACGGGCGTCGCCCCGGCTCTGCTGGCCGTCATCTCGCATCCGCCGGCCATGGGCGAGCTCGCCCATCTCAATTTCGAGTTGGGGCGCCACGCCCTTAGGGCCCTGCGGGTGCTTCGCGGCCGCCCCTGCCGTCCGCGCCAGGTCGTGGCCACGGACCCCTTCGCGCTGGACGAGACCGGCATCGTCGAGGAGGGGATCTACGCGGGCTACATGGGCTCCTATCATATGGGCATAGATCGCTTGGCCCTGGGACGCGAGGGCGCGGGGCCGCGGCTGACGCCGGGCGCTTCCTGGATCGCGATGCCCATGCGCCTCCTTCGGGCCCTGGGTGAGGGGGGAGAGATCGGGCTCGTCCTGGCCGGAGGGGTGCCGGCCACGGGGCGGGTGTTCTACGGCGTGCGCGAGTGGGCGCGCCGGGCGCGGGCCGACAGCCCCATGAGATCTCGCCCGGGCGAGATAGCCCTCGCCCTGCGCCGCGACGCGTCGTTTTCGCGCTTCAAGCTCGCGGTGGCCGAGACCCTGCACCTGTCGCGCTCATCGTGGCGGCTCGTCGAGGTCTGGCTCATGGCCGCCGCGGCGGGGCTCCTGGACGATGAGAGGTTGGAGGCGGCGGCGGCGGCGGCGCTGGAGTGCATGGCCGTGCCCGCGGCCGCGCGGGGCGCGCTCCTGGCGGAACTCCTGAGGGAGAACAGCCGGGAGACCCCCACGCGGCGGCGTCTCTTCCGGGTCATCGCGGGGCGGGTTCTGCGCCGCCGTCCCGTCGTCTTCATCCCGGTCGCGCATCGCGTCGACCCGCTCGGAGTGGAGATTCGCGAAGCCCGGTCATGGGTGGGCGCGGGCCGCGACCGCGTGCGCGCGCGCCGCGCCGACGCGCCGGACGTCGTGCAGGAGACGACCCCCGAGGACTTCGCGGGGAGCTTCGTCGAGGAGAATTTCGCGTGAGCGTCAAAGTCTACGTCAATGTGCACGACCTGAAGGGTTTTTCGATCAAAAATTGTCCGGTCATGGAGGAGCCTTCGGGGGTGCTTATGTGCGCGCCCGACCACTATCAGGTGCTGACCGTCAAGAACCCCTACATGCGCGGCCACATCGGCGGGGTCGATCTGCCCAAGGCGCGGCGGCAGTGGGCGGAGGTCAAGGAGGCCTTCGACTCCGCGGGTTGCCCGGTCTCCCTCATCGCGCCCACCCCGGGGCTGGAAGACATGGTCTTCTGCGCCAACCAGTCCCTGGCCGGCACGCGCCCCGACGGACAGAAGGTCGCCCTCATCGCGGCCATGCGCCACGTCTCGCGCCGCCGCGAGGTCGAAGCCTTCGAGGCTTGGTACGCGGAGCGCGGCTATCGCGTCGTGAAGCTCAAGCCCGGAGGGCACGCCACCTTCGAGGGCTCCGGGGACACCGTCTGGCACCCCGGGCGGCGCCTCCTCTGGGGCGGGTACGGCTTCCGCACCGACGCGGAGGTTTTCACCCAGGTGGCCGAGGCCTTCAAGACCCCGGTCATCCTGCTCAAGCTCGTCAACGCGCGCTTCTACCATCTGGACACCTGCTTCTGCCCGCTGACCCCCGAATCGGTGCTGATCTACCCCGCCGCCTTCGAGGCCGCCAGCCTCGAGCTCATCTTGAAGATCTTCCCCATCGTCGTCACCGCCAACGAGACCGACGCCGTCGCGCGCATGGCGTGCAACGCCTCCGTGGCGCGCTCGCGCACCGCGATAGTGCAGAAGGGCTCGCTGAGCGTGGCCAACCACATGCACGCCCTGGGTCTGGGCGTCTGTGAGGTGGACACCTCGGAGTTCATTAAGTCGGGCGGCAGCGTCTACTGCCTCAAGCAGCTCCTATGGTGACGGCCGCCCGGTTATGACGCCGAAGGGCGTTAAGACTTCGCGGCCGGCTTGCCGCTCTCGGCGTACAAGGTCACGGCCTTGTCCATCGCCGTCAAAAGGTTCTGACTGAGCTCGGCGATTTTCGCCGTCTTGAAGGCGTTGGAATCGCCGCTCGTGATGATCTCGGAAATGAGGACATTGAACTGTTTCCAGAACCCGTCGACCTCGGCCATCTGCTTCTTGATCTCCGGTTGCGTGGTGGCGGGGATTCCCAGTTCCTTGCTGCCTTTGAGAAGGGCGTTGTGGGAGGTCTCAAACAGCTGCCGAGTCGACTTCAGGTTGGACAGAGCCTCGCTCTTGTTCTCGCCCAGGGCGATCAAGCAGGTCTCCTTGGTCATCTTCTGGCTCAACATGCGCTGGCGGCCGGCGATGTTGACGACGGCGCCCGTTTTCTTGATGCCGGCCTCCTCCGCGGCGAACTCGTACATCGTCACAGCCTTGTCGCTTTCCCGAAGGATGGGGTCTCCCAACGTGGCGATGTCCGCCACCGATGAAGTTCCCGCCGACTGCAGCGCGCGCACGTAGCTGCCCCACAGAAGCTTGACCTGGGCGAACTGCCTCGAGATCTGCTCGTTGGGCGGCGCGGGGATGCCGGCTTCGCCGTCCCCATTGGAAAGGCTGGCCAGGCTTTTATCGAAAGTCGAGATATCGGCGTCCATTTTTTTCTTGTTATCTTCCGCGGCGATTCCCAGCTTCATCAGCAGGAACTCGGCGGCCATCTTCTGGCTCAACATTCGTTGGCGGCCGGCGACGTTGATCACCTTCGCGAACTCCTTTTCCGACGCGGCCGAAGATCTTTGCGCCGCCAAACCGCACATGGCGACTAGGGCTGCCGTCAATAAATAATAGTTTTTCATTTCTCCTCCCGTATATTTTCAACTTTTGCGTCTTAACGGCGACATCCTAGCATAACCTAGTCGGTCCAGGAGACGCTCAAAATCAATTTTTATTTTTCTGGGACTTATCCTCGCCTCTGGACACGGAAGTGGTCGCAGGCTATCCTTTAAATAGAAATGCCGGGTCCTGTTCGCCTTCTGTTCCTTCTCGTGCTGGCTCTGTCCGTGGTCCTGCCCCTGCGGACCTGGGTGGCGGAGCCCATCATCATCGCCAGCCCCTCCATGGAGCCCACCCTCAAGGTCGGCACCCTCCTGCTGCTAGACAAGTGGACTCTCGCTCGGCGTGGTCCTCGGAGGGGGGATGTCGTCTCTTTCCTGAACCCCATCGGCGGCGAGGATCTAGTCAAGCGGGTCATTGCGGCGCCAGGGGAGACCGTGGAACTCCGGGGCAAGAGCGTCTTCATTGACGGTCGCACCCTGGAGGAGCCCTATGCCGTTCATTCCCGCCCGGGTGAACGCCTGGAGGGCGACGACCTGGCCCCCCTGGTCGTGCCGGAGGGCTGCTATTTCGTCCTGGGCGACAACCGCGACGAGTCCAAGGACTCCAGCGTCTGGAAGAGTTCCTCCGGCGAGAGAATCTACTTCGTCCGGAAAGAGGCCCTTCAGGGGTTCGTTCGGCGCCTGCCCTGGGCGGAGTAGAATCTTCAAAAATGAACACCATCTTGGACGCCAAGCCATTGGGCTGAAGTCGTTGAATGAGAAAATTGCTATAATGCGTTGACGTTTTCGGGCAGTTAGCTCAGCGGTAGAGCATTGTCCTCACACGACAAGGGTCACAGGTTCAAATCCTGTACTGCCCACCATCTTTAAGACCCAGTAGCAGCCAACGGGAGGCGCGGTACAGATGCGCAGCCCGCGTGTGGCGGCGATTGCGCGGGCGCGTTTCTAACCGTCCAGTCTCGGGGCCATCTCTCCGGTGTCGTCGTCCTCGGGGCCCGATGCGGCGCCCTGCACGGGGTAGCCGTCCGCTTTCCACGCCGCGATCCCCCCCACCATCTCCTGCACCTTATAACCGCGATGAGCCAGCTCCAGGGCGGCTTTCGGCGCCAGGGCGCATGTGATCGTCCAGCAATAGCAGATGATGATCTTGTCCTTGGGCAGGTCGGCCGCCTTGCGCGGGAGCTCCGCCAGCGGGATGTTCCAGGCGCCGGGAACATGTTCACACGCGTACGAGTCCCTGTCCCGGACATCCAGGACCACCACCGACGGGAGCTTCATGATCTCATGAACCCCCCTCGGGCTGTTCTCGAACTGCAGCTTCGCCTTGAAATAATCCACGGCGTTGAGCGCTTGGACCGGTGATTCCAATGTCTGCGGCATAAGCCACCTCCCTCGTGTTACTGCAACTTCGCGAGTTGGTCCTCGAGTTCCTTGTAATCGCGCTCCTTGGTGATGTCGGGCTCGACATGGACCCAGGCTATCTTCCCGTTCTTGCCGATGAGGACCGTGGCGCGCTGGCTGATGTTCGCGTCCGGGAAGTAAAGTCCGTAGGCTTTGCAGACCTTGCGCTGCATGTCGGCTAGAAGGGTGTGGTTGAGGCCCATGTGCGTCTTCCAAGCCTTATGGGACCAGACGGAATCGATCGAAATCCCCGCGACTTCGGCGCACTTGCCGAAACGGGAGAGATCCCGAGAAAAGCACGCGTTCTCCTTCGTACAGGTCGGAGACCAGTCGAGCGGATAGAAGAAAAGAGCGACCGGCTTCTTGCCCAGAAATTTGGACAGCTTCCACTGTTTGTTCTCTGAATCCGGAAGTGAGAAGTCGGGCGCGATGGAACCCAAGGAGATCGGCGTGGTCTCGGGAGCGGCGGTGGCGGTGGTCATGGTTTCTCCTTGATAATCCAAATGTCTCTTGACGACATCCTAATATTAGCATTATTACAATCTTCTGTCAAGGCAGGCGGCGGCCAGAGGCGCCTTCATTTCTGCTCCCATAGCGTGTCGGCCTTCGCCGCCCAGATGAAATCCGCAGGCGCCCCGCCTTTGCAGGGGACGCAGTTCTTGGCCGACAATTCCAGACTCATAGTTCTATCCCAGCGCCGACAGTCTTCCCGGATAAGCCCTTGACGCGCGTTAATTGGTTAATTACAATACCTATATATAATAGTATATCAACATGAAGGAGTCAAGGAATGGACGCCATCCACGCAAGTCTCGACGAGATCCGCCGGCGTCATGGACTTTCCCGCCTCTATCTCATCGGCGGCGATGATGCCGGCGAGGCGGCGTGCTTCGGCGCGCGCCGCGCGGCCGGATTCCCCGTCCCCCTCGGGCCGCGTCGAGGTGTTCGGCGACCCGGCGCAGGAGGTCGAGCGCGTGCTGCGCGCGAAGATCGCGCCGTATGTCGAGACCGACGGCGGAACGGTATCCGTGCAGCGCA
>MGTX01000024.1 GCA_001799675.1 Elusimicrobia bacterium GWA2_66_18
CTCGCGGCCGAGTCCGGGGTGTGGCTCATCCAGATGAAGGACGACCAGGGACATACCTCGATGCGCGCCATGGTCGTCGTGAAATAGGATCAAGCCCAAAGGGGGTCTCATGTCGTCTTGAGAGGATGATGTATCATCCAGGATCTATCCGCCAAGGCAGGCGCCGCTGATCACCTCGACGCTTAGAGGAATGTCAATGCCAGCCTGTGACGGCGGGAGCATCTGGACATCGTTGGGCTCTTTGTCGGGTGTTGGAAACGGCCTCGGCAATGAGGTCATGGATATCAAGGTCCATCCGGAAGATAACAGCGTGTTATTTGTGGCCACTCGCAGCGGTTTGTACAAAGTAACCGATACGGGCGCTGTGCCCGCGCCCGTGGTGCCATTGGGCGGCGGTTTCTTGCCTTTCGATATCGATATTGACAGTAATCCAAATAATGATAATTATCCCAGGGCGGTTGCCGTTGATTCCAGCAACCCTTTGATCATTTATGTCTCTAATGGCAAGTCTGGCGTCTACAAGTCAACTGACGGCGGCAGCACGTTTGTCGCTAAAAATACCGGTATAACGCAGTTAACAAGTCCCTCTGCGATAACCTCGGCGATGGCAATGAGCCCGGCCAATTCGCAGAAGCTCCTCAGCTATCAGATTACGGCCGCCAACAGCCCCACGAGCTTCAACGCCGCGGGTCTGCCGGCGGCATTGGCGGTGAGCACTGCAACGGGCCTCATCGCCGGAACGCCTGCGACCGCCGGGACTTCCAGCGTGACCATCAGTGCCGCCAATTCCAGCGGCACGGGCTCTGCCGGCTTGTCGTTGAGCGTCTATTCGGCCTGCGACTTGAACCGGGATTGGGCGACCAACGTGGTGGATGTGCAATTGCAGGTCAATCAGGCGCTGGGCGTGACGGCTTGCACGTCGGATTTAAACCGCGACGGCGTATGCAACGTCATCGACGTCCAAAGAGTCGTCAATGTGGGCCTGGGAGGGCAGTGCCTCCGCGGCCCGTAAACAGGGCAATGGTGATGAATAGAATATTTAATATTCCAACATTATCAATCGCTGTCTCGGCGCAATTATTTCTCATTAATCCCGCAACCGCATCAGCGGAAGATTGGTCAAGCTGGAAGAATTGGTATGGCATAGCGTGGAGAGATACCGCTCCTAATAACTTTAAATACGCAAAGCAGATGGGTTATGACTATATTGGAGCCCTGAATAATTATGTTAGAGCGGGACTGGGCTATACTTATTACAAGAATAACCCAGATAGCGCCGGCATGAAGTTTTATTTTATAGACCCTCATACTTATTTTTCCGTAACGGATGGTTACAAGAGATTCATATCTCTAACTGGAACTTTTACCGCGGAGGAAATAGCGTTCTACAATGCAAATATGGCATGGAAGAGCAACGATGCTTTCCCCAATAATATGGCCACAGGGTATCCGAGCGGTTCAACATTCTCAGTCGTGTGGGATTGGCAACAACAAAAGGTAATTGATAAAGTGGTCAATAGCATAATAACAATGGCCCACAACTATGAAGCCGCTATAACTGATGCCGGATATCCATTTACCTTTGCGGGCACTATCGATGATACGGGAGCGTTAACTGGCGAATTTGCGATGAATGGAGTAGGGCAGGTCTCTTTGGCGTACTGGACAGGAAGTGATTCTTCTTTAGTGCATAGTGGTATTACTCATGAATACGCCACCTACAGCGATGGGCGCGCGGCATACTTTAAAAAACTAAGCCAGAGAATGAAGGAAGAATTTCCGAATGCCAAGTGGATTGTGGAGCCTTCAAGCATCTACCATGCAACATGGATAGAGGAACTTATTCGCCATATTAAGAATAGGCCTGATAAGGACGCATTAACCCCAGATATGATAGGTCAAGAAGGCGCTAAAACAGATTTTGTTGATGATCCTAATATTTATAATTCCGGTGTAAATATTACGAAAGATAGGGTTAGCATAGATCAGATTAGCCAATCTGCCGAATATGATAATCGCCTTTATGCTGCAAAGGCGGGGATTAATGGCGCATGGTATAATTGGTTTGGGAACTTTGGTCAAACATCAGGCACTCCAAACTTTAAAACCGTCGCCGAAGTCTATCCCCGCCTCAAACTCATCCGCGTCATTCCCGGCTGGGACAATTTGAATCAAATACCTTTGGCCAGCCGCACATGTACGGAATGCGCTAAAGTTAAGTTGGGCAACGACGCATCCAATCATGGTTTTATCATTTACGAGAGTAAAAATAGCAATGGTAATATCCAAAGCCATATAGATAAGGATGTGATGTATTCCCGCCACTGGAAAACCGGAAAACTTTTCGCAGTGTTCAATTCAACGGATGGGATCATAACGCTGCAATCTGGTGAAACCATGCTCTCTGCGCAGCGCGTGGATGGTTTCTTTATGGAAACTGGGGATGGGGGTGCGGATGTTGACATGGTCGGCAGCACGATCAAATTGAAGAGCGATTTTACAATAGCTGTTGATACAAACAATGGCCAGGTCATGGGCAATGGGTATATTTTTACTTTACGACCGGACACCACGTTGCCGACCATAGCCATCACCTCCCCAACCATCGCTTCAACTTACACGACCGCCTCTGCGATCATCGGACTTTCCGGCACGGCTTCAGACAATGTCGGGGTCGCCTCCGTCGCCTGGTCAAATTCGGCCACCGGCGCCGGAGGCGCGACCATGGGCACGACAGCCTGGTCGATCACCGGCGTCTCGCTCGTTTCCGGGAGCAATACCATCACGGTGACCGCGAAAGACGCGGCCAATAACACATCCACGGATACGATTACTGTTACCTACAGCGCGGTCGGCAATCCCCCGGTCATCACCAGCGCGCTGAGCGCCACCGGCACGGTAGGAACCGCATTGAGCTACCAGATCATGGCCGCCAACAGCCCCACGAGCTTCAACGCCGCGGGTCTGCCGGCGGGGTTGTCGGTGAGTACCGGGGGCCTTATTTCCGGAACGCCCACGACGATCGGGACTTCCAGCGTGACCATCAGTGCCGCCAATTCCAGCGGGACGGGCTCTGCCGGCTTGTCGTTGAGCGTCTATTCGGCCTGCGACGTCAACCGGGACGGGACGACCAACGTGGTGGACGTGCAATTGCAGGTCAATGCGGCCCTGGGCACGGCGGCCTGCGCGTCGGATTTAAACCGCGACGGCTCGTGCAACGTCATCGACGTCCAAAGAGTCGTCAACGTGGGCCTGGGAGGGCAGTGTCTGCTGGGTTTGTAAAGATTGGGCTTAAAACAAACTCAAGGCAGCGCTGTTTTTTTATTATACTGTTGTCATGAGGCACTTAAAGACTTTCCATTGTGGGAGATGAACTGAGATGATGACTACACGAAAATGGATTCAGGTCGGGTGCGCCCTTCTCTCTTCCGTCTTGGCCGCCTCAGCGTGGGCGGCGCCGACGCTGACGGTGGGGAACGCTTCGGGACAGGCGGGAACGGCGGTGAACTTTCCCATTAGTTTCGATCCCGGCGCGGCCTCCGTGTTGAGCATGCAGTTCAGCCTCACTCTGCCGCCGAGCATGAGCACGGGGTCCATCGCGCCGAGCTCGCTTTTGACCGCGGCCGGCAAGGGCGTGAGCACCGATCGAAAGGGTCAAACCTGGACCTTTATTGTTTTTGGGCTCAATCAAAACCCCATCGGCGCCGGTCCGCTCCTGACGGCTCAGGTGATGATCGCTCCTGGGGCGGCAGCCGGGACCCTGAAGGTGCCGGTGTCCGGAGTCGTCTATGCCAATCCCAAGGGGATCGCCATCCCCCCCGGCGCAGCTAAAGGAGGCGCGCTGACCGTGCTTGCCGCCTCGCCTCGCGCCTCGCCGCCTCGGCCCAAGGCATCGCCGACAACCAAGCCGTCTTGACGTTCGAGCGTCCTCGGACGAGCCGACCGGAGCAATAGGTTTTCACCAATTCAGCTTGCGCGTCCGGCTGTCAGGAGAGACGATGTTCTTCTTGACGTCTTCGATCATCATCGACGCGATGTCGTGATAGGGAAGGCTTCCTCCGAGCAGGCCGCTTTCATGCTCCAGCGTGATGATGATCACGGGCCGGCCCGTGCGCGCGTCGAGCAGGCTCAGGGTGACGACTGCCACGCCGTGGCGGTATTCCAACGTCGTGAATCCGACGAGGTCCAGTTGAGCCGTGGCCGCGAGTTCCTTGACGCGTTCCGTATTCCATGTCTTCGGCAGCGACCCTAGCTGCGCGGTCAAGGCAGGCCGTTGAGTCACGAGCTTGCCCATCTCCGTCAATTCGTGGGAGAATTCGTCGGCCAGCCTCGCTTCAGCGGAGGACGCGGAGGCGGGAAGGACGGCCACTCGGACATAATTGGAGATGTCTAAGCCGGGCGTTAGATTGGTTTTGACGCGGCGAAGTCCCGTGCACCCCTCGGTCGAAGCCAGAAGGAAAATGCCTTGAGCCAACGCGAGGGCCCGCATTTTATCGGGAAACATGTCCGCCTAATAATCGTCGATGATAACGGGCGCGTCGGGGGGCTGGTGTTTTTGCAGCTTGTCGGGCTGGACTTCGCTGAAGCTCTTCATCCGGTAGGAGACGGACAAGAACTGGCTCCCGGAATTGGAGGCGGACACGGTCTTGAGCATGTGGAAAGCGTAGTCCACCCCGAAGGATCCCAGTTGGAGGCCGAATCCGGCCGTCAGCGCATGGTCGTTGACGCCGGCTCGAAGAGCGACGCGGGGCAGGGGCACTTCCACGCCCAGCTTCCAGTTGTTGGTCTTGGTAGCGGTGTCGTCTCTCTGTTCGACTTCGGCCAGGAGTTCGGCATAGGGCAGCCGGTACAGAGCCCCGAACTTCAGCTCGCGGGGCACGATGTCGGGCACGACGAGTCCGATGTCCGGCTTGTTGAGGTTGATGGCGGACGCCCCGAACTGCAGTTTGGGCGTGAGAAACATCAGCACACCGAGATGGACGCCCACCGCGCCCTTGGACGTCCCGGAAGCGAACACCGATTGGCCCGAATAGGCGGGGTCATGGCCTATGTCATAGTTATGATACAGGTAGCTGGCGGTGCATCCCACGGCCAGCTTGGGTGTGGCCAGGAGGCCGAATCCCCCTCCTAATTGATATTCGCTGACCAGTCCCACGGCCTTGTATATGTCGGCTTGTAGGCCCGCTGCGGCCCTGTTTCCCAGGGGCAAACCCAGGGCCATGTAGCCCTCGGAGATGTCCAAGTCGTTCACGCCGTAGAGCGGCTTGCCGTACATGAGGGAGCCCTGCAGGGAGTGCATGTTGACGAGGCCGGCGGGGTTGATGAAGCTGGAACTGGGGTCGTCGGCCAGCGCTACGAAGGCGCCGCCCAAGGCTTCGGCCTTGACGCTTTTCGGAATGTCTTGGAAACTTGCCCATGCGGCCCCAGGAAGGAAGAGGACGGCGAGAGCGATGATTGCTTTCACGCCGGTATCATACTTTGATTCTCTTCGATTTTCTAGCATGTCGGAAGTATAGATGACCGGCCTTTAAAATACCAGTAAATTTAGTGTAAAAATAGTTCAGGGCGGCGGGAGCCTTGTGCGTATTGAGGGCGGGTGATTTCCACCCTCTGAATGATAAAATCGACTGGAGTCGGGAACTTTTCGACCCCCCAAGCCGTATCCTGATGGGACGCCATGCTGACAACCGGGGATCTCGAGCGCTTCGTAGACGAATACGCCGATAAGGCCTATAGCTACGCTTACGGCCTCTGCAACAACGAGCCGGACGCGCGGGAACTGGTCCAGGCGGCCTTCGTCCGGCTCTTCGAACACGCTGGACGCTACGACCGCGCCCGATCCAGTTTGGAGAACTGGTATCTGACCCTCCTGCGCCATATCTACGTGGACGGCGTGAGGCGGTGGGAGCGCAAGAGCCGGCTCTCGCTGGATTTTCCTCTCGGCCAGGACGGCCTGACCGTGGCCGACGTGGTGGCCGACCCCCGGGAGGCGGCCCTCCTGGACCGCCTCGAGAGCCAGGAGAGCGCCGAGCAGATTCGCGCGGCGCTGGCGACGCTGGCGCCCGCGGTTCGGGCGGCGCTGATGCTGGTGGATGTGGATGGGCTGGGCTATGAAGAGACCGCGCAGGTGCTGGACTGCCCGCTGGGCACGGTCCGTTCCCGGATCAATCGCGGCCGGGCGAGCCTGCGCCGGAAGCTGTTGGAGATGGAGGTGACGCCATGAGCGACGATTCGGAGTTGTCGGACTATCTCGACGGGCGGCTGGCGCCCGGCGAGAAGGCGGTTTTCGAGGCGCGCCTCTGCCGGGACCCGGACCTGTCCCGGCGCCTGTGCCTCCTGCGCGCTCTGCGCGCCTCGCTGGCGGCCTCTGTCCGGCCCATGCCCGCCGACCTGAAGGCCGCGCTCAAGCGCGAGGCGGCGGCCCGTATGGCCCGTCCGTCCTGGCGGGGCCTCCTGCGCGAATCTTTGGCCGCTCATCGCTGGTCATACGGCGCGGGCGCGGCTTTCGCGGCGGCGGCTCTCGTGCTCGTCGTGCGTTCCGCCGTCGCCCCGCCCCCCCTCCCCGCGCCGGTGGCCCGCGTCGAGCCGCGCGCCCCCGAGGCGGCCGCGCCGAGCGTCGCGTCTTCCTTGGCCGACCTTTGGACGGACGACGATGGAGGCGATGAAAATGAAGGTTGAGCTGATCCTGTCCCTGGCCCTGCTCGCCGTTCCCGCGACCGCGCGGCCGCGGGTTGCCCGGAGCCTTCCGGGCGCCGACGCGCTGATCCTAAAGGCTCTCGCGGGGCCCGCGACCGGTTATAGGGCCCTCGAGCGCATCCAAGTTTTCCGCCCGGCGGGCAAGCCCAAAGCCCAAACGGTCGCGGTCTTCGCGCGGCCGGGAGGTCTCGTCCGCCGGGAATACCGCTTCGGCCGGAGCAAGGAGCCGGGCCTCGTCTTGGTGCGGGACGGCCGCATGAGTCGTCTGCTGTGGCCCGCGCGCAAGAGGCTGTGGAGCGGCGGCGAGTCGGTGGAGACCCCCGAGCAGGGACTGGCCCGTTTGCGCGCGCTCTACGAGCTGTCCGTGTCCACGGGCGGCCGCGTGGCCAAGCGCGCGACCTGGCGCGTGGACCTGCGCGTCCCCGGCGGGAGGGTCCGCCGCTCGCTATGGCTGGACCGTCAGAGCGGGCTCCTGCTCAAGCGCGAGACCTACCGCCCGGACGGCGCGCTCTCGCGGCGCGAGAGGTTCACGAAGCTGGAGCTTCCCGCCGACTCCGCCGAGTCTCTGTTCCGTTTGGAGGCGCCCGCCGACGAGCGGCCCGCCGATTCTTTGCCTTCGCTCCTGCCGCGCTGGGCGCCGGACGGCTTCCTGTTGATCGACGTCCGCTCCACTCCCGGCGGCTCGGGCAAGGATATTGACGCGGCCTACTCGGATGGGGCTTCGCGCGTAACCCTCCGACGGGTCCCGGTGTCCGAACAGCCGAAGCTACAGGGCAAGAATCTCCGTATCGTGAGGCTCGGGACAAAGGAGTTCGTGATCTCGGAGACGGACGAAGGCGGCGGTCTTCTCTATCGCGCGGGGGACCGCGTCACGCTGTTCTCGGGGGACCTCCCGGAAGACGATTTGGTCCGCATGGCGGGATCGCTGGAGGCCCAGCCTTGAGCCAGGCAGAAGAACGCCCAAGGGAGAAGCTTGCCCGCCGGGGTCCCGAGGCCCTGAGCGACGCCGAGCTCCTCGCGCTCCTCCTGCGCACGGGTTCGGTCGGCCGCTCGGCGGTGGAGGTGGCCGAGGGACTCCTGCGCGACCTGCCGGAAGGCGTCGGCGCAGGCTTCGAGAGCCTGCGCCGCGTGCGCGGCGTGGGCCCGGTTCGCGCGGCGGCCCTGGCCGCGGCGGCCGAGCTGGCGCGGCGCGCTCGCCCGGACCCGCGTCCGGTGGTGGACTCGGCGCGGACCGCGGCCGGGCTGGTGCCCGCCTCCGTGCGCGCGGCGCGCAAGGAGCACTTCCTGGTCTTCTGCCTTAACGCCCGGCGCCAGCTCGTGCACCAGGAGGTCGTTTCGGTCGGGACCATCTCCGCCAGCCTCGTGCACCCGCGCGAGGTCTTCTTCCCCGCCATCGCGCAAGCCGCCGCGGCCGTGGTCGCGGTCCACAACCACCCCTCGGGCGACCCCGCCCCCTCGGCCGAGGACCGGGAAGTCACGCGGCGTCTCCAGCGCGCCGGGGAGCTGCTCGGCATCCCCCTGGCCGACCACTTGGTCGTCTCCGACGGGGGGTGGTTTAGTTTCCGCGAGCAAGGACTGCTATAATCGCGGCGGGAATTCCACCAATGAGAAGGCTTGGAGTCGCGCTCCTGGCCGCGGCCTTGACCTCCGGCTGCGACACTTACCACTACCTCGCGGGCACCATCCACGAGGACGCGCGACGTCCGGCCCGGGCCCTGACGCACTACGAGGCCTTCCTCGCCCGCCGCCCCAAGGACCCGCGCTCCTGCGAGGTGCGCCTGCGCGCGGCCGAGCTTTATCGCCTGACCTTCGGGCGCTGCCAGGAGGCCCGGCGGCACTACGAGGCGGCCGCCCGGGATTTTCCCCGCATGACCGCCTGCTCGGAGCTGGCTCAGGCGGGTCTGCTCAAGTGTCCCGATTATTTCCCCCTCGACCGCGGCCGGACCTGGGTCTACGTCGACAGCGAGAGCCGAGGCAAGGCCATGCGTCTGGATTGGGAGGTGCGGCGTTCCTCGGGCGCCGCAGGCGGGGTCATCGTGAACTCCCTCTTCGCCGGCAACAAAAGGATAAAGGAAGGCGCCGAGTCTTATCTCAAGGAGGGCTGGGCGGTCTGGCGGGCCGACGGCCCCCACCGCGAGGCCATCCTGCGCTATCCGTATTCGGATGGACAGTCCTGGAAGGGAGTGCGCAGCGCGGGCAAGACGAAAACCGTCGTCGAATGGATGATCGTCTCCTCCTCCGAGTCGGTCAAAGTCGTCGCGGGCGCCTTCACGGCTTGCCTCAAGGTCCGCGAGCACGACCTGCGCTACCCGAAGACCTGGCGCTACGACTATTACTGCCCGGACGTGGGACGCGTCAAGACCACCGTCGGCGGACCGGGCTTCGAGAACCCGAACATCGAGTTGTTCCGGTTTGATAAAATGAATTGAATGAAGCTCCCCCGGCCCCTTTCGCACTCCTCCATCACGCTCTACGGGGAATGCCCTCAGAAGTATAAGTTCCGCTACGTCGACGAGATCCCCGAGAAGCCGCGCCATTTCTTCTCCTACGGCCAGAGCGTCCACTCCGCGCTCGAGTTCTTCTACGGCGTGAAGACGCCCGTCCCCCCCACGCTCGAGGCGCTGCTCAATAAATACAAGGAGAACTGGGTCGCCAAGGGATACCGCGGCGAGTCCGAGGAGGCCGAGTATTTCGATCAGGGGAAGGCTCTTCTTAAGGAGTTCCACGGCAAGCACGCCAAGGACTTCAAGCTTCCTCTCCACGTCGAGTATGAGTTCGCTTTGGAAGTCGAGGGGGTGCCGGTGCGCGGTTTCATCGACCGCGTCGATCAACTTCCCGACGGGCGCCTGGTCGTGGTCGACTACAAGACCGGCAAGAAGCTGGCCATGAAGCGCATCGACACCGACCCCCAACTCACCATGTACCAGATGGGCTGCGAAAGCCTTCTCGGCGCCGAAGTCGCCGAGTTGATCTTCTATCACCTCCCCTCGCTGAGGGAACACCGCGCTTTGCGGCGCTCCACCCCCTTAGTCGACGAGCTCCGCCGCCGCATCGTGGACACGGCCGAGGCCATCATGAAGGAGAAGTTCGATCCGAAGCCGGATGAGATGATCTGCCGCTGGTGCGATTACAAGCTTCTCTGTCCGATCTTCAAGAGCCAATATGCCGATGTGCCGACGGCCCCCGCCAAGGCATCGGGCGAGCCGGAGTTGGCGGCGCTCGTGGACCAGTATGGAACGGCTCTGGCCAAGGCCGAAGCGGCCAAGGCCGAGGCGGCGCAGGCGGGCGCTCGACTCAGCTCGGCTCTCACCAAGAAAGGATATGTGCGCGCCTTCGGAGCGTGTTACGAAGCATCGCTGAGCACGGCGGTGAGATGGGAATTCCTCGACAAGAAGAAAGTTTTGGAGCATATCAAGAAGGCGGGTCTTTACGACACGGTCTTGGCGCCTTCGGCGCCTCTGGTGCATCAACTGCTCGACAACCCCACGACCGACGCGGCCCTGCGCGCGAGCCTTTCGGCGCTCGGTGAGCGTGTCGTAGCGCCGGAGTTGAAGATCAAACCGTTATGAGAGCGAGAGAGGTCCTCCTGGCCCTGGACCAGGGGTCCTCTTCGTCGCGCGCGGTTCTCTTTGACCTCAAGGGGCGGGTGGTGGCGCTGGCCCAGCGTCCGGTGCGTACGCGTCGGCCGAGGGCGGGTTGGGTGGAGCACGACGCTTTGGAACTGGCCACGACTCTGGAGTCGGCGCTGGACGCGGCGCTGTCCAAGCTGGGGCCGAAGGACCGGGTGCTGGCGGCGGGACTGGCGGTCCAGCGCTCGACGATCGTGTTTTGCGAGCGGGATTCGTTCGCGCCGGCCGCGCCGGCGCCGAGCTGGATGGACGGGCGCGCGGCCGAGTTCGCGGCTGCGCTGCAAGAACGCCAGGGCGAGGTTCGCGGCCTGTCCGGTCTGTATGCGACTCCTTACTACTCGGCTCCCAAGATACGCTGGTTCCTGGACCACGACAAGAAAGTTCGGGCCTTGGCCGACGCGGGCCGTCTGCTCTGCGCGCCGGTCTCCACTTTCATCGCGGCTCGGCTGACGAAGGGTTCGGTCGTCGCGGCGGACCCGACTTGCGCTCAGCGCACGCTTCTGATGAATCTAGACACGCAGGCTTGGGACGCGGGTCTCTTGGCTCTGTTCGGGCTCTGCGCGGAGTTGTTGCCGTCGATCCGACCTTCGGCCGGCGACTGGGGGATGATCTCTCGGCACGGGCGTCAGATCCCGCTCCTGGCGACGGTGGGCGATCAACAGTCGGCGGCTCTCGGTCTGGGGGCGTCGAAGGAGGGCGCGGCGATGGCCAATTTCGGCACCGGCGCCTTCCTTCTGCGTCACACGGGACCGACGCCGTCTCGTGCGCCCGGTCTTCTGGCTTCGGCTGCGGCGACGTTTGAGAGCCTGCGGGGCTATTACCTGGAGGGGACGGTTCATGCGGCGGGGACAGCCTTCGAATGGCTGCGGGACAATCTGGGTCTTCTCAAAGACATGAAAGCCATCGACGCGGCGTTCAAAGCGTCTCGTCATCGGGTGCTGGTGCTGCCGGCGATCGGAGGTTTGGGGGCGCCGCGCTGGGACTATAAGACCAAGACGGCTTTTTTCGGGCTGGACTCGCAGACGACTTCACATGATCTGGTTCGGGGGACGGCCGAGGGATTATGCATGCTTCTGGCCGACGCGGCTGCGGTGATGACGGCTTCGGGTTTCCCGGTTATGCGGGTGAGTGTGGCTGGGGGATTATCCCGCTCGAACGCGATGATGGCGTTCCAGGCCGACGCGCTGGGAGCGGTTCTGGAACGGCGCGAGGAAGTGGAGGCGACGGCTCTGGGAGCGGCGATCCTGGCGGCCAAGGCGGCGGGGCTGGCCGAGCCGGAGAAGATGGCCGACGCGGGGGTGGAGAAGACTTTCATGCCGCGGTCATCCGAGACGGAAAGGGCCAAGAGGCGTTCGGAGTGGACGGCGTTCGTCGAGTCGACTCAGCGCCTGAGCCGCGAGACGAGCCTGTCGTAGTCGAGCCCCGCGAAACTCCCCAGCTCGAAATCCGCCGACGACAGATCCTGCCTTTCATTGTGCGCCGTCCGAAACCCCGCCGTTTTCAACCCCGCCCGCTTGGCCGCCAAGAGCCCCACCGATGAGTCCTCGATCGCCAGGCACTCCCCCGTCGGCAGTCCCAGCCGTGACGCCGCTTCCAGATAGATGTCCGGCAGAGGCTTCGTCTTGCCCCCCACGTCATCGGCCGACACCACCGCGTCGAGCAACGGCGACAGAGCGAAGCGCTCGATGACCAGCTTGATCCAGCGCTCCGGCGAGGACGAGGCGATCGCCGTCCGTATCCCCCGGTGCTTCAATCCCCGCGCCAGTTCCAGGAAGCCCTCCGCGCATTCGACCCGCTCCAGATACACCTTGCGCGCCACCTTATCCGAGCGGTCCAGGAACTCCACCTTGCCCATGGAGAGCCCGTGCTCGCGAACCAGGAAGTAGTACACGTCCTCGACGCCCAGCCCCACGATCTTTTCGTGATGCTTCTCCCGCCAGGAAGGGGCCGCCGCCCGGAAGAACTCGTCTTCGAGCGCCTTCCATTGGGCCTCGCTGTCCACGATGACTCCGTCCATGTCGAAAACGACGGCTTTCATCAAGATTCCGGGACCTCGAGCTGCTGGTAGCGGTGCAAAGTCGCGTACACCCCGTTCTTGCCCAGCAGCTCCGCGTGAGAGCCGACTTCCTCGATGCGCCCGTGGCGCATGACCACGATGCGGTCGGCCTTCTGCAGCGTCGAGAGCCGGTGCGCGATCATGATGACCGTCCGTCCCGGGAAGAGCCGCTCCATCGCGGCCTGAACCGCGCGCTCGCTGCCCGCGTCGAGGTTCGACGTCGCCTCGTCGAGCACCAGGAGCTTCGGGTCCTTGAGCACCGCGCGCGCGATGGCCAGGCGCTGGCGCTGCCCCCCCGAGAGGCGCGCTCCGCGGTCGCCGAGCGGCGTGTCCATGCCCTGGGCGAACTGCGCGACGAAATCCGAAGCGTCCGCGACCTTCAGGGACTCTTCGACTTCCAGGCGCGTCGCCCCCTCCCGCCCGACGGCCACGTTGCCGAAGACGGTATCGTTGAAGAGTATGGTCTCCTGGCTTACGAGGCCCACCTTCTCGCGCAGGTCGTGAGAGGACATATCCCTGAGGTCGACGCCGTCGATGGAGATCCGCCCTTCCACCGGGTCGAAAAGGCGCAGGAGAAGATGGACCAAGGTCGTCTTTCCGGAGCCGGACGGGCCGGCGAGGGCGACGACTTCGCCCGGTTTGATGGTCAGGGACGCGTCTTTGAGAGCCCACGCCTCGCGTCCGGGGTAGCGGAATGAGACGCGCTCGAAGACGACGCCCTGGGAGAGTTTGGGGAAGTGGCGCGGGTTGGCGGGCTCGACCACGGTCGGCTTCTCGTCGAGGATGGAGAAAATACGGTCGGCCGAGGCCAGGGCGAGCTGCAACGTCGCATTCATCTGCGCGAGGTTCTTGATGGGGCCGTAGGCCGTGAAGAAGCAACCGAGGAAGACGGCGAACTCCCCGGGCTTCATCGCCCCCGCTCCGATGGCCCGGCCGCCCAGCCAAATGATGGCCGCGATGACCATGCTTCCCAGGAACTCCATGAGCGGCCCCGAGAGCGCGGTGGCGCGGAAGTAGCGCATCATCTGGTGGAAGAACTCATCGTTCTCTTTGCGGAACTTCGAGATCGAGCCCTTCTCGTAGTTGAAGGACTTGACTACGAGCATGCCCTGCAGGCTCTCCTGGAAGCGGTGGTAAATCTCCCCCATCACTTCCTGGCCGCGCCGCCCCGAGGCCCTCAGCTTGCGGCCCAGGACGCCGAGCACGCCCGCCGCCATGGGGATGGAGAGGAGGGCCACCAGGGCGAACTTCGCGTTGGTCATCAGCATCACGACGAGCATGACGATGATGGTCATGGAGTCGCGGATGACGTAGAGCGGCACGAACTGCAGTCCCGATTGGAGGGCCGTCATGTCGTTGGTGAGCTTCGAGAGGACCTCGCCGCCCTTGCTCTTCCAGAAAAAGTCCATGGACAGGGCGTGCAGATGCGTGAAGAGGTCATCGCGGATTTCCTGCGTGATGCGCTGGCCGAGCCAGCTCATCAGGTAGCTCTGGGTGTACTGGAAGATGAGCTTGAAGAAGAACACCAGCGGGATGAGAAGCGCCACCCTCGCCAGCTCCCCGGGTTCGGCGGAGGCGAAGAGACTGTTGGTGATGGGTCCCAGGACCTTGACCATGGCGCCGTTCAAGGCCGCCACCCCCGTCATGACGGCGCAGGCCTGCAGGAACCGCCCCCGATGGGGCTTGAGGTAGGGCAGGAGTCGGCGCAGCGAGGCGCCGGTGGTCACTTCGCGACCGCTTCGGCGAGCTTGGGCAGGGCCTGCTTCATCGCCGCCAGCGCGGCCTCGATGTTCTCGACCGAGTTGGCATAGGAGAAGCGGAGATAGCCTTCCCCGTGAGAGCCGAACGACGTGCCGGGCAGGCAGGCGACGCCGGCTTCGCTCAGGAGCGCGTCGGCGAGGGCCTTGGACTTCATGCCCGTGCCCTTGATGCTGGGGAAGACGTAGAACGCGGCTTTCGGGGTCCTGCAGGTTACGCCCGGCAGGGAGTTCAATCCTTTCACGATCACGTCCCGTCGGCGCTTGAACTCAGCCACCATCTTGTCGACGCAGTCCTGCGGGCCGTTCAAGGCTTCGATGGCGGCCATCTGAGAGAAGGACGCGGTGCAGGAATGATCGTTGGTGGAGAGCTTGGCCATGGCGTCGATGAGCCACCTGGGGCCCACGCCGTAGCCCAGGCGCCAGCCGGTCATGGCCCAGGTTTTGGAGAAGCCGTCGAGCAGGATGGTTCGCTCCTTCATCCCCGGCAGAGAGAGCAGGGAGAGGTGGCTGCCTTCATAGACGATGCGCGAGTAGATTTCATCGGAAAGGAGCATCGCGTTCGGGAACTTCGCCAGGGCCTTGGCCACGCGCTCCATGGTGGAGGCGGACATGACGCCGCCCGTCGGGTTGGCGGGCGAGTTGACAATGACGAGTTTCGTTTTCGGCGTGAGCAGGCGCTCGAACTCCGCCGGGTCGAAGTCGAAGTCGTTTTCTTCCCTGATCGGCAGAGGGACGGCTTTGCCTCCCACGTAGTTGATCATGGATTCGTAGATCGGGAAGCCGGGGTTGGGGTAGATGATTTCGTCGCCCGGGTCGACGAGGGCCATGATGGAGAAGAAGAGGATGGGCTTGCCGCCGGGGACGATGAGGGTCTCCTCGGGGGCGACGGGGACGGCGCGCGTCTTGGAGACGTATTCGGCGACGGCCTTGCGTGCCTCGGGGAGCCCGGCCGAGGGCCCGTAATGCGTGTAGCCCCGGTCGAGGGCCTTCTTGGCGGCTTCGCGGATGTTCGCGGGGGTGTCGAAGTCGGGTTCGCCGATCTCGAGGTGGACGATCTTGCGGCCCTGGGCCTCCAGGGCGCGGGCGCGGGCGAGGACCTCGAAGGCGGTTTCGGTTCCCAGGCGGGAATAGCTTTGGGCGAGTTTCATGAGTTGATTCTAACTAAAAATTTGTTGAATAGTCCGTATGAACGCCGATTGGGAAGTGTTGGTCGAGAAGGACGGTCCGCTCGGGATCGCGACGCTTTCGCGTCCAAAGGCGTTGAATGCCTTGTCCATGTCCTTGATGAAGTCGTTGCTCGAGGTTCTGGAGGGATTCGACGCGGACCCCGCCATCCGCGTGATGCTCGTGGCGGGTTCCGAGCGGGTTTTCGCGGCCGGGGCGGACATCGGCGAGATGAAGGATCTGGGCGATGAGACGGCGGCCGAAGCCGCCATGGCGGAGCATTTGGCCCGCTGGGACCGGATCGCCCGTCTCAGGAAACCGGTCGTCGCCGCGGTGTCCGGCTTCGCCCTGGGCGGGGGCTGCGAACTGGCCCTGGCCTGCGATTTCATCGTGGCGTCCGAGACCGCTCAGTTCGGCCAGCCCGAGGTCCTCATCGGCGTCATCCCGGGCGCGGGCGCGACCCAACGGCTGACCAAGGCCGTGGGCCAGGCCCTGGCCATGGACCTGTGCCTCACGGGCCGGCGTCTGAACGCGCGCGAGGCCCTTGCCGCGGGGCTCGTGTCGCGCGTCTTCGCGCCCGAGATTCTTCTTGAGGAGGCGAAGAAGCTCGCCCGGCTCATCGCCGCGACGGCGCCCCTCGCCGTTCAAGCCGCCAAGCGCTCCGTGCGCGGCGCTCTTGATTGCGACACGGAGGCAGGCCTGCGAGCCGAGAGGAAGGCGTTCTACCGTCTCTTCGGCACGACGGACCAGAAGGAAGGCATGCGCGCCTTCGTCGAGAAGCGGGCCCCGGTGTTCAAAGGAGAATGACGCCATGAGCTGTTGCCGGGTCCAGGCGCGGTTTCTTTAACGACGGAAGTCCTTGATGCGGTGCACGTCCGGGTGCGGGTGGATCGGCTTGCCGGAGTGCTTGGTCTCGAGCAGGAAGTGGCGGGCCTGAGGAAAGGTGTCCCGGAAGAGGTTGATGTGCGCAGGCTCGTTCTCGAAGGAGCCGGCCACGCGGCCCAGTTCCTTGAGCTTGGCCAGAGCTTCGATCTTGAAGGCAATATCCGGCGCGTCGAAGCGAGGCTTGAGGATGAGCGAGGCGAACTTGCCGTCCGCGGCCGGGAAGCCATGCCTGGCCAGGGCGGCCTCGGTCCCTTCGCGCATGCCCTCGTCGCGGCCGGTCATGTAGATCGCGCGGGCTCCGCGACGGACGACCTCATGGCAGTACTGCGCGCCCCCCGCGATGGCGTCGTCTTCCAGTAGATAGGGGTTCTTGAAGAAGCGCGCGAACCAGAAGTCCTTGAGGTCCCGGACCAACTCTTCCCGCAGTCCCGCGTCCTTGAGGGTGTCCGTGATGGCGTAGCGCAGGCTCTCGCGCGCGATGGCGCGCACGATGCCGGCGGAGGCTGGGTCCCGGGACTCGAGGCGTTGCGCGTACTCGCGCAGGATGCGCAGATGGCGGTTGACCGTCGAGAAGAGCGTGTCGTCCAGGTCGAAGACCACGAGCGTTTCGCCGGCGGTCACGGCCGTCTCGACCTCTTTGAGGAGGTTATCGAGCAGGTCCTTCTGGACGAGTTTGCGGGTCATGCCTTGAGAGTGACCTTGGTGTTCCCTGGCGTGGCGTTCCAGAGAGTGGTCATCAGGATCGCGCCGATCATCGAGAACGGGATGATCATGTAGGTCCAGCAGCCCCAGCCGTACTTGTCCAGGATGCCGCCGAGGAAGACGCCGGTCATGCCCGAGGCCACGTACTGGATGCCGTCGAGCAGACCCGTGACGGTGGCCGCGGCTTTGGTGCCGCCGAAGTCCATCGACGCCGTTCCGGAAAGCATGCCGTGCACGCCGAAGATCCACATGCAGGAGAAGCCGATGAGGAAGGCGGCGATCTGGGGGTTGCGGGTCATGCCCAGCGCCAGGAGCGACGCGATCTGGCCCAGGTAAAACAGGAATGCCACGGGCGGGCGCCGGCTTTGGAAGAGATGGTCCGAGAGATAGCCGCAGAGGAGCCCGCCGCAGATGCCGCCCACGGTGATGCCTCCCGTGGCGACGGTGAAGAGCGTCGTGCCGTGCTGGACGGCGTGCACTTCCTTGAGGAACGGCACGAACCACAGAAGCAGGCCCTGGCGCACGAAGCCGGTGCAGAACTCGGCGGCGGTGAGAGTGAGGATGACCTTGTTCATGAAGACGTGCCTGATCAGGTAGGCCAGGTCGATGGGCTTGTCCTTGTCCTCATGAGAGCTGGTGGCGTCGCCGGTGTCGAAGTCGTCATGCCCCGCGTGCTTGGGCGTGTCCGCGATCAGAAAATAGTCAACGACCATCATGGCGGCCACGGCCGCCGACGGGATGAGAAAGACCATGTACCAGGGGAGCTTGGCCAGGATCCAGCCGCCGACCGTCATGGCCAGGAAGTAGCCCGAACTGATCATGATGCCGAAGATCCCGCCGAAGACGCCGCGCTCGCGGACGTGGAACCAGGTCGAGTTGACCTTGACCACGGACAGCGCGCCGAAGGACTGGAAGTATTGGTTGACCGCGTATAAGAGCGACATCCCGACCAGGATCTTGGTGTGCCAGCCGCAGAGAAAGAGCAGGCCGATGATCAAGTTGAGCAGGGAGGTGCCGGCCGCCGCGAGGAGGATGGCGCGCCGCCCGCCGAAGCGGTCGGTGAGCGGCCCGTTGCACATCACGGCCAGGGCGTAGGTCCAGAATCCCGCGGTGGCGATAATGCCGAACTGCGCCTTCGAGAAGCCGAAGCGCGTCATGATCTCGGTGGAGGCCACGTTGAGATTGTAGCGGCCCATGTAGAAGGTCGCATACGTCAGCCCGAGCGGGAACCAGTTCATGAACCGGCGTGAGCGGTACGCGGAGGAATGGGCGGGGGCGGAACCGTGCGTCGCGGAGGTCTGGGCGCTTATCATGGTTGAATTCTACCTCACCGGCGGGGCTTGGGATAGGTCTTGGAGACATCCAGGGGTTCGGCGTAGGGCGAATCCCAGAGGTGTTTCCAGACCGCCGCGGCGCGCGCGGCCAGGTCGGGGTCCTTGATCGCGAGTTCCAGGTTTCGCGAGTCGTCGAAGTAGCCGCCGCGCCAGTTGCCGGTCCCCAGCCACAGTGTCTTGCCGTCGACGACCATGTATTTGGAGTGGGCCACGCGGGAGAAGGGGATGGGACCCTCCCGGGCTTCGGGGATGCTGATGACGCGCGCTTCGACGTTGGGCAGCAGCGCCAGGCTCTGGAGATGCTTGACACCCGGCTCCGCCGTGCTCCAATGAGAGACCAGGAGCTTGATCTTGACCCCGCGCACGGCCGCCGCGCGCAGGGCGTTGTCGATCATTGGATAGAAGCGGGGCGGGCGGGCGTAGGTCAACGGCAGGTACTCGAGGTTCTGGACCAGGATCTCGCCGCTTGCCTCGCCGATGACCCGGACCAATTCGGACTCGGAGTCCCCGACGCCCGCGGGATTTCGCCGCCAGGGGCTGGCGACCAAGTAGGCTCTGGGCGAGCGGTCCGTCTCGGGACTTTGAGCCTCGGCGAGGGCCGGGTCCTTCCTCGCGTCGGCCGCCTCCCAGTCGTGGTCGAAGACCTTCTGGATATTCGCGACGACCGGACCGTCGTCGACCGCCAGACCCATCTCGTGGATGTGCTTGAGGCTGCGCCAGTCGAAGTTTTGGCTGCCGACATAAGCACGGGTCGAATCCACGACGAAGAACTTGGCGTGGATGATGCCATTGCCGTTGACCCTGGACCACTCCAGGATGCGCAGTTCAAGATTGGGGATCGCCTTGAGGCGGGCGATGCCGCCCTCGGAGTTTTTCTCGAACTTCTTCTCGAGGAGGAAACGAATCTTCACTCCTCGCTTGCCCGCGCGCTCGAGGGATTGGAGAGACGCCTCCAGCGGCTCGCCGGTGGACGGGGTGATGTAGAACTGTTCGATGTCGATGTTCTTCTTGGCCCGGTCGTACATCTCAGGCCAGACGTCTTGGGCTAGGCGCAGGTCGGGCTCGCTCAGGGTCGTCTCGACGGGATAGGAATAGACGAGCTCATAGCCCGGCACGCGGAAGGCCGCTTGCGACGGAGCGGCGGCGACGGCGGCGACGGCGGCGACGGCCAGCGGCTTCATTCTGCCAGACCTCCGAAATAATCAAGCATGGCTTGGCCCACGGACTTCGTCACTGCGTGTTCGTCCACCGGCCCGCCGAGGACCGCAGCCATCGAGGTCATGACGTCGGATTCCAGCCGGCAGGGGTTGATGAGGCGGAAGGGGGCCAGGTGGACGTTCACGTTGAGGGAGAATCCGTGGTAGGCCACGCCCGCGCGCACGGCCACGCCGATGGAGGCGAGCTTGCGCTTGCCGACCCACAGGCCGGTGAAGCCGCGCTGGGTGACGGCTTCCACGCCGAAGGATTTGACCGCCTCGACGAGCACCGCCTCCAGGGCGTTGAGGTAGGAGCGGGGCTTGAGGCCGAGTTCGGAAAGCTTAAGGATGGGATAGCCCACGACCTGCCCCGGGCCGTGGTAAGTGAGGTCGCCCCCCCGCTCCACCCGGCGGACGGGGTAGGGCAGGCCCTCCGGCGCCGTCTGGCGGCTCGAGCGTCCGATGGTGTAGACCGGGGGGTGCTGGCAGAGCAGGACCGTGTCCGGGATCTCTCCGGCGCCGCGCTCGAAGACGAGCCGGCGCTGGAGGTTCCAGACCTCGTCGTAGTCCTTGAGGCCGAGGTCCCGGACCAGCATGGCGCCCTAGGCCGCGAAGCTCGGCGCCGATCGCGTGACGGCGAGCGTATGGATCGGATGGCCCAGCGCGACTTCGCAGGCCTCGGCGAAGGTCTCGTTAAGCGTCGGGTGCGGGTGGATGGTCGCCGAGACCTGTTCGAGCGTCGCGCCCATTGATACCGCCAGGCAGGCCTCTCCGATGAGGTCGGAGGCGTTGGGGCCCACGAAACCCGCGCCGAGGATGCGGTGGGTGTCTTTGTCGGCCACGATCTTGCAGAAGCCCTCGGTCTCGCGCACGGCCTGGGCGCGGCCGGAAGCGGCGAACGGAAACTTGCCCATGACCGTGTGGTAGCCCTCGGCCTTGGCCTGCGCGTCGGTCAGGCCCACCCACGATATTTCCGGGTCCGTGAAGACGGCCCACGGCACGTGGCCGCGAGGCTCCAGCGGTTTGCCTGCGATGGACTGGGCGGCGAGGACGGCCTCTCGCGAGGCCTTGTGCGCCAGGTAGGGTTGGCCCACGGCGTCGCCGATTGCGTAGATGTTGTCGACGGAGGAGAGCATCTCGGTGTCGACGGCGATATGGCCGTGCTTGTCGAGCTCGACGCCGAGCGCGTCCAGGCCCAGATCCTTGGTGCGAGGAGCGCGGCCCACGGCGAGGAGGACCTTGTCGCAGGAGATCTCGCGCTTGCCCTCGGGGGTCTCGACGATCACCTCCAGCCGCTTGCCCTTCATGGACCAGGACTTCGCCCTGGACGAGGTCAGAATTTCGACGCCGAGCTTGGCGAGGCTGCGCCGGACGGGCATGGCCAGGTCGCCCTCGATGACCGGGAGGATGGAGTCGGTGAACTCGACGACCGTGACCTTGGTCCCGAGCTTGGCGAAGATGGTGCCGATCTCGAGACCGATGACGCCTCCTCCGATGACGACCAGCCCTTCCGGGACCTTATTGAGCTCCAGGGACTCCTTGGAGCCCAGGACGAACTTGCCGTCCACGGCGAAGCCGGGGATGGAGAAGGGCTCGGAGCCGGTGGCGACGATCGCCTGCTCGAACTCCACGGTTTCGGTTGCGCCGTCCGGTTTCTCCACGACGGCCGTGTGCTCGGAGGTAAAGCGCGCTAGCCCGAAGAGGACGTCCCCCTTATTGCCCTTGATGAGGACGCCGATGTTCTTGACGAAGCCTCCGATCATCTGGTCCTTCCAGGTCACGACTTTCTCCCAGTCGATCCTGTGGATGGGGTCGTCGAATCCGGCGTCCTTGCTTTTCTTGGACTTGTGCATCGTGCCGGCCGCGTGGATGAGGGCCTTGGAGGGGATGCAGCCGTAGTTGAGGCACTCGCCGCCCAGCTTGTTGCAGTCGACGACCAGGGCTTTCTTGCCGAGCTGACCCAGCTTGATGGCCGCGACGTAGCCGCCGGGGCCGCCTCCGATTATGAGGACGTCGGTCTTGATGGACATATCAGCCTCTTAGAGGAGCGTGCGGGGATTTTCGAGGTGGCGGATCAGGGTGTTCATGAAATGGGCGGCGTCCGCGCCGTCGATGACGCGGTGGTCGAAGCAGAGGCAGAGGTTCATCATGTCGCGGATGAAGAGTCCTCCGTCTCGGACCACCGGGCGTTTCTGCAGCTTCATCGGAGCGAGGATGGCGACCTCCGGATGGTTGACGATCGGGTCGGCGTAGAGGCCGCCGATGGACCCGATGTTCGTGATCGTGAAAGTCCCTCCTTGGAGCGCCGCGACCTCGATCTTGTTCGTGCGCACCTTTTCGGCCAACGCGGCGATATCGGCGGCCAGGCCGAAGAGGTCCCGGCCGTCGGCCCCCTTGATGTTCGGCACGACGAGTCCCTGCGGGGCGGCCACGGCGATGCCGATGTTGTAATAGCGCTTGACGACGATCTCGCCCGCGGCCTCGTCGAGGGAGGCGTTGAAATTCGGGAATTCCCTCAGGGACTTGGTCAGGGCTTTGATGAGGAAGGGCAGGAAGGTCAGCTTCACGCCCCGCTTGGTCGCCTCCATCTTAAGCTCTTCTCGCAACGCGAGAAGAGCGGTCATGTCGCACTCGTCGGCGTGCGCCACGTCTGCGACCGTGCGCTTGGACTGGGCCATCTTTTCCGCGGTCTTGCGGCGGATGCCCACGAACGGGGTGCGCTCCTCGCCTGACGACGCCGTCCCGGCCGGAGTGGAGACGATGGGGTTCGCCGGCGCCAGGGCCCTGACGTCACCTTCCGCGATCCGTCCTCCGGGGCCGGTGCCCTTGACCCGGGAAAGGTCGACGCCGAGATGGGCCGCGAGGCCCTTCACTCTGGGGGTCGCCTTCACGCAGGCGTGCGCGGGCGCCTGAGCGGGGGCTGTTCCGCTCTTGAAACTCTTGAGGTCGGACTCGAGCACGCGTCCCTGCGGGCCGGCGCCGGCGACCTGCGCGATCTCGACGCCCAGGTCCTTGGCCAGCTTGCGGACCATCGGCGAGGCGAGCGCTTCGCGCTTGGCCGCGGCCGATTTCGCGACGGCCGAGGATTTGTTGCCGGAGATTTCGAAGAGGACGAGAGGCGAGTGGACCTTGACCTTCTGCCCCGGCTCGCCGAAGAGCTTCACGATCCTGCCCGTCTTGGGGCTGGGGATCTCGACTTCCGCCTTGTCGGTTAGGACCGCGGCCAGGGGTCGGTGCTCCTGGACCATGTCCCCCTCCTTCACGAACCATTTGACGATCTCTCCCTCGACGAGCCCTTCGCCGATGTCGGGCAGCTTGAACTCGAAATTCATGGGTGTCCTCTCAGAAACGGCTCGGCGGCGCGATAAGACGAGCGTACGAACGGACCGGAGGCGACGTGCAGGAAGCCGTGGGACTTGGCCGACTCGCCTAAGCGGTCGAATTCTTCGGGAGGCAGGAAGCGGGCGACCGGAAGATGATGCTTCGCGCTCGTGGGGCGGAGGTACTGCCCTAGAGTGAGGATGTCCACCCCGACCGAGCGGATGTCTTCGAAACAACGGAGTATCTCATCCTCTGTCTCGCCAAGACCCAGCATCAGCGACGTTTTCGTCGGGATCTTGGGAAGATAGGTCTTCGCATGGGCGAGGACTTCCAGGGATTGACGATAACTTGCCTTGGCGTCGCGGACCGCGGGGGTGAGGCGTTCCACGCATTCCATGTTGTGGGCGACCACGTCGGGATCGGCGTCCAAGACCGTCTCAAGAAGAGAAAAGTTCCCGCGGAAATCCTGAAGGAGCGTCTCGATCTTGAGCCCGGGATTCTCTTTTTTGACCGCGGCGATGCACGCGGCGAGATGGCCCGCGCCCTGATCGGGAAGGTCGTCTCGGCAGACCGTGGTAAGGACCGCGTAGTCGAGCGCCATCTCCTTGAGCGTCAGCGCGAGCTGGGCGGGTTCCTCGGGATCGGGAAGCGGCGGACGCAACGCGGTCTTGACCGAGCAGAAACGGCAGCCGCGCGTGCAGAGCTCGCCCATGACCATGAAGGCGGCGGTCCCTTCCCCCCAGCACTCCGCCAGGTTGGGACAGCGGGCCTCTTCGCAGACGGTGGCCAGGCCCCGCGAGCGGGACGCCTCCTTGAGGCGGGCCACGACCGGTCCGGTCGGAAGGCGGACCTTCAGCCAGGGCGGCAGGCGGCGCCGTTCGGCCGTCATGGTCATGCTCAGTGGAGGCCCTTTTCCGCCAGCCAGCGCTCTGCTTCGAGCGCGGCCTTGCAGCCGCTGCCCGCGGCGGTGACGGCCTGGCGGTAGCGGGCGTCCATCACGTCTCCGGCCGCGAACACGCCTTCGACGGAGGTGCGGGTGCGGTCGTCGGCGACGATGTAGCCGTTCTCATCGAGCTTCAACTGGCCGCCGAGGAAGGCGGTCGTCGGCTGGTGGCCGATGGCCATGAAGACGCCGTCGCACTTGAGGTCCGTTTTGGCGCCGGTCTTGAGGTTATTGAGGCGGGCGCCTTCGACCTGGTCCGAACCGAGGATCTCGTCGACGACCGAGTCCCAGACGAACGAGATTTTCGGGTTCTTTCGGGCTCGGTCCTGCATGATCTTGGAGCCGCGCAATTCGTCGCGGCGATGGACGATCTTGACGCTGGAGGCGAAGTTGGCCAGGAAGTTGGCCTCTTCGAGCGCGGTGTCTCCGCCCCCGACTACCAGAACCTCCTTTTTCTTGAAGAAGAAGCCGTCGCAGGTCGCGCAGGCGGAGACGCCGTGCCCCATGAGCCGCTTCTCGCTCTCGATGCCGAGCCATTTGGCGTTGGCGCCGGTGGCCACGATCACGGCCTGGGCGGAGGCGACCGTCGCCTCCGTGGTCTCGACGACGAACGGGCGGCGGGAGAAGTCCACTTTGACCGCGTACTCATTGACGATGGCCACGCCCAGGCGTTCGACCTGCTTTTTCATACGCTCCATGAGTTCCGGCCCGTTGACCGGCTCGGGGAATCCCGGGAAGTTCTCCACGTCCGAGGTGATCATGAGCTGGCCGCCCAAGGCGACCCCCCCGAAGACCAGGGGGTCCAAGTTGGCGCGGGCGGCGTAAATGGCGGCCGTGTAGGCGGCGGCGCCGGATCCGATGATGACGATCTTCTTGGACTGTGCCATGCAGACGGATTATAACATTCCGGGTCCGCAAGAGGACGACGGGCAACTGGAACGTTTATGCTAAAATTTTAAAAGCATGATCATCCGCAAACTCTACCGCTTCGAGGCCTCGCACATCGTCCGGAACTGCTCCTCGAACCGCTGCAAGTACTCGATCCATGGGCACAGCTTCCGCTGCGAGCTCTTCCTCAGCGCCGACCGCCTGGACCGAGGTCAGATGGTCTACGACTTCGGCCTGCTCAAGGGTCCTATCAAGGACTTCCTTGACGGCTTCGACCACGCGACTCTCTTCTGGGAGGATGACTCCCCCGCCTACATCAAGGCGATGAAGGAGCAGTCCAAGCGCTGGGTCCAGTTGCCGGTCTCGCCCACGGCCGAACAGCTTTCGCGGGTGATTTTCGTGACCTGCCAGGTCCTGTTGGACGCCACCGACCGCGCCAACGGCGATGAGGCCGCCCGCGTTCAGTCCGTCATCCTGCACGAGACGGAGACCGGCTACGCCCAGTGCCTGAGCGAGGACGCCTACAGCCCGGTCATGGGCCGTATCGATCTCAAGAGAGTGATCTTCTCAGGTCCAATCAAGGCCGAGTGGCGCGATGCGCGGATGTGGGAGCATCTCCTCGCGGGAGGCCGCTTCGAGAGTCTCTGCGCGCGGCGTTAGGCGATCAGCCGCCCGCCGTCCACCGCGAGCTCCGCTCCCGTCGAGTAGTCGGCCGCGTGAGCGAGATAGAGGCAAGCGCGCGCCACGGCCTCCGGCGTGCCCAGGCGCTTGAGCAGCGTCGCCTCGGAGATCTTTTTTTTCTCCCCCTCGCTCATGCCCTCCGGAAGAAGAACGGGGCCCGGCAGGATCGCGTTGACGCGGATCTCGGGCGCCAGCGCCCGCGCCAAGATCTTGTTGACGCTGAGCAGCGCCGCCTTCGAGGCGCAGTAGGGGCCGTAGTCCGCGTAAGGCCGTAGGCCCGACCAGTCCGCGATGTTGATGACGATCCCCTCGCCCATGCGCCGCAGGTACGGCGCGCAGGCCTGAGCGAGAAAGAACGGGGCGCGGGCGTTGACCGCCATGTGGCGGTCCCAATCCGCGGGCGTGGTCAGAGCGAAGGGCGTCTTCTCGTAGAGGGAGGCGGAGTTGATCAGGATGTCGATGCCGCCGAAGCGGCGCGCGACCGCGTCGGCGAGTTTCTCCGGCCCCTTCGCCTGCTCCAGGTCGGCGCGGAAGACGTCGGCCTCGGCGCCGGAGATTGATTTGACCGCGTCCACGACGCGCCGGGCGTCCACCACCGAGGTGTGATAATGAACGGCCAGCCGCGACCCTTTGGCCGCGAAGGCCAGCGCGATGGTGCGCCCGATCCTCCGCGCGGCGCCCGTCACGAGCACGACTTTCCCCTGGAGGATCATCGTTGCTTTCCCTCGCTTTTCTGCGGCGCGGGCTGCGGGCCGGCCGCCCCGGCCGCCATCAGGCGCAGGGTCAGTTGTTGGATCTTGGCCATGCGCCGGGCCTGCTCCTGGTCGGAGAGGGATCTGACTTCCGCCGTCATCCGGGCGCGCATCTCCTGCAGCAGGTCCTGGAGTTCCTTCATGTCGGCCTTCTGCTGCACGGACATGTTCTTGTTGAGCGCGGCGCTGTTGAGCAGGGGTGTGACGGCGTCGAGCATGCCGACCGCGCTCCGGTTGAGGGCCGCGGCCTGCCGCTGCGCCGGCGGGGCGGGGGCTTCGCCCTGAGGAGCGGACGAATTTTCAACTGCGGGGCCGCGCAGGAGATCCAGGCTCAAGGCGGTCCCCATCGGCGCCGCCGGGGACGCCTGCTCCGAGACGTCCTGAATCCGGCTTGCAAGCTCGGCGTTGGACATGCCGGCAGCGGTCAGGGCGCTGCGTGCCGCATAGGCCTGAGCGGCGCGCTCGATGAAGACGCGCCCCGCGAACTGGACGCAGAGCGCACCGGCGGCCAGGAGAGCGCAGGCGGCGCGCGCGGCAAGGGGCTTGGCCTTAAAGAGGCCCTCGAGGGCTCCGGCCGCGACCCAGGCCGCCAGGAGGGTGGGCGCAGGCCACGCCTGCGGCAGCCAGTTGCACAGGGCCTGAAGGGGAGCGAGCAGCGAGAGCGCGGCCGCGGCCTGTAGAGCGCGGTCGAAATCCCCCGCGCCGCCCAGCGCGAGTCCCAGGCCGTAGAGCAGGAGCGCGGCCAGGAGCAGGAGGCTTGAGTAGACGGCGAGCGCCGCCGCGACGAGGACCGCCATCATCGCGGCCGAGAAACGCGCGGCGAAAACGAGGTCGGAGACGAGCGCTAGGGCCAGGGCCGTCGAACCGCTGGCTAGAGTCAAGCCGAGGACGACGCCGAAGGTGGGCGCGGGCCGCAGGGACGCGCCCGCGAAGACGGAGGGCGCGGCGGCGAGGGCGTGTAGGGACTGCTCGAAGCATTCACCGAAGTTCGGTGCGACGGCTGGCGTGGGCGCGGCGGCGGTATCGGCATCAGGCATGGGGCTTCTCCTCTCGTCTTAAGGCCCTGCAGCGCAGAAGTATAGCCGAAAATCATAGAATGGACCAGGTCCTCTCCCCATGCGTCTGAGTCAATGGATGGCCCTGGTTTTCGCCCTTTTCGGGGCCCTGATCTCGGGGGGGCTCGTGGCGAGGCATGTCTCCGTGGCCCGCCGCGAGGCCTACTCCTCGACCCAGCGCATGGGAGCCGTCACCCTCGAGGCCGTGCGGGCGCTGGTGCAGGCCCAGGCCCGCCAGGGCCGCTTCATCGAGTTGGGCCGGAACTTCGAGGAGCTCGTTCGCCAAGCCAATATCGCCACCATCGTGGTGCGCGACCGAAAGGGACGCCGCGTCGTGGGCCGCTCGGACTCCTCCCGCCTGCTGGCCCGCGAGCCCCGGCCCGGGCGGCCGCTGAGCGTCGTCGATGACGGAGTCTACGACGTGGAGGGTCCGGTGGATTTGGGCCCCAAGGGCAAGGCCGTCGTCCAGGTCGGCTTCCACACCGCGCTTCTCGAGAATCGGCTCGACCAGATTGCCGCCGAGGGCGTTGGCGCCGGCGTGACGGCCTTCCTGGCCCTGGCCCTGGCGGCCTGGATCATCGGCATGTTCGCAGGCGAGCGCATCGGGCGGGTGGTCGAGCGCATCGAGGTCCTGGCCGCCGACCCCGAGCGTTTCCGCCCCTTGCGCGCCGACAGGGGCAAGGGAGGCGACGAGGTCTCGCGCCTGGTCTCGGCCTTCAACCGCATGGGAGCCGGCCTCAAGGCGGAGACCGCGCGCCGCCAGCGCCTGGAGGCGGAGAAACAGGAACTCGCCGCCATGCTGGTCCACGACCTGAAGACGCCGTTGACGGTCATCCGCGCGGGAGTCGCCCTGCTTTCCGAGTTCGCCCAGGAGGTCGACGGCAAGAGGGAGAACTCGCGCACCTTCGAGCTCCTCGAGATGTCCATGGCGCGTCTCCAGCGCATGGTGGAGGACGTGCTGCAACTCTCCAAGCTCGAAGAATCCTCCTCCCTGCCTCGCCTCGAGAGGGTCGAACTGACGTCGCTGGCGTCGGCCTGCGCCAAGGATTTCGAGCTGGTCGTCAAAGACCGCAAGCAGCGGCTGGAACTGCAGATTCCCCGGGAATCCCTCCCGCCGGTCCTGGGAGATCCGGCGCTTCTGCGTCGGGTCCTGGACAATTTAGTGCACAACGCCGTCGAGCACACCCCCTCCGGCGGCCGCATCTCCATCGAGACGCGCGCCGAGGGCGGCGGGGTGACGGTGGAGGTCAGCGACTCGGGGCCCGGCGTGCCGGCGGAGGCGCGCGGCGACATCTTCCTGAAGTTCTTCCAGAAGGACGTCAAACGCCACGTGGGCAACGTGGGGCTGGGGCTGGCGCTGTGCGAGAAAGTCGTGTCCCGCCACGGCGGGACCATAGGCATCGGTGAAGCCGTGCCGAAGGGCGCGCGCTTCTACTTCACCTTGCCCGTCGCGCCCGAGCCATAGGGCGAGGAAGTGCCGCCTCCGAATTTCGTCGGGCGGCGGCCGCCCGAGCCAGAAGGCGCCTGACGCTGCGCATCGGCAGGCCGACGACGTTGTCGCGGTCGCCCACGATCTTCTCCACCAGAGGGTCATGATCGTCTTGCACCGCGTAGGCCCCGGCCTTGTCCATATGCTTGCCGGACAAACGCCGCAGGCGTCCGGCGTCGAGCCGGCGGGCCTTTACCTTGGTCACGGCCAGGTCGGTGAACACGCGCCGTCCGACGACGAGCGCGGTGCCGGTGTAGACGCGCTGCCAGCGCCCCGACTGGAGGGTGATCATTCGCGCGGCGTCCTTAAGGTCCCGGGGTTTGCCGAGGAGCTCTCCCGCGCAGACGACGATGGTGTCCGCGCCCAGTACGGGCAGTTCGGGGTGGCGCCGGGAGACTTCCAGGGCCTTGCGGCGCGCCAGTGCTACGACGAGGCGGCGCGGGTCTTTCTCGCGCGAGCCCTCATCGACGCGGCTCGGGTCGACGCGGAAGCGCACCCCGGCCGAGCGCAGGATGGCGCGGCGCCGCGGCGAGGCCGAGGCCAGGATCAGGAAGGTTCGACGCGCGGTGCTCACCGGACGCTCTCCCGCAGCCAGGCGAGATAATTTTTGGAGCCGGCGACGACGGGCAGCGCGATGACTTCGGGCAGCGCGTAAGGATGGCGGGACACGATCCAGCGCTCGAGGGCCTTCAGCTTGGAGGCGCGGGTCTTGATGATGAGGATGCATTCCGAGTCCCGGCAGGGCTTCCCCTTCCAGAGGTAATGGGAGACGACGCCTGGGAGGATGTTCACGCACGCCGCGAGGCCCGTCTCGATGATGCCCCGCGCCAGGGCCTCGGTCCGGCGGCCGCGCGGTGCGGTCACGAGCACGACCCTCAGCGAGGTCGCCATTGTTCAGCGGTAGGTCAGCGAGCCCACGACGTGGATCTTGAGCATGTTGGAGGCCTTGTGCTTGGCGGTGCCGCCGCAGGTGACCAGGGTCGTTTCCCCATTCTTGACCAGACCGCTCTTGAGCAGGATGCGCTCGCCGTAGGCCAGCATCTCGTCGGTGGACTTGCCGAGAGGGCAGATGAGGGGCGTGATGCCCCAATAGAGGGCAAGCTGCTGGTAGGTCTGCTTGAGCGGGGTCATGGCGATGATCGGCGTGCGCGGGCGGTACTTGGACATGATGCGCGCCGACCAGCCCGTCATGGTGTAGACCACCACGAGCTTGGTGCCTGTGACCTGGCAGGCGTCGTGCGCCGCCCGCGCCAGCGCGTGAGCAAATCCCGTGTCCGGGTTGTCGGTCAGGCCGTGAGGGATCATCCGGTAGCGGAAGTTCGAGGTCTCGGCCTTATGGATGATGTCGGCCATGACTTTGACGGTCTCAACCGGGTAGAGGCCGACGGCGGACTCGCCCGAGAGCATGACGACATCGGCGCCGTCGTAGATGGCGTTGGCCACGTCCGAGGCCTCCGCGCGCGTGGGCTGGGCATGGCCGATCATGCTCTCCAGCATCTGCGTGGCCACGATGGAGAGTTTGCCCGCGTCATTGGCCTTGCGCACCAGCATCTTCTGCAGCGCGGGGACTTCCGCGGCGGAAAGCTCGACGGCCAGATCGCCGCGGGCGATCATGATGCCGTCGGCGGCGTCCAGGATGGCGTCGATGCGTTTGATGGCGTCCGGGTGCTCGATCTTGGCGATGATACGCGTCGGCGCGCCCGCCCTCAGGAGGATCTTGCGGGCGCGCAGGACGTCGTCCGGAGAGCGCACGAACGAGAGGGCCACGTGGTCGACGCCGGTCTTGAGGCCCATGGCCAAGTCCCGCATGTCCTTGACCGTCAGCGCGGGCAGGTCGATGTCCGCGCCGGGGAGGTTGATGCCCTTGTGCTCCTTGAGCAGGCCGCCGATGCGGACCTCGCAGTCCACCCAGCCGACGCCGGTCTTCAACACGGTGAGGACGATGGATCCGTCATCCAGGCGGATCTCCATGCCCTTCCTGACGGTGTTCGGGAGCTTCTTGAAGGAGGTCGAGAATTCCTCGGCGGTCCCGGGGATATCGTGGGAGGTGATGCGAACGCGGGCGCCGTTCTTGAGCGCGATGGGCTCGCCGTTGCGCAGGCGGCCGACGCGCAGGCGCGGGCCCTGGAGGTCCAAGACGACGGAGGTCGAGCGCCGGTCCAGGCGCGAGGCCGAGCGGATGAGTTCCACGCTGCGTTTGAGTTCGTCGAGGCGGGCGTGCGAGCAGTTGAGACGGAAGGCGTCGACGCCTGCATCCAGGAGCCGGTGCAGCATCTCCGCCTTGGCCGAGACCGGGCCCAGCGTCGCCAGAATTTTCGTCATCTTCGGCTTGTCTTCGACGGCCGGGGTGCGCGTGTTCGTCAGCATGCGGACTTGACCGCCTTTCTGAGATTCTCGCCGTCGGCGGGAGAGACGACGCCCTTCTCGGTGACGATGGACGTCACCAGTTCGTGGGGCGTGACGTCGAAGGCGAAATGGTGCGCCTTCGCCCCCTTTGGGGCGATCGGGGCGCCGAAGACCTCGACGACCTCCAGGATGGAGCGCTCCTCGATGGGGATACGGTCGCCCGAAGGCGTGGAGAAGTCGACGGTCGTGCTCGGAGCCACCACGTAGAACGGGATGTCGTGATGCTTGGCCAGGATCGCCAACCCGTAGGTCCCGATCTTATTGCATACGTCCGCGTTGGCCGCGATGCGGTCGGAGCCGACGATGACCGCGTCGATCTTACGGGTCTTCATGAGGTGCGCGGCCATGTTGTCCGTGATGAGGGTGGCGGGGATGCCGGCCTGCATGAGTTCCCACAGGGTCAGGCGCGAGCCCTGGAGGTAGGGCCGGGTCTCGCAGGGGTAGACGTGCGACACCTTCCCGGCGAGATAGCCCGCGCGGATCATGCCCACGGCGGTGCCGATGCCGGCGGTGGCCAGCGCGCCGGCGTTGCAGTAGGTGATGACGCGCGAGCCGGGCTCGAGCAGGGCGGCGCCCAGTTCCGCCATGCGTAAATTGGAGGCGAGGTCATCCTGGAAGTACTTCACGGCCGCCGCGGACATGCGCTCCGGGAGCGCGGCCTCAGGCCCGGTTTTGGCGACGGCCAGCATGAGGTCCAGTGCATGCATAAGGTTGACGGCTGTTGGGCGGGCGCGGCGCAGGACGGGCTCCGCGGCGACGACGTCTTTGAGGCGGCAGCGTCGCGCGGCCAGGGCCATGCCGTAGGCGGCGGCGCAGCCGATAAGGGGGGCGCCGCGCAGGACCATGTCAGAGGTCGCCTGCGCGACTTCCTTGGCCGTGCGGCAGGAGACGTAGCGCACCTGCCGCGGCAGGAGGCGCTGATCGATGACGTCGAGACGGTCGCCCTTCCAGACGATGTGCCGGATGGGATCCTCTTGCAGCGGCACGGCCTTCTTCTTGGTCGTTTTCGTCATCGCTCTTCGTTTTGGCGCAAAATAAGACGAGGACGGATGAGGCGCACGGCGCCTCGTCCGTCCTCGTCCTCAGTGCTGCTGCAGAGCGCTCAGGGGATGGACTCCATAACCCGCTTGAGCTGCTCCTCGGTCTTGCCGACGATCTCCACGGTTTTCTCTCGTCCATTCGCGCCGCGCAGGATGCTGACTTGCTTTCCGGGGACCTCGAAGAATTCGGCGAGGTAATCTTTCAGCGCTGCGTTGGCCTTCGCATCCACGGCCGGAGCCGCGACCTTCACTCGAAGAACGCTGCCGATGCGGCTGACGACTTCGTTCTCCACGGCGTTCGGAATCACGCGCACTTTCACGATCATGCTTGGGCCTCCAGTGATGCCGGACTAGGTTGCGAGAAAATCTGTGCGCCTATTCGGACCAGGTCGGCGCCTTCCTCGACCGCGACCTCGAAGTCGCGGCTCATACCCATGTTCAAGAGCCCTTTCGGCAGATGCCGATCCCTGAGTTCTCTCAAGCGACGGAAGCTGGGCCTGACGTCTTCCACCGGTTCCAGGTCGGGCGCTACGCCCATAAGCCCTTCAACGTCGAGGCGCGGATGATTCTTGAGCGCCTCGAGCAGCGCCGGGAGTTCTCCGGGAGTCACCCCCGACTGCGTCTGTCGCGAGGTGAGTTTTACTTGCACCATCACAGGGAGCTTCGTCTGCGCTCCGGCCAGGGCGGCATCGAGCGCCGCGGCGACCTTCTCGCTGTCGATCGAGTCCACTGCGCCGAAGACCAGCGCGGCTTTCTTCGCCTTGTTGGTCTGCAGATGTCCGATGAGGCGCCAGCGGACTGTGTCGGCCAGCGGGCCGAGGGCCTGCTTCTTCTTCTCGGCGTCCTGGACGCGGTTCTCCCCCACGTCTGCGACAGCTCCGAGTTCCAGGAGCCGTCGGACGTCTTCGAGCGGGGCGTACTTCGTGACCGCCACCAAACGGACCGCGTCTGGGTTTCGCCGTGCCCGTTCGGACGCCGCGCGGATGCGGTAGCGGATTTGATTGAGATTGTCAATGAGCGCCAAGCACGAACATTATACCACAGAATCTGAGCTAAAAATTGCAACCCCAGGGCCGAAAGGCCTATCCCGAAACAAAGCCCCCCCGGCTCTTTCGAACCAGGGGGGCCGTTCTTGCGGCTATTGCCCGATTGACTCCGGAGTCCGTCCCGGAGAGGGCGGAGGTCAGTACATGTCGCCGCCGTGGTTGTGGCCGGCTCCCGCCATCGCGGGCTCCTTCTTCTCCGGGATATCGGAGACGAGGACCTCGGTGGTCAGGATGGTGCCCACGATGGACACCGCGTTCTCAAGCGCGCTGCGTGTGACCTTAAGAGGGTCGACGATGCCGGCCTTGAACAGGTCCACGTACTCGCCGGTGGACGCGTCTAAACCGATGCCGCTGCCCGAGCTCAGGATTTTCTGCACGGCGACCGAGGCTTCGTAGCCGGAGTTATCCGCGAGCTGACGGATCGGAGCCTGGAGGGCGCGCCGTACGATCTGGCCGCCCGTGGTCTCGTCCTCGTCTGCGCCCTTGAACTTATCCAGTGACTCGCCGGCCCGCAGCAGAGCGACGCCGCCGCCCGCGATCATCCCCTCTTCGACGCCGGCGCGGGTCGCGTTGGACGCGTCCTCGACCTTCGTCTTCTTGGCCTTCATCTCGGTCTCTGTCGCGGCTCCGACGTTGATGACCGCCACGCCGCCGGACAGCTTCGCCAGGCGCTCCTGGAGCTTCTCGCGGTCGTAGTCCGATGTGGTGTCCTCGATCTGCTTGCGGATGGCGTCCGCCCGCTTCTTGATCTCGATCTTGTCGCCCGCGCCGCTGACGATCGTCGTGTTATCCTTGTCGATCACCACGCGCTTGGCGCGGCCCAGCATGTCCAGTCCGACCTTCTCGAGCTTGTGGCCGAGTTCCTCGGAGATGACCTCTCCCTTGGTGAGGATGGCGATGTCCTGCAGCATCTCTTTGCGGCGGTCGCCGAAGCCCGGGGCCTTGACGGCCGCGCACTTCAGGGTCCCGCGGAGCTTGTTGACTACGAGCGTGGCCAGAGCCTCTCCTTCCACGTCCTCGGCGACGATGAGGAAGGACTTGCCGGCCTGCACGATCTTCTCGAGCACCGGGAGGATGTCGTTCATCGCGGAGATCTTCTTTTCCGTGATGATGATGTAGGCGTCCTCGAGGACGGCTTCCATGCGCTCGCTGTCGGAGATGAAGTAGGGCGAGATGTAGCCGCGGTCGAACTGCATCCCCTCGACGACTTCGAGGGTGGTTTCGGAAGACTTGCCTTCCTCGACGGTGATGACGCCTTCATGGCCGACCTTCTCCATCGCTTGGGCGATCATATTGCCGATTTCCACATCATTGGCGGAGATGGTCGCGACCTGCGCCTTCTCCTCCTTCGTCTTGACCGGGCGGGAGTTCTTCTTGAGCTCCTTGATGACGAGCTCGAGGGCTTTGTGCATACCGCGCTGGATGGACTTGGAGTTGGCTCCCGCGGTGATGTTGCGGATGCCCTCGTTGAGCAGCGACTGCGTCAGGACGATCGCGGTCGTCGTGCCGTCGCCGGCGACGTCGTTGGTCTTGGAGGCGACTTCGCGGACGAGCTGAGCGCCCATGTTCTCGTAAGGATCCTGGAGTTCGATTTCCTTGGCGATCGTCACGCCGTCGTCGACGATCACGGGGGAACCGAACTTCTTCTCGAGGACCACCGAGCGGCCCAACGGTCCGAGCGTGACCTTGGTCGCGTTGGCGAGCTTGTCCACGCCGTCCTTCAACTTCTTGCGAGCGTCGTCTGAGAAAAGAATCTGCTTAGCCATTGTGTCGTTGTCTCCTCTATATGGGGTTGTTTACTTCAGGATTCCAAGGATGTCGTCCTGATGCATGATCAGGTACTCCTCGTCGTCGATCTTTATTTCGGAGCCGGAGTACTTGCCGTACAGAATCTTGTCGCCGGCCTTCACGTCCATGGGCAGGATCTTGCCGTCCTCGGTCGTCTTGCCCTTGCCGGTCGCCACGACCAGGCCTTCCTGCGGTTTTTCCTTGGCGCTGTCGGGGATGATGATTCCGCCGCGCTTCGTTTCCTTCTGCTCCGCGGGCTTGACGAGCACGCGGTCGCCGAGGGGTTGGATCTTTACTTTCGTCAGCGTCGCTTCGGCCATCTGGAATACCTCCGTGAATGTGAGCGTCTCGAGAGCACGGCAACGACTGTTGTCGCCGTCCCCGTTCGTTGGTGATTATAACAAGGCTCTTATATAATTGTCAATCGATTAGTGCGATTGCCAACTCTCGTTTCCTCTGCGCTCGGTGTGCGAGACGCTCAGGGCGCTGAGGCGCGGACAGGGACGCTTAGTGCGTCGGGCCGGGGAAGAGCTTGCGCAGGAGATGGACCAAGGCCTCGTGCGCCTTGGGACGCTCGGCGGGCGCGGGCTCTATGTAGGGCGGGGGCGGCGGCGGATCGTCCATGGTGAAGTTCTCATCGGCGGGAGGACTGATCACGAGCAGGTCCGGCGTCGGTGTGTGCGCGGGCGCGGATACGGGAGCCGGAGACTGCGCGGCGTCGAGCGTCGTTAGGCCGGCGCTCGGCGCGATGCCCGGACAGAGACGGTTGAGATCCTCCTCCAGCCGGCGAATGAGGCCCAGCGCCTTGGCCAGGGACAATTCCTTGTCGCTGAGTTCCTTGGAGAGCTTGTCCACGAGACGGTTGCGTATGGCCAGATCGCCCTGCGCCTCGGTCAGGCGGCGCTTCGTGCCCTCGCAATCGTTCTTGGCCTTTTCGGCGGAGATTCTCGATTCATTGATCTGATGCTCGTGCGCTTGGAGGGTCGTCCTCAGAGATTCCAGGGCGGCTTGGTCCTTGCGCCGGGATTCCTCCAGCTCGGCGAGGTGCGGCAGGCGCATCTCGAGCATGTCGGCGCGCTCCCGCGTCTGTACGAGTTCATCCTTGAGGGCCGAGATCTGGCGTTGGAGCGAGGCAGCCAGGGCCCGTTCCTCGCGACGGTTCTCGAGCTCCTTCATGAGGTCGGCGACATGGCTGAAGAGGCGGTTGCCCGCGGTGTTGAGCATAGAGTCCACGTCTGCGGCGGAAGAAGAGGCGGTCTCGGCGGCTGGGGGCGCCTCGGGCGACGGCGGCGCGGACTGCTCGGCCTGCAATGAGACCAGACGGGCCAGGTCCTCGAACTCGCCGGCGCGCCGCCAGTTCTTCTCGGCGACCTCTCCCTGGGCAGGACAGACCAGCGTGGTCATGCCGAAGCCCGGGAGGGACGCCAGTTGTTCGGACTCATAGCTGCCTGGCACCTCATCATTCATATAGACCCAGTATCTCATTGGTTGTCTCGGATCGCTTATTAAGGATAGGGCGGGATTGTTAAATATTCAAGTCCCATGGGAATAGCGCCGCAGGGTCTCGAGGAGATATTCCCGGTTGCAGGGGGCGTCCAGGCAGGTCCGTGCGCGCGCGTGGAAGTCTCCAATGTCCGGCGTATTGAGCGCGCGCAGGTAGTCTCCGAGCGCCTCGTCGCGGCGGCCGAGCGTCTCCAGCACGTGACCGCGGAAGGTCCAGAGCAGCGTCTGTATCCCCCCCGGTCTCTCTGGGGCGATGGTCTCGAGCGCGTGGTCGAGCCACGCGAGGGCGGCCTCCATGTCGGGTTTGGCCAGGCACTCCGGACCGGAGAGGCCGCAGATCAGGGTCAGCCATTTCGGCTGGAAGGCGCCAGGGTCGGATTCCACCGTCTTGTAGAGTTCGCGCCCGAGCGCCACCGACCCGTCCCAGTCTCCCAGGTGGTGACGCAGGAGCGTCTCAAGGAACAGGAAGTAGGGGCTCGATGGGAACTCGCGCCGCAGACGTTGGACCACGGCCAAGGCGCGGGCAAAGTCGTGCCTGTCGAGCATATAGATGTGGATGAGGAATTCGGCGGCTTGCCGGCCCGCGCAGCGCGAGCTTTCCATGGCGAGGCCGATGCGTTTGAGGCCGCGCTTCTCATCGCCCCTCATGCCGAAGAGGAGCCCGAGCTTGGCCACGCCCGAAAGGTGCGCGGCCTGGTAGTCAAAGACGCCCAGGCCGAAGTAGGCGTCCAGGTATTGGTCGTCGAGCTTCAGGCATCTTTTGAGATGCTTGACCGCTTTCTTGCCGTCGAAGTAGGCGTCGAGGTAGCGGCCCTTCAGCAGCTTCCACTGTCCGCGCGTGCCGAGCGCCATGCCGGAGACGAAGTAGCCGTCGGCCTTCATTTGCGGGTCCTTGGAGTCTATGTAGGCGTCGGCCTTGCGCAAGGCGGCCTCAACGTCTTGTTCGAAGAGGCCTTGGAGGGTGGGGGTGGACTTAAAGAGGCCGTACTCCTGCGAGGACTGCCACCAGATCGCTCCCGCCTCGCAGAGATAGCCGAAGGGGTTGTCGGGCTCAAGTTCGATGATGCGCCGGAAGGCCGTTCGCGAGCGGTCGTAGTCGAGAGAGTAGAGCCGGAGCAGGCCTTCGTCGAGTTGGGCGAACGCGGCCGAGCTCAAGCGGGGGCCTGCGGTGGCCGGCCGATCCGCGCCCAAGGGCAGGGCGCGGGCTAGCGCGGCGAGGAGCAGCGCCGCCGGCAGGGGACTCATAGCGAGGGTTCGGCTCCGCGGTGCGTTTTCCAGAAACGGCGGATGTGGTCCCACCCCTCCTCTGCGGTCTCCACGATCTTGAAGAGCTTGACGTCGTCCCAGCCGATCATGCCCTGCTCGGCCAGGTAGTCGAAATCCACGAGTCGCTTCCAGAACTGCTTGCCGAAGAGGACGATGGGCAGGGGGCGCTTCTTGGAGGTCTGGACCAAAGTCAGGGTCTCGAAGAGCTCGTCGAGCGTGCCGTAGCCTCCCGGGAACGCCGCCAGCGCTCGGGCTCGCATGAGGAAGTGCATCTTGCGCAGGGAGAAATAGTGGAACTGGAGGCAGAGCTCGGGCGTGATGTACGGGTTGGGGTCCTGCTCGTGGGGCAGGGTGATGTTGAGCCCGATGCTCTTAGCCCCGCACTCCCAGGCGCCGCGGTTGGCGGCTTCCATGACGCCCGGCCCTCCGCCGGTCGTGATCACGTATTCCAGGTCCTGGCCGGTCTGCTGGGCCTTGGAGAGAATCGCCGCGAAGCGGCGCGCCTCCTCGTACCAGCGGGAGAGTTCCAGCTTCTTTTCCGCGTTCACGACGCGGCGCTTGAGCTCGACGTCGCGAGGACGGGTGGCCACATCATCTTGTGCGGCCTTGAGGCGCCGGCGCGCCTCTTCCGGCGAGAGGGTCCGCGCCGAGCCGAAGACCACGATGGTCGAGCGGATCTTGTGCTCGCGGAAGAGGAGTTCGGGCTTCAGGAGCTCGAGCTGGAGGCGCACGGCCCGAAGGTCCTTGCGGTCCATGAATTCAACGTCGTGGTAGGCCTTGAGATATGCCTTCGATTCTCGGATCTTATGGAGCAGTCCAAGCTTCTCTTCGGGGAGCAGTTCCTTCGTTCTCTGGTTCATTTGAGCCTCAGCAGACCCGGCAGCCATAGACTCAGGCTGGGGCAGTAGGTGACGATCAAGAGCGTTGCGACGAGCAGGGCCCAGAAGGGGCCGACCGCGCGGTACAGGATGGGCAGCGGTTTGTCGAACCGCCGCGAGGCGAGGAAGAGGTTTAGGCCCAGAGGCGGCGTCATGTAGCCGATCTCCAGGTTCAGCAGGAAGAGCGCGCCGAGATGGACGGGGTCGATGCCGTACTGGACGGCGACGGGCGCTATGATCGGCACGACGATCACTATGGCCGAGAAGATCTCCACCATATTCACGACCAGGAGAAAGACGTTGAGCATCGCCAGAAAGACCCAGGGGCTCGACACCCGGTCGTGCAGGAAGGCGAAAAGCAGGCCCGGAATCTCGGCGTCGATCATATAGCCGGTCAGGCCCAGGGCGCAGCCCAGTACGATGAGGATGGAGCCGACGAGCATCATGCTCCGCCGCGCGACCTCGGGCAGACGCGACCACGCGACGTCCTTGTAGACGAGGGACTCTACGGCGACCACGTAGAAGGCCATGACGGCCGCTGCCTCCGAGGCCGTGAAGAGGCCGCCGTAGATGCCGCCGATGACGAGGAAGGGCAGCGGGATTTCCCAGAGCTGCTCGCGCGCGGCGCGACGCACGCCGCTCCAGGAGAACGCGACGGGTCTGACGCCCTCGCGGCGGGCCACGACGACGGCGTAGACGCAGAGCGCTCCGAGCAGGAGCAGTCCGGGCACGGCGGCGGCGGCAAAAAGTTTGTCCACGGAGATCTTGCCGACCAGGGCGTAGAGGATGATGGGCAGGCTCGGCGGGAACAGGAGGCCCAGGCTGCCCGTCGTCGAGATGAGCCCGAGGGAGAAGTTCTCGGGATAACCTTGGCGGCGAAGGAGCGGGAAGATGAGCCCGCCGAGGGCGATGATGGTCACGCCCGAGGCTCCCGTGAATGCGGTGAACAACGCGGTTGCGCACAGCCCCGCCACCGCCACCCCGCCGGGAATCCAACCGAAGAGCGCTTCAGCCAACGCCACGAGGCGCTTGGGCGCGCCGCTCTCGGCCAGGACGTAGCCCGCGAAAGTGAAGAGAGGGATGGCGATGAGCGAAGGCAGCGAGGCCAGCCGCGCCAATTCGATGATGACGGCGCTGGAGTCGATGCCGGCTTCATGGAAGAGCCGCAGGGCCAAGGCGCCCATGAGCGCGAAGATAGGCGCGCCCGCCAGGGCCAGGGCCGCGAACGCGGCGATGAAGAGCGCGGTCATGGTCGCTTCCCACGGCGATGGATGCGACCATTTCCTGCGCTATGCTCGGTCATGGTCGCTTCCCATTGCCCGCCGCCTCGGCGGCCGCGTCCGCCGTCTTGAAGAGCAGGTGCGCCAGAACGAGGGCGAAGCCGCCGGGGATGCCGGCCGCGGCGACCCAGGCCGGGACAATGACGGAGCCGACCGTTACCAGGGTCGACGACGTCGCGCGTTCGGCCAAGAGGTAGGTCCAGGAGGCTTTCAGCAGGAGCGCGCAGACGCCCGCCCCTGAGGCGGAGGCGGCCAGCCTCAGCCAGGGCTTGTGCCGCGGGGGGGCGCCGAGGCGCGCGGCCTCCCAGGCGAAGTGCTTCTCGCTCCTGGCGGCCAGCGCGGCCCCCAGGAACCCCGTCCAGAGCACCGCGTGCTTGAGCAGGGTTTCCCCCCACAGCAGGCCGACGCCGAAGCGGCGCAGCACGACCTGCGCGAAGGCGAGCAGGATCATGGCGCCGAGCAGGGCGGCTAGGAGGGCGCCCTCGGCCGCGGCGAGGAGGTCCTCAGCTTTTCTTAACCGTTCTCGCACGGAGGGAGGCCAACTCCTTCTCGACCTTGCCGAGCAGTCCGGCGGAGAAGAGCTTGCCGACGAGGTCCTTGCGGGCGGCCGTGCCCAACTCCTCGTATCTCTTCATCGTTTCGGCGCCGGGATTGGCGGCGAGGGCGAGGCCTTGCTTGCGCAGCGTCTCAAGGGCCTTGTCGTTCTCCGCGTTGGTGAGGTCGTTGAGGCGACGGAGGTGGCGAGCCGAGAGTTCCTTGAGCGTCTTCTGTTGGTCGCCCGGCAGGGAGTCGAAGAACTTCCTGGAGAGGAGGACGGCCCCCGTGGCCTCGGCCATGGGCACGGGGTAGATGTGCTTGAGCTTGGAATGCCACTGGAGCGCCAGCACTCCGAGCGGAGGACCGTACACCGCGTCGATCATCCCGGTCTGAAGGGACTGCATCACGTCCACCACCGACAGGGGCACGGGGTTGACCGCCAAGGCTTTGTAAGCCGCCTCGGCGATGGGGTCGCCCTCCCAGACCCACATGCGGCTCTTGCGCATGTCCTCGATGGCGGAGATGGGGCGCTTGCTGAAGATGTACACGGAGCCCAGGTCGGTCCAGCCCAGGAGGATGACCCCCCCCTTGTCGAGGGCGGCTTCGAAGTCCTCGGCGAACATGGAGCGGATGTCTTCCAGCTCGGCGCGGGAGCGGAAGAGCCAGGGAGCGTCGAGCAGGCGCGTCTCGGGCGCCATCTCGCCCATCCCGACGCCGGTGAAGCCGGCGCAATGGAGTTGGCCGATGCGGATCTTCTTGACCACGTCCTTCTCGTCGCCGGAGATGCCGCCTGGGTAGAACTTGAAACGGAGCTTGCCCGCGGTGGCTTTCGCCAGGTCGTTGGAGAGCGCGGTCATCACCTTCATCCAGGTGGACCCTTCGGGCGCGAGGGTCGCGAACTTGATGGCGGTCTGGGCGCTCGCGGGCGCGGCGAGGGCCGCGGCGAGCGCCGCCGCCGCGAGCTTAGAAGTAGTCATCGATCCTCTCCAGAAGAGAGGAGGCCTTCTTCTTGGCCGCCTCATCGGTGAGCCGAGCCTCGGGCAGCCGTCCCGACGGGGAGTCCAGGACCTTGGTCAGGAGCTGCTTGAAGAGCTCCCGGTCCTGGACGGCGACCGCGTACCAGCGAGCGTTGAGCACGTGCGTCATCAGGTACTGCCCCTTCGTGATCTTGTGGGCCCACTCGAAATGGACCTTGGCCTTCTGCGGGTCGCCGCCCAGCAGCGGCGGGCGCGAGGCGTAATAGACGCCGAAGAAGAGGTCCGCGCCGCCGAAGTGGTAGGACGGGTCCAGTTCGTAGACGCGCTTCATGAGGGCGGTGATTTTGGGCAGATCGGCCAGGGCGGACGCGTCGTCCTTGGAGAGGTTGACGTAACCTCCCCAGCAGAAGCCGGCCCAGAACAGATCGGGGATGTCGTCCTTGGCGGCCTGCCTGACGCTCGCCTCGAAATCCTCGATCGTCTTGGCCGTCAGGCCTCGGAAGGCCTCCTTGCGCTCGAGTGCCGTGAGCGCGTGATCGCGGCCGCGGAGATAATACCCCTTGGCGCGCGCCGGCTCGGCGTCTTCCAGGAACAGAAAGGCGCCGCCGCCGAAACCCTCGGCGGCCAGGCGGCGCAGGCGGCGGTCCTCCGGATCGCAGGCGAGCAGGGTCTCGATGAGCTTGAGTTGGGAGGACATGGCTTCGCGGGCGGTCTGCCAGTCGGGTTCTTCCAACGCGACGGGGCGGCCGCGCTCCAGCACTCCGGTCGTGGAGCGCAGGACCATGCGGTCGAGGGAGCACGCCGAGAGGGCGACGGCGCCGAGTGCGAGGAGGAGCGCATTCCTCATGGTCGCGTCCATCCTAGCAAATTGACTTCCCCCCCCCTTCATAGTCGCGAGCCGGGGCTGGCCGCGACGCGCTGGGCCGAGCTGGCGAAGAAGGAGAAGGCCTGTCCGCCGCGGATGGAGACGACGACGCGTGAGCCGCCGGGGCCGCCGTTGAGGGCGTAGGCGACATCGATGCGCGCCACGCCTCCGGAACGCGACCGGGTGGAGGACAGACGCAGCCCCGCGCCTAGGTCGGTCTTGAAGCGGGCCCAGGAGAGCCCGCTGCCCTCGGCCGCCGTCGCTCCCGAATCAACGAAGAGCACCCCGCCCAGGCGCATGAGATGAAACCACTCTCTGTCGAAGAAGAAACGGTCCTCAAGGTTGAAGAGGACGGCTTTGCCGCCGACGAAACTGTCGTTCTTATATCCTCGCAGGCCGGAGTTGCCTCCCAGCACGATCTGGTTCTCTCGGTCGAGGAAGCGCCCGGAGGAGCCCTCTGCGTGGAACACCAAGGTGCGCTCCCGCGTCCAGTGGGTCTTCCAGAAGGCGTTGAGGGCGGCGGTGAACAGCCCGTTCTCCCAGCGTCCGCCGGCCGCGCGCCCGCTGATGCCGACGCCGGCCAGCATGAAGCGGCCGGGTCCGAGGGAGAGCCCCTGCTGATCCGAGACGTTGAAGATCCATCGGTCGATGTCGGATCCGGTGGCGGTCCCCATGAACCCGCCGCGCGTCCTCAATTCGTTGCCGAGGTTGAAGTCCTCGATGCGCTCCATGCCGTTGAAGTTGGTCTCCTTGACGTAGCGGGGATGGACCCAGGAATAACCTAGCGTCGGGCCGGAGAGTTCCCGGTTCGCGGGCAGGGTCCCCTCGACCGTGTCGGAGGTCGGCTGGTACTGGAGTTTCTCGGTGTACCAGCCGGCTTCCGCGCGCTGGACGAAATCTCTGTTTCCTCCCAGGCGCAAGCCGTAGGCGCCGTCCGCCTGCCGCGTGCGCTTATGGTACTTGCTCGATTCGGCGCCGTCGCGCACGATCGAGGCGTCGCCCAGGGTTCGGGTCCAGCCGAGGCCGAGGGCGTGGTCCGCGTCGAGGGAGTAGAAGGGTCGCGCCAGGTCGACGTCGATCTGGTCGCCGTTCTGCGTGCGGGAGTAGGATCCGTTCAGCCCCAGGCGGGAGCCGAGGAAGCGGGGATCGCCGTAGGAGAAGGCGTTGGATATCCTGGGGCCCTTCTGCGCGTGTTCGAAGCCGACGGATTTTCCGTAGCCGAGCAGGTTGTCCTCGACGAGCCCGTAAGAGAGGAAGCTCTCGCCGCCCTCCGTGCCGATGGAGAAGCGCGGGTTCGTGGTCCAGGCGTCCTGGGCGCGGACGACGGCGTCGACGCTGCCGTCCGGCCGCAGGGCCTTGACGATCTCCGCTCGACGGAAGGAGCCGTTGGCTCGGAGGTTGCGCTCGGACTCGATGACCTTTAGGTCGTCCCAGGGCTCGCCTGCGTTGAAGAGTATCTCGCGCCTGATGACCGACTCACGCGTGAGAACGTGGATCTTGTTGGCGACCCGGAAGATCCACCAATCCTCGCCCGGAACCCGGGGGTCGAAGACATTCGTCTGCTCGACGCGGATGTTGCCGACGGCGGGCGCGCCGGAGGGCTCCGGGGAGGACGGCAGGGCTGTCGCCGAAGAGGCCGAGAGGAGAAGAATTGCTGCGGCTGCGGCCGCGGAGGTCATGGATGCGTGGTCATGGTCGGCGCAATCGGGAGAGGATCTCGGCCGTCGAGTGGGACCGATTGAGGGTGTAGAAGTGGATGCCGGGAGCTCCTCCATCGAGGAGGGCGCGGCACTGGCGCACGGCCCAGTCCACGCCGAAGGCGACCACGGCCTGGGAATCGTGCTGGATGGCGCTGAGGCGCTCGTCCAACTCGGGCGGGATGCGGGCGCCGCAGAGACCGACGAAGCGCTTGAGTTGGGGGTATCCCGTGACCGGCATGATGCCGGGAACGATGGGGACCTTGACGCCCGCCTCGCGCGCGCGGCGCACGAAAGCGAAGTAGTCGCGCGCGTCGAAGAAGAGCTGGGTGACGGCCCAGTCGCCGCCGGCCGCAACTTTCTCGGCGAAGCGGCGCAGATCCTCCTCTGGAGAGGGAGACTCGGGATGCTTCTCGGGATAGGCGGCCACTGCGGTGCGCAGTCCTCCGCGCTCACGCAGATGACGGACGAGGTCCACGGCATGCGCGAAATCGCGTTCTTCGACGGGGCGCAGGGCTGCGTCCTTGGGGGCGTCGCCGCGCAGGGCCACGATGTGGCGGATGCCGAGAGCCTCGAGGCGGAGCAGAATGGCGGAGATCTCGGCGCGGGTGTGGGCGATGCAGGTCAGGTGCGAGACCGTGGTCAGCCCTGTCTCCCGTTGGAGGCGGCCGGCGATTTCGATGGTCCGCTCACGCGCGGAGCCGCCCGCGCCGTAGGTGAGGGTCACATAGTCCGGGGAGAGGTCCTTGAGCTCGCGCACGAAGGCGACGAAGGCATCGAGGTCCTCGGGAGCCTTCGGCAGGAAGAACTCGAACGAGAACAGGGGCCGTTCGGTCGCGGCAAGGAGTTCCGGGATGTCGATTCAGGATTGTAGCAAACACGGCCCGGTCTCTTAAGTGGACTTGCCGCCGGCGGCGCGTGCTTGGGCCTCTTCGATGAGCTTGCGGTACTCTTCGACGAGGGAGGGATCGGTGTTGACCTTGCTCGCGGTGCGCAAGTCGCCGGCGGCGTTGCCGAACTTCTGGAGGATCGCCCAGACCGAGGCGCGGTTTCGGTAGTAGCGGTCGGCCAGCGGATTGAGCGCGATGGCGCGGCTGAAGCTCTCGATCGCTTCTTCGTTTCGTCGGAGCGCGAAGTAGCCCAGCCCGAGATCGTTTAGGGCGTTGGGGTCGAGAGGGTCGTTTTTGACGGCGAGGGAGTAGTTTTCCAGCGCCTGGGCGTAGTCCTTCATGAAGTAGTGCGCGTTTCCGACTCGCAGTCGGGCATCTGTGTCATGGGGCGCGATCTTGAGGGCTTTGCCGAGCTCGGCGAGCGCCGCCCGATGATTGCGGCGCATGGTCAGATTGATGGCCAGTTGGACCCGAGCGGCGGCGTCGTCCGGCGCGAGCTCGAGGGCGCGCACGAAATCCTGTTGTGCCGCATCCAGGGAGTTCTGGGCGTTGAGCGTCATCCCCCGTCCTGAGTAGGCGTCCGCCAGGGTCCCGTCCAGCTCCATCGCCTTGGTGTACTCTATGATCGCCTTGTCGAAATGCTCGACGTTATGAAGGGAATCGGCCCGGAGAATGAAGACGTAGGGGTCGCGCTGGTCCTGCTGCATCCTCGCGTCCAGGTCGACGATCGCCGAGAGGAAGTCGTCTCCCTCAGGATGACCGGGGAGGAATCCCGCGTAGGCGCTGCGCGCGTACGGATCAATGGCGACGGCTCGCAGATAGGCGCGGTGCGCCTCTTTATACTGACGCGACGCCGCGTGGGAGATCGCCTTGGCGATGAGCCCCTCGGCCCGGCGGGTGCCGAACTGCCACGCGGTGTCCACGTCCTCGATGACGCGGGCGTGGTTGCGCAGGGCGAGCCACACCAGGGCCCGCTGGAAATAGGCCGGGCCGTGCTGGGAGTTCACGGCGATGGCCCGGTCGCACTCGACCAAAGCCTCCTTGGGGTCCTTCATGAGGCGGTGGACCTGGCAGAGGTCGGTCCAGGCGTTCTTCGAGCGGGGTTCGAGTTCCACGGCGCGCCGCAGGTCGGAGAGAGCGGCCTTGAACTGGCCGAGGGCGCCGTAGGCCTGCCCCCGCTGGGCGTAGGCCGCCGCGAACGAGTCGTCTAGGCGCAGGGCCTGGCTGAGGTCGCGTACGGCCTGCTCGTACGCGCGGGAGCGCAGGCGGATGGAGCCCAGGGTGAAGTAGGTCGAGGCGCTCTTCGCATCCTTCTCCAGGGCGGATTCGACGTCCTGCCGGGCGCCCACATGGTCGCCCATCAGTGACTTCGCCTCCGCGCGGCGCTCCAGCACGCGTGACGCCGGACCCTTGAGAGCCAGGGACTCGTCGAAGGACTCGACCGCCTGGAGGTAGGATCGCGCCTTCATGTACATCATCCCCAGGTTGAAGTGGAAGCCCGCATCGTCGGGCTTGAGCTCCACGGCCTTGCGCAGGTCGAGCAGGGCCTTCTCGGTCTCGTTGAGGAAGTTGGCGCGCAGGGCGCCGCGCCCGTTGTAGGCCGCCGCGTGCTCGGGCGCCACGTCTATGGCGAGGTTGAAGTCCTCCAGCGCCAGTTGGGGCTTCTCCTGATGGGAGAAGAATCCGGCGCGCGCGACTAGGATATCGGGGTCCTTCGGCGCGCGTCGCACCGCGCGCGTCAGGTCCTCCTGCGCGGCCTTGATCATGCCGAGCCGGGCCTCGAGAGTGCCGCGCGCGGCGAGGATCGGGGCGGATTCGGGCTCGAGCTTGACGGCCTCGTCGAGGTCGGCCAGGGCCTTTTTCGGCTCCTTGGCGCCTTCGAGGGCCATGGCGCGGCGTGTCAGCGCGGGGACCGCTCGGCCCAAGGCCCGCGCCTTCGAGTAGGCGTCGATGGCGTCGTCCCAGAGCTGGAGAGAGAGGTAGCGGTCGCCGATGGACAGGGCCGCGTCCGGCGCGAGTTTGGGCGCCGTCATGGCGTTGTGAAAATCCGCGAGCGCCGGTTCGCGGCGTCCGGCGCGCCAATGCATCTCGCCGCGGTTGTAGTAAGGGGCGTAGCTATTGGCGTCGGCGCGGACCGCCTCCTTGAACTCATTGAGAGCCGAGCCCTCGTCGCCCTGGCGCAGACGGATCGCGGCCCGGCCCAGGTAGGCGAAGGAGTAATCCGGGTCCAGGGCCACGGCACGGTCGTAGGCCTTCAGCGCGCGGGCGTAGTCTCCCTGGCGCGCGAGAGCGGCGCCGAGCAGGCCGTAGGCGATGGGAAAGGACTTGTTGACGCGCAGGGCCGCCGCGAGGTCCGCGACGGCCTTGGCGTCTTCGCCCAGTTCGTAGTGGTCGCGGGCGCGGGTGTAGAGCCAGAGCGCTACCTTGGGGTCGGTCCGGAGGGCTTCGTCGATGGCATCCTTCGCCTTGGCTCGGTCTCTGGTCGCTCGCCAAGCGCGGGCGCGCGCGGCGAGGGCCTCTCCGGATCTCTTGGAGACTTGGACGGCGGCGTCAAGCGCCGTCTGGGCCTTCGCGGTCTGACTGAGGAGGATGTGGGCTCCGCCGACGGCGATGAGCTCCTCGGCGCCGAGAGAGCCCTCTGCGATCAGGGAGAGCGTGCGTTCGGCGTCCTGTTTTTGGCGGGCAGGGTCGCCGAAGACGTGCCAGAGCCGTGCGCGCAGTTCGTAGGCGGGGCCTAGGCGATCATCAGCGGCGACCGCGTCGTTGGCAGCGCGCAGCGACTCCTTGAACTCTCCCCTCAAATAGAGAGCGCGCGCTTGGTCCAGTTGATGCCGCGCCCCCGCGCGGTCCGAGGCGTGGACGGGGGCGGGGACGGCGAGCGCAGCCGCGGCGAAGGCGGCGAGCAAGTCTTTGGGCATCATGAGCACACAGAGTGTGGCTTTGTGGTGTTACAAAATCAAGACAGGACGCGGTCGCGAAGCGCCAGCACGACCGATCTCAGCCAGGGGGCGAACGCCCAGGCTGCCGCGCATAGTGTTGCCCAGCCCCCGGCCGCGGCGGCAAAGGCGCATCGGTGCAGGCGGGTGTATAGGCGCTCAAGACCCGCGACGGCCAGCAAGACGAGGACGCCCGCGTAGGTCTGCCGGTGGCGCGGGATCATGACCCCGGCCAGCATGTAGACCGCCGTCAGGTAGGCGAGCGTCAGGGTCAGGAGGCGCCGACGCCCGTCCTCCCGCGTCGCCCAGAGCCCGAGCAGGACGAAGGGCGCGAGGAAGAGGAAGGTTGGGTCCAGCGCCGGATCGAAGGGATAGTAGAGCACGGCGAGGTTGACGCTCAGGGCCTTGACGATGTTGCCTGCCTGTCCATCCATCAGGAAGTAGCGCCGCACCCGCGTGGAATAAAAGTCTTGGCGCACGGTTTCGGGGGCGAACTCGGGGGCGCGCTCCCATCGCGGCCCCGAGAGCCTTTCTTCGACGGTGCGCGGCACGCCCCAGCCGTACAGGTTGAAGGATCCGGCGGTGGTCGTGGTCACGCTCCGTCCGAGGACGAGGGTGTTGCGCGCGCCCCACGCGAGGGCGACGATCAGAGGCGCGGCGAGCATGGCCGCAGCACGGCGCGTCTTGGAGCGCCAACCGGCGTGCAGGGCGGCGAGCACGGCCCAGGGCCCCAACTCGGGACGCAGAAGGTAGGCCGCGGCCGCGGCGAGGCCCGCCAGGGCCGCGCGGCGGGTCTTGAGCGCTCGGTCGTCGACGAGAAGCCACAGGGTCAGAGTGAGGAAGAAGGCGGCGGGACCCTCGGTCAGAAGGCGCGCGCAGGGCCGGACGAGATCCACGCTGAAGGCGGCGAGGAGCCCCGCTGCCAGCGGCCACGGCGGCGACGACCAGCGCGCGGCCAGCGCGGCCAGCAGCACGCAGGTCAGCGCGCCGAGCAGACACTGCCCGAACTGGGTCGCCAGAGGCGACCGGCCTATGGTCGCGTACTGGGCCGCCAGGGCCAGAGGATAGCCCGGCATGCGCCAGGCTCGGTCGCCGGAGGCGTTGACGTATTCGCCCTTCTCAACGAGGCCGACGGCGTATTGATGGTAGTCCTCGGCGTCGAGGACGCGCTCTCTCTCCCCCCGGCCCTCCAGGGCGACGTAGGCGAGGCGGACTCCCAACGCGACCGCGAAGACTGCGAGGAGGGTTCTCTTCACTCGCGGCCTAGAGGTAGAAGTCCCGGACCCAACGATGCTTGGCGATCTCAGCCAGCTCGCGGGCGTCGAAGTAGAGCCCGTCGGCCGCGCGGACGTTGGAGTTCACATGCGTGACGCGGCGCATGCCCGGGATGACGGTGGTGACCGCGTCGAAGCTAAGGCAGTATTTGAGCGCCGCGGTGGCCAGCGTCTCGGCCTTGGGGCCGACGACCGTCTGGGTCAACTCCTGGGAGTGGCGGCACGTCTCCGCCAGGCGGTCGCCGCCGAAGTAGTGCGAGCGGAAGTCCTCGGGCTCGAAACGCGTCTCCCGCGTGAGGGTTCCGGTGAGCCCCCCTTCGTCGAAAGGGCACCGCACGACCACGCCCACGCCCTTCTCGCGGCACAGGGGCAGGAGGCGGTCGGCGGCGCGCTGGTCGAACATGTTGAAGAGGACCTGGACCGCGTCGACGACGCCGGTCTTGACCAACTCGAGAGCGGAGCCGGGGTCGTCATTGTTGAGGGACGCGCCCCAGTAACGGACCTTGCCCTCCTTCTTCAGCGCGGCCAGGGTCTCCGCCAGCTCCGGCCAGAGAGGATCCTTAAGCCACTGGTCGTGCCAGACGTGGAACTGGACGATGGGCAGGGACTGCTCGGAGAGGTTGCGCAGGGAACGCTCAATGCAGAGACGGACCCAGTCGGGAGGAAAGACCAACGCCAAACGCGCGCGGGGGTGGCCCGGCCACTCCATGTTCTTGGGCGGGACCTTGGTCGAGACCGTGGCGCGCCTCCCGATCTCCTTGAAGAGGCGAGCGATGAGGCGCTCGGAGTGGCCGTGGCCGTACGCGTAGGCGGTGTCGAAGTAGTCCACACCGGCGTCGAAGGCGGCGTGGAGCGCCTTCATCGACTCATGGTCGTCCGTGCGTCCCCACATGGATTTGCCGATACCCCAGCCGCCGAAGCCGATCTCTGAGACGGGAATCCCCGTGCGGCCCAGAGGGCGGTGCGGCAGTTTGAGGGCGGCGTCGCTGGCGCTCATGGTGCTATTATAGAAAAAGAGGCGTTACCGGGCCACCATGACGCGCAGGCCGACGGCGCCGATGACGTCGGCTACGGTCTCGCAGCGTTCCTTCGGCCCGTCGTAGACCACGGCGGAGCCGCGGGTGTGCACCTCATGGGATATCCGGCGGGCGTGCGACAGGCTGCACCGCGTGGCCTTCATCACGACCCTCTCCACTTCGTCGAAGCTGTGGCAGTCGCAGTTGAAGAGGATGGTCTTCCAGGGGTCATCGGCGAACCCGTCGTCCGCTTCCGTGCGCTCCTCGCGCTCGACGCTTAAAGCCCGACCCATTGAAGAATCTTCCACTTCTCGTGGGCCGAGATGGCTTCCCCCTGGCGAAGCAGGCGGAAGCGGCGGCGCAGGGCGCGGGCGTCCCCCCGGAGTGCGGCGCGTTCGTTGTCGAGCAGGCCCACCCGCTCTTGGCGGACCATGAAGTCGACGAAGGCCAGGGCGTCGGCCACCTCGGCGGCGTTCCCCTCGGGTCTGCACTGTTGGGCGTGAGCCAGGAAGAGAGCCCGGTAGCGGGTGCCCAGCAGGCGCACGGACTGGGGCAGGAACTGGGCCGTCTTCCACATGCGTTCGACGGGCTCGGGGGTGGTCTGCATCGCGGGGCAGTGTAGCAGGTCGCAGGAGCCTCGTCAATGCTGAGCGTTCTGCAATAGAGATGGCCCTGTGGATAAGTGGATAAGTCGGGGGATAGTAACACGTTCGCAACATGGTGCCTGGCATTTATAGAATGAATTACGACATGCGGACAATTAATGATGTTCGGCACTCAGCATGGCCAAAAGGCCCACGATCTAATAGGCCTTTAGTCCCTTTGACCCCTGTGCCCATGCGTTAAGGCTATAATCTCGGCGTGAATCTCGACGAGGTCTTCGGCGCCGAAGGCGTGCTCTCCCGCGTGCTGAAGGGCTGGGAGCCGCGCCGGCAGCAGGAGACGATGGCTGCAGCCGTGGCGCGCGCCCTCGATCGAGAGGAAAGCCTAGTCGTGGAGGCGGGCACGGGAGTGGGCAAGTCTCTGGCCTATCTTCTCCCCGCAGCGCTCTGGGCCGCGCGCAACGCCAAACGCGTGCTGGTCTCGACGCACACCCGCGCTCTCCAAGAGCAACTCATCAACGGCGATCTTCCGGTCGTATCGAAGGTCCTTTCCGAGTTGGGTATTCCCTTCCGCTGCGCCATGCTCATGGGCTCGGACAACTATCTCTGCGTTCAGCGCCTCTCCCGCTTGCGCGCCCAGCCCGCCCTGTTGCCAGGAACCCAGGACGAGGTTCTTGCGCGCCTCGACGAGTGGGCCAGGGGCGCGCAGACGGGCCACCGCTCGTCACTCCCTGTTGACGTCTCCCAGAACCTATGGGAGAAGCTGGCCCGCGACACGGACATCTGCCTCGGCCCCTCGGGCCCGTACTGGGAGAGCTGCCTGTGGCGGCGCGACCGTGAGCGCTGCGACAAGGCGCAAATCATCGTCATCAACCATGCGCTTCTCCTTTCCGGCGCGCGCTTGCCCCCTTATGACGCGGTCATCCTAGACGAGGCGCACAACTTGGAGGACGCGGCGGTCGCGCGCTTCGGCTGCACGGTCCCGCTCAGCCGCATCGTGGCTCTGGCCGAGGATGCGCGCATGACGGCGCGCCTGTGCGCAGAGGAGTCTTTGGAGGCCGCCGCGGACGCCGCCTCGAGCGCCGGGGCGCGCTTCCTCGAGGAGATGTGCCGCTCCGCAGGGATCTCGGGCCCCGACGAGGATTCGAGCGGGCGCCTGCTCGAGTCGTCGCCCGCCGCAGCACCGCTCCAGCTCCTGGGTCTCGAAGAGGCCCTGGCCCGTGCTGCGGCGGCGCAGGAGGGGCGCCCCGCCGAGGCGGACCTGCGCTGCCTCCACTCACGCGCCTCGCAACTCGGCCGCGACCTGCTTGAGATACTCCAGCCCGCGCCCGCCACGGCGCGCTGGGCCGCCTGGTCGCGCAGCGGCCCGGAGCTTCGCGCCGCGCCCCTCGACGTCGGGCGGCGGCTGGCCGAGAATCTCTTCTCCAAAGGCGTGCCGACCGTTCTGACCTCGGCGACGTTGGCCTCGGGCGATGGGCTGGCGGGCTTCAAGGCGCGAGTGGGCCTGCCCGAGACGCGGGAACTCCTCCTCGACTCGCCCTACGATTACCGTTCCCAGGCCGCGCTCTGGTGCGTGCCCGACCTGCCCGTGCCTGCGGAGGAGGCCGCGCACGCCCAGGCCGTGGCCGTGCACTGCGCGCAGATCGTCTCCCGGGTGCCGGGAGGGATATTCATCCTCTTCTCCAGCTGGAAGACGCTCAAAAGAGTCCATTGCGTACTGCGCAAGAAGATCAAGCATCGCCCCGTCTGGGCGCAGGGGTCGTCGGGGCACGAAGCGCTCCTCGAGCAGTTCGCCGAGGCGGGTGACGCGGTCCTTCTGGGCGTCGACACCTTCTGGCAGGGCGTGGACGTCCCGGGGTCGGCGCTGTCCTGCGTGATCCTCACGAAGCTCCCGTTTGCCAACGTGGGCTCGCCTCTCGAGGAGGCCCGCCGTCGTTGGCTCGAGGAGAACGGCAAGGAATATTTCGTGGACTGGTCCCTGCCCAAGGCGGTGATGAAGTTCCGGCAGGGCTTCGGGCGTCTGATCCGCGCGTCTACCGACCGCGGCGCGGTCGTCTGCCTGGATTCGCGCATCCTCAAGAAGGGGTACGGGAAAGTGTTCTTGGAGTCCCTGCCCTCCTGCAAGCGCCTCGAGAGCCTCGACCAACTCGCGGCTTTCTTCCGTTGATCAAGGGCCGCGCGCCGAAAAAAGACGGCCGGTCCTCGCTCGGGGACCGGCCGTCTTTTCTCAGAATCGGAGAGGGAGGGATTCGAACCCTCGGTACAGCTTTACGCCGTACAACGGTTTAGCAAACCGTCGGTTTCAGCCGCTCACCCACCTCTCCAGAAAGTGAATTACAGTGGAAACTTAAGTACTTTTCTGCACCCCGTTCACGACACCTTAAAAGCGGGATGGTCTTGTGTGTCCACTTTGGAGGCACTTTGGCATCCAGAGCAACTTGGACATTAGAGTGCCGCCATGTCCAATCAGAACGTAAATTGAACAGGCCGATTGTATCATATCGATTGGGCTACGCCTAATTTCAGGACGCGGACGGCGGCGGGCTACGACTTCTGCGCCAGCGGCGGTACGTAGAAGACTGACTCTTCCGAATCGAACGTTTCCGCGCGGCTCAGATAACTCTGTATCGACTTGGCGTCCGAGTGCCCGAGTTCGTACTGGAGTTGCCTAAAGCTCTTGACGATCATGGCCCTGTGCACGGCGAAGGTGCCTCGTAAGTCGTGCAGATGGATGTCGGGAAGCCCTGCAGCTTCTCTCGCCTTAATGAACTGGTGGTGAAGGTAGGAGTACGATAGCGGCGTTGAACTTGTCGGCTTGAGGTAGAAGATGAACCCGCTCCTCGGGTTCGCCTTGAGCTGGGGAAGCAGTCGGGCAAACCGCGGCCCCATCTCCGCGATGGTGAAGGCCCTCATCGCCTCGCGCATGGGCTTGCGCTGCTTCTCGGTCGGCAGCAGAAACTTTCCCGGCCGTAAGTCTTCCCGCCGGAAATCCAGAGCCTCCCCCACCCGTGCCCCGGTCAGGATCAAGAACTCAATGAACGGCTTAATCGTAGGGTCGCAGTGAGACAGGAGCTTGTCGATCTCCGGGAGCTTAAGCCAGATGCCGCTTCGGTTCGCCGCCGGCAGCCCGCGGACCTTCGGTATTCGGTTCTCTCGGACGTAGCCCAGGGCGACGGCATAGTCCATCACGCGGCCTAATGCGCTTAAGCGCCGCTTGATCGTACTGTTCGCCAGGCCGTCGGCAAGCCAGGCCACCTTGGTCTCCTCCACGTCCTGCCGCGTGATCTCGTGGAGCAGCTTCTTGCCCAACGGTTTAAACGAGGCGCTGACGAGGTCAACCTCGGCATCGTAGGAACTTCGGTTCGGCAGGCGCGGCTTCGCAGCGCTGGGTAAATACTTCTGGTCTGTGAATTCAGTCAGAGACATCGGTGCGCCCTTCGCCGCCAAGTTGGAATCCTTGTCCGTGCCGCCGTTGAGGAAGGCCACGAGGGCCTCCATCGTCACCGTTCGACGGATGCGCACCTTCTGGTGGTGAACGTTAAACTCCACGAGATTCCGGCTCACACGCTTGACGTTGAGCGGGTATCCCTCGGCCTTAGGCATTAGATTAGCCCCACCACCCGACGTTGCTTGCCCTTCTTGAGCGCGGGGGTGCATTGCCGGGCGATCATGGCACGGATATCCTCCACCGTGAAGAAGTATCGCTTCCCCACACGACGAGGCTTGAGACCCAACTGTTTCCACCGCCGTGACAGTGACCAGTATGATTGGTGCAGTAGCTTCGCCGCCGTGGCCATGGTGATGAAGCCGAGCCCCGTGGCGGCGGACGGCGGCGGGGCCGAGTCTTCCAATTCTACCGACGAAACGTGTCGCCCATCCTCGAAGGTTATTTTAAACTCCTGACGCCCCGACCTCATGCCCGATAAGGCTGGCACGTAGCCCTGCCAACCATCAATGATATACGTGCCAGCCTTGTCGGCCCGTCCCTTTGGCTCCATAGGCGTTCCGAGATTCTCGGCCTATGCCAGCCTGCCGCCGTTGAGGTTATAGACTTCAACCTTAAGAGGCCCAGAGCGGCTTTGTCGGAACCGTGCTTCTACGAGGACCCTTAATTTTATCCGGACAGGGCATCTAGTATTTGTGCAAATGCACAATCGTTGATTGGCCCCAAGCTCGCGGACTTTGATTGGCTCGCAGCATTCATCGCACATCGCTTCAACTCGCAACTTAGTTTTCTTCATACATTTCTCCTATCAAGTGAGACTTGATACATCCCTAACGGATCATGTTCAACACGTACAGGGTGCGGTCGTGCTCATTGAGACGGCAGAAAGTCATGCCCCTGAATGTGCCCGTTCCGAAGTCGATTATGTTCCCGTCGAGAGCGTCGATGACGCCCCTGAGGGCTTTGGAGTCGATCTTCATGGAGAACGCCGGGTCCGGGGTCAGCCAGGTGACCTGCACAGTCCCCTCGGAGATCTTCCGCAGCCCCTTCATGGCCACGAACTGCAGGTCGTCGCCGCCGCGGGCGATGGTGATAGAAGTCAGGTCCTCCCCAAAGAGCTCTGCGCGCGTAAGGGCCCCAACAAACGACCACCGGTCCGCCAGGAACGTGGGCGTGTAGACTTCCAACGCCTTGAGCACGACGTCGAGCTTGACGAAGTCGGGCATCTGCCCGAACACGGCCACGTCCTCTCCGACGGTCACCTCGACTTGGTTGGAGTTAATACGAAGTTGCACTGAATCCGCGTAACCTTCGGTCAACAGCTTCTTGAGAGGCAGAACCATCGGCGCCGGAACGGTGAAAGTTGCTGAGCCAGTCCCTTGCTTGTATACGGCGATACATTGGGCATCCGTTGACTGGACCGAGTCCGGCCCGAACCCGACGCCGTACATGTTCGCGGCGGCGGGGGCGCTGGACATGGCGGCGGCGGCGACCTGCAGCCCCTTGAGGAAGTCATATGTCTTGAATTCCACAGGTTTGAAGTTCGGGTCGGTCGGGACCTTAAACTCATCCCCGAGACGGTGATCCTCAACGGCATGGAGGTACCATTGGGAGGTGCCAGTTTTCATGGTGCAGATGTAGGTGGAGGTGTTGAGCGAGAAACTGACGAGGGAGTCGCAGAGCTTCAGGCTGTCGAGGACTTCCTCCCCGACAAGAACGATGACACCGGGGGCGGGGCACCTCTCGTAGAGCCGGACCTTCACGTCCACCGTTATCGCGCCGTTGGAGGCTCTGAGGGTCGCCTCCCCCTCACCGAGGGTAATACGCAGATACCGAAGGGATGGGTTGGTCGCTTTATCCGGCCAAACAGGCTTCAGCTTTGAAAGGCCTTTCTGGAGGTCCCTCTTTCCGAAGACACACTTGATCTCCACGGCAGGCATATTCACGGCGACCGCATTCTCGGGAGACGGCATCTCGACAAGCGGCTGCACGGCGGCGGCGGCGGCAACCACGGCAATGCGCTGCTCGGCAATCCTCTCGCCAAACTCCTCGATGACACCCTGTTCCACGACCTGGAGCTCCATGGCCTCTTGGGCTGTTTCCTGCTCGACATCCACCTTCTCAACGACGGTTTCCATAGTACGGCCTCCTGCCCTCTAAGGGGCGTTTATTTCCAATGGCGAGCGTGTCCGCACGTCTCGCCGAACCCGATCTGAGATTTGTCCCGGCACACGGAGCAGAGCCCGTGGCGGCGAGTGACGATGCCGAAGGCTTGGAAGAGCGGAGCGCCGCCGAGCGAGCTGTAAACTTCCGAGACGGCCCTGGGCTCCAAGGAGCTGCACGGCCCCTTGAGCATATAGAGGAAGGTTCGTTTGATCTCGTCCTTGGGGACGGTGCGGAGGTCCACGACGTAGGCCGACGTGTAGCCCTTCCAGCTCCGCGAGAGCCACGACGAGGTGAGCCCGTCGGCGTCAATCAGGGCGTGGAGGTGCGGGTGGAACAGGTCACGCTTGCGCGAGTAGGAGAACTCCAAGCAGTAGAAGCCCCCGGCGCAGCGCTCTTGGAAGTGCTGCAGTCGGCGCATCCGCCGGAAGTTGGCGGCGAGGTCGCTGCGGACGCCAGCGAGATGACGGCGACCGCGTAGCGTGAGGGTCAGGAATTGGGGATGGATAATGCTGGCCGCCGCGACGCCCCAGCGGTCGTCCAGGCGGCGCTTACGTTGGTGGGAGCAGAAGAAGCACAGCGGTTGATGGCAGGAGAAGATGAAGGGCGTGCCGTTCAGGTGCTTGCAGGTGGTCCGGCAGAAGTCCACGCGGTCGGCCTGCTCGTGGCGCCCGAGGCGCCGAAGCGTGCGGGCCAGCCGCTTGTTCTCCCGCCCGCCCTTATCAAGCCATGCCTGGTATGAAGGAGATATATCCGAAGCCGTAATGTCGTATGGATGACGGCTTATGTTATGGACTGTTCTCGATGGGGACAACCAATGTGCTTGGGGGTCGTCATTTGATAAAATCTCCTCGAACGGAGTCGGAAGTGTCAGGGCATTCATTGCTCTACAGTGTAGCGGCAGAGCGCACCCAGCACCCGATCCAATAACCTAAATAACCTGAATTTGAGACCCCCAGTTATCGACCGCCCCAGTTGGAGTGAATTCTCGTCATCCGGCGAAGTCCCGAGGCTTCACGCGGAGTTCGCGACGTTGAAGTGCGACACGAATCTGCTTCGCGCTCTCTGGGACCGCTATGAGGCTCCCCCCTCGAAGAAAACGCGGTTGTTCTGGAAACGAATGGCGACTCAGATCCGCGACTTCGAAGGACTACGAGACTCACTTGTCGAACACGAGGACTGTGGCTGGGCGGACCTCGACAGATGTATCGACGATCTCCGATGTGCGGTCGAGGTCGGCATTGCTTTCGATGGGCAGCAGGCGCATCGTCCATCGAACTGGGTTCGGAACTACTGGGCAGGTGCCCTCGTGCCGTATCTAGCGCTTAAAACTAGACAGCCCAACTGGAAGTGGCTGGCGGAATGGTTAAGCGTTGTCGAGGGTAAGAAGCTAGAACCCGCCCAATTACGGCATTGGGCCAGTCGGATTCGAAGCGAAGCACCTGCTAGTCTCCCAAAGCGAGGAAAGCGGTCCATACTGAATAAGAGGATCTCGCTGTTGTTCGAGAGCGGCAAACGCGATCTCTTGGCCTTAAGCTATGGAGCGTTGAACGTCGTAACGTGGCTTAGACGACGCAAAGGTAGCACCAAGGCGCCAGATCGCTATCTTGCAAAGGCATATCGGTGCTGGCCGTCCTTTAAGAAAGTGTTCCCACACATTTCTTACCTTCGCCGGTCCTAGTAGACCTTCGAGAAGCACTCCGTTGTAGCTATACCGTTTGACGGTACCCCCTGGTTAGAACTTCTCCGTCTTGATGGGATTGGATTCGAAACGAGAGATGGCTTATTGCTTATCCCAAAAAGCCGCCAAGGTCCCACTCGATTGGGGGTAAGCCAGTTCCGCTTCCCGCGGAAGACTTGTCGATGATGGACTTCCGGTGTGCAGCACCAACAAGGAAGATGCCACGTGCCACAGCGTTACGAGCGGAGTAGAGCGCGATGTTCCGCATCATCTCTCGGTCGCGGCGCTCATTCGTTTGGCTCCAGAGATCGTAGAGCTCGCGCAGTCGACGGTCGCCGGTCCATTCAATCGTAGCCAGCAACTCATGATAGATGTCTGCCCACGCCTGGATACACCTATCGCTGTTGAGATAGGGAAAGCCACCTGCCCGGGTTTCAACGCTGTGGCGATCTACCAAGCGACGGTAATCGGGACTCGTCCGCTCGACGGCACGGAACATATCCTTCGTATCATCGAAGAACTTCTGTTCAGGTTTGGCGAGGTCAACAGGTTCAACATCGACGTGATGGCTCGCGAGATAGCGCGCAACGGTGATGGACTCGAGGGAGCCGTGGGAACCGTCCTTGTAGCGGTCAACATGAGAGGCGGGAATCTCTGCGAAAATGACGTCCGGTTGAGAGCGCTCATGAATTGCCTGCAGCGCCCCAACATTAGCAAGTCCGCTCTCTGCGTGAACTGTCCCGACCAACGATACACGCATTAGTCGCCGGCCTGCAATGAGGTATGAAAAGGATGCTGTCCTCCCTCGGTAGCCGCCCGGGCGGCGAACTTCGACCGCTTAGCGCCTTCAACTGTTTTTACGTGACCCCATGAGTACACCATCTGGAGGACGGCTTTAGTCGCCTCGTCGAATGCCTGTGCTGCGGCGAGACGCTCATCCGACTTCCAGCGGCGACCACCGCGAGGCCCAACAACCACTCGCACCGCTCCATCGTTGGTCAAGTCTTCAACCGTACTCATGATTGCCGACCGCGAGAAGTGCACGAAGCCAGACGTTGTGGTGTAGACCTGCGGGAGCCACGGGTAAATCCTTCCGACACGAGTAGTGAGTTCCTTATCCGTTAGGGGCTTCCCATCGGGAGCTTTGAGCTGGGATAGCGGGCGATCCTCCAAAAACGCTTTGAGCGCGTCACTCCCGCTCGGGAAGAGCCCGGCCGCGTATATCCGAAGAACGTTGTCCAACTGCATGCGCAGAAGAGGACCGGCGCACAGATAATTTCCGGAGCGAAGCATGCTCAGGAAACCCTGGAGCAGCATGAGCGACCGCTTGATGACTCCAACAGCAATCAGGTCCAGCGGGAAGATGTTCCCACCGTCGGCGCGGAGCACGGCCACAATGAGCTTCTGGTGCTCTTTCTCGCGACCCTTAATCTGGCGAGCGACGGTCTGCCAGTTCACTGCTTCTCCGCCCTAATCGGTCCGGGCTCCAGGTCGGTGACGACGGATTCTCCGACGGCTTCGAACCACTCGTGGAACAGGGCAAGGGTGCGCGGCTTCGGCCACAGGTCTTCATCCGTATACCAGGCCGAAAGCTCCAGTTCGAAGATCTCCTCGAAGTAATTCTCCAGCGGAGCGGTCTCATCCTCTTCCTTGGGGTCCTCGCCGAGCAGGTAGACCGAGACCCGCTTGTGGAGGTCCTTGGCGTGCTCCGGGGCCTCGGCATCCACGCTTGCGGCCCAGTCGAGGTATGGCTGGCGAGGTCGGACGACGAGTGCGGCTCGGTTAATAGATCGGGGCATATGCTTGAGGCTCTTGGCCATGAGCATTCTATAACTTGCGGGACGTCGTGGCTCTTCGAGAGCCTTCGTGTCGGGACGGGAGACGGCCAGGCGAGAGTCTGGATTGGGCCAGGGAGTACCGGCTTCACGGAATAACTGGATTACCCGCGCGAGGGCGTGAACACCGCTCTTCCGCCTAATTCGAGAGAGTTCCCCTGTCCGATGGATCTCGAGTAAGGAGACCTATAATTACAGGGCAGCAGAGGAGCAGGTAGCGGCCCGGGCTAACTCGGGGAGCAGCTAATACTCGTCCGGCAGGAGGAAGGTGACAACGCTGCCGCCGCCGCATCCGCAGCCGCAGTCCTTTGGATGATCGTCACGGATTGCGTAGAACCGGAACGGCGCTCGGATCTTGAGGGTACGGCCTTCATCCTCCGGGAGGTAGCGGCCAGCAGGGACGTCAGGATCGCCTACGATCCAGGTAGGTCCGCCCTTGGAGAGCGTACTGAGGGCCATGGAGGCCGGTGAGAAGAGGGCGTCGGAAACGAAGCCGTGCTGCTTCAAGGCACCGATGTAGCCCGGCGTAGCGAAGGTCTTCATGACCTTGATATACGCGGATGAAGGGAAGAACCGTTGGAGCGAGAGCGTCTATCTAATGAACTTCCCACCCATGCGGTCGAAGAAGATTGCGGAGGATGGCGTGCCCTTGGGAGCTAGCCTTTGCTCGCGCATGTGCCGGAGAGTGAGTGCGACGTGGCCCCGGTCCCCCTGTAGCATTCCGGAAAGTAACTGCTCGACCTTCTTGCTCTTGTAGCCCCTGACTGCGTGCTGCCATAATCCTGCGCCCGCTGCCCTGCGAACGAATGGACAGCGATGCTCCAACGCGACCACGAGCACTTGCCGAGCTGCTCGGCCCATGCGGCCGAGAGCCCACGCCACCAACTCGACGACGGCCTCTTGGGGAGTATCCAGCGCTTGGGCGAGGTATGGCAGGACAACTTCAGCGGAGATGAGCGACAGCCCCCACGCCGCGCGGGTGGCCACATAACGGTTCTGACTCTTGAGGGCGGCGAGCAGCGCGAGCACGGCCTCGATGGACTTGGTCCTACCCAAGACTTCGGCGGCCCGCTCTCGTATTGGGAGGTCTTTGGAGTACAGGTGCTCGCGGACTGCCTGAACATCCGGCATGACGTTGTGGTTGCCCATCACTCAGCTATACGTCCGCCGGCCGAGCAACAGCGCTGGAGTAGTTACTGGCTTTCGTGGACGAGCACCGCTTCTAGCGAGGGCACGATCTTCTCGCTGCCGGAGACCGCGACATACTTATAGGCGCCCACCCCCTTCGTGATGCCCCGGAACACATGGGGCGGAGCGGAGTGCTCCCCGAAGTTCACCAGGGCCGGGGCCTCCCCGCCCAAGAGATATAGGCCGCTGCTTCGGGAGAGGATCTGCTGGGTCGTCCCCACGAACTGAAAACAGCGACCCTTCACATCATACGGGTTCAACTGGTATAGGACTTCCAGCGGCTCCATCCCTTTGGGACACTTCTTGCCGATGGCTTTGGCGTCTGAGGGCTTCGCGATCCCGCCTCGAATCCAATCGGCGGCGCTCTTGGGGGCGTAGCCGGCGTCCCGCCACTTCACTGCTTCCGAGAGTCCGAACTGGGCGCGACTCCACATAATGGCGTCTTTCACACTGAATCCGGCCTTCTGCCAGTCATGGATCTGGCGGCCAATCACACTCAGCTCCCGCTCCTCATCTTTAGCGAGTCCAAGCTTCTTGAATTCCTGAGCTTCGCCAGCAGGCAAGGTTGCGGCCCAAACTATTGTCGTCTCAATTGACAGGCCTGCGTCCTTATAAGCTTTGGCGGCTTCAACCGGAATAGTGGCGCGCAGATTCACCGCATCCTTCACACCGAATCCCGCGTCACGCCAAAGCTTGGCCGTCTTGAATGTGAACCCAGCCTTTTCCCATTCGTCTGCTCCCTGGGGATCAAAAGCTACGGATTTCCACAGAGCGGCAGCTTGAGGAGTAAATCTCAAAGTTGTCCATTTCGCACTTTCCTGAGGCGAGAATCCTGCGTCCTTTAAACTCGCGGCATTTTCAGGAATGGAAACTCCAGCATCGATCCAAGTCCTGGCTTCTTGCGGATTTAACCCTGCAAGTTTCCATGCGGATGCGGTAAGACAAGGAGTGAACACAGAGCAACCACCACCGCCAGGAGTAGGGCAGTAGTGGCAGCGGTTATCAAAGGGATGTCGAGATAGAGGATTAAAGCCCGCAACCTTCCACTCGGAATATTCCGAATAGGTGAAGCCCGCGGAGTTCCAGACCTGGAACTCCTGGTCTGCAGCTTCTTTCAGCGTTGCGCATCCCGACAGCCAGACCATAACACCAAGGATGGCCATTCTCTTAGTCATAACATCCGCCTCCTACGCTAGCCTATGTTGGGCTAGACCATCTTAGGCTACTACCATAACAAAGCCCCGTCAAGGGGCAACTCATGAGGAAAAACGTACGGAAGTCGTCCAGTGTCTTTAAACCCGGGTATCAGCGGTTTTTGAAGCGCCTGCGACAGGCTCGGGAAGACGCCGACCTTTCCCAAACCAAGGTGGCGAAGGCATTGCGACGGCCGCAGACCTACGTCTCGAAGGCGGAGATTGGCGAGCGCCGCCTCGACGTGCTCGAAGTTCAGGAGTTCGCGAAGCTCTACCACAAGCCGCTCAGCTACTTCTTCCCGAAGGGATAAATCCCTTCCCGCAGAAGGGGCACCGAACCATCTCGAGATAGGACCCGAGCGGCCATAGCGGCAGTCCGACCCCGCTGTACTCCAGGTCGTGGCCAGCGTTAGCCCTCACTACGGCCCACGTCACACAGCAGACCGTGCCCTTCCCGGCGCAGCCCGGGCAGTCCTGGCGAAGAGCCTTCTTCGAGCGGCGACTCATGGTGGGCCCCTCCTACCGAAGGGTCTGAATGAAGAACCGCGGGTCGCGATGAAGCTGCCCAGAGCGGACCCAATCGCGGCTCCTGCCTGAAAGATCCAGAACTCCGGACCTTGCTTCACGGCCCACTGCACCATGAAGAACTGGCAGCCACCAAGGCCCAGGGAGGTGACGAAAGACCGACGCCAGAGCCCCTTCACGCTGTGGTTATGCTGCATGCAAGCCAACGCTGTGGTGGTGATGCCGAGAATAAACGGTATCAGGGCTCGCACGGTCCCTTCTGCAGAGTGGCGTGGTGCGCGAGCAACTTCAGACACTCGGGCCATACGAGCCAGCCCATGCGCTGAGTCATCTGCTTGAAGTACTCGTCGGGCTCATCGGCCCTGTGCGGAAGGTCCCGCTTCGCCAGTTCCCATCGCCCGACCTCATCCCAGTTGCGGAGGCTGCGCATGTCCGAGCCGCGGTATCGCTTCATGGCCTTGGTGTAGATCTTCGCGCCTCGATCCATGGTGAGCAGAATGAAGCGGGCATCCTTGAACCCTTCCCGTCGAGCTACGTCATCAACAAGCTCCATATTGCGGAGAATCTGGTTCCTGCCCGGACTGAACGTGCCGGAGGCTGTGGCATCCGAATAAAGCTTGGCCTCAATGAAGACCAGAAGCTGGTTGCCAATACGGATCTCACAATCAACCTCCGTTGGCCGCTCAGGGGTTTCAGTCGGGTCGCCTTGCATGATCTTCTCAAGACGTTCCTTGGCCCGAACCCGAGCGTCATAGTTCTCCAGGTGCTTGAAGGCGGCTTCGCCTTCCTTCAGCAGCTTAGCCCCGAGCCATTGGAGGTATATCTTTGGGGCCGTGTGCGGCACCCAGAACCGAACCTGGGCGTTGTCGATATGCGGGGCGTAGGCTTTGGCGAACCGCTGGGAGACGGCGGCGCGGAAGAAGTCCAAGAGCCATTGCTTCGTGGGCAGCTTTGACATCGCATGGAAGAACGACCAGGTGAGTGCGTCCTCTGAGTTCTCCGACAGGAGAGCCCGTCCTCGCTCCCCGTATTTCCGCAGAGCGTCTTGGACCTGCGGGTCGTCCGTGTCGGAGAGATCGATGCCCGCGAGATTATGGGCGAGGGAGGTATGAATCCTGACGCCAGAAGGAGATAAGTATGCGTTCTCAAACATAGGCAGGGTCGGGGTATTGCCGACGGAAGGCCAGTCTCGCTCGGTGAAGCCGTGAGCGGAGCGTGCCGAGCGGGACGCCGATGATCCGAGCGGCCTTCTCGTAGGTCATCCCGTCCATATAGCAGAGGGTCAGGGCTACACGATTGGCAACGCTCATCCTCTTCAAGGTCCACTGCACGGTCTTGATGGTCTCCCGACGCTCCAGAGACTCTTGGGCATTATCTCGGGAGTCTGGGATGCGCGCATCGAGACTTGGACCGCCATCGAACGTAGGACGGTCGAGAGAGACGACGTTCCGGGCCGCGTACCGTCTCCGTCCATCCAAATAGAGGTTCTTTAGGACAGTAAAGCACCAGGACCGTAGTGCTCGACGCCGGTCATAGCGCAGCCACTGTCGGGCAACCTTGCGATAGGTTTCTTGAGCCAGGTCCTCGGCATCGTCCGTATTGCGGGTCAAGCCGAAGGCGAACGCCCTCACCGCTGGGCCATCCTGTATGATCATCTGCTTCATCTGGCGAGGCATGCTGGAGTTCAAACCGGGAGACCTCCTCGCTGGATTATTGCGCACAGGTTCTCGTAGCTGGTGCGGCTGCTGATGAGCGCCGGGTCCTCCACCCCGCAGATGGAGAGGACCAACTCTTTGATCTGCTTGCGGCTGACGTTGTTGCCGAAGGCAAGACCGAAGACTCTCTTCACCTGACTGACGGATGGATGCCATGCGCCATTCCCGTGCGTCGGAGCTGACATGGATTGAACGGGAGCGGGCGTCATCGCAGCAGGCGGTGCCGAAGGCGCTGGCGGGAGCGCTGCCGATGCGGGCGGCGTAGGCGCAGGCAGAGTATTGGCTCCCTTGAGCTTCGCTGCTATCCAAGCCTTGATCAGCGTCACCGGCAGGAGCGGGCGAATGGCATTGCGTTGAGCCTTGGCGACGGCCTTGGCGGTGGCGAACTCATCGTCGAGCAGTTGCCCCGTGCGGAGGCGGAGCTTCTTCGGCTGCGAGGCGATCCCGATCCGAGAACTCCCGGACTTCGTGTCGATGGCCTCGCACATGATCTCGACCGAGTCGTCAGTCTCCTTCTTGATGACCTTCTCCACGGGAACCATCACGCCTTTGTATTCGCGGGCGGCTTCCTGGACGCCGAGCCAAGAGAGCCCCACGACGACATCGGTACAGGCGCACTCAGGCGGAATCTTGCCGTCCGCGCCTCGATGGCGCCGGCAGAAGCGGTAGACGAACTCTTCGATGTAGCGACCCTTCAAGGCATCAACGATTAATGCCTCGTCGCGCTGATCGAAGACGGCGTAGGCGTCTTGAGAAGTCTCAGGCGCAGGCGGCGCTGCGGGTTGAAGCGGAGCAGCGTTGCGCACGGGTACGGCCACCTTCGGGATTACGACGTCCATAGATTCCTCCACTGACTCACAGCTTCCTGCCGCCTTCACATTCACTCCAAAACGGACAGAGCTTAGGGCTGCAATACGGATGATTCGGAGCGGGCCAGAAAAGTTCTGCCTTGATAGCAGCCGCGATCTGGGCGAGCATCTTCAGAAACCGCTGGATGTCCTCATCGCTCCGGGTCGTCTCGATGCGAATGACCTTCGGAGACCGCCCTCGAATGAGGTAGTCAAAGGCCGCTCCGTTCTCGATCTCACCCGTCCGGACCCGATTCCCAAGGGCGTAGGCCGTGAGCTGGATGTCCTTATGGACATTCGTGGGCGAAGGAGTCTTCGTGGAGGTCTTATGGTCGATGATCAGGCCAGACGTGTCATCCACCAGATCAATGATCCCCCGGAAGGTGTACTCGGTGTTCTCGAACTTGAGCTCAAAGAGGTCCTCGACGATCCTAGGCTGTATCTTCGGAGCGATCTTCGACTGGTAGATTTCGAGAAGTGCAGCCCCTTCATCCATCATCTTCCCAGGATTCTCGTCCGGCTCCCAAGCCACTTGCCCCTTCTGATGTTCCCAATCGGCTGCGAAGAACTCCTTCACTTCTCCGACTGGAAGGTCTTGTCGAGACTCGATCTTCTGACGATAGTTGTGGGCGATCCCCGCATGAAGCGAGGTCCCGAAGGCCATGTATGATCGCGGCGGTGTCTTTAGACCCAGGACGTATCGAAAGTAATACGCCCGGGGGCACTTGGTGAAGAGATTTATTTTAGAGACCGAGAAGGCCAGCGGAGCAGGAGGCGGAGTTTCATTGCTCATGCCCGGCTCCCAGGCACGAACAGATGCGGGCGTGTCTCCTTCAGGCTGCTGTATCCGCCCTTCCCATCGAGAATCAGATGATCGAGCAGCGGTATCCTTCGCCGCTAACGAATTTTGACCCACC
>MGTX01000025.1 GCA_001799675.1 Elusimicrobia bacterium GWA2_66_18
TCCGGCGTCCGTCTTGTAGAAGAGCGAGTTTTTCCGGTGGAGGATCGCTTTCTTGAGCGCTCGCTCGCAGACGTTGTTGTCCAACGGGGCGTCGGCCTTCTATTACGATGTGACGCGCCAGATCTACTACGGCAACGATTGTCCCTACGCCGAACATGGATACTTCCCCGGGGAAACGCACAAGAGGGTGCTGGGTTTCGGAATGGTCACCTCGGCCCATCGTCAGCATCCCGTCCTCTGTCGCGCCATACGCGGATCGCGCAACGACACGGTCACCGTCGAGGATACGGTCAATCACTTGAAGTCCTGGGGGTTCAAGAAGTTGACCCTCATCCTCGATCGCGGAATGATTTCCAAGGACAATGTCGAGTTCATCGTGAAGTCCGGATTCGATCTTGTCGGTCTTGTTCCTTCAAACAACAAAGAAGTGTGGGACTACATCACCCGCTGGTCCGACGCCGATCTGGAGCGGCCGCAATATGTGGTGGAGCGAGCGTCTTCCGGGGTCCAAGTCTATGTGCGGGCTTGGAACGCGCCGTTGCTGGGACGCAAGCAGATGCGTGTCGCCTTAGTGCTCGATCCAGTCCGAGCCGCCAACGAGCGAGTCGCCAGGGATGGACTCATTCACGCCGTGGATACGGCCGCCAATCCCAAGCGCCTGAGCGAACTTCGAGAGGACTTGGGGGATTTGGCGATTCCGGCTCCCGGGCGCAGGGGCTTTGTCATCGACAGGGACGGCGCTGCTCGGGAGCGGATTGGCGATGGAAGGTTCTTGGTCTTCTCGACCAATCCGGACATGCAGGCTGATGAGATGTTTCGGGTTTACTTTCAGCGCGATGAGGTCGAGAAGGCATTCCGCACTTTGAAGGGCCAACTATCCCTCGGCCCTATTCGCTATCGACGGCGTGAACACATCGACGCCTATACGACCGTGCTCTATATGGCGTATCTGCTCTGGAGCCGAACCCAGGAGCGCTTAGCCGAGAAATACCTCACGATGACGGTCACCAAGGCCTTAGAGTCCGTCGAGGATATCCATCTGGTGAGGTTTGAGGCAGGAAAACAGAAATTCGAATGGACGACGAGGCGCTCTCAGGAGCAAGAGAAAATCATCAAGCTCGTCGGAGCGGGCGAGTTTTTATGTAGTGATAAGTCGTCCGGAAGATAGGTGGAAAGGGTCCTGCGCCCGGAGGCCGAGCCTCTTGAGCCGCGCCAAGAGCCGTCGGCGATCCGTCGATTCTCCTTCCAGGAACCTCTTCATCGGATGTCCGTATTTGGTGATTGTATCAATTGCCGACACGACTGAGCCTGTGCTACGCCGGCCGCGCCGTTCCCGCCGACAAGAAAGGCCGCAGCTCCGCGCTTCCGAACAGGGCCAAGTAGAGCGCCCAGGTGCGCGGGCATGAGTCGCGCATGCGGCAGTCCCGGCAGACCGGGGCCTGCGGCCGCGCGCCGGGTCTTTGCGGGTCGAGGGACTCCTCCAGGCGGTCGAGGTCGTCGACGCGAAAGCGCCTCCAGTCCTCGTCGGCGTCAGGACCCGTCCTCTGTTCTGAGTCGAGATGGCAGAAAGGGACCGCCTCCGTCGAAGCGGGAACGCCCGCCTGGGCGGCGGCCCGCAGCGCCTCTCGGATATGGGGGGAGGCGTCGGAAAGCCGCGGCAAGGCCGAGGCTTCGACGCCGTCGCGGGTCTCCACCGGCCGTGGAAAACAGAACTGCACGCGCCTGACCCCCAGCTTCGCGGCTAAAGCCGCGACGAGGCGAAGTCTCCGGCAGTTTCGCCGAAGGACCGGCACGTTGAGCGCCACCTCGCGACCGGCCGCGACGGCGGCCCTCACGCCCATCAGCGTCTGACGAAAAGACCCCGGAGCGCGCGTCAGTTGGTCATGTGTCGCTTCGTGCGCGCAGTAGAGGGTGATTTCGAAGGCGTCCACCAGAGGAAGAAGCTCCCGGCGCGCGTCCGCGCGCGCCAGGACCCGGCCGCTTGTCTGAAGCTGGATGAAGGCATAACCCATCATGCGCGCCCGACGCAGGAGCCCCGCCAGATTCGGCCAAAGCAAGGCCTCCCCGCGCATCACCACGAGTTCGGAGCAGGCGGCGCGCCGCCCTTCGGCCAAGGCCTTCAGGGCGTCGTCGAAAGAGCGATCCCGGCGATGCGAGAGGTCCCGAAGGGTGCAGTGCTCGCAGTCGGTATCGCAGCGCGCGCTCAGGCGCAGCATAAGCCGTCGGCCGCCGGGCAGAGCGGCCAGCGCGCATTCCTCTGCCGAGGACGCTTCCCGCGCCGCGGGCCGCCGCGCGATGAAGGGGCCCAGAACCAACGCGTCGGCGTCCGGCATGCCGAGAAAGCACTCGACCGCGTCCTCAGGCGTGCAGACGATGGGTTCCCCTCGACGGTTGAAGGAGGTGTTGAGCAGAAGAGGCACGCCGGTGAGCTTGTGGAACTCGGTGATGAGCGCGTGGTAGAGCGGGCTCGCGTCGCGATGGACTGATTGCGGGCGGCTCGTGCCGTCGACATGAGCCACGGCCGGAACCTGCTTGGCGCGACCAGACCTAAAAGGCAGCGCGAAGAGCATGAAGCGGGAATCAAAAGCACCCTTAAACCAGTCTTTTTCGCGGCCGGCCAGGATGGAGGGCCCGAAGGGACGCCAGGACTCGCGATCCTTGATTCGATTGACTCGGGCGTGCATCTCGACCTGGCGCGGGTCGGCCAGGATGCTGCGCGCGCCCAAGGCGCGCGGGCCGAATTCCATGCGCCCCTGGCACCAGCACACGACCCCTCCTTTGGCCAGGAGTCGGGCCGTCTCGCAAGCGACGGACCCTGTCCGGCGATAATCCAGGCCCGCGTGCTTGAGGGCCGCCTCGGCCTCGCGCTGCGTGAACTCAGGCCCGAGATAAGAGTGCCCCAGTAATTTCGCGGCTGGAAAACCCAAAACGGCGGCGGCCTCGAGCGCCGCTCCCAACGCCGTGCCCGCGTCGTTGGCCGCCTGCGAGACGAACATCGCCTTGGGCCGCAAGACGCGGCGAATGAGCGCGTTCATTCGGCAATTGAGGGCCACCCCCCCCGACAGGCAGAGGCCCTCGCCGCGGGCGACGCCGGAGTCCTTGAGCAGAGCCGACATGAAGCCCTCGAGAGCGGCCTGCAGAGAGGCGGCGAGGTCCTTATGCCGGCGCGCCAGCGGCGCTCCGGGACGCCGGGCCCAGAGGGCGAAGCGCTCCGTCAGCCCCCGCTCATGGACGCGATAGTCGTCAAGCGCGCGAAAAGAGAGGAAGCGGGAGAAGTCCAAGGACGGCTTGCCGAAAGAGGCAAGAGCCATGACGCTCCCCTGCCCGTGCGAACCGAAACCCAGGAGCCGCGTCACCGTCTCATACACGCCCCCGATGGAGCGATCGCTCAGGCTCAGGATATCGCGGACCTGACGGATTCGACCGCGCGCCGCCTTGAACACGGCGGCGGTCTCCCGGTCGCCGCGCCCGTCGACGGAGAGTATCCAGGACTCCTTTTGCCCCGAGAGGCGCCAAGCGGAGGCGGCATGACAGAGATGATGCGAAAGATAGACGACGCGCCCCGCGCGCAAAGCGGGGATGGGCTTGCGCGAATCAAGGGGCGAGTAGGCCCGGCGGTAGCGCGCGGGGATGCCGTTGACGGCGAGCACGTCCATGTCGTCGAGGGAGAGACGACGAGGAGAGAGGAGCGCTGCGATGGAGCGCCGGCACAAGACCTCCTCGAGGCAGAGGGTGGGGTCGGAGGCGATGGTCGCGCCGGGACGCGGCGAAGACTTCCAGCCGTGATGACGCACCCGCGAGAGACGTTCCTCTTCCACCGCGCCCGCGACCGAACCCCCGTCGAGCAGCGCGGCCGAGTGTTCCTGCATGGTCGTGACGGAAAGGCCCAGGACCCAACGCGCCTCGCCGCCGTCTTTCGGCTTGGGCAGAAGATACGAGGGTGGAAACGGCGCCGGCAGGGAGGGACCGGGAGCGCCGCATAAACGAGAGAGCCAGCCGGGCCGCCGGTCGATGACGCGTCTCAAGGTGGCGCTCGAGGCTCCGTAGACCGGCCTTAGAGCGTCCTGCGGACACGCCTCGACGCAGTCAAAGCAGCTCAGACAGCGCTGAGCCCCTCCCGCCGAGAACTTCCCGTTCGAGACGAGGCTTTGCGCTGGACATATCTCGACGCACAGCCCGCAGGAGTTGCATCGGACGGCGTCGGCCAGGATGGGGGGCGCTCCAGGCGCAGGCGGCTCGGTCGCGATGGTCGGCCTGCGCGCCACGCCCCATTCCAGCCCATCAAGGAGGATGTCGTCCGGCAGCGGCGAGTCCACGGGATCATCGCTCAAGGCGCCGGCCAGCCAAGCGAGGGCGCGAGGCTCGAGCGAAGCCGCCAGGATCGTCGCGGGACGCACGCCCTGCGGCCCCCCGGCTCGCCGCCAGCTTCGGAAATAGACGGCGGCGCCCCCGGCGAGACGGGCCCGCAGACGGTCCTCCGCGCGGGATCGTTCTTTCTTCTCGTCCCAGATCTCCGCCAGAGCGATCATCAGCAGAGGCTTGCGGCGACGGTCCTCGAAAGACTCCTTGAGATCTCTGCCCTGGGCGGCTCGCAAACGCTCGATCCTGCACGCGAACAGCGGCGACAGTCGTCCGCGCAGCCAGGTCGTCGCCCGAGCGGTCAAAAGGCCGTCTCCGCGCTTCTCGGTCAGCCTGAGAACCATCTCTTCATCCGTCAAAACCAAAGAGAAGCGCGCCAGTCCCAGGGACTGAAGGCCGTCGATGAGAGCTCTTGGCTCCAGGCGGGTGCCGAAATAGTCGGTGACGGGGCGAGAGTTCGTCGTCATTGGTCAAGTTCCCCGATGGGCTCTATTATATAGAATGAGAGTCTCGACAAGGCGCGCCATGGCGAATCTCGGCTACATCCAAGTCATACGACGATGCAACCAACGCTGCAGGTTCTGTTCCAACCCGACCAATGACCGCGAACTCGCGCTCCCTCAAGCCAAGCGTCTTGTCGACCGCTATCGCAAGCAAGGCTATGACGGCGTCATCCTGACCGGCGGCGAGCCCACGCTCTACAGGCCGCTCGCAGGACTCATCGCCTATGCCGCGCGCCGGGGAATGCCCTGCCGCCTTATCACCAACGCCCAACGCACCGCGGATGCCGCCTACCTCGACGACCTCTTTCGTTCGGGCCTACGGCATCTCCACGTCAGCATCCATAGCCACCGCAAGTCCGTGCAGACCGATCTGACGGGAAACCCCGATTCCCTGGCGAACATCATACGCACGCTCGCGCTCCTGAGCCGCCGCCAGGCGAGCGTGGACATCAACCAAACCATCTGCGCCCAGAACGCGGACCATATCCACCAGACCGCTCGCTGGATCTGCAAGCGCTTCCCCTACATCCGGCACTTCTCTTGGACCTATCTCGACACCCTGGTTGAAAGGGTGGACGAGGACCGAAGCACCATCCCGACGCTGAAAAGCACCAAGCGCTCGCTGCTCTTGGCCATGAGAGACCTCGCGCGCGGCGGCCGCACCTTCCGTCTGGAAAAGGTCCCCCTCTGCCACATGGGCGAGTTCGGCCACTGCGCGACCGAGACCAGGGCGATCGTGAAGGGAGATCGGCGCGCCATCGATTTTCTTGACGAACGGCGCTCCTACCGAGAGAGCCTCTGGCGCTACGGCAAGGCCAAGACCTGCCGAAAATGCTCCCTCACCGCGATCTGCGCGGGACTCTGGGACATGGGACGCAGCTACGATCCGGCGGAACTCGTCGCGCAGAAGAAGGATCCGCGCCCGATCATCCGCCGCATCATCACAGGGAAGGATTAAAACTGAAGACCGCGGCAGAACGCCGTCAATTCCGCGTCGGCGGAATGCGTGGAGGCCACGATTTCGGCGGGAAACGAAGCGGCCAGGACCTGCCCGGGATCGGCCGGCGCGCGCGCCAAGAGGCGCCGCGGACTGCGCACATGGCCCAAGCGCAGAAGCCCTCGACGCGGCCGAACGGCCTCGGCCAACACCAGGTTGGAGGCATAGACCTCGCCGTCCGTGTCGACGACCAATCCGTCGTTGTACAGGGGCGTGGACCCCGTCCGAGACCGGTTGACGACTTCGACCGGCAGGCCCGCGTCCGCCAGACGCGTCAGGGCTATGCGCAAGGCCGCGAAAGCGGCGGAGAGCCCCGCCAGCTGCTCGGGCGTCCAGAACACGAAGTAAGCGGGCAAGAAATTGAACCGGACAAATCCTCGTCGGCGCGCGTCCAAAAAGCGCCGCGCGGTCTTGGCCGGAGCTTCTCCAGGCGGGATGAGGAAGTTGTGCACCACCCGTGGCAGGCGCGCCGCGCGAGGGTCCGGCCGGCTCACGAAGACCTCCACTTCAGGCCGGCGCGAGAGCAGGTCGGCGACCTGCGGCAGGCCTCCGCCATGAGTGGGTAGTTCAACCGCGATGCCCGGCGCCAGTGTCGCCAGACGTTCCAAGCCCCGCCTCACCAGGTCCGGGCGCAAGAGGGGTTCTCCGCCGAAAAGTTTTACGCAAGCGGGCTCAGCCAACGACGGCAGAAGGCCCTCCAGCGCCGCATCGAGCGTGCCCTCCTCCATATCGGCGTCCTCGAAGGACTGTGGGCAGTACCCGCAACCCCGGTCGCAACGGCGCGTGAGAACAAGGAGCAGCAGCCGCTCTTTTCTCACGATGCCTTGCGGACCTTCGCTTTCGGGGAGGACTTCCCCTTTGTGACGGGGACGAACTCGTCCCAGCCGAAAAGCTCGGGATACTCGCGCCAGGGCCCCTCGCAGCTGGAGCGCCAGTCGCACTCGACGCAGCGCGGTCCGCGAACCTTCCCCTCGTCGACGCGGGTACGGGTGTAGTCCGGGATCACGCAGTCGGCGTCGTAGATGCGCGTGCGCGGGATGATCCGCTCGGCCACGTAGCTCTCGTAGCCCGACATCAGGCAGTAGGGGATGGCCTCCGTCATCACGGTCTTGCCCGCCTTGATCCCCACGTCGAGGGCCTTCTTGACGTAGGGCTCGATGAGGGATTTGCGGGCGGTCAGCCACTCCTTGTTCTCGCCGGCGCGGCCGCTCATGTGCATGAAGGCGAACTGGAACTGATCGACGCCCAGGGAGACGAACAGGCGCGCCAACGCCGGCAGGTCGCGATAGTTGGCCTTGTTAATCACCGAGTTGGTGATGACTCTCTGGCCCAAGCGCTTGAGGATTCTGATCCCCGAGACCGTTTGCACGAAAGCTCCGGGAGCTCCCGTCAGCCAATCGTGGATCTTCGGAGTGGAGCCATGCAAGGACGGACCGAATTCGTTGACGCCGGCGTCGATGAGACGCCTGCAGAAGTCCTCATAGCAGAAGGTGCGGCCGTTGCTCTGCACCTGTATGAGCGTGTAGCCGAGTTTACGCGCCTTGCCGACGATCTCCACGATCCGTTTATGCAGGGTAGGCTCGCCGCCGGTGATGACGACGCCTGCGGCCCCGCCGGCGCGACCCTCCTCCAAAGATCGAATCAGCTCTTCCTCGGCCTTGGCGGGCAGGCGCTCGCGCTTGTCGCCCTGGACGCAGAACTGGCAGTAGTTGTTGCAGCGGAAGCCCACCTTCAAATCGATCCGTTCGCTCATGACTTCGCCTCCGCCCGGACCTGCGCCGCAACCGCCGGCGCCGACGTCAAGAGGGGCTCCAATTCGCAATCTCCGAAGGCGTCCAGATAGCGGTCGAACACTCCCGCGCATTCCTCCCGCGCCGCGCAGGAGCGGCAAACAGCGGGCCTGCGTCGACGGCGGCCGGCGTCTCGGCTCAGAAATCCCATAAGACCCGGCCTTCCCCCCAAGGAACGGCGCTCCACCGTGGCCCGCGGCGAGAAATGAGCGTCGTTGGAGAATTCGCGGCGTCCTCCTAGAACGCAGAGCGGCAGGCCGAAGAGGCGCAGGACCACGCCGCTGCCTTCGAAAAGCCGGATGAGGGCCGGCAAACGCGCACGCCATTTTGAAAGCGGAACGGCCAGGACCGGGTAGGCGCGCGCGGCCCTTCCCTCCGGAGCGACGTTGGAGAGCAGGCAGTGACGGATCGCCGCGCGCGAGAGCAGCAGGCTCAAAGTCTCATCGAGGCGCTCCCAGTTCAGGCGCGTGACGACGGTGTTGGCGAGAAGGTAGATGCGGCCGCTCCGCCCGATATGACGCTCGATGTTCTCCAGCGCCTTCATCGCCCGGGCGAACGAACCCGGCGTCCGGGTCGAGGCGTCATGGAGTTCCGCGTCGGGGCCGTGCACGGACAGGCAGAGTTCGTCAACGAGAGGCAGGACCTCGCGGGCGTAATCCTTCCGCGCAAAAAGCCCCCCGTTGGTCGTCAGGTAGGTCTTGAAACCCAGCTTCCTGGCCGCGAGGAGCGCCGCGGGCAGGAGGGGGTGAGCCGTGGGTTCCCCCCCCGTGAAGGTCACATGGTCGAACCCCGCGCGGCGGCGCTCGCAGAGCACGGCCGACACCTCCTCCGCCTTCAGCGGAGAGCGGCGCCAACGCGCCATGCGCAGGCTCTCCGAGCAGAAGGCGCAGCGCTGGCCGCAGGCGTAGGAGAGATGGAGTTCCAGCCGCCGCGGAGTCGGACTCGCCGCCGATGCGGTCTTCATGAATATCTCAACTCCTTCCTCTCCGCAGGCCGGCTTCGCAGATGTTCCTCGAAGGTTCCCACGCAGCGCCGATGGTCCGGGCAGCCCCGACAACCTTCAGGCTTGACGAATGCCTGGTGAAGGAGATAGAGCTTCATCGAGTCGGCCACGTCCTCGCCGGGGCAGGAGGCCCGCCCCTGAATCTCGCGCGCCACGCAGACCGGGAACCCCGTCAGGGATTTCACGCGTCCCGTGAGGGCTCGACGGAGCTCGGCGTAGCCGGGAGCGGCCTCGCGGTAGGGGACGTTCATCCCCTCCGGGTCCTTGGGCCGCAAGGGATGGATCGAGAACGGCCAGCCCCGGACCCGGGCCAGGGCCTCCAGAGCCGGAAGATCGGAGAGATTCGCGCGGCAGGCGTTGGCGTGGACGAAGACGCGCGCGCCGGCCGTCCGGGCCGCCTCCAGACCGCGCAGAGCGGCGTCGAGAGAGCCGGGGCGACGAGTCACGACGTCGTGGACCTTGGGATTGGAACCATGAATGGCCAGGGCATAGGACTTCACCCCGGCCTCAGCCAAGGGACGAGCCAGCTCCGCCAAGCGCACGCCGGAGGTCATCACTTCGACATCCGTGAAGCCTCGACGCCGACAGAGCCGGACAATGTCGGGCAGGCGCGGATGAGCCGTCGGCTCATTGCCGACCAGGGCGATGCGCTTGCGCCGCAGGTTGGAATTCTCGGCCAAGAAGGCGTCCACCTCATCGATCGACTGGAAGCCCTCCTGCGGCTTATTGCGGCAGAAGAGGCAGTCTAAATCGCAGCCTCCACGGATGAAAAGGAAGGCCCGATCGAGCCACGGCATGCGCTCATTCAAGAAACGGGCCTGGTCGGGCAGCCCGGCCTCAACCACGCCCCGCCTGACCGCAGGGTCCTCGGCGCCATAGACGGGATGAAAATCGCCAGGGCGGGTTGGACGGCGACGCTCGAGCCAATAGCGCTGAAGCGCCAGGCCCACCTTGATGTTATTAAGCACGATGTGGCCGCCCTTGGTGCCGGCCGGATAGGCGGCGAGAAGCCGCTCATAGGGCTTGCGGGGCTCGGAGTCGACGGCGTCCGCTTCCAGGATATCGTCGAGACTCCCCAGGCGCAGCGCCTTACGGACCCGCGGCAGGGCCTCCTCGAGGAAGATGCCCCCATCCCAGTAGAGAGCGCCGTCGGTGTCGACGATGACCTCCCGGCTCAACATGACGGGCTCGCTGTCCGAGGCGCGATTGATGAGTTCCGCTCGTCCTCGGGCCTCGTAGCGGTCGAGCGACGCAAGAAGCTCCCGCAGGGCCCGGGGGCTCCAGAGCACGCCGACTCGGTAGCCGAACTGGATGCGACGAGCGCCCAGATTCTCGAGGGCGAGAAGATCGGAGTCAAAAGAAGCGGCGCGCGACGGGTCCACCACGGCGTTGACATGGTATTGAAGGCCTGAGGCCTCCAGCCGCCTCAGGGCGGCCTCCATCGCGGCCTGGGCCCCGGCGCCGGCGCCGCGCAAACGCGCGGCGTTGGCCTCCCGCGGACCGTCGAGACTCAGATGAACGTAACTGTCGAAACCCTTGAGAAAAGCAAGCTTCTCCTCATCGAGGAGCAGCCCGTTGGTGGTGAGGTTGACGCGCAGGGATTTTTTCCCGCGGCGCGACCGGGCGTAGAGCGCCGTCCGGCGGACGAGGTCCCAAGCCAGAAGGGGCTCGCCGCCGAAGAAGTTGAGCAGCAGGTTCTCGGCGCGCGATGACATCAGGAGATCCGCGCTGCGGCGGGCAGTCGCCTCATCCATGCGTCGGGGACCGCGGCGGATGCGGCAATAAGCGCAGCGCAGCTGGCACTCATATGTGGTCATGAGCATGACCGAGCGCGTCATGTTCAGGGTCTTCTCAGGCGGCACGAAGCTCGCCCTCCCCGTGCCGAGCAAGATAATCCGCCCAGACGCCGTCGCAAGAAGGACGAAGCGCGCAGCTTTCGCAGGCCGCGCCGAAAGACAGCAGCGGCCGGCGCCGGGCGCGGCAGGAGACGGCGGGAGAGGGTCCCTCGACCGTCTCGTCATAGAGGGCGCGGTCCTCGTGGCGCGGCGCGAGCTTGCCGTCCCATAGGCAGGGCGGTAGGCCGAACACGGACAGAGCCATCCCCACCTCTTCGGCGGCCAAAACGGCCGCAGCCGCAGCCGCGGCGAAGGGCTCCAGGCGAGGGCAGTCTTCCAGCGGCAAACCTCCCCAGCCCGGCGGCGGCTCTCGGTGCGCCAACAGCGCCTCCCGCACGCCCTCCGCGGCTAACCTGCGCGCCCAGGAAGCTAGACCCTCAAGATCCTCCTGCACAGGGAGCATCCAGGCCCAGATCTCGCCGCCGCTACGCATCCAATGACGCAGCCCGAGTGTGGTCTGAGCAAGCGCCCCGGGCACGCGCGCGCGCGCGTCGTGCCGCGCCGCCTCGGGAGAAAACAGCGGGACGACCACGCGGCGCAATTCCCGGCGCGTGCGCAAAAGGGTGACCCTACGCGCATCGACGAGGGGACGAGCCGTGGTATAGAGGCTCAAATCGTGCAGTTGCAACGCCTCGGCATCGTCGAGAACGCTCTCCAGCTCGGCGATCAACAAGGATTCGCCACCGCCCAGCACGCCCCGTTCGGCGCGTAGCGCCGCCTGAGCCAGCGCGGAGGACAAGGCCCCCTTCCGCCGGAAGCTGGGACGACGCAGGGAGCAGCAACCGTTGACGCAGCCGGGAATCGCTTCGATGTAGTGAGTGCGGGAGGGTAGGAGGACCTTCATTCCCTCGATCTGAGCGAGGTTTCGCTCGACCGTGTACACCGGGGCCTGATGATCGTCTCCCTCGTAAAAGCCGGCGGGGACCACGCCGGCGGAAGCTGCGATCTCGTGGATACCGGTGCCGGGATAGACCTTGGTCTTGTGCACAAGAACCCGGTCCGGGTCAATTCCTCGAAGGAAGATGCCGGTTTCACGCGTGGACTCCAGATCATCGCCAGGATTGCCCACCATGAGCATCAGAACCGCCTGCATTCCCGCCTCGCGCGTGGCGGCGAAAGCGGCGGGCACGCGGTCCAGGTCCAGATGCTTGCCGATGGCCTTCTGCACCCGCGACGAACCGCTCTCTATTCCATAGGAAATCTCGCGGCAGCCGGCCGCCGCCATCTCCCGCGCCAGCGTCGGATCCATCGCGTCGGCCCGCGTCATGCATATCCACCGGATGCCGGGCGCCTCTTGGCGCAGCAAGACGCAGATCTCCAATATACGCTTTCGATCTCGGGTGAAGAAGTTGTCTCCGAAAACGAAGTCGCGCCACCGGTAGCGGCGGGCCATCTCGGCGACCTGGCGCACGAAATAGGCGGGAGAGTGGAGACGGGGCTTCCCTTTAAAGGTGCTCATCGGACAGAACACGCAGCGATAGACGCAGCCGCGCGAGCTCAGGAGCATGATGGCGCTGTGCATGGCCAGGCACCGACGCCCCGCCGCGGTCACGGGACCGGCCAGGGCCTCCGCGCGCGGGCGGCGGAAACGACGCAAATTGGACTCGGCGTCGAAGAGGTCGAAATCCGGGGAGGGAAGGGAATCGAGATCCGAGAAAGCTTCTCTTTCAGAGGCATAGCGGACCGCGCCGCCCTCGGCCCAGACGAGACCAGCGATCTTGCGCGTATCGCCGCCGCGCCCGAGAGCCTCCACGAGCTCAGGCAAAGTCGCCTCCCCGTCGCCGACCGCTACCCAGTCGGCGCCGGTACGGCGCAGGACCAACTCAGGATTGGTGCTCGCGAAGGGACCGCCGACGACGATGCGCAGGCCCTCCGTCTCCGCCTTCAGACGCCGGACGAGGGCGACGACGGCCCCTCGGTTGGAACTCTGGCAGGAGACTCCGACCAAGTCCGGCCTCTCGGCGCGGACCAGCGCGGAGGCGTCGCTAAGCATATCTTCCTTGAGGACGCGGTCGTAGTCTCTCCCGACAACCGAGACGCCGCGCTCCTTGAGGATGGCTCCGAGCAGCGATAGGCCGTACGGCGGCCCGAAATAGACGGGCGGCGGGTCGGGATTCAGGGGATTAAAAAGCAGGACCTTCATCGGGCCTCCGCGAACGAGCGCCCGATCTCAAGGTTGCTGAGCAGAGTGCGGCGCATGGAGCCTTGGCCATAAGCCGAGGCGAGGATGGCGAAATTGTCGAAAGGCGTGGCCCCATAAGTTTCGAAAAGGCCGGCCCGCCGAACGTCGGCCACACGAAATCGCTTCTTCATCTCCTGGAAATCCTCCTCCAAGCACACTCCGGTCTCGCGAAAGACCGTCCCGTCGCAGTCCACCGTGAGTTCGCTGTTGAGCACCACCGGCTCGCGGCGCTTCCGGGTGAAGTTGACCAGTTCCACGCCCAGGCGCCGGGCGGCGTCCGCGGCCCGGTCCATGGACCGGCTCAAGGCGGCGGCCTGCTCGGCCGTCCAATAACGGCCGAGGGCGTAGTTGATCTGAATGCGGCGGTGGCCCATCGCCGCCAGGGTCTCGACGCGCTCGTGCGCGCGCTCCGCGTCCTCGGGCAGGACCACGGCGATGACTTGATAGGGGATGTCGGCCCCGCGCAGGCGCTCGAGCCCCGAGCACAGGGCTGCCCAGGAGCCGGCGCCCCGCGCCGTCGGACGCTGGGCATCCTGGGCGCTCATCGTGCCGTCACAGCTGACTTCGACGCAGAAAGAATGCTCGCGCAGGAAGGCGACGGTCGCCGCGTCGAGAGCAAGCCCGTTCGTCGTGAGAAGAAAGCGCACGGTCTTGCCCGCCTCTCGGGCCAGGCGCTCGGCGAGCTTCGCGGCGCCGCGCACCACGGGCAGGGCCAGCAGGGGCTCGCCGCCGAAAAACTGCAGATCCACGTCGCGGCGCAAGGAGCGCATCAACCAGCGCACGCCGGCCTCCGCCGTCTCGACGTCCATGGAGGCGCCGTACTTGCGGACCCGGCAGTAAGCGCAGCGCAGTTGGCAGGCATGCGTGACGAGGAGGATGAGCCGGTCGCTTCCGGAGCCGGAGAAGAGCGCGCGCAGATGGTCCGCGCTCGGGCGCAGCCCCCCCTTCACGAGGCGCCGCAGAAGGCGGCGGCGATAGAAGGCCCAACCGAGCAGGTACGCGCGCCGCGCGGCGGCCTTGGGACCGTCCGGGGCCGTCTCGGCGCTGTGCAGCGCCTCGAAAAGCGCCGAGTCCAGCGCCCCCAGCGCCAAGCGCGCCTGCGCGCCGCCGTCCGCACCGACGGCCCGCAGGGCGAGTTCGGTCCGGTCCAGTTGCGCCTCATAGAGGGACCTCACGCGGGAACCTTCCCCAGCCGGGCGCCCGACGCGCGGAAGAAGCGCCCGACGCGCAGTCCGAAGGAGATGTTGTTGAGCAATGCCGCGCGCACGTCGGGACGGCCATCGTAGAGCCGCACGAGGGTGTAGTAGGAATGGAAACGACTCCAACGAAGCGAGTTGATGTCCTTGACCGTGTCCAACGTCCCGACATGGAAGGGGGCTTCGCCCGTGGGAGGAGTGGTCTCGAACATCCACTCGCTCATCTGGTGCAGAGAGCCGTCGGGGTCCACCATCAGTTCGCTGTTGAGAACCGTGGGCTCCAAGCGCTGGCGCGCGTTGCCGAGCTGGACTGCGCCGCAATCCAGCTCCCGGGCGTGGCGCGTCAAGACGAGCTCAACCTGCGAGAAAAAACTCTTCTCCTCATCGGCGGACCAGACGCCGCCGATGGCGTAACTGAGGTCGAAACGCCTCACTCCGATCTCGTAGAGGTGCTCGAAGTTCTCCGCCAGGCGCCGGACGTTCGAGGGGCTGGCCACCACGATGACGAAATGAGGCGAACCGGCGCGCAGCGCGCGTTCGACGCCCGCGCGCGTGGCCGCGTACGGGTCCAGCCCGCGATCGTAGGCGGACTTGTAGCGGTTGTGGTCCTCCCGGGCCCCGTCCATGCTGAATTCCAGGAGCACGCCGCGCTTGGCCGCCCACTCCAGGACGGCGTCGTCGAGGAGGACGGCGTTGGTGACCATGTAGAAGCCGAGGTCCTTGCCCAGCGCCTTCGCGCGGCGCGCGGCGTAGGCCGAGGCCTCGCGCACCACCTCGAAATTCATCAGGGGCTCGCCTCCTCCGAAGTCGAGACGCACGCGCCCGGACTGGTGGCCCAGAAGGAGGTCGGCTCCCTTCAAGGCGGTCGCCAGGGGCATGAGCGAATCGCCCTTGAGGATCGGACAGTAGCGGCAGCGCAGCTGGCAGCGCCGGGTCACGAAGAGCTGGAGATTCGCCTTCAGCGAGGCGCGGCTGCTCACGCGACCGCATGAACGCGGCCCGCGTGGAGGTCCACGGCGCGGCGCAGGCGCGCCGCGCGCTCCGGATCCTCGCCGCGCGCCGTCAGGCTCTCGCTGCGCAGAAGCCACTGGAAGAGCAGCCCCTCGAGCTGCGCCTCCCAGTCCAAGCCCGGGGCCTTGCCGGCCAGCCTCTCGGCCCAGGCCGCGACGTCGGGGTCTAAGGGCGCGTCGCGCTCGACGAGAGCGTAATCGTACTCGGGGAATCCCGGCACGGACAGGACCCCGCGCGTCTCCACCCGGTCCGCCAACCCCGAGCGCTCCAGCGCGCGCAGACTGGCCGTCCCCGGGAAGGAGATCAGATGGCTGATGACCGGCTCAAGGACGCTGAAGGATCGGCCGCACTCCTCGCGCAGACGCACGATGCGCGCCAGGCTCTCGAGAACGTCCTCGGGGCGGGTCCGGGCGTTCGTCGCGATGAAGTGATGCGCCTGCCGGACCCCGCGGCTCGAGAGAGCTCGCGCCACGGCCGACACTTCTGCCGCGCCGTAGCCCTTGCCCAAGCGCTCGAGTTCCGCGTCGCAGAAGCTCTCCGTGCCCAGGTAGAGTTGAGGGTCAGCGGAAGGCTTACCGCGGCCCAACTTCGCCGCGAAGACCCCTCCGGAGAGCGCGTCGAGGAGCCTGTCGTCGAGGCCCTCGAGGCGGCCGTTGGGGCCGCGGCGGAAGAAGGCGCGCACGCTCGCCTGGATGAAGCGAATATGGAAGGGCGAACGGCGCACCACTTCGAGCACGGCTAGGGCGCGGTCCGGGTCGCAGAGGAAGTCGTCGTCATAGAAGCCGACCCCGAAAGCTTCGTCCGGGGCGGCCCCCCAGGAGCCGTAGATCTCCTTGAGGCGGCGGCCATAAGCCGCCAGCACATGGCCGACCTCGTGCGCGCTCTTGCCGTGGAAGAGGCCTTGGTCCGGAGAAGTGCAGAAGCGGCAGGCGCTGCCGCAGCCCCGGGAGAGACAGAAGGTCGGTCCGGACTCGGCGTCGCGGCGCTCCAGCAAGGAGAGGTCGAGGACGGCGTCGTCGAGGTCCGCGACGCGCAAAACTTTCTCGGCCCCCGCCCAGACGACCGCCCGGTCCGCGTCGCAGGCCAGCACGCCGTCGAGCCCCAGCAGGGCCCCCCGCGCCGACTCGTCGAACGATCCCGCGGGGAATCGCCCGGCCAGGGCGGCCAAGCGCGGCAAGGACTCCTCGCCGGCGCCGCGAGCCGCGAAGTCGACGCCGGGCAGATGGACGAGAGCGGCCTCGGGATCGCGGGTGGGCATCAACGCCCCGATCGCCACGCGCGCGCGCGAACGCGAGCGCACGAACTCCACCAGGAGAGCTGCGTCCTCGAAATAGGCGTCGTAGAGACTCAGGGCGATCAGCCCGATATCGGGGTTCTCGTCGAGAAGGCGGGCGAGCCTCTCGCGCTGTCCGGCCTCGCGGGCGAAGCGCGAGACCTTCACGTCGGAGAAAACGAGGGGCACTCCCGCCGCGCGCAGCGACGAGGCGAGATAGAGCGCCCCCTGATTGAGGCGGTCGGCGCCTTCTTTTCCCGGAGCCTCCAGGAGACTGCGGAAGAGGAGGACTTTGGCGGGAGCGCAGACTCCCGCGACGGGGTAGGCGGAACCCGTGGAGGCGCCGGAGAACGCCGCGGAGAACTGGGCGCTCGCGGCGGCGTCAGGCGAGACGACCTCCAGCGCCCGCCCTCCCGAGGGCAAAGCCCTCCAGGAACAAGAAAGACCCTCGGCGGATGGGTCGCGGATCACGCTGACCCGTGCGGGAGAATGCCCCGCCGCGCGGAGCGTTTGCGCGGCCAGCCGAGCCAGGCGGATCAGCCCAGCGCGTCGGTGACGGACTGCCTTACCATTGGCCGTGGGACCCATGGGAACCGTGCGAGCCGTGCGAGCCGTGGCTTCCATGAGAGGCATGGCTGCCATGGGAACCATGGCTGCCGTGGCTGCCGTGCGAGCCATGGGAGGCGTGGCTGGCGTGCGAACTATGGCTCATATGAGAGCCAGTGCCGCCGGAGTTGTGGAGGCTGTTGGTGTGGGCCTGGGCGAGAAGATCTTCCGCCTTCATCATGGTCGCGCCGATGATGCCCAGGACGGCCGCGGCCTTGAGGATGTCCTTCTTGAGTATCTTGCCCTCTTCGCTCGTTAAGAAGCGGGCAAGATCCTTCTTGATCTTCGGAGCCATGTCCTTGGCCATAAGATACCCTCTCTCCCTACCTCCGGTAAAGAACCGGCTCTTTCCTTTCGCGAATCCACTTTCTAAAGATCTTCTCAATCTTGGGATCTTTGAGCCTCTCGAACAAAATGTCGAGGATGCCCATCTGGATGCGGCAGCGGGTATTGGACGGCATGCGCCCCATGATGTCTCCCTGCTCCGCATAGCACTGTATCGGGCAGATGCCGCAATAGGGCTTGTAGGCGCATTTGGAGCACTGCACCTGATTATCGAGGCAGGAGGCCACGGAGATGGCGCGCACGGCCGGATGGCTTACGCTCTCCAGGTAGGAGCCGTCGTTCACGCTGCCGATGCGGAAGGACTCGTCTCCCATGCGGGAGAACATCCGTCCCTCATCGCAGGTATAGAGCCCGCCGTCGAAGTTGTAGGCGATCTGGCCGATGCCCGCCCCGCAAGGCGAGCGAAGGTCCAGGAAATTCGGGTCGTTATCGCCCAAGATCTTGGCCAGGAAAAGGCGGGCCGTCTGCTCGAAGAAATTCTTGCGCTTATTGACGTCGATGATGTAATCGAGCGCCTTGCGGTAAAACTCGAGGAACTCGTCCGGCTCGTAGCCGATCTTGTCCCAGGTCCCCCGCGCCAAGCCCAGCCGGCTCAGGGACCGCAAGTAGATGCCGCGCATCCCGAGGCCCGCGTACTCATCCACGATCTCTTTGTAATGAGGCAGGGAAAACCGCGTCACCGTCAGCAAGGCGTCGATCCTGAATTTTTTTCGCGCCGTCTTCTTGTAAATCTCCTTGAACCACCGGACGGCGCCGGCATGGCTGTCGCCGCCGACGAACAGGCGGTTTTTGTCGTGCAGATCCTCCGGGCCGTCGAGAGAAGTGCAGAAGTTGACCTGGTTCTTGAGCAGGAACTTCAGCTTCTCGTCGTCGAGGAGGCTGAGGTTGGTGACTAGGTTGATCCACAGGCTCTTGCCGGCCTTGCGGTTCTTCCTGTGGGCGTAGTCGACGATGAACTCGACGGCCGGCCAGTTGGCCAGAGGCTCCCCGCCCTGGAACTCGATGGTGACGGCGGGACTCACGCTCTCGAAAATCCGGTCCACGACCTTCCGCGCCGTCTCCAGGCTCATGTCCGAGGATTTATCCTTCATCGAGACCGAGTTGGCCTGGCAGTAGAGACAGCGATGGTTGCAGCGCAGCGTCACGACGACGATATGCAGGTTCGGCGCCTGCCAGAGGAACCGGTTGCGCGTCCTCCAGACGGACGTCAACGCGTCAAAATCCATCCGGTCGCGAATGAATCCATCCCGCGATAGTTTGCCGTACAACGGCGAGGACTCGTCGATCGAACCCTCGACGAAGCTCTTGAATTCCGTCGCCGTCAGAACGCAATAGCGGCCGAAATCATTGGTGATGAGATAGTCGTCCTTGAAACGGCGAAACCGGAAAAAACCCGTCTTGGCCGGGTTGATGCGCGGCAACTCCGCAACGACGGCCGCAGCGCTCACGCGGTCTCCGGTTTCGCCGCTTTAGGTTTTGAAGCATCCTTCCGGGAAGGCGCCGCATCCTTGCCGGTCTTGCCGCCGGACTTCTCCTCCCAGGGCACCGCCACGCCCAGGGGATCATCCCCGCCGTCGCCTTTTTCAATCTCCGCCAGCAGCTTCTCGATCTCCTTCTCCAATTCCGCGTCCACCGGGGGCGACGCGGGAGGAGCCTTCTGAGCCTCGCACTCGGAACAGGGTTGCTGAGTCGCCGGCGCGGCTTCTGCAACAGCCGCGAGAGGCTCGACGCTGGGAACCTGGGCCGAAAGCAAGGCCTTGGTCACGATGTGCTCGCGGATCTTCTGGTTGGCCTGCGACACCTGGAGGCGGAGCGTTTCGTGCAGCATCTCGTTATGAAACTCGCCTGCCAACGCCTCCAGATCACCGCCCGACTTCGGCTTCAGGACGACCGAAGCCGATCCTTTGCCGTTACGCGCGATGCGGACAAAAAGACGATCCGTCAGCGAATAGGCGGCGGCCTGCACCGCTTCCAAGGGATAAACCGCGAGATCCACCGTTATTTTTGATTCCTTCAATCGCTTTGCCGCCATCGCATTCTCCATAACCCGCGCTCGATCAAGATTACTTGCCGGTCTGCCCTGCCGCTTCGATCTCCTTCTGCCG
>MGTX01000026.1 GCA_001799675.1 Elusimicrobia bacterium GWA2_66_18
GTCGTCGCGGATATTTTGGACTAGGAATCATCACAGGGAATAAGGTACAATCATGAATGAGATTGACAATTCGCAGCAGAGAATCCGCATCCGCCTTCGCGCTTACGACCATCGCGTCCTTGACGCCAGCGTCGGGAAGATCGTCGAGACGGCCCAGCGTACGGGAGCTGTCGTTTCCGGCCCCATCCTGTTGCCCACGCACATCAAGAAGTATACGGTGTTGCGGTCTCCGCACGTCGACAAGAAGTCGCGCGAGCAGTTTGAGATGAGGATTCATAAGCGTCTTATCGAGCTCAATAGTACGACCTCGAAGACGGTTGATGAGCTTATGAAGCTTGACCTGCCGGCTGGTGTCGACGTCGAAATAAAGCTCTAACGAGCTTGGCGGACGGCCTTTTTCAGGCTTTCCTAGAGTAAAGAGGAGTTTTTTGCCTTATGAGCGAGCAGCAGACGACGATCGCCGCGACTGAGAACGACGGGGCCAAGAAGGCTCCGGCGACGTTCCGCGCCATTCTGGGCGAGAAGATCGGCATGACGCAGATCTTCCATCCGAAGGACCAGAACTTCTACGATGTTACCGTCGTGAAGGCTGGTCCGTGCCCGATCCTGCGGGTCAAGACCGTCGAGTCCAAGGACGGCTATAATGCCGTTCAGTTGGGCTTCGGCCAGGGCCGTGAGAAATCCTGCTCGAAAGCCGAGCTCGGCCAATTTAAGAAGGCTGGCGTTCCCGCGATGCGGTACGTTCGTGAGATACGCGTCTGCGACACCAAGGGTCTCGAGGCCGGACAGACCGTCGTCGTCGACGGCGCCTTCAAGCCCGGCGACTACGTGGACGTTCAGGGTATCTGCAAGGGCAAGGGTTTTGCCGGCGTCATGAAGCGCCATAATTTCAAAGGCCTGCCGGCCTCGCACGGCGCCTCGGACAAGCAGCGTTCGCCGGGCTCGCTCGCCTCGCGCCGCTCCCTGGGACGCGTGATGCCCGGCCAGCGCATGGCCGGACATTTAGGGAACACAAAGATCTCGACGATGAAGATAGAGGTCGTTTCGATCGATCCTGAGAAGAACCTGATCTACCTCGCGGGCGCGGTGCCCGGTCCGAGGGGCGGCCTAGTCACGATTTTCGAGACGGTCAAGCCCAAGAAGTTCCGCACTGAGATCGTCAAGTCCGCCATCAAGAAGGACAAGATGGGCAACATCATCAAGGCCGCCGCCAAGCCCGGCGCCAAGAAGTAGGCAGGGAGTCCGAATATGGATGCCAAGGTCATCGACGTCGACGGCAAGGAAGTCGGCCAATTCGTCCTTCCCGAGAACATCTTCGGGCACAAGCCCTCGCGCCGCTTCCTGCACGAGTTCGTCATGGTGTATCTCGCCAACCAGCGCGCCTGGGCGGCCCATACGAAGAGTCGTTCTGAGGTTTCCGGCGGTGGGCGCAAACCGTGGAAGCAGAAGCACACCGGCCGCGCCCGCGCGGGTTCCATACGCTCGGGTCTGTGGCGTGGCGGCGGGATCATCCACGGCCCGCGCTTGGGCATGGGCTCCCGCCTCGCCTACCCCCGCCAGAAGGCGCGGCTCGCCCTCGCCCAGGCCCTCTCGGCCCGCGCGCAGGACGGCAGCCTTGTCTGCGTCAAGGAACTCTCCATCAAGGAGCCTAAGACGAAGCTGGTAGCCGGCCTCCTCAATAAGCTCGGCTGCGAGGGCAAGACACTGATCGTCCTCGACGCGCCGAATGCGTCTTTGACCCGCGCCGTCCGCAACATTCCCACGGTGCTCCTGCGTCTGGCTTCCGACATCAATGCTTACGAGGTCCTGCAGTGTGAGAAGCTGTTGATCACTCAGCCCGCCCTTGAGAAGCTGGGCGCGCGCTGGAACTGAGGCAACCAAATATGTCCAAAGATCTCCACGCCATCCTGGTCCGACCGCTCTTGACCGAGCGCGGCACGCTTATCCAGGAGAAGTACAACCAGTACCTCTTCGAGGCCGCTCCCACGGCGACGAAGACAGACATCAAGACCGCGATCGAGAAGATGTTCAAGGTATCGGTCGAGAAGGTCCGCACCATGATCATCCCGGGCAAGTTCCGCCGTCATGGCCGGGGTGGCGGGATGCTTCCTGACTGGAAGAAGGCGATCGTGACCGTGGCCGAGGGCCAGAAGATTGATTTCGCCCAACAGTCGGGTTCCTGAGGTCCACGAATATGCCCATTAAGTCCTATAAGCCGTACACGCCGTCGCGCCGAGGGATGACTTCCGCGGACTTCTCGGAGTTGACGACGAAGACCCCTGAGAAGAGCCTCGTCTCCAAGGTCACCCGGAAGGGCGGTCGTAACAACACCGGCATGATCATGGTCCGCCACCAGGGAGGCGGCCACAAGCGCGCCTTCCGCCGCGTGGATTTCAAGCGCGATAAGGCCGGCATCCCGGCGAAGGTCGCCACGATCGAGTATGATCCCAATCGCACCGCGCGCATCTGTCTCCTCCATTACGCCGACGGCGAGAAGCGCTACATCCTCCATCCCGTCGGCTTGAAGGTTGGCGACGTAGTCACCAGCGGCCCGACGGCCGAGATCAAGGTCGGCAACGCCCTGCCGCTCAACAAGATCCCGGAAGGCTCTTTTGTCCACAATGTTGAACTCAACCCCGGCAAGGGCGCTCAGATGATGCGTTCCGCCGGTTCCCAGGCTCAAGTCATGAACAAGGACGGCGGCTACGCCCAACTCAAGATGCCTTCGGGCGAGGTCCGTATGGTTCCCGAGATCTGCATGGCCACCCTGGGCCAGGTGGGCAACACGGAGCACAACACGATCACGCTCGGCAAGGCGGGACGCAACCGCCACCGCGGCATCCGCCCGACGGTCCGCGGCGGCGCCATGAACGCGACCGACCACCCGCTCGGCGGTGGCCGCGGCAAGTCCAAGGGCAATAACCACCCGCGTTCGCCTTGGAATCAACTGTCGAAGGGATACAAGACCCGAAACAAGAAGAAGGTCTGGGGCTGGATGATCGTCTCAGACCGGCGCCGCTCGGCGCAGCACGCGGGCTGAGGAATAGAGGAAAGAAGATATGAGCCGATCGACAAAGAAAGGACCCTTCATCGACCCGAGGGTCCTAGCGAAGGTGCAGAAGCTGAACACGGCCGGCGAGAAGAAGCCGATCAAGACATGGTCGCGTAAATGCACCATCGTGCCCGACTTTGTCGGACACACTTTCTCCGTGCATAACGGCCGGAAGTTCCTTCCGATATACGTGACGGAGCAGATGGTCGGCCACAAGCTGGGCGAATTTTCCTTCACCCGGTTTTTCAAGGCCCACGGCGGCACGTCGAAGGACGCGACGGCGAAGACCTGAGTCTTGCAGGCCTTAACAAAGGAATAGACATGGAAGCCACAGCTCACGCTCGATTTCAGAGATATGGGACGCGCAAGGTAGCGCAGGTCCTCAAGGAGATCCGCGGCAAGTCAGTGCTCGAAGCCGAGCGTCTCCTGCCGATGATCCCGCGCATCTGTTCGCGCATGATTTCTAAGGCCGTCCGGTCCGCCGCCGCCAACCTGGTCAACCAGGCCACGAAGGCCGGCAGGCCGCTCGCGCCGGAGAAGGTCTATATCAAATCCTGCTGGTCCACGATGGGGCCGATGGGAAACATGAAGCGCATGCTGCCCGCCCCTCAGGGCCGGGCCTACACCTTCAAGAGGAAGGTCTGTCACTTGACCGTCGTCGTCAGCGACGAACGCGTCATGGGGAAGAGGAAGTAACAACATGGGCAATAAAACCAATCCGAACGCGCTGCGCCTCGGCTACATCCACGACTGGCAGTCCAAGTGGTTCTCCGTCAAGGACGCCCCCGCGCTGATCGGCGAAGACTTCAAGATCCGCAACCTGGTTCGCAACACCTTCCGGGCCGCCGCTGTCAGTTGGGTCGGCATCGAGCGCGCCGGCTCCTACTTGCGTGTCAATATCCACACGGCCCGCCCCGGCGTCGTCATCGGCAAGAAGGGCGCCGACATCGAGTCCCTGCGCAAGAACGTCGAGGGCATGACGCAGCGTAAGACCTACATCAACGTGATGGAGATCAAGGACCCCGAGCTCGACAGCCGCCTGGTGGCCGAATCCATCGCGGTCCAGCTCGAGAAGCGCATCGCCCATCGCCGCGCTATGCGACGCGCCATGGAGCGTACGATTCAGTCGGGCGCTCTGGGCATCAAGGTGATGGTCTCCGGGCGCATCAACGGCGCCGAGATCTCGCGCCGCGAGTGGAACCGCGAGGGGCGCGTGCCCCTGCACACCTTCGCCGCGGACGTGGACTACGGCACGGCCGAGGCGATGACTTCCGCCGGGCTCATCGGCGTGAAGGTCTGGATTTTCAAGAAGCAGCACTTCGTTAAGTCCTTCAAGGAGCTGCAGCAGATGGCCAAGAAGGAGGCAGCGCTCGCCGCCGCCGCGATGGCCATCGAGAGCGGCGAGACCCCGGTGGGCGCTCCGGTCCCCGCCGAGATCCAGGCCGTGGCCGACAAGGTCGAGGGGGCGAAGTGATATGCTGATGCCCAAGCGCGTCAAATACCGCAAGCCCCACAGCCATCCCCGCATCAAGGGCCCGGCCAAGCGCGGCGTTTCCCTCTCCTTCGGCGAGTTTGGCTTGAAGGCGTTGGAGCCGAAGTGGGTCACCGCCCGCCAGATCGAATCGAGTCGCGTGACCATCAGCCGCCACCTCAAGAAGGGCGGCAAGCTCTGGGTCCGCATTTTCCCCGACAAGGCGATCACCAAGCACCCCGCCGAAACTCGCATGGGCAAGGGTAAGGGCGCTCCGGACCATTGGGCTGCCGTCGTCCGGCCGGGTCGCGTTCTTTTTGAGGTCATGGGCTTGACCCGTGAAGAAGCGCAGAAGGCGCTCAAGATGGCGTCGTATAAATTGCCGATCCGCACGAAGTTCATCGCCCGGGAGCACGTCTAAGATGGCCGAAAAAAAGAAGATGCTGACGCAGAATAAGATCGACTTGGCCTCGACCGAGCTTGTCACCGAGCTCCGCCAGGCTCTGGAAAAGCGCGCCAAGCTCGAGTTCCAACACCAGGTCGCTCCTCTCAAGAATCCATTGGAGCTGCGCCACCTCCGCCGCGAGATCGCGCGCCTCAAGACCCATATCCGCATGAAGGAGGCCGTGAAGTGACGAAGATCGCCGCCGTCGCGCCCGCTCCCGCCGCCGCTGAAGAGCGCGGCCAGCGCAAGACCCTGGAAGGCGTCGTCGTGTCCGACAAGATGGACAAGACGCGCGTCGTTCGCGTGACCCGCTCCATGCGCCATGCCTTCTACGAGAAGGTCATGACCAAATCCAAGAAGTTCCACGCTCATGACGAGGCCAACCAATCCCGCGAGGGGGACACCGTCGAGATTATCAGCACCCGCCCGCTTTCCAAAACGAAGCGCTGGCGCGTGGTACGCGTCGTGAAGGCGGCCCCGCGCGTTTCCGAGGTGAAGTGAGATGATCCAGCTCCGAACCATGGTCAACGTCGCCGACAACTCCGGCGCGCGCAAGCTGCAGTGCTTCCATGTGATGGGAGGCAGTTATCGTCGCTACGCGAGTCTCGGCGATATCATCGTCTGCTCCGTCGTGGATGCGCTCCCGAACGGCGCGATCAAGAAAGGAACGGTGGTCAAGGCGGTCGTGGTGCGCGTCAAGCGCAACTTGCGCCGCGCCGACGGCTCCCTCGTCAGCTTCGACGACAACGCGGCTTGCCTCATCGACGACAAGAACGAGCCGAGGGGCACCCGCGTCTTCGGGCCCGTAGCCCGCGAGCTGCGCGACAAGGAGTTCCTGAAGATTATCTCCCTCGCGCCGGAGGTCGTCTGACATGAAGTTTAAGATCAAGAAGAAGGATAAGGTCGTCGTCATCTCCGGCAAGGACAAAGGGAAGGTCGGCGAGGTCATCGAGGTCATCTCCGGAGACGGCTTCACGCCGGCCCGCGTTCTCATCACCAAGATCAACATCGTGACCAAGCACCAGAAGCCGACGCAAACCGACAGAGGGGGCCTCGTGAAGATGGAGGCGCCGATCTCGATCTCCAAGGTGATGCTGGCCGACCCAAAAACGAATAAACCCACGCGCGTCAAGTTCAAGACTCTGCCCAACGGCGACAAGATTCGCGTGGCGCTTAAGTCCGGCGAAACGATCGTCTGATCCGGAAAGACCAAGGAAGCGGGATAAAGACAATGGCTGAGAAGACTCCAGACGAAAAAGCGGCGAGAGCGGCGAAAGCCGCCGCCCTCGCCAAGAAGGCGGGCCTTGAGAAGCAAGCCTCCAAGAACGCGGGTCCGGTGTACGAGGTGAACGCGGACGGCCGCGAGACCGAGCACGCGATCCCGCGCATGAAGGCGCTTTACAAGGAGGCCGTGGTTCCCGCTCTCATGGAAAAGCACTCCCTCCAGAACCCGCACCAGGTGCCGCGTCTGAGAAAAATCGTGGTCAATATCGGCGTCTCCGAGGCCCGCGACAATGTCCAGACCCTGGACGCCGCCCGCGAGGAACTGGCCCTGATCACCGGGCAATTGCCGCAGGTGCGGCGCGCCTCGAAGTCGATCTCCAACTTCAAGCTGCGCGAGGGCATGCCGATCGGCGTGCGCGTCACTCTGCGGGGCGACCGGATGTGGGAATTTTTGGACCGCCTCATCACGGTGGCTATACCGCGCATCCGAGACTTTCGCGGTCTTGAGCCCCGTGGGCTGGACGGCTCAGGCAACTTCAATCTCGGACTCAAAGAGCAGCTGATCTTCCCGGAGATCACATCCGAGAGAGTATCCAAACAGCGCGGCATGAACGTTTCCATAGTCATGACCGAGGGCAAGGACGCGCTCAGCCTCGACCTCCTCAAGGAGCTCGGGATGCCGTTCAAGCAGCCGGCGGCCGCGACGGCCGCGAGGAACTGACCATGGCGACCACCGCTTGGCGTGCGAAGATGACGAAGACTCCGAAATTCTCGACGCGGCACCGCAATCGATGCCAGATCTGCGGTCGGCCCCGCGCGTTCTACCGCGACTTCGGACTGTGCCGCATGTGCTTCCGCAAGATGGCGCATGGCGGACTGCTCCCCGGCGTTAAGAAATCCTCCTGGTGAAAATAAAATGGATCCCATCTCAGACCTGCTCACTCGCATCCGCAACTCGAACGTCCGCCAGCAGGATCGCGTGGACGTTCCGATGTCCAAGATGAAGCTTGAGGTCGTCCGCGTCCTCAAGGACGAGGGTTTCATCGCCAACTACAAGTCGCTCTATAACGGGAACAACAAGCGTGGGACCATCCGCATCTTCCTGAAGTACTCTCCCGCCAAGGAATGCGTCATCCGCGGCATCCAGCGCGTCTCAAAGCCTGGTTTGCGCGTGTACCGGTCCTACCAGGACATCCCGCGCGTGCGCGGCGGTTTCGCGGTGACGATTCTCTCCACCTCGCGGGGAGTGATGACGGATCGCCAGGCGAAGGAGAAGAAGGTCGGCGGAGAGATCCTCTGCCAGGTTTGGTGAAAAAATCATGAGCCGAATCGGAAAACAGCCAGTCGTCATCCCGAACGGGGTCTCGGTCAAGCTCGATGGGGGCGTCATAACCGCCAAAGGTCCCAAGGGAGAACTCAAGGAACCCCTTCATCCGTACGTCAAAGCTGAGATCAAGGACGGCAAGGTCATTCTCACGGCCGACATCGGCGCCGCTCGCGATGCCTCCGCCATCTGGGGCATGATGCGCGCGCGCCTGAACAATCTCGTGCAGGGCGTGGCCGTCGGTTACAGCAAGATCCTTGAGATCCACGGCCTGGGTTTCCGCGCGGAGATCATGGGGCAAAAGCTGACCCTTGCGCTGGGCAAGTCGCATCCGGTGATCTTTGAGGTGCCCAAGGGCATCACCGTCACGGTGGACCCGAAGAAGACGCTGCTCACCATCTCCGGCATGAGCAAGGACCTCGTCGGAGAGGCGGCCGCGAAGATCCGCGAATTACGCAAGCCCGAACCTTACAAGGGCACAGGCATCCGATACCAGGGCGAGTATGTCCGCAAGAAGGCAGGCAAGACGGCCGCGGGCGCAAGCGCCGGCGCGGGAGGCAAGAAATAAAGCCATGAAAGACAAATGGACCCGCTACCAGCATCGTAAGACCTCCACGCGGAGGCGTCTTTTCGAGCACCGCGGCGAGCGCCCACGCCTGTCGGTGCACCGCAGTCTTAAGTATATCTACGCGCAGGTGATCGACGACGCCAAAGGCGTCACGCTCGCGACGGCTTCGTCAATGGACAAGGACCTTAAGGCCGGCGTGAAGTCCGCCAAGAGCATCGATGCCGCCAAGAAGGTCGGCGAAGAGATCGCGGCGAAGGCGATCAAGGCCGGCGTCAAGAAGGTCATGTTCGACCGAGGAGCCTACGTGTACCACGGCCGCGTGAAGGCCCTGGCCGACGCGGCGCGCGCCGGCGGACTCGAGTTTTAACGGAGATTGATCTTAATGAGCACCGAAACCAAGCCGGTCCCTCAGCAGCCCGTTCCCCCGCAGCCCCAGCCCGGCGCAGATCGCAATGAGCGCGGAGGAGGCGGCGATCGCGGCGGAAGCCGCGGAGGTCCACGCGGTCCTCGCCGCGGACGCAGCGACCAACGCGAAGAGGGCGGCTTCAAGGAAACCGTCGTTGCGATCAACCGCGTGGCAAAGGTCGTCAAGGGAGGCAAGCGCTTTTCGTTCTCGGCCATCATCGTCGTCGGCGACGGCGCGGGCTCGGTCGGCTTCGGACTCGGCAAGGCCAAGGACGTTCAGGCCGCGATCATGAAGGGGAATGCGTCGGCTCGCAAGGAGATCGTCAAGTTCGCGATGGTCGGCGACACAATTCCTCACGAGATCGTCGCGAAGTTCGGCTCCGGCAAGGTCTGGATGAAGCCGGCCGCGCCCGGCACGGGCGTCATCGCGGGCGGCGGCGTGCGCGCGGTCCTGGAGGCCGCGGGAATCAAGAACGTCCTCACCAAGAGCCTCGGCTCTCCAAACCCTTTCAACACCGTTGGAGCGACCTTCGAGGCTCTCAAGATGCTCCGCACGAAGGAGGATATCGCCAAGCTGCGCGGTAAGTGAACGCGGCCTGACGAGAAACGACATGAACAGGATCACTCTTTCCAATCTCGAGCCGGTCCCCGGCTCCCGAAAACGTCCCATCCGCCTCGGCATGGGCGAAGGCTCCGGAACCGGCCAGACCGCCACGCGCGGCCAGAAGGGCCAGCGCTCCCGCTCCGGAGACGGCAAGCAGGTCGGTTTCGAAGGAGGACAGACGCCGCTCTTGCGGCGCATCCCGAAGCGCGGTTTCACCAACGGTCCGTTCAAGGTTGTCTATCAGATCGTGGACCTGGCCTGCATCGACCGCGTTTTCAAGAATAAGGCAGAGGTCACCGTCGAGGACCTGCGCATCCACCGCTTGATCAAGGGTACGAGGCTTGTGAAGGTCCTTGGAGACGGGGAACTCAAGCGGGCGTTGAAGGTCTCGGCTCACGCCTTCTCGCGGAGCGCGAAGGACAAGATCGAGAAGGTGGGCGGCAAGGCTGAGGTCGTGAAGGCTTAAGACATGCGCGGACTCGGCGATCTCTTCGAAGTTCCGGACCTACGGCGGCGCATCGGCTTCGCGCTGGGCGCCATCGCGGTATTCCGCGTAGGCGCCGCCATCCCTATCCCAGGGGTCAACGGCGACGCGATCCGCGCGATCTTCAACGCCCAGTCCGGCAGCCTCCTGGGTTTTCTGAACACCTTCTCAGGCGGCGCTTTGGGGCGCTTCTCCATCTTCTCGATGGGCGTCATGCCGTACATCAACGCCTCGATCATCATCAGCCTCCTCCAGGGCGCGCATGTCTTCCCGATGCTCGACCGCCTTGCCAAGGAGGGGGAACTCGGGCGGCGCAAGCTGAACAACTACACGCGTTATCTCACCCTCTTCCTCGCCACGTTCCAATCCTTCGGCCTGACCCTGGCCATCACCAAGATGCCGACCCCGGGCAACATTCCGGTCGTGGTGAACCCCGACTGGGCTTTCTACTGCGTGACCGTCCTGACGCTGACTGCCGGCACCATTTTCGTCATGTGGCTCGGCGAGCAGATGACGGAGCAGGGCATCGGCAACGGTGTTTCCCTGCTTATCTTCGCGGGCATTGTGGAACGCATCCCATCGGCGTCCATGAGCCTCTTTGAGCTTGTGCGCCTGGAGGAGATCGGCCTCATCAGTGCGTCCGCCATCGTCGCGGCCTTGATCGCGGTCATCATCGCAGTCGTTTGGGTGGAGACCGCCCAGCGGAAGATCCCGGTGCAGTATGCCAAGCGCGTGGTCGGCCGGAAGATGTACGGCGGCGCGCAGAGTTATCTGCCGCTCAAGGTGGATCAAAGCGGCGTTATCGCGGTCATTTTCGCGGTCTCGCTCTTAGCGGTCCCCATGACCATCGCCCAGTTCTTCCCGCAGAGCGTCATGGGCCAGAAAGTCCTGGAGATCATGAACCGCGGCAGTTGGATCTACGACACGTTCTACGCGGGCCTTATCATCTTTTTCTGCTATTTCTACAACTCCGTCTCGATCAACCCTGTGGACTTGGCCGAGAATATGAAGAAGTCCGGCGGCTTCATCCCGGGCATACGTCCCGGAGAGCCGACGGCCAAGTATATCGAGTGGATCCTAGAGCGCATCACCCTCGGCGGTGCGCTCTTCGTGGCGGCCATCGCCGTCATGCCGGACGTGCTTAAGCGCAATTTCAGCGTCCCATTCTTCTTCGGCGGAACCTCCCTGCTTATAGCGGTCGGCGTCGCGCTCGACACGATGGGACAGGTCGAGGCGCACCTCATCATGAGGCATTACGAGGGCTTTCTTAAGAAGGGACGCATCCAGGGCCGCTGGTTCAATGTCGGGGGAGGAGTCGCCCAGTGATCGTCATCCTTCTAGGCTCTCCCGGCTCGGGCAAGGGCACGCAGGCCCAGCGCCTCGCGGGCAAGTTCGCCTTCCAGCATCTCGCAACAGGCGATATTTTTCGTACGGAGATCGCGCAGAAGTCCGCGCTCGGCCTCAAGGCGCAGGACTACGTGAGGGCCGGTAAGCTCGTCCCCGATGAGGTCGTGACCGAGATGGTCGCCGCCCGCCTTGAGGTTCGCGGCAAGTATTTGCTTGACGGGTTCCCCCGCAATCTGGCGCAGGCGCAGTCTCTAGATGAGATTCTAAAGCGCAACGGCTCAACCATCGACCTTGTTTTCTATCTTACACTTCATCCGACCGAAGCGATCCGCCGGATGTCCTCGCGCAGGATCTGCGTCCAGTGTGCCGATGTCTATAACGCTCTCAGCCGCCCGCCGAAAACCGACGGCGTTTGTGATAAGTGCGGCGGCAAGGTGATCCAACGCGAGGATGACGCCGAGGCTACGGCCGCTAAGCGCCTGATGGTCTTCAACGACCTCACGGAACCTCTCGTTGCCTACTACAAGGCTGAACAGGTTTTCCATTCGATCGATGCGGCGAATTCGCCCGATCAGGTGGAGGCGGCTCTGTCCGCCGTCATCGAGTCCGCGCGGACGGCACGCTGACATGTTTATGGCCAAGGCCGTGGAAGTCAAGAGCCGCGAGGAGATCGCGGCGATGCGTCGGGCCGGCGCCGTCGTGGCGGACATCCTCGCCCTCCTTGCCTCCCGAATCACCGCCGGCGTGACCACGGGCGAGATCGACAGGATCGCCCGCGAGGAACTCAAGCTGCGCGGCGCCAAGCCGGCCTTCCTTAACTATCACGGCTTCCCGGGCGTCATCTGCGTCTCCCTCAACTGTGAGGTCGTGCACGGGATCCCGAGCGTCAAGAGGGCGCTCAAGGAAGGAGACATCGTCGGCCTGGACTTCGGCGCGATGATCGACGGCTGGTTCGGCGACGCCGCGGTGACGGTCGGCGTCGGCCGTATCTCTCCGGAGGCCGAGCGCCTCATTGGTGTGACGCGCGAATCCCTGGAGAAGGGCATCGCCGCGATCCAGCCCGGCGCGCGGACCGGGGACATCGGCGCCGCAATTCAGGCTCATGCCGAGGCCGCGGGCTACTCCGTGGTTCGCGAGTTCGTCGGTCACGGCATCGGCCGCGCCCTTCATGAGGATCCGCCGGTGCCGAATTACGGCAAGGCCGGCGCCGGGGCGCGTCTCAAGCCAGGCATGACCATCGCCATCGAGCCTATGGTCAATGTGGGCGTGCACGAGGTCGTGACGCTCGAGGACGGTTGGACCGCCGTCACCAAGGACCGGAAACTATCCGCTCACTTCGAGCACACGGTGCTCGTGACCGAGACCGGCTCCGAAGTGCTGACGCTCCCTTCGGGACCGTTCCAAAAAATCCCCTCAACCAATCAGATTTCATGACGAAAGAAGAGAAGATCGAAGTGGAAGGCAGCATCCTGGAGGCGCTCCCGAACGCGATGTTCCGCGTGCAGATCGCTCCCGGAAAGACAGTGTTGGCCCACATCTCCGGCAAGATGAGGATGCACTACATCAAGATCCTCCCCGGAGACCGGGTCCGGATCGAGTTGTCGCCGTACGACCTTACGCGGGGACGCATCACCTATCGGGAGTAATACGATGAAAGTCAGAGCGAGCGTCAAGCCTATCTGCCAGAAGTGTAAGATCGTCAAGCGCAACGGCGTTATCCGCGTTCTGTGCACGAACCCGAAGCACAAGCAACGACAGGGCTGAGTTGGACTGAGTCAGGAACAAAGGAGAATACGAGTATGGCGCGTGTGGCGGGAGTCGACCTCCCCAAGAACAAGCGGATCGACGTGGCCTTGTGCTACCTCTACGGCGTGGGCAGGACCCGCGCGGCCGAGGTACTCTCGAGGCTTAATGGAGCCGTGACCCCGCAAACGCGGGTCAAGGACCTGACCGAACAGCAGGTCGGCCTGCTCAACACCATTCTAACCAAGGAGTACAAGGTTGAGGGAGAACTCCGCCGCGAGACGCAGGCTCACATGCAGCGCCTGACCGAGATCGGCTCCTACCGCGGGCACCGGCATCGCCGCAGCCTGCCGGCGCGCGGACAGCGCACCAAGACGAACGCGCGCACTCGCCGCGGCCGCCGCAAGACCGTGGGCGTTGGCAAGGCCACGTCGCCGACCGGGAAAGCCTAAGTCCCCATTCTGAGGAGATCGAATCATGGCTGATGAGAAGACCGCCGCCGCGCCGAAGGCAACTCCTTCGCCGGTTCCCCGCAAGAAGACCTGGAAGTCTCTGACCTTCGCGAAGGTCCACATCCAGTGTTCATTCAACAACACCGTTGTGACGCTCACCGACGATCGAGGCGACGTGCTCGCCTGGTCAACGGCCGGAGGTTCCGGTTTTCGCGGCACCAAGAAGGGCACGCCCTTCGCCGCCGGCGTGACGGCCAGCAAGGTCGCCAAGAAGGCGATCGAGATGGGCGTCAAGCAAGTCGCCGTCTTCATCAAGGGCCCCGGACCGGGGCGCGAGACCGCGGTGCGCTCCCTGGGCGCGGCCGGTCTGCTCGTCGTCAGCCTCAAGGACGTCACGCCGATCCCGCATAACGGCTGCCGCCCGCCCAAGGCCAGGAGGGTCTAGAGATGTCGCGCTATACAGACGCCGTCTGCAAGTTGTGCCGCCGGGAGCAACAGAAGTTATTCCTAAAGGGCGACAAATGCTACACGAAATGCATGCTCGAGAAGCGGCCCGGCATTCCCGGGATGGCCAAGCCCCAGCGCGGCAAGCCTTCCGCCTTCTCAATTCGCCTGCGCGAGAAACAGAAGCTGCGCCGCATGGTCCAGATGAACGAGCGCCCGTTCGAGCGCAAGGTCGTGGAGGCGTCCAAAGCTCGTGAGGCTTCAGGCGACCATCTGCTGCGCGCCCTTGAGCTCCGCCTCGACAACATCATCAAGCGTATGGGCGTGTCGACCTCGCTGAAGACCGCGCGCCAACTCGTCAAGCATGGTCACGTCAAGATCGGCGGCAAGCAGGTCAACATCCCCTCTTACCCGGTCAAGGCCGGCGAGGTGATCTCCCTGAGCCAGAAGCTTAAGGAGAACGTGGGCGTCAAGCTCAGCCTCGAGACCGCCAAGAAGCTTAACAACCGCCCGAGCTTCATTGAGTTCGATGAGACGACCCTCACGGCCAAGGTGCTCCGCATCCCGGAGCGCGCCGAGATGTCGTTCCCGATCAACGACCAGCTGATCATCGAGTATTATTCCCGCTGACGCTCGAATATCAATAAACATCCTGACCCCAGTCTGATCCCGGAGAAGAAGAGACCATGGCTTACAAAGAACTGATCCTGCCGCAGAAGCTGTCCGTCGACGAGAAGACGATGTCTGATAGTTACGCTAAGTTCGTCGCAGAGCCCTATGAGCGCGGCTATGGCCACACGGTCGGCAACGCCCTGCGCCGCGTGCTGCTGTCAAGCCTTGAGGGAGCCGCGGTCACCGCAGTGCGAATCGAGAAGGCGACGCACGAGTACCAGGCGCTGCCCGGGGTCAAGGAGGACGTGATGAATGTCCTCCTTAATCTCAAAAAGCTGCGCGTGAAGCTGTTTTCCAATGGCCCCGAGACCGTCTTCCTCGCCGTCAACAAGGAAGGCGTGGTCACCGCCAAGAACATCTCGGGCAACGCGAACGTCGAGGTCGTCAATAAGGATCTCGTCATCGCGCACCTGGAAGCGGGCGGCAAGATCGACATGGAGATCGAGATCTCCAAGGGCCGAGGCTATGTCCCGGCCGAGGAACTCCGCGCGCAGAACCAGTGGGCCGCCGGCTTCCTGCCGGTGGACGCGCTGTTCTCGCCGGTCGTGAAGGTCCACTACGACGTGGAGAACGCGCGCGTCGGTCAGGTGACCGATTACGACCGCCTGATTCTCGAGATCTGGACAGACGGCTCGCTCAACCCCGCTGAGGCGCTGATCCAGTCCTCGAAGCTGCTGCGCGAGTCGCTTAACATCTTCATCCCCGAGGAAGAGCAGCAGGCCGAGGCTGCTACGGCCGGTTTTGAAGCCGCCGGCGAAGAGGGAGCGTCCGACATCGCCATCGCCGGTCTGGATCCGAAGCTCCGTGAGATCCTCAACCAACCCATCGAGATGATCGAACTCTCTTCGCGCGCCTCCAACTGCCTCAAGGTCGCGCACATCCGCACTATCGGCGAACTCGTCGGAAAGCGTGACGAAGAGTTGCTCGCCGTCAAGAACTTCGGTAGGAAGTCCTTGGACGAGATCAAGGACCGCCTCAAGGATATGGGGCTGTCGCTCGGGATGCAGGTCGGCCAGGTCGCTTGACGGAGATTGAATAGGAGTCCAATATGGCATCGAAAACACTAGGTCGGCGCCAGATGGGCGTCACGAGTTCGCATCGCCGTTCGTTGCTGCGCAATATGGCGACGAGCCTCTTCAAGCACGAGCGCATCGAGACCACGATCACGAAGGCGAAGGAACTTCGCCCCTACGCCGAGAAGATCATTACGCACGCGAAGAAGGGCGAACACTTCATGGTGCGCCGTCAGATTCAGGACAAGGCCGTCTACAAGAAACTCTTCGAGATACTGGCTCCTCGCTACGCTGAGCGCCCGGGCGGCTATACCCGCATCCTGCGCCTCGATCCCCGCTTGGGGGACAACTCCAAGCGGGGCCTGATCATGCTCGTCTCTTAAAACCGGAATGCTCAACTTCCTCTTCGCCCTGTTCTCTAACGATATGGGGATCGACCTCGGCACGGCCAACACCCTGGTTTACGTCAAGGGTCAGGGCATCGTGCTGCGGGAGCCCTCGGTGGTCGCGATCGACCGCGAGACCCGCCGCGTCCTGGCGATCGGAGCGGAGGCGAAGAGAATGCTGGGACGTACGCCTGCGTCGATCATTGCGGTTCGTCCCCTGAAGAACGGCGTCATCGCCGACTTCGAGGTCACTCAGGAGATGATCAAGTATTTCATCCGCAAGGTGCACAACCGCCGTTCCTTGCTTCATCCGAGAATCGTCATCGGCATCCCTTCGGGCATCACCGAGGTGGAGCGCCGCGCCGTCCAGGAGTCGGCCGAGCAGGCGGGCGCCCGCCAGGTGTATCTCATCGAGGAGCCCATGGCGGCTGCGATCGGGGCCGACCTTCCGATTTCGGAGCCGCACGGCAACTTCATCGTGGATATCGGCGGCGGCACGACGGAAGCTGCCGTCATCTCGTTGGGCGGGTTGGTCGTCTCGAAGTCGCTTGACATCGCGGGCGACGAGATGGATGAAGCCATCATGATGCATTTCCGCCGGAAATACAACCTCCTGATCGGGGAAACCACGTCCGAGGACGTGAAGATCCAGATCGGCTCGGTCTTCCCGCTTAAAGAGGAGAAGACTATGGAGGTCAAGGGCCGGGACCAAGCCACCGGCCTTCCGAAGACCGTTCTTATCACCTCGGAGGAGGTGCGGCAGGCTCTCATGGAGCCGATGCAGCTTATCCTCGATGTCATCAAAAATACGCTGGAGGAGACTCCGGCGGAACTGGCTGCAGATTTGGTGGACCGCGGGATCATGCTCGCGGGAGGAGGTTCCTTGCTGCGCGGATTGCCGGACTTGATCCGCCAGGAAACCGAACTCCCCGTGCATCGTGCCGCGGACCCCTTGAGCTGCGTCGCGCTCGGGACGGGGAAGTTCCTCGAGGAGTTGGACAACATCATGAACCGGCACCCCGACTTCGTCACGTCTTATCGGTACCGCTCCTAAGGCGCGTCCCTTCCCGGTCGCAGTCGTTCCGCCGCCGTAGACCCGGCCCTTGTGGCCGGACGGCCATGCAACGCGAAAATCGGATCGCGCATTACGTCGTGGGCATGCTCACGACGCTCTCGCTGGTCCTTCTGTCCATGCCGCTCTCGTCGCCCGTTAGGTCCGCCAAGGCCCTTGCGAGCTACATTTTCGACCCCATCTCGTACGAGGGGGAGAGAGGCGCCCAGAAGATGGCCGGTGTACCCGCGCGGGTGCGCGAGCTGCTGACGGCCGACCTCCAGAACCGGATCCTCCAGGAAGAATTGCGCGGCATCACCTGGATCAAGCTCACGATCGAGTCCCTTTCCCTCGAGAACAAGCGCCTGCGGCGCGCGCTGGGCCTGAAGATGTCTTCCGGTCGCCATCCGATCTGGGCGCACGTGATGGAGCGCGACCCTCTGCACTGGTATCGGTCCGTGTCGGTGGACGCCGGTTCCGACCTAGACGTTTCTCTCAACGATCCCGTGCTGGGGCGGAATGGAGACGTTCTGGTCGCCGTCGGCCGAGTCGTCGAGGTCCGGCCGCGCACCTCGACGGTCCTTCTCCTGAGCGACGAGCGTTCGGCGGTGGCAGCCTACCTTTCCTCGGCGACGCTGGAAGGCCTGGCTCAAGGTCAGGACAGCCCCCACCTGCGCATGAATTACATCAACGCGGAGGCGAAACTATTCCTGGGCGACTTCATCTACACCTCGCCGACGAGCGCGACCTTCCCGCCGGACGTCCTCATCGGACGCGTCGCCAAGGTCTATCCGCGCGACCCCTTCCTAACCTTTCAGGCCGTCGAGGTCGCTCCCTTTCTCGACGCGACCTCGCTTCAGGAAGTTCTCATCCTCCGCACCCGACAGAGCGAGCGGGAGCCCGCTGCGGAAGAGGAGCCCGCGGGCACGGAACAGGCGCCCCGATGAGGATTATGCGCTCGTTTTTGCTCTTCGTCGGGGTGATGCTGCTTCAGTGGTGGTGGAACACGCATCTCGCTTATTGGGGCGCGGCCCCACAATTCCTCCTCGCGCTGACCGTTCTCATAGCGGCGCGCCGCGGGTCCGTCACGGCGATGCTCATTGGTTTCGCGTGGGGGATTTTTGTCGATACCCTGCGCGCCGACCTCTTCGGCGCCAACGCGCTCCTCTACACGGTGGCCGGTTATTGGGCCGGCATGGCCCGCAAGCAGATCGACTTGCGCGCCATGGGCCCGCTGGCCGCCGTCGTCTTCATCCTCTCCTGGGGCTATACGCTTATGATCGGCGTCGTGGGGCTCGTATTCCAAAAATCGTTCCTGTGGATCGGCTGGGTCCCGGCCCTGCTCACCCCATTCCTCAACGCCTTGACCGCATCCGTGGCCGCTGTCGTTTGGGAAGCATGGGGGGAGCCATGAACCAAGTCTCAGTTCCGCGTGAGCGGCTCGAGCTCCTCTGGTGGGTCATCGCGGCGACAGGCGCGCTCCTCGGCCTGCGACTCTTCCAACTCCAGGTCCTCGACGTCGTCGAGTACCGGTTGGCCGCGGAGCGCAACCGCTCCCAGATCATCCCCCAAACGGCGCCGCGCGGACGCATCTACGACGGTATCGGAGTCCCCCTGGCCACTAACCAGCCGGCTTTTACCCTCATATTCATTCCCCCCGGTGAGGGCCACATTCAACAGGATCTAGAGCCGTTGGCGCGAGAACTGTCTCGCCAGCTTGGGCGAGATCCCATTGCACTCCAGGAGACCCTTCAGACGGCCGTGCGCGAAGAATCCGCCGTCCGCCTTGCCGAAAACCTTCCCACGCGCGCGATGTTCCAACTCTCGGAGCTCAAGACGATTTATCCAGGGGTGGAGCTCATCGTCGAAGCGAGACGCTATTATCCATACGGCCGCTTCGCCAGTCACCTCCTCGGCTTCATGGGCAAGATGAGCCCTCGCGAGTGGCGAGAGCTCAAGCCCAAGGGCTACCGCGCCGACGCGCGCGTCGGCAAGATGGGCCTGGAGAAGACCTTCGAGACCGAGCTGAGCGGCCGCGACGGGGGAATCCGCATGGAAGTGGACGCCCAGGGACGTCTCAAGCGCGTCCTGGAGACCATCCCCTGGGAGACCGGAAGCAACATCCACCTCACCATCGACGCAGCCGTGCAGAAGGCCGCCGATGACGCCGTACGCAAGACGGCGAGCGGACGCGGCGCGGCCGTGGCGGTCGATCCCCGCACCGGCGCGATCCTGGCGCTCAGCTCCCAGCCGGACTTCGATCCCAACGCTTTCCTCTCCACTGACCCCGAGGAGGTCAAGCGCACCGTCGCGGAACTTCCGGAATTCAACAATGCCATCTCGGGCGCCTATCCCCCCGGATCCATCTTCAAGCCCATCGTCGGTCTGGCCGCGCTCAGCGGCGGCCGGGTCAAGCCCGACGACGACTTCTGGTGCCCCGGCTATTACGAAAGCGGCGGGCGCATATTCCAGTGCTGGGAGCACAAAGGACACAAGCGCATTTCCTGGCTGATGGGCCTGGCTCATTCCTGCGACGTCTACTTCTATCAGGTGGGCCTCAAGGCCGGCGCCGCCGCCATCGAAACTTTCGCTCGGGACTTCGGCCTCGGCGCGGCGACGCAGATCCCTCTGAAGGGGGAGAAGTCCGGTCATCTCTTCGGTCCTGAGACCCGCCGCAAGTCCAAGAAGGGATGGTATGACGGAGACACCCTGAACCTGTCCATCGGCCAAGGCGAACTCACGGTCACGCCGCTGCAGATGGCGATGGTCGCCGCCGCGCTCTCCAACCGCGGCACGGTCTGGCGTCCGCACTACACCCAAAAGATCGTGTACGCCGACGGGCGTCCGGACTACGTCCAGAAACCAGAGCGCATGAGCCTGGTCCGCGCCCCGGGCGCGGCCTGGGACCAGGTTCAGGAGGCCTTGCAGCTCGTGGTTTCCTCGGGAACGGGCGTCGGCGCGCGCGTACCGGGTCTTCTCGTGGCCGGCAAGACCGGCACGGCGCAGAACCCGCATGGCGATGACCACGCTTGGTTCATCTCCTATGCGGCCCGCCGCGGCGAACCTGCCTCCATTGCCATAGCGGTCCTCATCGAAAACGGCGGCCATGGCGGCGCCGTAGCCGCCCCCGTCGCCAAGAAGATGATCCTGGCCCGCTTCGGCCTTCCGGACCCGGACGCCGAACGCGAGGTGAGGACAGCCGCGCGCGCCGCTTTGGCTGCGCCGCGCCTGCCTTCCCTGCGCCCGGCGCCGGCGGGGACGCCGCATTGAGCCCCATGCGCATGCACTCGGGACTGGGCGGCAGGGTGGACTGGACTTTTGTGGCCGCGGTCGCCAGTCTGGTGGCCGCTGGGACGCTGGCCATGCTCTCGGCAGCGAGCACGACCATCTACTACTCGGCCATCCTCCAGAAGCATTTCATCGCCCTGACGCTGGGCGCAATCCTCTTCACCCTCACCGTGGCCTTCAACTACCAGATCTTCCAGGACCAATCGAAATGCGTTTACGGCGTCGCGCTCTTCATCTTGATCGCCGTTTTGGTCGTCGGCACCACCTCCCGCGGCCATCGCGCTTGGTTGAGGTTCGCGGGTTTCAGCTTCCAGCCGGCGGAGTTCGCGCGCGTCCTGACGGTGCTCGTGCTGGCCGATCTCCTCGACCGCCGGGCCCGGCAGGCCCGGGACGTCTCGACCGTCCTCATGGCCCTGGCCGTCGCCGCGCCGGTCATGTTCCTCATCCTCAAGCAGCCTGACTACTCGACGGCGCTCACCTTCCTGCCCATGATTACCGGGATGCTCTTCTGCGCCGGAGCCGACCTCTTCCATCTGCTGCTCGTCTTCGGCTATGGCGTCCTGACCCTGTCCGTGCCGCTGGTCTACACCTTCTGCCAAACTCGTTTCCCGGGCGCTGCGGCCGGGAGTCTGCCGGTGCTCGTGCTTGCCACCTCTAAGATGGGCTGGGCCACTCTCGCCGTCGTGGTCTGCCTTGGGGCTCTCTCGGCGATGGCCTGGAGAATGGCCACTTGGATGCGTCTTCAGGTCAAGCCACACCTGTTTCTCGCCGTTCCGGTCATCCTGTCGGGATCCCTGTTGACCGGCGTCGCCCTCAACCGGCAATTAAAGAGTTACCAGCGCAACCGCTTCGTGGCCTTCGTCGCTCCGCACACGGACGTCCAGGGCGCGGCGTACAACGTCATCCAGTCTAAGGTGGCCATCGGCTCGGGGGGCGCCTGGGGCAAGGGACTCTTCTCAGGCACCCAATCCAAACTCGGATTCCTTCCTGAACGCCACACCGACTTTATCTTCGCCAATCTCGGTGAAGAGATGGGTTTCCTGGGGACCTCTCTCATCCTGGGTCTCTACATGGTCGTGCTCTGGCGCATCGTGACGGCGGCGCGCCAAGCCCGCGACCGCTACGGCTACCTCGTGTGCGCGGGACTAGCCTCGATGTTCGCTTTCGTGATGGCTCTCAACATCGGGATGTGCGTCGGCCTCATGCCCGTGGCCGGCATCCCGCTGCCGCTCATCTCTTACGGCGGTTCAAGCCTGGTGATCAATCTCTGGTCGCTGGGCATCGTCGCCAACATCTACGCGCGCCGTTACGCGCTCCTTTGACCCGGAGGACACATGTCCAACGAAAACGATCCGATACAAACGCAGATGTCGAACGCCGACGACGCCCCTAAGATCGAGCGCGTCGATCCGACTCCCGCGGCGGCGGCGCCGGTTGCGGCGGTCTCACGTGAGGAGCTCTACCCGCGCGCCGACGGCCCGGTCGAGGCCGATCGTGATGTTCCCCAGCCTGAGGAGACCGACGCTCACGGCCCCGAAGACGAGGGGCCCGAGGAGGCCGCGCCTTCCCCGCCCCAACCGGGCCAGGCCGGCGAGGGCGGCCGCCGCCGCCGCAGACGCGGAGGGCACAGCGGAGAGCGCGCGAAGGGCGGCCAGACCCGGCCTCCGGCTCCCCCGGCGGAGCCGAGACGCGAGGACCGCGGCGCCAAAGGCCGCCGCGAGCCTGAACACCGAGACCCAAGCCGCGGCGAACGCGGGCGGGGACGCGACCACGGCCGCAGCGAGGAGCGCACCAATGAAGTGCGCTCCAGCGGCAACCGCATCCCGGTCAGGCGCGAGGTCCTGGCCAACACGTCTTTCGAGGAGACCCGCATCGCCATTCTCGAGGACGGACGGTTGGCTGAACTCCACTGGGAGCGTAAGAATTCGCAGAACATCGTGGGTAACATCTACAAGGGCACGGTCGAGAACGTCCTGCCCGGTATCTCATCGGCCTTCGTCAACATAGGCTTCGACAAGAACGCCTATCTCTACATCTCGGATGTCCTCGGAGAAAGGAACGCCGCCATCGACGCGACCTTGAAGAAAGGTCAGCAGATCATGGTCCAGGTGGCCAAGGAAGCGATCAGCACGAAGGGACCCAAGGTCACCATGGACGTGACGCTGCCGGGCCGTTACCTGGTGTTCACGCCCTTTCAGAGCTACGTCGGCGTCTCGAAGCACATTTCCGATCCCGAGGAGCGGCAGCGCCTGGAGAAGATCGTGGACCGCATGGTCGCCGATCATCTCGGCGGCAAGGGACTGGTCGTTCGCACCGAAGCCGAAGGGGCCTGCGAGGAAGAGCTCGAGCGCGAGGTGAAGTACCTCCTCGGTATGTGGCATCAGATCCAGAAGAAGTTCGACGAGACGCCGCCCCCGACCCTTCTTCATCATGACCTGAGCCTGGCGCTGCAGATCGCGCGCGACATCATGTCGGAGCACGTCTACGTGTACATGGTCGACAGCAAGGATGCCTATAACGAGGTCGTCTCCTTCGTGGACGGTTTCGCTCCGGAGCTTAAGAACCGCATCCGCCTTTACGAGTCCAAGACCCCGATCTTCAAGGCCTTCAACATTGAGCGGGAGATCTCAGGAATTCGCGAGACTAAGGTGGCTCTGCCCAACGGCGGATCCATCGTCATCCAGGAGGCGGAATCCCTCTGCGCCATCGACGTCAACACGGGGCGCTTCACCGGCTCCAAGTCGCAGGAGGAGACGGTCACCCAAACGAATATCGAGGCGGCCCAGCAGGTCGCCCATGAGATCCGTCTGCGCAACATCGGCGGCATCATCGTGGTGGACTTCATCGACATGCGCAAGGCGTCCAACCGCCAAAAGGTCATGGAAGCTTTCGCCGAGGCCTGCCGCACCGACCGCGCCAAGATCCGCATCCTGCCCATCACACGCCTGGGCTTGATCGAGCTCACCCGTGAGCGCAAGCGGATGTCCACGGCGGCGTTGCTCACCACGGAGTGCCCGGAATGCCGCGGCTCGGGCCGCGTGCTCTCCAGCGAGACCCTGCGCATCAAGATCCAGCGCGAGATCTTCGAGATGACCGGCGGGCGTCCCGGCGGCTCCATCCGCGTCCTCCTGCACCCGGACGTGGCCGAGGCCTTCCGGGCGCAGCACTTGGTCATCGAGAAGAACGTCCAGCGCTCCGTGAAGATTCAGGCCGACCCACAGTTGATGTGGGAGGATTACAAGATCATCCTGGAATGAGACTCCTCCTCCTGACGGCGGCGTCCCTCGTCCTGTCTGCCGCACTTGCGCGCGCGGCCGAGGAGGTCGTCGTTGTCGTCTCCGACAAGACCGCGGACAGCGCGCTTTCCTATAAGATCGGCTCCGAGATCTACCTGGATGCCAAACGCGTTGGTGCGATCTACGGGGGACAGGTCTACTGGTACGCGGTCTCCGGTCGCGTCCAACTGAGCCTGCGGGGGCGTACGCTGCAATTCGTCGTGGACTCCGACAAGGCCTCGGCCGCAGACCAAGTCATGGTTCTGCCCGCGCCGGTGCGCGTGCGCGCCGGCCGAGCCTTCCTGCCTCTCTCGCTGTTGAAGTCGGAGTCCTTCGCGCGCTGGAGCGGCTTCGACGCGCGCTACGACGCCGGGACCCGCACCCTGGAAGTCGAGAGGCGCGGCACAGTCGGTCCGTTGCGGGCTTTTTCCTATAAGGGGCGCACGCGGCTGGCCATGGTCCTGGCTCCCGGGACGTCCTACCAGACGAGCGCGCGGGGCGTCCAAACCCTGGAGATCGTCCTGCCCTACGGCGTCGTCGAGGGAGAAGAGAAGGTCGGCCTCGACGATGGAGTCGTTAGCTTCTACGCCGTTAAGCAGGAGGTCGCGCAAGCGCGCGTGAGCGTGCGTTTCACGCAAAAGGGACAACGCTGGCGCGCCTCGGAGCTCGCGGACCCCCGCCGCTTGGTCGTAGACGTGTACGCTTCGGGCGTCGAGCCGCCCGAGGAGACGCCGGCGGATCGCTCCGTCGTGGCGAAGTCTTCCGCTTCGGCGGAAATGCCGCGCCGTCGCGTCGTGGTCGTCGACCCGGGTCACGGCGGCAAGGACCCCGGAGCGATCGGCGCGCGGGGGACCAAGGAGAAGGATATCAATCTTGCCGCGGGCCTGGAGTTGGCGCGCGTTCTGCGCGAGCGCGGCGACTTCTCGGTCGTGCTCACCCGGGAGGATGACACGTTCATGCCCCTCTCCGATCGTTCCCAAAAGGCCAACGACCTGGAGGCCGACCTCTTTGTCTCCCTGCACTGCAACGCCTCGTCAAACCATCGCGAGAACGGCTTCGAGGTGTACGCGGTCTCCGAGACGGCTTCGGACCCCGAGGCCGAGCGTCTGGCCGCGGCCGAGAACGCCGTTCTCGAGTTGGAAGGCAAAAACCCTCAAGAGGAGGCGGCTAAGCTCATCCTCCTAGCCATGACGAAGACCGAGATGATCAATGAATCGGCCCCGTTCGCCGCGTTGGTCGAGAGGGAGATCGCCAAGCGCTCGGACATCAACGACCGCGGCGCCAAGCAGGCGGGCTTCTACGTCCTGCGCGGAACCCACGCACCGGCGATTCTAGTCGAGATGGCCTTCGTCAGCCACTCCAAGGACGAGGCGAGACTGGGCTCGCGCCGCTTCCGCCGCAAGTTTGCAGAGGGCGTGGCGGCCGGCATCGCGGACTACGCGCACAAGAAGGGGTGGCTCGAATGAGGAAAACCTCGGCGCGCGCGCCGATCGGGGTCTTCGACTCTGGTCTTGGCGGCCTGACCGTTTTCAGGGCCCTGTCTCGCCGCATGCCCGGGGAGTCCCTGGTGTATTTTGGCGATACGGCGCACGTCCCCTACGGCTCCAAGTCTCCACAGTCCGTGGCGCGTTATTCCGTCGAAATCGCGCGTTTCCTTGCGGCCAAGGGCATCAAGCTCCTGGTAGTCGCCTGCAACACCTCCTCGGCCGTGGCCCTGCCCGCCATCCGCCGGGCCGTGAAGATCCCCGTCATCGGCGTCATCGAGCCCGGCTCGCGCGCCGCGCTTGCCGCCACGCGCGGCGGCCGCATCGGCATCATCGGTACCGAGGCGACCGTGCGCTCCGGCGCCTATCCTCAGGTCCTGAGGGCTTTGGGTTCGCGCGCTAAGACCGCTTCGCGGGCGTGCCCGCTTTTCGTGCCCCTCGTTGAAGAAGGCTGGTGGGACGGCCAGGTGACAGAAGAGATCGCCCGCCGCTACGCCGTCCCCCTGCGTCGGGCCCGGGTGGACACGCTCATCCTCGGTTGTACGCACTATCCGTACCTCAAGCCGGTGCTGGCGCGCGTCATGGGCCCGCGCGTGCGCCTCATAGACTCCGCCGAGGAAACCGCGCGCCGCACCCAGTCGGCTCTCAAAGAGGCGGGCCTGCTCGCTCCAGCGGGGCGCCGCGGACGGCGCGAGTTCTACGCTTCCGACGCACCCGAGCGCTTCAAGCGCCTGGCTCGCCGCATGCTTGGACCCGGCGTGACGCGGGTGCGGAGGCACTCCTTCGGCTCATGAAAGAACTGCTTGCCGCCCTAGGTCTCGCCAAGGTCCGCGTCGACGCCGGGTTCTCCCGCATCGGACGGCGCCTCGTTGCGGGGAATGCCGCGGATCGAGCCCTCATGACGCTGGCCGCCCGCGCCGTCTCGGCCGGCAATGCCCTCATGGCGCTCTGCCGGGAGGGACACGCCAACGAGTCCCTGCCCCTCTTGCGCGCGCTCGCGGAGTTCGCGCTCGCCATGCGTTGGGTCTCCGTCGACGCGGAGGCGCGGGCCCCGCAGGCCTGGACGGAGCTGGAGGCGGCGCGTTGGGAGTTCCTGTGGCCCGAGGCGCGCGCCCGCGAGCGCGCCGAGTCCTTCGGCATGAAGGCGTGGGCCGCCGATGCAGCCTTCGCCACGGCGTCCGACTTCGTGCGCGGCAATGCCGGAGGCCTGCCGTGGAGCCACGTTTTTTCCGAGTCGCAGTTGCCCGGCCGCAAGCCGGAAGAGGTCCTCGCCGCGGCGACCGTGTGGCTGGCGCTGGCTTTGGAGGCGTTGGATCGCCGCTGGCCGGGTGAGTTCCCCGGTTCCGCGGAGATGCGCGATCGTGCCCAGATTTCGAGAGGTCAACGACATGATGAATGAAGAGAACGCAGGCGGCGGACAATCCACTCCCCAGGGAGGCGGCCAGGGCGCTCACCAGGATCACGGCGGAGGCGGCGGGCGGCGTCGGCGCCGTAGGCATCGCGGGGGAGGCGGAGGTAATCATCAGCACCAAGGCCAGCGCCAAGGCGGTCAACACCAGGGCCAACGTCAAGGCCAGGGCGGCCACAACCCGGTTCCTAACGGCGGCAATCGTCCATCCCATGTCCCCGCTCCGCCCCAGCGCAGCGAGGCCGAACTCCTCTTCGCGGCGAAAACGCCGGTGGATCCTCATGAGTGGCTGCAACTGGAGAAAGGCTCGACCGACCCATCCATGCGCGCCCTCGACCTCTTGGCGCCCATCGGCAAGGGCACGCGGGGTCTCATCGTCGCACCCCCCAAGGCCGGCAAGACGACCTTCCTCAAGCAGATCTCGAACGCGGTTCATGCCGTGGACCCGACGATCCGCCAGTACTGCCTGCTCATCGACGAGCGCCCCGAGGAGGTCACGGACTTCAAGCGTTCCGTGCCCGCCGAGGTCTGGGCGTCCTCGTCGGATCAGTCCTACGACAAGCACAAGAAGCTGGGAGAGGATCTGATGCGCGTGGCCCTCGAGAAGACGGCGCAGGGCGAGGACGTGTTCATCCTGCTCGACTCGCTGACGCGCCTGGCGCGTGTGCACAACCAGTTCGCGACCGGCACGCGCACGATGTCGGGCGGCCTGGACTCGCGGGCGATGGAGGCTCCTCGCCGCTTCTTCGGCGCGGCGCGCAAGCTGGAGGAGGGCGGCTCGCTGACCATCCTCGCGACCATCCTCGTCGACACGGGCTCCAAGATGGACGAGATCATCTTTCAGGAGTTCAAAGGCACCGGCAACATGGAGCTGGTGCTGTACCGCCAGGCCGCGGACATGCGCATCTTCCCGGCGCTGAAGGTCCGCGACAGCGGCACGCGCAAGGAAGAGAAGCTCTTCCCCAAGGACTACCTGGAGGGCGTCTACAAGCTGCGCCGTCACCTCGCTTCGCTCGGCGACATCGAGGCGATCAAGGCCCTCACCGAATTGATGCGGACCTACAAGAACAACACGACGCTGCTCGCGTCGTTGAAATAACATCATGAAAAGGATTCCCATCATCAGTGCGAAGGCTCCGGCCGCCATCGGTCCATACTCCCAGGGAGTCTCCTCGGGGGGAATGGTGTTCATCTCGGGACAGATCCCCGCGGGCGTGACCGGCGCCCTGGTCGCGGGGGGCGCGGCCGAGCAGACCGAGCGCTGCCTGATCAACGTCCGCGAGGTGCTGGTTGCCGCGGGCCTGACCATGAACGACGTGGTCAAGACCACGGTGTTTATGACCGACCTCGGCCAGTTCCCAGCCATGAACGAGGTCTATGCCCGTCATTTTAAGGCGCCCTTCCCCGCGCGCGCGACCGTGCAGGTCTCGGCCCTGCCCAAGGACGCGGCCGTCGAGATCGAGGCCATTGCCGTCAGGCCTTAGGTGAAGGAGAGACTCCGTCCGGCGCTCACCGCGCTCTTTGCCCTGCTCATCGGGGGAGACTTAGCCGTACGCGGCTGGACAGGGCTCTTCGATCTCTGGCGCTTCCTGTTTCCGTATCTGTGGCTCTTCCTCGCTTTCGAGGCCGCGCGTGCACGCCGGCGTCTGCTCGATACCGAGGCCTTCCTGATCGCAGCGGCCGTGGGACTCGTCCACGACGGCGTCTACGCCAAAACTCTGCAGGAGGGGGCCTCTTTATTCGGCGTGGACTGGCTGGGCGCCGCTTGCGCAGCCTTCGACTGGGGCCTAGTGGCGGTCTGCGCCCTGCATGCGGCCGATACACTGCATCCCCGCGGTGAGGCGCCGCCCGGGATCTCCCTGCTGGAGGCGGCCGGCTTGGTCTTCCTGCCCGGCGCCGCGGCCTGCGTCTATCTGATCAAGACTCTTTCCGGACGCTACCGCTTCGAACGCATGATCGGCGACACCTGGCTGTTCGCCGACCTCCTCTTCATCGGCGCGTCCTGGCTGCTCGCCCGGCGCGCCTTCGCCCGCGCGGGACTCACGGAGCCCTGCGAGCTCGACCGCGGGGTCTGGGTTCTGGCCGGCTTCTGCGCGTGGCTGCCGGGCGCCCAACTCCTGGCCCGCTTCCTTCAGGCGCTGCCGTGGTCCTTCATTCTCACGGTGGTAGGGGGCTGGACCGCGCTTCTGGGAGCGGGCCTCTGGCGGCTCTGGAGGAAGCGCGGAGATGCGCCGCTTCCCCCGGTCCGCGCCTCCGGCCTCGTCTTGGGCGCGGCCCTCTGGCGCCTCATCGGGGCCGGCCTTCTTCTTCCCGTCTTCGGGTCCTTCGCGGTCGACGGGCGCGCCGCGTTCGCTTTCACCCTGTTCGTCGAACTGCCCACCCGCCTCATCTTCTCCTACGCCTTCCTGACCGCGCGTATGCATATCTGACGCCCACACTTTTGTATCATCGGCTCATCTAGACACAGGAGTATCCCTCCATGACCACGACCGCCGCCAAGACCCGCGTCGAGAAGGACACTATGGGAGAGATCTCAGTGGCCTGCGACCGCTACTGGGGCGCCCAGACCGAGCGCTCCCTCCGCCATTTCCAGGCCGGCGCCGGCCGTGACACCATGACCCGCGAGATGATCCGCGCCATGGGTGTCTTGAAGAAATCCGCCGCCATGGCCAACGCCGAGCTGCGCCTGCTCCCCAAGGATAAGGAGAAGCTCATCATTGCCGCGGCCGACGAGGTCATCTCGGGTGCGCTCGACATGCATTTCCCGTTAGTCGTCTGGCAGACCGGCTCAGGGACTCAGTCGAATATGAATTCCAACGAAGTGATTTCCAATAGGGCCATCGAAATGGCCGGCGGCGTCATGGGCTCCAAGAAGCCCATCCATCCCAACGACGACGTGAACAAGTCTCAGTCATCGAACGACACTTTTCCAACGGCGATGCATATCGCGGCGGCCGAGGCGCTCATCCATGAATTGGTCCCCGCCGTCAAAAGTCTGCGCGACGCCCTAAAAAATAAATCCGTCGAATTCAAGAACATCGTCAAGATCGGCCGCACCCATCTCATGGACGCCGTGCCCCTGACCCTCGGCCAGGAGATCGGCGGTTGGGTGGCGCATCTCGACGCGGGCCTCGCCCGCATCGAGGCGGTCCTGCCCGGCATCTACGAGCTCGCCATCGGCGGCACGGCGGTGGGGACGGGCTTAAACACCCACCCCGACTTCGACAAGAAGGCCTCGGCTCACATCGCTGAGATGACCAAGCTTCCGTTTAAGACCGCCCCCAACAAGTTCGAGGCCCTCGCGGGACACGACGCGCTCGTCTTCGCCCACGGCGCGCTCAAGACCCTGGCCTGCTCGCTCATGAAGATCGCCAACGACGTGCGCTGGCTGGCATCCGGCCCGCGGGCGGGCTTGGCCGAATTGCGCATCCCGGAAAACGAACCCGGCAGCTCCATTATGCCCGGCAAGGTCAACCCCACCCAGAGCGAGGCGGTCACCATGATCGCCGCCCAGGTCCTGGGCAACGACGTCGCCATCAACATCGGCGGCGCTTCGGGAAACTTCGAGCTGAATGTCTTCAAGCCACTCATCATCCACAACTTCCTGCACTCGGCCAAGCTTCTGGCGGCCGGCTGCCGGGGATTTACCGAGCACTGCGCCGTCGGCATCCAGGCCGACGAGAAGCGCATCGACGAACTCATGCGCCGCAGCCTCATGCTCGTGACCGCCCTCAACAATCACATCGGCTACGACAGCTCGGCCAAGATCGCCAAGACCGCCCACGCCGAGGGCCTGACCCTGAGGGAGGCGGCGCTGAAGCTGGGGCTGGTCACGGAGGGTCAGTTCGCCGAGTGGATCAAGCCCGAGGAGATGACCAAGCCCGGCCTCTGACATGGACGCCCAGCAAGCCGAACTCATCCGCCGCATCGCCTCCGTCGTCGGGCACGAACTGCGCAACCCGCTGGCGGTCATAAACAATTCAGCCTATTTCGTTAAGGCGAAGCTGGCCGGCTCCGCCCTGGACCCGAAGGTCGAGAAGCACCTCAAGATCATTGAGAGCGAGATCGCCCGAGCCGACGACCTCATCAGCGACATCCTGACCTACTCGCGCAAGTGCGAGCCCATGCCCGAGGTTAGAGTCTTGGACTCCATCGTGCGCGAGACGGTCGATTTGTATGCCGTCCCCGCAGGGGGAAAGGTCGACTTCAAGTCCGGGGCCCAGGACGCCGAGGCCAAGGTCGACGTCAAGATGCTCCACGATGCGCTCATACGTCTGATGGATAATGCTTTCGAAGCCCAGGGCGGCAAGGGGGTCGTGAAGATTTCCACCGGCGCGAGCGAGGACGGCGTCTGGGTCTCGGTCGCCGACTCCGGGCCCGGCGTGGACGCGAAGGTGAAGAAAGGCCTCTTCGAACCGTTCGTGACCACCAAGCCCCGCGGCCTGGGCCTCGGCCTATCGCTGGCTAAGAAGCTTCTCGAGGCCAACGGCGGTTCGGTAGACTGCGCATCCGGGCCGCAGGGCGCGATTTTCCGTCTCGTCCTGCCGACGGCCTGAATCCATCTCAGCGTCGGACGGGCTCCGCGCAGGAGAAGGACTGCGCGGCGGCGTCAAGGTCGCCGGCGGCGACCTGGGAGAAGATCCCGAGATAGCGCGAGAGCCGGTTGCGCCGCAGGGCCACGGCGCGCGCGAACGCGGTCCCGGGCGCCCACTTCAGAGCCAGACCGTCGATGACTTCGCGCCAGCGCGCCTGGCTGACTCGCGACTCGGCGATGCGCCGAGGCACGCGCGAAAAAACGTCCGTGTCGCGCAGAAGGTTTCGGCGCAGGGACCGGTTGGCGGCCACCAGCCGGTCCACCTCGGCCAAGGCCGAGGCCCAGCCCTCGGATTCGAGGAGCGATTGAGCTTTCTGAGCGTTCGATTTGGCGGCGGCGTACTTCGCCTTGAAAGCCGCGCCGCGTTTTCTATATGCCTCGCGAGTGGGCGCCGGCGCGGGGACCGCATCGATGGCGGACAGGAGTTCGGGCGTCAAGAAGTCCTCCTCGGTCTCCAGGCGAGAGAGTTCTTCCTCCAGGGCCGCAACCGCGATCCAGCGCGAGGCTTCCTTCTGGCCGCGGCCCAGCTCGATGAGCAGAGCTTTGGTGATGGCGGCGGGGTCCTTGCTCTTGACCGCAGCGGCGTCGAAGGCGGCGGCGGCGGCGCGGGCTTTCTCGAGCAGGGCCGCGCGCCGAGCTAGGCGGGGGGGCAGGGCGGCCGACGCGGCCAGCGTGCGTCTCGCCATGCGCGCCAGAAGGGAGAGGCGCTCGCGGCTCAGGCGCAGCTCGAGATTTTTCAGGTCGTAGCGCATGGCGTGGCCCGGGTAGGAGAGCGTGGCATAATCGAGCTTGCCCGTCTCGATGAGCGTCGGCGCCCCTGGCGGGCGCCGCGCGTTCAAGGAGCTCTGCAGGGACAGAAGCTGCGGCGAGTAACCGCGCAGGTTGCCATCGCTCAAGCGATCATAATAGCCGGTGAAGACGGCGACGGAGACGCTTGGTTTTTCCAAGGAGGCCTTGCCGTCCTCGTGCTGCGTGATGACCTTTTCGGATTGAGAACCCTTGCCCTCGAAAAGGCTGCGCAGGATCTCGCGGCGCTCGTCTTCGGAGAGTTCCTCGGCCTGCTTCTTGATGAGCCGGGAGTCCTTGGCCGCCTTGCGCAGACGGCCGAAGACGTTCTTCTCGGCGCCCGGGTTGTCCTCGATGACGGTATGGGTCTGGCGGAAAAGTGAGTCCTCGAAGCGCGCAGCGCCCTCCTTCTCGTCCTGGGCCAGGCCCATGGAGATGCGCGCGGCGGACTCCGGATCCGCGGCGATCCACTCGCGGATCGCCGCGCGCCGGGCGTCGGGGTCGGTTTCCCGGGAGATGACCCCTCCCAACCGCGAGCGCAGCAGGCGCTCGGTCAGAGCGTCGGCCATGGCGGGGTCGTCGGCGAGGCGGTTCTTGACCGAGAGCAGGACTGGGTCGCCGCGGTCAGCCGCGTGCGTCTCGGGCGGTTCCTCCGCCGCGGCGGGCAGTACGAACAGCGAAGAAAGGAGGAGGACGAGGATCACTTCGCTCCCGGGGCGGCCATGGTGGAAGCCGCGGCTTCGAAGGACGCCACGACTTTCGAGCCCGAGCGCGCCACGCCGTCGTCGCCGATGCGCGCCAGCCCCAGGAGAAGGTTCGAGGATGGTACATCCAGACGCTTGCGGCCCGTCAGGTCAAAGAAGGTGTGCGTGGCGCTCTTGTCCATCACGCTCCAGCGCGCCTGGCCGTAGCGGCCGTTGGGTGAGAGCTCCATGGAGATCACGCGAGGGAAGGGGCCGATGGCCAGGATAGACTCGCCCATCCAGGTGCGGGCCTCGACGCTCCAATCGTCGAGCGCGCGGCGCGCGATAAGGACCGTTTTGGAGTCGGCGGAAAAAAGCACGGGCACGCCGCGCTCGGGAACCTCCACGGAGTCGTCTTTCCACAGCTCAGCCCCCGAGGAGCCGAAGAAACGCAGGAGGCGGCGCGTTTCCTCCGTCCGGCTTTTGAGCGGGTTCCAGACTCGGCGGCTCTCCAGCGTCCAGGCCAGGCGCCCGTCCGGCGAGGTCCCGCCGCGCAGGTCGCGGGCTAGGCCGCTCTCCTCGTCGCCGCGGATGGAGATCTCCTGGATGAGCGCGCCTTCCTGGTCGTAGAGGAGAAGCGAGCCGCCCTGCGTGGCCCAGCCCGGCGCCGAGCGTGCGGGGGCCATGTCCGCCAGGGGCGGCGCGTCCGCGGCCCCTGCCGACGCCGGGGCCAGCGCCAGCGCCAGCGCCAGGAAGCCCGCGTTCATGGGGCGATGGCCTCGACGATGACTTTTCCCTTGGGGCGCGCGAAAACCTTCACCTTCCAGGGCTGGGCGAGGGCTTGGGTCGTGAAGCCGGAGGGGATCTTGATTCGGTAGCGCACTAGAAGGTCGTCGCCCCTCATCACGGACTCCTCGAAGGCGGCGGTGAAGCCGCCTCTCATGCGCTCCCCCACGAACACGGCCACGGCGACGGACTTCGTGAAGTCCGGGGCGGACGCGTCCAGGCCGACTTTTGCGGCGAGCGCCTTCCAACTCGTGACGTCGGCTGCTACCATGTGACCCGGCTCCAGCGGACCGCCGTACTGGCCCTTCCATTCCTGGCTGGTCATCGTCTTATTCTCCGTGTCCGGCTTGGCCGCGGCCGTCTTCTCTGCCGCGGATGCCGCGGCCGCGGTCGTCAACAAGGCGAGGGTCAAGAACCTAAATTTCATGCGAGCCTCCTACCACTAGATTCGGCATCCTGATCGTCGGCTGGCCGTCGCTGACCGGAACGCTCTGGCCTTCCTTGCCGCAGGTCCCGATCCCCCAGCCCAGGTCCCAGCCCACGCGATCGATGGAGCGCAGGGCGTCGGGGCCGATGCCCAGGAGGTTTGCGTCGCGCACGAGATGCCGTACCGCGCCGTCCTCTACCCACCAGCCCTCGTCGACCTCGAAGACGAACTCTCCCGTGGCGGTGTTGACCTGCCCGCTGCCCATGCGCGTGACGAGCAGGCCGCGCTTGAGGCTGCCGACGATCTCCGCGGGGTCGTCTTGGCCCGGCGCGATGTAGAGGTTCGACATGCGCGGAAAGGGACGCGAGGCGAAGGACTCGCGCCGTCCGTGGCCGTTGGATCTCAGGCCCTCGCGCATGGCGCAGGTCCGATCATAGAGGAAATCGGTCAGCACCCCGCGGTCGACCAGCTTGGTCGGCGCGGCGGGCAGGCCCTCGTCGTCGAAGAAGAAGGAGCCTCGCTGGAAGGGCAGCGTCGGGTCGTCGATGACCGTGACGGTCTCGGGGGCCACCGACCGACCGATGGCGCCTCGATAAGCGGGCGAGGAGCCCTCCTGCACATGATCTGCCTCCAGAGAGTGCCCCATGGCCTCGTGGATGAAGGTCCCGCCCGCGGCGGCGGCGATGACGACCGGCATCTCACCGGCCTTGGCCTTGGGCGCGCGCAGCTTGGCGAGGGCGCGCGTGGCCGCGCGCCGGGCCGCGGCGAAGGGTTCGCCGCCCTCGGCCACTTCCCAGCCGCGCTGAGCGCCGATCGACTCCTGACCGCTCTGCAGGCGGCCCTTCTCCTCGACCACGACGGAGATGGACATCACGACGGAGGTCAGCGACTGGCGGGCGTCGGTCCCGTCGCTATTAAGCACGCGCGTGCGGCGCGAGCGGTCGCCGTAGGAGACGGTCACCTGGCGCACGGAGGGAAACTCCGAGCGTATGACGAGATCGAGAGCGCGCAGGAGATCCACCTTGCGCGCGAGCGGGACCCGCGCCGGGTCCGCGCGCGGGATCACGCCGCAGCGGACCGCCGCGGCGAAGCGCGGCGCGGGGCCGCCGGAGCCGGCCGGCAGGTTCGCGCGCAGGCGCGCCGCCGTCTTGGGGCCAATTCCCGGGCCGCTGGCGAAGAAGGTCTCCACGCGGCCGTCGCGGCGGCGCAGCAAGCGCAACCCCAGGCCGAGATCATTGCCCGAGGCCAGGTCTTGCACGCGTCCGTCCTCCAGGGCGGCGGAGGTCCAGGAGGTCTCCTCCAGGTAGGCTTCGCCGTAGTCGGCGCCGGAGAGCGCCGAGGCGTAGGCGTCGGCCGGGGCGGCGCCTGTGCTCACGCCGTCACCCGCGCGGGCAGGGTGATGGTGACCGTCGTGCCCTCGCCCAACTGCGATTGTAGGAGGACCTTGCCCCCATGGAGCTCGGCCACGCGCTTGACGAAGGCTAGTCCCAGTCCGATGCCGTCCTGCTGGCCGGTGAAGTCCTTCTCGACCTGGTGGAAGCGGGAGAAGACGCTCTCGACCGCCTCGGGCGGGATGCCGGGCCCCAGGTCCGAGACGGAGAGCTCGGTCCAGCCTCCCTCGGTCTCGACGCGCACGTTCACAGTGGGAGCGGTCTTGGGGTCGAACTTGATGGCGTTCTCGACGAGGTTCTTGACCGCCTCGACGAGCAGTCCCCGATCGGCGGTCAGGACTAGGCCCGTGGTCCGATAGTCCACCACGGCCTGCTTGGCCGTGATCTTGTCGCTCAGGGCATTGAGCGCCTCGGCCACGACCTCGTCGATGCCGACGGCCGATGTTTTTATCGCCGCGTCTGGGCTTTCCAAAATGGTGTAGCGCAGGAGCTTGTCGACCAACTCGCCCACCTTGCAACCCTGCTCGTAGATGTTCCTAACAGCCTTAAGCTTCATCGGGTCGGTCTTGTCGGAATCCAGTTCTCCCAGCAAGAGCCCGGAGAAGCCGATGACCGAGGCCAGCGGAGTCTTGAGCTTATGGCTGATGAGCGAGAGGAAGGAGCGCTTGAGGACTTCCTGGCGCCAGGCCTCGGTGTTGTCGCGGAAAACGAAGAGACGGCCCTCGACCCCCGAGAGGTCGGCGCGCGTCGAGCGTCCCGTCACGACCAGCAAGGTCGGCTCCTTCCTTACGGCCGTGAATTCCTGCGCGGGCGCGTCCTGGGCGAGAAGTTCGGGCAGCGAAGGGGTCACGGCCATGGTCTTGAACCCCCCGGCCAAGTCGACGAGTTCCGTCCCGAGCAGGCGCCGGGCGGCGTCGTTGGCGATGACGATGCGGCCGTCGGCGTCGGTCAGAGCCGCCCCGTCGTGCATCTGGGCGAAGACCGTGGAGAGCTTGAACTTCTCCTCGCGCAGGGAGGAGAATAGGCGGGCGTTGTCGATGGCGACGGCGGCCTGGGAGGCTAAGGCCTCGAAGGCCTCGCGGTCAGCCTCATCGAAGGCGCCGCCGCGCTTATTGATGGCCTCCACCACGCCCAAGAGGCGCCCTTTGAGCAGGATGGGCACGGCCAGGATGGAGCGGGTGACGAATCCCGACTTCTCATCCATCTTGGGCGACCAGCGTGGGTCCTTGCGGACCTCGTTGAGGACCTCGGACTTACGGGTTTGCGCGACCGTGCCCGCGATGCCCTGACCCAGTTTCAGGCGCGTTTTGGCCGCGGCCTCGCCCAACCCTAGGGCCACGTCGAAGTACAATTCCGAGGTCTTCTCGTCTAGGAGGAGAAGGGAGGCGGTCTCGGCGTCCACCACGCGCGAGGCCAGTTCCAGGACCGTGGCGAGCAGCTCCGAGAGCTCCAGCTTGGAGGACAGGAGCCGGCCGACTTCCAGCAACAGATGCAGGCGTTCCGCGTCGCGCAATGGCATTTTCTTACCTTACCAAATCCTTGCGTCCCGGGGCGCCGCGCGGCCGTCCGGGGTGGTCGTGAAGACGTAGTCGAAGTGAGTTCCCCGGCTTAGGACGACGGACGCGAAGCGCAGGTCGCGCGCCCTGACCACGCGGCTGCCGGAGCTTTCCTCCACCTCCCAGACGGGGGCCTTGAAGAAGGTCTCGAGCCTTCGGGCGAACGTCGTTCGCCGCGCGGCCTCCACGGCGGGGTCTTCGAGCCGGCTCAGGACCGTGCCCTTGGGCTCGGCTGTTCCGACCAACGGTCTTACCAGATAGACCCGCCACAGGGGGCCCTCGCGTGCGACGGCTCGCCAGCGGTGGGGTCCGAATGGCTCGGGGAAGGCGTAGACCCAGTCGGCGTGGGGGGCCAGGTCGCGGGCGATCCTCAGAGCCATGCGCCTGAGCTGGAAGGAGGCGAGGAGGTAGACGCCGGCGGCGAGGAGACCCGCGCGCGCGGCCCAAGCCAGTTGCGGCCGCCAGGCGGGCGAGAGGCGCGCTAGATGGGGTGCGGCCAGAAGGGCGCTCAGGGCCAAGTCGATGATGAAGGTAATGGCCAATTCCGGCCGGCTCAAGGACAGCGGCCAGAGCAGCTGAACGCCGAAGGAGTTGATGAGGTCGAAGAAGAGATGGACGAAGGCGCTGAGTCCGACCATGAGGAGCAGGTCGCGGTAGGCGATGTCCGCGTACTTCTTCCTGAAGAGCCGGGCCGCGGCCAGGACCCAGAGGGGCAGGAGGAGGAGCGAGTGCCCGAAGGAGCGTCGCAGCACGATGGCCCCCGGGTCGAAGGTCAGGAGGACGACGGCGTCGATATCGGGCAGGTTGGCCGCCCAGGCCGAGACGACGACGGCCCGGCGCCCCCAGCGGGGCCGCAGAAAGGCCTCTCCCAGGGCGACGCCCGCCAAGGTATGGGTGACCGGGTCCACGGAGGGGAGTATAAAGGGAGGCCCCGATCCGCGCAAGACGCGGGCGATGCCATTAAGCATGTCCGATCAGAAATACTTGTAAAATAAAACAGTCCCGCCAATTTGGAGAGGTGGCCGAGCGGTTTAAGGCACCAGTCTTGAAAACTGGCGAGGTGTCAAAGCCTCCGTGGGTTCGAATCCCACCCTCTCCGCCGTTTTGGACGCCTTTCGAAACCGAGTCGTTAAAGTTGCCTCCGGTCACTCGGGTTAGCAGGTCCGCGATTTCTTTGCGGGCTTCCGTGTTGGCTCATGGATTGAGCAGGCGGACTCCGCAATCCGCAAAGTCCTTGGTATTCCTCGTCACGACCGTACAGTCGGCCACAATGGCAGTGGCGGCGATGAAGGCGTCCAGGATCGGCAACGTTTTACCTTTTTTCTCCCGAGCTCCGATCAGTTCCCCCCAGCAAGCGGCCACGGCGGCATCGATCGGCAACACTCGATTTCCGAATCTGTTCGTCACGGCATGCCGGACCCATTCGCTCACAGCAGTTTTTTTCTTACTCTCCGGCAACCGACTAACGCCCTTCTGCAACTCCCCGATGGTCATTGCGCTGAGATAGAGGTCAGACTCGTCAACCTCTGAAATCCATTCCACGAGAGATGTGTTTTCCTCCGGTTTTCGAAGCGCGGAGATCACGCATGTGTCCAATAAGAACTTCACAGGTCGAGCCCCCTGGCCTTCTCCTTGGATCTCGAAAGATCAATATCCACCTCACCAAAGGGAGATCGGCTGAAGAAACTGACGATATCTCCTTTCGGACGGGTCAATTTCTTGAATTCCTTGGTGGACAAGATCACCACCACCTCTTCACCATGTCGGGTGATTTGTTGCGGGCCATGGGATAGAGCTTCATCAACGACCTCGCTGAAACGGCTTTTAGCCTCCTGCAGTTGCCAATGGTTCTTCATGGGACCTCTATGAGACCAGTCTGACTAGACATATTGTAAAGGGACTTCGATGCCATGTCAAGTGGTCGATTTGCTCATAGGACTGAGCTCGTCAGGGCTGGGGCCGCGGCCCCGCAGAAGCATCCGGAGCGGGGCGGCCCCTGCACTTGCCGAGATGGGTCAGCAGGCTTGAGACCTTCTCGCCGCATTGCTTGCAGTTTCCGGGCTTGTTGAGGCGGCCGTAGCCGCGGTCGGATACGGACTTATTGCGCTGGCGGTAGCGGTTGACCATAGTCGAGATCTTACGTTTCTTTTCTTCCTCCTCTTTCACCACCGGGCAATTCGGCTTGTGGTCGGAGAGCTTGCCGTGGTCGACGGCGTTACAGCGGAAGCAGGTTTTTGGAGGGATATCTTGACTCATATCGGATGGTCTATTGTGTAGACTACAGGAAGAGGATACCACTCCTGACCCTTGGAGGGGAAACGACTATGATCGAAGAGACCGTTGCGAAGATCGAGCAGGCCATCCGCCGAGCCGGCGACGCCGACCCGAAGCACAAGGAAGAGCTCATCCGTCTTCTCGGGCAGTTGAAGGCCGAGGTGCGTGGTCTGCCGGCGGCGCAGGGAGAGAAGGCGCGCAGCATCGCGCACTACGCGGAGGCGGCGGCGCACGAGGCGGCGCGCAAGGAGAAGTCGGCCAAGCTCCTGGAGATGTCGCGCGGCGCCCTCCAGGAATCAGTGGTCGGCTTTGAGGCATCGCATCCCCGGCTGACCGCCGTGGTTAACGACATCAGCGCCCTGCTGGCGCGCATCGGCATCTAGTCCCAACGGGCCTCCGGGTCTTGACGCGGACAGGCCCGCCTGTTACACTGGAAATGTCGGACGTGCGTGTCTGACGGTGGGACTTTAAGGATCAACTTGGCCCCGGCCTTAACGGGACCTAAAGCGTTTGGAATGTTGACCCTGGTCCATGTGAGTTCGGGCCGGGGTCGCGCTTTTTATGGGCGCGATCTCGGATCCTCCGAGGCGGAAACGACGAGGAGGGGGGAACATGTCCATCCAATCGAGCGGGGATTATGAAGAACGCGGCCTGCGCCTTCTCCACGCGGGTCGGGCGGAGGAGGCGCTGTCGGTTTTTGAGGAAGGCGAGCGCCAGTTCCCCGGCGACGCGGAACTTCTGATGGGGAAGGCCGTGGCGCGCCTGCGCATGGGCGACTTCGCCGGGTCGTGCGGGATACTGGAAGGGCTTCGCAAGGTGCGCCCCACGGCGGAGGGGCTGCAGGCGCTGTCCGAGGCGTACCTGGAGCGAGGGATGCTCCGGCAGGCGATGGACGTGGCCGTGGAAGCAGCCCAGGGCGTGGGTCCCGACGCGCGATTCCTTTATCGGTTGGGCCGCGCGTTCTACACTCGCCATCTATACGGGGAGGCGCTTGCGTTCTACGAGCGGGCCGCGGAGATCGCTCCGGCGTGGGCGGAGGCGTGGTTCGGGCTCGGGGCCTGTCAATGGGCCATGAGGCAGGCGGCCAGCGCCGAGGCGGCGCTTCGCCGGGCCGTCGAGTTGGAACCCACGGATTGGCAGGCCAAGCAGTTCCTGGGCTGCGTGTTGTGCGACGTGGGACGCAAAGAGGAGGCGAGGACGATGCTGGAGTCCATCCCGCTCGATGCATCTTGGCAGAAGCCGGCCCTTGAGCGGTTGGTGGCGATGTCCTGGTGGCCGACGGACGCGGAGCGCAGTCACGCGATGGAAGTCGTCTGGCGCAAGGTGATGGGCGCCTACCCTCCGACGGGAGCGTTGGACATGCTCGAAGAGGTCAGCCGGAAGATGGAGACTTAGCCTGAAGACGCGACGGCATTGACGGCGTCGCGGGATGTTATCACATCGCGGCATAACGACCCTAGGACCTTTGCCTGGGTGATAAGTGGGACCTTAGGCCCCGCCGGCGCAAAGACGTTGGGCTACACTGGACACATGGAGCGCAGCGCCGTGCGCCGGGCCCTTCTTTCTGGGGCGCTGTCCGCCCTCAGCCTCTCCGTCTCGGCCCAGGTGCGGCCCGTCCTGACGCCCTCTCTGCCGGCGATGCCTTCCGCGGCTTCGATCTCCGCCGCGACGATCGTGGGCGTGCCCACGATCGTCACGCTCGTCGCCGCTCCGGCCCTGGACGGCCTGGTTTCGGGCCGCCTCGTTTTCGACGGCGCCCCGCTCGCCGGTCCGGAGCCGACGGCTCCCGCCTCCCGGGTCCCGGCCCAGCGCGGCGACACGCTCGAGTTCAACGGCCGGATCCTGCCGACCCGGATGTTCTCGGACAAAGACCGGATCAGCGCCTCCCTCATCCGTGCCATCGACGCGACGCGCAAGACGCTCGACATCGCCATCTACGAGTTGGCCATTAGCGAGGTCCACGACGCCCTCAAGCGCGCCAAGGACCGCGACGTGCGCGTGCGCATTATCATCGACCAGAGCCATGTGTTTGTCGAGAAGCAGGGCCAGGGCCGCACGGCCGAGGTCCAGGCCCTGATCGACGATGGCTTCGACATGAAGATGCTGCGCGGCGGCGACCTGCACGGCATCATGCACAACAAGTTCGCGGTCTTCGACGGAGAGCTTCTGGGGACGGGATCCTATAACTGGGCTCGTGCCGCGGACGTCCAGCACTACGAGAACGCGCTCTTCCTCAACGAGCCCGCCCGCATCGCCTCCTACCAGGGCTATTGGGACTGGATGTGGGCGCAGGCCAAGCCCATCGACTTGAATGCTCCGCCCGCCCGTCTTGTCCCAGGCGCGGATGGGCACGGGCCCGACTTGCCCTCCGCCCCGCAGGACGCGGCCCGGCCGGTGACGTTCAACGGAGTGAACCTCCCCGCTGAGTCGTTCACGCCCAAGGGCACGGCGGGCCTCATCGCCTCCGCCGTGGACGTCGCCCGCGAGGAGGTGCTGGTGGCCAATTTCTCCTTCACCAACATCACGCTCATCGACGCGCTCAAGCGCGCCAAGAAGCGGGGCCTTAAGATCCGCATCGTCTTCGATCGCTACCAGTATCGGTTCCTCAAGGAGATGGCCGACATGCGCGACCTGGGATTCGACGTGCGCCTTTCCGACGGCAAGGGCCCGGGCCGCGGCGTCATGCACAATAAGTTCGTGGTTCTCGACGGCCGCCTCGTCGAGACGGGCTCCTTCAACTGGACCATGAACGGCGAGCGCAACAACTACGAGAACGCCGTCTTCCTGGACGCCCCGGACGACGCGGCCGGCTACCGGGCCTACTTCGAGCGCATCTGGGCCCGCGCTCGGCCGGCGACCGACGCCGACCACCCCGCCCCGGCCGGCCCCCACGCGCTTGCCGAGGACTTCCGCCCCGGGCAGTTTTAGCGGATGAATATGGCATGATTGCGTCGTGAGCAAGCGCCGGGAGCCGAGCTTCGTCGAGGGCGAGGTTCAGCACCACGGGCATTTCGCCTTCCTTGTTTCCGAGGAGCCCGGACAGTCGGACGTGTACCTGCGCGGCCGCACTCTGCGCCTGGCCATGAACGGCGACCGGATCCAGGCGCGCGTGACCGGCGCGCAAGGCGGCCGCCGCCTGGGAGAGATCGTGCGCGTGGTCAGCCGGGCGCGGACCTCCATGGTCGGCGTTCTGCGTCGGGCCGGCAAGTTCTGGGCCGTCATCGCCGAGGGCGGCGACGAGGCGGACGGCCTGCAGGTCCTCGGCTTGGCCAAGGGCGTCAAGCCCCTCGAGGGCCACCTCGTTAGCCTCAAGATCGACCGTTGGCCCACCGAGGACCGCGCCGCGGGCGGCACCGTGACCGAGATCCTGGGGTCTCCCGCCGACCCTAAGACGCGGGTGCGAGCCCTTCTGGCCGCGCGGGAGTTGCCCACCGTCTTTCCCGACGACGCCCTGGCACAGGCCGACGCCCTGCCCCGCGAGGTGGAGCCCGACGCCTGGGAGGGGCGGCCCGACCTTTTCGGCCTGCCTCTCTTCACCATCGACGGTTCGGACGCCAAGGACTTCGATGACGCCGTCTCGCTGGAGGACCTGGGGCGAGGGCGCCTGCGCCTGGGAGTGCACATCGCCGACGTCGCCCACTACGTGCGGCGCGGCACCCCTCTCGACGCCGAGGCCGCGCGGCGCGGCGCCAGCGTGTACCTCCCCGGCAGAGTCATCCCCATGCTCCCGCCCAAGCTTTCCGACGACCTCTGCTCCCTGCGCCCCGACGTGCCGCGCCTGACGCTGACCTGCTGGGTCGAGCTCGACGCGCGCGGCCAGGTCCACGGCTCGAAGGTGGAGGAGACCGTCATCCGCTCCCGGCGTCGCTTCACCTACGAGGAGGTCCAGGACGTGCTGGACGGCAAGGCCGTGGAGCGCGTGCTTCCCGAGGTGCGCGAGTCGCTGCTGCGCATGGGGCCGCTGGCCAAGGCCCTGACGGCGGAGCGTCTGCGCCGGGGCGCTCTCGACCTGGGCGTGCCCGAATATCAGGTCAAGACGGACCCCGAGGGCCGACCCATCGAGGTGGTCAAGCGCGCGCGTCTGGACAGTCATCGCTTGATCGAAGAATTCATGCTCGCGGCCAACGAGTCCGTGGCGCGCGCTCTCACCAAGGCGCGCGCGCCCTTCCTGCGCCGCATCCACGAGGATCCGGACCCTTCGCGTCTGGAGGCTCTGCAGGAGGAGTTGGGAAAACTCGGCATCCGCTCCCAGACCTCCCTCGTGGCGCATCCCGTGAAGGGACTTCAGAGCCTGCTGCGGGCCGCGGTGGGCCATCCCTTCGAGGAGACCGCGCAGATCCAGGTCGTGAGGAGCCTGAAGCTCGCTCGCTATTCGTCGCAGCCCGGAGGGCACTTCGGCCTCGCCTCCAAGGACTACTGCCACTTCACCTCGCCCATCCGCCGCTACCCGGACCTCTTCGTGCACCGCGCCCTCAAGGGCCTTTTCTCCGGCAAGCCGCGCGGGCACTGCGACGGCATCGACGCCGAGGCTCTGGCCCTGAAATGCTCCGAACGCGAGCGCGCCGCGCAGGACGCCGAGCGCAAGGCGGTCGATCTAGCGCGCGCGCAACTGCTCGACCGGCAGGTGGGGGCCGAGTTCGTCGGCGTGGCGGTCAACGCGACTTCCGCCGGCCTCTTCGTGGCCCTGCCCGAGTCCGGGGCCGTGGGCCTCCTGCGAGGGGCCGGCGCGCCGCTCGGCTCGCTGGTCAAGGTCCGCCTGACCGCCGTCGACGCGGTCACCGGGCGCCTGGAGTTCGCGGCCGTCGGCGACGCCGTGCCCGGCCAGGTCCGGATGTCGTCTCCCTATCGCTCCCGCTCCCGCCGCCGGCGTTGACCCGTCAACTCACGATTTGACTCGTGACGTTCCCGTATATTACAATAATTCCAATCACCGTGAATCAATACGCGGGAGGCAAGGACCTATGGATCAATGCTGGAAGTGTTGAAGTCCAGACTCCAGGACCCGCTGGTTCGTGTCCTCCTCGTGCTCGGGACCGCCTCGATCGCGGCGACCGTCGTCCTCGTGGGTTGGTTCACGCAGCCCGACCGCTTCGCGCGGGGCTACGCCCCCAAACAGCCGATATACTTCTCCCACCGCCTGCATGCCGGAGACCTGTCCATCCACTGCCTTTACTGTCATTCGGGCGCCCGGCCGTCTTGGAATTCCCGGATTACGGGCGTGCCGCCCGTGGAGACCTGCATGAACTGCCACCGCGTGACCAGGACCGACCGACCCGACATCCAGCGTCTGACGCGCCTCTACGACAACGACGAGAAGCTCGAGTGGAACCGCGTCCACGCGCTTCCCGACCACGTCTATTTCGACCATCGGCCACACGTGAACGCGGGCATCGTCTGCCAGACCTGCCATGGCCCGGTGCAGACCATGGACGTCCTGGCGCGGCGCATGTCGATGCGCATGTCCAACTGCCTGGGCTGCCACCGCGCGCCCCGGGAGGCCCTGCCGCCGGGATCTTCCATCCGGCGCGGCCCCGAGGAGTGCTCCGCATGCCACCGCTGAAGCAGACCCGTTCGGAGTTGATCCGCTGCCTGGCGGCATTCGCGATCATGACGCTGGCGGCCCCTCTGGAGCGGCTCGCCGCGGCCGGTCGGCGCGCGTTCGAACTCCCGCCGCGGCGGCGCTTGCCCGTCCACTCGGTGAGGCGCGATGGATAACAAGATCTCGCGACGACGGTTCTTGGGGCTCATGGGCGCGACGGCCGCGTTCGCCGGCGCGTGCTCCCGCCCGAACCGCGGTAAGATAGTGCCGTACACGCGGCGGCCCGGGACCGTCCCCGGCGCTCCGGATAAGTTCGCCAGCGTTTTCCCGGAAGCGGGCCGCGCCCATCCCGTCTTGGTCGTGACGCGCGAAGGCCGTCCCATCCACGTGGAAGGCAACGACCTCCATCCGGACTCCCGCGGCAAAGCCCCTCTGCGCGCCATCGCCGACATCTTGGGCCTCTACGATCCGGATCGACTGCGCCAGCCGCTGGTGGACGGCCGCCGATCCGACTGGGGCCAAGCGCTCGCCGCGCTGCGTCCCGCGTTCGACGCGGCCCGCAAGAGCGGCAAGCCCGTGCTGCTGATGACCGGAGCGACATCCTCTCCGACGCGACGCGCGCTGATCGCCGAGTTGGGCGCGGATCTGCCGCTTAGCTGGGTCTGCTGGGAGCCCGCCTGCGGCCCGCAGGAGCGCCTCTCGCTGGAGCACGCGAAGGTGGTGGTCTGCTTCGAAGCCGACATTCTCTCCGGAGAGGTCCCGTCTTGGGTGGCCGATTTCGCCAAGAACCGCCGCGGCGGGACCCTCTCGAGGCTTTATTCCATCGAGGGAGGCTTCAGCCTCACCGGCAGCAAGGCCGACCATCGCCTCCGCCTGAAACCCTCGCGCGCCGCGGCCGCGGCCATGGCCTTGGTCCGCGCGCTCTCCGACCCGACCGGGGCCGGCCTGGATGGGTTTGCCAAGGAGAACGGCCTGTCCGTCGACTTGCTGCGCGGCCTGGCCGCGGACTTGGCGCGTCATCGCGGCGCGGCGGTGGCGGTCTGCGGTCCCGCCTTGTCCGCCGAGGCGCGCGAGGCCGTGAGCCTGCTCAACGCCATGCTGGGCGCGCAAGGTCGTCTGACCGCACGGAGCCCCGAACACGCGGCCTCCACGGGTCTGGGGACCGTCAAGGAGGCTCTTGAGGACGCCTCCCAGGGCAAGTTCTCCGCCGCCGTCTTCTGGGGCGTCAATCCCGCCTACTCTTTCCCCGACGCCGCCCTCTGGAAGAGGGCGCTGGCCGGTGTGCCCGTCAAGGCGCGCATCGGCCTGCACGTCGACGAGACCGCCCTGGAATGCGGGCTCGTCTTTGCCGAGAACCATTGGCTCGAGTCCTGGGGCGATCATGAGTCGGATTCCGGATTCCTGACCCTGCAACAGCCGGCCATCGGGCCTCTTTACGATACGCTCCAGGGCGAGGACATCCTTCTGCGTTTGTTCTCGGGAGCGCCGCGACCGGAGTATCGACTCTACCTGGAAGAAGGCTGGCGCAAGAAGGTCTACTCGACGGGAGGGGGTTCTTTCGAGAGTTTCTGGACCGCCTGCCTCCATGACGGTCTGCTCCGCCGCGAAGCCCGGCCGACCGCCGCGCCCAAGAGCCGACCTCGCTCCGCCAAGCCCTCCGCGACCCCGGACGGATTCGAACTCGTCCTCAGCCCCGGCCTCGCCGTCTTCGACGGCCGCTACGGCGGCAACGGTTGGCTCCAGGAGATCCCCGACCCTCTGACGAAGCAGACCTGGGGCAACGCCCTGCGCGTCTCGATTGCCGACGCCGGGCGCCTAGGCCTGAGGGACGGACAGGTGGTGAAAGTGGACGCCGGCGGCCGCGCGGTCGAGATCCCCGTGCTCGTCTCGGAAGGCCAGACGCCGGGCGTGCTCTGCGCCGGCCTGGGTTATGGCCGACGGACCGGCAACGTGGCGCGCGGCGTGGGAACGAACCTCTATCCCCTGCTCGACTGCGACTCGACCTCGCCGTTCCTGCTCTGCGGCGTGAGCCTGACGCCGACCGCCGCCGTCGTCGATCTGGCGCTGACGCAAGGCCACCACCGCATGGAAGGCCGCGACATCGCGCGCAGCGTTCCCGTGGCCGAGGCCCCCCGCAGCCGGGAGCCGCGGAATATCCCCACGATGTACCCCGCTCAGGACTTTCCTCTTCATAAGTGGGGGATGGCCGTGGACCTGAGCATGTGCGTGGGCTGTTCGGCCTGCGTCGTGGCCTGCCAGTCGGAGAACAACATTCCGTGCGTGGGACCGGAGCAGGTCCGCCGCGGCCGCGAGATGCACTGGATCCGGGTGGACCGCTACCTGCTCGGCGAGGGAGCAGCCCTGCGCGCCGTCAGCCAGCCCATGCTCTGCCAGCACTGCGACGACGCCCCCTGCGAGACGGTCTGCCCCGTCAACGCGACAAACCACAGTCCGGAGGGGCTCAACCAGATGGCGTACAACCGCTGCGTGGGCACCCGCTACTGCGCCAACAACTGCCCCTACAAGGTCCGGCGCTTCAATTTCTTCGAATACACCGCGGACAAGGAAGAGCCGGAGATCCTCGCCCACAATCCCGAGGTCACCGTCCGGCCGCGCGGCGTGATGGAGAAGTGCACCTTCTGCGTCCAACGCATCCAGGACGTCAAGCAGATCGCCAAGACCCAAGGCCGCGGGGTCCGGGACGGGGAAGTCATGCCCGCCTGCGCCGCCGCCTGTCCCGCGAGCGCCATCGTGTTCGGTGACCTGAAGGATCCCGTCAGCCGGGTGAACTCGTGGTCCGACGATCCGCGCGGCTATCGCGTCCTCGAGGAAGTGGGCGCCAAGCCCGCGGTGACCTACCTCGCCGAGCTCACCAACCCTCTTGAAGGGGAGGTCCGGCATGGCTGAGGCGCTCCTGCCCGAGGGCCTGCGCGAACCCGCCCTCACGGACGGAGCGATCACGCTCGGAGAGCTCGACGACCGCGTCCTGTCCGTGCCGGAGACCCGTCCTCCGGCCAAGTGGTTCGCCGCTTTCGCGCTGACCTCGGCGATCTCGGCGGTCGGCTTGGCCTGCATCGCCTATACCCTCTACACCGGCATCGGGGCCTGGGGCAACAACAGCCCCGTCTTCTGGGCCTTCGACATCATCAACTTCGTCTTCTGGGTCGGCATCGGCCACGCCGGAACCCTGATCTCAGCCATCCTCTTCCTCTTCCGCAAGCGCTGGCGAAACTCGATCGCCCGCTACGCCGAGGCCATGACCATCTTCGCCGTCATCTGCGCGGCGATCTTCCCCCTCATCCATGTCGGCCGCCCCTGGCTCGCCTTCTGGCTCTTCCCGTACCCCAACCAGCGCGCCCTCTGGCCGAACTTCCGCTCCCCGCTCCTCTGGGACGTCTTCGCCGTCAACACCTATTTCATCGTTTCCCTCCTGTTCTGGTTTTTGGGCATGGTGCCCGACATCGCCTCGATGCGCGACCGGGCGAAGGATCCTCGGCTCAAGTTCGCCTATACCGCTCTGAGCGTCGGCTGGCGCGGCTCGGCGGAGCACTGGCAGCATTACGAGAAGGCCTATCTCCTCCTGGCCGGCCTGGCCACGGGCCTCGTGCTCTCCGTGCACAGCGTCGTTTCCTTCGACTTCGCGGTCTCCGTGGTCCCCGGCTGGCACATGACCATCTTCCCGCCCTACTTCGTCACGGGCGCGATCTTCGCGGGTTTCGCCATGGTCATGATGGTCCTTATCGTGGTGCGCGAGACGATGGACCTCAAACACCTCATCACGATGTATCACCTCGAGGTCATGAATAAGGTCATCCTTGGGACCTCCTGCCTGATGGGCTACGCCTACATGATGGAAGGCTTCACCGCGTGGTACAGCCAGAACCAGTTCATCCACCATGCCTTCAAGCAATACCTTTGGGGCGCCTACGGCTGGGCCGGCTGGACGGTTCTCGTCTGCAACGTGCTGATTCCCCAGTTGTTCTGGTCTTCGCGCCTGCGCCGCTCCTACCCGTCGATGATCTTCGTGGCCGCGGCCGTGACCATCGGCATGTGGTTCGAGCGCTTCGTGATCATCGTGATGTCCCTCCAGCAGGACTATCTGCCCTCCTCGTGGCGTCTCTACCAGCCCACCCTGATCGATTTCGGGATCCTATTGGGCTCCTTCGGCATCTTCTTCTCCCTGGTCCTTCTCTTCGCGCGGGTCCTTCCCGTCATCGCGACCACCGAGGTCAAGGCCATCCTCCCGGGATATCAGCCCGCTCATGGAGGCGACCATGACCGAGCCTAGCGCCGCGCGCGCCTGGGCCGTCATCGGCCTTTTCGAGCGCCCGGAGGACCTCCTGCGCGCCGCCGCGCGCCTGCGCGGCAGTCCGCTTGGCCGCGTGCAGGCCTACACGCCCTATCCGGTCCATCACCTCGACGAGGCCCTAGGACTGCGCCGCTCGCCGCTGGGCGGCATGGTCTTCGTTATGGGCGTGTTGGGCGCTTTGACCGCCTTCGCTTTCCAGTACTGGATGAGCGCCGTCGATTATCCCATCGTCACGGGCGGCAAATCCCCCCGGTCCTGGCAGGCCTTCGTGCCCATCACGTTCGAGGTGATGGTCCTCTTCGCGACTTTGACCGCGGGCCTCGGCATGCTGTTCCTGCTCAACCGGCTGCCGGACATCTTCCATCCGATGCTCGCCTCCCGGGCGATGGAGAAGATCACGCGCGATCGGTTCGCGCTCGCTCTAGAGTCATCAGGAGGGCAGGGAGTCGACGTCGACGCCGCCAAGAAAGTCATCCTCGAGCTCGGCGCCCAGGAAGTGGAAGTCCTGCCGCTGCCCGCGCCGGCGCCGGCGGCCCCCCTCAACTTTCTATTGGGCCTGGGCGGCGCCCTCGTCGCGGCCTGCGTCCTCGCCGGATATTCCACTTACTGGGTCATCAAGCTCTATCCCGAATTGCCTCCCATGTCCCACATGGAGCGTCAACCTCGCCTGAACGCGCAGAGCCCGAGCGGCTTCTTCAAGGACGGCCGCGGGATGAGGCCCGCGCCCGTCGGCAGCGTGGCGCGAGGCCATCGCCCCTATCTGATCAAGACCCCCGAAGAGGCGGCCCGCCTCGTTAATCCTCTGCCCCGCACCACCGAGACGATGGAGAAGGGCCGCGTCCTCTACGCCGTCTACTGCCGGGTCTGCCACGGCTTCCTCGGCGACGGCAGGACCACGCTCACCAGCGCCTACGGGGCCAAGCCGGCCGATCTCCGCATCAAGCGCCTGGCGCTCGCGCCCGACGGGACGATCTACCACGCCATCATGGTCGGCAAGAACGCCATGCCCTCCTACGCCTACGAACTGAAGGAAGACGAGCGCTGGGCCGTCATCCACTACCTGCGGGCGCTACAGCGCGCCCAAGACGCCCGTGAGTCGGATATACCATGAGGATCGCGGCACTCGGAGCCTTGGGGGCGGTCGGCGCGGCGCTCTCCTATTTCGCGGCGGGACCGGCGCGCTTCTGGGTGAACTGGATCGTCTGGATGCTGTTCCTGGCGAGCGTGGGACTGGGAGCCCTCTTTCTCGTCGGCCTGGAGCACCTCTTCATCGCGCGCTGGAGCGTGCCCCTGCGCCGCACGGCCGAGCGAGTCTCGGGGCTGGTCGTTCCCGCCGGCGTGGCCGCCGTGGCCGCCCTCGGATCGCTTCGCGTACTCTATCCCTGGACTCGCCCCGAAGCGGCGGCCAAGGCCGTTCTCGCCGCCAAATCGGCGTGGCTCAACGTTCCCTTCTTCTGCGCGCGCACGCTTCTCTGCGCCGGAATCTGGGCTTTCTCCTATCGTTTCTTCCTGGGCGGCTCGCTCTCCCAAGACGCCAGCAAGGACCCGGCCATGAACTTACGCGCGCGGCGCTTCGCACCGGTCTTCATGTCGCTCTTCGCGGTGACGGTGACGATCACGGCCTTCGACTGGATTTCCAGCCTCCAGCCCGAGTGGTACAGCGACATCTTCGGGGTCTATCTCTTCGCCGGCGTCTTCCTCTCGGGGCTGGCCGGCACCGCGGCGGCGGTACTCCACCTGTCCGGCCGGGGACGCTTGCCGGGCGTGCGCGGCGACCATCTCTATAACCTGGGCGCCCTGATCTTCGCTTTTACCGTTTTCTGGTCCTACATCGCCTTTGCCCAGTACATGCTGATCTGGTACGGTAACCTGCCCGAGGAGATCGTCTGGTACAAGAGCCGCGTCGAGGGCCGCTGGCTGCCGGTCATCCTCTTCCTGGCCCTGCTCCGTTTTGCCGTCCCCTTCGCGGCGCTGGCCGCGCGCGACGCCAAGAAGGACGGCCGCCGCCTGCTTTGGGTGGCCTGGCTGGTTCTCTTCTCCCACTGGCTCGACTTGTACTGGCTCGTCTACCCCGAACTGGGCATCGGCCCGCGCTTCTCCTGGCCTGAATTCAGCTTCGCTCTGATGTTCGTCTGCGCCGGCCTGGCCTGGATGCGGCGTCAGTTGACCCTCGGCGAGGACATGCCGACAGGCGACCCGTTCTTGAAGGAGGGACTCGAGTTCCGCTTATGATCGACAAGTACGCCGGCCCCGAGGAAGTCAAGCGCCTGGTCTCCGCCCTGCTGGCGGCCGTCGTGGCCGTCGGCCTGACCGCGCTCTTCTCCTTCATCGTGGTTCCGGGACTGCGCAGCGCCAACCATCCTCCCGCCGCCCGCCTTCCCGCCACGCCCATCGGCCGTTCCGGCTGGCTCGACCCGTTGGAGTTCCCTCCCGCGGCGGGCTATGTCCTGCCCCCGGTGGACCCGAAGACGGTCATGACCCCCACGCCGCAGATGCTTGAGCGCGGCCGCGTCCTCTTCGCGGATCACTGCGCCCCCTGCCATGGAGAGAAGGGCATGGGCGATGGTCCCGCCGCCAAGGGCCTGGTCCCGGCCCCCCGAGACTTCACGCGGCCGTATCGCTGGAAGAACGGGACCTCGCTCACCGCGGTCTTCCAGACGCTCACCGAGGGAGTCAGAGGCGGCGCCATGTCTTCTTTCGACACGCTGCCGCGCCAGGACCGCATGGCTCTGGCCCACCTGGTCCGCGCCCTTGGCGCTTTCCCCAAGAATCAGGACGATCCGAGGGCCCTTCAAGCCCTTCGTGATTCCTTCGCCTCCGGCGGGGAAAGGGTTCCCGCGCGCATCCCGGTGAGCCTCGCCATGCGCAAACTGATAGAAGAGGACGCCGCCGCGCGCCTCAAAAGGAACCGACGATGATGAGCGAGGTTTTTATGATCTTGGCGCTGTGCGCCCGGCCGTCGTCCGCCGCCGCATTCGCGACCGACCCTAACGGAGTGGGCGTTGTTGAGAAGTTGGGTTCACGCGTCCCTTTGGATCTCGAATTGATCGATGAGGACGGCAAGAAGGTCGTTCTGCGCCGGATGGTGGACCGCCCGACGGTCCTGGCACTGGTCTATTACCGCTGCGCCGGCATCTGCACGCCCCTGCTGGTCAGCCTGACCAAGACCCTCAACGAGCTGCCTTTGGAACCGGGCAAGGACTTCAAGGTCGTCACGGTCAGCTTCGATCCCCTGGATACGCCCCAACTCGCCAAGAAAAAACGTCTCAATTTTCTCCGCCAGATCCAGCGCCCCTTTCCTCCGTCCGCCTGGCGTTTCCTGACCGGCTCGCCAAGCTCCACTCGGGCGCTGGCGGATTCGGTCGGCTTCGGCTTCGCCAAGAAAGGCGAGGACTACGTCCATCCCGCCACCCTGATGATCCTGGCCAAGGACGGCAAGCTCACGCGCTATATGTACGGCACGACCTTCCTCCCGGCCGATATGCAGCTGGCCCTCACCGAGGCCTCTTCGGGGACCATCCGCCCGACCGTCGTTAAATTCCTCGGCTTCTGCTACACCTACGACCCAGAGAGCCGCCGGCAGGTCTTCCGCCTCAACCGCGTCTTCGGCGCGCTGACCCTGGCGGCCGCCGCGATCTTCCTCGCGGCCCTGCTCCGGCCGAAGAAACGATCATGAATATGAACTATCTCGAACCTCAAGGCCGCGGCGCGGTGCGCGACTGGATCTTCTCCACCGACCACAAGCGCATCGGTCTTCTTTATCTCGCCGTCATGACGGCCATGTTCTGGGTCGCCGTGCTCCTCGGCGTGCTGATGCGCATCGAGCAGTTGACGATGGGCCCCACCATCATGACCCCCGCGACCTACAACGCGATGTTTACGGTCCACGGCGTCGTCATGATCTTCATGTTCGTCGTCCCCGGCCTGCCCGCGGTGTTCGGCAACTTCCTACTGCCGATCATGATCGGCGCCAAGGATGTGTCTTTCCCGCGAATCAACCTCCTGTCGTGGTATTTCTTCATCATCGGCGGCGCCTTGGCCGTGGCGTCGCTGTTCCTGGGCGCAGGGGCTCCGGACACGGGTTGGACCTTCTACGTCCCCTTCAGCCTGAGGACCGGCACGAACGTCTCCCTGGCGGTCTTCGCCGCGTTCCTGCTCGGCTTCTCCTCCATACTCACCGGCATCAACTTCATCACCACGGTCCATCGGATGCGCGCGCCCGGCATGAGCTGGCACCGTATGCCGCTCTTCGTCTGGGCCCTCTATTCGACCGCCTGGATCCAGGTCATCGCCACTCCCGTCATCGGTATCACCCTCCTGCTCGTCATCCTCGAGCGCAGCTTCGGCATCGGCGTCTTCGACCCGGCCAAGGGCGGCGACCCCGTCCTTTACCAGCACTTGTTTTGGATATACTCCCATCCTGCGGTCTACGTCATGATCGTCCCGGCCATGGGGGCGATCTCCGAGATCATCCCGACCTTCGCGCGCCGGACGATCTTCGGCTACAAGGCCATCGCCTATTCCTCCATCGCCATCGCGGCGCTGGGCTCCCTGGTCTGGGCCCATCACATGTTCACGAGCGGGATGGGAGAGCTCGCGAATACGGTCTTCTCGCTGCTGACTTTCCTGGTGGCCGTGCCCAGCGCGATCAAGGTCTTCAACTGGACGGCGACCCTCTACAAGGGTTCGACCAAACTGGAACCGCCGATGCTCTATGCTCTGACCTTCATCCTCCTCTTCTCGATCGGCGGCTTGACCGGCGTCATGCAGGGAGCGCTCGCGCTGAACGTGCACCTGCACGACACCTATTTTATCGTCGGGCATTTCCACTACGTGATGTTCGGAGGGACCGGCTTTGCCTTTTTCGCGGCGCTCCTGTATTGGTTCCCGAAAATGTTCGGCCGGACCTACGACCGGCGCTGGGCCTTCGCGGCCTGGCCCCCGCTCTTCATCGGGTTCAACATCCTCTACGGCAGCATGCTTCTCCTGGGTCTCCAGGGGATGCCTCGCCGCTACTTCGACCATCTTCCGCAGTACCATGTCCTTCATGTGGCGGCCACGGCGGGCTCCTGGATTATGGTCACGGGTCTGGCGATGTTATTCACCACGCTGTTGCGGGGGCTTCTTAAGGGAAGCAAAGCCCCCGCCGACCCCTGGGGAGGCCTGACCCTGGAATGGACCGTCTCTTCCCCGCCGCCTCTCGAGAACTTCGAGGCCATCCCGACCGTGGACCGGGCGCCCTATGCCTACAACCCCGGGAGGACTTCGTGAGCGTCCCCCACCGCGACGACTTCGGCGCCCGCATCGGGATGTGGCTCTTCCTCTTTACGGAGATGATGCTCTTCGGAGGGCTCTTCCTGCTTTATTCGGCCTACCGCTCCATGCATCCACTCGAGTTCCACGCGGCCTCGGAGGAACTCAACGTGGTCCTAGGGGTCTTCAACACCCTCGTGCTCCTGACTAGTTCGTGGACGCTGGCCCTTTCCTTGACCGCCGTCGAGAAAGGAGAGACCCGGCTTGCCAAGGGTCTGCTCGCCGCGACGATCCTGCTCGGGGTCGTCTTCCTCGTGGACAAGGGCTTCGAATGGTCCGCCGAGTTCCGGCATGGGATATACCCGAACGGACCCGAACTTCTCAAGCGCGCTCCGGGAGAGGTGCTGTTTTTCGGCCTCTACTTCACGATGACGGGGCTCCATGGCCTGCACGTCCTGGCCGGCATGACTCTGCTGTCCGTCGCACTCCTCAAGCTCGCCCAGGGCGAGGTCAAGCTCGGGAACTCGGTCTTTTTGGAGAATATCGGGCTCTACTGGCATCTCGTGGACGTCATCTGGATATTCCTCCTGCCTCTCTTCTATCTCGCGGCATGACCATGGACACCTCCCACCCCCCCGCCGAGCCGGCGTCGTACCAGACCATCACGACGGTCTGGGCGGCGCTGCTCGTCCTGACCGGGCTCCTGGTCGCCGCCAGCGGCGTCTCCCCTTTCTGGGCCGTGGCCGCCATGTTGACGCTGACTCCGCTCAAGGCGGGGCTAGTGCTCTACTATTTCATGCATCTCAAGTACGAGGGGCCGCTGATCAAAGGGATGGTCGCCATCGCCCTGACCACGCTCGTCATCTTCATCGGGATGATGTTCCTGGACCTCGCCTTCCGGTAAACCGCCATGTTCCCCGACCAAGCTTCCGCCTTCAGCTCCAAAGTCGATTCGATCTTCCTGGCGTCCTTCATCGCCAGCGCGGTCATCCTGCTGGGCATCACCGCCGTGATCGTCTACTTCGTCGCCCGCTACAGCCGCGCGAACAACCCCGAGCCCGAGGACATCCAGGGCAACCTCGTCTTAGAGGTCGTCTGGACCCTGATCCCGACCGTCTTGTTCCTGGTCATGTTCTACTTCGGCTGGACCCGCTTCCAGGAGATGCGTACGCCTCCGGACGACTCGATGGTCGTCAAGGTGGTCGGCCGCCAGTGGGCCTGGAGCTTCCAGTACCCCGACGGGCGCTGGTCCGACGAGTTGTACGTGGCGCTCAACCGCCCCGTCAAGCTCGAACTCCAATCCAAGGACGTCCTCCACGGCTTCGCCATCGCGGCCTTCCGGGTCAAATCGGACGTGATTCCAGGCCGGAGCACCTATGTCTGGTTCTCCCCGAGCCTCCTGGGAACCTTTGACATCCAGTGCACCGTCATCTGCGGCGTCAGCCACAGCTACATGCTCTCCAAGGTGAACGTGCTCCGGGAGGACGACTTCCGGGTCTGGTACTTCCGCGATGGTAACGCCCCGAAGTCCTCCTCGCGCAAGAAGATGAGCGCCGCCGGATCGCGCGCCTTCGGCCTCCTCAGCGACCGCCAGTGCCTGGTCTGCCACACTCTGGACGGAACGCCCAGGGTGGGACCGTCTTTCCTGGGGCTCTTCGGCTCCGAGCAGACGGTGGTCTCCAAAGGCAAGAAGACGAAGATGCTGGCCGACGAAGCCTATCTGCGGCGGTCCATCCAGGATCCGAAAGCCGAGATCGTCGACGGCTTTCCTCCGAGCATGCCGCTCATCCCTCTCACGGAGTCCGAACTGGACTCCGTGGTGGCCTACCTGAAGTCCCTCGCCCAGCCCCGCGCGAGGCAGCGATGAGGGCCCGGTTGGGCGCGGTCGTCGAACTCATCAAGCCACGCATCGTGACGCTCTCGACTTTATCGAGCCTGGCGGGGATCCTCGCGGCGGGCAAGTCCGCCCCCTGGCTCGCGCTGACGGCGGGCGTGTGGCTGACGGCCGCGGGAGCCTGCGCTTTGAACCAGTTCCAGGAGTGCGACTCGGACCGCCTGATGCGCCGAACCAGCGGCCGTCCCATCCCGTCGGGCCGCCTCTCCGCCGCGGCCGCGCTCGCCGTTTCCTTGGCCCTGAGCGCCGCAGGGCTGGCCGTCCTTTTCGCAGGCTGCGGCGCCGCCTCCTGTTTGCTGGCGGCTTGCGGCGCCTTCTGGTATAACGGCGTCTACACCCCGCTCAAGACCCGGAGCGCTTTCTCCGCGGTCATCGGCGCGGTGACCGGGGCGATCTCTCCCGCCATCGGCTGGGCCGCGACCGGCCGGCCTCTGTGCGACGGGGCTTTGCTCGCCCTATGCTTCTTCTTCCTAATCTGGCAGGTCCCGCACTCCTGGCTGCTGAGCATGCGCCTCTCGTCGGAGTACGAGGGCGCGGGATTTTCCACCCCGGTCACCGTGTTCGGCCCGACCCGCTCGGGACGCGTACTTTTCTGCTGGATGGCGGTGACGGCCCTGGCCTGCCTGCTGCTGCCTCTCTATGGCGTCGTGAAGGCCCCTCTCGCCGTGGCGCTGCTCACGGCCGGCGCCGCGTGGACTACCCTTGTCTCCGTCCGCCTTTTGGCGGCGGGCACAGATAACGCCTCCATGCGCCGGGCCTTCGGCGTGGTCAACAGTCTCGCCCTCATCGTCATGGCAGCCGCCTTCCTGGACCGCGTCCTCTGACCGCCGTCGACGCCGGCCGGCGCCCATAATAAATTCGTAACGCGCTCCGGCTATTCTCCTGATGTCGCCCCCGCGACAAGGAGTCAAGCCGCGATGAATATCATGATCTCAGCCGTCGGGATGGGGAACGGGTTTGCCGTGGCGGGAGACTCCGGAGAATGGTTCCTATTCATGGTCGCATTCTCAGGACTCGGCCTCCTGCTGCTGAGCATTGCCGGGTGCATGCTGCGCGGCTGCGAGTCTCGCCAGCAAAGCGCCGTCCGCTACACCCGGATCCGACGTTGAATAAATCGATCTATTTGATCCGCGGCCACAAAGTCATGCTCGATGTTGATCTCATTGACCGTTGAATGTGTTTTTCAGCCGCTTGTTCAATCTGCGTAACCATCTTTTTAAAAACGCTTTTTTGCCTGTTGGTAGGCTGGACTTGGGAGTGAAGGTGAATACAACCGCCAGGAGCGCCGTTGGCCCATCTTTTCCCAGCCATTTCAACCTCCAGGCCGGTATCCATCTCATATATATCTTCACTGTTTGTTGGGTCCTCTAAAGGGAGTTCCCAAATTGGTGCTAAGGCCTGTGCCAAAGAACCGAACTCCTCCTTGCTCATAGAGCCGTTCTTGGTTTTTCCGTCTCTCGTAATACTAAGGGCAACACCGTTGGCATTCGATATGATGTCGACTTTTTTTCTCACACGGGGTGCTACTTTCCCGCCGACAATTCCAACCCGAAGTGAAATCCGATCACCTTCTTGAAGCTCCCGCGGTGCTGCGGCAAAGACTGGAGAAATTTCATGGCAGCCAATATGGAACATTAAAACTATCGTCGATAAAGTTCTCATGTTTATGAGACTCCACCCCGCCGTTTTAGTTCCACCATGGAAGGAATCAACTCTCCTCCGGTCCGAGCGCAGGATGACGCCGGCGCACACGGGAATCACACGATGATTCTATCCGAAATTCACTACACTGGTGCGGTGAATACAAACACAGCTCGCTCGATTTCAGCCGTGATCATCGGCAACCTTTGCCTATTCCTGGCAGTTGTCCCCTTGCCCGCCTTCGAGGCCGCGCATCATCATTGGATTTTCCCGATGCTTGCGGTCCTGTTCGCCGCGCAGTGGGGTTTCACCTTCATCCCGTCTTCGATCGACCGTTTCGCCCTGCGCGCGAGCGTCGTTTCGATGCTCGTATTCCTGCTCATCATGGGCATCGCGCGTCACGCCGCCATTCTCGCCTGCTTCGACCGCTGTTCCTTCAAGCTGGCCGCCGCGACTGCGTTGGCGGGCTGTATTTTTCTCGGCCAGGCGTGGACGCGCGACGAGGGCTTTTGGAATCCGCTGCGCGCGAGTCTCGCGGCGTCCGCGGCGTGGCTATGGGCCCTGTCCTTGGTCCTGCGAGGGCTTAAATGCTCTCAGACACCGCCTTCTACCGAAACGCGAACTACCATCAGGCATCGGACCTGCCCGAGACGCTCGACTACGAGCGGATGGCCAAGGTCGCGACCGCCCTCGCAGCGGCGATCAGGACAAGCTAGGGCAATTGAGGGACGAAGTCGCCCGCAGACCATAGAATCCGCTGGATCGTCGCGGCGAGCTTCGCGTAGCGGATCGGCTTCTTGATAAAGCCGACGACATTTGAATCCTGGCGCAGAACGCCCTCGTTGGCGGGCTCCCAATAGGCGCTCACGATAATGATCGGAATTCGTATGCCGCGCTCCGCGAGCTTGCCGCAGAACTGATGCCCGTTCATCCGAGGCATCATCAAATCCAACGTGATGAAATCAGGCTTAAACTGCGCCATGATCGCAAGGGCATCGACTCCGTCAGGGGCGCTGGCGGTGTCATAGCCCGCCGAGGCCAACGTTTGGCTGCACAGCATCAGGAGAGACTCGTCGTCATCGACGATGAGGACGCGCTGCTTGGCACGGGCTTCCATGTCGTCCGCCAGAGATCCCATCATGCTCCAAGTGTGGCCTGCTCATGTAATCCATTCAAGGGGGATGAAGTCAGGTTAAGTCAGTATAGGTCAGGCTAAGTCATGGCGCCGGGCCTTCAGCGCGGTCAGAGGTCGGTCTGGGCTCGGGGATTTCCGGGGCTCAAGAGGAGCACCCGTTGGAAGATCTGGGAGGCCTCCTTCTTCCTCCCGTCGAGTGTGAGCGACCACCCCAGCCCAAGGAGCATCTCGACGTCCGCCGGGTAGCGCTCGACGAGGCGCATGTAGAGCGAGGCCGATTTTTTGTAGTCCTTGCGGGAGTAGCGCATCCAAGCCATCCTCGATAGGGCCGTGTAGTTGCCCGGGTCGAGCCGCAGGATCGATTGTCCGGCTCCTATAGCCTCGTCGAAGCGTCCCGCGGCCTGAAGGGGCAGCATCAGGCCCAGCAGAGGCTCCACGGCTTGCGGCGCGAGTTTGGATGCCTTGCGGTAGTGCGAGACGCTGTCGTTCCAGGTCTCGCCGCGGTAATTCAACCACCCCAGCCGCAGGTGGACGAAGTAGTCGGCGGCTTCCAGTTCCTCCAGTGAATGGATGGCCGCTCTCAGGTCGCCTTCGGCCTCCTGCTTGTAGGATGCCGCGAACTGCGCGGCTCGGCCTGCGGGCATATCTCCTGCGGCCGAGGCGTGCGGCCCCGGGATCGGCGTCAGACACAACGACAGCAACAGCGCGAGTTTATTTTTCATGCACGCCTCCATTGGTTTCAAAATCGCACGCCGACCCCCGCGACCCGTACGATGGAGCGGTAACGCACGGTGCTCGTCTTGTATTCGGCCAGAATGGAGTCCTCCCCGTAGCGGAAGTAGACCGACAGCCGTCGGGACCCGGTCCAAGTCGCCAAGGCCTGCCAGCCGCCCAGATAAGTGTCGGTGAGAGAGTCGTACACCACGACGCCTCCTTCTTCGACCGATCCGCGCTTGCGGCCCCACCATTTCCGGGCGCTCACGGTGAATCCTCCCGCCGGGCCGAGCGCGCCGGCCGCGCCCCAGGAGTCGAAGCGTTGTTTCGTCAGGGTGTTCTGGATGTCATAGGCGAAGAGCTCGCCATAGAGGTATCCGCGGGAGGCGCCGAGCCTCGGCGCCAGCTGAAGCAGATTGAGGTCCCGATATTGGGAGTAGGATCCGGACGCCCCAACGACGAGGGATCCCCCGTTGTCGAGTTTTGTCGTCCGGAGAAACCCGCCCGTCAGAGCCTGGCCTCCGCCGGTGGCCGGGTCGTTGCTGGAAATATCGTTCGCCGCCGCCCGCAAAGATGTCCGGGGGCTCAGCGCCCAGCCGAGCGAAACGTTGATATCGCGCTGGAGCGTGTCGGCGGCGGGAGGAGTCCAGGCGACGCGCGTCTGGGAGACGACGACGTCGACCGACAGGCGCTGGTAGCCGAAGGAGAGCGGCAGGCAACGGTGGGTCGCGCCCCTCTTGTCGGGGTTGTCTCGG
>MGTX01000027.1:0-6818 GCA_001799675.1 Elusimicrobia bacterium GWA2_66_18
AGAACTTCCTGCTGGATGGGAAAAACATCATCCCTGAATGGCGAAAGCCATTCCAGCAAGTGGCTGAAATGGCTTCCTGTCCAAATTGGCTGCCTAAACAGGATTCGAACCTGAAACCCCGCGTAAGGACGGTCTGGGCCGAAAGGCCCGCGACGGAGGATATGTTGCAAAGGTAGAATCTCCTTCGTGATCTCCATCCGCGGCCTCCATAAATCGTTCGGCGACCAGACTCTCTACGACGGGGTCGATCTCCAGATCAATGCCGGAGACCGCTACGCCCTGGTCGGGCCCAACGGGGCGGGCAAGTCCACGTTCTTTAAGATGCTCCTGGGTGAGGAGGAGCCGGACGCCGGTTCGATCGAATGGAAGCGCGGGGCGAAGGCGGGGTATCTGCCGCAGGAGAACGCGCCGATCGGCTTGGACACGGTCTTGGAGACGGCGCTGGCGCACCGCACGGACCCGGACGGGCGCGAGACGGCGAAGGCCAAGAAGATCCTGATGGGCCTGGGCTTCAAGGTGAGGGACTTCGACCGCCACCTTTCGGAATTGTCGGGCGGCTGGGCGATGCGCGCGGCCCTGGCCCGCCTGCTCGTCGAGGAGCCGGAACTGCTCCTGCTCGACGAGCCCACCAACCACCTTGACCTGGAGACCCTGCTCTGGTTCCAGGAATATCTGAAATCCTACCCGGGCGCCATCCTGATGATCTCGCACGACCGTTCTTTCATCGACGAGGTCTGCTCGGCCGTCGTCGCCGTGGAAGAGCGCCGCCTTAAGATCTACCGCACGAACTATGACGGCTTCCTGGCCGAGCGCGAGGCCGCGCGCGAGCGCCTGCTGTCGGCGCACAAGCAGCAGCAAGATGAGATCGACGCAATGAAGGAATTCATCATGCGCAACCGCGCGCGCGTTTCGACCGCGTCGCGCGTGCAGAGCGTGATGAAGAAGCTGGAGAAGATCAAGGTCATCGAGCTGCCGCCTTCCTTGAAGGCGGTCAAGATATCCTTCCCCCAGCCCTCGCGTACCGGCACCACGGTGCTGAAGCTAAAGAACGCCTCTAAGGCCTACGGCCCGACCAAGGTCTATGAAGGGCTTGATTTCGAACTCGAGCGCGGCTGGAAGATGGCCTTCGTCGGACCCAACGGCGCCGGCAAGTCCACGCTGCTCAAGGTCCTGGGAGACATCATCCCCATCGACTCCGGGGAGCGCGTCCTGGGCCACAACGTCAAGGTCGGCTACTTTTCCCAGCATCGCGAGGGTCAACTGACCCCCGAGCGCACCGTGCTCCAGGAGGCCATGAGCGTCGGCCGCTCCAATGGCGACCTCTTCACGCGCACCGTGCTCGGCACCTTCCTGTTCCCGGGCGACACGGTCCACAAGAAGGTGAAGGTTATCTCCGGCGGAGAGAAGAGCCGTCTCCAGCTCGCCAAGCTCTTGCTCGACCCGCCCAATGTCCTACTGCTCGACGAGCCGACGACCCACTTGGACCTCATCAGCGTCGAAGCGCTGGTTGAGGCGCTTAAGGAGTTCGAGGGCGCCATCTGCACGATCAGCCACGACGTCTATTTCCTCAACGCCATCGCCGATCACGTGGTCCACGTTCTCAACGGCAAGGTCACCGTCTATCCCGGCAACTTCGAGTACTTCCAGCGCCGCCAGGCCCAGCTCGAAGCGGAGAAGGCACCCGTCGAAGAGACCGCCGAGCAGAAGGCCGCCGCCGCGCAAGCCAATCTCTACGAGGCCGGCAAGGAAGTCCGCCGCCGCGCCAAGACCCTGGAGAAGGCGAAGGCCGAGCTCGACCGCCTGCACGTGGAACTCGAGACCCTGGCCCACCAACTCTCCGACCCCGATATTTACGCGGACTATCTCCGCGTCCAGAAGATCGGAGAGGAGATGGAGCGCGTCCAGTTCGCGGTCCAGTCCAAGGAAGAAGAAGTTAGCCGACTCAGCTTCTGAAAAGGGAAGTTATGAAGGGCTTCATTTCCAGGACTCCTGAACTTGATATGATGCAGGCGAACCGCACCGCTCGGTCACATGGTCTCATTCAGCCTGAGAGGCATTCTGACGGATTCCCCCGGGTCGCGACGTAAGAGCTCTTGGGGCTTCATGACGCCGGTGCTTATCCTGGCCACACTCGCGGCCGGAGTCTTCCTGGCGGGTCTCGCTTGGCGGCTGTCGGTCGCTTGGCGCATGGATCCCGCAGAGAGCTTCATAGCCAGCAGTCGGGACGATTATTTTGAATTTGCGCGCAGCATGAGCGAGATCGGCGTGATGGGTTGGTCCGAGGGGGGTGCTTCGGCCTTCCGGGGAATAGGCTATCCGGCCTTGATCTCGATCGTGGAGGACTTCCAGTCGGACCGCCGTCCGTGGACCCCGGTTTTGCAGGCCATCTTGGGCGCTGCTGAAGCTCCCCTGGCGGCGGCCATCGCCATGGATCTATTTTCTCCCGAAGCGGGCTTTGCCGCAGGGGCGATGGCGGCGCTGCATACGGGCGTGGGGCGGTCCATCCCCGGCTGCCAGATCGAGACCCTTTTCGGCTGTCTCGTCTGTCTGATCGCATGGGCCCTCGTCCGTTGGTGCCGCGCTCCCTCGTGGAGAGGCACGCTCCTGCTTTCTTTTTTTATCGGCATAAGTCTTTTATGCCGCGCGGTATTCTTCGCGTTCCCCGCCGTGCTGATATTGGCCGTCATTGCAGGAGCGCTGCCCTCGCCGGGCCGCGGGAAACTGTGGACCCTTATCATCGCGCCCTACTTGTTGCTGGCGCCGTGGTTGTTGCGTAACGCCGTCCAATTCGGGCGCATCATACCGTTTGAAGACCACGCCGCCACCAGAAATTTCTATGCGGCCACCCGTGGTGTCATCAATAACACCGTGGGCGCTCCCTACCAAGACGTGCTCGCCCTTGAGCAGCCGAGCCCTAAGAACGTTCTTTCCGCCACTCCCGAAGCGCAGATGTTTTTCGTTGCGTTGCGAAACATCCGGAGCCAGCCAGGAACCTACCTCATTTCTTGCCTGCGACGGCTCATCCATCTGTTGAGCTTGCACCCGCTTCTGCTGTTCCTGGCCATCGCAGGGGCCGTCCGTCGTCGCGCTGCTATCGGCACCCGCGCTCTCGCAATTCTTTGCGGCTACTATGCGGCGGTTCTCGTGCCGATGACTTTAGAAGTCCGTTACATGGAACCGATGCTGCCGATCCTCGCGGTCCTATCCGGAGGTCTGGTCCCGGAGAACTTGGCACGGCTCGCGTCTTCGCGTATCGCTCAAGGGATGCGCAGGAGCCTTACGCCGGCCGCGTTGCTCGTCTTATTGCTGCCGTTTTATCTGCTGTGCGTCGAGCGCCTGGGCGCGGAGCTCGTGTTGACGAGTCTGCCCTGCCGTCTGCCGCGGTCAGTTAAAGCCGATTACCACTGCGGCCAGGAACTTCTGCGCCGCGGCGACCGTGAAGCCGCTTCGTCCCGCTGGAGGCAAGCCCTGGCCGCGCTTGGTGAATCCGCTCCCGGGGCCTCGTATCTGCAAGCCCGGTTGGAAATTTCGTTGGCTTTAGCCGATCGCCCCGGACCGGCGGTCATTTGCCGTGGAAACACCTTCCGTTTTCATTCGCAGGAGGTCCAGAAGACCGCCATCTGGTTTCAGGACCATGGCCGCTTATCCGACGCGCTGTGGCTCTACGATGCGCTCTTGGCCTGCCACCCCGACGATCCACGCTATCTCACTGATCGCGCCGTCGCCCGCGCCTTAAACGGGAGCAATGACCTCGCCCGGCTTGACTTTTTACGCGCACTGGAGGTCGCGCCTGGCGATGCAAGCGCCGGACAGGGACTGGGGGTCCTGCTGGAGCAGGAAGGGCGACCGCGAGAAGCGCTGGCGATCTACGAGCGCGTTTTGGAATCTTCCCATGCTGTCGCGGCGACTCAATCCCCTCAGGGGATCCTGCTGCTGCTGTCCTCAAGCGTGAAAAAGATGCGCGGCGGCAATATCGCTAAGCGTGCCAGGAGGCGCGAGGACGCTCGCTCGAAGGTCTCGGACTGAGGGGACATTATGATACGGGGATCAGCTCAGCGCTTGAGCGCGGCGTCGCGCTCGCGGCCGTAGAGCGAGGCCAGGACGAAGGGCTGGTCGAACCAGACTTTGAACCCGCCGAGGAGGCGGGGCGCCATGTTGAGGGTGAGAAGGTGCGCGTCCAGCCCCTTGAGTTCTACCGTCAGCAGCGAGTCCCCGCTCTCGGAGGCGGCGAGTTCCACCGACGCGCCGCGGGCCTGCTGGAGGAGCATCCACGGCCGCACCAGGCGGCGTACCGATTCAGGCAGGCGCTCGGCGTCCGGCACGTCCAGGGCCAACTCGGGAACGGCGCAGTCGGCGAGGGCGCGGCAGATGGGCGCAGCGGACGCCTTCATGCCCGGCAGCTGCTCGATGAGGGCCTCACGCTTGACGCCGGACACCGCGTCGCGCAGGTCCGGATCCCGGTTCTCCGAGAGGAAAAACTCCTCGCGTTGGGCGGCGTTCTTGAAGCGGGCCTTCAGGCAGGGGTCGCGCTCGATAAAACGGCGCAGGGCGTCCTCGGACTTGGGGCCGCCCATCAGGCGGATCGCCTTGGGAGCGGCGGCCCAGGCGGGCAAGGCGACGGCGATAAGGCAAATCAGGATCGCTAGCTTCATATTTTCATTATAACTCCGGAACGAACTTGAGTCATGGGTCTTTTGGACCCCGCGGCTAGGCCCGTTCGCGGTCGACGAAGACGCCGCGGCGGCGGTCCTTGCGCACGCCGTCCCATGGCCAGCAGAGCCCGTTCATGGCCACATAGACGCCCGGCGGCAGGACCGAGGCGAAGGACAGCGCCGAGCCCAGGTTGAACATTCCGTCCGAGGAGCCGAAGCGGTAGGGGCGCATGGCCCCCGTGAGCACGACGGTCTTGCCGGAAAGTCCCCGCCCCAGCACGGTCGCGGTCTCGGTCATGGTGTCGGTGCCATGGGTGACGACGATGCGGCTTTCGGCGGCGCGGCGGCAGGCGGCGAGGATGCGGCGCCGGTCGGCGGCGGTCATGAATAGGCTGTCCTTCATCATGAGCGTGGAGACCCGGGCGTCGAGGCGGCTGCGGCCGAGCCGGAGCATCTCAGGGACGTGCGTCTTGCCGAAGGAGAGGGCCCCTCGGATCTCGTCATACTCCTTGTCGAAGGTCCCGCCGGTCACCATAACGCGCACTCGCATGGGTGATGCGATCAGAGGTCCTCGGGGCGCAGGGCGCGCTCCGAGGCGTATTGCTCGATGGCCTTGGCCAGACTCTCCACCAGCCGGTTCTGGTAGACCGAGTCGGCAAGCTTGACCGCTTCCTCGGGGTTGCTCAGGAAGCCGAGCTCCACCAGCACGCTCGGCGAGGAGGGACTCTTGAGCACGTAGTAGTCGGATTTCGTCGCCGGCTCCACTCGGATGCCGGCCTCGCGCAGGGCCTTCACGATCGATCTCGCCAGGAACTCGCTCTCCATGGCCTCCACGCGCGGGGGGGCGGGCATGGGCGGGACGCTCGGGCGGCGCTTGCGCCGCCGGCCGCGGCGCCGCTCGGGGCCGTAGCTGTAGACCACGGCGCCCGACATCTTCTTGCTCTTGACTTCGTTGAGATGGATGGAGATGAAGGCGGCGCCGCCCCAGTCCACGCTATCGACGATGCGCCGGTCGAGCGTGACGTAGAGGTCTCTGTCGCGCGTGAGAATGACGGGCAGGCCCTTGAGGCGGGCCTTTAGCTTAAGGGCGACCGCCAGGGCGATGTCTTTCTCCCGAAGGCCCTTGACCACGGCTCCCAGATCCGTGCCGCCATGTCCGGGGTCGATGATCACGGGCATGGACGGGCGTTCCGGGGTCTGGGGCACGGGCGCGGCGCCGGGCATCGCCCAGGAGGGGACGGCCCAGGCGCCCCAGATGACCGCCGCAAGCAACGAAACCTTCGAGGTGTTCACCTTACACATGTATAACGGTCTGCGTTGGCTTTGTCAAGGAGTGCATTTGGCCGCGGAAGCTCGTCGGACGGAAAATGTTAAACTTGACCGATGGATCCACTCTCCGTCGCGGATCTAGCCGGCGACCTCCCTCGTCCCGGGGTCCTTTGCACGCTCGCCGGCGTCGTCGGCAGCGCCCCCCAGTCCCCCGGCGCCAAGATGTGGGTCTGGGCGGACGGCTTCCAAGGCACGCTGGGCGGCGGACGCTTCGAGGCATCCATCCTGGCGGACGCCCGCCGTCTGCTGGCGGAAGGCGGGGCGGAAGCGTTCTTAAAAGAGTATGTCCTGTGCCGGGAGATGGGCCAATGCTGCGGAGGCAAGGCGAAAGTGCTCTTCGAGCCGTGTCCGCGACGGCGCGCCGTCCACATCTTCGGAGCCGGCCATGTCGGGCGGGCTTTGGCGTCGACGCTCGACGGCGTCGGCCTGGAGGTCGTCGTCTATGACCCCCGCGCCGAGTGGGCCGACGCCAAGGAGTTCCCCGCCAAGACGCGCCTGGTCCGCCACGACCCAATGCCCCTTGCCGCCGCGGCGGGCTATTCGGAGCTAGACGCCGCTTGCGTGATGACCCACGACCATGAGCTGGACTTCCGGCTCATCGACCTCCTGCTCGACAAGCCCCTGGGATTCCTGGGCCTCATCGGGTCCGCGCACAAGGCGCGCGCCTTCCGCGCGCGCCTGCCCCCGCCGCGCCGAGCGCTTTGGGACGAGCGGATGCGCTGTCCCATCGGGCGCAAGATCGCGTCCAAGAACCCCAAGGCCATCGCCATCGCGACCGCGGCGCAGCTCCTCCAGGACTGGGCGCATCGGAGCGCGAGCGCCCCTCTCGGGGCGGCC
>MGTX01000027.1:6837-20509 GCA_001799675.1 Elusimicrobia bacterium GWA2_66_18
TTCTTCGCGGGCCTCCTCGGCGCCGGTGCGCTTTCGGTCGCCGTCCAGCGGGAGTGGCTGCCGCGCTGCGCGGGGCTGTCGCGAGAGATCGGCTGGGTCGCGGCGGACCCGGACGCGACGCCCTTGGCCTCCCTCCAGCGTCTGATCGCCAATTCGGGCTCGGCGCGCTCCTTCATCCTCCATGTGGATATGCCCGTCTTCGAGCCCGCCGTCTACGAAGCGCTTTGGGCCGCCGCGGGCGACGCCGCCGCGCCCGTTTTCGAGGGGCGGCGCGGCCATCCGGTCCTGCTGGCGCCCTCAGTCCTAGTTGAGGTTTCGCGTCTCGATTCCGCGGCTGGCCGCCTCGACGTCTTCCTTCGCAACCGTCCCGTCGCGGAGGTTCCGGTCGCGACGGACGCCGTCTTGAGGAACCTCAACGAGCCCTGAGGTCTCACCCTTGGGCGGGTTCGGGCAGCCTCATGAGGATCTCTTCGGGGGTCGCCGGGCAGCGCAGGCCCGGGAGGCTGCCGCTCCTTTGGGACAGGGCGTTCTTGACCGCCATGAGGACGCTCGCGCTGAGCAGGAGCGGGGGCTCTCCCGAGGCCTTGGAGCGGCGGATGCCGCCGTCGTTGCCGGGTTGATCGAGCAGGACGACGTTGAAGATCCGCGGCGCGTCCTGGATGCCGGGGATCTTGTAGGTCGTGGGCGAAGACGAGGTCAGTCGGCCCTTCGCGTCGTAGGCGAGGCTCTCGGTCGTCATCCAGCCCGCTCCCTGGATGAAGCCGCCGACCACCTGGCCGCGGTCGATGCCGCAGTTGAGAGGTCGCCCCAGGTCCATGAGAATGTCCACGCGGCGGAGCTTGAGGTCGCCGGTGTATTCGTCGATCTCGACCTCGCTGACCGCCGTTCCCTGCGTGAAGTACTTAAACGCCCTCCCCCGCCGCGTCGCGGCGTCGAAATCCAGGCCTTCGGTCCGGAAGTAGCCGTACGCGCCCAGCGCTACGCGCTCCCGGTAGGCCCGGTCGATGAGCTCCGGCCAGGAGAGGGTTTTCCCCGCGCCCTGCGCCACGGGGGCCAGGCGCGCCTTGATCTCCTCGCACGCGGCCAGCGCCGCCGCGCCGTTGAGGTCCGCGCCGCTCGAAGCCGCCGTGGGGGAGGTATTGTGGTTCTTCTCCGTGGAGGTCGGCATCACCCGGACCATCTCGGTCTCGATGGCGAAGGCCTCGGCGACGACCTGGCGGATCTTGGTGTTGACGCCCTGCCCCATCTCGGTCGCGCCCGTCGAGACCTGCACGGTCCCGTCGCGGTGGACGTTGACGAGGGCGTTGGCTTGGTTGAGGAAGCGCGTGGTGAAGGCGATTCCGAATTTGACCGCGGTCATCGCGAGTCCGCGCAGCTTGCCGACACGGGAGGCGTTGAACGCCTGGACGCTTTCAAGGCGCTCGGCGTAGCCGGAAGTCTCGTGCAGGCGCGCGAAGAGCTCGGGGAGGAGGTTGTTCTCGACGAGCTGGCCGTAATGGGTCGTGTTCCTCTCGTCGACGCCGTAGACGTTGAGGCGGCGAACCTCGAAAGCGTCCTTCTTGAGGAAGAGGGCGATCTCCTCGAGGATGTTCTCGATCGTCAGATTGCCCTGGGGCCCGCCGAAGCCGCGGAAGGCCGTGTTGGAGTGACGGTTCGTCCGGCAGACCATTCCATCGACGCGGATGTCCGGGATGTGATAGGCCCCGTCGACGTGGAAGGCCGCGCGGTCCAGGATGGAGGGCGAGAGGTCCGTGTAGGCGCCCCCGTCGGCGCGCAGTTCCACGCGCAAGGCCAGGATCCGCCCGTCCGCGTCGAAGCCGACCTCGTAACGATTCTTAAAAGGGTGGCGCTTGCCGGTCGTGCGCATATCGTCGTCCTTGGAGAGGACGATGCGCGCCGCGCGCTTGAGGCGGGAGGCGACGAGCGCGGCCATGGCGGCGAAGGGCGCGGCCTGGCTCTCCTTGCCCCCGAAGGCGCCGCCCATGCGCTTGACGACGCAGACGACCTGATGCTGACGCAGGCCGAGGGCCTCGGCGCAGACGTGTTGGACCTCCGTCGGATGCTGAGAGGAGGTGTGGATCTCCAGTTGGCCGTCCTCCAGAGGATAGACGACGGAGGCTTGGGACTCGAGGTAGAAGTGCTCTTGGCCGCCGATCTCGAGACTCCCCGAGAGGCGGTGCGGGGCGCGCGCCATGGCCGCGGCCGCGTCGCCGCGCGAAAGGCCCTGGGAGCGGTAAAGGATGAGCCCGCGGGCCGCGGCCTCGTCGATGTCGTAGACCGGAGCGCCCTCCTCGACCTCGATGGAGATCGCCCGGCGCGCGGCCTCGAGCGCTTCGCGGGTCTCCGCGGCGACCACGCAGACGGGCTCGTCGATGTGGCCGATCTCGTCCGAAACGAGGAGCGGCTGATCTGCGACGATGGCGCCCCAGCGGTTGTGGCGGAGGTCTGCAGCCGTGAAGACCGCGACCACGCCCGGGATCGCGAGCGCCTTGGCCGCGTCGACGCGCTTGAGCCGGCCCGCGGACACGGGCGCGCCGACATAGCCGACCTCCAGTTCGCCTTGGGCCCGGGGACGGTCGTCGATGAAGACGCTCTCGCCGGTCGCGTGCCCGGCCCCGGAATCGTGCAAGACCTCTCGGCCGACGCTCACGGCGCGACCTCGGCGCGGACGTCGTCGTGGAACTTAAGGAGGAAGTTGCGGCAGAGCTTGAGGCGGAACTCCCTGGAGCCGCGCACATCCGAGATGGGCGAGACGAGAGAGGTCAACCGCCGGGCGGAGAGCTCGAAGAGCGCGCGGGAGAACTCGGCCCCCGTCCACTCCTCTTCGAGCTCCTTGAGCCGGACGACGGTCGGCGCGACGCCTGCGAAGGCGACGCGCGCGGAGCGGATGACGCGCCCCTCCAACTCGAGGCGGGCCGCGAAAGCGACGGCGGAGATGTCGAGGTCCTTGCGCCGGGAGGCCTTGTAGAGCCGGGTGAGCGAGCCGGCCGACGGCAGCCGGAAGCGGATCGCGGTCGCGAGCTCCTCCGGGCGCAGGTCCGTCCTCTTATAGCCCCGGTAGAAGCCGTCGAGGGGGACGGCGCGCTCGGCATCGGCGCTCTTCAGCGTCAGATCGGCGTCGCTGACCAGCAGGAAGGGGATCAGGTCTCCGACCGGGGAGGCGTTGACGACGTTGCCGACCATGGTCGCCCGGTTCTTGATCTGCGGCGAGGCGAAGACGTTGAGCAGCCGTCCCAGCTCCGGAGCCTGCTCCTCGGCGAAGGGCTGTAGGGCGCTGAGCGTCACGCCCGCGCCGACCTCCGCCCAGCCGCCGTCCCGGCGCACCAGGCGCAACTGCGCGACGTGCTGGAGCGACAGGATCGCGACGGGGCTCTCGAGCCCCTTATTGACCAGGACGCCGAGATCGGTCGCTCCGCCTACGACCTTCAGGCCGGGCAGGCGTTTGCGCAGCTCCAGCGCCTTCTCGAGCGATGCCGGGAGGAAGACGGCAACGCCGCCGGATTCGATGGCCACGGAGCGCGCGCTCAATTCCGTAAACTCGCGGATCCGCTCCGTATTGTGGTAGCGTTCGGCGAGGCCGCGCGTTGGGTCGAGGCGGACGGTCTGCGCGGCCTTCAGAATGGAATCGTAGCCGGTGCAGCGGCACAGGTTTCCGGTCAGCTCGTTGCGCGCCTTCTTCTCGCTGACGGCGGTTCGGCCCTCGCGGCGGGCCTCCTCGGCCAGCGCCGTCATGGCGCAGGCGAATCCCGGCGTGCAGTAGCCGCACTGGGCCGCGAAGTTCTCGACGAGCGCGGTTTGGACCGGGTGGAGCGCCGCGCCGTCCTGGAGGCCTTCCACGGTGATCACGTGGCACGCGTCCAGAACGTAGAGGGGGAGGATGCAGGAGTTCACGGCCTGATAGCGCAGGCGGCCGCCCACGGCTTGGTGGATGGACGCGCAAAGGACCGTGCAGGCGCCGCAATCGCCCTCGGCGCAGACGACCTTCGTCCCCGTCAGCCCGTGCTCGCGGCGCAGAAACTCCGCAAGCGTGCGCAAGCAGTCCCGGCCGGAGACCTGGAAGCGGCGGGAGTTGACATGGAAGACGATGCTGGAGCGCGGGGACATCTCTTCCGATTAAAGCCATCCTGGCGCGAATAGGCAAGGCGTTTTGTAGGATGTCAGGCATGTCGGAATTCATCCCCTTCCCGTTCGGCGGCCTGGTCTCCCGGATGCTGCGTGAGCTGGAACTCAAGGACGCCGTCTTCGACCTTCCGCGGCGCTCCTTTTACGGCGGAGACCCCGGCAAGGACTTCTCCGTGCGCTTCCACGGCGGGACGGCCTCCTCCGCGCTGGGGCCGGCCGCCGGCCCGCACACTCAACTGGCGCAGAACATCGTGCTGGCCTGGCTCGGCGGCGCGCGGATCTTCGAGCTGAAGACCGTGCAGGTCCTGGATCGTCTTAAGATTCCCCGGCCCTGCATCGACATGCGCAATGTCGGCTACAACGTCGAGTGGTCCCAGGAACTGAGGACCGAGGAGTCGCTCGAGGAATACGTGAAAGCGTCGATGCTGATCGACCTCCTCCAGGCGAGCGGGAAGATTCCGCTGGAGAGCTCTTTTGGCCGATCCGTCTTCGACATCAGCGTCGGCTACGATTTGAAGGGCGTGCGCGGCGCTAAGGTGCGGGCCTTCATCGAAGGGATGAAGGACGCCCGCGAGACGGTCCAGAGGCTGCGCGCGCAGATCCCGGAGCGCCATCGGAAGTTCCGCGACCTGGATTTTCGCACGGCGCTGTCGGGCTCGGCGACGCTCAGCGCCTTTCACGGCTGTCCGCCGGGTGAAATCGAGGCCATCGCCTCCTTCATGATGGAGGAGATGGGCCTCGACTGCGTCGTCAAGCTCAATCCGACTTTGCTCGGCCCCAAGGACCTTCGCGACCTGCTCCACGGCGCGATGGGATACGTGGACGTGCATGTGCCCGACGAGGCCTTCGCCAAGGACGCGACCTGGGAGCAGGCCTGCGGCTTCATCGAGCGTCTCGGCGCGAAGGCCCGGTGCCGGGGCCGCGGCTTCGGGGTCAAATTCAGCAACACGCTGGTCGTCGAGAACCGGGAGGGATTCCTGCCCGCCTCCGAGAAGACGATGTACCTCTCCGGCGCCCCCCTGCACGTGCTGGCCATGAATCTGGTGGGGCGCTTGCGCGAGCGCCTCGGCGCGGGCATCCCGATCTCCTTCTCCGGCGGCATCGACAAGACGAACTACCCCGACGCGGTCTCGCTGGGGCTGGCGCCGGTCACGGTCTGCAGCGACCTTCTGGCGCCCGGCGGCTACGGCCGGCTGCGCGGCTACGGGGAGGAACTGGCCCGGCGCATGGACGCCGTGGGCGCCGCCACGATACCGGAGTTCATCCGTAAGAGCCGCGGCGGCGCCATCCTGGCCGACACGAAGGCTTACGTCGCCGAGGCGACGCGCGACCCGCGCTACGCGGCGGCGCGCCACTCGGGCCTGCCGAAGAAGGTCGGCAGCCGCCTCGTCCTCTTCGACTGTCTGACCTGCGACAAGTGCGTGCCGGTCTGCCCGAACGGAGCGAACTTCGCCTACGCCCTGCCGCGCGGGGAGGTCCCCATCGTCAAGCTCCGACGCGAGGGGAACTCCTGGACGAGCCGGACCGAGGGCTCCCTGCGCTTCGACAAGAAGCACCAGCTCGCCAATTTCGCCGACTTCTGCAACGAGTGCGGAAACTGCGACGTCTTCTGTCCCGAGGACGGCGGCCCGTATGTGGTCAAGCCGCGCTTCTTCGGCACGCGCGGGTCTTGGGAGCGGGACCAGGACCGGGACGGCTTCGCCCTGGAGCGAGAGGAGGGCGCGGAGACCGTCCACGGGCGCTTTTCGGGCCGCGAGTACGGCCTCGTCGTCAGCGGCGACGAGGTCGACTATACGGGACCGGGTTTCCTCGTGCGCTACCGCCCCGCGGACCCCGCAGGCACCGCGCGGGGCAGGGCCGAGGGCGAGGTCGACCTCACTTATGCCCTCATCATGGACCTGTTGCGCAAGGCGCTCTTCGCCCCGGACGCGATCAACTATGTCAACTCGCGTGGCACTCCCGGCACTTTGCCTTGACGTTCTTTAGGAGAGGGACCCGCTTGTGGGCGCCGATGTCGTGACAGTCGACGCAGCCCATCAGCTCGGCGTGCGTCTTATGGGGCATGGTCTTGCCGAAGGCCTTGACGGTCTCGGGCGGGACCCTTACGCCGACCTGGTCGTGGCAGAGGGTCGCGCAGTATCTGCCCGAGATCAGCGGCAGACCCGAGGTATCCGGGAGGGTCGTTTCCGCCTTCTCGCCGACCCCTCTCATCAGCTGGTCCGACGCGCGCAGAGCCTGGGAGGCGAGGTAGATATTATGCTCGCCGTGGGCGTCCCTGACGAAACGCAGGAGCCGAGCGGCTTTTTCGAGCGCCGCCTTGGTCGCGACGAGTTCCCCGCCCGTCAGCGCCGACTTCTCTAGGGCCTCGCGAGCTTCGCTCAACTTGCCGTCCAGCTTGGCCCGGTCGGTCTCCAATTGTTTCTTGATGCCGCTCCATAGGCCCTCGAACCTGGGTCCGTGGCACTTCACGCAAGCCTGTTCCGAGGGCTTATAGTTGACCCCCTTGAACTCGCGGTCGAGGCTCTTGCGGGTCTTGCCGTCGTCGTAGTGACAGCCGATGCACGCCACCCTTGCCGCATGCATGGGGCTGGGCATTTCCGGCAACCCGAGGGACCGGGCCTGACCGGTGTACATAGCCTCTTGGCCCGAGTGCTTGTCTTGATGGCAGTTGGCGCATTCGATCGATGCGCCCGGTTCCCGACGCCGCGGCGCGGCGTTGGAGAAGATGGATGAGGCGGGCTTGCGGATATGGAGGACCCCTTGACCCTCGGACTCGGCGAAGCCGTGATTCAACTCGTTGTGGCAGCGAAAACACCCGATGCCGTGCCCGGTCACGTGTTTCTTGTGCAAGTCGGCGACGCCGCCGTACTGGTCCAGCTTTTCGCGCGTATTATGACAGTCGAGGCAGCGTTCCTTGGGCGCTTCGCCCGTGCCGCGCACGGTATTGAGGTGACAGTCCGCGCAGGAGACGCCGCGCTGGGTGACGAACTCGCGGTGGTTGTAGGTCATGTTGCCGAGCTTGAAGCTCCGCGTCGGGAGCGCGTGACAGCTCAGGCAGCCCTTCAGGGGATTGAGGCCGCGGCCGGAGACGCGGCCTTTGAAGTGGCAGAGGTAGCAGGTCTTGAAGTTGACTTCGATGTGTTTGTTGAGCGTGACCTGGCTGTGGCAGGATACGCAGCGCAGTTGGCGCCCATCGCCGTCCCGGGTCAGATGCGAGGCGTGGTTGAAGCGGATGAGCTTGGCATGATCGGCGCCCCGGCCGTCCAGCAGGCGCTCGGAGTGGCAGCCGGAGCGCAGGCAGGAGGCGTCCTCGACCTCGGCGAAGGGCTTGGAGGAATAAGTGCGGGTGATATATTTCACGACCTGGGTGGAGGCCTGGAACTTCTTCCAGAGGATGGTCTGAACCCCGGAGGGAGGATAATGGCACTCCACGCAGGCGACTTTATTGTGCTTCGAGGATTTCCAGGCCGCGAAGTAGGGTCCCATGATGTGGCAGGAGTTGCAGAAGCCCGGGCTCTCGGAGTAGTGGACCAGCCCGCCTAGGGAAAGGAGAAAAACCAGTGCTCCGATCCCAATATAGAGCGCCCCCGCGTGCTTGAGCTTCCTGAGCATGGATATCTCTCTAGAGTGTAAAATCGCAGCAACGATTATGCCACCGTGAGTCCCGGGGCACGCGGTGATGGCAGCATCGTTGCCTGTGATGATAGGAAGGAGGCTCTACATCAATGCGCAGAATCCCGCCGAAGCTGGACAAGTTCATGATCCTCGCCTGCCTGTTTGCGGTGCTGGGAGACCCCTGGGGGAGCGCGGCCTCGGCCGCCGGACGGAGCGAATCCTGCGTCGAGTGCCACAAAGACGATAAATTTCGCGTCCAGAATAAGAAGATTTACGACTACTACCAGGAGTGGAAGGGTTCCGCCCATGATCTGGCGGGGCTTTCCTGCACGGCTTGCCACAATGGAGACCCGGCCAAGGCCGCCAAGGACGAGGCTCATGTCGGCATCCTTCCCCAATCCGACCCCGCCAGCCCCTTCTATTTCAAGAACATCCCCAAGACCTGCGGCGGCTGCCACCTTCCCGTGCTTGAGCGCTTTGCCCAAAGCCGTCATTTCGAACAGCTCAAAACCACGGGACGCGGGCCTAACTGCATCACCTGCCATGGGGCGTTGAACGCGCGCGTCTACTCGACGACCATCATCCAGCGGGCCTGCTCCAATTGCCATAACGCCAAAACCAAGAACCATCCCGAGATCATCGCCCAGGCCCAGGATATCCTCGGCCGCCTCAACCATGCCAACGGCTACCGCAAGGGCCTCAAGTTCTACTACCAGTCCGTCAAGAAGCCCGAGGCGATGGGCAAGGTGGATAGCGCCTACGCCGACACCATCAACTTCTGGCACGAGTTTGATTTCAAGAAACTCGGACCCCGCTCTCAGGACCTCCTGGCGGAGCTCAAGAGCCTTTATCTGGAGGCCCACAAGGAAGAATCGTCCCAAGGCGATGGGCGCTGACGGCGCGCGCGGGCGTTGCGTTGGGCATCAGTAATAATTATAATAATTACAACATCCCCATCGTCTGACGCACGAACCAGGAGGATTCCATGAGTCATGTATACGCGCTGCGCGCCGACCTGAAACCCGCGTCGCTGCAGGGCATCAGCGAGAATCAGATCGCCCAGCACTGGGCGCTTTTCGAGGGCTACATCAAGAACGTCAACCTGCTGGCCCAAAAGACCGACGCCCTGGCGCAGGCCGGACAATTCGGGCCTGAGTTTGCCGAACTCAAGCGCCGCTTCGGTTTCGAGTACGACGGCATGGTCCTTCACGAGCGTTACTTCGGTTCGCTGAAGGCCGGGCAGCCCGCGTTGCGCGAAGACTCCGAGTTGGCACGCCGGCTCCAGCGGCGCTTCGGCGGCTTCGAGAACTGGAAGCGGGAGTTTTCCGCGATCGGGATGATGCGCGGGATCGGCTGGGCCGTCCTGTATTTCGACCCCGCCGCCGGGGTCTTAACCAACCACTGGATCGACCATCACGAGATCGGCCATCCGGCGGGCTGCCTGCCGGTTCTCGTGATGGACGTCTGGGAGCACGCCTACGTCCTGGACTACGGCACGACTGGACGCTCCGTCTACATCGAGGCGTTCTTCAAGAACGTGGACTGGCCCAAGATCGAGCGGGAGTTCGGCGTCCTAGTAGATTCCGGGCCGCGCGTCTCGCCTCAGGTTCCAGCCTGACGGGTCCGGCCGGGCGAGCGCGCCCAGGTCGAGATCGGCGATGACGAGCTCCGGGATATTGGAAAGATTCGGGAGCATATCGCCGTCGGGGCCGGCAAAGCCACTCTCGCCGAAGTAGGTCTGGTTCCAGGGCTTCTCCGTGCCCTTGCGGTTGGAGCCGCCGATGAAGAGCCGGTGGCGACAGGCGTCCACCAGGAACTCCCGCTCCCAGAGCCTGCGCGATTTGGCGCCGAAGGTCACGGCCGGCGAGAACACCAGCTCCGCGCCCGCCCGGGCGAGGGCGGCGACGACGCCCTCGAAATGGCGGTCGTAGCAGATCGAGATGCCCACGTTGCCGACTGAGGTCTTGAAGACGGGGAAATAGGGATTCTGGCCCAGGATGTCGGGGGAGGGCGCGTTCTGCGGGCCCTCGCTGCGGCCGTAATAGAAGGTCTCGGCGAACTCGCCCCGCTCGTTGGCTCCGCAGGGGATGTGGGTCTTGCGGTATTTGCCGAGGATATGGCCGTCGGTTTCGATGACGACGGCGGTGTTGAAGCGCTTGCCGGTTGCGCCGTCGAGCTCGTAGAGAGGAGCGACGACGACGACCTTGCGTTCGGCGGCCGCCTTGCGCAGGGCGCCCACGCTGGGGCCGCGCTCGACGTCCTCGGCCAAGTCCAGCCACATGGGGTCCGTGCTCAGCGCGAAATAGGGCGAGGTGAAGAGCTCTCCCAGGCAGATGATGGAGGCCCCGGCGGCGCTCGCGGCGGCGATGAGCCGCAGGTGATGCTCGACGTTGGCGCGGCGGATGTCCTGGAGGCGGCCCATGAGGCGGCCGAGGTCCGATACGGAGTCCGGCATTTCCTTGAAGACGTTGACCGTCTGCGTCAGAACCGCGCGCACCTTCGCCATCCTAGGCCTCCTCGGCCAGGACCAGGGCCGCGCCCAGCAAGACGTTCACCCCGTCGGAGCATTGCCGGGAGGTCGAAAACTCGCGCGGGTTGTGGCTGATCCCGTCGTACTCTCCGGGCACGAAGACCATCGCCGTCTTGCAGACCCGGCTCCATTCCTGCGCGTCGTGGCCCGCGCCCGAGAGGATGGGTTCGTGGCTCAATCCCAAACCGTCGGCCGTGGACGCGAGGAGGGCCTGGACGGACGCGTCGAAAGGGACGTGAGGGGTCTTGGCCGTCCGGCGGCTCGTGATCGTCACTCCGTCCTGCGAGGCGATCTTCTCGCAGAGCCGCGCGAAGTCCTTCTCGGCTTTGGCCATCAGTTCGTCCGAGGGGTTGCGCAGGTCGACCGTGCAGAGCGCGCGGCCCGGCACGACGTTGACCATGTTCGGAGTCAGGCTGACGGCGCCCATGGCGGCGCGCATCTCCTTGCCGTACGGGCCCGACAGCGCCATTTCGCGCAGGGCGCAGTTGAGTCTGGCGGCGGCCAGGCCCGCGTCGCGGCGGAAGCTCATGGGGGTCGTGCCCGCGTGGGCGGATTTGCCCGTGAGCGTCAACTCGTGCCAGGAGATGGCCTGGACGCCGGTTACGATGCCGACGTCGAGGCCCTTGCCGCGCAGGAGCGGACCTTGCTCGATGTGGCATTCAAGATAGGCGTGGGGCCGGAGCGCGCCGACCGGTTCGCAGCCGAGGAAGCCGAGCTTCTCAAGCTCGCCCTTCACCGTCAGGCCGTCGCGGTCTTTGAGGGCATAGGCGGTCTCCAGGCTGAGGCGTCCCGTGGCCGTGGCGCTGCCCAACATGTCCGTGCCGAAGCGGCAGCCTTCCTCATCCGTGAAGAAGGCGACCATGATGGGCCGGCGCGTGACGAACCGGAGGTCGTCAAGGGCGCGGATCACCTCGAGGGCTCCCAGGACGCCCAGACAGCCGTCGAAGGCGCCCGCGGTGGGGACCGAGTCGATGTGCGAGCCGAGGATCAGGGGCGCGAGGCCGTCCTCGCGCCCCTGCCGACGGCCGTAGACGTTGCCGATCTGATCGACGGTGACTTGAAGCCCGGCCTCGCGCAGCCGCTTCGTCACGAGCCGTCGGCCCTCGCCGTCGGCCGCCGTCAGGGCCAGGCGGTTGACGCCGATGAGGCCGGTCGTTTCGTCTTTGTAGGCTCCGAGCTTGCCCAGATCGGCAAGCGAGCCGTAGAGTCTTTCCGCGTTGATTTTCAGAGGAGCCTTTACAGTCTTCGCCATAATTTTTCCGCTTGTTTGCTTGTGAACTCACGAATTTTGTCCTCGTCCACGCCGACCATGCGGCGCCGGCGGACGATGAGCCGGCCGGCGCTGATGACGCTCTCCACATGGCAGCGCCCCAGGCCGTACAAGAAATGGGCGGCCAGGTTCGCGGGGGTGACCGGCGTGGGGGGGGCGTAGTCCAGTATGACGAGGTTGTTCTCGCCGTCGCCGGTAAAGCCGTTGACGGCCAGATATTCGTGCGCCTTGCGCAGGCGCCGATAAGCGTCGAGCGGCGACATCCCCCCGCGCGCCCGTCCCGCGAGATAGGCCGCGCGGGTCGATGCGAGCATGTCCGCGTTCAGCCCGTCCGTGCCCAGCATGAGGCGGCCGCCCAGGCCGGCTGAGTCGAAGTCGCCCACGCCGTTGTTTTGATTGCTCTCCTGATTCTGCACCAGCCATGCGGGACTGCGCCGAAAGATCGCGCGCTCCTTCTTGTCGAGATGAAGTCCATGCGCGAGGATCGTCTTCGGCGAGCGCAGGGCGCCGGCGGCGGAAAAACGCTCAAGGATGCGGATGCCGCGGCGGCGGATGCAGTCATTCTCGTCGGACAGGGCCTCGGCGACGTGCGCATGGATTCCCGTCGCGTGCGTCTCCGCCAGGGCCACGGCGCGTTTGAGAAGGCCGTCGGAGACCGTGAACGAAGCATGCAGGCCCACGAGCCCTTGACGTCCGCTTAGGTATCGATTCGTCTCGGCCAGCCCCTCCTCCCGGCGGCGTTCGCCGTCGCGATCGGAAAGCTCAAGGCAGAGAAGATGCGAAAGACCGATGTCATCAAGAGCCGAGGCGATGATGTCCAGGCTTCCCCGCGTCGCGTTGGGAGAGGAGTGATGGTCGATGAGGAAGGTCGCCCCGCACTTGGCGGCCTCGATGCCGCCGGCCAGCGCGCAGGCCCTCACCATTTCCGCGTCGAGCTTTCGGTCCAGGTTCCACCAGACGAGCTTGAGCATCTGCGCGAAGTTGCGCGGCGCGCGGGGCGGCAAGGGCATGCCCAGGGCGAGGGCCGAGTAGAGATGGTGGTGCGCGATGACGAATGACTTGGTGACGAGACGCCCGGAACAGTCGAGGACCGAAGCCCCCTGGGGGATGCGCGACACGAAACGGACATCCCCCTTGGGGCCGGGGGCGACTTTCAGGTGGCCGCGGCGGATCCTCAGGGTGCGCCAGTCGACGAACGACGCATCCTGAATGTAGAGCATCAGTCTTTCAGCGGCGGAGTTCCCGTGCGGCCCCTGGTCTGTTGAGCGCCGCCGTTGACCGAGGCTATCGCTTCCAGCCTCTGCCGAGCTTCGCGCTTTCCGAGATGACGGATTGCGGCGAACGCCGTCTTGATCTTTTGCCGCGGCGTGCTCTTGGAGTGCTCCCAAAGAAAGATGGTGTGCGTGCTGACGCCGAGCAGCCTGCCGAACGCTTCCTGCGAGAAACCAAGCCTATTGCGTTGCGCCAGGATAATCCGCGGGCTGATGCGGATCTTCTGGGCGTCCTGGGCGGTCACTTCCGGCAGACGCGCGATGCGGGAATTCAAGTCCGCGATAAGTCGCGCGCTGTTCCTCTCGAGTGTTTGGATCGCCTGTCTCTGCCGCATGACGACGCGCTTGAGTTCGACCACGTCCTTCTTCAGCGGGGAGTAGAAGACCTTCGTCGTGCGATGAGAAAGTCTCTTGATCTCGTTCTTCAATACGGCGCCGATATCGGGCATCTCTTTGTGTCCTCCTGTTTTTCTTTCTCAATACCTCGAATGACTGGAACCGATTCTACGAAATAACTAGTCTTTCATCGGCAAGATTCGGCGGCGTCTGCCGTCGAAGGCCCAATAGGCGTTGGCCACGGCTCCGGCCGTCGGCACCAGGCCGATCTCGCCGACACCCTTGGCGCCGTAGGGCCCCAGCGGGTCGGGGATCTCGACGGCGATGACCGTGAGCTTCGGCGTCTGCTTGGCGCGCAGGACGCCGCAGTCGCGCAGCTTGGTCGACTTGGGTCGCCCGTTCTCCATGACCAGTTCCTCGCTGATCGCGTAGCCGAGACCCATGTGCAGCGAGCCCTCGATCTGCCCCTCGAAAAGCGTCGGATTCATGACCTTGCCCGCGTCGTGAGCCGCGATGAGCTCGCAGACG
>MGTX01000027.1:20523-33996 GCA_001799675.1 Elusimicrobia bacterium GWA2_66_18
GACGAGGGCGGCGAGGCCCTCGCGCTTGAGGTCGCTCTGGAACGTCTTGCAGGCGTCGATGAGGGCGTTGCCGACTAGGCTCGTCGCGCGCGAGGCCGTCGTCATGCCCGCGGGTGTGGCGTCGCTCGTGCGAGTTCGGACGCTGAGAAAAGACGGGGGCAGGCCCGTCTCCTGGCAGACGACCTGCACGGCCATGGTGTCCACGCCTTGGCCCATCTCGGTCCAGCCGTGGTGGATCTCGACGCGGTCGGCCGCGAGCACCTCGATTTCCACCTCGGAGAAGTCGGGCATGCCGTTGCCGACGCCCGTATTCTTGATTCCGCAGGCGATGCCCGCGTAGCGGGCGGCCTGGAAGCGGTCCTTGACCGCCGAAAGCGCGGCGCGCACGCCCACGCCGCCGGTCAGGACCTGCCCGGTCGCGGTGGTCAGGCCGTCGGTCAGGGCGTTGTCCCAACGGAACTGCCAGCGCTCGAAGCCGCCCATCGCGCAGAGCTCGTCGACGGCGCACTCCATGGCGAAGGTCGCCTGGTTGGCGCCGAAGCCGCGCATGGCGCCGCAGGGGACGTTGTTGGTGTAGACGGCGGTCGCCTCCACGTCGACGTGGGGCACGAAGTAGCCCCCGGTCGAATGTCCCGCCGCGCGCTCGAGCACCTTCATGCCCACCGAGGCGTAGGCGCCCGAATCGCCGTAGATGCGCGCGCGCAGGGCTTTGAGACGGCCGTCCTTGCCGCAGCCGAGCTTGTACTCCAGACGCAGGGGGTGGCGTTTGGAGTGCATGCGGATGGACTCCGAGCGCGTCAGTTCCAGCTTGACCGGCCTGCCCAGCAGGCGCGCGGCCAGCGCGGCCTGGCTCTGGGCGAGCATGTCCTCCTTGCCCCCGAAGCCGCCGCCGTTGGGCACGAGCACGACGTCGATGAGATTCTCCGGAATGTCCAGCATCGCAGCCAGCTGCTTGCGGTCCTCGTAGATGCCCTGGCTTTGCGTGTAGACGATCAGCCGCCCGTCCTGGGGCAGGGCCAGCGCGGCCTCGGGCTCCAGGTAGGCGTGCTCGACCCACTGCGTCTGGTAGACCGCCTCGTGGACGTAGTCGCATTCGCTCAGGGCCTTGTCGGCGTCGCCCTTTTTGACCCGGGAGACGCTGAGAACGTTGCCGTTGGGTTGGAGCTTGGGCGCGCCGGGCGCCAGCGCGGAGGGCACGTCTACGATGGGCTTGAGGATCTCGTATTCGACCTGGACGGCGCGCGCGGCCTCCTGGGCCTTGGCCCGGGTATCGGCGACGACGAGGGCAAGCACGTCGCCCGCATAACCCGTCGTCTCGCCGACCGCCACCAGGACGGGCCAGTCTTGCACGATCGAACCTTGCAGGCGCCTTCCCGGGACGTCGCCCGCGAGGAATACCCGCGAGACGCCCGGCAGGGCCAGGGCGGCGGACGCGTCGATCTTAAGGACCTTGGCTCGCGGATGATCGCAGAGGCGCGGGGCCGCGTGGAGCATGCCGGGCGCCTTCATGTCGGCGACGTAGGGCCGCCGGCCGAGGACGGCGGCCTTGATGTCGTACTTGGGCAGGCGCATGCCGACCCGGCCCGTTTCCGGCGACGCCGCCGGAAGCTTGCCGGCGCGCAAGGTCTTGCCCGCTTCCTCGATCGCATCGATGATTTTTTTGTATCCCGTGCACCGGCAGAGATGCTGGTTGAGGCTTTGCTCGACGTCCTTGCGCGACGGCTCCGGCCTCCGTTTGAGGAAGTTCCAGGCCCGCATCACGATGCCGGGGATGCAGAAGCCGCACTGCGCGCCGCCGCGGCGAGAGAAGGCCTCGGCAAAGGCGTCCTGCGCGAGTTTGCCCATCCCTTCGATGGTCACGACTTCCTTGCCCGACACCAGGCGCATGGGAGTCGCGCAGGACAGCACGGCCTTCCCGCCGAGTTCGACGGTGCAGCAGCCGCAGGCGGCCTGGGGCGAACAGCCGTCCTTGACCGATAGGACGCCTTCTTCATCGCGCAGCCAGCTCAGAAGCGAGCCCTCGCCCGTCCCCGCGGCCTCTTTCTCGACTCCGTTGAGCTTGAACTTCATCAAGCCAGTCCGGTCCTTCGGTTGAACTGCTCGATGAGCTTGTCCCATGCCGCGGCTTGCGCGAAGGTTTCCGTCCAGAACGCGGGGTCCCAGAGGCGGCGCAGCTCGTCGGAGGTCTTGCCCTGCTGCTCCACCCAGGTGAAGTACTTCAGGTTGTGCAGGGCCTTGCGGTCGCGGTAGCTCAATTCGCGCAGGTTGTCGGTGGAAGCGCCCCGCATGCGACGGTCCATGTCCATGGCCGCCTGGATCTCGCCGTACTTGCCGCGCTCGTCCTCCAGCTCGCCCAGACGCGAGCGGTACATCTCCACCGAGTCGGTGAAGATCGTAAACACCAGATCCTCGCGGCCCAGTTCGTAATATTTCGCCAGTTTCACGGCCGCGAGCATATTGGCGATGCCGGAGATGCCGAGCAGGCTTAGTTTCTCCAGCGCTTCCTTGCCCACGCCTTCGGCGGCCAGTCGCTTTCTGCCCGCCGGTTCGTTGAACAGGCGCAGCAGGCGCATGCAGTCCTCATCGTCTACGGCGACGACCAGATCGGTGTTGCGGACGTTGTGCACCCAGGGGATGTGCTTGTCGCCGATGCCCTCGATGCGATGCTCGCCGAAGCCGTTCTGCAGCAGGGTCGGGCACTGCAGGGCCTCGCAGGCCGCCACGCGCACCTGAGGAAACTTCGAGCGCAGATAGTCGCCGGCCGCGATGGTCCCCGCCGAGCCGGTGGCCGAGACGTAGCCGGCCAGCCGTCCGTTGCCGCCCTTGACGTTCTCGAAGACCTCTTCGATGGCGCCGCCGGTCAGGTGGTAGTGCCAGATGGGGTTGCCGAACTCCGCGAACTGATTGAAGATCATGCAGTCCTTGCGGGTGCGGTTGATCTCATGGCACTTGTCGTAGATCTCCTTGACGTTGGACTCGGCGCCCGGGGTGGCGATGATCTCGGCGCCGATGGACTTGAGCCAGGCGAATCGTTCCTTGCTCATGCCTTCGGGCAGGATGGCCACGGCCGCGCAGCCCAGCAGCGCGCTGTCGAAGGCCCCGCCGCGGCAGTAGTTGCCGGTCGAGGGCCAGACGGCCTTCTGCGAGGTGGGGTCGAACTCTCCCGTGACCAGGCGGGGCGCCAAGCAGGCGAAGGCGGCGCCGACCTTGTGCGCGCCGGTCGGGAAATACTTGCCGACCAGGCCGATGACGCGGGCGTCGATGCCGGTGAGCTCCCGGGGAATCTCGAGATAATTCACCCCGCCGAAAAACCCCGTTTCGACGTCGTTCTTCCAGGTGATGCGGAAGAGGTTGACCGGGTCGAGGTCGTTCATGCCGACTTTCTTGAGCCGAGCGCGGACCGCCGCGGCGGCCGTGGAGGGGTCCTTGAGCTGGGCAAAGGTGGGAATGACCACATTCCTTTCCCGGCACAGCTTCGCCGTTTTTTCCAGGATCGCTTCGTTGATCTTCATTCCCCTCTCCCGGTCCAAGACGACCCTTCCCGCGCGACCAGTCTGCGCACCGCGGCCATGTCGCAAGCGACCCGGCGGGGCCGGTCCGACGCTCTCAGCGCGCTCTGCACGTCCTTCAAGCCGCTGCCGGTGATGAGAATCACCGTCGAATCGTTCTGGCGCACGCGCCCCGCCGCCGCGCACTTGGCCAGTCCCGCGTAGGCGGCCGCCGCGGCGGGCTCGGCGAAGACGCCGGCTCCTCGCGCGACGGCCGGGACGGCGGCCAGGATCTCGCGGTCGCATACCGTCACGGCATATCCTCTCGATTCCCGGACGGCCTGCATCGCCGCCGTGCCGTCTCTCGGGAGGCTCACCGAGATGCTGTCGGCCACCGTCTTGCCTCGGGCAGGACGGATGCCTCCGCCGTCTTTCAGGGCGCGCGCGATCGCCGCGCTTCCCTCCGCCTGCACGGCGACGAGCCGGGGCAGCTTGTCGATGAGCCCCAGCGCGTGGAAATCGGTGAAGCCCTTCCAGACGCCGCTGATGATGTTGCCGTCGCCGACCGGCACGAAGACCAGATCGGGGACTTCCCAGTCCAGCTGCTCGCAGAGCTCGAAGGCGCAGGTCTTCTTGCCCTCGCGGGTGAAGGGGTTGTAGCCGGTGCTGCGGTTGTACCAGCCGAACTCGTCGCAGGCCTTGCGGCACAGGTCGAAGGCCTCGTCGTAGTCGCCGTCTACGCTCAAGACCACGGCGCCGTAAACGAGGATTTGGGCCAGCTTCGCGGCGGGCGCGGTCCGGGGAACGAAGAGGACGGGCCGGCAGGCCGAGGCGGCCATCATGCAGGCCAGCGAGGCCGCGGCGTTGCCGGTGGACGCGCCGGCGACGATCCTCTCGCCGGTCTGGACGGCGCGGGCCGCGACGACGGCGCTGGCCCGGTCCTTGAAGGAAGCCGAGGGGTTGCGCCCGTCGTCCTTGAGATAAAGCTTCTTGAGTCCGAGGCCGGCGCCGAGCTTGCGGGCCCGGTAGAGCGGCGTCCAGCCGACGTCCACCGGGGCGACGCCGAGCCGTCCTTCCAGCGGGAGGAGCTCCAGGTAGCGCCAGAGGCTCCTCTCCGGGTCGGCTTTCAGGGACCGGCGGCTGAGGCGCTTGCGCAGGGTCTTGTAGTCGTAGACGACCGAGAGGTTGCCCTCGCAGCGCGGGCAGATGGACTTGGTTTCGGCCAAGCTGAACTGCGCCGCGCACTCGACGCAGCGGAAGCCTTCGAGTTTCTTCATGACTGCCCGCAGATCATAGGAAATAATGCCTCCGGACGTTGATGACGTTGATGGCATCTTGCGTCGATGGCGTCGAGGGGCTATACTCGCATCATGAGGGTCATGCTTCCTTTTGTGGTTGTCTTTTGCGGTTCGTTGGCGTCGGCTCAAGACTTCGTTTCCAAGGAACAGATCTATAGCGTCAAGGATGCCGCGAAATCGACTCTTATTTTGCGCGATCTATGGATGCCCTTGCCCGCGCCCGTAGACCCCGGCCCCGTTAAGGCCTTGTTTGAGCGGCTTGCGCGGGACGGAGAACGGGTGGAGATGGAGCAAGCGATTGGGAACGCCTATACGCGTCAGGGCCGGCCCGACGCGCATGGGCGCTTCCAGAATCTACAGGCCGTTTTGGTGGAGGTTCCGCGGGAATTCGAAGACAAATCCGATGATCCGATCTTTCATTACGCCGTGATGCGCCGCGTTTTCAGCCACCTGGAGGTGACCACCGAGAATTGGAACGTCGATCCCGTGACCGGGAAAGGCAAGCTTCACGTCTGGAGCTATCGCCTCAGCCTCGATGGGGATCTTTTGTCGGTCGAGCATCAGATCGCTCCCGTTGAGCCCGGTTCGGACGGGAAGGCCGCCCCGATCGAGGCGAAGGCCCGCGGCTACCGCAGGTCTCCCTCGGATCCGAGCGTGCAACGCCGCTGGAAACGGTTAGCGGAAGAACTGTTGACCCTAGGCAGGGTGACCAAGACCTAGCGGCGGTCGAGGACTTCGATCGCCTTATCGAGCTGAGGGTCGGCGACCGCGGGAGCGACCTGTTGATACAGTTGCGCTAGGATGCCTGCCATGACCTTCATCTCGTCGTCATGGGATAATTTGGCGATTTCATCGGGCACGATCCCCCCGGATTCGGGGATATTCATGCCGGTCGCCGGGTCGTGCTTTCCCTCGATCGAACGGTCGTTGGGCGGGTACCAGCCGCCTTCCGTGATCTTGATTAGGGTGCCGTCTTGGTAATAAGAGATGACATCGCCGGTGTATGAGTATAACGGCAATACGGTGGGATGCACCTGTTGGAAGGAACCCTTGCCGTAGGATTGCGAGCCTATGACGGTCGCTTTTTTGTGCTGCTGCAGCGCGGCGGCGATCACCTCGCTGGCCGAGGCGGAGTAGCCGTTGACGATGATCGCCAAGGGCATGCCGTAGTACCGGCCGCGACCGTCGGTATGAGTCCGTTTTTGGACGCGCTCCTGCCGCTTGGTGGTTTCAATGATGTCTTCGTCGGCGAGGAACTCCGAGGCGATGGAGTCCGCCATCGAGAGCAGGCCTCCGGGGTTGCCGCGCACGTCGAGAATCAGTTTCGTCGCGCCGTCGCGAACCAGCCGGTCGATCTGCCGGAAGACTTTCTCGTCGATCTCCTCGCTGAATTGGGAGAAATAGACATAGCCGACTTTAGGCGCGGCCATTTTGGCGAAGATTTCGCGAGGAGGGATCGCGGCACGGGTCACCTCAACCGGCTCATCGAGGCGCTTGATTCGGATATTCACCGGCGTTCCCGCTTCTCCGCGCATGCGCGTGACGACGAGATCGAGGTCCTGATCTTTCGTCGGAACCCCGTCGATGGCCGTGACCACGTCGCCGGGTCGCAGGTCCGCCTTTTTGGCGGGGGAGTCGGGGAAAACTATGATGAGCTCGGCGCCGTCGGGGACCTTCTTGAGGGACGCGCCGATGCCCCCGAAATCTTTCCCGGTCATCGATCCATTGAAAGCCGCGGCCTGCTTGGGATCCATGAATGTCGTGTGGGGGTCGCCTAATTTCGCGACGACGCCGCGCAGCATCTCGTTGATCGATTGATCCCACTGGTTCGTGCTGAGGGTCGTCAGCGCGCCGGGCTGGCCGTTCTTTTTGATGAAATCATCCTGCATCTCCTTGATCAGTCGGTCCCACTCGCTCTGGGGGATCGGGCGCTTGTAGTACATGTCCAATTCGCCGAGCACTTTCATGAGCCTGTCGATGATCCCGGGCGTCAGGCCATCGGCGGGGTTTTGGGGATCGGGGATTAGAAAATCCGCCAATTTCTGGAATTGCTCATCGGTGAGATTAGGCGGCGAGGCGGGCTCTTGAGCCGCGGGGCCATACTCGGTTTTGTACTTGATCTTGGAGGCGGGGGATGACCGTTCCGAGACCGGGCGGATGCGTTGGAGCTGGACGGGCAAGAGCGCCTCGGCCATGGCCGGAGCGGCGAGCAGCGACGAGAGCAGGGCGGCGATGAATTGATGCGTAGTCTTGATGTTCATATCTCTAGATTAGCAGGGGGCCGTCCGGCGCCATAGGGTCTTTGGGCTCAGGATTTAGAGGTCAGAAGACCTGGATGTCGTGGGCCTGCCGCCAACTAGAAAGGCCGGCCCGAGGGCCGGCCTTCCCGCGTGATAGCGTGTCTGCGTCAACTCAACAGTTTCAAGAGCGCGAAGCCGATGCCGACGCCGACCGCGGCTCCGATGAGGGCTCCGATGAGGCCGCCGAACGAGAAGCCGCAGAAGGTTCCGGCGACGCCGAGAGCGGCGGCGATGAGCAAGCCCCGGCTCGAGGGCGCCTGGTCCGGGGCGGGGACGGCGGCGGACTTCAAGGCAGCGCGGGCCCGTCCGGCGGCGGGGGGCGCGGGGATCGTGAGGCCGTCGTTGGCCGAGGCTCCGTTCATCGGGGCTTTCACCGCTCCGGCGGCGGCGCCGCCGTCGTAGCCCTTCGAGAGAGTCGTTTCGCCCGTCGCCATGACGGCGGCGCGGTCGTAGGCGGCGGTGGCGGCCAGCGCGGGCGCGGCGGCTAAGAGCGTCAGGGCTGCTGCGGCGGCTGTTCGGCGGAGCATGAAATCAGTATAGTCCTCTGCGACTTGCGGCCGCATGAGGCGGAACACCCAGGCCCTCCTGGGTCCAAGGACCTAGACCCCCAATGACACCCCGGACCCTTCTGCTGACCGGCGCGACGGGCTTCATCGGCCGGCGCTTGGCCCCGGAGTTGGCCGGCGCGTGGCGCGTGATCCAGGCCTCCCGGACCGCGTCGGGCGCGGAGTCCGTCCGTCTGGACCTGGAGGACGGCGACTCCATCCGCCGCGTATTCGAGACTGCGCGTCCGGCGGCCGTGGTCCACGCCGGAGCGCTGGCCCTGCCCGACGATTGCGAGCGCGATCCGGGCCTGGCCCGGCGGGTGAATCTAGACGCGGTCCGGACCCTGGCCGGCCTCTGCGGCGAGGCGGGAGCGCGTCTCGTCCACTTTTCCACGGACCTGGTCTTTGACGGAGAGAAGGGCTGGTACGACGAGGACGACGCGGCTTCCCCGCTCTGCGTCTATGCGCGTCTCAAGCTGGGCGCGGAGGAGGCCGTCTTGTCCCTGGCGCCGGGCGCCGTCATCCTTCGCGTGGCCAGCGTCTACGGCCGGCCCCTGGGAACGCGCCCCTGCTTCATCGACGAGCTGCGGCAGGCACTCTCGAAAGGCGAGCCCATTGCGGCCTTCGTCGACCAGTGGCGCTCGCCCACCTGCGGCGACCAGCTTCCCGCGGTCGTGCTGCTATGCCTGGCCGATCCCGACTTGGAGGGGGTATTCCACTGGGGAGGGGCGCAGCGCTCCTCGCGTTTCGAGACGGCCCTGGCCCTGTGCCGGGCCTTCGGCTACGACGAGGAGCTGGTGCGCCCGGCGCGAGCGGACGACAAGCGCTTCCTCGCCGCCCGGCCCCGCGATACCTCGCTCGACTCCTCCCGGCTCTCCGCTGCGCTGGGGCTGGCGCCGCTGAGCTTGGAGGAAGGCTTCGCCCGCCTTAAGCTTAAGCCGGCTCTCGCGTCCAGAAACGCGGCGGCAGCAGGGCCAGGAGCATGAAGGCGAGGTGCCCCGCCGAGAAGACGATCAGCCACCAGAAGGCCTGGTCCATGAAGCCGTAGGAGTGCAGCCCCACGCCCAGCATGTTCACGCCGAACCAAGACATGGCCGTCACGATGTTGCCGAAGACGGCCATGACCATGATGCCGCGTTCGCGCACGTAGCCGATCCAGCGCGCGTGCAGGATGGAGGCGTTCCAAAGGACGATGAGGAGCGCTCCGTTTTCCTTCGGGTCCCAGCCCCAGAAGCGGCCCCAGGATTGGTCGGCCCAGATTCCGCCAAGCACGGTCCCGATGAAGCTGAATAAGAGGCTGAAGGAGATGACGCCGTAGGCGAGCGACGCCAGGGCTTTGTCGGTCTCGGCGTCATGCTTCTTGACGAGGTGCAGGCGCGCGATCCAGGCGATGCCGAGCGCCCCGGCCAGGAAGGTCGAGGCGTAACCGATGGTCACCGTGATGACGTGCGTGGCCAGCCAGAAGTTGGAGTCCAGCACCGCGCGCATCATTTCCATCGTGTCGCCCGAATGAGTCAGGTGATGGGCGACGAGCAGGGTGCAGAAGCCCAGCAGCGCTCCTCCCGCGGCGGCAAATCCCTTCTTATGGATGCGCTCCGAGAAGAGCCCGAGCAAGGCGGCCACCCAGCCTACGAACACGGCCGAGGAATAGAGATTGGTCACCGGCGGGCGGCCCTGCAAGACGACGCGGGCGCCCAGGCCCAGGGTGTGGACCAGGACGGCCGCGCAGAGCAGCCCCATTGAGATGGACCGGACCCACGCGCGCCTGGCGCCCCACCAGGCGAAGAAGCCCAGCAGGGCCATCACGTAGAGGGTCATTCCGGAGATGAAGGGTTGGGCGCGGTTGAAGGTTTCCTCGGAACCGGCGCTGGAAAACGCCTTGGGTTTCTCTCGGCTCAGCCAGGCCTCGAAGCCGTGCAGGGCGTCGTTGAAGCCGGCGGCGTCGGCGTTCTTGTAGGCCTTGGCCATGTGGACGAAGGCCGGCAGGCCCGGGTGAGGGTCGAGGCCCCCCGCCGGGCTCAGGATGGATTCGCCGACGGAGGTCCACTCGTCGGCGTTCTCCCCGGAGCGGGGCGGCAGGGGCTTGAAGGCGGAGGCCTGAGCCAGGAAGCGGTATCGGTCGATGAATTTCGCGAGGTTCTTCATCGCCTCCCGGTCTGCGGCCGCGGCCTTGGCCGGGGAGTGCAGGGCCTTCAGGGCGCCCGGCGCCAGCTTGACGAAGGTCTCGAACTCGCCGACGGGATCATCGGAGCCGCTGACCATCACGGTGTTCTTGATGCGCTCGTAGAGCTCGAGGCGGTGGTCGAGATTGATGATTGAGGTCTGGAAGCGGGACCTGCGGCCGGAATCCAGGCCGTTGGCGCGTTCGGCCTGGCCGCGGATCTCCTCGCGTTTCGACTCGATCTGCCAATAGGCGAAGCGGCGCTCGGTGCTCCGTTCCATGCCCAAGAGACCCAGCACGTCCGGATCGTCGATGACGAAGGCTTTGTAGGTGTCGGCGGCTTCGGGGCGCAGCATCGCGTCTAGGATCCACTCGGAGGCGGAGAGGCGGTGCGCATCCACGGGAAGGCTTTGTTGACCGCGGATGACCAGTAGGGAGTTTCGCGCGAAGGAATCTATGGGCTTGATGCGGCCGCCCTCGAGGAGGGGCAGGCGCGAGAAGCCCCGGACATCGAACTCGCTCTTGGGGCCGCGGGAGAAGAACGGCCATGAGGCGAACAGGAGTCCGGAGACGAAGGCGGCGGCGAAGATTCCCGAGGAGCGCCTCACTTGGAACCGCCCATAGCGCTTCCGAGCTTGAGCCCGAAGTGGAGCATCATGCCGAGGGCGACCAAGGCGCACGACAGGTAGGGGATGAGCCAGCCGGGATTGCGCACGACCTGGAAGACCGAGAGGGTGTCGTTCTTGCCGAAGCTGGCCTGGTAGAAAGCCTTGCCGGCGTAGCGCAGCGGGTTGTTCATGTAGATGAGGACGTCGCGGTCCTCGCCGCGCATCGGGTCTTTGAGGCGGACCAGGCTCGAGAAGTTCTTGGGGATGTCGGTGCCAGCGTAGCGGTCGTGGTGGAACTCCTTGAGGGTGAGCGAGAACGGCAGGTAGTAGCGGCGCGGCCGCAGGGACAGCTTGTAGTCGCGGCCGTCCAGGAGAAAGCCCTGTGGCGCGCCGAGGGCGTTGGACAGCCATAAAGTTCCCAGGTTGCGTCCGTCGGCGGCGACGGCCGACACGAGGGCGGCCGCGGCGTTTTGCTGGTCGTCTCCGGACACGGGCGGTTCGGGGTGCACGAGCAGGTTGGCGCCGACGCCGCCGGTCGCCTCGGAGGGCGGGTCCGTGGGGCGGCGCATGTGGAGCTCGGCGTTGTCGTAGTAGCGCTTGACCCTCAGCTTGAATGGGAGGGATGCGTGCGCGATCTCGCCTCCGGCCTTGACGATGGAATCGGGAATGGAGGTCACGGTGTCGCGGGCGGCGTCGGTTGCGTCCACGACGGCCAACTCGAGCCGGCGATAGTCCTCGGTGAAGTCGCGGGTCTGGCCGATCTCGACGGGCATATGGCTCTCGACTTGGAAGAAGGCGGTGGCGAACTCGCCCAGGAAGAGCAGGGCCAAGCCGAGATGCATGATCCAGAGTCCCGCCTTGCGCCGGCTCCAATCCAGGCGCAGGAACTGCGCGAGGGCCAGGTTGACGAACAGCACGAAGCCGACTAGGCCTCCTCCCGGGAAGACGGGGATCTTGAGGGAGCTTGCCTCGGGCTGCCACCAGACCAGGAAGGTCCGGATGGTGCGGTCCACGGCGACGTGGGTCCCGAGGGGGACCTGGGCCAGGGTGCAGATCACCGTGAGGGCCATCAGCAGGGCCAGACAGACCAAAGTGAGCTTCAGCGAGCTTAGGGCGCCGACGACGCGGTTCCAGCGAGCGTTAGGAGGCATTGTTCTTGAGCCCCTCGAGGAGCTTAAGGAAAGCGGGCTTGTTCTTGCCGACCGCCCCCTCATCGCCCATCAGTTTAAAGTACCAGGTGGTTGCGTCCACCTTGATCATGCCGGCGACGAGTCGGGGCTTCTTGGTCCCAGAGCCGATGAAGTCGTAGATCAGGACCGCGCCGGCGCGCGATTTTACGGTCTTGCGCGCCGAGGCGAGGGTCCCCTCATCGATCGGGGTCAAGCCGATCTGGCCGCGCCAGCGGTTGACGTTGGCCAGTTCGCCTCCGGCGTCCCCGGGCAGGGCCACGACGGTCGCCTGGGACTTGCCCGCGTCCTGCGGCGGCGTGAAGGTGGCCACGCGCATGCCGTCGCCGGGCTCTTCCTTCCAGCCGGCGGGGGTCGTCCAGCTCAGACTCTTAGCCGGGGGGGGGTTCTCGACCGCGCCCGAGGATATGTCGGCGGGCGCGTTTTCCTTGGGAACCTGCCGGACTTCGATTGCGTCCCGGCGGCAGGCGAAGATGCTAATGACTGCTATTAAAGGAAAAAGGGCCTTCATGGGCGCATTATAACATTTGCCGTGAACGCGTCGGGATCAAAGCGCTTTCGAGGGTTCGAAAGCGCGCCAGGACCGCGGAGACGAACTTACGCTTGTCGTTGTGGCTGCCGGGGAAGAAACTTCCCTTGAAGCCGGCGACCACCAGCTTGCGCAGCTGCTCGCGGGTCAGGCCCGCGTGCTCGACGATCAGGCCCAGCTCGCGCGAGACCGTCGTGTTGGAGATGAGGCGGTTGTCCGTGCAGATGCTGACCGACAGGCCGTAGTCGATCATCTTCTTGACGGGGTGGGCGGCGATGGACTTGATGGAGGGGATGGTCTGCAGGTTGCTCGTCACGCAGACCTCCAGGCCGATGCGCTGGCTGGCGAGGTAGTTGGCCAAGTCTTCCACGTAGCGCTTGCGGTCCTTGATCAGGGGGTCCTTGATCAACTCGTGGGCGAAGAGGAAGGTGCAGTGGCCGATGCGGTTGGCGTGGCACTGGGTGATGGCCTGCCAGATGGACTCGGGGCCGTAGGCCTCGCCGGCGTGCACGGTCTTGCGCAGGAAATGGTTGTGGGCGTACTGGTAGGCGGCCCAGTGGTCGACGGGCGGATAACCGGCTTCCTCTCCCGCCAGGTCGAAACCCACGACGGGGAGGCCCTCTCGGACCAACTCCACGCCCGCGCGCGCCAGCTCCAGGGAGGCCGCGGCGTAGACTTCGTCCTTGGGGGCGTGCTCCATGAGGCGCAGGAGGTCCGCGTAGTAGGGCGACATTCCCGTCTTGAAGCGGCGCATGGCGCAGAGGAGCATGCCGTAGTGGAAGGGAAGGTCTTCGCCGGAGCAGACCTCCGGTGAGGCGTTGTGCGCCTTGGCGCCCGCCTGCAGGCCCTTGTTGACGGCGGCCACCACGTCGCGCACCGTCGTCGTGGGCGTCACGTGGAGTTGGGGCGCGAAGCGGACCTCGATGTAGCGCACGCCCTCGGCGAGGTTGTCCTCGACGAGTTCCTGGGCCACGCGCGAGAGGTTGTCTAGGTCCTGGAGGACCGCGCAGGTGTACATGAAGCCGTGCAGGTAGTCGGGCAGATCTTGGTAGGCGTCCTTGAAGACGAGCTTTCGCATCCCCGACTCGGAGAAGGAGGGGAGCTTGACCTTGCCGCGCTTGGCGAGCTCGATGAGCGTGGACAGCCGCAGGGAGCCGTCGAGATGCAGGTGGAGGTCTGACTTCGGGACGGCGCGGATGAAGGCGGGGGTGATTTTGTCTTTCACGGTACGGATAAGACTACTAATTTCACCGCTCCCCGTTCAGGAACGTCGGGCGCCGGGGTGCACCCACTGAAAGTAGGCGCGCCTGAGCGGGCTTGGCCTGCTTGCTTGAAATAGCGCGGCGGGTCCTGTCGG
>MGTX01000028.1 GCA_001799675.1 Elusimicrobia bacterium GWA2_66_18
AAACGCCCTGGTTGGTGTCCGTGGTCACGCCGTTGGCCGGCAGCGCGGCCGTGATGCCCGTCAGCCCGGCCCCGTTGCCGTAGAACCAGCCGGCCGTCACGCCCGAGGCGAAAGCCACCGAGTAGCCCGGCCCGCCCACCGAGAGGTCGGCGGTCCGGTTGAGCGTGCCCGCGACCGCCAGGTCGCTCGAGACCGCGACCCGGTTGAGGAAGGTCTGCTGGGCGCTCCAGGCGCTCGTGGAAGCCAGCTGCGCGGCGCCCTCGGCGGAAGCGGCCATGAGGGCATAGGGCACCGAATTGAGCGGCTCGCGCGGAAGCAGCACCGCGCCCGCCACCGTCACCTCGATATAGGGGGTGATCGCGTCCCAGCTTACGCCCGCGGGGTTTAAATCCACCTTGAAGTTGCCCCGGGTCACGGCCACGGGCAGCGCGCCCGAGCTCCAATATTGGACGGCGCCGGAGGCGTCGGTGATGCGGAAGGTCATGGTCTGCGTGGCGTTGACCGGGATGCTGTTTTGCCAGAGATTGCCCTGGTAGCTGAAGGTGGGGGGCACGGCCGCCATGGCGGGGATCGGCCAGGCGCCCAGGACCAAGAAAGCCGACAGGAGCAATCGAGGCAGGGACCTAAGCAAGTTCAGAAACGCAGGCGGCGTCATTTTTCCGCCCTCTCGATGCGCTGAAGCAGATCCCTGGCCCGGTCGTTTTCCGGGTTGAGCTGGAGGGCCTTGCGCAGCGATTCCAAGGTCCCGACCGACTCGTTGGTCATGTAGTCGGCCACGGCCAATAGATAGAAATCCTCCGAGGCGCTGATATCCTGCGGCGCGGCCGCGAGCCGTCGAGGCGATTTTGGCATCGCAGCCGGCGCGGCGGGCGGGCGGGCTGGAACCGGGACGCCGGGGTTCCACGAACCCTCGCCCCAGACTCGGAAATCCGCCAGGGTCTGCAGTTCCGCCGAGGAAACCTTGCCGTCAGCTGTCTTTTTCTCCAATGCCCGGCGCGTCATGGAAAGTCCGGGCGCGCTGCAGGTATGCCGGACGTATGTCCGGCGGCTTTCCTCATAAAAAGCGGCGGCCTTGACGAGTTCCCCCGCCTTGAGCGCCCGGCGCCCCCGCTCGCACAGTATCCCTGCCAGGCTCACCCGCTCGGCCCAGTCCAGGCCGCCGCGCACGATCTCAAGGCCTTCCTTGCGCAGTTGGACGCGCAACTCCACGCTTAAACCCTGGGCCGCCCGCGCCTGCCAGTAGAGGGCTTTTTGGTCCGCGGGGTCGATCTGCAGTGCCGAGATGAAGTTGCCCAGCGCCTCTCGGTAGAGGCCGCGCTCGTGCTGCGAGATTCCGCTTTCGACTAGAAGCTGAGAGTAATCATCCGCCCAAGCCGGGCCCCCCAGCAGACCGGCCGCGGCCAGCATCAGCATCGGCAGGGGACTAGCGCATCGCGTCATAGGCGCTCTTGAGCTCGTAGAGCAGATCTCGGTTGGTGGGGTCGTAGTTCAAGGCCTGGGAGAACTCATGCACGGCATCCAAGTAGCGCTGCCGTCTCATGAATTGCCGGCCGAGGTCGCGGTGCGAGGCGGAGAGTCTGAGGTTCTCCTCGGTTCGGCTGATATCGATGGGCTCGCCCCACTTGAAGCTCAGACCGAAGCGATGGGCGGGGCCGAAGGCGCCCAAGAGGGCCAGCCCGTAGTCCAGCCTCACGCTCTTGACCTTGAGGCCCAGGCCGAAGAAAAGCCCGTTGCCGAGATCATCCGGCGTCCTGAATCCGATCCTCGGGAAAAGCGCTCCTGAAACGCCGCCTTCGAAGCCGACGGCGATCCGCAGCCGCCCCGGGTCGGCGCGGCTGCGCGCCGCGTCCAGCGAGAGCGTGAAGGAATCGCCGTAGATTCGACGGCTGGCCGCCAAGCCCAGGCGATAGGCCGCGGGCAAGGGGGTCGTCTCCCGGTCATACTTGATCCCGGGTCCCAGGTTCTGGGCCGCCAGCCCGGCCGAGAGCTTGGCCCAGGAGAGATTCAAGTCCGCCAGGGCGCCCAGGTCCGCAGCATAACCCCCGCCGCGCGCCTTCTCGAGCCTGGAGTCCATCGCCTTGGCGCCGGCGCCCAGGCTCAGGGCCCAGGGTCCGGACTCCAGGATCTGCTTGCCCAGGCCCGCGCCGAGGACCCAATCCTCTGCCGAGACCTGCTCGACCGCCAGGCCGCTTGCGTCATAGCCCGGCAGACCGCCCGAGTCGCGGCGCAAAACGCCCAGGCCAACGGCGCCGAAGCGCGCCGGGCGGCCGTAGAAGATGGACTGATGGGAGATATCCTCGATCCCGCGGTTGTAGGCGAGGTCGAACTCTTGGTACTGCATGGAGGACAGCGCCGCGGGGTTGGCGAAGAGGCTCAAGGGACCGTCCGGCACGGCGGTCATGGCCTCGGCCATGGCAAACGACCGAGGGCTCGCGGCAAAGCGCAGCGTCTCCGCGCCGGTCGTGCCCGGTCCGGCGGCATGAGCCGTCCCGCCCAGGGTCCAGGCGCCCAGGCAGGCCGGCAGAAAGAGTCGAACGGCTTTTCGTTTCATGTCAGCGTACGATCATGAGCTTGCCCGCCTTGCGGTTGGACCCCGACTGCGTCACCCACAGATACACCTCGCCGGCGACATAGGCCCCAAGGGCGTTCTTGCCGTCCCATACCATGGTGGGGCTTCCGTCCAAATGGAGCTCTCTGACCAATTCCCCGCCGACCGTGTAGATCTTGATCGTCCCGGTCTGCGGCACGTTGGCGAAGGTGATGCCCCCGGAGAGCGTGCCGTAGCGCGAGGGGTTGTCGGCGAACGGCCGCCAGGGGACGGGGAAAGGATAAACCTGGGAGACGTCCTGGTCCTGGAGGGCCATCAGGCCGTAGACGCTGAAATGCTTCAAGGGGGCGGTGACCTGGGCCGAGCCGACCGATGAGACCGGGAGCTTGACCCACAGGCTCGCCGGCTCGTTCAAAACCCATGCGGCCAAATTCTTGGGCCGGGCCTGCGCCGTGCCCGACACATAGCCGTTTGAGGTCGCATAGGGCAAAGACAGCATGACCGGGACGCTGAAATCCGCGTTCAGAAGAGCGCCCTGCTCGTCATAGGCGTTGAGCTCGGCGATGGACACGGCCTGGGCCCGCGGCCCCAGGTTGCTCAAGGCCTTGGCGTTGGCCGTTTGGATCTGCGCGGGGTTGATGCGGTCGGGGGCGGCCGCGGGGTCCGAGACAAACAATATCAGTCCAGTGCCCGGCAGGGCACTGGAGGCCACGTCCACCCGCATGGCCGCGTTGCCCACGGCCTTGACCACGTTGCGCTGCGAAAAATCCATCAAGGTCAGGAGGTTGGCGGTGTAGGAACTGGGCAGGGCGTTGAAGTCCGCGTCCAGGGCCCCGGTCCCCACCACGATCTGATAGGTGTTGCCCCAGCCCCAGCCCGCCGCCGGGGCGATGGACGCGGCCTGCAGCCCGGGGTCGTAGCCGAGGCTGAAGGCCACGGTGCTGGAGAATACGTTGCCCAGGCGATCTCCCACCCAGTAGACGGTCGTGGCGTTGGCGAGGGTTCCCGTCGCCATGGGCGTGGCGAAGGACAAACCGATCTCGCTTGCCGTCGACACTCCCAACGACCAGCCGTCGCGGCTTTTGAGCTGACGCGCGGCCTGGGCCAGGATCACGGCCGCGTAACTCGAACGGAAGATCAGGTAGCCGCTGAGATTGGAAAAAGTCTGCGTCGAGGACGCCAGCCCGCCCGCGCTCTGCGCCGCCGCCGCCAAAAGCCATACGTTGCCCGCGTCTGAAGCCAGCGCGCCCGGGCCCAGGGGCAGGGAGCGGGGAATGTCGAAGGAGCCCCCGCTCGAGGCCCAAAGTCGTCCCGGCGCGCACAGCCACCACGCCAGCGCCAGCCCGGCAGCGAAGCACTTCATCACTACATAGATATAGAGCCAAAACGTCATGAATTCAAGGCCTATTTAAGTTTCGTAAAAAAACGGTAATGCCCCTAAAATCCTCCCGCGCCGCATGTGATACAATACGAGCCGTGAGCCCGGCGCGCCGCTACCCCGAGACCGACGTCTTCTACCGGGCCCTCGACCGAGAGTTCCCCCTGATCGTCCGAGGCGAGGGCTGCTGGCTCGTCGACGACCAGGGCCGCCGCTACCTCGACGCCTGCGGCGGCGCCTACGTGGCCAACTTGGGCCACGGCGTCGGCGAGGTCGCCGACGCGGTGGCCGAGCAGGTGCGCCGGGTCGCCTACGTCAACGCGACCGCCTTCACCAACGAGCCAGTCGAGGCCCTGGCCGCGCAATTGCGCACGCTCTCTCCCAAGGGCCTGGATTTCTCCTACTTCCTCTCCTCCGGCTCCGAGGCGGTCGAGGCCGCGCTCAAGCTCGCCCGCCAATACTGGGTCGAGTCGGACAAGCCCGGCAAGCACAAGATCATCGCCCGCGCGCCGGGCTATCACGGCAACACTCTCCTCGCTCTTTCCGCGTCCGCTCGCGAGCACTACAAGAAGGTCTACGGCCCCTGGCTGGTGCCTGTGACGATGATCCCGGCGCCGTACCCCTATCGCTGCGAGCCGGACTCCCCCGCGATGACGGCCGAGGCCCTCGAACAGGCCATCCTCAAAGAAGGGCCCGAGACGGTGGCCGCCTTCATCGCCGAGCCCGTCGGGGGCTCCTCCACGGGAGGCGCGGTCCCGCCTAAGGATTACTTTCAGAACGTCCGGAAGATCTGCGACAAGCACGGCGTGCTGTTGATCGCAGACGAGGTCCTCACCGGCGCCGGCCGCACGGGCAAGTGGGCGGCCATGGAGCACTTCGGCGCGACGCCCGACATCATGACCATGGGCAAGGGCCTCTCCGGCGGCTATGTCCCGCTCTCCGCGGTCATCACTTCCGCCCGAATCATCGAGCCCCTCGCCAAGGGTTCCGGGGCCTTCAAGCACGCCCAGACCTTCTCCCATTCTCCCGTGATCTGCGCCGCGGGATTGGCCGCGATCCGTTACATCAAAAAACATAAATTAGTCGAGCGTTGCGCCCGGATGGGCGACGTGCTTCATCGCAAGCTCGCCCCGCTCCTGGATCTGCCGTCGGTCGGCGACATCCGCGGTCTCGGCCTCCTGGCCGGCATCGAGTTCGTCGCCGATAAAAAAACCAAAAGACCCTTCCCGCGCGGCCTTAGATACGCGGAGATCTTCACCGCCGCCGCCCAAGACGCCGGGCTCATCGTCTGGCCCAACGTCGGGCATGCAGACGGCGAGAACGGCGACCTCGTGATGGTCGCACCCCCCTTCATCATCACCGAAGCGGAAATCGACGAGATCGTCTCCCGCTTCAAGACCGCACTCGACAAAACCCTGGAGGCCTGCCATGTCCACCGTTAGCGCCGCCGCGTCCAAGATCACCTACTCGTCCGCCCACGCGGACATGACCGCGTTCCATCGGTCCTTCGACCAAGCCCTCACGCTCGTCCGCGGCAAGGCCGGACGGGAACACCCCCTCTGGATCGACGGCAAGGCGGTGAAGTCCCCCTCCCCGCCCATCGTGGACCTTTCTCCCATCGACACCTCGTTCATACTGGGCAAGTTCAGCGCTGCGACCGCCGAACACGTGGACCTGGCGGTCAAGGCCGCGCGCCGCGAGCAAAAGAAGTGGGCCTCGCTCTCCTGGAAGGAGCGGGTCGAGACGATGCGACGTGCGTCGCAGGCCATCCGCGAGCGCAAGTACGAGATCGCTGCGGTGATGAGTCTGGAGGTCGGCAAGAGCCGCATGGAGGCCATGGGTGACGCCGAGGAGTCGGCCGACCTCATCGACTATTACGCCAAGAACGTCGAGGACAACGACGGCTACGTCGTGCCGCTGGGAAAACTCCTCCCCAACGAGAAGACCTGCTCGGTCCTGCGCCCCTTCGGCGTTTTCGTCTGCATCGCGCCCTACAATTTCCCGATGGCTCTCTCGACGGGCATGTCCGCGGCGGCCCTGCTGGCCGGCAACGGCGTGGTCTACAAGCCCGCTCAGGACACCCCGTGGACCGGGCTCATGCTCTACGAGTGCTATATGGCCGCCGGCGTCCCGGCGGGACTCTTCAACTACGTCACGGGCCTGGGCTCGGCCATCGGCGACGCCCTTTGGAAGAACCCCGGCGTCGACGGCATCGTCTTCACGGGCTCCAAGGAAGTCGGCATGCGCATGGTCAAGGAATTCTCCTCGGCCTACCCGAAACCAGCGCTCATGGAGCTGGGCGGCAAGAACCCGACCTACGTCTCCGAGACCGCGCGCCTCGACGACGCGGCGCAGGGCGTCATGAGGTCGGCCTTCGGCCTGCAGGGCCAGAAATGCTCCGCCTGCTCCCGCGTCTACGTCCATGAGCAGGTCTACGACGCCTTCCTCGCCGAGCTTTTGAAGAATACCAGGGCCATCAAATGCGGCGACCCGACGCAGAAGGACGTGTTCTTCGGCCCGGTCATCAACGGCAAGGCGATCAAGACGTTCGAAGCCGCGATCGAATCGGCCAAGAACGGAGGGAAGATTCTTATCGGCGGCGAGCGCCTCAGGGGCGGGATCTTCGACCAGGGCCACTTCTGCGCGCCGACCATCGTGGAACTCCCCCTCGACCATGAGATCTTCATGAGAGAGCTCTTCGTTCCCATCCTCGCGATCGGGAAAGTGAAGAATATGGATCAGGCCATCGAGGAGAGCAACAAGGCCGAGTACGGCCTCACGGCGGGAATCTTCACGGCGAAAAAAGAAGAGATCCAAAAATATTTCGATGAGATCGAGTCAGGGGTGTGTTACGCCAACCGCCCGACGGGCGCCACCACCGGAGCCTGGCCCGGGGTGCAGTCCTTCTGCGGCTGGAAGGGCTCGGGCTCGACGGGCAAGGGCGGCTGCGGACCTTACTACGTGACCCAGTTCATGCGCGAGCAGTCGCGCACCATCATGGAGTGACGCCATGACCGGCTATCCTAGCATCGTCGTCCCCCCGCCCGGCCCCAAGGCCAAGAGGGTCATCGACAAGGACGCGGCCTACGCGTCCCCCTCCTACATCAAGGAGTACCCCCTCGTCATGGGCGGAGGCAAGGGGGCGATGGTCGAGGACGTCGACGGCAACCGCTACATCGACTGGATGGCGGGCATCGCGGTGTCGTCTGCGGGCCACAATCACCCGGCCGTGGTCAAGGCCGTCCAGGAAGCGGCCGGGAAGTTCCTCCACATCTGCGGCACGGACTTCTACTACGAGGGTTTCTCGGACCTCTGCGAGAAGCTGGCGAAATCAGTCAAGGGCAAGGAGAAGCGCCGGGTATTCCTGACGAACTCCGGCACCGAGGCCGTCGAGGGTGCCATCAAGCTCGCCCGCCACCACACCAAGCGCCACGGGTTGATCTCGTTTCACAGCGCGTTCCACGGCCGCTCCTACGCGGCGATGTCGCTGTCGAGCTCCAAGGTCAAGTACCGCAAGAACTTCGGTCCGCTCCTGCCGGGCGTCTACCACCTGCCGTTCCACAACCCGTACCGCAACGCGCTGGAAGACTGCGTGAAGGCCGCGCACCAGCTTTTCGAGACGCAAATCTCCCCCGAGGAGATCGCCGCCGTGATCATGGAGCCTCTCCAGGGCGAGGGCGGCTACGTCCTGCCCTCCCGGGAGTTCCTGCGGTTCTGGCGCGCCCTCTGCAGCGAGTACGGCATCGTCCTCATCTACGACGAGATCCAGAGCGGCGCCGGCCGCACCGGCAAGATGTGGGCCTGCGACCACTACGGCGTCGAGCCCGACGTGATCCTGACCGCCAAGGGCATCGCCGGCGGCATGCCCGTCGGCGCCATCATCGCCAAGCAATCCGTCATGACCTGGCCGCGCGGCTCGCACGGCTCCACCTACGGCGGCAACCCCGTGGCCTGCGCCGCGGCCCTGGCGACCATCGACCTCATCGAGAGCGAGCTGGCGGCCAACGCCTCCAGGATGGGCGAGCGCCTGCTGGCGGGCTTGAAGAAGCTCCAGAAGAAGCGCCCGGTCATCGGCGACGTCCGCGGCCTGGGTCTCTTCATCGGCGTCGAGCTCGTCAAGGACCGCCGGACCAAGGAGCCCGACGGCGAGTTCATGAGCAAGCTCGAGCAGCTCGCCTTCCGCAAGGGCCTGCTACTGCTCGGCTGCGGCCAGTCCACCATCCGCGTGGCCCCGCCGCTGGTGCTGACCGCCTACGACGTGGACAAGGGCCTCGAGATATTCGACGCCTGCCTGGCGGATCTCGCCCGCTGACCGATCAACTTCGGACCGCGTGATGCGTCAGGGGTTCGAGTCGGCTACGGCGACCAGGTTCTCGTCCGGGTCCAGGAAATACGCCGCGCGATCTCCCCAGGGCCTCCCCCACGACGTCCCTGTAGAATATTTTCAGCCGATTCACGTCGTCCGTCACGACGACGGGCAGCAGACCGGCGACCATGGGTTCCTCCGCAGGAGCCGAGATCGCGAGCGCGCCGCACAAAGAAAATGCCCGAAGAATCGCACCCTTCTTATTCATCGCGCCGCTCCGGCGTCCAGATCGGCGGTGACATCTTTCGCGTCTTCGTCTCCCGGGCGCATATACTCGATGCGTGCCGGTGAGATGCGAAAGAAAGAGAGCTCCGGGTCGCCGGCGCCTTTCCAGCGGCCTTTCAAATCATAGCCGGCCTCATCGGCGATCCTCTGTCTTTGCGCGGCGTCCTCGATCGGTTCCGCGCGGCCGCATATCCTGAGATAGCCCGAATGATTCCCCTTGCGGAACATCACCAGCGCCGCGGCCTTGGGATGGGCCGACAGTTCCCTGGCCTTGCGCGTCCCGGAGCCGGTCGCCACGTAGAAACGCCAGTTCATCTCGAACAAGGTGACCGGGCGCGCCTCGGGCGAAAATCCCCGCTCGGCATCGGCGGTCGCCAGGACCGCGATCGCCCGGCGGGGATGAGGAAAGAAACTGCGGATTTCGGCTTCAAGTTCGGGTTTCATGCCCAAACTCTAGGTCTTTCGTCGGAGATCCGCTCGGAAAATATTGCGGTACTGCGTGGGCGACATCCCGGCGTGTCGCTTGAATGCCTTATTGAACGCCGAGATGTCGGCGAAACCGACGTCGAAGGCGATCCCGGTCACCGCCTGCGCGCCCGACCGGAGTTTTTGCTTGGCGACGTCGACTCGAAGGCGGTTGAGATATTGGATCGGGGTGATGCCGGTCTTGTCTCGAAAGGCGCGCACGAAATGGAACTTGCTGAGGCCGGCCCGGCTTGCGACCCGCCGCAAATCCAGATCCGGCGAGCCCATCTCATCGCGAAGAACCGCCCGCGCGCGCGCGGCGGGGCCCGGGTAGTAACCCCTCCTTTCCAGCGTTCGAAGCTCGGCGCTCGCGCCGTGCTTAAGTCCGGTCGTGATCTCGATGACCAGCTCGGTCAACGCGCAGTCGACGGCGACGGGGGAGGTCCCGGGAGTGGCGGCGGCGCTAAAAAGAGCGTCGAGGGCGGCTCGAAGAGGCGGAGCGGGTCGCAGCAGGGCGTCATCGAAGACGAGCTCGTCGGCGTTCATCCGGACGTCCGCAAGGAGATCGTCGACGAAACCCGGGTGGATGATCACCGCGCGCAGATCGCTCAGATTCGGGTTCGCCGAGCATTCCTCGACATGCCGCTCGCGCGCGTTGAACACCATGAGCGCGTCGTCCTCAATGATCCAGCTCTTGCCGCGAAAGCGCCGCTGATGGCGCGTGCCCCCGGCGGCGAAGCAAAGCTCGAGGCCGGGATGCTCGGCTTGCGAGTGCTCGTAGTAGCCGGCGGTGGCGACTCGCAGCGTGGTGCAAAGCCCGAAGTGGTCCCGGCGGCCGGTGACGCAAGAAGCAGATCGCATCGCGTCCAATCTTAGCATGCGTCGCCGCGCCGCCGCGACGGCCCCTTCGCCGGTTGCGCGTGACGCCGCGCCGCTGATTCGCTAGAATCGGCTCATGAAGAATAAAGTCAGGTCGATGAAGGACGCCGTCGCGCAGCTCGTCCATGACGGCGACACGGTCGTCATCGAGGGCTTCACGCATCTCATCTGCTTCGCGGCCGGCCACGAGATCATCCGCCAGAAGAAGAGGAACCTGACCCTGGCGCGCCTCACGCCCGACCTCATCTACGACCAGATGATCGCCGCGGGCGCGGCCAGGAAGCTGGTCTTCTCCTGGGCCGGCAACCCGGGCGTGGGCTCTCTGCACGCCTTTCGCCGCGCCGTGGAGGCCAAGCCGCCGGCTCTCGACATCGAGGAGTATTCCCACTTCGGCATGGTCGCGCGCCTGTGCGCGGGCGCCGCGAACCTCCCCTTCTGGCCCCTGCGCGACTACGCGGGCAGCGACATCCCCGGCGCCAACCCCCGCATCAAGACCGTCGATTGCCCCTACACCGGCGAAAAGCTGGCGGCCGTCCCGGCCCTGCGCCCGGACGTCGTCATCGTCCACGCCCAGCGCGCCGACCGGGACGGCAACACCCAGGTCTGGGGCCTGATGGGCGTCCAGAAGGAGGCGGCCTTCGCTTCCAAGCGCGTCATCGTCGTCGTCGAGGAGCTCGTCGACGAGTCGGTCATCCGCTCCGACCCCAACCGCACCCTCATCCCGGGCCTGCAGGTCGACGCCGTCGTCGTCGAGCCGTGGGGCGCGCACCCGTCCTACGCCCAGGGCTACTACGACCGCGACAACGACTTCTATGTCGCCTGGGACAAGATCGCCCGGGAGGAGGCAGGCCTCGCCAAGTACCTCGACGAGTTCGTCTACGGCGTCGAGGACCGGGCCGAGTACATGAAGAAGAACCCGGGCCTGGCCGAGCGCCTGAAGGCCAAACCCCGGGTCTGCGCCGGCGTCGATTACGGCTACTGACGCTTTGCCTCAGTCCATCTCAGAACGGTGACTTGCGTTGCTCCTGACCTGGCATGTCTTGCTGCCCTTTACCACCCTCTCGGGCATGCCCGAGGGGGCTATTATCGCTACGCGGGCATATGATCCCGCCGTCAAACGAGCCTGTGGAAAACGCGGATAACTCGATCCGCGCGGGTTGCATTGTCCCAACCCCAAAAATCGCCGTCGCGTGCCTTCCTGCGCGTCTACAGAACACCTGCCCAGTAGCGCCACCACGCTTGCGACTCCATTTTTTTCGCATTCAAGGCCCGCCATCACGGCTTATCCGAGGATTGGGGGCAACCTAGGGCCCTTGACAAAGCGTACGACTTCCGGTACGCTTGTAATGGAGACCAAAAATGACCACTCTAACCGCCAGCACTGCCAGAGCACAGCTTTACAAGCTCCTCGATCAAACGGCCTCCTCGCATGAACCCGTTCAAATCACCGGGAAGCGCTCGAGCTCTGTTCTCATCTCCGAGGAGGACTGGCGCTCGATTCAGGAAACCCTCCATCTGCTCTCGATCCCCGGAATGCGAGAGTCGATTCGTGCCGGCCTCAAGGCTCCTGTCAGCAAGCTGTCTAAAAAGCTCGCTTGGTGAGCTGGCAACTCGTCTTTACCAAACAGGCCCAAAAGGACGCGAAGAAGCTGTCTTCCGCGGGCCTAAGACCGAAGGCGGAAGCGCTGCTTGAAGTCCCACGGAAGAACCCCTTTCAAAATCCGCCTCCGTACGAAAAACTGGTTGGAGATCTGGCAGGTGCATATTCCAGACGGATCAACATCCAGCACCGCTTGGTCTATCAGGTTTTGCCGGAAATCAAAACCGTAAAAGTCATCCGGCTTTGGACTCATTACGAATGATGCCGTCTGCGCATAACCATTTGCTTCTGCCGCCCGCCGCCTCGTTTGGGTGGATAGTTGAAGCGGCGGCGGCAAACCCTCTGCGTTATGCGTCCAGCTAACGCTCACGGATGCGCAAGTGACCTGCGCGCCATCGTTTTGGCCTTGACTTGTATATACTCCATGTATTACACTAGAACCTGATGACCATTCGGTGGGATTCCCGCAAAAGCGAGCTACTAAAACGCACGCGGGGCGTCTCGTTCGAGGAGATTCTTAAAGCAACGCCGCTGGGCGCCAGGGAAAATCCGGTGAGGTCACAGCAGAATATTCTCCTTTTCGAACTGCATGGCTACATTTGGATCGTGCCTTATGTGGAGCGCGGCGATGAGATATTCCTCAAGACTCTCTATCCCAGCCGAAAGTTCACAAAGAAATGGCGCCAAGGAGAGCTTTTCATGAAGAAAATTAAACTTAGTCGTAGCGAGAAGGCGATCGAAGCGGCATTAATCCGCGGTGAATATCGGCCTGTGAAAAAGGCTGAATTTGACCGAATAGCCGAAGCCATAGCCAGGCGCAAAAAGGATGCCGTGCTGAATATCCGGGTCAACAGCCACGACTTGGACAGCATTAAGCAGAAAGCCAAACAGATGGGAATTCCGTATCAGACATTCGTGTCGGAACTGATTCACCAGTACGCAGTCTGACGCATAACATCGGCTTGAACGGACGGCGGCCGGTGAGGAACTCCGATAGCCGCCGCCGTTCAGCCTGGCGTCTAGGCATCTCTACCCGCAAAACGGAAAAACGAACGGCTTTTTGGCCTTGCGAAAGTATACCCCTGGGTGTATACTAAACACATGACTAGAACCATTACCCTCAAAGCACTTCGTCCTGAGCTCCCGCATGTCGCGGACTCCATTGAGTCCAAGCTGGATCGCTATATCGTCACTCGGCACGGGCACCCCGTAATGATGCTCATCAGCCCCGAGGACTACGAGGGGTTGCTTGAAACCATCGAGGTGCTTTCGGATAAATCCGCCGCCAAGCGAATCCGCAAGTCTTGGAAAGAGGCGCGCGCTGGCAAGACTGTCTCCCTGGAAGCGCTCCGGCGCAGATTAGAAGGTGTATAGAGTCGAGCTGAGCCGGCAAGCGGAAAAGGACCTCGAGAAGGTCTATCGGTCTGATAAGAAGCTTTATCAGCGCTTCATCAACTCGTTTCAGGCAATCTCTCGAAATCCGATGGCAGAGGGCAAGCCTCTTCATGGTGAGCTTAAGGGATTACGGTCATACCGCTTCGGCAGCTACCGGATTTTGTACGAAGTGCGACACGGCGAACTGCTCGTGATCGTCATTGATCTCGGCCATCGACGTGAGATCTACAAGTGAAACGCTTAATGCCCAACCATCGGATAGAGCCGCCGGGCGCTCTATCAGGCGGCCTGTGCCTCTGGCGGCGCCTCGACGAGAAAAGCTAAAATCACGGCATGCCCGCTACGACCGAGGCCGCGACCGACTACACCCTCAACGAGCTGATGTGCGTGCTGGCCGCCCGCGAGATCGAGGACGGAGACGTCGTCTTCGTCGGCATCGGCCTGCCCAACCTCGCCTGCAACCTGGCCCGCGCCACCCACGCCCCGAACATGACGCTCATCTACGAGTCCGGCGCCGTGGGCGCCGTGCCCGAGCGAGTGCCCCCCTCCATCGGGGACCCCGCGCTCGTCACCGGCTCGCTCATGGTCGCCTCCATGGCCGACATCTTCCAGTCCTTCCTGCAGAACGGCAAGATCCAGGTCGGCTTCCTCGGCGGCGCGCAGGTGGACAAGCGCGGCAACATCAATACCACCGCCGTCGGTCCGTACCAGGCCCCCAAGGTCCGCCTGCCCGGCTCCGGCGGGGCCTGCGAGATCGCCATCCACGCCCGGCGCGTCATCATCGTCGCCAAGCTCGACAAGCGCGCCTTCCCGGACACCGTGGACTTCATCACCTCCCCCGGCAAGCGCGTCGCCAAGATCATCACAAACATGGGCATACTGGAACCCGACGCCTCGGGCGAGATGGCCCTGACCGCGCTCTACCCCGGCGTCGCCTTCGAACAGGTCCAAGAGAACGTGGGCTGGAAGCTCAAGCGCAAGAGCGCTCTCCTTCCCGTCGCCCCGCCCCGCGCGCGAGAGATCGAACTCCTGCGCACCCAGCTCGACCCCAATCGTCTCCACATCAAATAAGAGGCACGACACCATGGCGACAGTCGACACCAAGCAGATCATCTACTCGCTCATCGACGTGGGGCGCATCCACCCGCCCAAGAAGCAGGTCCTCAAGGGCATCTATCTCTCCTTCTACTACGGAGCCAAGATCGGCGTGCTGGGCGACAACGGCTCGGGCAAGTCCACGCTCCTGCGCATCATGGCGGGCCAAGACGCCGAGTACACCGGAGAGATCACCCAGTCCAAGGGCTACACCATCGGGCTCCTGGAGCAGGAGCCCCAACTCGACGCCGAGAAGACGGTCAAGGAAATCGTCTGCGAGGGCGTGGCCGAGACCATGAAGCTCCTCAAGGACTTCGACGAGATCAACGAGAAGCTGGCCGATCCCGCGCTCGGCGCGGGCGACATGGAGAAGCTCATGGAGAAGCAGGGCAAGCTCCAGGAGAAGATCGACGCGAGCAACGCCTGGGAGATCGATGGCACGCTCGAAGTCGCCATGGACGCCCTGCGCTGCCCGCCCTCCGGCCAGAAATGCGCGACGCTGTCGGGCGGAGAGAAGCGCCGCGTGGCCCTTTGCCGGCTTCTCCTCTCCAAACCCGACATCCTCCTGCTCGACGAGCCCACCAACCACCTCGACGCCGAGTCCGTCGAATGGCTGGAGCACCATCTCTCGCAGTACGAGGGCACCATCATCGCCGTCACCCATGATCGTTACTTCCTCGACAACGTAGCCGGCTGGATCCTGGAACTCGACCGCGGAGAAGGCATCCCCTACAAGGGCAACTACGCCAGCTGGCTGGAGCAGAAGCAGGCGCGCCTGGCCCAGGAGAGCAAGTCGGAGGGCAAACTCCAGAAGGCGCTGGCCGAGGAGCTCGAATGGGTGCGCAAGGGCGCCAAGGGCCGCCAGGCCAAGAGCAAGGCGCGCCTGTCCGCCTACGACAAGATGCTCGAGGATTCGCAAAAGGAGAAGACCTACGAGGACCTCGAGATCTATATCCCGCCGGGCCCTCGCCTGGGAGACCTCGTCATCGAGGCCAAAGGCATCGCCAAGGCCTACGGCGACAAGCTCCTTTACGACAACCTGACCTTCCGCCTGCCCCCCAACGGCATCGTGGGCGTCATCGGGCCCAACGGCGCGGGTAAAACGACTTTGTTCCGGATGATCACGGGCCTCGAGAAACCGGATGCCGGGACCTTTAAAGTCGGAGAAACGGTCAAACTGGGCTACGTGGACCAAAACCGCCGATTAAACGGAGAGAAGAACGTCTGGGAGGTCATCTCGGACGGATTGGACGTCGTCAAACTGGGCAAATTGGAGATGCCGTCGCGCGCTTATGTCGGACGCTTCAACTTCGCCGGGCAAGATCAGCAGAAGCTGGTCAAGAACCTCTCCGGCGGAGAGCGCAACCGGGTGCACTTGGCCAAGATGCTCAAAGAGGGCGCCAACGTCCTGCTTCTCGACGAGCCCACCAACGACTTGGACGTCCACACCCTGCGCGCCCTGGAGGAGGCCATCCAGGCCTTCCCCGGCTGCGCGGTGGTCATCTCGCACGACCGCTGGTTCCTGGACCGCGTGGCCACCCACATCCTGGCCTTCGAGGGAGACTCGCAGGCGACCTGGTTCGAGGGCAACTACCAGTCCTACGAGGAAGACAAGAAGAAGCGCCTGGGCGACGTCGCGCCCAAGCGCATCCACTACAAGAAACTGACGCGCGGGTGAGCCCTTTCTAAGCGTCAGCCGAGTATTTCGCGCGCCACGATGAGGGACTGGACTTCCGTCGTGCCTTCATATATTTCCGTCACCCGCGCGTCACGGAAATATCTTTCCACCGGGAATTCACGGATATAGCCGTTGCCCCCATGGATCTGGAGGGCGTCGAAGCAGGCTTTATTGGCCGCGCGCGAGGCGAAGGATTTGGCCATCGAGGCTTCCTTCGTGCATTTTTTGCCTTCGGCCAGGAGCGACGCCGCGCGGTACACGAGAAGCCGCGCCGCGTCGAGGTTGGTCGCCATGTCCGCGATCTTGGCCTGCGTCAGCTGGAAGGACGCGAGCGTCTTGCCGAACTGCTTGCGCTCCTTGGCGTATGAGACGGCCTCCTCAAGGGCGGCGCGCCCGATGCCCACCGACTGGGCCGCGATGCCCACGCGGCCCGAGTCGAGAAGGCTCATCGCGATTTTAAAACCGCCGCCGACGGGGCCGAGGAGTTGGCCCTTCGGTATCTTCGCGTTTTGGAAGACAAGCTCGCGCGTGTCCGAGGCGCGCAGGCCCATCTTCTTTTCTTTTTTACCGACGCTGAAGCCCGGCATGCCCTTCTCGACGATCAGACAGGCGATCCCTCGCGAGCCCGCCTCGCGATTCGTGGAGACGAAGACGACGAAGACCTGGGCGAAGCCCCCGTTGGTCACCCAGGCCTTGGTCCCGTTGACCAGGAAGTGATCGCCTTGGTCCGCCGCGAAAGTCGCGAGAGAACCGGCGTCCGTCCCGGCGTTCGGCTCTGAAAGGCAATAGGCCCCCACCCAATCGCCGGCGGCGAGCTTCGGAAGATACTTCTTCTTCTGCTCCTCGGCGCCGTGCTTGACGATGGCCGCGCAGACGAGCGAGTTATGGACCGTCACGCAGACCTGGAAAGCGGCCGAGCCGCGGGCCAATTCCTCCATCGCCGCGGCGTAGGCCAGGGGATCGACGCCCAGACCGCCGAAAGCCTCGGGCACCGAGAGCCCGAAGAAGCCCAGTTGCGCGCCTTCCCGGTAGACCTCGGCGGGGATGGCCTCGCGTTCATCCCAGGCCAAGGCGCCCGGCTTAAGGCGCTTGTCCGCGAACTCCTTGGCGGAGTCGCGAAGCATCGTCATCGATTCCGTCAGCTCGAAATCCATTATTTCCCGGGGTAGTCGTAGAAGCCGGAGCCCGACTTCACCCCCAGCCGTCCCGCCTGCACCATTTGACGCAGCAGCGGGCACGGCCGATATTTCGAGTCGCAAAAACCCTGGTGGAGGACTTCCATGATGGCCAGGCAGACGTCGAGGCCGATATAGTCGGCGAGCTGCAAGGGACCCATCGGATGCGCCATGCCCAGCTTCATGACGGCGTCGATGTCCTCCTTCGTCGAGACGCCTTCCATCAGGCAGAAGATCGCCTCGTTGATCATCGGCATCAAGACGCGATTGGAGATGAACCCGGGGAAGTCCTTGGCCGAGGCGGGAGTCTTCCCGAGCGCGATCGATAATTCGCGCGCGGCCTGATACGTCTCATCGGACGTCTGTAGGCCGCGGATGAGCTCGACGAGCTTCATCACCGGGACCGGGTTCATGAAGTGCATGCCGATGACCCGCGACGGGTCCTTGACCGAAGCTGCGATTTCGGTAACGGCAAGAGAGGATGTATTCGTGGCCAGGATGGCGCCGGGCGCGGCCGCCGCGTCGAGTTCGCGGAAGACGGATTTCTTGAGCTCCATGCGCTCCGAGACTGCCTCGACGGCGAACTGGAAGCCGGGGGCCTCCTTCGGCGAGAGGGCGGGCTTGATGCGCGCCAAGGCCGCGTCCCTGCCGGCGGCCGTGACGGCGCCCTTGGCGACCTGCCGGTCCAGGTTCCTGGCGATGACGGCCAGGGCCTTGTCGGCCAGTTCCTTCTTTGCCTCCACCAAAGTCACCTCGAAATCCTTCAGCGCGAAGACGTGGGCTATGCCGTTGCCCATCGTGCCTCCGCCCACGACGCATACGCGCTTGATGTCCATGCGCGGATGTTACAAATTCCTCCCGGGCGCGTCCAACGGCATGGGCCGCTATCGCCCGATGAGGCCGAAAGACCCAAGACGGGTGAGCCCCATTGCCCCGCCCGGGCTTCCCCTCTTGGCCCATAGGGCTTTGGCGGGTCTGTCCTAGAATGGGGGCAATGACAAAGACCCTGAGCCTTCTGCTGAGCTTGGCCTCCTCGACGCAGGCCGCCTTAGCCCGCGCCGTCCCCGTGACGGCCGCGCCGGTCTCAGGAGCCTGGTCGGGGCCTCCCCTCGGCGCGGCCTCTCTTGCCGCGAGCATCACCGCGCCCATCGCCTCCTCCCTGCCCGTCTGCGTGCTCGCCCCCGCCGTGCGCGCGCCGTGGGCGACGGGACTCCCAAATATCGAGAGCTTGATGCCGCAGGAAGCGGATGGCCATTCCGAGGAAGCGCTCACTTTAAAGGGCCGTGAGTTCTTCGACGGCAAGGTCGGCAAGGCCGCCGCCTCGGCTGTCGCCGTCCCCGTGTCCGCGACGGTCGGGGGCCGCCCCTCGCGCCTGGACCCGGGCTGGAGCCTGGGCTCCTTTGCGAGTGCCGTCGATGGCCTGCCGATCTTCTACAAGCGCCGCGACGTGAAGAACTCGAAATCCCCGCGCATCTACGCCGGAGGCCTCGCGCTGCAAGAGAGCTTCGATCCCCTCTTCTCCGTCCAGGCCGAGCCTGCGCGCACCCAGATCTTCCTGTGGATGCGCGGGCACTCCCCGACGCAGTGGAACCCCACGCGTTCGCCGCTGGACGCGGACGCCCGCGACCTGGCGCGCGCCATTCTCCTCGCGGCGAAGGACTCCCTCACGGGGAGCGTCGAGTTGGCCCTTCACTCCTTTGCCGCCATCGTATTCCAGCGCATGGTCCAACTGCGCCGCGACCCTGAGGTCCGCGAGGCCCTCGGGCGGCTCGAAGGCTCCCGCATCGTCTTGCTCCACGCCACCACCCACTTCGACGACAGCGAGAAACAGGCCGGCCCCGACTTCGAGCGCATGAGCGAAGCCACCCGCAAATTCATCGACTGGCTCGACTTGATGGACGCCGCGGCCGACAACTGGCGCCTCTTGGCTCGGATCAACCCCTTCCTCGGTCCCCAGATCGCGATGTGGCTGTCGCAATGGCGCCTACAGCGCGAGCAGGTCCTCGCCATGGCCTCCAAGGAAGCGGCCGGGATGATGCGCAAGGATTTGGAAACCCCCTGGCCGCAGGCCATCGACTCCATCCGTCGCGGCTTCATGAAGGACCTCAACGATGACGCCCGGAACGCGGGCTGGCAGGAAGCCATGCTCCGCCGCTCCAGCGACATGTTCCGATTGGAGTTCACCAAGAACGACGTCCGCGTCATCCGCCGCCTCGGCATGCGCCTCGACCTGGTCCACGCGACGCAAGACCAACTCCTTAATTGGGGTAGCGCCCGCGTCCTCTTCGGCCTGCTCGGCATCCCGACCCCCGAGGCCGCTCCGGCGCCGGGTGGCGTGCTGTCGAGCCGCGACGGCCTCTTCCGCGCTCGCATCGTGTCGGGCGACCACTATTTCCCGCTTAAGCGGCCCGAGCAGCTGGGCCCCCTGCTCGAGCCATGAGCCTCGTTCGCGCCTTCGGCTTCCGCATCGACCTGCCGCGCCTGCCGGTCCTGACCGAAACGGACCTGCCCGACCTGACCACGCGCGCTCAGCGCGCCGCTGGGACCGTGGCCCCCGACGCCCACCACATCGTCCCGCCCGCCTGGCTATGGGCGAACCTCGACGCCCCCGTCCCCGGACGCCTCATCGAGGGGACTCTGCCCGACGACCACCATGCCCGCTTCCTCCTGCGTCTGCCCCGGGACTGGAACGGGCGACTCGTCGTGGCCGCCGCCTCCGGCATCACCGACGAGCGCACCTACGATCTCTACTTCTCCGATTTCGCCCTCAGCCGCGGCTACGCCTTCGCCGCCACGGACAAGGGTGTGCGGCGCGCGGTGCTCGATGCAGACACGGTGCTGATGCCCCTGACGCCTCAGAGCAGTCTGCGCCGCTGGACGTCGCGGCTGCAGGCACTGGCATCATTCGCTCGTCAGACGGCCAAACGGCGTTATGGGAGAGCCCCAGAGAAGACCTACGCCGTGGGCCTCTCCAACGGAGGCTTCCTCGCGCGGCGCGCCGCCGAATCGGGCTTCGTCGACGGCGCCGTCGAGGTCTCGGGAGTGCTCTGGCGCGCCGCGAAGGGGAACCTCTTGCGCGAGCTTCCGGCCGCCCTGCGCGCGACCGCCCGCAAGCCGTGGAACCGCCCGGCTCTGCGCCGCGCGGGCATGCCCGCCGGCGACGCGCGGTGGGACCCTCTCCTGGCCCACTATCGGGCGATCTATTGGGAATCGTCCTTGGGGCTGTTCCTCAGCGACCTCGACCCGGACTATGACGGCCCCGCGGAGGACTACGACCTCGACTCGCGCCCCGCTTCCGTGAGGGAGACGATCTCGGGCTTCGAGAACACGGGCGACCTGCGCGCACCCCTGATCTCCATCTCCGGCCGCCATGACTTTCTCATCTCCTGCGCCGGCCACGCCGAGTCCTACCGGGACCTGGTGCGCTCCCGCGGCAAGGAGAGCCTCCACCGGATGCTCTTCGTGGAGAACGCCTCGCACATCGACTCGAACGCGGCGGCCTTCCCGTTCGTCGAGCCCCTCATGCCCCGCGCCCACGCGGCGTTCGAGGATCTCGTCGCCTGGGTCGAGAAAACTCCCTCCGCTTCCCCTTTAAAGACTACCGGGCGGTCCAGCCGCCGTCGACGCTGATGGACGCGCCGCGGATCTGGGCCGCGGCCTCGGAGCAGAGGAACACGACCACGCCTCCAAGCTGTTCCGGAGTGGCGAACTCCAGAGAGGGCTGCTTCTCGGCGAGGAGCTTGTGCCGAGCGGCCGAAACCGGGATCTTCTCGCGGGCGGAGATGGCGTCGATCTGCTTCTGGACCAGGGGCGTCAGGACCCAGCCGGGGCAGACGGCGTTGCAGGTGACCGGCGTGGCTGCGGTCTCCAGGGCCACGACCTTGGTCAGTCCGACTAGACCGTGCTTGGCCGCCACATAAGCCGCCTTCTGGACGGAGCCCACCAATCCATGCGCGGAAGCCACGTTGATGATGCGCCCCCAGCCGTGCTTCTTCATGCCGGTCAGGGCGGCACGGATCGTATGGAAACTTGAGGACAGGTTGACCGCGAGAATTTGATCCCACTTCTCGGCCGGAAACTCCTCGATCGGGGCCACGTGCTGGATGCCGGCGTTGTTGACCAGGATGTCCACGCCGCCGAACTTCGCCTGCGTATCGCGTATCAATTGAGCGGCCTCGGAAGGCTGGGACATGTCCGCCGAATGATGTGCGGCCTTTGCGCCGGAAACCCGCGCCAGTCCGTCGCACATCTGCGCGATTTCCAGGGCGTCCCCGAAGCCGTTGAGCATCACCGAAGCGCCCTGGGCGGCGAGGCCTCGGGCGATGCCCAGGCCGATCCCGCTGGTGGAACCCGTCACGACCGCCGTTTTGCCTTTGAGCATGCCCGGATTCTCCCGCATCAGGAAGGGCCTGTCAACGGACCGCTTTCCCGTTGTCGGGTTCATCGGGAAAACGCTAAAATGGAATATGGCCAATCAAGTGAAGTCGGACCCCTCTCGACAGCCCTTCCAGTATCCTCTGAAACGGCAGTTCCAGGAGCCCGACTGGACTCGTCTGCCCGGCTATAAAACCGTCACCGCGCAGCAGTGGCAGTCCGCGCTCTGGCAGCGCCAGCACTCGGCCAAGAACCTCAAGGACCTCAAGGAAGCCTTCGGGCCCTTTCTGAGCGACGCGCTCGCCGAGGACATGGCCCGGGACCAACGGGAGATGGCGACGATGTCGCTGCTCATCCCGCCGCAGATGATCAACTGCATGGATGAGCATGATCTCAAGAACGATCCGGTCCGCCGCTACATGCTGCCGATGTTCTCCGACCGCCACCCCGTGTGGCCCAACCACCCCAGGGCCAGCCGCGACAGCCTCCACGAGAGCGAGATGTGGGCCGTCGAGGGCCTGACGCACCGCTACCCCACGAAGGTCCTCGCCGAGATGATCGCCACCTGCCCCCAGTACTGCGGCCACTGCACGCGCATGGACCTCGTCGGCAATTCGGTGCCTCAGGTGCGCAAGCATAAGTTCGAGCAGCCTCCCAAGGAGCGCTACCAGGCGATGCTTGAGTACTTGCGCAAGACGCCCGCGGTCCGAGACGTGGTGGTCTCCGGCGGAGACATCGCCAGCGTGCCCATCGCCCAACTCGAGGACTTCGTGATGTCCCTGCTGGATATCCCGAACATCCGCGACATCCGCCTGGCCTCCAAAGCCCTCCAGGCGCTGCCCCAGCATTTTTTGCAAGACGACGTCCTCAAGGCCTACGACCGCATCGCCAAGAAAGCCTGGGACCGCGATGTGGACATCGCGATGCACACGCACGTCAACTGCGCCCGGCAGGTGACGCCTCTCGTCGGCAAGGCCGTGCGCAAGATCCTGGAGATGGGATTTCGCGACGTGCGCAACCAAGGAGTCCTCTTACGCGGAGTCAACTCCACGCAAAACGATCTCTTAGAACTGTGCTTCATGCTCCTTGATCACGCGAAGATCATGCCGTACTACTTCTACATGGCCGACATGATCCCGAACTCCGAGCACTGGCGCCTGTCGATCTCCGAGGGCCAGAGGCTTCAACACGACATCATGGGCTACTTGCCGGGGTTTGCGACCCCGCGCGTGACGGTGGACGTGCCGTACGTGGGCAAACGCTGGATCCATCAGCTCGCCGACTACGACCGGGTCAGGGGCATCTCCTACTGGACGAAGAGCTACCGCACCGGCATCGAGGCCGACGACGAGGGGGCCCTCACGCGCCGCTACGAGTACCTCGACCCCGTCTACTCCCTCGCGCCCGAGGGCCAGGCGTATTGGAAGCAGGAAGCCGAGAAAGCCTCCGCGCGAGTTTAGCGCCCGTTGTCGTTTTTTTTACCCTCCCTTTGCCGTATTTTAATTGATTCTCGCCGCTCACGGGGTCAAACTCTTTTTATGAAACTACTGATCGTGGAAGACGACGACGACGCGGCCAGCTTCATGCAATACATCATGGAGCAGGAGCAATACAGCGTGCTCGCGGCAAGAACCATGAGCGATGCCAAGCGCCACCTCGAGGATTTTACCCCCGATCTCATCATCATGGACCGCGGCCTGCCCGACGCGGACGGCCTGGATTTCTGCCGGGAACTCAAGAGCGACCCGCGCTTCTCGCGCGTCCCGGTTCTCTTCGTTTCCTCCGCGAAGTCGCCGTCGGAGGTCGCCGCAGGATTTGCCGCGGGCGGAGACGACTACGTGATCAAGCCTTTTTTCTTCATCGAGCTCGTCGCCCGGACCCACGCCCTCTTGCGGCGCGCCGAGATGTCCCGCGCCTAGCGGGCCTGGAGGGCCGCAAGGAGTTCTCGAGCGAAATCCGCCAAGGACGGATCACGCGCTCCCATCACCAAGACGAGGTCGCCCTCCCGCGCCTGGGCGGCGACCTCGGCGACGATGGCGGCGCGCTCCGGGACGTGGAAGGCGTTGCGGCCTCTGGCGCGCAGAGGCTCCGCCAAGTCGCGCGAGGAGACGTCCTTGCTGGCGGCGCCGCCCGCGTAGTAGATATCCGCAAGCCAAAGACGGTCCTCCGGGCGCAGTCCCTCGGCGAACGCCTCGATGAGCTCGTTTTTAAGATAGCGTGTGGGCGCGAAGCCGTGGGGCTGATAGACGGCCAGGACGCGGCGGCCGCGCGGGCGGGCCGCGCTCAGAGTCGCCGAGATTTTGGCGGGATTGTGGGCGAAATCGTCGACGACCTCCACGCCGCGCGCCGTTCCCAGGCTCTGGAAGCGGCGCGCCACCCCTTTGAAGCAAGCCAGGGCCCGGCTGCAGTCGGCCAGGGGAACTCCCTCATTGAGGCACGCGGCGACGGCGGCGACGGCATTGGCGATGTTATGACGCCCGGGGACCGGGAGTTGGAACCGGACGTCCCGCACGCGGAAGCCGGAGCCCCGCGCGCGCAGATCCAAGCCCTCGGCTCGCACCGCTCCGGACTCCAGGCCGAAAGTCTGGTCGGCGCGGATGCCTCCTAAAGCGGGGTCGTCGGCGTTGACCAGGGCGGTCTTCATGCGGGCGCGAAACTTAAGAAATATCTCCCTCAGCGCGCCGACCTCTTGATGGTCCTTGGTCAGATTGAGGAAGACCCCCACGGCCGGCCGGTAGTTGAGCAGAGATCCGTCGCTCTCGTCGGCCTCGACGACGAGCAGGTCAGATTTCCCGCGCCAGGCGTTGCCGAAGAGGCCCCGCTCCTCGAGCGCCAGCAGACTGCCGCCCGTGATGACCGAGGGCCCGCGGCCCGCGCCTTCCAGGATTTCGAAGATCATGGCGACGACGGTGGACTTGCCGCTGGTTCCGGTGACGGCGACGGCGCGCATCCTCTCCACGTATTGCGCCAGGAACTCGGAGCGGTGCCGCACGGGCACGCCCAGTGCCTTGGCGGCGGACACCTCGGGGTTGGCGTCCTCGATGGCGGTCGAGAGCACCACGAGGTCCGTCTCGCGGGTGACGGCGCCGCCGTCCTGCGCGAACAGCCGCACTCCCATGGCTTCCAGCTTTTTGCGCAAGGCCGCGCCCCGTCCGCGGTCGAAGTCCCGGTCGGAACCCGTGGCTTGGCCCCCGTCCATGACGTGGATCTGAGCCAAGGCGCTCATACCCGCGCCTCCAATCCCTACGAAGTGGATGAGGGGTTTCTCAGGCGTATTTCTTATAGACCGGCTCGTATTGGCGCGACTTTGCGAAGGCCAGCATGTCCCTGGGCTTGGGCTCGGTCGCCAGGCCGCGCCGGTAGGCCACCGACATGACCGCCGCCGCGATGTGCGCCGACACCTCTCGGATCTTGGTCAGCGGCGGGAACAGGCAACCCGTGTCCAGGTCGCCCTGCGTGACGAGTCTTGCCAGCGTCTTGGCGGCCTCGTAGAACATCTCGTCGGTCACGCGCTTGGCCGCGCAGGCGACGACTCCCAAGCCCACGCCCGGAAAGATGTAGGCGTTGTTGCCCTGTCCCGAGACGTAGGTCCTGCCCTGGTGCTCGACCGGGGCGAAGGGACTGCCGCTGGCGAACAAGGCTCGGCCGTCGGACCAGACGTAGGCCTCCTCGGCCGAGCACTCGGCCTGGGAGGTCGGATTGGAGAGCGCGAAGATGACGGGCCGTTGGTTGATCCTGGACATCTCCTCGACGATCTCCTTGGTGAATTGCTTGGCCATGCCCGAGACCCCGATGAGGGCCGTGGGCTTGAGGACCTTGACCGCCGCGGCGAGGTTGCCCACCGGCGGGTGCTTGTGGGCGTAGGGCTTCTTGTGGTCCTGGAGGTCCGAGCGGGAACTCTCGACTAAGGCCTTGGAGTCCACGAACCAGCAGCGCTTCTTGGCCTCCTCCTTCGTCAGGCCCTCGGCGACCATGGCGCCGACGATGAGGTCGGCGATGCCGATGGCGGCCTCGCCCGCTCCGTGGAACAGGATCTTCATGTCCTTGAGCGCCATCCCCGTCAGGCGCGTGGTTGAGAATAGCCCGGCCAGGGTCACCGAGGCGGTGCCTTGGATGTCGTCGTTGAAGGTGCATATCTCGTCGCGGTACTTCTCGAGAAGCCGGAAGGCGTTATGGTTGGCGAAGTCCTCGAACTGGATGAGGGCCTTGGGGAAGACCTCCTGCACGGCCTGGACGAATTCATGGATGAGGTCGTCGTACTCCTTGCCCGCGATGCGCTTCTCGGGCATGCCCAGGTAGAGCGGGTCGTTGAGGAACTTCTCATTGTTGGTGCCCACGTCCAGCATGACGGGCAGGGTTTGCTCCGGGTGGATGCCGGCGCAGGCCGTGTAGAGGCTCAGCTTGCCCACCGGGATGCCCATGCCGTTGCAGCCGAGGTCGCCCAGGCCCAGGATGCGCTCGCCGTCGGTCACGACGATGACGCGGACGTCCTGGTGGGGCCAATTCTTCAGGACCTGCTTGACGGCGCCCTTCTCGTACTTGGTGATGAAGATGCCCCGGCTGCGGCGGAAGATGTGGGCGTACATCTGACACGCGGCGCCGACCGTCGGGGTGTAGATGATCGGCATCAACTCATCGATGTAGTCCTGAACGGCGCGGTAGAAGAGGGTCTCATTGCGATCCAGGAGCGCGATCATCTCCACGTACTTCTGGAGATCGCTGGTCTGGCGGCGGATGTTGTTGATGAGGCGCAGAACCTGCTGGTCCATGGTCGAGACGCGGGGCGGCAGGAGGCCCAAAAGGCCCAGCTTCTTGCGCTCTTCGTTCGTGAAAGCGGTTCCCTTGTTAAGGGACGGGTTATGGAGAAGGTCCACGCCGGTTTTCCCGGGATGGACGGATGTCTTGGCCGAGGGCGGGATCTTGGTGGCAGGCATGCTTCCTCCTTTCGCAACGATTTTACCAAAGATTCCGCCTCGGATTGCCATCCGCAAAGAGAATCGCTAAGATGAGCGCATGGCGATCACCTTCACCCCCTACGGCGGCATCGACGGCCTTCTGGTCGTCGAAGGCGAGGATTTCCCGGATGACCGGGGAACCTTCATGGAATCTTTCCGGACCGACGTCTGGGCCAAGGCCGGCCTGCCCCCCCTCCTCCAGGACAACCTCTCTCGATCCAAGCGCGGGGTCATCCGCGGCCTGCATTACCAGAGGCAACCCCATGCCGTGGGCAAACTGGTGCGCTGCGTGAGCGGCCGGATATTCGACGCGGCCGTGGACATCCGCAAAGACTCCTCGAGCTTCGGCAAGTGGGCTTCGATCGAACTCGATGGGTCGGGCAACCGGGCCTTTTGGATCCCGGCCGGGTTCGCCCACGGCTTCTGCTCCCTCACCGACGACGCCGTCGTCGCCTACAAAGTGACCGGCTACTGGGCCCCGAACGTGGATGGGGGGCTGAGATGGAACGATCCGTCCGTCGGCGTGGCCTGGCCCCTGCCCGCCGGCGAGGTCCGCCTCAGCCCCAAAGACGCCGCCCTGCCCTTCCTCGGCGAGCTCGGCCGATGATCGGTCTCCTCGCCGCCCTCGCCCTGCCCGCCTGCGCCGCGCAGAACTCGCTGCTGCGCTCCCGCCCGGCCGCCGCCCTGGTCAACGAGACCATCGAGCTCAAGCCCGTCGATGGTCATCACTTCAACCTGGAGGCCCCGCAGAAATGCGGTTCGAACCGGGCCGACGAGGTTCTCCCCCGCCGCTTTCGCTGCCAGATCAAGGCGAGCGGCAAGGTCGCCGTCCTCGTCAGCATCTGCGACGACGCCAAGACCTTCTGCCGACAGGAGCGCTTCGAGGTGGAGGTCCGCGGCGTCTCCGCGCAAGCGGCCGCGTCCTCCCCGGCGCAATCCCCTCCCAGAGGCGGCAAGCGCGCGCCCGAGGGCTTCATCGACAACGAGCCGTCCAAGGCCTTGGCCCTGGCGCGGCGCGAGGGACGACTCCTCTTCATAGACTTCTACGGCATCTGGTGTCCCCCCTGCAACGAATTGGAGGAGCACGCCTACCCCGACCCCTCCTTCCAGGCCGCCGCCGCGGACTTCGTGAAGATCGGACTCGACGCGGACGCCGAGATATCCTTCGACTGGAAGGCTCGCTTCAAGGTCGGCGGCTACCCGACCCTCATCGTCGCGGACGCCGACCTCCGGGAACTGGGACGCGTCGTGGGCTATCGGACGGGACCGTCCCTGGCTCAGTTCCTGCGGGAAGCGAAGTCTTTCCAGGGGGAGCCGGCCGAGCAGGAACGCCTGCGCGCGGCGCGCCGTCACGCGCAGCGCGGAGAGTTCGACGAGGTCGACAAGACGCTCTCCGGCATCGCCGGTCCCGACGTGGGAAGAGAACGCCTTCTAGCCCGGCGGGAACGCGCCCGCCGCGAGGAAGACCAGGCCGCGGACCTGGCCGCGGCCAAGGAACTGGCCGCCGTGTTCCCGAACGACCCCCAGTTCTCGGACTGGGCCCTGGCGATCGCCGAGGCCGACCAGACCGCGGGGGCGGCCCTCAGGCAGCCTCTGCGCCGCTCGGTGGAGTACTGGTCCTCCTCCGCCGCGCTCGCAGAGTCGGGCTACGGCGTCGCCGATCTCATTTCCAACGAGGCGTCCTTCTTCGAGGCTCTAGGCTCGACCGATGAGGCCAGGGCCCTCTGGTCTAAGGCCGCCGACGCCTACGCGACGCAGGCCGCGCAGTCCCCCCTCAAGGTCCCGCGCGCCGCGAACCTCGGCCGGGCCGAGGCCCTGAGCAGCGCCGGACGAAAAGCCGAGGCCCTGGCCCTCTACGCCGAGCTCGCGGCGGCGTACCCGGATGAGTTCACCTTCAACTACGAGTACGCCTCGGCGCTCAAAGACGACAGCCAGGCCGCGGACGCCTTTGCCTACGCGGTCAAAGCCGAGCGGAGCGCCTACGGAGACAACTGGCTGAGGGCGGTCCGCCTGAAAGCGGAGTTGGAATTAAAGCTCGACCGCGCGAAGGACGCGGCCAAAACCGTGGACGATGCCCTGGCCCAAGTGGTGATGCCTAAGTCCTCGGACGTCAGGACCGGGCGCTATCTACTCGCCCTGCGCCGCCTGCGCGAGACGATCACCGCCTCTTGCCCGGGTGCAAGCCGGGCGCGTCGCCCTGGGGCTCGACGGCTTTCTCCTTGAACGACGGGTCGCGCGCGATGGCCATCGCGCGCAGGGCCGCGGCGGCCAGGAGAGGCTTGTCCTTGCTCGTCAGCATCCGCCACAGAATCGAGGGCTGGGGCGCCCCGTCCGGGCCCAGGTTCGCGCGCGCGTACTCGGCGAACTTGCCGGAGCGGACCACGATCTTGGCCCACGCCTCCGGCGCGGCGAAGTAGGCCTGCTCGTGGCGAAAATGGATCGCGTCGTGTTCGGGGCTTACGCTCATGAGGCGCTCGAGCGCCGCCATATCCTCGGCGCGGCCCGCCTTCTCCAGGGCCAGCACGTAGGCGAGCATCACCGCCCAGGTGTCGTCGTCTTTGGAGACATCGCGCTCATCGAGATAGCGGTTGATGCCGGCCGAGAGCCCTCCGGAAAGGCGTTCGCGGGCGACCAGTTCGGCCCAGGCGGCGGCCGCCGCGTAGCGCCCGCTGCGGTCTCCGGTCCCGCGCTTGCCGTTCAGGACCTGCCGGAGCAGGTCCCAAACGCCCTGCGTCGGCGCGCTCGTCTCGCCGAGGAGCTTGAAGATGGCGATCTTGCGCGTCGTGCCGGACTGGTTCCAAGCCAAGTCGTCGGAGAACTCGGCGACCAGTTCGCCCTGACTGCCCATGCGCCGGTAGAACTGCGCCAGGCCGTCGCCATCCTCGCGGATGTCCTCGAGGTCGGACGGATAGCCCAGCGCTCCCAGGGCGCGCCGGGCGGCCGCAATGATTGCTCCGCCATTATCTAGGGAAGCGGCGCGAGAAGACGCCTCGCGCGTCGCCTGGAGGCCGGCGCGCTGGTATATCTCGGCCAAGGCGGCGATGAAGGCCGTCTTGAGCGGGGTGAAGGCGTCACCCTCAAGGTTGCCGGACTGGCGCAGCACCGCCTCCAGGGGCTCGATGTCGGCGGTCTCGCCCAGGCGCTGGAGCACCAGGGCCGCGGTCATCGCCATCGGGCTCTCGGAGCCGAGCTTGACGGCGGGCGCGTCGCCGGACCAGCCGCGCTCCTTGATCCAGGTCCGCATCAGCGCGGCTTCCTCGGGGCCCGCGATGCGCGCGTAGGCCTCGGCGGCGGCGATGCGGATGGATATCCCGTCTTGATCGTGCTTCGAGAGACGGGACTGGTCGATGAAGCGCAGCAAGAGGCCTCGCAGCTTGGCCGTCTCTCCGACTTGATGCGGCGCGGCGGGCCCGTCGAAGACGGCCGCGGCCTTCTCCTTCGCCGGAGCGTCGACGAGCCGGGGGGCATCCTTGAGGATCTCCAGCCAGATCTGGGTGCGGCCGGAGGCGCTCGCGTAGCCCATGCGCGCGCCGGGGATGCCGCGCAGGCGGCCATAGAGGTCGAGCAGGTAATGGTTGCGCACGATGGAGGAGTGGAGGTTTAAGTCGTCGACGAGTCTCTGGGCGGCCTCGTAGCCGGCCGGCGGCGCGCCCGTGAAGTGGGCCGCGAGGTATTCCCTGTCCGCCTGAGTCAACTCGGCGTCGAAGCTCACCGCTAGCCGCACGGCGTCCGCGGAGACGGAACTGGTGAGTTCAAGCGGCTTGGCAAGCGCGGCCTTCTCGGCCTTGTCCTTGGCGAAGGCGACGAACTGCTTGAGCCAGCCCTCGCCGACCTCTCCCGGCCGCACCGCGACGGCGGAGACGACGGGCGCGCTCCAGCCGGCCCGCTCCACGGAGTCGGTCACGGCCTGGATCTCGGCGCGAAGCGCGGCGTCGGCGGCTTTCGGCTTATTGTGCAGGGCGGCGACGCTCCGCGCCGGCGGCGGCAGGCTCAGAGCCGAACCTGGAGCGAAGAAGGCCCGATCCGGCGCCGTCTCGGCCTTCTTGCCGTCCGAGGCGGGCGGGGCCGGACGCGCGCCGCGCATCATTTTGTCGAAGAGGCCCTCGGAGGGCTCCTCCGCCTCGCCGTCGCCGGCGAGGCGCTCGATGAGCGTGAAGACCTCCGCGGCGACCCGGCGCGCCGAGCCTTCGACCACGCTGCGGTCGGTGGTCCTCATGGGCTTGGCCTCGGCGACGAAGACGATCCTGCCGCCCTCGGCCCGGATATTGATGAGGCCGCCGCGCACGTTCTTGCGTCCCTGCGCCGCCTCGTCCAGTATCCACTTCGCCATCGGATCGATGATGTGCTTCTCGATGGCCGCGGTCATCGGGCGAGCGCCGTAGAGAGGCGAGAAGCCCTCGACCGCAAGGAAGTCGATGACCGACGGGTCGATCTCCAGCTCAGTGCCATGACGGTCGATCAGGAGGTCCTTGAACTCCGCCATCTGGAGCGAGGCGATCTTGGCGATGTCCTGCCGGCGCAGGCGGTTGACGCGGATCCACTTGTTCTTGGAGCGCGGGTCCTCGTCGAGGCGGTTCAAGAACTCCGGACGGAAGCGGGCCTTAAGGCTAACGGACACTGCCTCGTCGAGCTCCTTGTCCCAGGCGGCCTCGATTTGCGCGATGTTCTTGGCGCGCAGCTCGATCGAGTCGTTGTGCTTCTCTACGGCCTCGATCATGGTAGCGTACTTCTCGCCGTCGACCGTGCCCATGCCGGCGTTGGAGGTCATAAGGATGACGGTGTTCTTGAAGTCGATGGTGCGGCCCTCGCCGTCGGTCAGGCGGCCGTCGTCCAGTATCTGCAGCAGCACGTCGAAGACCTTCGGATGGGCCTTTTCGATCTCGTCGAAGAGGATGACGGAGTAGGGCTTCTTGCGCACCGCCTCGGTCAGTTGGCCTCCCTCGCCGTAGCCGACGTAGCCGGGAGGCGCGCCGGTCAGGCGCTGGGCGTTGTGCTCCTCCATGTATTCGGACATGTCCATGCGGATCATGGCCTCGGGGTCCTTGAAGAGGAATCGCGCCAGCTCCTTGGCGAGATAGGTCTTGCCCACGCCGGTCGGGCCCGTCAGCAGGAACTTGCCCATGGGCCGGTGGGGGTTGGAGAGGCCCGCCTTGTTGCGCCGGATGGCGTTGGCGATGGCCGTCAGCGCGGGCTCCTGGTTGACCACCCGCTCGCCGACGGTCTTCTCCATGTCGTTGTAGCGCGACGCGTCGTCGGCGCCCATGTCGAGCTGGCCGGAGGCGATGCCCGTCTTCTGCGCGATGACGCGCTTGACCACGTCGATGGTGATCCGGCCCTCGCCGTCCTTGACGGATTCGCGCTCGGCGTAGAGCGCCTCGGCCTTCTGGATGAGGCCGGCGATGCGGTTGTAGGACTCGATGGGCAGGGCCAAAGTCGAGGCGACGGCCTTGTCCATCAGGGCCTGGCGCGCCTCGTTGACGGCGACGACGAGCCGGCTCCAAATTTCACGGACGTCGAGGGTGATCGCCGCGCGCAGGTTGTCGGGACGCGCGAGCTCGGCGCCGTCCTGAACGGCCTTGATGGCCTTGTCCGGGTTGAAGTTCGTCTTGTCGAACTGGTCGGCGAGCTTGGCGGCCGCCGCCAGGGATTCATCCGGGATGAAAGCATCATGGAGCTTGCGCAGATGGCCCTTGAGCGCCCGCAGGATGGTGATGGTCTTCTCGACGCTAGGCTCCTCCACGTCGATCTTCTCGAAGCGCCGGCGGAAGGCGTCGTCCTTCTCGATGAACTCCTTGTAATCCTTGCGCGTGGTCGTGGCGATGACGGCGATGCGTCCGTCGCGCAAGGGCCCCTTCAGGGCATTGGCGATCTTCCGGCCGCTGGCGTCGAGGAAGAACTTCTGGATCTCGTCCATCAAGACGATGACCTCGTTGCCGCGGGCGGGGCTCGGGTCGTTGAAGCGCGGCAGGAGATCGAGGACGGCCGAAAGGACCCCGACGGGATCGTCGGCCGTCAGGATCTTGTTGATGTCGAGCTCGACGAGCCAGCGGCCCCGCAGGCGCTGGAACTGGAGGAGGGTCTCCGAGTCCGCCGTTGCGGCGCGCTCGGCGTCCTCGATCATCTCAGCGAGGCCCTCGGCGACCGCGGTCTTGCCGACGCCGGCCTCGCCGACGAGGATGACGCTGTTGCGCATCCCGCGCGGGGACGTCACGATGGGCAGCAGGCGCTTGACTTCCTCGGCGCGGGCGACCACGGGAGGACGCGGCTCGCCGGGGTTCTTGGCCAAGGGCCGCAGGTAGGTCGCCAGGGCCTTGATCTGCGCATCGTTGAGGGTCGTGCCGTCCTGCATCTTCCGGCCGGCGAGATAGGACAGCCACTCCGCCGCCGGGTCGCGGCGCGCTGGGTTCTTGGAGGCCTCGGTCTGGGCCTCGGCCGAGACCGCGCGAGCGGCGGCCTTGTCCCGGGCGGCCTGGGAGGCGGCGACCGGGGCCTCGCCGGGCTGTTCCTTGAAAGGCTTGACCTCGGCGACGGACGACCCTTCGTCCAAGGTCTCGTCGACCAGCATCTGGCGCGTCACGGCCGCGTCGGCTCCGTTGGGGACCTCGAGGAGGGCGAGGAGTTCGCTGCCTCGGAACTTCGGATACACCAGATTGAGGCGGCGCAGCTTCGCGTACTCCTTGATCGTCTCCTCGGTCGTTCCGGATTTGAACTGAACGAGGAGGGACTGCGCGTGGTTGTAGCTGACGGCCTCCAGGTAGGGCTGGATCAGCCGGTCCTCGAGGAAAGCGGCGGCGTTGGGGTGGACCTCGACGGCGATCACCGCCGCGTCTGCGGCCAGCGCCTTGGCGGCGTCGGCGACGTCTCGCAGGTTCTTCGCGTGGAGAACGTAATAGTCGTCCTGGCGGAAAAGGCGATTATCCCCGAGCCGGCCCAGGAGGGCCGTGATCTCCTCGGGGGTCGTCTCCCCCGCGAACTTCACCAGCAGCGTGGAGACGCCGTAATGCTCCTTGCCGTGCGAGGCGATCTTGGCCGGCAGAGCCACGGCCACGATGCGGTCGCGGACGATGAACGAGACCCTCACGGATTCGACCTCCTGCTCTCCTGCCAAGGCGCGCGCGATCTCCGCGGCATCCGCGGGGCTCCCCGCCGTGATGAGGGCCCCGCCGTCGCGCTGCTCGACCTCGTCATAAGCCTTAAGGATCCGGCCGACGTCCTTCCGGGTCGCGCCCCCCTTGAAGTCCACGAGGACCTGGCGGTCTCTGATATTCTCTCCCAAGACCTTGCCTTGCCAGCGCGACGCGTCGGCGGTTTCGGTCTGGGGCTCGTCGCGGCCGGCCGGAATGGCGGTCGCGGGCGCCGCCCCCCGCGATGATAGCAGGTTGAAGAGATTGCGGGAGACGCGCACGTGGCGCGCCGCCGTCACGCCCTGGAATATCCTCGCCGCGTGGGCGGCGTCGACGAGATTGCCCAGCGTCAGTTTGATCTCTGAGATGAAGCCCAAGCCGTGGGGGGTGTGCGTGACCTGGAGTTCGTGAGTGGGCAGACGGTCCTCTCGAGTGCGCAGGTCCGTCAACAATCTCTCGAACTTATTAGGCAACATCCACGTTTTGACGAATTCGCTGTGCTTCTCGCCGCTGTCCGCCATTAACTCTCCAAACTCGCTCGAGGTCATCCGGTCGATGAACTCGACGGCGACGACGAAGGCGCCCAGGGAATCGTCCGGCTCGACCCCCCTGCCCGCAGACGCCGGAACGTCGGCGGCCGCGGGGGTCGGTCTCCCGGCCGCGGGCGCCTCGCCCCGCGCAAAGGACGGCAGGTCGAAGAGATTGCGGGAGATGCGCACGCGGCGCGTCGCCCCCACGCCCCGAAAGATTCTCGCCGTGAGAGCGGCGTCATCGAGATTGTCCAACGTCAGCCTGGCCTCGGTGACGCGCCCGTCTAAATTGGTCCGGAGCATGCCATAGGGATCGTGCGCGACCTGGCCGGCGAGGTAGCTGGGCAGACCGTCATCTCGAATGAGCAAGGCCATCTTCACTCTGAACTCATCCAGGGTCATCTGGCCGGCGAACTCGACGGCGACGACCAAGGCGTCGAGGGAATCGTCCTGATATAACAACGCCCTGTGCGCAGACGCCGGGACGGCGCCGGTCGTCGCCAGAGCGCCCATCAGACCAAGGACGCCCAGGCCCGACAGCCAAGCCGGGACTTGATGCGCGAACTGCGGGAAAAAGACGGCCGCGCCGCCGGCGATCGCCAGCGCCAGCATCACGCCCAGCCTGGCGAAGCCGCCCTGAGCGCCGGACTTGACCTTCTCCTTGCCGGCCTGATTGATGGCGCCCTTGAGCTTGCCTTCGTACTTCGGGTTGTCCCAGCGCTCGAAGATGCTATGATCCTCGAACCATTTGCGCAGGCGGTTGAGGCAGGCTTCATTGCGCGGGTCGGCGAGGAGCTCCTTGATCTTCTCCAGGGTGTCTCCGGCCTCGGTGAAGACCTTCGCCTTGAGGAACTCGGCGGCTTTGTCCGGATAGGCCTTCAGGACGGCCGCGAGCTTGTCCTCGTTGGAGAGGGCGCGGAAAGGCTCCTTGGCCATCATCTCGTCGACGAGGGTCTCGAGGGCGTTCTTCATGGCGTGCTCGGCCTCGAAAAAGCCGACCTCGCTCTGCATCCCCCGGTCCTCGGCGGTCTGCGCGATCACCGCGGCCCACTCGCTGTAGAGCCGCATGACGTCGTTGACGGCGGCCTCGGAGCGGACCTTCTCGCGGATGCACCAATAGTCGTAGGTGCAGGGCAGGGCCAGGAAGAGCAGCGGCGCGGCCACGGAAAAGTGGAAATAGGCCACGGCATAGAACGCCGCCAAAGCGCCGAAGGTGACGGCGTTGGCCGCGCGGTTGAGCGTCTTCTGGCCGCGAATGCCGAGCTTATCGCTCATGAAGGTCAACAGCGCCGTCGGCCCTTCGTAGAGGCGCCGGAACATCCCTTGATATGCCTTCTCGACCTTCGGGTTGTAGACCCACTTGGCGTAGAAACGCTCGGGCAGGATGCCGGCGAGCATCTTCCCGCCGTCGAGTTGCGGCAGGGGGATGAGGTTGAAGACGGTCAGGACCAGGTTCATCTTGGCCAGGCCCAGGGCCACGCCGGCCGCCAAGCCTGCCGCGGGAAAGAGAACGAAGGCCGCGAAGGCGATCCCCGCCAGGAGCAGATTAGTCAGAGGCCCCGCGCCCGCCACGTAGAGGGCGTTGCGCGCCGAGCGCGGACCTCCGAAGGGGCCGCGCAGGTTGTTGAAGTCCGCGTCCACGGCCTTGCCCGCGCCGATGAGGACGGGAAATGGGAGGAACGCGCTCGAGATCGCCAGCGAGAGCGCCGGCAGTATGATGGTCTTGAGCGGGTCGACGTGGCGGAAAGGGTTGAGGCTGTGCGTGCCCGCCTCCTCGGCGGTGCGATCTCCCAACCTGCGCAGAACGGCGATGTGGGCGACCTCGTGGGCGAGAACGCAGACCACCAGCCCGGCCGCCAGGACCAGGACCGGCACGGCGCCCACGGCCACGGCCGCCCCGGCGGCGGCCGCAAGGGAGAGCGGGGCGACGACCTTGACCCAGGGCGGGAGGGCCTGCACCCGGCGGAGACTCCCCACCTCGCGGGCGGCCTGCGGCGTCGGGATGGAGGAATCATCGATGATGCGGTCGACGCGCTCCCCGGGCTTCATGAGACCGCCGGGGGAGCGCGCAGAGTTCGCGGTTGCGCTCGCCTGCAAGCCGTCCGTCCGGACCGCCCGCGCGCCCTCGCCGTCGAACGCCACGCGGGAGTCGGTCTCGCCGACGCGCCTCCAAAGAGAGATCCGGCGCGCGACCCAGGCCGCGATCCCGCCTCGCGAGGGGGTCATGACCCAGCGCGGACCGGCGTCCTCTGTGGCGTGACCGGTCGGCTTGCTCAACGCGAGCTTGGCGTCCGGGGGGGCCCCGTGAACGGGCGCGGCCGCGGAGACGGCGCGGGCGGAGTCAACGTCCTGAGGCGGCGCCGCCGCCATCAAGGCGGGCAGATCGGGCGCGGCTGATAGAGAAGGGGCCAGGACGGGGACGCCGAGGCCGATCTCGGCCACTCCCCCGTAGAGAATCGAGGCGACCGCCGCGACGGGGCGGGCGCGGGCGCCGACCTCGCCGACGGGGACGGAGCGCACGCTCTGGGCGAAGGCCTGTGAGGCGGGCCAGCCGGCGGAACTCAGGAGCAGCGATACGCTGACGACGAAGGCGATGGCAGGCTTCATCTGAATCCAACCATTATAGAGACCCTTGATCTTAATCAAGAGGAGCAAAAGACCCAACCAAGCCGCATCAGACGGCCCACGCATCAGGGGGCCTTAAGGGTGGGAAGGGCGCGCGTCAGCGCGCGGCGGGAGAACGCATCCCAAGAATGACGCGGATGCCGGCGAGGTTGACTTTCCGCTGCATCAGGTCCCGGACCTCGCGCAGCATCTCCATCTCCCGGTCGCAGTAGAGGCGCTGGCGGCCGGGCGTGCGGTCGGGACGCAGGAAGCCGTTCTTCTCGATCCAGCGCAAGGTCCAGATGGGGATGCCCGTCAGGCGCGAGGCCGCCCCGATCGTGTAGAGCGGGGTCGTGGGGGTGCGCCGCAGCGGGCGGGAGAGCCTACCCATGAGGAGGGCGCCTTCCCGGCCGGCGCGAGACCTTGATGAACGCGCCGCTGCCCCCGGAGCGCACGGTCTCCGAGCGGATCCTCACGTAGGGCGTCCAGGTCGCGGTCCTCTTGACGAACATCCAGGGCATCAGGTCCTTGGCGATCATCGGCGGTGATCCTCCCGCTGCCATCTTGCCTGCAAGCTGTTAATATATAATAGGTAATCTAATAGTTGTCAATAGTTTTAATAACATCAATGAAACGGCCCCCGAGCCGCAGCCCGGGGGCCGGATATTGTTCGAGAGGAGTCTTACTTCGCGGCCGGAGTCTCGGCCTTCTTCTCTTCGTTTTTCATGGACTTCTTGTGCTTCTTGGCCTTCTTCATGGCCTTCTTCGCGGCCTTGACTTCTGCCTTGACCTCGGCTTTCTTCTCGACGGCCGGGGCGGCTGCGGGAGCGGCGACGGGCTCGGCGAAGGCGGAGCCGGCGAAACCGAACAGAGAAACGGCGATGAGCAGCTTCTTCATAAGGTCCTATGTCTCCTTTGTTTTTAATGAACCTCTTCGTTCATGAGGGTGCGACCCTCTCGGCGTATCCTGGTATTATCCATACGGGCCACCGCGGGGAAAGTTCGCAGACCCCTTCAGCGTCCGGCCAGGATCGCGGCAAAATCCGGCGGCGGCTCGGCGCGGAACTCGTAGACGCGGCCCGCCTCCACGCGCAGGCTTAGCGCGTGGAGCATCAGGCGCGCGGCGCCCCCCACGGGACGCGGCGGCGGGCCGTAGCGGCGATCTCCCAGGATGGGGTGGCCGAGAGCGCTGAGGTGCGCGCGGATCTGGTGCTTGCGTCCCGTCAGCGGCTCGACTCGCAGGAGCGTCGAGCCGCGCAGAGGATTCTCCACGCGCCAGCGCGTGCGGCAGGGCTTGCCGTCGGCGGACGGGGCCACGCGCCCCGAACCGAATTCCCGCAGAGGCGCGTCCACGAGCCCTTCGCCCTCCATTCGTCCCGCGACCACGGCCAGATAGACTTTCCGGGCGCGCCGGCCCTCGAACTCGGCGCAGAGAAGACGATGCGTCGCCGCGTCCTTGGCGAAGACGACCAGCCCGCTCGCCTCGCGGTCCAGGCGGTGAACGACGAAGAGTTTACCCCCCCGCAGGCGCTCGAGCTCGGTCACGAGAGCCTCGCCGATCTCCCCCCGTCCCGGGATGGTGGGCTGTCCCGCGGGTTTGGAAACCGCGAGCAGCTTCTCGTCTGCGAAGACCGCGGCCGCGGGACTCATCCGGGGATTGCCAACCATAGGAGGACAGTCTATACTATCGTCATGCAGCGCGCCAGGATCCTGGTCGTGGACGACGAATCCACCAACGTCGAGATCCTCGCGCGCGTGCTCGAGCCCCACGGCCACGCCGTGACGGGCGTGGGCAGCGCGGAGAAAGCCCTCGAAGTCCTGAGCGGCTCGGCCTTCGACCTCATCCTCCTCGACCTGGTCCTTCCCGGAAAGACGGGGATGCAGGCCCTCGCCGAGATGCAGACCCTCACCGACGCGCCCATCCATCTCATGAGCGGCCAGACCGATCCGGACACGCGGCAGGACGCGCTGCTCCTCGGGGCGGCGGCCTTCCAGCCCAAACCGCTGGACCTCGAGGCCCTGCTGGCCGCGGTCGCGGCCCTGCCCCCTGCGCGCGCTGGACGCTGATCTGAGGATCTCTAGCGGCGAGAGGAAGTCGGGATCGTCAGGACCGGGATCCGGGAGTGACGGATGACCCGCTGAGCCGTGGTCCCCAGCACCCAGTCCCCCAACAGGGACTTGCGGTGGGCCGCGAGGACCAGCAGGTCGTGACCGCGGCTCGCCCGCAGGATGTCTCGCACCGGGTCGAACTCGCGGATCTCCGCCATGGGGCGCGTGTCAAGCCTCACCGCCTCCGGAAGTTCCGCGATGCGCGCGCGCAGGAGCTTCTTCGGGTTGGGACCGAAGATAGGGTCGGTCACCACGTGCAGGACCGTGAGGCGCGCCCGGTAGGCCCGGGCCACGAGCCCCGCCGCCAAGAGGGACTTGCGCGCGTAGACGGCCTCGTTGACCGGGGCCAGCACGCGGCGCACGGCGCGCGCCGCCGTCGGCACGACCAGGACGGGGCAAGGACAGTCGCGCACCACGGCCTCGGCGACCGAACCGAGGAGCACGCGCGCGGTCCCCGCGCGGCGGTGCGTCCCCATCACGACCAGGTCGTAGCCGCGCCCGCGCGCCAGCTGCAGCAGGACGCGGACGGGCTCCCCGCGCACCGCGTGCAGCCGCGCGTGGGGCCCTATGCGCCGGCGCAGCTGCGCCAGGACGCGCAAGCGCATCGCCGCGTCGAGCTCGGGAGAACCGTACACGGCCAGGTCCGACGGCGACGGCTCATCGCAGTACACGGCTTCGAGGACGGCCCCGAAGCGCTCCGCCACTTGGCGGGCGGTCCGCCACGCCCTCAGAGACGTCTCGGAGAGGTCGACGGCGGCGAGAATGCGTCGCGGCGGGAATCTCTGCATGGCTCCTCCGGGATATCTTTAAATCAATTTCACCGCAACGGTCCTGCCTGGACTCAGGGTGCGGCGCGCAGCGCCGCCAGCGTCGACAGCCAGCGCTCCTCTCGTTTGAGGTCGCCGAGCGACTCATAGAGACTCTCGGCGGAGGGACTCCGGGCGAGCAGGGCCCGGGTCCCCTTGCCCCGCAGGGCCGACGCCGCTCTGCCGGACAGGTCCTCCAGTAGGGCCAGAAAATTAAGTTCCGCGCCGTATGCCATGCGCGGGCCCAGGACCGAATAATCGAAGTCCGCCGCGTCCACACGCACGCGGCGCGAGGGTTCGAGGAAGAGCAGGTCCAGGACCAATCGCCGGTCGCGAGTCTCGACGGCGCGCTTTGTCGGGGCCGATGTCTTGACCAGCGGCAGGCTCGTGGCCAGCGTCAGCCCCAGGCGCACGGCGCGCGCCGCCAGCTCGCCGGGCGGCGTCTCGATCACCATTCGTGTCTGCCGGACCTCGAGGGCGGCCGCGCAGATCGCCGCCAAACGCGACCAGAAGAGCCGTTGCGGCGGGGCGTTCTCCCGGCCCGAGACCAGGTCGAAGCCTTCTGCCGAGAGCTCGGCCTTGGTCGCGCTGACGGGATCGGGGACCTCCTCGAGCAGGGTCGTCGGCGCGCACAGAGCCTCCTGCCCCGCGGCGCACAGCGCGGCCGCCAGGTCCTCGGCCTCCTCGACCGGAAGGGACTCCGCGACCACGCCCCAAGACTGCCGAACGCAGCCGACTCGATCGAGCACGGGGACCCCCGCCCTCTTGGCCAGCACGGCGGCGACCGCGGCGGGCGCAAAGGAGCCGGGAGAACGCAGGAGGACGGCATGCGGCGGGCGCGCGCCGCCGTTCATCTCTTGGGCGGGATCAGGGCGTAGCCGCGGCCGGAGACGCTCACCAGCCACTGGTCGGACCGCCAGCCGAGCTTCAGGCGCACGCGCCGCACGTGGACCTCGACGGTCTTGAGCGCCCCGTCGGACGGGGCCTCGACGCCCCAGACCTCGCGGTAGACGCAGGCGCGGTCGGTCGGGTTCGGGGTGCGGCGGGCGAGAAAGAACAGGAGCTCGAACTCCTTAGGCGTGAGGTGCGGGTAGTCCTTGCCTGCGAGGTTGACGAGCTTGCGCGCGTAGTCGAGCGACAACCCGTCGACTTCGACGCGCGGCGGCGGCGCCTCGCGATCCTCGCCCGCGGTGCGGCGCAGCAGGGCCCGGCAGTAGGCCAGGAGGCGCGGGGTCTTGACCGGCTTGGTCAGATAGTCGTCGGCCCCCATGTCCAGGCAGGCGATGTCCTGGCCTTCCTTGTCGTTGCCGGTCAGAATGATGATGGGCACGCGCGCGGTCTGCGCGTCCTGCTTCAGGAACTGGCACACCTCGAGTCCCTTCATTCCGGGCATGATGAGATCGAGCAGGACCAGGTCCGGCGTCTCTTTCTGCGCGGCGATGATGCCGGCCTTCCCCGACGGAGCCTGCAGGACCTCATAACCCTCCAACGCGAGGACGTCCGAGACCGCCTTGCGGAAGGACGCGTCGTCTTCGATGAGAAGGACCTTCGCTGCCATGTCCCGATATTATATAAATGCTGCATGGAGTCCAAGCTTTTAATCGCCGTCCTCGCCGCCGCGGCCTCGGGCCTGGCGATCGGTTGGCGCCTCGGGCGGCGCGTTGCGTCGCCGCCCGGGCCCAGCGTGCCCGACCAGGAGCGCATGGCCTGGCTCCAGCGCCTGTCCACCGTCGGGCAGATGATGTCCGGCGTGGTCCATGAGGTCCGTACGCCGCTCAACACCGTCATCCTCACGGTCGAACACGCCCAGTCGGTGTTGGAGCGCGGCGGCGACCCTCACGAGCAACTCCAGACCGCGGCGCGCGAGGCCGACCGGGCGGTGGAAATCCTCTCCGACATCCTCGACTTCGCCAAGCCCTCCCCCCTCGATCTCAAGGACCTGGAACTCGCGCCCCTCCTCACCGGAGCCCTCGATCCCCTTAAGATCCGCTTCGACGAGCGCGGAGTGGAGACCGCCGTGCGCGCTCCCGCCGGACTCAAGGTTCGAGTGAGTATGAGGCACTTCCATCAGGTCGTGACCATCCTGCTCATGAACGCGCTCGACGCCCTGCCTTTCGGCGGCCGCCTCGACATCGAGGCCTCCCGCGAAGGCCCGTCGGTCCGGGTGAAGATCAAGGACAACGGCGTGGGCATCGAACCCCAGATCCTGACGCATCTCTTCGAGCCCTTTGCCACGAGCCGGCCCGAGCGCGGCGGCACGGGCCTCGGCCTCAACGTCGCGCGCTGGATCATGAACAAGCACGGCGGAGACGTCTCCATCTCCAGCGACGGCATCGGCAAGGGGACGACGGTGACCTTGACCCTGAAGGCCTCCGACTGACGACGGTGACGCGGGCCCGCAGAAATGCTATCCTCTCGCCGGCCTTCCAAGCGTCCGCCTCACGAGCTTGCATGATCGGCCGAGGAGGCTGAATGCCGGGATTTTATCGAAAGAAGCGCCGAAAAATAGGGCCCAGCAAGAACGAGGAGAAGGTCCGCCGAGGGCAGGCCGCCGAGGCGGAGGTCCACGCCGCCGGAACGCTCTCCACGAGATTTCCTTCCGTGCGCGGCGTGCGCGTCAAGATCACCATCACCTCCCCCCAGGGCGTCGTCTTGGACGAGACCGAGACCCTCATAGGCCCCCAAGACCCCTTCCAGGTGGAAGCCGACTGCCCCGGCCGCTGCGGCTCGGGACACTTCGATTTCGCCCCCCAGGTCGGCGAAGCGCTGACCCGACTCGAGGAAGAGGGAGCGGCCGAGACCGTCTGCGCCGAACCGCACTACGGCGGCGGCAGCGAGGTCTGCAGCTGCACGGCCCGCCTCGCCTTCGCCGCCGAGATCGCGTCCACCTGACATGGCGAAGATCCTGGTCATCGACGACGACCCCGTCATCGTGGACCTGCTGCGTCTGAGACTGACGCAATCGGGCCACCAGGTCGCCGCCGCGCACGACGCCTACGGCGCGGCCGCCGCGGCCGCGCAATTCAAGCCGGACCTCGTCACGCTCGACTTCGACCTCCCGGCCGGCAACGGCGTCAAGATCCTGGAGCGCCTGCGCGGCAGCGCCTTCACCGCGGCCACGCCGGTCGTCTTCATCACCGCGATGAGCCCGTACGACCTCGCACCGTTATTGCCGCCGGACCCGAAGATCCGCTGCCTCCAGAAGCCCATCGACATGCCCGAACTGGGCATGCTCATGGCCGAACTTCTCGGTCTAGCCGCGCCCGCGATCCCGCCCGAGGTTGCCGCCACGCCGCATCCACTCGACGGCGGCGCCTTGGGCGGCGATATCCTCGACGGCAAGCCGTAGCCGCGTCCCGAAATCCATTGAATTGCGGCGGAGGTTTTGTTACAGTGGGCCTTCCTGGGGGTGTCCTTTGTCCAAGAAAATCGTCGGAGTCATCGTCGGCGCAGTCCTGACCGCCCTGCTGAGCGTCGCGCAGTCATCGCCTCGCCGCGTCGTGTTGGAAGACGGCTTCCTTCCGCCCAACAACCTGAAGATTCCCATCGGGAGCCTTGAAGACAAGGGCCTCACGCGCAAGCAGTACGAGGCCGTGATGGACCGGGTCCAGGCGGTCTACGGCCCCATCATCGCCTCGCGCGGAGGCCGTCTGATGATCAACCGGCTCTGGGAAGACCCCACAGTCAACGCCTCCGCCGACCGCCAAGGCGACGACTACGTCATCAACATGTACGGGGGTCTGGCACGCCACGCGGCCATCACCCAGGACGGGATGGCCCTGGTCGCCTGCCACGAAATCGGCCACCACCTCGGAGGCGCGCCCAAATACCCCGACGATTGGGCTTCCAACGAGGGTCAGGCGGACTACTTCGCCAACCTCAAGTGCCTGCATCGCATCTTCGCCTCCCCCGAGACCGCCGCCTTCACCAAGCCGACGGGCGACGAGTCTCTCGCGCGGGAAGCCTGCGGGAAGTCCTTCGCGCGGGCGCAAGACGGCGCCCTGTGCGTGCGCTCCGCGATGGCGGGGATGTCCGTGACGGCGCTCTTCCGCGTCATGCGCAGGGAGGACCCCGTCCCGCGCTTCGACACCCCGGACCCGAAGGTCGTCGAGAGCATGTTCAACGGCCATCCCGGCACGCAGTGCCGTCTCGACACCTACTACCAAGGCTCGCTCTGCGCCCAGCCCTTCGCCGAGGATGTCTCCGAGACCGACCCGTCCGTCGGCGCCTGCACGCGCGCAGGCGGTTTCTCCGTCGGTCTGCGGCCGCGCTGCTGGTATCTGCCCCCGGCCGCCGAAGGCGCGGGGCTCGCGGACGCCGCGGTCATGACGTCCAAGCCCATGAACGCCTCCCCCGCCCTGACCCTGCTCGAGAGCCCGCCCGTCTGGCAGGGGCTCTGATCGAAGGCGCCATGCCCCAGAAGATCCTCGTCATCGACGACGACCCCGGCCTGCGCAAGCTCATCTACAAGTTCCTGACCGACTCGGGACTCAACGTCGTGCACACGGACAACGGCTCGGAAGGGCTCCTCCTGGCCCGCGAGTCCCATCCGGACCTGGTCCTGGTGGACGCCGAGATGCCGGGCCTCGACGGCTACTCTTTCTGCCGCGTCCTCAAAAAGGAGGACTTCGCCGCCTCCATCGGCGTCATCGTCATGTCGGGCAAGTTCGTCGGAGACAAGGACGTGGTGACCGGCCTCGAGTGCGGCGCCGACGACTATCTCCTCAAGCCCTTCGCCCTTCAGGTCCTCCTCGCGCGCATCCGCGCGGTCCTGCGCCGCTACTCGGCCTCGGCCAAGATGGAGGTCAAGCTCAAGAAGCACGGCCTGGAGCTCGACCCCGCCGGACGCACGGTGAAGGCGCAGGGCAGGTCCGTGTCCATGACCCGCAAGGAATTCGATCTCCTGGCCAGTCTCATCGAACGTCCCGGGCGCGTCCTGAGCGTGCCTTATCTCCTCCAGAACGTCTGGGGCTACGACCCGGCCGACTACAACGACCCGGGCACCGTCGAGGTTCACGTCTCCCACCTGCGCAAGAAGCTCGGCTCCTCGATCGCCAAGCGCCTGGTCAACATGCACGGTCGCGGCTACAAGTTCGACGACGCCGACTGATCCGAGGGAGACGCCTTGGCTGAGAAACCGGACGACGTCCCCGCCGCCAGCGCCGAACTGCGCATGATGCTCGATCTGTTCGACCGCATCAACGCGGCGATCCGCGGCCTCGGCCCCGAGCCCTACGCCAACATCAACCGCCTGACCCGGCTGTGCGGCGAGCTGTTGGGCGCGGACGCCGCCGTCTATTATCGCAAGCAGAAGGATTCGCTCTTCGCCATCGGCCGCTGGGGGCTTCCGGATGACTTCAACGCCGTGGTGAGCGCGCACTCGCCCTGCCTGGACAATTCCGGCGCCGCCGCCTTCGGGATCTATGTGCGGGAGGGCGAAGACCTCGGGGAACCGGCGTGCTGCAATATCTCCTGCGTCAAGCTGGGCGTCAAGACCTGCGTGGGCTGTTCCGTGATCTCCGGAGACGGTATCCTCGGCCAGTTGTGCGCCCTCTATCGGTCCGCCTACGCGCCCCATCCCCTCCACGAACGCATCATGGGGCTGGTGGCCGGCGCCCTCGCGGTCGAAGAGGAGCGCCTGCGCATGGAGCGCGCCAGCCAGAAGCTCTCCGAGGAACTGCGCCAGTCGCAGAAAATGGAGGCCATCGGCCTGCTCGCCGGCGGGGTGGCCCACGACTTCAACAACGCCCTGACCTCCATCCGCGGCAACGCCGAGATGCTCCTGGAGCGCAAGGACCTCCCGGAGGAGGCCCGAGATGAGGCCGCGGAGATCTCCAAATCCGCCGTGTACGCCGCGTCTTTGACCCGCCAACTTCTCACCTTCAGCCGCAAGCAGATCATGGATAGCGAGATCATCGACCTCAACGCCACGGTGACCAACCTGGCGCAGATCCTCCGACGAACGGTGGGGGAAAACATCGCCATCGACCTCCAGCTCGCCGAGGGCGCGGACTGCATCCGCGCCGACCCGGGACAGATCGAGCAGGTCATCATGAACCTCGCCATCAACGCCCGCGATGCCATGCCGCAGGGAGGCCGGCTTCTCATAGGGACCGGGGTTGAGGATCTCTCCGGACCCGAGGCGCCCGCGGCCATCCGCGAGAAGCCGGGCCGCTACGTCGCCCTCAGCGTCTGCGACACCGGCATCGGCATGACCCCCGACGTCCTCGCGCGCCTCTATGAGCCGTTCTTCACCACCAAGGACGTGGGCAAAGGCACGGGACTGGGCCTTTCCACGGTCTACGGCATCGTCCGCCAGAGCGGAGGCGACATCACGGTCGACAGCGAGTTCGGGAAAGGCTCGACTTTTACGGTTCACCTGCCCGCCGTGGCCGGGGAGACGGCGGCGCCGCGGCAGGCCGACGCTCTCGCGGGGCTCCTCTCCTCGGGCGAGACCATCCTGCTGGTGGAAGACGAGGCCCAGGTGCGCACGATCGTCGCGCGGATACTGCGCAACGCGAACTTCAAGGTCTACGAGGCCCGTCATGGGCGGGAGGCCCTCAGCATCCTGGAACAGGGCCGGACCATCGACCTGCTCGTGACCGACATCGTCATGCCGGAGATGAGCGGCTACCAACTGGCGCAGGAGGTCCGCAAGAAGCTTCCCGCGCTTGCGGTCCTCTTCATGTCCGGCTATGCCGACGAGGCCACTCTCAAGGCGGCCTCCTCCAGCGAGAACGCCGCGATCATGATGAAGCCGTTCACGCCCACGGAGATGCTGCGCCGCATCCGCGCGCTCATGCGACGCTGACGGCGGCCCCGGACAGGGCTTGGCGCACCCTCTCGAACTCCCAAGCGGCCGCCGACGCGAACGGCGCGCAGGCCAGGACCCGTCCCGCCTCCGCCATCGACTCCAGCCTCGCGCAGAGGCCCGACAAGGGCCGCGCGCCGAAGGAGAGGCTGGCACCCCTCAGGGAACGGGCCGCCAGCAGCAGCGCGCCCCGGTCCGCCGCCGCCGCCGCCGAGCGCAGCAGGGCCGTCAGAGCGGTCCCTGACTCCAGGTACTCGCGGGTCCTGGCGCGCAACGCCCCGGGATCGTCTTCCCGCGTCTCCTGGCTCATCCTCATGTCTTCAGGATATACGGGCGCGGTCCAGGCCCTGACCGCGCGCGCGAGATCCGCGGAGCGCAGAGGCTTGGCGGCATGGCCGTCCATCCCCGCCTCCAGGCAGGCCCGTCGGTCTTCTTCGTCGTCTTCCGCTGTAAGCGCCACCACGGGCAGACGCACCCGCCCCCCCTCGCGGCGACGCAACTCCCGGGTCGCCTCCAAGCCGTCCATCCCCGGCATGCGGCGGTCCATCAGGACTGCTCCATAAGGAAGGCGGACGACCGCCTCCAGGGCCTCGCGAGCGTCCCGCGCCACGTCGGCCTTGACCCCGAGTCTGGCCAGCAGGCGCACGGCAAGCATCCGGTCGACGGCCCCGTCGTCCACGACAAGGACGCAGGGCCAGGCGAGCGCCGCGGCAACCGGCCCAGCTTCCTTTATGAAGTCCTCGGGACGCACCCCAAACAGAGGCAGGCCTTGCGGGCTGCCTGGGGAAGCGCGCCGGCCTTCAACGACTCCGTACGTCGCGTTGCTGTGTTCCATGATGAGCAGGATAGCCCCCGATGCTTGACGCCGAGCGAACCCCCGCTGAAGCGCGGCTTAACCGGGCGGGCACCGCGACTTAAGCCCGCTGAAAGCGCGCGGACAGCCGCCGGGGCTATGCTGTGGGCATGGCGCGCAGGACGGCGCCGGGAGAGTGTCATGAAAAGCATGAGATGGACGGCGGCGGCTCTCGCAGCGTTCGTCCTGACGGGATGTTCCGGCGTCGTCAGCCGCGTCCACCAGGGGCGCATCGGCGAGACCATCAACCAGAATCCGGACCGCAGGGGCTTCATCGAGGCCATCGGAATCGGAGCGTCGGACCCGGCTCTGCCCACCGAGACCCAGCGCAAGGCCCTGTCTCGCGACGCGGCCATCGTGAAGGCGCAATACGAACTCCTCTCCATGATCAAGGGCGTCGAGTTGGAAGGCGGGGTCACCGTCTCCCAGGCGATGGAGAAGGATTCCCTGCTGGCGGCCCGGGTGAAGAACAGCATCCGCGGCGCCGAGGTGCTGAAATCGGAGTTCACGGCGGACGGGGGCTGCGTGGTGACGCTGCGGCTTCCTAAATACCGCCTGGAAGAAGGCCTCCATTGGAGCCTCCCGTGAAGCGACTCGCGGCGGCCGCTTTAGCGGCCGCCCTGACGGCGACGGGATGCGCCGCGGGGCCGAAAGGAGGCCCGACGCGCAGCCTCGTCGTCGAAGGCTGGGCGCCCCTGCAGTCCTCGGGGCGCCCGGACGCCAGACGCCGGGCGGTGGCGGACGCGCAGAGACGCGCCGTCGAGGAAGCCGGCGGAGTCGAGATCGCCTCCATCTCCCTGGTCGACGACGCGGCGATGTCCCGCCAGCGCCTGAGCTCCACCGCGCACGGCACGGTCCGCCGTTTCAAGGTCCTTTCGGAACGCGACGAGGACGGCATGCTGAAAGTTCAGGTCCGCGCCGAAGTCGTGCTGGAGCCTCAAGACGGCGTCCGCCGGCCCGGCTGGTTTCCCGGAACCGGGCCCCAGGCGTACATCGCCGCGGCGGCGCTTGCAGACGACGAGGGACTGGAGACCGCCGCCAAAGCCGCCTTCATCCGCGCCTGGACCCGCTTCGGAGGGGAGGTCGCCGGTTCGCTCAAGACCGCCGACCTGGCCCTGCGCATCGCGGTGGAGACCCGCCCCGTCGACGAGCCCCGCGTGAGGCCCTTCGTCTCGGCCCGCGCGCGCTTCTCGATCTCCGCGACCCAAGGCGGCGCCGGCGCCGCCTCGTGGGCCGTCGTGCGCGAGGCCGCCGCCCTGGGCCTCGATGTCCGCGACGCCCGCGCCCGCGCCCTCGAAGCCGCGGCCTCCGCCGCCGCCGAGGCCGCCGCCTGCGATCTGCCGTCGCACCTGTGGCTCCAGGCCCGGGCGACGGGGAGGCCATGACCATGCTCCCCCGCCTGCTCGTCGCGGCTACGCTCGCGCTCCCGAGCGTACGCGCGGGGGCCCAGCCCCTGAGCGAAACGGCCAAGAAGCTCTCCGCCGCCGCCCGCGGCAAGGGCGTGGCCCGAGTCGCGGTCCTGCCCCTGGAGGGGCGGGGCCTGGGCGGCTCGAGCGAGGGTGAAGTCCTCTCCGAGCGCCTCGTCGAACAAATCGTGCGCCTCGGCCGGGTCCGGGTCGTGGAGCGCTCCCGCCTGCCGGAGCTGATGGCGGAACGCCGCCTCTCCCAGACGGGGGCCACGGGGACCAGGATCCGGGCCCCCGGAGCCTCCGAGCCCCTCCTTCAGCCCGCCGACGCGGTGGTGACCGGCTCCTTCTCCCGCCGCGGCGAGAAGATGAGGATCTCCGCTCGCCTCGTGCACGCCGAGAGCGGGGAGATCCTGGCCGCCGTCGAGGAGATCCTGGCCTGGGAGTCGGACTCCGACCCCGGCTTGGGCGACTCGGGGAGCTGGAACCTGGTCGTCCCCTCTCCCGAATTCACGGTCGAGATCCCGAAGATCGAGATGGACCCCCTCCAACTGCGCGATGCGCCGCGCGAGGAGGACTGCTCGGACGCCGCCGAGCGCGTCGACCGCATCGAAGCCGGCATCCTCGACCTTAAGGCCCGCTACTGGGCGGGACAGCTGCGCCAGGGCGTCTCCCCCTTCGGGCTGACCCGCAACCCCGGCTCTTCCATCAGCGACGCGGGGCTCAAGAAAACCTTCTACGACAACCTGCGCGACTGGTACTACCGCAAGGACGCGCCGGAACTGACCCCTCGGGAACTGGAGCGCTTCCAGCGCGAGGACGCTCGAGCCGTCGCCATCCTGCGCCGATGTGGAATGTAAGGAGAGTGTCATGAACGCCAAAATACTGGTCGCCGACGACGAAAGCTCGGTCAGAAAGATGATGACGCACGCGCTGGAGGAGCGACACTTCTCGGTCGGCTCCGCGTCGGACGGCGACCGCGCCCTCCAGATGGCCGGCAGCGACGACTATTCGCTCATCCTGCTGGACGTGCGCATGCCCGGCATCGACGGCATGGAGGTCCTGCGCCGCCTGCGCAGCCTCCAGGCGACGCGGCTGGTCCCCGTCATCCTGGTCACGGGCCTGGGCGACACGGACGAGAAGATCGAGGGCCTGTCCCTGGGCGCCGACGACTACGTCGTCAAGCCCTTCTCGATGGCCGAACTCCTGGCGCGCGTCGAGCGGCTCATCAAGCGCGCCGCCATGGAGCTCTCCGCCAATCCGCTCACGCACCTGCCCGGCAGTCCCTGCCTGGAGGAGACGGTGCGCAAGCGCATCGCCCAGGAGGAGCCCTTCGCCCTCCTCTACATGGACATCGACCGCTTCAAATCATTCAACGATGCCTACGGCTTCGCCAAGGGAGACTGGCTGCTCAAGACCTTCGGCGGCATCCTGACCGACAGCGTCAAGTCCGTTTGCGGAGACGACGGCTTCGCCGCGCACATCGGCGGCGACGACTTCGCCGCGGTCTGCCGCCCGGAGGAGGCGGCCGCGCTGGCCCACCGCCTGACCTGCCTTTTCGACCAGGCCGCTCCCTGCCTGTACAAGCCCGAGGACCGCCGCTGCGGATTCGTCAAGACGCTCGACCGAGCCGGCAACGCATCCCGCCAGCCCATCGTGACCATCCGCATCGGGGTCGCGACGACGACGTCTCGTCCTCTGACGCAATACGCGCAGGCCGCGGAGATCGCCTCCGAGCTGAAGTGCTGGCTCAAGGAGAAGGGCGGGCTCTTGAGCCGCTTCGCCATCGACCGGAGGCGGTCATGACCTCCTGCCTCCTGGCGGCGGCCCTACGCAAGCGGGCCGACGGCTCGGACCTGGCGCTGGGAGAGGCCCTGCACGACCCGGAGCCCCTCGTGCACATGCTCGCCGAAGACGCCTCCTGGACCGCGCGCTCTCGAGGACCGCGAGCCGGGCGTTCGCGCCGCGGCCGGCGCCGCCCTGGCCGAGCGCGCGATCAGGCCCGAGGCGGCCATGGACCGCGCGCGCCTGCGCGCCCGAGGCTGAGTCAGCGACTCGCTGAGCGCATATCCGTTTGGTATAGGAAGTTAGGAGCGTCGATGCGAGCGAGAACGGAGTTGTCGCGGCTATCGTAGATCACGTTCTGAGAAGGAATGATCTTCTTCATCCCCTCGAGGAATTCCTCCGCGTCCTTGGAAGTCTCCCAACGGCTCTTCCAAACGGAGAACGACGTCTGTCCGTTCGTATACGTCCGGATGAGATCGCCGGACCATCCATCGGCGAGAGTCTCCGCCTCGGGGCCCGTAGCGGGATAGCCGAGGAACAGCAAGTAAGTCATGAACTCTCCCCGCGTGTCCGTCTCGACGAGCCGCCATCCCTGCGGAAGTCTTCCGGAGACGTCTGGAAGATCGACGTCCTGAGGGGCGTCGGAACGGAAATATTTTTCCGGATGGAGCAGCTGCGCCGTGGAAAGCGGCGGCTTCGCATAGAGCGCGTTGACTCCGTCCCAGCCCTGCCGTTCCTTGACGAATTGGATGAACTTCGCGGCGATGCCGTAATTAAAAGCCATCGAGACCTGTGCCGCGGCGCCGGTCGGGCTGCTGTCGTACCGGGGCTGCGTCCCGCTCCATTCCCACGGGCGCTTGATTCCCAGCATCCGCCTGGCGCTGCTCTCCGGCATGCATTCGATGAACGTGAGCGTCGCGTCCCCCTCGGTCAACGCCGCGACGGCGTACTGCTCGTCGGAGGTCTTGGCTCGCCGCGTCATCCCCTCGAGACCGAACAATTGATCCTGAAGGGCGTGAAAGGACTCGTGTATCCGAGTGCCCCGGGCCCGGATTGGATCTATGGACGCATTGGAGTAGAGCTTTTTCGTCACCCAGTCGTAGATGCCCTGTATGGATTGCGATTCCTCGCGCGGGATGCCCATTTTCTCCAAGACCGCAAAAAATTCGTCGGCAGGAAGAGCCAGATAGTCGACGGGACCCGTGAATTTGAGTCCGCGCACGTTCTCGATGATTGCGTTGATCTCAAGCTGGGATGGGTCTTGCGTCGATCTCGGCGGCTGCGCCATGGAAGCCGTGCACGGACCCACGCAGAACGCTGCCGACAAGACGGCGACGACGAATGGAGTCTTCATGATGGCAAGATAAATTAAAAAGGGAGGGCCTCCATAGAGACTTTCGACCTATGAGGGCATCGGTTTTTGCCGGATTGCCCTGGGACGAAAGGCCCAGGGCATCTTCAGTTGCTGAAGAAGTTCTAGGCCGTCTTTGGCGAGGTCAATTGAGAATCGATCTCCTCGCGGGGAACCGGGAAATCCACCCTGCTGAAGGCGAATTTTCCCGACGCACTGTTCGTGGATCTACTTGACCCGGACTCCTACCGCGCCCACGTGAGTCACCCGGAGCAACTGCGCGTCCTCGTCGAGGGCAATCCTGGAATCTCCCGATTCGTCATCGATGAAATACTATCCCGTCCAGTAGAATTGAGACGTTCTTTGGCCGTTTGATCTGTTGACGTTTCTGCCTCCAGAGCTAGGCGTTAGACTACTGGAGGAAGAGATGAAGACGAAGAAGTCGGTGAGAAAGCAGTGGGCCGTTTCTGAGAAGTTAGAAGTCGTGCAAGCCCGGCAGAGTGGGCTGACGTTGGACGAGTTGAAGTCGCTGTACGGTGTTTATGGGTCGATGGTCTCAGATTGGACGGCGAAGTACGAGAAGGGCGGGATCGCGGGGTTGGAAACGCAGCCGACGGGCGGAGCCGCGCATGTGCAGAGCCCGCGAGTGGCTGCGGCCGAGCAGTTGATCGACGGGATCAAGAACGCGGACCCCGACGCGGGCGTCGGGAAGGTCCAGGGAGAATTGACGCGGCATGGCTTCCTGAGCCTGGCGCGCGAGACGGTGCGGCGTCTGCTGAGGCGGAAGGGGCACGGTCCGATCCTGGGGCGAAGTCGGCGTAAAAACCGTCCGGCGAAGGTTCGGCACTTCGAGCGGGCGCTGCCCAACGAGCTGTGGCAGACGGACATCATGAGTTTCATGATCAAGGGCCAGTACCGGGTGTACGTGATCGGGTTCTTAGACGACCACAGCCGGTTTATCATCGGGTGGGGCCTGTACCGGTTCCAGACGGCGGCCAACGTGCAGGAAGTGTTTCGGGCGGGAATCGAGAAGCACGGCCTGCCCAAGGAAGTCCTGAGCGACAACGGGCGGCAGTATTATTCGTGGCGAGGGCGCAGCCAGTTCACGGAGATGCTGACGAAGCTGGGAATCCGGCACATCAGGAGCCGGCCGTACCATCCGCAGACGTGCGGGAAGATCGAGTCGTTCTGGCGCAACGTGATCCAGGAGTGCCTGGCCAAAACGCCGCTGGGGAGTTTTGAGGAGGCCAAGGAAAAGCTTGGGGAGTACATCGAGTACTACAACTTCAAGCGGCCGCATCAGGGAATCGAGAACGTGACGCCGTCGGACCGATTCTACCGGGTGGCCGACCAGGTTCGTCAGATCGTGGCGTCGAACACGGAGAAAGTCGAGGCGGCGCCGACGCCGGCGCCCGAGTACCGGGCGCCGACGTATATCGTGGGCAACATCGGCGGCAAGGAGTTGCGGGTCGTGGCCAGGGAGGCGGTGTCCTTCCGGTACCTCGGCCAGATAAACGCCCTGGAGTCCGACGCCGGTACTCCGAAGAGGCGAATACTTCTGGGGCAACAGAGGCCCCAGCACGCCAATGTGGTCTCGCGGCCGCACTCGATTGTGGGGAATGCGATACGCCACATCCACCCGCCAGCCGGCGCTTGGATGCCAATTGGGCCCGATGGAACCGAACTCATCCGGTTTCGGGCATTCGTAGCAATAGGACTGGGCGATTCCAATGGCCGCTATCGCCTGGTCCCGAAAGGAGAAGATGATGTCACCCGGCGCGACCTCGCGCATGTTCTCATAGAACTGATTACGTGCGCCGTTTTGATTGCGCTTCGGCGACCACAAATAGCCGCCTCTGAACTCTTGATCGAAGGTCTGATTTTGGTTGACCCACCAGAAGCGCACGCCCGAAGTATAGAGCGAATCCGGCGGCAGCGCTACCCCTGGGCCAGGTCAATTCCGGGCCCCGCCCCAGCCGCAGGGGCCTGCCGGCGGCGGTTTAGGCGGGAAGCGGTAGTCGTCCGTATTAGGACTTGTTGAAGTCCGTTTCGAACTCCTCGACGACTTCGAGGATCGCCTCGAACTTGGGCGGCTCCGAGAAAAACATGTCGTCTCTCATCGCTTGGTAGTCCCGCCTCCACTCGGCCAGCCGCTCTTTCGGCGGCAGGAGACGCAGGGTCCCCTTCTTCAGGGTCTTGTAATCAACCCAGGTTTGGCGAAAGAAGGCCTCGCGGTGCGTGGCGATGCGCTCGAACAAGCCCGCATCCTTGACGGCCTCGGCGGCGATACCCTTTTGGATCAAACATGAGAGGTCGTAATAGTGCCGGGAGAGCCGCGTTTTGAGCGCCTTTTCAGGCGGACGGAAGGTTTCTTCATGCAAGAGCATCGCCTTCTCCCAAAACGTCCGCCGAGCCGCGACGGTCCTCACCTCGAATTCCGGGGCGAAGAACACCCCGGAAATCTGCTCGGCGAGAAGTGGCCGAATGGTCGGGCGCTCGGCCGGCTCGGTTTCTGAGCGCGCCCCGAACTCCATCTTGACCTCGCGCTTGATGTAGTCGGCCTCGTCGACAGAAAGTGCCGTCGGATATGCGAACAAAAGAGTCAACTGATCCGGGTCTGTTTCGCGGCCGGCAAAAGAAAGCGTTCCACGCTCACCACGAGGCAGCGCCGTATCGATTCTCTGCTGGAGCGCGGGACGGATTTCGCCGTCGATCTTGGCGCTGCAGACATCCTTCAGCTTGCCCACGCGGCTGCGGCTCAAGGTCGCCCCGCCGAAGCCGAGATAGTCGCGCTCGATCACGAGGTCGATGTCTTCGGAAAAACGATCGATCAGCTTCCAGCCCTTGGATAAGGAGGTCCCGCCCTTGAAAGTCAGCTGCGGGCCCCATCCGGGCAAGGCAAGAAGCTCCCGCAAGGTCCAGCAAACCCAGAAATCCTTTTCCACGCTGACGGCCGAGATGCCCAACTCGGCGGCGGCCTTTTCACAGGCAAGGCGTCGATCCTTTGGGTCGAGTTTAAACCACGCGTTCACTTGGGCGCCTCCGAGTTCGTGGACACTTCCCGCATGATCGTCGCGATCCAAGCCGGAGCATAGCGCGCGTCGGAGGCCAGCCGGTGGAGATCATCGACCGAGAGCGCCTTTCTTAGCAGCGGTATCGTGGAACTGTGGTCGCTTTTTTTGCCGAGCCACCGCAACGCCTGAATGACGAGGCCGCTGGCGGTGCCCGCCGTGGCCATGTTGCGGGGCGTCGTTCGGCGCAGGATGATATGCGTCTTTCCGACTCTGAGCCGGCGCGTCGGCCCATCGGTCAGATAGACAATGCGCACCGGCACCTGGGTCGATAGGTGCAGGAGGTTCGCGGCGTAGGTGCCGGTCGGCTGGAGGCGGATGGCGTCACGGCGCTTGAGCGCCTGTTCCACTTCTTTGAGATCGGGCGCCAAGACTCCGAACTGAGGATGGTTCCGCGGCCTGTCGTAGAACCCGCGCGCGATCTGCCGGATCAAGCCCGCCTTCTTGTGCCGCTTGAGCGCTGCAGCGACGGCGTTACGGCTGCCCAGGTCGCTCAGGTCGGCGGGCGTGAAGACCCAGCCGGCCGGGCGACTCTGGACCAAGCCCAGTATATGGCTATCTACAGATGTGGCGTGTTTTCCCCTGCCCATATTTGACACAAATAGTAGCCTGTTTTTGTGTCAAATACAAGGGGTGGGTATACCGCAGGAGGAAACACAAAAGCGAGCTTGGCGCATGCTTGTAAGCTCGTGCGACGAGCTTACAAGCATGCGAGGGCCTAAGTCAATCCCGCTACTGTTTACAAACCTGTAAACACATACCTAGCGGAACACCAGTCATCGTCGAAGATTTATATAATCCCCTTTGACCATTTGTGTTTACAACCAACGAATAATTTCGCCCTCATTTGTGACTGAGAGAAATCCCTTCGGCCCTACCGCTTCGCTCCTCCTGAGAGTGGCTTTCCGCCGTCCAGGAAAGCCGTGGGGCATCCGTGAACTGGCCCAAATGGCAGGCGTCAGCCCGGCGCTCTCCACCCTCGTACTACGACGCCTTGAGCGCCTTGGCCATGTCTCCCGGGAATCGACCGGAGAGGCACGGTTCCTCGATCTCCCGCGCCTACTGGAGGACTGGGCGGCATGGTACGCCGCCGCTCCGATCGAATCCTACCGCTACGCGATGGAGGGCGCGGAGACGCCAAAGGAGATGTTTGCCCGGCTCTCCAAGGCCCGCGCCCATCTGCCGGGGCGGTGGGCGTTATCAGCGATGGCCGGAGCGTCCCTCGCCGCGCCCCACGCCGTGTTCAACGAGGTACACGTGCATCTGGCCGAGGCCGACCGGCTGCAAAGCGCCTGGCGGCGTTCCCTGCTTCTGACCCCGGACACGAGAGGCCCATTCCACATTCTCCGGCCATACTACGCCGAAGCGGGGCTCCTGGACATGAGAGAAATCAGGAAGCTGCCAGTGGTTTCGGACATCCAACTATACCTTGAATGCCGGCGCTATCCCGTCCGCGGGCGCGAGCAAGCGGAACATCTGCTGCACATGATCTCTCGCGATGCCAAGGCCGCTCAGGCTCGATTCCAAGTCAGTTGTTAAGAGTTACTTAACAGCTGCCGCGTGAACCATGACCTGCACATATCCTCAAAAAACTTGCGGTATTGTGCGAATCGAAGGCAGGCCTTGATATAATGTCCACAACATACCCGCCACGCCTCTCGGCCCAACGGGCTGATGCGCAACTTGGGCGGGTTTTCTTTTTTTTGGGTATGCAAAAATGAGCGATAAACCGCGTCCGCTTCCTGATGTCATTGAACACGCCTCGCTGCCCAAGGATGAACAATATCGAAAGGGCTTGAGAGCTCACTGGGAAAAGCAATACGGCCGCACACTGTCAGATGCGGAGCTCGAAGAGATTCATGCCAATACGACGAGGTTCCTGAGCATCCTATACCGCTGGCATGTCGAAGATGAAAATAAGAAGCTCGAGGTGGCTACGAAGACGCCGAAACCAGATAAGCCGCTATGAAATTCGTCTGTGTTTCCGACACCCACACGATGCACGATCGGCTGCCCATTCCTGAGGGCGATGTCTTTATCCACGCCGGCGACATGACGGACGTCGGCTCCCTGGAGGACGTCGCCCGCTTCAATGGTTTCCTGAAGTCGCTCAAGCACCGCTATAAGATCGTGATCGCCGGCAATCATGACTTCGCCTTCCAAAATTCCCATCAGGTGGCCAAGAGCATGCTGACCGACTGCATCTACCTGGAGGATTCGGAGACCACCATCGAGGGCATCAAGCCTATGCCGAGTCCGCTTGGTCGAATTTTATACAATCATCTGAGAATCTATGAAGACATCTCCGGAGCTGTTCGTCATCGCGGGTCCTAATGGGGCCGGGAAAACGACATTCGCTCGGGAGTTTCTTCCGAAATATGCGAAGTGCCAGGAGTTCGTGAATGCCGACCTCATCGCGGGTGGGCTTTCCCCGTTCTCTCCTGGAGCCGCCGCGATCGAGGCGGGCCGCATCATGCTCCACAGGATCGAGGAGCTATCGGCGCAGCGCCACACGTTCGCGTTCGAGACAACCCTATCCGGCCGAAGTTATCTCTCTCTTTTCAAGAAGCTCCGAGCTGGCGGATACCGCATTCACCTGATATTCTTATGGTTGCCCCAAGTCGAACTCGCGATCCAGCGTGTGAAGGAAAGAATTCATCGCGGAGGACATTCAGTTCCGGAGCAAGACATTAGACGGCGCTTCGACCGGGGCATAAAGAATCTCTTGACTGAGTATCACGTGCTTGTGGATACATGGGGTCTTTTCGATAACTCAGGCAGCCAGCCCCGGCCTATTGCGAAGGCTAAAGAGGGAATCATCGAGAGAATAGATGCCCCATTATTCGAAAAGATCCGGGAAGGCTTAAAATAAACATGAAAGTAAAACGTGTGCCAAAAAACCACGACATCATGCTGAAAGCCGAGAAGGCTCTCCAGATCGCTGTTGCGAAAACAATTGAAGATCATCGCATGAGCGGGGACCCTATCGTCGTTTGGAAAAACGGGAAAGTCGTCAAGATTCCCGCCAGCCGAATCCCACGCGCCAAGTCTATCGGCGCCTGAATCGCTCCCGCCCGTGAACGCGCTAGACAGGGTTCAGGTAGCCAAGACGGTTCGGACGTTCTTGGACACGAAACGTCCGGTTGACCCTGCCATTAGAGTCAAGCTCGACTTCGCTTTCCGTTTCCACAGGCAGAGCGTGGAACTACTTGAAATCCGCCCGAAGTTTAACAAGCCGGGTAAGACCGACCATGCTTTTGCCAAGGCCACGTTCGTGAAGGCGCAGGCAATCTGGAAGGTCTACTGGATGCGCGGCAACTTGAAATGGCATCCATACCAGCTGGCTAAAGTCCGCTCACTGAATGCGTTTCTGAAGCTGGTTGGTGAAGACAAGCATCATTGCTTCTTCGGCTGACGCAAACGGGCGCATCCTTCCGGGTCAGCTAATTACGGGCAATCCAATTTTTCGCAAATATTCGAACGTCGGGTCGTAGAACTCTGCTTTGCGCGTCGGGTCTTCATCTGAACCTTCGGGAATGACGATCACTATTCCCTGACGCGCCCGAGTCAACAGCACGCGATAGGCATTCTTCAGATAAGTTTTCCTGTCGGAAATTCGTGAAGGGGATCGTCGTCCAGCCCGATAAGAGGGCTGAAATGACTTGGGACCCTCAAGCCGTCCTAAGTCTCGCGGACGGTCCGAGGGTCCCAGCCACTGCAATGATGGTGATTAAGAATGGTTGCGGGGGCTGGATTTGAACCAGCGACCTCAAGGTTATGAGCTTCACCCGTTTACGGTGAGACCCTCTCCGACGAGGACCAACCCCTTCACCACGCGGTTTGAACGACTAACCTTGTGGTCCTAGAAGGAGTGTAGCAAATCACGAGGATGAACGGCTGTATTATGTTATCGCTGAAAGACTTCGTCCGCAGTCACGCCGTACTGCACACGTAATCGATCTCGGAGAGTTTCGACAATGCTGACGACGGTCTTTGGATAAGCATTGTCCTTTGGGTTGTTTAGCCATAGTAAGAAGCTGCCCGGATGACCGGAGATTCGGTTGAGCAGTGCTACCGCCTCGAACTGCGTTAGAGCACGGCGACGCTTCTTGTCCCAGACATGCGCCACAACCGCATTCCTGAATTTCTTAACATCGCGACTTTGGAGCTGGCTGACCAGCGCCTTGATCTCTGGCCTTAGTTCCGCTGGAACAAGATGGTGAAACCGTTCCCAGAACTCGCATAGTTTATTCAGTGCAAGAATGAGGTGAGAAACGCACATCTTCTGAACAGCGACGATGCCGGCCTGGGAGAATTCTCCTCTCGTGAACTTCGACTGATAGTTGTCGAAGACCATGGTTCCCGCTATCAGGCTGTCGAATAGATCGTTAAGGACGTAGACGGCGTCGAGAACGGAGCTTCTATTGATGTCTCTCATTCGGATGCAGGCTTCTCATCAGGCCGCGCGGAGCCATTGACGAATCAGCTGGGCGGATTGGGTCGATTCCTCGCGTAGCGTCGAAATGGCATCGGTCATGATGAGCTTGGGCCACTTCCGCGCATCCTTCTTCCAATCGGCGTAGTAGCGGACTTCATCCACTCCCCGGAAATGCCGGAACCATATCCCAAGGCGAGGATCGCGTTGGGCGATGTAGTTGTAGTCGCCCGCGATACGGGCAAGTGCGAACGGGAAGTGATGAGCCATCACGAGCACCAGATCGCCGATGCGCATCTTGGTCGCGAAGCTCTTGTAGTCGCGCTGTCCAGGCGGTAGGTCACTGAGGTCGGCTTTGCGGAGGTCCCCAGTGTCCTTGGCAAAGTCAAGGCCTACGAAGCCTGCTGCGAGCGACTCGACACAGCATTTCGTCGATTCATCGGGGTCCGCCGGATGTAGCTGCATGCGCCAGAATTGTTTCATCGCACAGCTCCTTCAGTCTTCCCAAAACGCTTCGAGGCGGTCGCTTCCCAGCTCACCGCTATCCAGCAGCAGGTCCTGGAAGTCGCCGAGTTCAAAGTCTCGCGGCCGCTCGATCTTTCTCGCTACGAGTTGCAGAAGGCTCTCCGCCGAGAGCAGAACGACGGATTTCGTTCCGGTTTCCCGCCTGATCCGATCGGTGTTCGCCTTCCCATCGCCGCGGAAGGTCGCCGAGACGAAACAGAAGTAGAAATTCGCGTAGCCTTGCTTCCGCAGGTCCCGCTCGTGAGTCTTGATGTATTCGATTACGTTGCGGTCATCGACGCCGATTCCGTATCCGTCCTTGTAGCCCTTGGCGTCGAAGAGGATGGCGTAGTTGTGCTCCCGGCAGTAGGCAATGCCGTCCGGATTGCGTCCGGTCCCCTGGCCTAGTTTCGTGACCTCGAACCCCAGAACTTGGAAAGCCAGCGCCACGCGATCCTCAAAATCCGTGGCCGAACCTTCACCGCGGCTGAGTGTGAGCAGGTCGGCGAGGCGGGGAGGAACGAACTCCGAGTACCCGTTCAAAGTCGGAGTTTTGAGCGGGGCCTTTATCCCCTTGGCGCGCTTAGGCTGTTCGGCGGTTGGCTCCGCGGCCGGTTTCGCCGCCCAAAGCACGTGCTCGACAAACCAAAGCTTGTTGTCGCCCGGCTTCATCGCGGGAGCATACTCCTTGGCTAATTGCTCGTGCAGGTTCCAGAAGGTGTCGTACATGGCGGCCGGGTCGATGTTGGCCTCAAGCAGCCCTGAATCAACAAGCGTTTTCTTCGAGCTGTGATAGTAGACGGGAATGCTGTCGGGGCGCTGAATCTGCCAGAAGTAGCTCAAGACGAAAGGCATCGAGGCCGGCCGCAACCGCTTGTCCGGGGTCACCAGCCGGGGTAGCTCGCGAAGGACGCGGTTGATCTTCTCGACGGCCTTCTCTTTCGAGTCCGGGACGGCCAGCGCTTCTCGGAGAAGCTGCGCCATCGGCTCCGATCCGTGGGACCAGTTCGTGAGCTGATTGAGGGTCATCTGACCGCTGAAGCCGGTGAAGCCCCAGTAATTGTGCTTGATGCTCAGGACATTGTTCTCCTGCTTGAATCCCTGGAGGTCCAGCTTGCCCGCAATGAATCGGTCCAGGAAACTGCGTAGCTCTGGAAGAGCTTCAGACCGTTCCTTGTCGAGGTCGCGGTACGATGGATAGACGACTCCCTGGTTGGTCAGGCTTTTGCCCGATTCATCGAACTGCTTGAGCAGGGTTTGGGCTATCCGGCGATGAGCTTCAGTGAGCGACATTGGCGATCTCCACCCGCATTATCCGTAGACTTAGAGTCCCAGCTTGTCTCGCAGCTTGGCCATCTGTTCCTGCTTTTTGGCGACGGCCATTTTGCCGATGTTTCGGAGCTTCCATTGGACGGCAGGCAGCCGTTCAACGCCATCGAGCCCGAGCAGCGCCCAATCAGGCTTCCCATCTTTTACGGAGAGCAAGAATCTCTTCTCTTGTTCGGTCAGGGAGCTCTTGAGTTGAGCGATTAGGCGTTCTCGGGCATCGACGAGGGCTTCATATGTCACGGGTTCGTCGGTCATTTCCGCGAACTCAGACTCGAAGGTTGCGCGCACGTCTTTACGCGTGGGCTCGATGACTTCATGCATGGGCCGGTCGTGGCTTATCAAATGGACAAGGAAGCCCTTTCTGATCTCAGAGGTGAGCCCAGGACCGTCGAGCAGCTGCTTGATGTCGAACAGATCGCGCGGATGCTGACGGTCGAGAGCGGCGCAGATCTTGCCGCCGAAGAGTTCCGGTTCGGCCAGGGTCCTGATCTTAGCGGCGGCTTCGAAGGTGTCGCGTGCCTTTTTTGAAAGGTCGCGCGTCACCACCCCGTTGATAGAACCCCGGATCACCGTGTTGGGCTCGATCTTCACCTCGGCCTTGGGCGCTCGCACCACGAGCTTGAGCACAAGCCCGGCGGTCTTGCTCTCGTGGACGTTGAACCCGACATTGGCCTTCTCGATGGACTTCTTGATCCGCTGAAGCCCGTCGCTGATGTTTCGCAGCGATTGCTCTCGAGGTTCGATCGGCAGATAGGTGAGGTCGATGTCCACGGAGAGCCGCGGCATGTCCCACACGAAGAAGTTGATCGCCGTGCCGCCTTTGAGCGCGAAGCTCTCTTCGGCGGCGACCTGGGGCAGGACGCGCAGCATGAGCCGCACCTGATCGAGATAAGCCTGTCTCATGGGCCTTCGTGTACGGAAACCGCTTCCGGGTTGGGCTCGACGGTTATCTGATACTTCGAGTCGAGCCGGCCGCCTTTGACTATGGAGCGTTTGCCTTTGCCCAGGTCCACTTTCGAGACAGTCAGCTCCTTGACCCAGGCATGGTCGGCCTCCTCAGCGAGGAAGAGGAACAGTCTCTTGGCCTTGACCGAACGGCAGGCTTCGAGTAGTTCCTGCACCAGTTCGGGCCGCAGTGTCGCCAAGCCGCCCATAAGCAGGCGCGCTTCTTCGAAGGACTGAAGCTTTGGCACGTCATTGAGCGTTTCGAGCATCGCCCTCTCGGGAGCTGAGAGGCGTATGGAGAAATCCCCGAAGGCCCGCTTGGTCAGCCCTAGCTCCATCTTTCCGGGGAACAGGTCCGCCGCGGTGAACACCAGCTTGACGCCCCAGTCGTGGCGGGCGAACCAAGAAGGCAGCCGCGCTCCTCGTGGCGCGTAGAGTCGTAGCCGGCCTCCTTCTCGCTGTCGGACGAAGTGGCCGTAGCCTTGTTCCTCAAGGGCTCTCTTGGCCCCTAGGTAGACCGGCAGCTTGAGTTGAGACTGGACTGCGTGAAGGGCGCCCGTCCACTCCACGGCGTCTTCAAGACGCCCATAAGCGCCGCGCTCTATGCGCCGGACCCAGCCGGAGCGATGATACTTTTTGACCAGATCGAGCGAAACACCGTGCTCCTCCAGCCACGGGGGAGTGGCGACTACTCCCTTGGGCCAAGTGGCCAAGAGTTCACTGAGCGTCGTCCGGCTGCTCGACTCGCTTTTCATTGAGTTTATTCTAATGCAGATTCAGGGACCCCAGGTATACATTTAGGCTCTTAAATAAACCATTAGTTCACTAAAGAGCGCTTAATGGGACCTAAGGTTCCCCAATCCGTTCTAGTTTAAACTATAACAGGTATACCAGCTATCTTCAAGGGCCATATCTCTGTCAGAAAAACGTGCACGATTTTCAGACACTGCCCTCGTAAACCGGGGTAGGGTAGTACCCCTATTGAACCAGCAATGGGCAGGATGCTACGCTCAGAGGCGTAGCGCTCGAGCGTAGCATCCTGGGCGTGAGATTTTTCGTCTTAAAGCGTTAAAAAAGCACCTGTTTTTTTAAACGCCTGTCACACTAATTGGTAGTTTTGTGTGACGGTGGAAGCGGCGGAAGTCTTGCCCGCGAGAACATCTATCGGCGAAAACTTCTTGTGCTGCTCGGCCACGTCCCGTCGCGCCAGGTTCACGTACTGCCGGGTCATCTCTAGCGTCGAGTGGCCCAGGATCTCCTGTAGGCTGAAGGAGTCCCCGCCGTTGCGCACGTAAAGCACGGCGAAGGTATGCCTCAGCGTGTGCGGTGATAGCCGGACGCCCTCGATCCCCGCCTGCTGGCCATACCGGAGGATGAGCTTGCGCATCTTACTGCGGCAGATGGGCTTGCCGGTTCGCCCCAGGAAGAATTGCGCGGCCTTGGCGGGCCGCTGGCTGCGCGCGCGCGCATACTCCAGAAGGGCCTGCGCCGTGCGCGCGCTGAAGGGCACCGAGCGCTCCTTGCGGCCCTTGCCCATCACGATCGCGGAGCAGTTGAGCCAGTCCACGCGGCCAGAGTCCAAGGACAAGACCTCGGAGATGCGCAGGCCGGAATCCAGCATCAGCATCATCATGGCTCTGTCCCTTACGCCTTCCCAACTCCGCGCGTCAGGCGTGTCCAGCAGCCGAGTCGCCTGCTCCGGACTCATCGGCCGGATCAGCGCGCGCTCGCGCCGCGGCCGTTCGACCAGTTCCATCGGATTGCGGGCGATCATGCCTTCCCGCATCCAGAACCGGAATGCGCAACGAATGCCGCCGTAGGTGCGGAACACCGTCTCGGAGGCATGTCCCCTACGCCTGAGTCCGCTCAGGTGATCGCGCAGCAGCGCGGGGCTTACTTCCTTCAGCTCGCGGGCTTCGCTCTCGGCAAGGAACGCGGCCAAGTCCTTGAGGATGTGCCGATACCAAGTAATGCTGCCGGCGGCCAGGTTCAGCGCGATGCAGCGCGACAGGAACGATTCGACGGCTGATTTGATGGGCATGATTTCGATAGTGCCTCCGTGCTTGATTGGATTTACTTGAACTCGACGGGAACGACGGCGCTGGCGCAGAAGCGGCCGCCGGTCGCGGTATAGACGGCGAGGAAGCGCCTGGACTTGGGCGAGGCCTCGAAGTCATGGACGGTGCGCACGCCGCTTCCCGGTCTTACGTGCCTGAACTTACCCGTCCCAATGATCTCCGAGACCACCACGCCGCCGGGGACCTTGATCCGAACCGAATCGAGGTCGCACGAGGCGTCCGCTTCGTTGAACCCGTCCAGAGCGAGCCGGTAGCTGTGTCCCTTGCTGGCCAGGAAGACCGGGCGGATGCTCCAACGGCGGTCGCGGACCTCGCCGCTGAGCAAAGTCCGCTCGCGCCAGCCCTTGCCCTCCTGGTACCTGAGCCAGTATTCGGCCAGCAGCGCCAGCTGCCAGAACGCCAGCACGGCCGCGACGATCCAGAACTCCCGCCAGCGCGTGAAGCGGAAGCGGCTCTGCCACATGTAGCTCTCGTCCTGGTATTTCTCCTCCCGCCAGGATTCCCGGAGCCAGCGCCAGGCGAAGACGAGGACGCGGGCCCACAAAGGCCGTTCGAGGTTGCGCCAGCTCCTGATCTCAGCGGGAGACATGCCTACGGCCGACGGCGGCGGCGGCGCGGGCGCAACGGGGGGAAGCTCGGCCTTGGGCGGTATCGGCGGAGGATCAGGCTCGATCATCTCCGGCAGCGTCGGGTTATCAGGCGCGATCGAATAGAGCTGCCCCAGCCGGTCATGCAGGCCGAGCTGGTGCTGCGTCTTGAGCGCCTCCTCAAGCGTGCAGAGGAAATGCTGCTGCTCCGTGTGCCGTCGTATCCGTCCGATCCAGTAGCCCAGCGCCTTGGCGATGGTGGGGTTTCCGCAGACCCACCAGACCTGATCCAGGTCGCGGCGGCGGATGAAGCTCTCAAAGGACTCGCGCAGCTTCTCGCTGTTCTTGAGCGTCAGCTCGACCTCCAGGCCGACGCGTCGCGCCTGTTCCCAGCCCGGCGCCTTGAACAGGAACTCGCCGTCGCAGAGCTTCTCATCGGCGTCCTTCCGGCGCTCCCAGAGCAGGCTCTCGGGCAGAAAATCCTTCACCAGCGGATGGTCCTCAAGCATGATTCCGACCTTCGCGCAGGCCATCCGATGAGTAAAAATAAACGTCTTGAACTCCCGCGTATCGAACCGCCTCTTGAGCCTTAACTGGCCGCGTTCCCGCAGCGTTCGATAGCCCTTCGCCCTCAGGAAGTACCCGGTCCGAGGCCGCAAAGTCGTGTCGAATTCCCCGACCAAGTTCAGGTCCTTGAGCCCTTTGAGCACCCGGTAGGCATGAGTCTGGTGCCTGTAGATGAACCCGATCTCGTTGATCGTCAAATAGCCATGCTCCGCAATCACCCTCAACAGCCGTACCGTCTTTTCCGTCAGTAGTTTGGAATCCTCCTTTTCCCTGTCCTTCTCCTGTTCTTCTCCCAATCCTTCCACCAAGTCGTTTTCTGTTTCTTTCAATCCACCACCTCCCACTTCTCCCTGCATCCCTGTCCCACCCAGTTTTGAGTCCCTTGCAACCATCCAGATTTATCTGGTGGTTGGGGGAGAGGGGTCAGCTCGCGGCGTTCCGCGAGCTGACCCCTCTCCCCGGCGAGAAACGGGCTATAAAGCCCGGATGCGGGGAGAAGTGTGTTTTATAGGCTCTTCGCGGGCTCGTCAGTGATGGCCAGGGCGTCAGGCACGCCCGTCAGCCTTCACGTCACCGGGTCCATCAATGATGGAGCCCCGCACTATAACTACGTGGGCGGGAACGACTCTTAGACAGGGACCTAGGTCCTCTGGCGAGGCAGGGCGCCAGGGAAGCGGGCCGATTTCGTTGGCTAGGCCGCGGTTGGGCGGCTTCCGGACTCTTTCTTGAGCTGGCGCTCAATATACGCGGCTTCGTTGGGGAAGCCGAGAGAAAAACAGATTTCTTCGGCTAGCCGGAGAACCTTATCGAATCTTACCGCGCTATCTTCGATTTCAGGACCGGTAAGTTCAGCCATCCAGATGAGCTGGGTATCGACAGAAACGGGGGTGTCTGCGTAATCGAAATGGCCTCTGTTGTAATAAGGCTGGACGCGAACGCCGAGGACATTATCCAGCTGGATCGTCAACCGAGCGGTACCTCTGAACGGAGTCGCCGCGATCATCTTGAGCCAAGAATGGAGCAAGATGTCTGCGAATGCGACGATGCGATGAACTTCGATGTAGCGGCTGGTGACGCGCTCTTGGCCGCCGATTACGCTCTCCATCTTTTGCTCGCCGATGGTCTGCCGGAAGTAGATGTATCCGAATTTATTGACCTCAAGGCAATTGAAATCCGTGCGGCGCTGGTGGTATTCGGACATCTGGACCCCGTTCTGGACGCTTCTCAGATGGCCGGAGGTTGGAGGGAAAGACCAGCCAAAGGAGTTCACTCGAATCTGGCTGGGCAGATCGAAAACCTGCTTGTCGGTCATGAGCGGCGAGTGTGGATATACTGGCCCAATGCTGATCGAAAGCAGGCCGAATGGAACGCCCTCGCCCATGTTGCTCGCCTGAACATTGTCGCAGCGATCCTTCATCGCTCCGAGAATCCGCTTTCGGAACTCACGAGCTCGCGCCCGGCCTGACTCGAGCCAGGCAATACGATCCAGATCGGCCATATCGTCTGGAGTGTTGATATCGCCGGTGCGAACATAAACCTTATTGCCGCCTACGACATATGGGCGATCCGAAACGGCTTCCGGAATGCGTGCGACTACGAAAGCTAGGCCATCCTGCTGGCAGACCTGAACCTGAGGAATCAGGGGAGGCATGATGTTGTCCACTATGGTTCTCGTAACCTGCTCAGATAGGCCGTTTTGAAAAGGTATACCCTTCGATGCCGGATCGGGATAGCCATCCTTGTCGGTCACCCCGAAGATAATGGTTCCTCCGTAAGTGTTGGCGAACGCGCAGGCCGTTTTGGCGAAGCCGCCGGAGATCGACCCCTTGTAGTCTAGAACCCAGTTTTCCCGCTCGTTCCGCGCAATGAATTCAATGATGTCCGAGTATTGGATATCGGCTATGGCTTTGGTCAGCATCTTTAGGCCCCAAGCCCGTGCTTTTGGAAGTGCTCGCGGATATGAGCCAGGTGGCGGGACATCTGCTTCTGAGAGATGTCGAGGTGCCGGGCGAGCTTCGAGGCGTTGCCCCGTGTGCCCGGCAGCAGGTAGGCGATGACGGCGAGCTGGATGGGAAGGCCGAGAAGGGCCTTGTGAAGTTGCTCTTTGAGTAGGCCTGCCTCCGGGTTCTCGGACACCGATGGAATGGGGCCGGTCGCGCCGCGCGGCCCGTCTTCGGCCATGCGTTCCTGGTCTTCCAGGGCGTCCAATGAGACATGGAGTTGCGCTTCTTTCTTCTTCTGGCGCTTCATCTCCAGGGCGATGTACTTGAGCCCGGAGTAGAATATCCGCCGCCGGTCTTCGTCCGTCTCGGCTGCCCAGAACTTCTCCACCCAGGCCTTCGGCCTGAGCTGCTTATCGGTTATGCCCCAGGATTCCCAGACGATCTCCCGGACCAGTTTATCGAGAGCCTCACGGAAGGGGGCCGGAACGCCGGTGACACCCTTCATGACATCGGCAATCGCGCCGTCGATCACGCCGCGCGTCTTGTCCAGCCATTCGCGGGTGACGAAAGCAGCCGGCGGCCCCCGGCGCTCGATCTCATCAAGGACCTGTCCTACAAGTTCCGCCAGGACGGCATCGACGGGCGTCTTTGTCATTTGCCGGGCCGTGAGCAGGCCAGGTCCCGGCGCTGAGCCCGGCCCTGCGGCAGATAGGCGTTCATGAAGCTCTTGAAGAGCGCGCCGTGGTTGGGAATGAGCAGGTGGAGCAGCTCGTGGGCGATGACCCGGTCCTGGAAGGAGGCGGGCTCGGACAGCAGATCGGCGCTGAAATAGACTCGGCCAGCGGTGGAGCACGAGGCCCACTTGTTGCGCATGGCCTGGACATAGACGCGCTTGGGTTGGACGCCGATCTTGGTGGCCCAGCGGTCGACGCGCCGCTTGAAGAGCGGTGTAGGAACCGGCTTGGCTCTCAGCGCTGTGGTCATTTGTTGCGCAGCTTGATGATCTGCTCAGCCATTTCCTTCATGCGCTCCAGGCCGACGGCCGGGCGCAGCAGCTTGTAGAGCTCGGCTTTCAGTTGGCGGAATTCCTCCGCGTTCTCCGCGAAGTGCGGCAGGCGCCCGAACAGGGCGTCCACCTCCCGAGCGATGGCCTCGGCCTTGGCCGCGCCAGCGCGGTCCAACAGCCAGAAGGCAGCGAACGCCTCAGGAGAGAGGCCGGTCTTCTCGGCCTTGCGCCGGGCTTCCTCGTACTCCCGTAGGAGCTCTTCGAGCTCCTGGAGGGCGTCCTCCGTCGTCGTCTGGCGGTCTTCGTAGTTGCGAAGGATCGTCTCGGCCCTTTCGCCGATGGGGATCAGGAAAGGCTGCCGCGCGCCCTGCGAATGGGCCAGCCCGGCGAGGGTGCGGACCAGGTTGATGATCTTGGCCGCGGGCGGAGACTGCTTTTTCTTGAGGGCTTCCAGGGTCTCCTCATTGATCGCCACGGTCTTGGTCACCGTGTCGAGCCCAAAGGCTTGGGCATGCTCGCGGACGATGCTCTCAGTCTTCTTCATGAGGTCCGAGTAGAGCCCTCGGTGAGGGTTCACCGCGGCCCGGATCACCTGATAAAGCCTGCAAAGTTTGGCGTAGTCGTCCATGAATGGCCGCATCATGGGGTCGGGCGAGATGATCTCGTAGAGGTTTTCGAGTTTCTTGAAGAAGTCGAAAAACTTGTCGCGGTGGGTCATCTCGGCCAGCGCGGCGACGGCCCGCTCCACGGCCTTGTCGTCCATGCGTCCGCGGCAGAGTGCCAGGTAGGGCGGGGCCTCCTCTTTCATCATGTGGACGAAGAGAGCCTTGAGCGCGTCGATGTTCTTGATGACGCTCTGCACCACGTCTGAGTCGAATGAGAGCGCCTTCTCCATGCGCTCGAAGATGCCCACGAAGTCCACGACCAGCCCCGCAGGTTTCTTGATCCCATCGTCCTCATAGGGCCGATTGACGCGCGCGATCGCCTGGAGGAGCGTATGGTCGCGCATGGGCTTGTCCAGGTACATGCAGTAGAGAATTGGCGCGTCGAAGCCGGTCAGGAGCTTCTCGGTCACGATCAGAATCTTGGGCTTCTCCCCGGGCTTGGTGAAGGCCTTGCGGATGCGCTTTTCCTGGTCCTCCTTGAGCCGATACTTCGCCAGCGACGGCGGGTCGTTGTGCGCGGAGGTGTAGACGACGGCGGAGTATTCCTCCGGGAGCAGGCGGTCGAGTTCCTTCTTGTAGAGGGCGCAGGCTTCCCTGTCCACCCCGACCAGGAAGGCTTTGTAGCCAAGCGGCTCGATGTTCTCCTTGAAGTGTTTGGCGACGAACTCCGCAACCTGGCGGATGCGGTCCTTGGACTTCAAGAAGGCTTTGAGCGTGACGGCTCGTTCCAGAATGTGGTTGAGCTCTTCGATATCGCTGATGCCCTCGGTCTCGGCCAGGGCCCAGAACTCCTTCTCAAGCATCTCCCGGGGAACACGGATCTCGTTGGGCGCCAGGGCGTAGTGAAGCTCAAGAGTCGTTCCATCCGCGATCGATTCCTGGATGGAATACTTGTCGAGGTAGCCTTGCTGGTCGTCCTTGCCGAAGATCTTGAAGGTTCCCTTACCGTAGGCGATCTTGTCGATCGGCGTGCCGGTAAAGCCGATGAAGGTCGCCTTCGGTAGCGCCGCCTGAAGGTAGTTCCCCAGGTCGCTGCCGGTCGAGCGATGGGCCTCGTCCACCAGAACGAAGATGCTGTCTCGGGTGCAAAGGTCCTTGTCGGCCTTCTCGAACTTGTGGATCATCGAGACGATGAGGCCGCGGTAGTCGGTCCGCAGAAGTTCCTTCAGGTGTTTCTTGCTCTGGACGACCTCGGCTTTGCCCTCGCCCATGACGCTGGTGATCCAGCCGGAAAGCTGCCCTTCCAACTCGTTCCTGTCAATCAGCATCAGGACGGTTGATTTCCCGAACGCAGGATTCTCCAGCAGTTGGCGCGCGGCCGTGATCATCGTGAAGGTCTTGCCCGATCCCTGCGTGTGCCAGATGAGGCCGGTCTTCTTGGTGGAGTCGAGCGCCCGCTCTACAATCTTCTCGACGGCCCGCGATTGGTGCTGGCGCAGGACGGCCTTCTGGAGCTCGTCATCCTTCAGGAAGAAGATGATCCAGTCGCGCAGGAGCTTCAGGAAGCGCTCTCGCCCGAAGAAGCGCTTTACCTTCGCCTCGAAGTTGCCGGGCTCTTCGTCCTTCCAGTTAAAGATGTTTTTGCGGTCCAGGTTCCAGGTGACCCCGTAGTAAAAATCAAGGAGCTGGGTCGCCTCGAAGACTTGAGGGGAAACCATCATTTCCGGCGTTTCATCGTGATAGCGGCGAAGCTGAACGACGGCGCGGTCGATGCCGTCAGCATACCTGGCCGCCTTCGTCTCGGCGATGGCGACGGGGATGCCGTTGATCAGGAAGATGACGTCGGCGCGGTTGCCTTTCTGGCCGTTGGTGTACTCCCATTCGTCGGTGACGTGAAAGAGATTGTTGGACGGGTGGTCGAAATCCACCACCGTGACATTGCGTCGGCGCTTCTCATCCTCGGAATGGACGGACTGTTCGCCGCGGAGCCACTTGAGGATCTCGGCGTTGCCTTCGATCGTGCAGCGGACGCTCTCGATGCGGCCGATGATGTCGTCCGCATGCTTTTCGTCCACTATTCCAGGATTAAGGGCGATCAGCTTCGCGCGCAGTGCCGGATAGAGCAGCCAGCCGCTCGCCCCGCGACGAAGCCTGAGGGCTTCATCGGCGGGTAGATAGGTCCAGCCGATCTCCTCGGCATAGCCGATGAGCGGGTTCTGGACTGCGCCTCGCTCACCGCCTAAACTCGCAGACATGTTGGTTTATTTGGCCTTAGTCAGATTTTTGACGACGGACGAGAGGAGGTCGAACAAGGCGTGCTTGGAAACCGCTTCCTCCTTCTCTTTCGGTTCCTCGCGCCCGAAGAACTTCTCAGTCAATTTTGCCTTGATCTCGTTTCGCTGCGCTTCGGGCAACAGGACGAGATAAGCGTCGATGGATGCGAGTTCTAGGTGTGTTTTCCTCAAGCTGTTCTCGCGATCCCGGTGTTTCGATGATTCCTGGGAGGCGTATATGGCAGGAATCGCAATCACAATTGCTGTACCAAGCCTGAACGCGAACGTGTGCCAGCTGACATCATGCATGATGCTGAAGTAGAACGCGACTCCGGCAACAACAATCATGGCAGCCATCAAGCAGAGGGCGACGATGCGTAGCCAATCAGCCGTGCTTCTCTCCGTATCGGCTGTATTCTTAAAGTGCCCTGCGAATGAGGCGGACCCAATGGCCCCGAAAATCCGGTCTACCTCCTCTTCCCGCGTCTTTAGGCGGTTAAGATGCTGGTCGCTTTTCTTATGCAACTCGTCAAAAAACTTTTCCCCATGCACCTTTTGGGCATCTTGGAATTTCTTGGCCTCATCTTCCTTGGTCTTCAGTAGTTGCTGAAAATCGTCTGCTCGCTTTTTGGAATCGCTGACGAAAGTGTTGGAGCGATTGGTCTCGGCAGTCGTGAACTGCTGCTGATATGTGGCGATGGACTGGTCCAAGCGCCCCTTCTGCTGTTCAATCAGCGCCGCCAGCCCATCCAGGCGAGCTTTTTCTCCGTCGATCAATTTGGTGATGGTCGAGACGGCCGCCTTTTCGTCCGCGACGCTTTTCCGAATTTGAAGCAGCTCTTCGGCAATCTTGGTCTGAAACAATTGTGCCGCTTCGGAAACGGACGCTAGGAGCACGTCGGCTTCCTGGCGTTCGTTGGGCCGCAGATATGCCAGGAGCTCGTCAGCCATCGTGTTCGCGCTGTTGAGAGCTCCCGGATTTGGACTTTGCGAAAAATTATTGGCGTAGTTCTGGAGGTTGGTCGACCAGGTCCCGATATTCGCCCAAGCGTTCTGATGGTAAAGTTCGGGGTCGAGATTTTGAAGACAGGCCAAGATAATCTTGACGGCTTTCAAAAGACGTGCGTAATTGGGGAGATCGTCCCCGGTCAGCTTGTCCGCTTTCGCCGATTCAAGGAGCCTAAGGGCCTCCTTTACCCGCTCGATCGGCTGCTGCGCGCTAAACACATCATTCCATCTCGACATGACACCCTCTCATCGGTCTGATTGATTGACGGCTTTGTTCTTGATGAAGACAAAAAATACGGCCACTCATATGCTGGTACCTACGCCCCTGTCTTCGCTTGACTTGAAGTGAGTGTAGGCGCAAACGTAGTCCAGGTAGCGCTCGAGGTCAATCAGATCAAGTTCGTGGGTCTGATAATCGGCGGGATGAATGGCGATTGTGAGTTTTTCTGTGAAGACTTTTGTTGCGCAGGCGGCGACAAAAGATTTGATGATCTCCTGAACGATTTCTTTCCTCTGGACGGGAACTCTAGAAAACCCGGTGCCGAACAGCGGTATGACCAACTCCTCGCGTCCGCCCTTATCGCTGATATAGGCCCAAAGCTTTCCCAGGCTGTCCATGACATCCGAGAGTTTTCCATTTCGCACAGTCGGATGAGTGTTGAATTCGGCGGTAGCGACAAGGTAGGCCGGGCGCTGCTTCGGAGTGATTTTAATGACCGTGCCGATGGAATACCGTGTCTGTTTCCCGAAGGTCTTAGCGGGGTCCTGCTCACCAGTGTATGCATCGTTGGTGATTTTTGCGGCGATATCGGCGTCAAGATGCGCGACAGAATCGTAAAACTGTTTCGTGAATTGTCCCTGGACGCTGCGTTCTGAGATGATATCGGGCGAAACCAGCGTGTCGAAGGTGGTGTTGGTCGGGATGATGAAGGCTCCGGGGAGGGAGAACATGTCGCCGATCCTGATTTCGATTTGGACATCTCGTCCGTTCAGGCGGCGGATGAGAGATGATCGAGGCCATGCTTTCCATAAGGCAAAAAGTACGCAAAGGCCCAGGAAGGTCCAGCGTACCTGAGGGATATGCGTCGCGGTATAGGTCTTTAAGTCGGGGAAGAGGAACTCGAAAATCTCCAGTAGAACCCAAAGCACACCGAGCGCTTCAAGCAACGCGGCCGGTGCTCTGGATTGAAAAAATTCCTTCTTCCAGTAGTTGCCCGATGCAAAGCGCCGGAGGATGTTCATCACAGCCCCAGTTGGCGGTAGGTGGACTCGTTGTAGAAGTAGGCCCCGGTCTTCCCTTGACTGCGCAGGGACTCGAAGGTGGCCGGCCAGTTGTCCAGGGCGTGCTGGAGGATGGCCGCGTTGAAGCTCACATGGATCGCGAGCGCGTCTCTAATCCCCGGCGGGCAAAGATTGCCATCCATCTGCCTGAGTCCATTGAGATTGACGACGATGGGGGGCAGATTGAGTTGGATCGCCTGTTCGATTTCCCAAGGCACAAACTTCCGAAGATAGCGGGTGTTATCGCCAACGAGTAGGATGAAGTTCTTGGAATTCTCGAACCGCTTGCGGAGTTGGGCTTTGATGGACTCTTCGGTGCTGCTGTCCCGTGCGGAATTTATGTCGTGCGCATCCGCGAAGTTGTCACCGAACGCGATGTGGTCATGGCCCTTCCAGGCGCACATGAGGCGGTAGTAATGAATGTCGTTGTCTCCATCAAAGCTGACGAAGGTCTTAGTGCGGTAGGCCATGTTATTTCTCCACGGGAGCCATTGCGGTTAAGCTGCCCCCTAGTATTCGTATCGGAGCGGTCATGAGAAATTCGAGCGTGGATTGAAAAAGAACTTCCAGTAAGCGTGCCTTTTCCATCGAAAATTCAAGACGGTTATCAATGAGACGCAAGTCGCGGGCTATTCTTTTCTGATCTGCGGGCGGGGGTAAAGGAACAGGCCAGGGCATTAGAAACTGGAGGTTGATATTTTTCTGTGTCCCCTTCGGCGCCAAGCGGTTCATCTCGGCCTTTTGGGTTCGGAGATAATATTCGAGAAAGACTGGGTCTACTGTTTCGTCTGGAGTAATTCCGACAAGGCTATCGGGGAAAGCGCTGTCGAATTCCAGAATTCCCGTTTCGCCGATGTTTGCCGCGATGGTCAACACGATCGTTCCTTTAGGAAAAAGCTTGCTTATGGCGAGCCCTGATTCATTGAGAGTTTGTGAATAGCTGCGAATGCGGCCATTAGATCTGGCCACGTCACCGGTTTGGATGAAAGGTATCTTGCCGCCATAGAATCGCGGCTCATTACGTGGGCGGTGAGAAAATTTTCCCCGCGCGATTTTCGCAACTTTACCCAAGCATGTCATCTTCCATGTGGCAGGATCGTATTGTGCCGGCGTATCGCTCCCCGTTCTCTTTGACGCCCTCTTGGCGAAAAGTGAGGCCATCATCGCCTCCCTCAGTTCGCGCAAGGTCGCCGTAATCCTTTTCTGCTTCTCGGTCGCAGCGCGAATTTTGCAGAGGATAGATGCGATGGTGCTCTGTTCTTCGGGCGAGGGGAGTGGAAGGGTGAGTGCCTCAAGATGATGGCGCTGCAAGCTTGGGATTACATCATCACTGGCATCTGGTTGTAGATGGGAGAGCGCAAAAAACAAGAATTCGAGATCAACATGTTGACCTTCGCGAGGTTCAAGAAAAAAAGTCGTGTCAGAAGGATAGGAGGGTCCCTTAATGAGCCACGGTTTGCCGGCCGTTCCTTTCCGCCCGATGACGATGGTCGGGTAATTAACTAAAGGTTGGCTGGTCCATCCGAAGACTCCGCTTGATCCCACCACCGGAACATTGCCGCTACCGCCCGGGTTGGCGCGGCCGTATCGAATATTAAATTTGTCTGACAGGCGGAATGATTCCCATGTCGTCGCAGGAGGAGGTCTTAACTGTGCTGCTTTGGAGGGCGTTTTCATGTTGATTAGCGAAATTTATATCCAAGCCCTGAAAAAACGGTTTCCAGTTCATCTTCTTGGGTAGCCTCTTCTTTTCTAAGCTTGGCGAGATCTTCGAGAATGTCTTGAATGTTCCTGTGCTCGGTCGCTCCGACCGTCTCGATGTAGCGTGCCGGAGAAAGGTTGGAATCACCTTTGCGGCCAACTTCTTCTGCGGGCATGAGCTTGGTAAGGCGTTCGATTTCTTTGTTTGAGTGAAAGGCCCCCGCGACCTTATCAATGGCGGTTTCTGTCATGAAATTCTTGGGACGCCCTTTCTCAAACTCCCCGCTGGCGTTAATCATAAGGACCTTGCCCTTGCGGTCTTTGGGCTTGGCGTTGTTGAGGACGACGATGATGCCAGCGGCAGTGGTATTGTAGAAGAGGTTGTCGGGTAAAAGGATCACGGCCTCGATGAGATCCTTGTCTAGGAACCATTCCCGGATGGACTTTTCCTTATTGTCGCCTTGGTTGCCGCTCCCGCGGCTGGCGGCTCCGGTGTCAAGGACAATAGCGGCGCGCCCCTTATCCTTCATCGAGGCGTGGATGTGCTGGAGCCAAGCCCAGTCAGCGCTCTGCCGGGGTGCGAAACCGCCGCGATTAGAAAAGCGATCCAGCGGGTCCTTCTCGTAATTCTCTTCCGGGGAGAAGTTGTTCTGGTTCCACATCGGGTTGGTCACCACGATGTCGAAGCGCTTGAGTCGTCCGCCTTCACGAAATTTCGGATTGGTCATGGTATTGCCGCGGACGATCTCGCTTTCCATGTCGTGAATGACCATATTCATGCGGGCGATGGCGAAGCTCGCCCCTGTCAGTTCCTGGCCGTAGAGTTTGAGCGGCTTGGCCACGCGGCCCTCGCGCTCAGCCAAGTCTAGCTCGCATTTGACCAGGAGGCCGCCGGAGCCGCAGCAGGGGTCGTAGGCTTCCTCGCCCTGTTTGGGGTGCAGTATCTTCGCGATGAGGCGGCCGACTTCGCGCGGCGTGAAGAACTCCCCGGCGCTTTGGCCCTGGCCTTCGGCAAATTTGCGCAGGAGGTACTCGTAGGCCCGGCCGAGGAAGTCCGGCTCCACGTCGTTGAGGCCCAAGCGGTTCTTGCTGAGAATCTCGATGAGGCGGGCCAGGGCGTTGTCGCTGAGTTCGCGCTCGCCGTTGCGGGTCTCGTTATAATCCACGATGTCGATGACGCCCTGAAGCGAGTCGTTGGCCTTGGCCACGGCCCGGATCGCGGTGCTCACTAGCTCGCCAAGCGTCTTGGGCGCGCGTCCACCGGGCCAGGACTTTCTTCCACTTATAACGGCCCAGCGCGCCTCGGCCGGTATGTAGAAGCGGACCAGGCTGTGGTCGGCCTCGACATTCTCGAGCGCGGTGACCTCATTGCCGAAGGTCTTAATGAGGCGGGAAATCTCATCCTCGAAAACATCGGAAAGGCGTTTGATGAAAACGAGCGGGAGGATGTAATCCTTGAACTTCGGGGCATCCTTCTCGCCGCGGATGGAGCAGGCGGCCTGCCAGAGCAGGCTCTCCATCGTCTTGAGGTCGAGAATGGCGATGGGCCTGCGCACCTGAAGGGGTTCATCGGAGGCGGCCTCTTCGTCCGGTTCCTCCATAGTCATGGGCGGACGGCGCACATGGATCGGCTCATCATCGAGCTCGGCCTCGGGGAAAAATTCCGCTATAATGTCTGCGCACTCGTTTCGCTTGCTCAGCACGAACTGGCGGATGATGTTGAGCACCGCGGCCGTAGGCTGGGTCTTGCCGTTCTCCCAGCGGTTGATCGTCGGGTAGGAGACATGCAGCGTGCGGGCGAGATCGGCTTGGCGTAGTTCCAGGCGGTCTCGGATGGCCTTGAGCAGTTTGGGGAGTTGTTTCTTGTTCATGTATCAGGTGATAGCATAACTGATACTTTCGAATAAGTCAAGCGCCTCGCGCCTGCGGTGGCCCGATTTTCATGGGAAACGTTCTACGCGTCGAGTCTCAAGCCAAGCCCCTGCCTCCCCGGCAGACGGACCCGGTTATGGAGAACGCTCTCTCGGATTTCTTCGGCGCGGCTCTGCGCCGGCTCAAGCAGGCGCACGCGGCCGCCACGACGATCGAAGGTAAGGACCTCCACATCCCAACTTTCGAAATCACCGACGAGCCTAATCGATACGGGATTAATACCCAGACCAAGATCGAGATGGTTACGGACTGGACCTGGTTCGTCCTGCGCCGTTATGATCAACTGCGCGAGCTTCCCGAACTAAAGGAGGGGCTTGCCGCGCTCTCCAAGCACGTCGAGGTCGAGAAGTTTTACGGCTGCGACCAGTCGTATTTCTTCCACCCCGTCATCGAGCTGATCGAGACCAGCAAGGGGCTTGATGTTCCGCAGGAAATGCAGGCGGCGGCCGCCAAGAGCCTGGCGGAGCACATCGTGGACGGGCGCTACCAAGTTGAGACGGAGTGCGTTCTCAAGGGGTTTCACAGCGCGGTCAGCCCGATCCGCTTCGACAGCTTCGAGATCCGCAATCACACGGTGGGGGAGTGCCGGGCGATTTGGGAGGGTGACGGGAAGGCCGCAGCGGACGGCAACTCGCTTAATCCCGGCGACTTCGTCGCCAAGGTCTATGGGGTCGCGGATTCGAAGGAGCACGGCAAAGAGTATTGGGAATATCTCCGTCAGCTTCAGAAGGTCGTATTCTGCCTGCGGCTGCTCAAGTCGGGGCGCATCCAGATCGACAATCGCCCCTCGATGGGCAAGCTGGGCTGGGCGTATGGCATGCCTGGGACGCAGAGGCTCGTGTCGCCGTGGCACAAGGGCAAGACTTATCGACTGTCCGCAGAGGATGTCGCCGCCTTTCACGAGCTCTGGGCGCGGCACTCTAAAATATTCGACTCCGATGACCGTCGCCTGAGCCTGGCGATTAAGCGCTTCAACGGCTATTACGATCGCGAGACGCCCGAGGACGGCATCATCGACACCTTCATCGGGTTCGAGGCTTTGCTCACTGAAAATAACCACGAGATCACCTACAGGCTCAGCCTGCGCGCCGCGAACTTGATCGGCGAAACTCCGCAGGAGCGGGAGGCGATCTTCAACGACGTGAAAGCAGGCTACAAGCTGCGGAGCTTGATCGTGCATGGCGAAGAACTCAAGAAACAGCTTGATCTGCCGTCCGCGCAGGGCAAGGTCAACCTTAAGGATTTCGGCGAGGCGATGAGCCGCTATCTGGCGCGGGCCATCCTGCGGGTGAGCGGGCTCGGTCTCGCCAAGCCCGAGACCGAACTCCTTCCCCACCTCGATAAGCTTGCGCTGAAATAACGGCTTAGCGAACGATCACGCGCCGTTTGCCTCCGGGCACGAGGCCCATCCGATCCATCGGGCTGAACTTCTGATGGAGCAGCGCCACATCGCGGTTCGCCAGGCCGACATAGACCTTCACCATGTCGAGCGTCGAGTGCCCCAATATCTGCTGGAGGCTGAACGCGTCGCCGCCGTTCATGATGTACTGCGTGGCGAAGGTGTGGCGCATCGTGTGGGGCGAGACGCGCACGCCCTGGATGCCGGCCTGTGCGCCCAGACGGTGGAACTCCTTGCGCAGCAGGTAACGGCAGCAGCGGCCGCCGAAGCGGCTGACGAAGAACAGGTCCTGGCCGGGAACGTCGCCGCGGCGGGCGGCGTAGTTCCATAGAGCGCGCTTTGAGTTGAGACCGAAGGGGACTTGGCGCTCCTTGCCGCCCTTGCCCATGACGCGCATGACGCCGGACTGGAAGTCGATGGCGTCCTTGCGCAGGCCTATGACTTCCGAGATTCGCAGGCCGGTGTCGAAGATCAGGACCATAATGGTCCAGAGGCGGTGCTCATCGTAACGTTTCTGATTGCATTGGACGAGGAGTAGGCGCACTTGATCCAGCGAGAGCGGCTTGATGAGCTTTCGTTCCATTCGCGGCTTCTCGACGAGTTGGAATGGATTCTGAGGGATCATCCGCTCTCGCGCGAGGAAGCCGAAGAAGCATCGTAAGCCGCCGTAGGTGCGCGCGACCGTGACCGTGCCATTGCCGCGCTCGCGCATGTCCTCTAAGTGCTCTCGAATCAAAGTCGGCGTCACGGCGCGGGCCGTCGTCACGCCTTGGGTCTCGAGGTAGCGTGCGAACATCTTGAGGATCTGCTTATACCAAGCGAGCGTGCCGGGGGACAACTGCTGGGCCTGGCAGCGCAGCCGGAATGCCTCCGAGGCCGAACCTAGCGTCACTTCGAATTGAGCGGCGGGGCGGAACGCGAGCGTTTTTCTCATTTTTGACCCTCACTAACCTTGTGGTGTGGCGAGGGTTACAAAAAGAAAAACCCTGGCCTTTTGGACCAGGGCTTTTATCGTTTTCTCGTCGAGAAACGCCGCGAAATGGTTGCGGGGGCTGGATTTGAACCAGCGACCTCAAGGTTATGAGCCTAGAGCCAGCTGGGAAAAACTGCCCGTCGCGACCGACCGCAGTTTCATCAGGTTCAGGATCGAACCTAGCAGTCGTGTACAGAGTATAGCAGGAGAACTTCTAAAAAGCACGTGAACAGGTAGTGCTCGAGAAGAGTGTTGGTCCTGATTTCGGAGCCCTATAGTCCCGCATTGACCGGGTCTATTGCCGCCGTCGACCGCCCCAAAGGTCCCTCCTTCCGATTCGCTTCGCGTGATAGTGTCTCTATAATGACTAGAACGATCCGGCGTGCCGTCTTGCTTCTCGTTGCGTCAGCCTCTACGGCCGCCGCCGCGCCGCGTGCGCTGGTACGCCTGCCTGGCGTGCCGCTTACGTCTGTCACTGCTCCGACGCTCGTGATAGGCTCGGCGCACCTGATCGGCCCGACTCAGGGGCTCGGCACGATTCTCACGCCTGTTCCGCTCCTCTCCATGTCCCTGATTCCCGCCGCGGCTGTGCCCGCTCCGGTTGTGGCCGTTCCCGTCACGGCCGCCGCTTCGAGCGATGCCCCCGCGCCGGCAGCCCGACCCGGCAAGGCCGCGCTGGACGCATTGGCCACCGAGCTCACGAGTGCCGCCTCCGACTCGGGAAATGCGGGCGACGCTCTCGGACGGTCTTTCGACGGCGCGGTTCCGGGTGCAAAATCCGCCGCGGTTTCCGAGCCGGTGCATCATATCGAGGCCGAGAGCGGAAGCCTCTCCATCGTCCCACGCCGCCACGATGCGCGCAAAGACGAGACGGTCGGCTTCCGCATCCCGCCGGAGTTGCTCGATCTCCTCCCTTCCGCGCGCCAGCGCAATCCCAAGGCGTGGACGAACCGCGTATCGTTCCATCTGCACAGCGTCTATTCCGACGGCACACTTCAGCCGGAGGATGTCGTAGCCGCGGCCGTCGCCAAGGGGGTGAAGGTCTTGTCTTTGACCGACCATGACACCGTGGCCGGAATCGCGCGCGCCCGCGCCAAGGCGAAGGAACTGGGCGTGACGTTCCACGCGGGCGTGGAGATGTCGGCGGGAGGCGGAGTGCACGTCAACGCCATCGGGGTCGATGAAACCAATCCGCAGCTCATCGCCTTGTTGGAGCGAGTCCGCATCCAGCGCCTGGTCCGCGCGCAGACCATCGTCGAGCACCTCAACGCTAGATTCGAAAATTCCTCCGATCCTCGCGAGCGGGCCGTTCGCATGACCCTTGAGGAGGTCAAGGCGAAATCCATGCACGACGAAGGCGGGACGATCGAGATTCCCCACGTGGCGCGCGTGCTGATCGACAAGGGCTTGATCAAGAACGTGCAGGAGGCCTACCGGACATATCTCACCGGCAAAGTGCTGACTGATCCCCGCGTCCCCGAGAGTCCTGACGTCGAGGAGGTGCTTGCCGCCGTGCACGCGGCGGGCGGCAAGGCGTTTCTCAACCACCCCTACACCGTCCGGGGCGAGAACCAGGCTGAGAGAGACGCTAAAGTGAAGACCCTCCTTGCCAAGGGAATGGACGGCATCGAGGTTTACCGGCACAGCCGCGCGCGCTCGGAGTCCGGAAAGCGCGCGCTCGACTCCCGCGTGGCCAAATATCTGGGCTGGGCGCTCGGCCTAGGGCTCATCATCGGCAACGGCGCCGATTATCACGGCCCCGGCACCGGATTAAGCAGTCTGATCGTGTGGATGCCGAAGACGCTGGCCAGCAAGCTCGAGAAGGCCTTCGGCGGCGCGCGGCGGGGTCGCGGCCGCAGGACGGCCGCCGGCCCACGGACTTAAGGGGAAGGCTTCGTTGAACGCGCGCGGCTGATCAGTTCCCGCGCTGGCTTCGCCGGAAGTCCCACGGCGGCACGGGGTTGGGATCGGCCCAAAGGCCGAGCCGGGCGGCGCGCGCGCGGGCCTGCTTGCGGCCGAGTTCGCCGAGATCGGGATAGTAGCGCTCATACCACCAAGCCCAGCCTTCCTCAACGAGAACCTCGTTGAGCCAGACGCCTCCGCGGCTGCGCAGGCGTATCCAGCCGACCAAGCGGCCGTACGGATCGACGTCCTCGATCTTCACTTGGATCGTCGAGCCTTCGGCCTCGATCAATTGCGCGGCCCGCGCCCCGGATTCGTCGCCGTAGGGCTGGCCGGGCTTGTTCCGGCCGTGAGAGATCTCCGGCGCGTCGACGCCGGCCAGGCGGATGTAATCGTAGACGGACTGGCGGGTGCCGAGCGCGACGGTGTCGCCGTCGGACATGCGCTTGATCTTGAACTCGATCTCTTCTCCCGGGAGAATGCGACGCAGGCCCGCGGTGAGGCGGCGGCGGAAGACCCAGGGAGCCTCGGGCGAGTATTCTCCGCCGCGCGCTTTGCCCGCCCACAGGCCCCGGCCGGCGCGGATGGCGCCGTTTTCGAGCTCGTTGAGAGACTCCTCTTTGTTGAAAAAGAAGTTCCACCAGGCCCAGCCTTCGCGAAGGAGTTCGTGCTGGAGCGCGCGTCCGTCCGGAAGGGTGACCCAGCCTACGAAGCGTCCATATTTGTCCGCTTCCTTAACATGCACCGTCACGGTCTTGTCCAACACGAGGCCTCGGACGAAAGCGGCGGCCTCGTCGCCGTAGGGCTGGCCTTGCTTTCCGTGCTCAGGGTGCGCCGTCTCCGGGGCGTCCACCGCGTCGAGCCTGATCTGGACGTCTCCCGCATGGCTCACCAAGAGGGTATCGGCGTCCAAGACCTTCGTAACGCGGCCTGAGAACACGTCGCCGGGCTTGAGGTCGGAGACGGCCGGGGGGGCGACGGCTCGCGGGATCGCAAGCGCGGGAGCAGGCCGCGCGCCGGCCAGGAACGCCTCGATCTCGGACCGCGAGGGGGGATCGTCGAATCGCCCGGCGTCCGCCGACGCCGAGAACGAGCCTAACAGCAATCCGACAGTCAGCGCCCCGGCTTTCGCGGTCGTTGGCATATCCGGAGTATAGCACGCGGATCGTCCGTCATACGACGGCTCTGTCGACGTCATGATTCTGGCCCTTGACTATATAACGGAAATCGTTTACGATAACCGTAATATGAATCGGTTTGCTGCGGCGGCTGTCAAGGTTATACGGATGTTGGCGCCTGCCGTGGATGGCGATTTCGACCTTCTCGGCGTACCCGCCATTCGCGTGGCGATCCTGCGGCGGGAATTCCCCGGCGTCCTGCGATTGTGCGCGCTCGCGGTCTTCGTGGCGTTGGCGGTCCTCGCATGGGGCGTCTTCGCGCCATCGGGTGTGAACGCGAAGTTGTTCGCCAAGACGCATCCGTCCACCCTGCTCATCTGGGGCGTCTGGTGGCCGGCGATGGTGTGGGTGGCGGTCCTGTTCGGCCGTCTTTGGTGCATGGTCTGCCCGCTCGAGCTGGTCTCCGCCGCGGGGGGGCGCGCCGGCGAGGCGATAGGGCTTCCTCGCAGGCCTCTGCCCGGCTGGATCGCCTCCGGGGCCGTCATCGTCGGCCTCTATGCGCTCATTCAGCTGCTCGTGGCGGGAGCGCACATCAATCGCGTGCCGGCCTACACCTCGTTGTTCCTTATCGGACTGCTGACGACGGCGATGTTCGCGGGTGCGTTCTTTCGGGACCGTGCTTTCTGCCGCGGCTTCTGCCCGGTGGGCCTGCTGCTGGGCACCTACGGCCGCGGCGGGATGTTGGCGGTGCGGCCTGGGCCGCGCGCGGTTCCGGCGGACGCGCGAACCTGCCCCAGCCTTCTCAACCCTCCGAAGCTCGACAGCAACAAAGACTGTCTGGTCTGCTGCAAGTGCGTCCAGGCCTGCGAGCCGGGCCATATGCGGCTCCTGCTGCGGGCTCCCTTCTCTCAACGAGACGGCCGCCAGGCGGATGCTCCGTGGCCGGTGACGCTGTTCGTGATGCTGGTCTCGGGATTCGTAACCTGGGAACTCACCACCGAATGGCCGGCGGCGGAAGGAATCTTTTTGACGGTCCCGGTATTCATCGCGGCAAAACTCGGCTGGCCGTGGGCCGCCGGCTGGCTTGAAGGGGTATGGGCGCTCGTGGTCGTGCCTTTGTCGATGTGGACGGCTCTGGCCGCAGTCCTTCGGCTGCTCGGAGCGCGGGAGAGCGTCGGCGGACTGTGGCGCAAGATGGCCGTGCCGCTCGCCGTGGTGGTCTCGGTCGGCCACATGAGCAAGGGGTTGGCGAAGTTCGTGTCCTGGGCGCCGTTCCTGCCGGAGGCCCTTCGGGACCCGGCGAAGGCGATCGCCTCGAAGGCCGTGGCGTCGCCGCCGGCGTTGCTGAGTTTGTCGACCGTGGGATTGGCGGGCCTTGGGCTGCTACTCGCGGCGGCGTGCTACGCGGTTCGGGAAATCAGGCTGGCCGATAAAGACGCTCACCCGTGGGCGCCTCTTCCGGTCATCGTGTTGAGCGGCGCGTTCGCGCTCATCATCTTAGGATGGATACTCCAATGATCGACGAAGTCTTGAAGCCCGCGACGCGCGAGATCCTCTTGGCGTTTTGGAAAGTCCACATCCTTCATCACGCGGCCGAGGGCCCGATCCACGGCCAATGGGTCACGGAGGAACTGCGGCGGCACGGCTACGAGATCAGCCCGGGCACTCTTTATCCGCTGCTCAATAGGCTCGAGAGGCAGGGGTGGCTTCGGCGCCTGAAAGGAGAGCGAGGAGGACCGAAGGCGCGCAAGAGTTATCGGTTGACCGCGCGCGGCCTGAAGGTCCTCGACCATGTCCGCCTCCAAGTCCGCGAGCTATACGAGGAGGTCGCATGCGAATCGAAAAGGCGTTGATCCTCATCCGGTTGTCGGTCGGCTCCATCTTCCTTTCGGAGGGCATCCAGAAGTTCCTCTTCCCCGAGGCTCTGGGCGTGGGCCGCTTTATCAAGATCGGCATACCGGCGCCCGAGCAGTTGGCGCCTTTCGTCGGCGCCGTGGAGATCGTCTGCGGAGCGCTGCTCCTGCTCGGGCTGTTCTCGCGGCTGGCCGTGATGCCGCTGCTCGCGGTCATCGGCACCGCCCTCGTCACGACGAAGGTTCCGATGCTGCTCAAAGACGGATTCTGGAAGGCGGCGCACGAGTCCCGCACCGACTGGTCCATGCTCCTGAGCCTTCTATTCCTTCTTGTCGCCGGCGCGGGGCCCTGGTCTTTCGACGCGCGACGCTCGCGGCGCGACGGATGATGAGCGAACTCGGGGCCGCGCTTCTGCGCCTGGACGTTCCCATCCTGCAGTCCGTCAATCACGGCTGGTCCAGTCCGCCGCTCGACGCGTTCTTCAGCTTCGTCACCGAACAGCGGAACTACGCGCTCCCGGGTGCGCTGCTGGCCGTCTACCTTTGGATGAAAAAAGGCCTGCGCGGCCGCTTGTGCCTGTTGACCTTGCTTCTCGGGGTGGCCGTGAGCGACCCGCTGTCGAGCCGCCTCATCAAGCCGATGGTCCATCGGGTCCGTCCTTGCGCGGCGGTGCCGGGAGTGCTGACTCCTCATGGCGACCGAGGGACTTTCTCCTTCCCGTCCTCCCATGCGGTGAACATCGCCTCGACGGGCGTGATCATCGGGATGAGCTTTCCCGCTTGGGCGCTTCCCGCGTTCGTGCTTGCCCTGTTCGTCGGCCTCTCCCGGGTCTATCTCGGGCTGCATTATCCTTCCGACGTCCTGGTGGGGTATCTTCTCGGCGCGGTCCTGGGATGGGCTTGCTGGAAAGCCGTTCAGCGGGAGGCCGCCCGCCGGGGGCATCGGGTGGAGGACCCTCATGAGGCGGCGAGGCCATGAATCGTAGCGCGCTCAAAGAGGTGATCCTCTACTTCCTCCGTCTGGGATTTACGGCCTTCGGCGGCCCGGCCGCGCACATCGCCATGATGGAGGAGGAGGTCGTGCGGCGGCGGCGCTGGATGAGCCGCGATGATTTCCTCGACCTCATCGGGGCGACGAACCTGATCCCCGGCCCCAACTCGACCGAGATGGCCATCCACATCGGCTATCTGCGCGCGGGTTGGCCGGGCCTGATCGCGGCCGGGGTCTGCTTCATCGTCCCGGCGGCCGCGGTCACGCTCGTCTTCGCCGAGGCGTACCGGCGCTACGGCGCCCTCCCGCAGGCGCAGGACGCGCTCTACGGCATCAAGCCCGTGATCATCGCCGTGGTCGGCCAGGCCCTTTGGGGCTTGACCCGCTCCGCGGTCAAGAGCCGCTTCCTGGCCGCGCTGACCTTGGCCGCGGCCGCCGCGAGCTGGTTCGGCGTCAACGAGCTGCTCGTCCTGCTCGGGGGCGGGCTCCTGGTCGTCGTCGCCGGCAAGTCGCTGACCCGGACGCCGGGGGTGCGCCTCGGTGTCGTCGAGCCTTTCGGGCTCGCCGTGCTGTTCCTATTCTTCGTGAAAGTCGGCTCGGTGCTCTACGGCAGCGGCTACGTCCTGCTCGCCTTCCTGCAGGCGACCTTGGTGGAGCGCTGGGGCTGGCTGACTCAAACGCAGCTGCTCGACGCCGTGGCCGCCGGGCAGATGACGCCGGGCCCGGTGTTCACGACGGCGACCTTCGTGGGCTATCTCGTGGGCGGCCTGCCCGGCGCGGCCGCGGCGACCGTCGGCATCTTCCTGCCGTCCTTCGTCTTCGTCGCGCTCAGCGGTCCGCTGATCCCGCGTCTGCGCCGCTCTCCGGCGGCGGGCGCCTTCCTGGACGGCGTCAACGCCGCCTCACTCGCCTTGATGGCCGTCGTCACCCTGGCCCTGGCGCGCTCGGCGATCGTGGACTGGACGACGGCGCTTCTGGCCGCGGCCGCGGCGTGGCTGCTGATCGCGCGCCGCGTCAACTCGGCATGGCTCGTCATCGGCGGCGGCGTCCTGGGCTACGCTCTCCCGAGGCTCTTTCCGTCATGAAGTCCCATATTCCCGGAGGCTTGATGAAGATTTTGCGAGACTGGGCGCCGCTGCTGGCGCTGCTGGCCGTTGTGATCGCGCTGGCGACTTGGTGGGACGCGCGCAGGCGGTTCGAGGGGCTGCGCTCACAGGCGGACGAAGCCGCCTCCCCGCGCGCGGAGCCGGGCTGGTTGAAAGGAACGACCGACGAGAAGTTCCTCCGGGTCGAAAGCCAGCTGCGCGGCTTCGACAAGACCATGGTCGAGGTGGGCTATCGCTTCACCGAGCTCTACTTCGCCGGCAAGGACCGGAACTGGGAGTATGCCGAATACCAGGTGGAGAAGATCGACGCGGCGATCCGACTGGGGATCGAGCGGCGGCCGAAGCGGGCGGGCTCGGCGCGCTATTTCCTGGAGGAGGACCTCCCGGCGATGCGGGCTATCTTGGAAAGGCACGACGCGGCTGGATTCGACAAGGCGGCCGTCTCGCTGCGCCAGGCCTGCGTGCGCTGCCACGTCCGGGAGAACGTTCCCTACTTCGCGGTGCAGCTTCCGGAGAGGCGTCTTACCCCCATCCGGCGGGCTCCGCGATGAAATACCTGCTCATATGCTCCGCCGCCTTCCTTACGTCCGGGTTGACGCTCTTCTCCGGTTTCGGCCTCGGAACCTTGCTGCTCCCCGTCTTCGCCCTCTTCTTCGCCTTGGACCTCGCCATCGGCTTGACGGCGATCGTCCATGTTCTCAACAACATCTTCAAGCTGGCGCTCTTGGGTAAGCACGCGGACAGGAAAATCGTCTTGGCGTTCGGGCTGCCGGCGATACTCGCGGCGTTCGCGGGAGCGAAGGCCCTCGTGTGGTTGTCCGATCTGCAGCCGCTGGTCCGCTACCAGGCTTTCGGCCGCGAGCTGGAGGTTCTGCCCGTGAAACTCGCCATAGGGGTGCTCATGATCCTATTCGCGTTCCTCGAGGCGATTCCCTCTTTCGAGAAAGTGTCTTTCGACAGGAAGTACCTGCCGTTGGGCGGCATCTTGAGCGGGTTCTTCGGCGGACTCTCCGGGCATCAGGGCGCCCTGCGCAGCGCTTTTCTCATACGCTGCGGACTGTCCAAGGAGGCCTTCATCGCCTCCGGCGTGGTCGTCGCCTGCCTCGTGGACTTCACGCGCCTCGGCGTCTACGCGGCCAAGCTTTCATCCTCGGCTCTCGACACTCATGCCGGTCTCTTGACCGCCGCCACCCTGTCGGCCTTCCTGGGAGCGTGGGTGAGCAGCCGATTGCTGCACAAGGTGACCGTTCGGACGCTGCAGTGGTCCGTGGCCGCGATGCTGTTCTTCGTCGCGCTCGGGTTGGCGTCCGGCGTCATCTAGGGGCGCGGCCTTTTGTCGCTGGGGAAATCCTTCGCTCCCGGTATGACTCGGGATTGAGACTTCTTGAATTTATATATTAGGATGTAGTTGCGAATTATCGAAACTATAATCATGGCACTGAAACGGAACGCCAAGCTGCTCTATGAACTTCACGCGCAAGTCTGCTCCGTGCTGTCCAACGCCAAACGGCTGGAGATCATCGACCTGTTGCGGGACGGAGAAAGGACCGCCGGGGAGTTGTGCCGGAAGATGGGCCTTCCCAAAGCCAACGTCTCCCAGCAGTTGTCGATCATGCGCGGGAAAGGGATTCTTCTGGCGCGCCGCGAGGGCCGGCGCATCTTCTACCGGCTCTCCCAGCCCAGGATGCTGAGGGCCTACGATCTCTTGAGAGAGGTCCTTCTGGAAAAATTGGAGACGCAAGGAACGATCGCTCGCAGCCTTCATGGAATCGGCGCACACGGCGACAAGGGGATTGATTTGAGGGGGGAAGGAAGATGAAACTCGGCATCGTGATCTACTCGACGGACCCGGAAACGGTCTGGAATGCTTTCCGGCTTGGCGTATTCTCGCTCAAGCAGGGCGACATCGTCCGCGTATTCCTGCTCGCCAAGGGCGTTGAATGCGAGAAGCTGAACACCCACCAGTTCAAGGTCGTTGAGCAGATGCAGGCTTTGGTGGACGGCGGCGGGACGATACTGGCCTGCGGCACATGCTTGAAGCTGCGGAATTCGAGCGGCTCCGAACTTTGTCCTCTCTCGACCATGAAGGACCTGTACGAAATCATTCGGGACTCGGACAAGGTCGTCACCTTCTAATTCACGCATGAACCAACGGAAAACCGTTCTCATATTGGGCGGCGGGATCGGCGGTCAGACCGCTGCGGCTGGTGATGCGCCTCGGCGGCATGCTCAAAGGAATTCCAGTTCGACTGTGAAAAAGAACCCTGCCGCCGTCTTCCGACCGATAGGGCGCGTCGAAGACGGCGTGATCAGGGTCCACCGCGACTGGGCTCCGGGACTGGACGGCATCGAGGGGTTCTCGCATCTTATCGTCATCTACTGGCTCGACCAATCGCATGAACCGGAGCTGAAGCTCCATCCGAAAGGCGATCGTCGTATTCCCGCGCTCGGCTTCCTTGCGACCCGCACGCCTCATCGCGCCAATCCGATAGGGATGACGGTCGTCCGGCTCTTGAAGCGCCGTGGCAGCCGCCTGTGGATCGAAGGGCTCGACGCCTGGCCCGGCACGCCCGTGCTCGACATCAAACCCTACACGCGCAAGGACTCGATCAAGAAATTCCGCATCCCCGCGTGGGTGAAGCTCCTCGACCAAGCCGAGACCGACCCTCTGAGGCGTTATGCAAGCTGACCGGGATCGGAGATGAAGCCACCCCCTATTCTTCGGAACAAGCGGCATCGTGAGCCGTCGGTTTTCTCTCCCGAAAATCTCCTCCGGGAGGCCAGACGGCAGAAAATTCTGTCGCGGCGTTCCGTGCCCAGGGTCTGCGTGCTTGATCCCGATGGGGACATCGTGCGAACGCTCCTGATGGAGAAGCGCGCCAAGCGCGACCCAGCATGGGCCTGTTATCATACGGAGCTTTACGCGTTCGTCCTGCGAGGGCGCAAAGTCGGCATCATCGGCTGCGCGGTCGGCGCGTCGTTTGCGGTGCTTCTCGCTGAGGAACTCTTCGCATCGGGATGCGAACTCCTTATCAGTGTCACTTCCTCAGGTCAAATCTCAAGGAAGACCGATCCTCCCTACTTCATCCTGATCGAGAAGGCGCTGCGCGACGAGGGCACCAGCTACCACTACATGCCGCCCTCGGATTTCAGCCGGATTTCGCCGAAGCTCTCGCAAACCCTTCGGAACGCGTTCGATAGGATTTCTCTTCCCGTGCAGCGCGGCTCGACCTGGACGACGGATGCTCCCTTTCGTGAGACCAAATACGCCATCGAGCGCTGTCGCGCGCTCGGGATATTGGCCGTGGAAATGGAGGCAGCCGCTCTCTATGCTTTCGCGGAAGCACGGACCAAATCCGTCGTGTGCCTCGCCCATGTGACGAACCAGATGGCGCAAATCAAGGGCGACTTTGAGAAAGGCGCCGCCAACGGCGCGCACGATGCACTGACCGTCATCGCCGCTGTAGCCCGGACTGTGCGCCGATCCCGCCAAAATCCCGTCTAAAATTGACGTTCTCCCCTGAAAAACTAGACCAAGTTGAACCCGGACAGGGTCACCACCGCAGAGATTTCTCCACCCCTACCAGGGTGCGCGGATCGGTCCGCGGAC
>MGTX01000029.1 GCA_001799675.1 Elusimicrobia bacterium GWA2_66_18
GGGGCCGCGGGGACGCTGTAGTGGCTAAGAGCCCCGAAAGTCAGGCCTGATCGCAGAGATTCTTTCCCTTTTCGCCGACGTGGGGAACGCCTCCAACTTGATACTCGACCCCACAACGGCCAGATACTACCTCGCCGGCGAGATCATCACGACGCTTCCGGTCCTGAGCGAATATATTGGCCAGGAGAGGGGCCTCGGCATGGGCATGGCGGCCGGGCGGATGTTCCCGGCGCAGAAGACGAACTTGATCCTGCTGCGCGGCAAGGTTCTCGCGGCCGACGAGGCGAAAGACAAGGGCTTTGATTTCGCCTTGCGGGCGAAACCGGACCTCAAGCCCAGGCTGGATGGTCCCATTGGGCGCTGCGGGGAGGCCGTCCGCGCATTCCAGGATGTCGTCCAGAAGGAATTCATAGAACCGAGTCGAGTCGACATCGAGCCTCAGGCATATTTTCCCGTCGCCACCAGGGCCGTCGACACCGTCTTCGAGCTCTATGACCGGGTGGCGTCCGAGCTGGACGCCATTCTGGCGGCACACATCGCGGGTTATGTTAGCAAGAGAAACCTCGTCGTAGCCGTTTCGCTGGCGGCTCTGTTCATCGCGGTCTTTCTCTTCATCGCCTTCCATATATCCGTGAAATTCGCCGTTTTGGACATGGTCCGCCTGGCCGAGAGCCTGTCATCCGGCGATTCGAGCGTCCGGCTGAAAGCGACGTCGCATGACGAGTTGGGCGATCTGGCGCGGTATCTCAATAAGACGGCGTCGCGGGTCGGGCAGCTTATCGATATGCTGAATCTGCGCCGCAAGTACGCGGAGACCATCATCGCAAGCATGCCGGTGGGGATCATCGTGCTTCGCGGCAACTTGATCGTTGTCCGGACCAACCGGGCGCTGCGCGAAACGTTCGGGCTCGAAGAAAGCGCCGCGGCCGGGCGACCCCTTGAAGACGTCCTGCCCGTCGCCGGGCTTCGGGAGGCGGCCCTCGACGTCATCGCGACCGGAATGATGCAGCATGCCTTCCGTCTCGAAGCGATCGGGGGAGATGGGGCCCGCCGCCCGTTGCGGGTGACCATCGTTAAAACACGCCTTGCGGAAGGCGAAGGAGAAGAAGGCAAGGGAGAAGAACAATACGGCGCGCTGATCGTCGTCGTGGAGGACGTCTCCGAGGAAGAGCGGCTCAAGGGACTCGCGGACGCCGCGGAGCGGAGCTATCGCAACGTGGTGGACAACGCCGTCGACGGGATCGTGGTCATGGACCAAGACGGGCGCATCTCGTCGTTCAACCGCGCGGCCGAGCGGCTGTTCGGCTACGAGCGCGCCCAAGCGCTCGGCCGGCCGGTCACCATGCTCATACCCGAGAAGTACCGTCAGGCGCATGAGGAGGGCCTCGCCCGCTATATCCGGACGCGCCGACCCCGCATGCTGGGTTCCACGGCCTCCCTCGAAGGGCTCCGCAAGAACGGCGCGGTCTTCCCCATCGAACTCTCGGTCAGCGCGCACGACGTGGACGGCAAGACGGTGTTCACCGGCATCGTCCGCGACGTGACCGAGCGCCTCCGGATGGAGCAGGCGCTGCGCAACCGGGAGACGCAGCTGCGCCAGTCGCAGAAGATGGAGGCGGTCGGAAGGCTCGCCGGCGGGGTCGCCCACGACTTCAACAACCTGCTGACCACCATCTTGAGCTGCAGCGACTTTCTTCTACGAAATCTCAAGCCCGACGACGCCAACAGGGCCGACGTCCTGGAGATCGAATCCGCTGGCAACCGCGCGGCCGCCCTCACCAAGCAGATTCTGGCCTTCGGCCGCAAACAGATGCTCCAGTCCCAGCGCATGGACCTCAACGCCATGGTCAACGAGATGCAGGGCATGCTGCGGCGGCTCATCGGCGAGGACATCGAGCTGTCGATCCTGCCCTGCGAGAAGCCCTTGATCATCGACGCGGACCGGGGGCAGGCCGGGCAGGTCATCATGAACCTGGTCGTCAACGCCAGGGACGCCATGCCGAACGGCGGCAAGATCGTCATCGAGACCGCGCCCGTCGATTTCGATGAGGAGTACGTCCACCGGCACGGCGCTATTCCCCCCGGCGCCTACGCCGCGCTGGCCGTCAGCGACACCGGCTGCGGCATGAGCGAGGCCGTCCAGTCCCATCTGTTCGAGCCCTTCTTCACCACCAAGGAAACCGGCAAGGGGACGGGCCTCGGCCTTGCCACGGTCCACGGCATCATCGCTCAAAGCCGCGGCCACGTCACGGTCTACAGCAAGGAGGGGCGCGGGACCACCTTCAAGATATACCTGCCGAGGTCCGGCGGGCAGGCCGAAAACGGAGGATCGGCGGCTCAGCAAGCCGAGCTGCCGAAGGGTTCGGGGACGGTCCTCCTCGTGGAGGATGAAGCGTCCGTCCGCGAGGTGGCGCGCCGGGCGCTCGCGCTCAACGGGTTCACGGTCATCGCCACCGGAGACCCCCTGGAGGCGCTCGCCGTCTGCGGGCGCCTGAAGGAGCCCATCCGGCTGCTGATTACGGACATGATCATGCCCAAGCTCAACGGGCTGGAGCTGGCCCGGAAGGTGAAGGCCATGCGGCCCGATATCCAGACGCTCTACATGTCGGGCTACACCGAGCACGCCGTCTTGGAGCAGGGCGGCAAGGAGATGGAAGGGGCGTTCCTACAGAAGCCGTTCATGCCGCGCGCATTCTTGGAAAAAATCCACGAGATATTGCGCGCGTGATCCCGGAGGCGGGACGGCGCGGGCTTGGTCCGCGCGTCGGTGAAATCGGAGACGACGGCCGCGATCGGCGCCAACAGTTGCCAGGCGTCCTGTCCCCCGTGTCGGCGCACTGTTCGCGATCCTGCGCGCCAATCCCTTCCAGAATCCGCCTCCTTACGAAAGGCTCGTGGGAGACCTCGACGACGATTATTCGAGACGCATCAACATCATGCACCGACTCGTCTACCAAGTCTTCAAAACCGAGCGGACGGTGAAGATCTTGCGGATGTGGACCCACTACGAATAGTCGAATCTGCCTGCGGAACTGGGTCTTGAATAATCCCGGCGTCCGCATTACAATATGACTGTAATGACATAGGTTAGCAGAAGCGATTATGTGGTCGCGCGGTGCGGGAGGCGGCAGATGCGAGATGACGACGTGTGCAGGCCCAGGGTCGTGGTCGTGGATGATGAAGTCGACTTCTTGAGGCTCGTCGAGCACTGGCTGAAGCCGAAGTTCGCGGTGACCTGCCTGACGGGCGGAGTGGACACGTGCGAGGAGGTCACGGCTCTCGAGCCGGACCTAGTGATCATGGACATCCACATGCCGGAGCGCGGCGGGTTTCCGATCAGCCGGCAATTGCGCAACACGAGCGGGTTCGAGGACCTGCCGGTGATCTTCCTGACCGGCTCGAAGGACGAAAAGGATTTCATCCACTACCTTGACTTCGGAGGCGGCTGCCGCTTCCTGACGAAGCCGATCACGGGCAAGGCGCTACGGAAGGCCGTGTCCGAGGAACTCGGACTGGAGATGGTCGGCTAGCCGTCGCGCAGGGCGGAGAGGAATATCTCTCCGTACTCGACCCACTTCTTGGGTCCCACGCCGGAGACGGCGCGCATTTCGCCCTCGTTTCTGGGCAGGCGCGCGGCCATCTCCATGAGCGTGGAGTCGTTGAAGACCATGTAGGCGGGCACGCGGCGCGCGGCGGCCAGCGACTTGCGAAGGGCCTTCAGTCGGGAGAAGAGCGGCGAGCCGGCTGAGGCGGCGGCGGATGTCGAGGGCGCGCGGGAGCCATAGGCCCGCTTGGCCGCGACCTCGGGGGCCGCGGCCACGGGGTCGAGCCCGGCGCACACGTCGCAGGACGCGGCGCACGACGCGATCTCCTCGCCGAGATGGCGGGCCAGGATCTGGTGGCGGCAGATGCGGCGCTCCAGGGCGCGGAACATCTCGCGCGCCTTTTCCCGGTGCCACTCGGCCAGGGCCGGGGGCAGGTCGCCCGTCATCCGCTCGTAGCCGATCACGTCCGCCCAGGAATAGAAGGCCACGCAGTCGCTGGGCGCGCCGTCGCGGCCCGCGCGCCCCGCCTCCTGCACGTAGGCTTCCATCGAGCGGGGCATGTCGCGGTGGATGACGAAGCGCACGTCCGGCTTGTCGATGCCCATGCCGAAGGCCACGGTGGCCACGATGACGTCGGCCTCGTCGCGTTTGAAGGCGTCCTGGACGCGCTCGCGCTCCTCGGAAGGCATGCCCGCGTGGTAGGCCAGGGCCTTGACCCCGCGCCCGGAGAGGAACTCGGCCATGGACTCCACCGAGCGTCGCGAGAGGCAGTAGACGATGCCGCTCTCGCCGGCGCGGGCGCGCACGAGGCGCAGAACCGCGTTTCTGGTGTCGTTGACGGTCCCGGCCCGGGGGCCGGCGCGCTCGCCCGCCTTGAGATAGGCGGACAGTCTTAAGTTCGGACGAAAGCCCGAGCCGCGCACGCGCAGGGGGTCCTCCATGGAGAGCTGCGACACGATGTCGTTGGTGACCTGGGGCGTGGCCGTGGCGGTCAGGGCCAAGACGGGGGCGCGGAAGCGTTCCTTTAGACCTTTCAGGTTCCGATACGCGGGCCGGAAGTCGTGGCCCCACTGGCTGATGCAATGAGCCTCGTCGACCGCGACGAGCGAGAGCTTGGTATCGGCGAGCGCGGCCCCGGCGCCGGCCTCCAGGCCCTCGGGGGCGGCGTAGACCAACTCGTAGTCCCCGCGCTTGAGCCCTGCGACGCGGGCGCGGCGCTCGTCCGGCGACAGGCTCGAGTTGAGGAAGGTCGCGCGCAGACCCACGCTGGCGGCGGCGTCCACCTGGTCCTTCATGAGGGAGATGAGCGGGCTGACCACGAGCGTAGTCCCGCCTCCCACGCGCGCCGGGATCTGGTAGGTCAGCGACTTGCCCGCGCCCGTCGACATGACGGCCACGCAGTCGCGCCCCGCCAGCACGGCCGCGATGACCTCCCTCTGGCCCGGGCGGAAGGAGGGGTAGCCGAAGACTTCATTGAGGGCCTGCTCGGGCGTCACGCCTCCATCATAGGAAATCGACCGGCCCTCATGGGCGCCTCCAAAATAAGCAGGAGGCTGTGCGCTCCTGCCGGGCGCGGCCGGCTTTCTTGAAATGGCGCGACGGGTCCTGTCGGCGGGGGGCCCATCGCCCCTCTGCGCGCCGTCGCCTATCGGCGCCGTTCGCGCACCCGGGGCGATCCCACCCCCGCCACCACCCGTCGCGCTCAGGGAAGCCGACCGCGCCCTCAGTTCCACATGTCATCCCGCCGCCCATTGAGGCGCGCCGCTCGCAGCCGTATCTCCTGCGCTTCCGGTTGGTGCTCACCCGCGCGTGCAAGCCGCTGAAAGCACGTGACTGCTCCGAGGGCTTGGCCTGCTCCTTGAGCGCGACGGGTGGCGGCGATGGGTCGGATCGGGCGGGTGCGAGCGAAGCGAGCAGAGCCCGATGGGCCCCATCGCCGACAGGACCCGCCGCGCTATCTCAAGAGAGCAGGCCAAGCCCGGTCAGGCGCGCCTACTTTCAAGGGGTGCCGCCCCCATGGGCCCGCCGCGGTCAAAAACGCTATCATGGGCGTGAGGCCGCATGACCCGATCCAAGATCCAGCCCATCCGCATCGACGAGGGACCTTCCGCCGCGCCGAAGGCCCAGCTCGCGGGCCTGCGAGCCTCCGAGCGCTTCTTCAACCGCGACCTGTCGTGGCTGGCCTTCAACGACCGCGTGCTCTCCGAGGCCGCCGACCCCACGGTTCCCTCGCTGGAGCGTCTGCGTTTTGCGACCATCGTCAGCTCCAACCTCGACGAGTTCTTCATGGTGCGCGTGGCCGAGGTCGCCAAGGTGGCGCGCCGCAGCTCCCAGCACCGTTTCCTCGACGGCATGAGCGCGCGCCAGGCCCTCGCCCAGATCCGCGAGCACGCCCTGCGGCAGAAGTCCCGCCAGGCCGTGGTCCTCCAGGACGTCCTGGCCGCGCTCAAGGCCGACGGCATCGAGGTTCTGGCCGAGTTCCTCGATGAGAAGGGCCCGGACGCCGAGATACAGGAGCGCCTGCCCAGGCTGCGCACGGTCGTGCGGCGCTACCCGGAGCCGCCCCCGCCTCTGGTCAGCGAGCGCATCCACGTCTTCGTGCGCTTCCCGCGCGAGTACGCCATCGTCACCATCGAGGAGCGCGACGCGCGCCTCGTCTCCCTGTCGACCAAGGACGGCACACGCCGCTACGCCCTGCTCGAACGCTGGATTGCCGACCGCGCCGAGGACCTTTTCTGCGACCGCGAGGTCATCGAGACCTTCCCCTTCAAGATCATCCGCGACGCCGACCTCCGGTGGCGTCCGGACGACGAGGGGAGCCTGGAGGATCAAATCCTGGAGGCCGTCCAACGCCGCCTGAGCGCCAAGGTCGCGCGGCTGGAGGTGGACTCCCCCTCCTACTCCGAGGGCGCCCTCTTCCTGGCGACGGCGCTGGGTCTGGACTCTTCGGCCCTGTACCGCTTCGACCTGCCCTTGGACCTGCGCACCCTGGCGCGCATCGAGGCGACCAAGCCGGGCCAGCGCTATCCTCCCATCGAGCCCCAGGTGCCGGCTCCCTTTCGCAGCCCCTCCTCGACCTTCGAGGTCGTGCGGCGCAAGGATATCCTTCTCCACCATCCTTATGATTCCTTCGACATCGTGGTGAAGTTCCTGGAGGCCGCGGCGCAGGACGCGGGCGTCAGGCGGATCTACCACACCCTCTATCGCACCAGCCAGGACTCGCCGATCATGGGCGCCCTCAAGCTGGCGGCCGCCAATGGAAAGAAGGTCACGGCCTACGTCGAGATCAAGGCCCGCTTCGACGAGTTGAACAACCTGCGCTGGGCCGAGGAGCTCCGGAAGTCGGGCGTGCGCGTGGTGCGCCACTTGGGCCGCTTCAAGGTCCATTCCAAGGTCACGGCGGTCGCGCGCGAGGAGAACGGCGCCGAAGTCATCTACTCCCACCTCGGCACCGGCAACTATCATCCCGTCACCGCGCGTCAGTACACGGACCTGGGCCTGCTCACGGCCGACCCGGGCCTGGGGCGCGAGGCTCTCTCCTATTTCGAGTCCCTGGACAAAGGCCGCCGCCCCGAGGGGTTTCTGGAACTCCTCGTGGCTCCCGTGAACCTCCACGACGAAATGCTCCGCCTCATCCGCGAGGAGACGCGCAACCAGAAGTCCGGCGCGCGCGGCCGCATCATCGCCAAGATGAACTCCCTCCAGGACCCCGAGCTCGTCGAGGCTCTCTATGAGGCGTCCAACGCGGGCGTGAAGATCGACCTGCTCGTGCGCGGCATCTGTTGCCTGCGTCCCGGCATCGCGGGCATGTCCGAGAACATCCGCGTGGTGAGCGTCGTCGACCGCTTCCTCGAGCACAGCCGCATCTACTACTTCCGCGCAGGCGGCGTCCGCAAGATCTACCTTTCCAGCGCCGACTGGATGCCGCGCAACTTTTACTCGCGCTACGAGGTCGCCTTTCCCGTGAAGGATGCGACCCTCAAGCGCTACATCCATGACACCATCCTGGGCAAGGGGCTGGCCGACAACCAGAAGGCCTGGATGCTCAAACCCGACGGCTCCTACGCCCGCGTGCACGCCGGGCCGGCGACGTCCCCTGTGCGCTCTCAGGCCTTCTTCGAGGCCCTGGCGCGCTCAGATTATAGGGACACGGCTCTTGAACAGAGGACGAAGGTCGCAGCCTAGGAGACGCTGGGCAGGGAAACCTCCGCCTCCCATTGAGCCAGCAGGGCCTCGGCGCACTTCGCCGCCGGCGCCATCTTCGGCTGCCAGCCCAGCTCCCATTTCGCCTTTTCGCTGGAAACCCGCTGGTCTAACGTCAGGGCGTCGACCATAGGTCCCAAGGCGCGGCGCGCCTCCTCGATCGGCCAGTCCAGGACCTCGCCTCCCCCCGCTGCCTCGACGAAGGCTTCGGCGACCTTCCGGACCGTCTCGGCCGCGCCGTTCGTGGCGTGGTAGATGCTCCGTTGCGGGCGGCGCTCAAGGACGAGACGATAGAGTTCGACCAAGTCGTCGAGGTAGACCGAGGCCCAGCAGTTCGAGCCGTTCTTGACGAGGCGGATCTTGCGGTCCGTGAGGAGGGACTGGAACATCATGCCGTAGAGCCCCCCGCGTCCGCCATACACGCAGCCGGGCCGCACCACCGCGGCCGACAGGCCGTCGCCGGCGGCGGCGAGGACCGTTTTCTCGATTGCGGGACGCCAGCCCACGATCTCAGGAGGGGCGAGCGGAGCCTCCTCGTCGAGAGGCCGGTCCCGGGAGTCGCCGAGGACCCAGACCCCGGAGGTGTAGATGAAGAGCCGCGGCGCGCCGGCGGACTTCGCCGAGCGGAGCATGCCCTCCACGGCGCCTCGGTCGATCTCTGCGGCCCGCTTGCCGAACTCGAAGCCGAGGTGGATGAGAGCCTCGCAGCCTTCCGCCTCCCGCCGCCACGAGTCCGGCTGGCTTAAGTCGCCGACGACGGGGTGCAAGCCGCGCTCCCGTAGTCGCGTCATTTTAGCGGCGTCGCGCGTGAGCGCGACGACCTCATGGCCGCCGGCTCTCAATCTGCGCGCCAAGGCCGAGCCGATATATCCCGTCGCTCCCGTCAAGAAGATCCTCATGACCCACCTCCAGGCGCATCCAATGCTTATGTCATATTTGTAATTAAAGTATACCCCCGCTCCGGCGGCAATGCAAGGGTCTAGATTCTTAAGCGTGGCGGCGGGGCGAAGAACGAGGCGCAGCGGTGGTACTTGTCGAGGGGCTCGCGGCGCAGGTCGAAGCGCTTGGCGACGGCCGCGTTGAACTTCAGCATCTCGTCGAGGTGCTCGAACTTGGACTCGAGCGAGCCTCCGCTCGCCTTGATCTCGTTCTCGAACTCGCAGAAGGTCGAGAGGGCGTGGAGGCCTTGCTTGGCGATGTGGAAGGCCGAGACGCGGTCGAGAGAAGGTTCGAGGAACGCCGAGCCCAGGTCCACCTCGAACTTCTCCTTGTGATAGAGAGCCAGGATGGGGCCGCTCGTGATGCGGCGGACCATGGCGCCGCCGAGGTGGCGGCGCATGGCCGCGCGCATCTCCGGCCCCGCGTGTCTCGCCAGGATCTCGGCGACGCTGGTGTCCGAGAAGTGGACGACGTCGTGACGGCTTTCCTCGCGCACGAGGCGGTCGAGACGCTCCGAGCTGAATTCAGAGCGGTAGAGCAGTCCGTCCCTCACGAAGCCGGGCCCCTTGTACTGCAGATAGACCGCGGTCCCGTTCTTCTTGTAGCGCAGGCGCAGGCTCGCCCCGGCTTTCAGGAGGTCGAAGGAGGGGGTGTCGAGAAACTGGTCGAAGAAGTAGACGCTCTTGCGGTGCTTGACGCCCTGGCGCTCGAGGAGCCACTCCTTGAGCTCGGCGGCCTCCGCGGGCAGGACGCGCTTCTTGCACTCGATCTCGACGAAACGCAGGTCGTCGATGGCGAGCTTGCTCAAGAGGAGCCGGTAGAGAAGATCGAAGCGCGCGCCCATGCGCCGATAGGATATCATATGGCTCAATGGAGCTCCTGCTCGTGCGCCACGGCCCCGCCGGCGACCCCGCGAAGTGGGCGAAGTCGGGCCGCGCCGACCGCGAGCGTCCGCTCACGCCCGACGGCAGGCGCAAGACGCGCGCGGCCGCGGCGGGCCTGGCCGAGGTTTTCGGGCGCTGCGACCTGGTGGCGACGAGTTCCTGGAGGCGGTCGGCTCAGACCTCGGCGATCGTGGCCAAGGCCCTGGGAGCGTCCGCTGCCGTCGATTGTCCCGCCCTGGCGCCGGGCTCGGCGTGCGAGGACCTGCTGGCCTGGCTTAAAACCCGCCGCGAGAGGCGCGTGGCGCTGGTGGGTCACGAGCCCCAGCTCTCTCGCTTCGCGTCCTGGCTGATGACCGGCGCTCAGGCCGGCGTGCTTCGTTTGAAGAAGTCCCAGGCCCTTCTGTTGGAGATGGAGAAGGCGGCTGCGGGAGGCGCCGTCCTGGTCTGGTCCCTGGCCCCGCGCCAGCTGCGCGCGCTTGCGCGCTAAAGAAGGAAGAGCTTGATGATTTGGTAGGTGAGCGCGGCGGCGAGCGCCGCGCAGGGGATCGTCAGGATCCAGGCCCAGACGATGCGCCCCGCCACGCCCCACCTCACGGCGGACAGGCGCTGGGTCGAGCCCACGCCCACGATGGCTCCGGTGATGGTGTGCGTCGTCGAGACCGGGATGCCGAAGCAGGAGCAAATCAGGATGGAGAGGCCCGCAGCAGTCTCCGCGCAGAAGCCGCCCACGGGCCTGAGCTTGGTGACCTTGTTGCCCATGGTGTGGACGATTTTCCAGCCGCCCATCAGCGTGCCCAGGCCGATGACCGCGTGGCAGCTGAGGACCACCCAGATCGGCACGTAGAACTTGTCGCCGAGCAGGCCGTTGGAGAAGAGCAGGACCGAGATGATGCCCATCGTCTTCTGCGCGTCGTTGGCGCCGTGGGAGAGGCTGTAGAGGCCGGCCGAGAGGAGCTGGCCGACGCGGAAGGTCCGGTCCACCTGGGAGGGCGAGCGCCTGCGGAAGAGCCAGAAGACCGCGATCATCAGGCCGAAGCCGAAGAGCATGCCGATCAAGGGCGAGAGAAAGATGAACATCACGACGGTCTTGAGCTTCTCGTATTGGAGACAGGCGAAGCCGGCTTTGGAGACGGCGGCTCCGATGATGCCTCCGATGAGGGCGTGGGACGAGGAGACCGGGATGCCGAAGACGATGGTCAGCCAGTCCCAGAGGCTGGCGCCGACGAGCGCGGCGGCGATGACCGCGGTGCCCAGCACCCCGGGGTCGACGAGGCCCTTGCCGATGGTGTTGGCTACGTGCACGCCGAAGCCGAAGGCGGCCACGAAGTTGAAGAAGGCGGCCCAGATCACGGCCTGCCTCGGCGAGAGGACCCGCGTCGAGACGATCGTGGCGATGGAGTTGGCCGCGTCGTGCATCCCGTTGAGGAAGTCGAACAGGAAGGCGATCGCGATGACGGCGGCGACGGAGACGCTCAGATGGCCCACGGCCTCAGGCCTGCTTGACCAGAATGGTCTCGAGGGTGTGCGCCACGTCCTCGCACTTGTCGATGGCCTCCTCGACCGTCTCGTAGATCTCCTTCCACTTCATGACCTCGAGCGGGTCGGGCTTGCCTTGGAAGAGCTTGCCGATGGCCACGCCCAGGGCCTGGTCTCCGGCGTTCTCGAGACGGTTGACCTCGATGCAGTAGTCCATGACGCGCCGAGACTTCTCCGGGGTCTTGAGCTCGGCCACGGCCTTGCGCACGGTTTCCGCGGACTGCCATAGGATGTCGGTCAGGCGCACGAGGTCGTCGGTGCTCTTGTCGATCTGGTAGAGGTACATGCGCTGGGCGACGGATTCGATCAAGTCCACGACGGTGTCGAGCTCGCCGGCGAGCTCCCGGATGTCCTCGCGGTCGAAGGGGGTCACGAAGGTGCGGTTGAGCTTGTCGTAGATCTCGTGGCAGGTCATATCCGCCTCGTGCTCGATGTCGCGCAGGCGGTCGAAGGCCGCGAGGTCGCGGCTCCATTTGAGGGCCATGTCGCGGAAGGCCTTGGCCGCGGCCACGTTGTGGGCGGCCTGGGCCTCGAACAGCTCGAAGAACTTCTCTTCTTTGGGGATCAGATTGAATGCCATGAAGTCATGGTATCATGTCGCCGTGGCCCGGGAGAAGATTCTCGTCGTTGAGCCGGAGATCTGCGTTTCATCGCGGCAGCGCTGAAGGTCAACTCGGACCTGAAGCGCGTGGCCGACCACGCGACCAACATCGCCGAGGACGTCGCTCGCGGCCGGTCTAGCCTCGTCAGGCGGCCGGCGGTCTCAAGAAGGGGACTCTTCCTGAGGGGCGGTCTCCTCCGCGGCAGGCTTGGCCCGCGGCACCTGCACGCGTCCCGATGCGTCCACGGTCACGCCGTGGTGGCGCTTGAGCTCCTCGAGGACCTCTTCGGGAGCGAAGCCCTGGGAGCCGGCGCGGTTCTTGATGTCGTTGAGGAGGGTCTTCAGGCGAGAGGGGACGTCCTTGATGCGCTGCAGGCGCGCGGCGTAGGTCCAGGCCACCTCGGAGAGGGTCTTGCCCCCCGTCTTGCGCGGCATATCGGGAGGCGGCGGCGCCGCCGGGGCCGTCTGTGCAACGGGCGCGGCGGCGCGCGAGGAGCGTCCTCGGCCCCCGCCGCGCGGGGCGGCGGAGCGTCCGCCTCGGGAACGTCCGCCGCGGCTGCGTCCGCCGCGGCTGCGGGGCTTGGGCTCCTCGGAGGCTTCCTCGCGGGCCTCGGCGGACATCGCCGCGGCGTCCGGGTGGGAGGTCCAGATCGTGGCGATGCGCCCCAGGCGCTGGAGTTCGGCGGCCATGGCCGAGAGGGTCGCGTCGTTGGTCACCATCAGAAACGGGATGTGGTGCGGCAGCGTGGCGTGGAGCATGCCCGCGTGCAGGGACATCACGAAGTCCGCGGCGTTGGCGCCGCCGCGCGGCGAGACCACGGTCGCGCAGTGCGGCAGGTGGGAGAGCTTCTTCTCCAAGGTCCGCGGCATCTTGGCGCCGGGGCGCAGGAAGACCCGCACCAGCGTAAAGCGCGTAGGCCGCACGTCGGGCGGCACGTGCGGGTCGTTGTCGCCGTCGATGAGGAGGACCGAGTCCATCGGGGATTGGGCGGGGGCGGCAGCGGCGGAATGGGAGGAGATGTCCTCTGCGGAGAGGCGGCTCTGCGCAGCGGCGTTTGCGGCGTCGATTTCGTCGTTCATGAGGGCTTTAAGTCTAGCACTTACCCGCTCCGGGCGCCATGCGGCCGGGCTTCTTGCGGCGCATATGAGCCAGCCTGGAGGCCGCCAGGTCGTAGAGGAAATCGGGCACGGCGGGCGCGAGGTATTTCATGGGGTAGGACAGCGGCCAGGGGAAGTGGACCACGCGGCGCCGCGCGTCGATGCCCGCGACGATGGCCGCGGCCCCAGCCGCGGTCTCCATCAGGAAGGGCATCGAGCCCGGCTCGTTGCGGTCGGTCATCTCGCTCCTGACGAAGCCGGGGCAGACGGTGACGATCTCCACGCCGGTGCCGCGCAGGTCCACGCGCACGGACTCGAGAAGGGTGTTGAGCGCGGCCTTGCTGGCGCTATAGGGGCCCGACCGGGGCAGGCCGCGGAAGGCGGCCAGGCTCGAGATCCCGGCGATGACCCCCGAGCCCTGGGCGAGCATATCCGGGAGGACGACCTCGATCCAGCGGCAGACGCCGAGGACGTTGACGTCGAAGGTCCAGCGGACGAGCTCGGCGGAAAAGTCCTTGGAGTGCATGGACTCGCTGACGCCGGCGTTGAGCACGGCCCAATCGAGCCCGCCCCAGGCGGCCTTGATCAAGGCATAGTGGCCGCGCACCTCGTCCATGTCCGCGACCGAACCGGGCAGGAGCAGAGGCTCCCCGCCGGCCGCGCGCGCCTGCCGGGCCGTCTCCTCAAGAGCGTCCCGGCGCCGTCCGGTCACCGCCACGCGCCAGCCGCGGCGCGCGAGCAGGATCGCGACGCCGCGCCCTAGCCCGGAGGTCGCCCCCGTGACCAGGACCCGCGACGGCGTCGATTGAGTGTTCATCCCATGATTGTAAGAAATGAGGCGCGGCAGAAGAAACAGCTGGAACGAATCCTGGGCCAAAAGGCCCAGGCGCGATCCGGCGTTGCGTCCTATAATCGCTATAATAGGAATATGAAACTCTTCTGGTCCGCCGCCGTGCCCCTCTCTTTGCTGCTGGGCGTCGCCGCGCTTCCCCTTGCGGCCCAGCAACGAGTGGACGCGACTGCCGTCACTGGGGCCGCGGCCGGCTCGGGAGGCTCCGCTGCGGCGGCGATCAATGCCGGAGCGGATAAGAGCGTCGCCCCTTCCCTGTCCGTGACGCCGGGCGTCAACGTCCTCGGGACCGCCGGGGTCCTGCCGCCCGCGCTCCATGCGCCTGCCGCCGCAACCGGCGCGGATGTCTTCGCCGCGCATGCCGTTCCCGCGGTGAAAGCCTCTCCTGGCAAGACGTTGATCGCGGAGCCTTCCGCGCCCCCCATCGCGATCGTCCCCGACGCCGGGAGCGATTTGACGCTCGCCGCGCACGGCGTAAGCGAGGCGCGCGTCGCAGAGACCCCGGCGGGCGGCGATGGGATGGCCGTGCACCGCGCCCTCGCGCGGGTCTTCGATTCCTCGGCCGACTCGACCCAGGTGAAGGGCGGCGTCGCCGGCCGCGTCCAGGGCGTGCGCGAGGCCGTGGCGCAGAAGGTCGTCATCGCCAACACTTCGTCTCCGGCCGATGCCCCCGACCTCTACCGGGACGCCATCAAGACCGCCAAGGACGCCCTTCCCGCGGGACTTGCGGACGCCGTGGCCAAGGTCGTGCGCGGCTTCGCCTCGCGCAAGGCCGAAGTCTCGCTTGCCGATCTCGCCTTGGCGGCGTACGAGGCCGCCTCCGGTGGCTCCGCCAAGGAGACCAACCGGATCCTCGCGGGCTTCGACAAGTGGGAGTCTCTCCTCGGAGTCCCCGGCCGCCCTCTAGTGGCCAACCAGGACGCCCTGAAGGACGACGTGAAGAGCTTTCTCGACGCGAAATTCCCCGCCGGACGCTCCATCCCGCACGTCTGGTTCGAGCGCACCGGCGTGTCGCTGACGGCCCGCATCCCCGGGGCCGTCTCCGTCGCGGCCGTGGTGAAGGTCCCCTCCCTGGCCGCGGGCTTCGCCATCGCCCCCGCCGCCTTCGGACCCGAGGCCGCGCTGGCCGACTCCTACCGTGCTTTCGCCGAGGACCCGCGCGCCTCGACGGGCGCCGGCCTGGTCTACCGCGCGCGCCGCGCGCTGGGCTCCTCGGTGCCGAGCGCGGCGCTCTCCTCCTCCCGCTTCTGGCTGCGGGCCGCGCTGGAGTCTTTCTGGCGCCGGCTCGTTTCGCTGGCGGTCGGAGCGACCGCCTACCGGCTGGCCGAGCGCTCCGGCGGCGAAGCGGTCCGGCGAGACGCAGCCCTCGTTCGCGAGATCGAGTCCGAGTCCTCCGTGGCGGCGCAGCTCCTGTCCGTCCCCATCCTGCGCGTGGCCGGCGCGCGCGCCGCGCTGGCCGCCCTGCTCCGCTGCGCGCGCGCTTTCGAGTCCCTGACCGGAGAGAAGGACGCACGCCTTGTGATCGAGGCCTTGGGCGGGACCTTCGAGCGTACGGCGCGCGCCCAGAGCCTGACCGCAACCGACGAACTGCCCGCCGGGCTTGCCTCCCTCGTCAAGTCGCCGGGAGGCTTGACGCATTGGGCGGGCCTCCTGCGCGGCGAGGCCGCGCGATCCGTCGATGCGAAGCTCTGGAGAGGACGCGAAGGCGCGGGCTTCCTGAACCTCGGCGCCCAACGTTCCCCGGCGGTGAGCGCCGCCTTCCTGGCCAAGGAGTTCGCCGGTTCCCCCTTGACTCTGGTGGCTTTCGATGACCGCTTCTGGGCGCGCGGGCGGGGGCCCTACGGCGAGGTGAGGCTCTCTTCCTGTCTGCAGTCGACGGACGCCGGAGGCGGCATCCGCCTCCTCATCGAGCGCGGCGACGCGTTCCTGGCGCGTCGCCTGGAGGCGCTGGGACTCTCCGTCTTCCTGACCCGCGCCGGCATGACCGCCGTGCTCGGGCCCGAGGATATCTCGCTCGACGCCTCGGAGGTCGGTCTCCTCTCGGCCCAGGCCGTGGCCGCGGCCTTCGGCGCGGACGTGAGTCTTTCTGCGGCCGCGACGGCCCTGCGCGAAATCCTCGACGAGATCCGCCGCGACCCGGCCGCCGCCGCGGCCCTGGCCGCGCGCTTCGATGGGCACGCGGTTTTCGCGGCCGCGCCGGTCATCGGCCTCGTCGGCGAGTACGAGGCCGTGGGTCCCGTCTCCACCATCCTGGACGGTCAGCGCTCCCAGATCGCGGCTCTGCGCGACCCGGACACGGGCCTGCTCGTCTACGCCCGCGTCCTGCGCGAGACCGCCCTCGGTCGATGAGCGCGCCGCTGGCAGCGCTCCTCGGCATCCTCTTGGCCGCGCCTTGCGCGGCGAGCGATCCCCGTCTGCGCTTCGCGGCCGAGCCGGAGCCCGGTTCCTTTCACGGGCTGGCCCTGAGTCAGGGACCGGGGCGTCCCGTCTGCGCCCGCGCGACTTTCGACCGGAGGAAAGCCGCGGCCGGAGGCCGGATCCTGATCCTGGACGGCGCCGAGCCCGGCGACGAGGACGCCATCCGCATGTCGCAGGCCGTGATCGCGCGCCGCGGCGGGCTCACGAGCCGCGCCGCCCTGGCCGCCCGGCGCCACGGCGTGCCCGCCGTGGCTTTGGGCCGCGGCGTATGGGATCCGGCGGGCCCCGCGCTCCTCGTCGCCGAGCCCGTCTTCGGCCCCTCCTCGTCCGTCGGGGGCGTGGAGGCTCGTCCCGCCGCCGGCACGCGCGAGGCGGCCCTGCGCGAGGACTCCGCGATGTGCGTCGATGCGCCCTCCGCTCGCGTTCTCCTCCTCGCGCCGGACGAAGCCGAGGAGCGCGTGGCGGCGGCGGAGGCTGCGCGCGCCTACGACGGCCTGCGCGACGCGGGGGCGTTGGAACGCTGGCTCGACTCCGAGCCCGGCGCGTCCCGCGCCGCCGCCCTCTGCGCCGAATTGGTCCCTCGCGCCGCGGAGGGCGCCATGCCGTTCGCGGATCTCGCGCGCCTGACGCGCGCCGCGCGCGCCCATGCCGGCGCCGCCGGCCGCGAGCGTTTGGCCCGTGCCGAGCGCCGCGCCTTCGCGCGCGCCGCTCGCGCCGCGCGCGCGGAGCTCGCCTCCTGCCCGTCCTCCGCGGCTGACGCGCCCTCTGCGGAGGTCCTCGCGCGGTTGGCCTCCGAGGCCAAGGACTTGGCCCTGCGCGTGGCGGCAATTGGCGGCGTCCTCGGCACAGGCGACGGCGGCGCCGGCGCCCTGGCTCGGGCCTGCGGCGAAGCCGCGGCGCGCCGGCGCAAGTCCGTCCCGGTGGCTTCCCCCTCGCTGGAGGAGGCGTCGCTCGCCGCCGGCGCCGACCGTTCCGAGGTCGTCGAGCTCCCCCCGGACTCTTGGCGGCGCTTCGTCTCGGAGAACGGTCTCTCGGACTTCCTGTCGAGCACTCTCGACGACGCCTCTCTGGGCCTGCGCCGCAAGTCGGCGCGCGTGCGCGAACGCCTCCTGGCTGCCCGCCTGGAGCCCGCCTCGCAGGCCGGCCGCGCCGCGCTGGCCGCCGCGACGGTCCCCGTGCTGGTGGTGGGAGAGGACGCGACGCTCAGCGCGTCCGCCGGAGAGGTCCTGACGAAGGTCCGCGAGGCGTGGGCCGCCTCGTGGGCCCCGGGCCCGCTGGGCGCGCGCCTGCGCGCGGGCCGGGGCTCGGACTACGCGGGCCGGATGCGGCTGATGCGGCTCGCGCCGGCCGACGTCTCGGGGCTGGCCTTCTCGCGCGACCCGGGCTCGGGGCGCCGCGGGCGCATTCTAGTGGAGGCCGCTCCGGGAGGCATCGCGGCGGTGCTGGAAGGCGGGGCCGCATCCGCGCGGCGCGCGCTGGACGCGCGCACGGGGCGCATGCTGGAGTCGCAGGGCGCCGAGGCGGGCCTGACCCCGGCGCGCCTCAAGCGGCTGGCGCGGCTGGTCCGCGGCCTCGACGCGTGGCGCGGCGGCGGCGTCGAGACGGCCTTCTCCTTCGCGGGCGGCCGGCTCCTGGTCCATCATGTGCGTCCGCTCGAGCCCCCGGCGCCTGCGAGGCCCGTCCTGGACCCGTTCAGCCCCCGGCCCGCGGCGCAGGCTCTGCCCGTGATAGACGTGCGCTGAACACGGCGCGCAGCTCCGCGAGCTCCTCGGCGTCGAGGAACCCCGATAGGCGCAGTCCCAGCGGATAGGCGGCCAGCAGGACGGCGCGCAGGGCGAGGCCCGCGCGCGCGCCGGCCAGCCACAGGGCCGAGGTCCACGCGGTCAGGGCCGCGAGGCGCCGCCACTCGTAGGGCACGGCGCGCGTGACGCGTCCCAGCGCCCACGCGGCCGCGGCCATGGCCGCGTACGCGCCGCAGGTCGCCCAGGCCGCGCCTTCCATGCCGAAGCGCGGAATGAGCAGGAGGTTGGCGGCGACGTTGACCGCGGCGCCCGTCCATGTCGCGGCCCCGACCGCCCCCGTTCGCCGGTCGAGCATGAGCGGAGCGAGCATCACGAAGTAGAGGCCGTTGAAGAGATAACCGAGCGTCACGATGGGCACGATGACGAGGCCGTCCCAGTAGGCGGGATGGAAGAGCGGAGAGCCGAAGAAGACCGGGGCCTTGGCCGCGGCCTCCACGAAAAAGGCCACGGCCAGGAAGGCGCCTGCGGCGGCGACGCAGAAATAGGTCAGCACCCGCGCGATGAGGGCGTCGGCGTCGGGCCGATCGGCGCGCTCCAGAATGAAGGGTTTCCAGGCCTGGTCGAACATCCCCACCAGGAGCATCATGAAGATTCCCAGCTTGTAGCAGCTGCCGTACAGGCCCGCGGTCGCCAGGCCCGCCAGATGACTGAGGAGGGGACGGTCGGCGACCTGCACGATCATCGAACCGACGCCGGCCAGGGCGAGGGGCAGGCCGAAGGAGAGCATGGAGCGCAGGCGCGTCGCGTTCGGGCGGCCCAGGCGCGCGGCGATGACGGGGGCCAGCATCGCGAGCGTGGCGCCGGAGGCGGCGAGGTTGGCGAGGAACACGCCGCGCACGCCTAGGCCCATAAGGCGGACGAAGATCCAGGCCAGCGCCAGGTTCAGCGCGATGCCGACCAGCTTGACGCCCGCGTAGGCCGCGGCGCGGTGGGAGCCCCGGAGTTCCGCGTAAGGCATGAGCATGACCGCGTCCACGGCCAGGATCCAGGCGCCGTAGCGCACGATCACGGCCAGTTCGGCCGGCACGCCGATGACGCGGGCGACGGGGACGCAGAAGAAATGCAGGAGCACGGAGGCCGCCAGCGCCGTCACGGCCACGCCCAGCAGGCCCGCGCCGAAGGCTTCGTCGTCGGCCCGGCCGTCGCGCCGCCCCAGCCGGAGATAGGCCACGTCCAGCCCCAGGCCGTAGACCACGGTCAAGAAGGCGATGTAGGCGTAGGCGGTCTGGACCACGCCGCTCTCGGAGCGGTCCAGCATGTGGGTGAAGAGCGGGGTCAGCAGGAAGCTGAGCATCCGGCCCAAAACGGTGGACAAGCCGTAGACCGCGGTCTCGCGCGCGAGGCCGCGCAGCTCCCGGAGCATGGGCGAATCCTATCAAATTGCTACGATGGCGGCCGTGCGCAAGCTTTCCCTCTGGGGGCCGGTCGCGGCCTGGTGCCTCCTCATCTTCGCGTTCTCCTCGATTCCCGACCTCTCTTTCGGACTTCAGTGCGACTTCCCCCTGCGCAAGGCGGGGCACATGGCGGAGTACGGCGTCCTTTTCGCGCTGGTCCGCCGCGCTCGCGCCGGCTCGAGCGCGCGGCCCGCGCCGGCCGCGTGGGGCGCGGCCGCCTTCGCGCTCCTCTACGCCGTCTCGGACGAATGGCACCAGAGCTTCGTGCCCGGCCGCCGCGGCGCCGCCGCGGACGTGGCCATCGATATGATGGGCGTTATCCTGTGGCGCGTCCTCGAGGCGCTGCGCGGGCGGGTCGCTCGGCGCGCTTGACAAACGACGGCCGCGGAGGCATCCTAAGATGATGCCGTCCCACGCCGACCGTCATCGCCCTTCCGAGGATCTGGCGCGTTTCGCGGCGCGCTGGCGCACCGAGCGCCAGTTGCGCCTGCTCTCTCGTTTGCCCAGCGCCGGCGCGGACGGCGTGCGCTTCGCGGTCCTGGGCGATTGCGAACCCTCGAGGTTCTGGCTCTACCGCAAGCTCTTCAACCGCGAAGGGGTCTTCGCCGGGCACATGCACGCCATCTTGAAGCAGCGGGTCGCCTTCGTCGTCCAACTCGGGGACATGGTGGAGAAGGGCGACCCGCACCGCTATCAGCGCTTCTTGCGCGATTTGCGCCGCGTGGGCGGCGGGCGGCCGTACCTGACGGTCATCGGCAACCACGACCGCTCCCGCCCGAACGGCAAGTCCCACTCGACGGTGTACCGCACGCTCTTCGGCGCTTCCAACTACTTCTTCGATCACGCCCACACCCGTTTCGTCGTCCTCGACTCCAGCGCCAAGCGCCTGACGCCATCGCAGCTGCGTTGGCTGAGGATGGTCCTCGACACCCCCCTTCGCAAGATCGTCTTCACCCACATGCCGCCCGTCCATCTTGGCCTCTGGGGCGGGACCGGAAGGTTCCACGCCCTCGGCGGCTTCGTGGGAGGCGCGCGGGAATTCTCGCAGGCCGTGGCCCACGCCAAGGTCAGCCGCGTGTACATGGGACATGTCCATGCCTTCGGCGTGCAGGACCATATGGGCGTGCGCTACGTGCTGACGGGCGGCGGCGGCTCGGCTCTGTTTCCCTCCGGCAACAGCGACCGCTTCCACCATTTCCTCACGGTCGAGATCGGCCCGGGCGGCGTGCGCGAGAGCGTCCACGAGCTGGACGGCCGGAGCTTCGACGTCCCCTCGGCTCCCATCATCCTGCCGACGCGCGAGCATTCCCACTCCTGGGCGGCGCTGGCGCGCGAGGCCGGACGCAAGATCTTGCGTGCGGCGGGTCTGGCCTAGAGCCGCCCGTGGCGGAGGATGGCGATCAGGAGCCACAGCGCCATCAACGCCGAGAGCAGGAAGCCTCCCAGCCCCAGCGCCGAGACCCCCCGCCAATGCGGAGGGATCCCCGCGTGGATGAGGAGCGAGGAGCCGATGACGAGGGCTCCGAGCAGTACGGCGTAGGCCATACGGTTGCTTGCTTGATCGAGCGCGGCCAGCGGCGTCTCCAGCCCCTTGTGCTCGAACTCGATGAGAAGTCGCCCGCGGCGGGCCTGGCGTATGATCTCGCGCAGGTCGGCCGGCGCCGAGCTCAGAAGCTTGAGCGTCTCCCGGCCGGCCTGGGCCAGAGTCTCTCCCAGGCGCCGGGGCTGGAGGCGCTCCTCGTTGATCCGCCGGATGAGCGGGGCCGCGGCGGAGACGGCGTCGAAGTCGGGGTCGAGGGTGAGCGTGAGGCTCTCGAGCTCCGTGAGGGTCTTGACGATCAGGAAGAGCTCCGCCGGGATGCGCACGCGGTGTTTGGCCGTCATGGAGAGCAGTTGCTCGAGAATGCGCCCCAGACGCCATTCGCGCAGGGGACGATAGGCGTATTGGTCCATGAGCTCGGCCATGTCGGCCTCGAAGGCCCGGGGCTCGGGTTCCTCGTCGCAGTCGGCGAGCGCCAGGAGGCCGCGCCCCAGAGCCGCTTCGTCGCGCTCCACCAGGGCGAGGACGACCTCGGCGAGGGTCTCTCGCGTGGTCCGGTCAAGCCGTCCCGTCATGCCGAAGTCGAGATAGGCGATGACGTGGCCGGGCAGGACGAGAAGATTTCCGGGGTGCGGGTCGGCGTGGAAGAAGCCGTGCACGAAAATCATGGAGAGGTAATGGTGCGCCAGGCGTTCGGCCACGATCCGGGGGTCGAGGCCCGCGCGGTGGAGAGCGGCGATGTCGTCGGCCTTGATCCCCGACACTCTCTCCAGCGTGAGGATCCGCGAGGAGCTGAGGCCGCGGTGCACTTGCGGGACGTGGACCGTGGGGTCGTCGCGGAACTGCTGGGCGAAGCGCTCCAGGTGGGAGGCCTCGAGCGAGAGGTCCATCTCACGGTCGAGGGAGCGCGCGATCTCGGAGACGATGCGCGTCGGCTTGCGCCAGCGCCACTCCGCGAGATGGTGCTCCGCGAGGGAGGCGAGATGGCCCATGATTTCCAGGTCGACGGCGACGAGGACGCGAATATTGGGACGCTCCACCTTGACGACGACCTTCCTGCCGTCGCGCAGAGATGCCTCGTGGATCTGGGCGATGGAGGCGGCGGCCAGGGCCTTCGTCTTGAAGTCCGCGAAATGGCGCGAGAGCGGCCCGCCCAGATCCTCCGTGACCATTCGCCGCGCCTCTTCGCCGGGGAAGACGGGGACGTCGTCCTGGAGACGGACGAGTTCCTGCAGGTACTCCGCGGGCAGGAGGTCCGCGCGAGTCGAGAGGTGCTGGCCCGCCTTGATGAAGGTGGGTCCCAACTCCTCGAGGGCCAGGCGCACCCGCTGCGGGCGCGTGGCCACGTCGAACTCGGGAGGGTGGAGCAGGAGGCTCTTGAGGCCCGCTTCGAGATAGGAGTCGAGGCGGAGCACATGGAGGAGGTCTCCGAAACCGTGCTTGGCGAGGACGGAGACCACCTCGCGGTAGCGATTCAAGTGACGATAGGTCCGACCCAGGACCTGGAGACCGCCCATGGCGCCTCCTGCGCTAGTCGATCTTCACGCTGCGGCCGAAGGCCGCCTTGGAGCGCGGCAGGCTGACGCGCAGAATCCCGTTGCGGCTGGAGGCCTTGGCCGCCTGCGGCTTGACTTCCGACGGCAGGCGCACCCGGCGCAGGAACTCTCCGCGGGGCATCTCACGCCGGCAGGATCCGGGCGTGCGCTCCTCTTCGGGCCGGCGGCCCGTCACGGTGATGGAGTCCTCGGTCGCCTCGACGCGTATGTCGGACTTCTCGACGCCGGGCAGGGCGAAGGAGACGACGATCTCGACGGGCGTTTCCTCGATATCGGCCTCCGGCACCCAGACCGGGAGGTCGGGGCTCGCCGCTCCGGCGAGCCGAGAAAGGAGATGGCGCCGCGCCGGATACCATCCTCCGGCCAGGACCTGCTCCACGCTCTCCAAGATATCCCTCATGGGGCCCTCCATGAGGCCGTTGGGGCTCTGCGGCGAAGGCTTTCTTATCGTCATGTCGCTGCCTCCTCTCTCCAGGTCTTCAGTCAGATGACGCAACAACACGGCCGGACGCCGCCGGGCCGGGAGTGTCCCTCCCTAAGCAAGGAAGATCGCCGGGCCGCGGCGCCGCCAGCCCGCGCCGCGGCCGGGCGGCGCCGTCTGCGCCAGCAGGACGTCGCTGTCGAGGTCCACGAAGCGGAAGAAGCCCGTGCCGAGGGCGAAGTGGACGCTCGGGGCGAGGCCGCGCGCCGTCTCGGCCATACAGCCGATCATCAGCGGCACGCCGGCGGCTCGGGCGACCGCGGCGATCTCGAGTCCCCGCGAAAGGCCGGACTTGGCCAGCTTGATGTTGACCGCCGAGGCCGCGCCCGACGCAAGCACCCGCGCGGCCTGCTCGGGCGTGGCTATGCTTTCGTCGGCGGCAACGGGCACGCCCGCGCGCCGCGTGACGAAGGCCATCCCCTTCAGGTCGTCCTTGCTCACGGGTTGTTCGAGCAGGTCCACCACGGCGCCTTCCTTTTGGACGGACGCGAGGAGTTCGAGGGCCCCGCGCGGCGTGAGGCCCTGGTTGCCGTCGAGCAGGAGCCGTGCTCGCGGCGCGCCGCGCCGGGCGGCCCGCACGCGCTCCAGATCGCCGGAGAGTCCTCTCCCGACCTTGATTTTCAGCGCCTTGAAGCCGTCCTTCGCGGCCTCGGCCGCGGCCTCCTCGGTCATGATCGGGTCGTCCCACGCCGAGAGGGTCAGGTCGGTTTCGAGACGCTCCTTCGCTCCCCCGAACCAGGAGGCGAGCGTCGTCCCCCCTTCGGTCGTTAGGGCGCCGAGGAGGGCGGCCTCGAAAGCGGCGACGGCGGGCGCAGGGTCCGCGGTCCGGGCCCAGGCGTCGTCGACGAGACGGCGCCAGTCGCGGGCGTCGCGGCCGAGGACGCGGGCGCAGAGGCGCTCGAGGGCGCGGCGCAGGACCGCGGGCGAGAGGTTCTTCATCGCCAACGAGGTCGAGGCCTCGCCGTAGCCCTCGGCGCCGCCCTTCAGGTTCAGGGTGATCCCGACGTTGACCGTGCGGGTCCGGCGCCCCAGGGCGGTGACGAAAGGGCGCTTGAGCGGGGTCTCCAGGGTCCGCACGCGGGCGCGCGCGATTTCGGTCCTGATCACCGGTGGACGATAGCAAAAAATCCTGTATAATCGGCCCATGGTGCGAAGTCTCCTTCTTGCCGTCTCAGTCCTGATCGTGTGCCCCCCCATCCGGGCCCAGTCCACGGCGACCCTGCGCGCCATCGACGTCTACCGCTCCGCCGCCCTGCCCGCCGACGGCGCGCGCAAGCGCTTCAACGAGAGGCTGCGCGAGATCGTGACCCTGCGCAACTCCCGCCGTCCGAGCGACGCCGGGAAGGCCGAAGTCCTGCGCCGGAAGATCGAGTCTGAGGCGGCCAAGACCCCGGGAGTGGCATTCGCGTCGCTCACTATCTCCGAATACTACACCTCGGTGGACCACGCCATGTACGCGGTCTTCGATGTGGTGGACGAAACCGACGCCTCGCGCCTGGCCTTCTCGCCCGCGCCCAAAGGTTCGCTGGAGGACCCCGACGGCCTGCTGGCGGCGTGGAAGGCCTTCGTCGAGATGGGCGAGAGGCTTTCGCGCCGCGGCCAGATGGCCCTCGACCGTCCGTCCTGCCCCGGTTTCTACTGCTTGTGGGGCGGCACGCCCGAGATTGACGCCGCCCACCGGCGTTTCGTGGAGGGCGCCTCCAAGTACGGCGCCGACCTGCGCCGAGTGCTCGATGTCGACGCCGACGGCGAGAAGCGTGCCGCCGCGCTCTTCGTCCTCAGTTACTCCGCCTCCGTAGATTTGGTGGCCGCGCTCGGACGAAAGGCCCTCTCGGATCCGGACGCGCGCGTGCGCGGAGCGGCCCTGCAGATCATGGCCGACATCGCCAACAACCACCGCGACGTGACCCTCGACCTGGCTCCGGTCCTGCCGCGCCTGGATGATCCTTCCGCGGGCGTGCGCGGCAAGGCCATGGGCCTGCTGGTGCCTCTGGCGGAGAAGCCCCTCTGCCGCAAGGCGATGCTCGCCGCGGCGCCGCGTCTGGCCGCCCTGCTGCGCGTCGAGCAGCCCGAGAGCCGTGACCTGTCCTTCACTTTGCTGGGGCTGTTGTCGAGGAAGAACTGGGATCGCCGTGACTTCATCGCGTGGGACGCCTGGGCCGCCAAGGCCGCCGCGGGCGAGGCCGACTGAGGATGAACCTCGCCGACGCGATCCAGCCGGCGGAGGGCTTGGCGGCGCCGCTGGTGAGGCTCACCGCGAACACCATCCTGCGCTTCGCGATGGCGACGGTCCTCTTCGGCGCGGCCATGCATTACTTGGTAAGCGGGCGCAAGGAAGCCAGCATGGGCAAGATGTTCACCGGCGCGCTCCTCGTGCTGGCCAGCCTCCTTTTCCTTTAAAGAGACCCCTGGCGAGGGGGCCGCGCTCAACGCGAGCGGCGGCGGATTTCCTCGCTCATCTCCCGGCCCATGTCTTCCATCTGCCTGGTCTCCGCCTCGATCACGTCATCGATGCGGTAGGGCATGGCGGGCGTGACGACCACCGGCTTCGTCTTGGGCGCCGGCGGCAGGGCCGCGACGGGCGCGGGCGCGGCCGGCGCGGCCGGGACGACGGGCGGCGCGGGGGCCGCGTCCGCGGCGGCGAGCCAGCGCCGCGCGACGGACGACCTGACGGAAAAGTTGACGCTGGTGATGGTCAGGCCGTCGGCGGCCTTGCGCGCCATCGAGGTGTTCACGCCCACGATGGCGCCGGACCGGTCGATGAGAGGGCCTCCGGAGTTGCCTCGGTTGATGCTGGCGTCGGTCTGGAAGGCGTTCTTGCCCGCGACGCCTCCGAGGTCGGCGACCACGGCGCTGACCACGCCCTGCGTCAGCGTCCAGAGTCCCCCCTGCTCGGGATGCCCGATGGCGACCACGGGGTCGCCGGGCGCCACATCCGAATCGTCGCCCAGGGCGAGAGGCTCCACGCCCAGGTTCCTAGCCGGCTCCAGCAGGGCCAAGTCCAGGGCGCGGTCGTAGCGCGCGACCTTGACCGTCACCGGGTCCGCCAGGTCCTTCTTCGCATCTCCCGTGACTTTGGCGGGTTTGAGGTAGACGCGCAGGGTCGGAAAGGCGGCCTCAGTGTGGTCGTCGATGACGACATGCGCGTTGGTGAGCACTCGCCCCTCCGCGTCGATGACGGAGCCGGTCCCGAGTTCTCCCTGGCCGCCCGCGCTCGAGCCGAGCACCAGGACCACGGATGCGGCGTCTTTCTGGTAGATCTCCTTCGCTGAAAGGATCTTGGCGGCGGGGGCCTCAGCGGGCGCCGTCGCCGCGGCGGCCGCCGTCTTCTCGGAAGGCGAGGAGACCAGTGCTGCGACCTTCCGATAGGCGAGGGCGCAGTCATAGTGGATCCGGGCTCGCTTGGACGGGGTCAAGGCGCCGTCCGTGAGGCTCTTGTCCGACTCATCGACGGCGGCCAGGTGGCGCGAGACCTCTTTATCCGAGTTTGGGGAGAGCTTTCGTCCGCCGCGGACGGCGGCGACGGCGGCGCCCACCGAGGGGTGGTAGGCGGGTTCGGCGTTGACGTAGCTGCTGAAGTCGCTCCACCAGCCCGTCTGAGTGATGAGGTCGGGGTCAGGCGCCGCGTCCTTGGCGTCGTCGGAGATCGAGCGGCCGGCCTGCGTCGGGGCGGCGAGAGCGGCCTGGGCTTCGATCTTGAGCTCCGGATCGAGGCCGGCATCGAGCGCCGCGCGGTAGCGCGCGCCGGCGAGGCTGAGGTAGATCGTGGAGAGCAGGGCCGGGCGCTCGAGCTTGGTCCAGCGCTCGTTCGAGGAGGAGCCCGCCTTCACGAGGCCGCGGTAGTCCTCGTCGGACATGGAGAGGACCGCGTCGCCGGCTCGTCTGAGGGCGTCCTCATCGGCGGCGCGCAAGGGCGCGGCGGCCAGGGTCATGGCTAGAGCGGCGATCAGCATTCTCATGATGTGTTTTCCTCTTCTTTTTGAATCGTGCCCCCTCCAGGAATCGAACCTGGATCACGTGCTTAGAAGGCACGGGCTCTATCCATTGAGCTAAGGGGACTTAAGCCTGATTATACAACAAGAGTTTTGACTCGACGGGAGTTGCTTTCGGGGCTTGGTGCCTTCCAGGGCACGGGCAAGGATGCAAAGTCCATGCCGCACGTCCACAAGATATTTGCCAACGTGAAGCGCTGGCTACTTGGAACCCACCATGGCCGCGTGACGGCGAAGCACGAAGAAAACGGCTGGTGAAACGCCGAATCGGCTCGACAGTTTCCCAATCTGCCCAGAGGTGAGCGTCTTTTTGCCTCTTAAGATGTCCGACACATAGGGTTGCGCGCCGATTTCCTTTTCGAGATCCGCTTGCGTCAGCCCATTCTGCTGTATCAGGAAAGCAAGCACCTCTCGCCCGGAAGTTTGACTGCGCGGCCAGTGCGTTTGCTCGAATCTGGCAAGAAACGGGGAGAGGACGCGAAGGTATTGCCGGATTCCTTCCGCAGAGCGCTTGTCCGCTCCGTGGGCCAGCTCGCGCATGAGCGTGCCCACCAACTCGCGATACGCTCGGTGCTCCGAGGCGCTCTTCATCTCGCGCGGCGGGAATCTCTCGACCAAGAAGCTATAGATGGGATTGGAGGCAGAACCGACGTGAATTTTCGACACCTTCTTTTCCAAAGTCTGAAGCGTCATGCGCACCTCCAGCGATCGTAGCGCCCATGATCCATGAGGGCGTCAATATTGACGATTTGCGATTTAAAATCGATCAAAGCGACGAGCCGATGTCTACCCCGCGCAACGTCAAAGACATGGCAGTGCGGAGGGACGTAATCGTAGGATTTGGAAAAAGTCCTTCTGAGCTCCGGTATCGATTGAAAGGATGTTTCCTGCATGACTGTTCTCCACCGATCCAGCGAGGCCCGGGCCTCGGGATGCCTTTTTTTGTAGGCATCGATGATCTCGGCCCCTAAAAGAACCACGTTTTTATTATAACTGATAGATATAGTTTGTCAAGTGCCACCACGCGGCTGGTCTCCTCTGCGCTTGACTCCCCCAACAGCTTGTGCTGGAATGTCCTGGACGCAAGGCGCTCTTCGGAGGGTCTTCAAATGAAACGTCTCCTGACGGCGTGCGTCGCTGCCTTGGTTGCGGCGCGCCTGGCGGCTCCGGTGGCCGCGCGGGCGCATGCGCAGGCCATCTACGGCGGCGACGACCGCATCGACGTCTACCAGACCGGCAACGCGCAGTTGAGGTCTCTGGCCGACTCGACCGTCGCGCTGTTCCACTCCGACGACGTGGCGACGCAAGGCGACGAGGCCCGGCTCAGGACTCGGATCTACGGCGACAGCATGCAAATGTGCCCGCAGGAGCCCTTCTTCGACCAGCCGGTCGGCGCGGTCTGCTCCGGCTCGCTCGTGGCGCCGGACGTGATCATGACGGCCGGCCACTGCGTGCTCGCCGCCGACAAGTGCAAGGACGTCAAGTTCGTGTTCGGCTTCGCCATAAAGGAGAAGGGCCAGGACGCGACCAAGATCCCGGCCGGCGACGTCTACGGCTGCAAGGAGATCATCGGCGGCGAACAGGACTATGACGGCGCCGATTGGGCGCTCGTGCGCCTGGATCGCCGGGTCGCGGGGCATGCGCCGCTCAAGCTCAACCTCTCCGGCAAGATCGACAAGGGCGCTCCGGTCTTCGCTATCGGCCACCCGGTCGGCTTGCCGACCAAGATCGCGGGCGGCGCTCGCGTGCGCGACGCGTCGAATCCCGCCGTTTTCGTCGCCAACCTCGACACCTACGTCCATAACTCGGGCTCGGCCGTGTTCAGCGCGGAGACGAATCTGGTCGAGGGCATTCTCGTGCGCGGAGCGCGGGACTTCGCGTTCGATCCCGTCGGCCAGTGCCAATTCTCGATCCGCTGCGAAGACGGCGATTGCCAGGGCGAGGACGTGACCAGGATCGCCAAAGTCGCCGATACGATCCCGGCCGCGGAGCACGCGGCGCGCGCGGTCCAACTCGAGCCCCGGATCGTCGCGATCCTGGCCGCGCTCGAAGCCGGGGCTCACCCCTGACCGGCCCTGGGTCGAGTCTCCCTCTTATTGTTTAAACCAACAATGCGGCCGTTGGCCCGTCTGCTCGCCCTCCAGGGAACCGCAGACCCCCTGCGTCGGATCTTCAAAAAAAAGTTTTTCCTCCTTATTGCATAGGGCTCCCGCCACGACGGTATCCAGCCGGCACTGTCTTGAGGGCTCGTTCTCGATGGTTTGATCGACGACCAAGGTGTCGTTCCGATCGAGCTTTGGAGGAGGCTGACTCGTTCCCTCCGTGCTTGCCTCGACGGAAATCAGCCCCGCCGAAATAGTCATAAGACACAGCTTGAACTGATTCCCCGATCCGTAAACTCGACGGCATGATTGCTTAAGAGCCTCCGGAATTCTCGCGCTTTCCTCTTGGGAGAGGTCTCGCGCGTGGTCCGCGAAAACCCGCTTAAAACAAATCATGCTGGCAAAATAGTCCGCCTGTCCTTCAACCGAGACTCGAATGCCGAGTTCGAGACGATTCTGAGACGTCTTCAGGGGAGCGCCTCCCAGGTGGTGCCCGACTTCATGGCAAATGCCGTGGACTAAAGCTTCCTCCGTCATTGCCGGATGGCGGGAATATCCCCCCTCTATCTTCACATGATATTCCATGGGATTGGTTCCAACGGCCTGCCACGCATAACTGTTGTTGATATCGCTGTTCCAGAAGTTGTGAAACACCAAAACGGCTTTCCTTTTGGCGACTTCCTCTTTGTAGAGGTCATTGATTCTTCCGATGTAATCGTCAACCGTGTCTCTCGTGAATCGTCCATGAAAGCTCGGTTTAGGCGCGGGAATCTCCGATGACGCGGGGAAGAGAGGCAGCGCCCCGGCGCTGATATCCAAAAGAACCATCATGAGACCTGCGGTCAAATAGATCATCTCTTCTCCCTGGGTTGGGTCGGGTTTTCCGTATGGGAAGCGGAAAGATGGTTCGCAATTTCTTGCGCTTGCTCGAGCCATTCGAGCTTTTGAGGCAATGGGAGATGGGCGAAGCGTAAAAACTGAGCTTGATCATGGCCGTCCCAACCCTGCTCCCATGCCCGTTCCGGCGCAGAGCTACTCATGGCCGCCTTCTCTCAGGCTCTTGAGCCTTGAGATGTCATCAAGGTCCTTGGTTCTGCCGGCCGCTTGCTTGAGTTGGATCAAATCCTCAAGGCCCAGGAAGACCGCTTCCATTCCAGGAGCCACTTCTTGGCGAGAGGCCCGGGCGTAGGCCTGACCGAAGTCCACTGGGGATTCGGCGAACAGATCGATCTCAGTGGCTGGGTGGCGACTGCTGAAGAGAGAAAAGACCTTGAGTCCCTTTTCTCTAATCCATTGAGCCCGCTTAGCCTGAATGGCAAACTCATCAAGGGATACCGGGGCTCTTGGTTTGTAACCTAGACTGGCAAGCGCCCGCAGGCAGTCGCGCAGGCGAGTGTCCTCCAGATCGAGGATGATGTCCACGTCCGCCGTGAGCCTCAAATAGCCGTGGGCTACGACGGCTAAGCCCCCAGCGATCAAATAGCGCGTCCCTGAACCGTTGAGAGATCGGACGATTTCAACGACGCTGTTCTTCTGCATGCGTGCAACCCCATTATGGCCGAGTCGGCGGCCGAGTTCAAGACCTTTTTCCTCTAACCGACGATCGACTTGACGCCAGGCGGCGATGGGCCGAGGCAACGGGGGACCTTCGGCCCTTCAAAGACTGGGTCCTTAATGACCCGCAAAGGGACAAAAGGCCCTCGTGGAGAGACGGCGTCGCGGCTAAAATACACTTGGGCCTTCGGCCCTTGGCCTTGGATGCGTCGGTGCGGCAAAGAAATGAAGCTTAGGATTTTGACTCTTCGGCGCTTGAATCGGGCGACCGTGCTGCTTCTTCTCGCCCTCGCTCCCGTACGGGCCGCCGGCGTCGCGCGGATACCCCGCCTTGCCTTCGCCACCGGCCAAGTCATCGCGATTTCCGAGATGAAAGCCGACCCGTCCACGCTTCTGTTTGAAGCCGCCACCTCCAGCCGTTACGGACATCTGGGCGTCGTGGCCGATACCGCCGAGGGTCTGATGGTCTATCATTCGGTCCCCAGGCACGTGCAGAAGACGCCCTTGGCCGATTTCCTCGCGCGCGCCCGCGTCAACGGCCGGCTCGACCCCCCATTCACCTTGCTGCGCCACGCCGAACCTTTGACGCATGCGGAGAGAAGCGATCTCGTCAAAGTCATGGATGACATGGTCGCACGCAAGGTGCCTTTCAACTATTCCATGGCGATGAACCCCAGCAGCGTCAACTGCTCGGAGCTGGTCCGCCGGGTTTTCGAGGCCATCGGACGCTCGGGACTGGGCGAAGTCGGGCCCATCGGCCGCCATTACGGCGCTTTCGACGGCGCCCTGCTGCCGATCTTCAAGATCAGCCGTCCGCCGGAAGGCTCTCTCGGCGTCAGCCCGGCGTCGATCGTGCATTCGCCTCAACTCGAGGTCGTCTACGCCAAGCTTCCGGTGGACCGAATGGTCAGCGACGCCGAGATCTTCAATGCCTGGAAAGACGGCGGCGGGCTCGATCAACTGGCGCGGGTGACCCGCATTCCGCGCGGGAAGCTCATCGAGGATTTGGGCAAGGCCGCCTCCGATCGGCCCGCCCGCGACTACCCGTCGACTTGGCGTCCTCCTCGGCGCTGAGCGCGTCACCAGGCGGCGGGCTTGTAGTCCTTGAAGAACAGGCCATGGGCATGGACGCCGGTGTTGAGCCCGGTGACGAGAGGGTCGAGGACGCGGGCCGCGCCGTCGACCGAGTCGAGCGGGGGCTGGAAGTCGTGGACGGCCTGCTTGCGCAGAACGTGGACCGCGGGGTCCTCGTCGGTCACCCAGCCGGTGTCCACCGCGTTCATCCAGATCCCGGACTTCGCGTAGTCGCCGGCGGAGGTGCGCGTCATCATGTTGAGCGCGGCCTTGGCCATGTTGGTGTGGGGATGCTTGTCGGTCTTGGTCCCGCGCGAGAATATCCCCTCCATGGCGGTGACGTTGACGATATGCCCCTCGCGCGTGCCGGCCTTGAGCATGAGGGGCTTGAGCTTGGAGGCGAGGATGAAGGGGGCCACGGCGTTGATGAGGGTGACCTCCACGAGTTCGGGCGTGGGGACCTCGGCCAAGGTCATGCGCCAGGTGTTCATGGCGCGCAGGTCCACCTGCTGGAGGTCCGCGTCGAGCGCGCCGGCCGGGAAGACGTCGCGGCCGCAAGCGCGGTCGTCGTAGGTCATGCGCACCTGGGAGAGCCTCGCGGATTGCCTGAGGCCGAGTCCCGCGGAGCCGCCGTCCCAGGAGGCCAGGGCTCTTTGGTCGCAGACGGCGGCGTCGCGTCCCTCGGCGCCCTCGAGCGCCGAGCAGCACTCGTAATGACCGGCGAGGATGGAGCGCTCGGCCTGCGGGAGGTCCTTCCAGGGAAGGGCTTCCCGCTCCAGGAGGTGCCGGTAGAAGCCCACGGGCCGGCGCACGGTCTGGGCCGCGTTGTTGATGAGCGCGTCGAGGCGCGTCTCGGATCCCGAGAGGTAGCGGCAGAAGATCTCGACGCTCGGCGAATGACGAAGGTCCAGGCCGTGGATCCTGAGGCGGCCGCCCCAGTCCTTGAAGTCGGCCTCGGCCGCGTAGCGCGCGGAGGCGTCGTGGGGGAAGCGCGTGGAGACGACGACGCGCGCGCCCGCGCGGAGCATCTTGAGCGCGGCCTGGTAGCCGATCTTGAGGCGCGCGCCGGTGATGAAGGCCGTGCGCCCGGAGAGATCCGCCGTTTGGAATCGTTTGGCGTAGTTGAAGTCGGCGCACTCGGGGCACATGCCGTCATAGAAGCCGTGCAGGCGCGTGTAGCCCGCCTTGCAGACGTAGCAGGCCTGGGACTGGGAGAGCTCCCGGACGGGCGCGTCGGGAGAGGGAAGGGCGAACGCCGAAGCCGTGAACACCGGGGCCAGGCGCGCCGAACGGATGCCGGTGGCGGCGCGCGCGGCGCGGTCGCCCTCGAGGTTCAGGCGGCGGCGCTCCTTGCGCAGGCTGCGCGCGATGCGGGCGCGCTCGAGGCGGGCGGGGCGCGAGAGACGGCCGGCCGCCCGCATGAGACGCACACGGTCCTCCTCGGGCAGGTCCGCGCAGAGGCCGGGGTCCGACACGAGCGCCTCGAGCGTTGTGATGGCGCTCAGGAGCGCGCCGGGGGAGTTCACCCGGTTTATCGCGCCACGACCACGCAGGTTCCCGCGATCTTATCGTGCAGGCAGCGTCGGTCGTCGCGGAAGATGAAGAGCGCGTCGGCCAACCCGTAGAGGAAGCCCGCGATCGGGATGGAGACGATGAGGTTGTTGAGGAGAGTTCTCAGCAGGACGTTCGTGACGAACCCCCCCTTCTCCAGGGTGTCGACTCGGACGATGCGGATGCCGAGCAGGATCTTGCCGAGCGTCTGCCCGCGCCGCCACAGCAGCCAGAGTTGGACGAGCAGTAAGGCCAGCAGCGCCAGGCAGAGCGCGACTACTGCCGGCTTCGGGAGGAGGTCCGAGCCCGGGCCGACGAGGACCGCCAGGATGAACAGCGAGCCCATGTCCACGACCTGGGCGAGCAGACGCCGTCGTCGCGTGGCGAGTTCCATTCGATCCGACGTGATTATAGCACGGCCCGTCCGTCGGCGAATGGTATAATATTTTCCCGATGTCCGAGACCCTCGTCCCTTCCGCCTCGCTCAGGAGATACGTCCCCGACCTCTTTAGCTACCGCCGCCGCCGGTCCCGCGTCGTCATGGTCGGCAAGGTGGGCGTCGGCGGCGCCAACCCCATTCGAGTCCAGTCCATGACCACCACGGACACCCTGGACCCGGAGGCCACCTTTCGGCAGACGGTGAAGCTGGCGCAGTCCGGCTGCGAGATCGTGCGCATCACCGCCCCCACCGTGGAAGATGCGCGCGCCATAGGCAAGGTCAAAGAGATGCTGGCGCGGACGGGCCTCGACGTCGCGATCGTCGCCGACATCCACTTCAATCCCGCCGCCGCGGCCGAGGCCGCCGAGTGCTGCGAGAAGGTCCGCATCAACCCCGGCAACTTCGTGGACTCCAAGCGCTTCGCGCTCAAGGAGTACACCGACGCGGCGTACGCCGCGGAGCTTGCGCGCATCGAGGAACGCTTCACGCCGCTCGTCGATAAGCTCAAGCGCCTCAAGCGCGCCTGCCGCATCGGAGTCAACCACGGATCGCTCTGCGACCGCATCATGAACCGCTACGGCGACAGCCCTCTGGGCATGGTCGAGAGCGCCCTCGAGTTCGCGCGCATCGCGCGCAAAAGCGATTATCACGACCTGATCTTCTCCATGAAGGCCTCGAACCCGAAAGTGATGATCGCCGCGTACCGCCTGCTCGCGGCGCGCATGGACGAGTCGGGGATGGACTACCCCCTCCACCTGGGCGTGACCGAGGCCGGCGACGGCGAGGACGGCCGCATCAAGAGCGCGATCGGCATTGGTTCCCTGCTGGAGGACGGCCTGGGCGATACCATTCGCGTCTCGCTCACCGAGCCCCCCGAACTCGAGATCCCCGTCTGCCGGGTCCTGACCCGCCCCTTCAACGCCCGTCCCGCCGAGCCTTTCCGGCCCGAGTCCGAGAAGTCCCTCGGCCACTGCGCCGACTTCTACGGCTACTCGCGCCGCAGATCCGAATCCTTCTCCATTGGTCCGGTCCTCGTGGGCGGTTTGGAGCCGGTGCGCGCCTTTGTCCGCGTCCCGGATGAGATGATGCCCACGGACCTGCTCGCCGCGCATGAATCCATCCTCCAGAAGGGGTTGGGCGTCAACCCGGAAGTGTTGGAATTCGATGTCCGTGACGAGAAGTCGTTGGATCGGCTCAAAGCATTCCGCGCCACTTTGAAAGGCGAGACTTCCCGCCTCGCCTTCCTGGCCCGGGCGGACGGTCCCCTCTCCTTGGTTGTGGACGCCGCCCAGGCCTCGGATCTGGTGTGTTGGGTTTCGCCGGTCGATTCCGAGTACGCCGTATTCCTCCAGGCTCTTAAAAATAAGAACGTAGTGAATCTCGTCGAAGCCGCGGCCGCCGAGGAGGCCCTCCAGCGCGAAGCCTCGTCGCGCGGCAAGGGCGTCAAGACGATGACCTCCCTGCGCGGAGCCGACGCCTCAAAACTGCTCCAGGAATACCGCCTGTTGGCGGCCCGGGGCGCCTCTTCGCCCATCTTTCTGCGCGCCCCGCGCGAGAAGACGGCCGACGAGCAGACCCTGCGCGCCTCGACGCTCGTCGGGGGCCTGTTGTGCGACGGGGTGGGCGACGCGGTCCTGGTGGATGCGGGCCTTGCCTTCGAGCGCGGCCTCGCGCTGCTCTACAATATCCTCCAGGGCGCGGGCGCGCGCATCACTAAGACGGAATTCGTTTCCTGTCCCTCTTGCGGCCGCACGCTCTTCGATCTTCAGACGACGACCGCGCAGATCAAGGCGCGCACCGGACATCTCAAGGGCGTCAAGATCGCCATCATGGGCTGCATCGTCAACGGTCCCGGCGAGATGGCCGACGCGGACTTCGGCTACGTGGGAGGCGCTCCCGGCATGATCAACCTCTATGTCGGCAAGGACTGCGTGCAGAAGGGCATCCCCATGGGCGGCGCGGACGACGCTTTAGTCGAGCTCATCAAGAATAACGGGAAGTGGGTTGAGCCGAAGTAAGGCCCTCCCCTCCCTTCTCCTCTCCTTCTTCTGCGCCTGCTCTCCCGTCTATGTCGCGCGTTCGGCCTCGGGCCACGCCGGGCTCCTCTGGCGACGGCGGCCGCGGCGCGGCGCTTCGCCTTCGAGAGACTCGCGCTGAAGCGTTCGCACGACTACGAGACCTGGACGCCGGTGAAGGGCCCCGCGCTGACCTGGCTCGTCTCCGCCTCGCAGCGGCTGCGCCTGCGCTCAAGGCTGTCGCTCGGAAATAACGCTTGGCCTCAGCTCAAGAAGGATCACTTGACCATGTGTCATTTTACCACTATACTGTGACGTAATATGACACATACTCTTCCGCGTGAAATGACCTGGGCCATCGAGAGCGCCCTCAAAACCTTCCCCGTGGTCGTGGTCACGGGGATGCGGCAGGTGGGCAAGAGCACACTTTTGCAGAAGGCTCCTGAGTTCCGGCATAGGCGCTTCACGACTCTTGACGATTTTGCCGAGCTGGAAGAGGCCAAGTCCTCACCCGACACCTTCCTGGACCGGGGAGGGCCTCTGACCATAGACGAGGCGCAACGCTGCCCGGAACTGCTCGTCGCCGTCAAGAAAGCGGTGGACACGGATCGCGTTCCCGGCCGCTTCCTGCTTTCCGGTTCCGCCAACTTCGCGCTTCTCAAGAACGTCTCCGAAAGTCTTGCAGGCCGGGCGATTTACTTGCCGCTGCAACCCTTCACAAGGCGCGAGATCGCCGGCGAAATCGGTTCCCACCCGTTTCTGACCGGCTTCATGAAGACAGGCGACTTGCCGAAATCCTTGCCGCGCTTTAAGCCGGTCTCAGACCGTGAGGTCTATGTCGGAGGGATGCCCAACGTTTGTCTGGGACCGGCTCATGTTCCCGGCCTGTGGTTCAAAGGTTTCGAGCAGACCTACCTGGAGAGGGACATCCGCGGCATTGCGGACCCGCTGGGTTTCAGGCGCCTGATCCGGCTGGCGGCCTTGCGTACCGGGAATCTTTTTTCACCCAGTGAGCTGGCGCGGGACGCGAAGCTAACCGCCGCCACGACCGCCCGTTATTTAGGCTTGCTGGAGCTGTCCTTCGTCGCCAGCCGGTCGCCGCCTTCCTTGAATAACAGGGCCAGCCGCTTGATCAAGTCTCCCAAGTTCTACCTGTCGGACAGCGGCCTTGCCTGTCATCTTGCCGGTGTCGCTGGAGAAGCGATGTTGCGCTCATTCCCTTCCTACGGAGCGCTCTTTGAGACTTATGCGTGGAACAACCTGGCGGCGATTCTCGCGGCCCACCGACCGGAGGCCAGCCTGTCCTTTTGGGGCGTCCAGGGTCGTCACGAAGTCGATTTCGTGATCGAATCAGGCGCCGACTGCTGGGCGATGGAAGTGAAGGCCGCCGAGCGCTGGGAAGCGCGGGAACTCGCCGGCCTGAAAGCGTTCCTGGAGCACGCTCCTCGCTGTCAAGCGGCCATCCTGGCCTACAATGGCAAGATTCCAGTCCGCCTGGGGGAGAAGCTTTGGGCGCTGCCCCTGGGCCTTCTTCTCAGTTAAGTCGGAGAAGGTCCCGGTTCGAGGGCTCGCAATCTGCTTGAATACGCGGAGTTGAACAAAGGGGTTTTATGATCACGCGCAGGCCGCTGATGCCGCTTTTGTTGCTGGCGTTCGTCCTGTCTTGGCCGTTGCCGGCGCCGGCTTCGGATGACGCATTCGTTTCCCAAGCCCATGCCGTGCGGGCCGCGATCCAGGATTTCGCCGGCCCCGCCGGGTTGCGGCTTCGCTCCGAGCAGGAATGGGAGGCGCTTCTGGAGTTGCTGCGCGACCCGGACCCATCCGTGAGGGTCTCAGCCGCGCGCTCTCTCAGGAACTTCGTGGCTCAGCGCGAGGAGGTCCGAACCGCGCTGCTGGGGCGCTATCGAGACGAAACCGAGGACCTGGACGTGCGGCACGCGGCGGCCAAGACGCTCTCCGTGGCATCACTCGACTCCCGGGTTCGGGAGAACCTGCTCGATTATGCCCGGCGGGGCTCGGAGCTCTCTCTGCGCGTCCTCAGCTACAAGGCTCTCTACTTCTGCGCCGATTCCTATCCGCTCGTGCGTCAGGCGCTCCTGGACGCGGTCGAGCGCGCAGGAGACAAGCGCGAGAGGCTGGGGGCTATCTGGGGCCTGTTCTCGGCTTCGGCCAATTCGGAGGTTCGCCGCGTTCTCGTGGAGACGGCCCGGCGCGGGAAGGACCAGGACTTGCGCGTGGAGGCGCTCAAGAGCCTTTACAAGACGATGCTGAACGCGGAGGCCGTCGAGCCGGTTTATGACATGGCCCGCGACGGCGCCGAGGAGCCTGCCGTGCGCTACCCCTGCATTCTTTTGCTCTCGGCCGTGGGCGCCAACCGCACGCGCGAGCTGCTTGCGGAGTTGGCGCGCCGGGAGAGGGACCCCCGCCTGCGCGAGGCCGCGATCACGGCCATGAATCCCTCCGATGAGCGCATCCTGCGATACTTCCACCTCGGCGGCCGCACGGAGACCGGGCGCATTCTGGACCCGCTGGAATCCGAATAGCCGATGGCGATGACGAGGCCGGGGCTGCGTCGTTTAAAAGCGATGATCGCGGGGGCCGCGATGCTGATTTCCGCCGAACCCATCCTCGCCCTGGAGCCCGTCGACCCCTGCGCCGCCATCGACCAGCGACCGTTCGGAATGCACCCGGCGATGGCCTTCGGCTTGGCGGACCGCTACGCCCCGGCGCGCGCGGCCGGCGTGGCATGGACGCGCGATCCCCCTTACGTGATGTGGCAACTCGTCGATCCGCAGCGGACCGGCGACCCGGCGCGCATGCGCTGGGCCGGCTCGGCCCGGGATCCGTCCATCGGCAAAGACCGGCCGTTCGACTTCGACCGGGGCATGCGCGACGCGGTGAAATCGGGCCTTCACCTGATGTGGAACATAGGCATCGAACCGATCTCCGAGGGGTATCTTCAACCCGGCGTCTGGAAACCGACCGACCCGGCCGCCTATGCTAGCTTCGTTCGCGCCGCCGTTCGACGCTACCCGGAAGTCGAGGTCTGGCAGGTATGGAACGAAATCGACCTGCCCGCGACCCGGCGGCTCACGGGGTTTGCCGACTTTTATCGCTTGACCCGCGACGCCATCAAGGCGGTCAACCCCGCCGCGGTGGTGGTTTTGGCGGGCTCGGCCGGCGCCTTCGAATACTATGACCAGCTGCTCGCGGAGCTCGGCGGACGCGGCGTCGATGTCTTCGATTTCCACCTCTACAGCGACCCGCTGGGAGGCACGTTGTCGGCAGGCGAGGGCTACGCCGACATCGAGGCGAACGCCCGGCGCTACCGCGCGTTGCTCGACAATCACGGCTTCGCCGCGACGCGTCTTTGGTCGACCGAGAACGGGAGCTTCTCCGGCGCCGTCAAGGTCGGGCCCGAGGGCCAGGAGATCGAGAGCACGGCGACCGAGGCCGATCAGGCCCGCGACCTGCCGAAGCGCTGGATCGTGGCCCTGGCCTCCGGGGTGGAGAAGCTTTTCTGGGCCTGGGGGATGACCGAGGGCTTCGGCCCGTGGGACGACGATCTCTTCGACCACACCGGGCTGCTCTACGACGGCCATGGCGGACGGCTGGGCGCGCCGAAGCTTGCCTATTGGGCCTACTGGCAGATGACGCGGCAGCTCGAGGGTTGCCGATGGCGGCGGGTGTCGCGGATCAAGACCTCCGCGCCGCACGCGCGCGCCTACCGCTGTCCGCTGGCTTCGGGCGGCGACGTGGTTGTCGCCTGGTGGGACACGTTCCGGGTCCCCGGCTGGACGCCGGGCACGACCGCCGCGATCACGGTGCCGTGGGAGGGCGCGACGGCGATCTCACGCGCCGCGGTTCCGTCGGCGGCGAGCGGGGCGGAGGTCGCCAAGCCCGAGGACGCGTTTACGACCGCTACGCTCGCCCCCCGCGACGGCGCCGTGACGCTGACGCTCGGGGCCGACCCCGTCTACGTGCGGGAGAAGTAGGGAGGAACGTCATGAGAAAAATTCATCTTGTCGCCTGCGCCATCCTGGCGGCATCCCCGGCCGCTTTCGCCGATCCGACGCTGCGCCTGAGGGTCGCGTCGCGCACGGCGCTCGTCGTCGACTCGGTTCCGTCCGCGCGGAAAGGGGCCGACGTGGGAGACTTCTCGAAGGCGTTCGCGGTGATGACGCTGGAGGCCAAGGACGGCGCGGTCACGCTCCAGGCCGGGCGCGAGCCCGTGTACGTCATCGAGGGGGATGCCTCGCTGACGGCGCCCGTGCCCGCGGCGGCCTCGCCCTTCGGCTTCCACCCGGCCGCCGTCCCGGACCCGAAGGACCCGTTTGGGCCCGCCCGAGAGATCGGGGTCCGCTGGCATCGCGGGCTCTACGCCTACTGGATCCTGGTCCAGCCGACGCAGGCGGACATCGACCGGGGAGTCTTCCATTGGGAGCAGAACGACCGGGAGTGGGGCTCCGTGCCCGAGTCGATGGCCATCTTCGGCAACATCGGCCTGCCGGAACGCAGGCAGGCGAAGGAGGCGGGCAAGCCGAGGCTTTCCGGCTGGCGTCTGAACCAGTCAGAGGAAGCCTACCTCCGCTTCGTGAAGGCCGCCGTCGAAAGGTACGACGGCGACGGCGTCGACGATATGCCCGGGCTGAAAGTCCCCATCCGGCACTGGCAGGTCGAAAACGAGCCGGACATCGCCTCCGAGGACACGGAGGGTTACGCGCACATTTATGAGATCACCTACGACGCGATCAAGGCGGCCTGTCCGCAGGCGGAGGTGGCGCTGGGAGGCCAGACGGGGGGCGGGATCCCCGTGTTCGAGAGGTTCTTCGCGCCGGTTCTCAAGAAGCTCGGCGGCAAGCGCGTGGACATCTACGACATCCACTATTACGGAGACGCGAAGCTGGCTTGGCGCGGCGTGCAAGAGGTCTACGACCACGTCCGAAAGCGCCTCGACGAGCTGGGGTACGCGAAGACGGAGATCTGGATCACCGAGATGGGCACCTACAGCGGCGCGCCCGGCGACGAGAAGTCGAGGATGCCTCCCCCCCGCAACGAGCGCGAGCGTCAGCGGCAACGCGACTTGGGACAGATTCCCGAACCCCCGCGATTAAAGCTCCCGCCCCAGAGCGAACGCGAGCAGGCGCAAGACGTGGTCAAGCGGCACGCCTATGCCCTGTCGATCGGCGTAAAAAAAACGTTCTGGGCCTGGGGACTGCTCGAGGGGTTCGCACACGACGACGGGTTCTTCGATCACACGGGATTCTTGTACGACGGCGAGTTCGACGACGACCCTCCCCGCGGCACGCCGAAGCTGGCGTATCACGCGTACCGGAAGATGACGGAACTGCTCGACGGGGCCGACTGGACGCGCGTCGAAATGCCGGCCCTGGGCAAGGATGTGCACGCAATCCGCGTGCCGCGCGGAAAAGGGACGGTCACGGTCCTCTGGCGAGACCCGCCCTACCCGGTCTCGGCGTGGATGCCGCCGGACGCCTTGCGTCAGATGCGCCGACGCCTCGAGGAACTAGGAGGCGGGGTCACGGACGCCGATAATCTCCGCGACCGTTTCGGCGCCTTGCGGGGGATCATCGAGTTCGGCTTGGACGCCGGCGGACCGCCCGCCGTGGACGGGTGGGCGCCTCGCGAACGGGTGCAGGCGCTCGAGAAGCGCGTCCTGGACGGCGCCAAGGAGGCGCCCGCCGAGCTGGACGCGCTCATCGGCGAGGCCCGCAAGGCCTTCCGGCCCACGGGTCAGAAGTAGTACTGAACGCTCAACGCGACCGAGTTGGGGCGGATGACCACGGTCACGCCGCATCCTCGATAGTTGATCGGGAAATCAGAAAGGAAACGTCCTGAACGAGGATGGCTTTCCGAGCCCGCTTCGGCACCGGGCCGGGAGGACCATCCTCCGGACGCGACTACGCGAACTTACTAATCAGTCCTTAGTATAGATTACGCTTGGTGCTCCGAAGAATGAGCGCACGAGCGCGGGCCGGCGCTTGATGCCGGCAAGATCGCTCTCGACGCGGCGCCGGAGCGACTCGTTGCGTTTCAGCGGCTTCTTGCTGACGCCCTCGTTCTTGACGTAGTTCCACACGAATTCGTCCGGGTTGAGTTCCGGCGCGTACCCCGGCAAGAAGTGAAGCTCCAGGCGTCCCTTCCGTTCTTTAACGTAGGCGGCGATCATTTTCGCCCTATGCGACGGATGCCCGTCCACAACAAGAAAGACGGGACGCTTTCTTCCTCGCATGAACGACTTGAGGAACTCATCCCGAAATCTCGTCGCATTGAATCGTCCGGAGTAAACCTCATACCAAAAGGCTCCACGAGCATTGACTGCTGAGATCGTATTGATTGATTGCCGCTGTCCGCTCGTGCGGACTTCCGGCGTCTTGCCCTTTTCTCCCCAGGTCCGGCCCAGAACTTGGTCCGATCTCACACCCGCCTCGTCCATGAAAAATATCTCCGCTCTCCGTCGTTTGGCTCGGGCCTGTAGACGCGGGTATTCTTCGCTCTGCCACTTCTTGATTTCAATAGGATCTCGTTCGTAGGCGCGGCGTAACGGTTTCTGCGGCGTGATGTTCAGCTGATGCAAAAGACGCCCCACGGCAGTCAGCCCCAATGTCTCGCCCAATTTTTCCTTGATGAGCGCGGAAACGATCGTCCTCGTCCAAAGCCCGAAATCGAAACCATATTGCCTGGGATCCTTGCCGCAAATCCAGCGACGGACCCCCGCAACTTCTCCTGCGGCGTAAGCGCCGGCTCGCGACCTGGATGTTTGCGCGCGGCCAATGCCTGCACCCCGTTTTTGCGCTCCGCGCGTAACCATGGATAGATGCAGGGGCGGCTCAATCCGAAACTTTTGATCACGGCGCTGGGCTTCTCGCCCTCCTTCACGCGCTGCACCGCCATGCGGCGAATCTGCTCGGACATCTCGTGGCTGAGAATGCGCCCGTCGATTCTCATTGGAAAACGATAGCATATTCTGCGAGTTATGTATTCTTAACAAGAGACTGGTTAGTAAATGAGTTGACGAGCCTTCCTTTGGTGACATCTTACGTGAGTTGATTCGAAGCATTGAAAGCGGTCTTGCGGCCTGTTATACTCTGTCGTGGGCGACAAGTTCTTCTTTAAACTGATCGGGGCGGAAGACGACCTGCGACTGCGGTTCCGAATCCGGACATTGAAGGAGAAAGTGGTCGAGTTCCTGGTCCAACTCGAACTGCGCGTGGACGGCGCATGGAAACCGGTAGTCCGATACGATAACGCCCACGATTTCGCGCACCGGGATGTCCTTGATTTTAAGGGCAACGAGATCGAGAAGACGCCGTTGAAGCTGGGGACATTGGCGGAAATACTCGAATACGCCGAGCAAGATTTGATGGATCGAGCGGACTGGTACGTCGAGCGATTCCTGAAGAGGCGGAGGACACAATGACGAGCCGGGATAAAGGACGGATGCGCGCGGATATCGCCGAAGTTTTTGACTTCGCGCGTTTCCTTCTGAAAAATCCGGGGATGCTGAAGAATATCCGCAACGGCTCCGCTATCCGCATCCTTCCCGCGGGCGCAAGGCCGGCGGATTCTCCGCGTCTCCCGCGCAATGTCGAGGCCTTCACGGCCGAAATGGTGTTCCACAGGCTCTCGTAGACTCGCCCCATCACCGCCTCGGTATCGTTCATCCATAGCCGTCCGCCCGCGCGTCCCAGGTCATCTGCGCCGGCGCCAAGTTGGCTTGAGTTGTCGTGGACGCGAACCCTGGAGAAGAATGATGAGAGATGGCGATGAGGCAAAGAAAATTAAAATGACTTGCGTATTTTTTATTATTGTCATGTTACTAAGGTTAATAATACCGATCTATTCAATTTATATTCCTTACTTTACGATTAAAACTCATAACATATCGCTTTTCAATTATACTTTTCAGGTTTATCAGGAAATGCCCGCTGCTATTATTGCATTATTGGTTGAATCAGTGGTTAATGCTTTGGTTCTGATTATCTTTTTTGGCGTCTATCAATTGAAAGAGAAAGTAAGGAAGTCCTTAATCTTTACTTTAGTTGTTGGTCTTGCTATGTATATTTTAATCTTTGTTGTCAGTAAGATTGTAGGACAAAGGTCGCCTTTCCCCATGATGGAGTGCTTGATCTATTCAGTTTTAGTGTATTCGTTTACGCGTCAGAAAATAAAAGAACAATTCCAGTAATCTTTGTTGAAGAAACGGCAGAGTCAAAACCTCAACTTTAGAAAGTAATCATTGACAATTGCGATAAGCAAGGTGATTTTGAGTTTGGGCATAAAGCGACTTTGTAAAGGAGCAATAGTATAAAAATACAAAAGGAGTTTTTATGGAGAAATTTAAGGTTTTGGGAACGCGTCTATAATCCGGATTTGAATTATGGCGAATTCGCCGGTGGATTTCCCCAAGCCTAGACGCTATCGGGATTTCCTCAGCCGCGCCTGTGCCGGGCCCGAAGGGTCCCGGCCCAGCCCCGCGAGCGCTCCCCCGGCGTCCGCGGCCGATCAAGACGACGCCGGCCAGGCAGACCCGGGCTCAGAGCAATGGGACGCTCGCCAGGACTGGTCGGCCGGTGACTGGCCCGCGTGATCGGGCCAGCACAACTGCGCCCGGATGAGCCGATTTGTGGCGCAAGGACTGGGAAATTTCGCCATAAGCTCCGGCGCGCGGGAAAGCCGGCCTTGACGACGATCGGGAATAGGGGTTATCCTGAGCCCATGAAGGCGGCCGCAGGCAGCAGTGGGCTAATTTCCCCTACCTTGTAGGCCGTACTTGGCGTAGAGTTCGCCTGCGGTTCCGGGTATGATGGCGGATTGATTAATGCATCCGGCGCTTTTCCGCCTCGTCATAGACTTCTTTTCGTTGCCGGATAGCCCAGATCGTTACCTGATGCCCGCGGATTTCATAAACTACCCGATAGTCGCCCACTCGGAGCTTCCACAGGTCTGAGAGAGAACGGCGAAGGCGCTGCCCATACCTCGTCGGCGCGGTCTTAAGCCGCGACTCTATGGCGCGAAGGATGCGGATCTGCAGATTTCGGGGAATCGGAGGGAAGTCTTCCTTCTCGACTTCCGGCCGGTAATCGACTGCATAGTCCATCACCGCCTATTTGATCCTCAGCCGCGATTTAAGTTCCTCGTGGGGAATGGAGGGCGTCTTGTTTTTTCTTCGTCTTTCAGCGATCGTCTCCAGCCCCGAGTCCTCGATGAGTTCAAGGGCTTCCAAAACGAGGTCCCGCGTCTTTTGCGATAATGAAACCCCTTCTTTTTTCGCCAGTCTCGCAATCACATGGAAGACAGCCGGCTCTATAACCGTGGAGATTCTCGGCAGCGCGCTGGGCATGATTCATGTCTCCGTGAGTCGCAATCAAGTGTAGCACCTTTGCGCCACCGTGTCAAGGTCGTATTTTGGCGGTCGTATTTTGGCGGATCAGAAGTAGTACTGGGCGCTCAACACCACCGAGTTGGGGCTGCGGCCGTACTCGGTCGTTTTCTCGCCGCCGAAACGCTGGAGCGCGGCCGACAGATGCAGGTCGTCGAGGGCGTTCCAAGTGAGCGACGGCGTGAAGAAAGTCGAGGTGTCGTCGGCGTTGACGACGGCATAGAGCTCGAGCTTGACCAAGGGATGCAGGTCCTTGGCCGCGGAGGCCCCGAAGTAGTTCCGCGCCACGGAGACTTCCTTGCCGGCGCGCACGGCCGAGAAGTCGTATCTGAGTTCGTTCGTTTGCCCGTTCCCGGCGTGATAATATTCCGCCACGAACGCGGCGTCCTTGAGCCAGCGCCATGCCGTCTCGGAGGCGATGGTGTAATCATATCCCAGTCCGGCCTTCCAATAGGGAGTTCTCCACTCGGGACGGAAATACGCCCCTTCGCCGTGCAGAGTTCCCTCGCCGAGAGCGCCCGCGAAGTCGCCGCCTAAGACGAGAGAGGCGGTGGAACCGGCGACCTTGCCGCCCAATAAGGATAAATCCCAGCCGGAGAGATTGGCGCGTCCGCGCGCCAGCAGGGATTGATCGACCCAGCGATCCTCGCCGGCCCAGGCCAGCTCGGCTTGGCCCAGCGAGCCCACGCCGAGACGACCGTATAAAGCGTCCACCCCGCGGCGCTCGTCGCGCTCGACCGAGGTCGGCTGGTAGGGATTGAGGACGTCGGTGGGGTTCCAGATCTTGCCCGTGCCCCAGGCGATGCGTTGGCGCCCGGCGCGCAGGACGCCGCGCTCGTCCTCGACGCCGACCCAGGCGCGGTAGGCGCCGTGGCCCCAGCCGTTGAGCGTCCCGGTGGAGATGGTCTGCTCCATGTCGAGCCAGGGCTTGGGCGGAGCATAGCCGAAGACTTGGAACTCGCGCGCGCGAAAAAAAGAACCGATCGCTAATTGCTGGTCGTAGTCGACGTGCGACTTGAAGACGAAGGCGGAGGCGTCGAGCGTCAGGCGCGCGCGGGAGACGTTGAGGTCATACGGGCGCGCGTCGAAGGCCGAGCGCGAATGCTGATAGACGTCCTTGAGATAGCCGGAGGCCTCCACCCCCGCCGCGGCGGGCGCGGCGAGCAGGAGGGCCAGAAGGCTAGCGGCCGCGCTGGTCCTCGCCATTGAGTTGCCCGTCCTGCAGGCGCACCACTCGCCGCGCGCGCGACAGCACGGCGGGGTCGTGGCTGGAGAAAAGGAAGGTGATCCCATGATCCTGGTTGAGGGTTTCCATGAGATCCAGGAGAGCGGCCCCGGTCTTGGAATCCAGGTTCGCCGTCGGCTCGTCGGCCAGGACGAGGTCGGGGCGGTGGACGATCGCCCGCGCGACGGCCACTCGCTGCTGCTGGCCGCCGGAGAGCAGGTCGGGTCGGCGGTCGGCGTAGGTCTCGAGTCCTACCCAACTGAGGGCTTTTTGCGCGGCGCGCCGGCGCTCGCGCGGGGCGATGTTCTGGAGCACCAGGGGGTACTCCACGTTCTCGACGGCCGTCAGCACCGGGATGAGATTATAGGATTGGAAGACGAAGCCCAGCGTGCGCAGGCGGAAATCGGCGAGGTCCGGCAAGGGAAGGCGCGAGACCAAGCGGCCTTCATGGAGCACCTCGCCCTTGGTCGGGAGATCGAGCGTGCCGATGAGGTTGAGCAGGGTGGACTTGCCGGAGCCCGAGGGGCCGGCGAGGGCCGTGAACTCCCCCCGCTCGACGACGAGGTCCACGGCGCGCACGGCCGCGACCCTGCTCCCGCCCGCATAGATCTTCTCTAGGCCGCGGACTTCGACGAGAGGCGGGTCCTTAGACATGGCGCAGGGCCTCCGCGGGTTTCAAGCGCCCCGCGCGCAGCGTCGGGGGCAGGGCCGCGAGGACGCTCGTCAGGAAGACCGCCGCGCAGGCGAAGGCGTGCGCGGCCCAGGAGGGCCGCAGGAAGATGACGGACGGGAAGGGCAGGAAGTAGGAGAGCGCCTCTCCCACGGGCAGGCGCAGCCCCGCGCGGCCGAAGTGCCCGATCAGAGCCGAGCCGATGCACAGGCCGAAGAGCGCGCCGACCGCCCCCAGCAGGGCCGACTCCGCCACGAGCAGGCGCATCACCCAGCTCGGACGCGCGCCCATGGCCATGAGCAGGCCGAACTCGCGCACGCGCTCGAAGAGGCTCATGAGTTGGGTGTTGAGGATGCCCAGCGCCACGATCGCGAAGACCACGAGCAAAACGATGAAGAGAATGGCGTCCTGGAAGGCCTTCACCCCCAGTATCTCGTGGTCGATCTGCTTCCAGGAAAGCACGCGCAGCGGATATTGCCGGAGTGCCTTGGACAGGTCCTTTTGGACCTCATCGGATTGCTCGATGTCCTTGAGCTTGACGACATAGTTGTTGACCTGGCCGGGGCGGGACAGGAGTTCCTGGAAGGCGGGCAGAGGCACGTAGACGATCTGGGTGTCGAAGGACTCCGAGCCGGTCTTGAAGAGTCCGACGAGGCGGAAGGCTTCGGCTCCCATGGAGCCGTCGGCGGCCTGGGCCATGAGGACCGCCTTCTCGCCGATGCGCAGGTCCAGGCGCTTGGCCAGGGCTGAACCCATGACGAGGCCCTTGGACGTATGCCCCAGGTAATCCCCCGCGGCCATGTAGGCGTGGATATCGGTGATGAGGCGTTCCTTCTCGGGTTCCACGGCGCAGACGAGGGCGCCCACCGAGGTCGCCGGCGTGGAGACGAGTCCGGTCAGGTGGATGCGGCCCGCGTGGGCGAGCACGCGCGGGTCGCCCTCCAGCGCCGCGGCGACGGGGCGGGAGTCCGCGATGAAACGGTCGGGCATCTTGACGATGTCCACGTCCTGGTCCTGGATCTGGAGGTGGCCCGTGATGGAGCCCGTGGACTTCTCGATGAGCTGTACCTGCAGAGAGCGCAGCATGCTCTGGCCGAACATGATGGCGGCCAGGCCGAAGCCCATGGAGGCCACGTTGATGAGGCTGCGGCGCCGGTTGCGCCAGACGTTGCGCCAGGCGAGGCGCAGCATCAGCCTCCCCCCTTCTGCAGACGCTGATAGGAGAAGAAGGCGTCGTCCAAAGCCAGTCCGAACTCGAGTTCATGATACCGCAGGACGGTGCGCTTCCCCTTCTTCTTGGCCGGCAGGCACTCCAGCCGCGAGGGCACGCGCCGGCCGCCGAGGATTTTGACGTCCGAGAGGATGATGGTTCGGATCAACTCGCCGCGCTCGGAATAGTCCTCTTCCAGAAGGGGCACGACGGACTGGTCTTCATCGTAGACCGCGACGTCCGAGAGGACCTTCCCCCAGACGACGGGGGCGTCTGGCAGGGGACTTGCCTCGATGCGGTAGACCGTGCGGCCGTCCTCTTTCGTCGTCTTCAGGAGCTTGTGGGTATAATCCTTGACGATGGAGTCGGCTTTGACGATGTCCTCGTAGGTGAAGTCGGAGCCCTGCCAGGCCGCGTGCATCATCGTGCTCGGGATCTTGATGACGCGCTCGACCTTCGGCATCCAGACCCACATCTCGTTCTTGCGGCGCAGCGTCGCGTTGCCGCGCTCCTTAGCCGGGGCGCGCAGGACCATGAGGGCGTAGGCGCGGTCCTTGTTCCAGCCCTCGACTTCCAACGTGCGCTTCCAGTCGGGCGTTTCGATGGTCATGGACAGGCGCCCGTGGCTGGAGTCGCCGCGCAGGGCCTGGTTGGCGCGGTCGATGAGATCCTTGACGTCCCGCTCGGCCCGCAGGGGCGTAGCGAAAAGCAAGAGCGCCGTCAGGACGGACTTCATGCGGGGATTCTACTCGTTTTGTTAATATAGCGGCGGTGAAGCGTTACGCGTGCATCCACGGCCACTTCTATCAGCCCCCGCGGGAGAATCCGTGGACGGGAGAGGTGGAACGCCAGCCTTCGGCCGGGCGCGACCATGACTGGAACGCGCGCGTGGCCCGAGAGTGCTACGTCCCCAACGGCGAGGCCCGCGTGGTGGACGGCGCCGGCCGCATCGTCAACGTCGTCGCCAACTACGAGCATCTTTCCTTCAATTTCGGCCCGACCCTGCTGTCCTGGTTCGAGGATGCGCACCCCCACGCCTACGCCCAGCTCCTCGAGGCCGACCGCCGCAGCGTCGAGCGGCTGGGCGGGCACGGCAACGCCATCGCCCAGCCTTTCCACCACGCGATCCTGCCGCTCGCCGACTCCCGCGACCGCGAGACCGAGATCCGCTGGGGCTTGGCGGACTTCCGAAAGCGCTTCGGGCGTGAGGCCGAGGGGATGTGGCTTCCCGAGTGCGCCGTCGATGACGCCACGCTCGCGGCCCTCGCGCGCGCCGGCGTCAAGTTCACGATCCTCGAGCCCCACCAGGCCGAGTCCGTGCGCCCGCTCGCGGGCGGGACCTGGCGGCCCGCCAAGGAGTCCCTCCGTGCCGGGGCGCCCTACCTATGGCGCGGCGAAGAGGGCGAGGAACTGGCCCTCTTTTTCTACGACGGCCCCCTCTCCCGGGCCGTGGCTTTCGAGAACGCCATGTCGGACAGCCGTCTTTTCGCGCGCCGCATCGCGTCGCACCTGCCGCCGACCGCGGAGGACGGCCTCTGCCTTCTGGCCACCGACGGCGAGAGCTACGGCCACCACGCGCGGTTCGGGGAGATGGGCCTGGCCCACCTCCTGCGCTACGCCCTGCCCCACGTCGGTGTCGAGGCGGTCAACCTGGGCTGGTACCTGGCCAAGCACCCGCCGCGCCACCAGGTCCGGCTGAAGAGCGGGGGCACCTCCTGGAGCTGCGCCCACGGCGTGGAGCGTTGGCGCTCGGACTGCGGCTGCGGCGAGGCCGAGGGGCATCATCAGCGCTGGCGCCGCCCCCTGCGCGAGGCCCTGGAGCGCCTGCGCGGCCTGCTGGCCGCGCTCTACGAGGAGCAGGCGCGCGGGCTCGTGCCGGACCCGTGGGCGGCGCGCGACGCCTATGGCGCGGTCGTGCTCGACCGCGGCGAGGAGACTATCCAACGTTTCCTGAGCGCCCACGTCCCCGGGATCAAGGACGAGGCGTCGCGCGTGCGCGCGCTCAAGCTGCTGGAGCTCCAGCGCCATTCGCTCATGATGTTCACCAGCTGCGGCTGGTTCTTCGACGAGCTCTCCCGGCTGGAGCCGGTGCAGGTCCTCCTCTACGCGGCACGAGCGCTGGAGCTGGCGCGGGACCTGGGGACCGAGCTGGAGAAGGGCTTCGTGTCGGACCTCGCCCTGGCGCCGAGCAACGACGCGGCCCTGCAAGACGGCGCCGGCGTCTGGGAGCGCCGCGTCAAACCCCAGGTCGTGACCCGTGACCACGTCGCGGCGCACTACGCCGCGGCGCTGCTCTTCGAGGACAGACCCGCCGAGAGCATCCACCACCACCGGGTCCGCTGCGAAAAGTTCACGCGACGCGCGGCCGCCGGCGTCACCGTGGCGGCGGGCTTCGCCGAGTTCACGGACGGGGTCGTCGGAGAGCGCTGGAAGCGCAGCTTCTTCTCGGCGGTCCTGCCCGGCCAGCGCGTCCAGGCCTTCGTCTGCGGCGAGCTCCCCGCCGAGAGGTTCGAGGCGCTGCTCGGCGACGCGGCGAGCGCCGGCCAGACCTGCGCCCTGCCGCCGGGGCGCGTATTCCTTTTGCGCGACCTGAGGCCGGACGAGCGCGAGCGCGTACTGACGCTGGTGCTCAAGCGGCGCATCGCGCGCTGGGAGGCGGGCGCGCACGAGCTGCTCGAGGAGGCCCTGCCGCTCGTCGAGCAGTTCCGCGGCCTGGGGCTGAGCCTGCCGCCGGGCCTGGGCGAGGAGACGCAGGTCGCGCTGGCCCACGCGCTCAACGACGCCGCGGGCCGCTTCGCCGAGGGCATCTTCGGAGCCGTCGATGAGGCGCGCTCCGTCCTTGCCCGAGCCAAGGCGGCGGGCTTGGAAGTGCCGGTCGCCGGGGCCGAGGCGACGTGGAACCAAGGGATTTCACGCGTACTGGACGGCCTCGAGAAGGATTTCACGGATTCCAGCCGCAGGGATCTCCGGGAGGCCGTCGAGGTCGCGGCCTTGGCGGGCCTCGGGGACTGGCGGCCCGCCGCGCAGACCCGCTACTTCAGGCTCCTGCAGGCGCGGGCAACGGCGGCTCCGGCGGCCGCCGAACTGGCCGCGGCGCTGGGCATCGCGCTGGGCGCTTCGCCCGAAGGCGTCAGGAAGCCGGAATGAGCCTCAGCTCTTCGCGGGCGTAATACAGCAGCGTCGGGGCGAGGATCACCCCCGGCACTCCCAGCAGGGCCTCCCCCACCAGCAGCGCCAGCAAAGTCGCCCACATCGGAAGCTGGATGCGCGAGCCGACGATGCGGCTGTTGAGGAAGTACTCCGCCTTATGGACGGCGACGAGGAAGACGAGGGCCGCGGCCGCCATATGGTTTGAGCGCGTCAGCGCCGCCGCCACGATCACGACGTTGCTGATCACGTTGCCGGCGATGGGGATCATCCCGCAAACGAAGGTCGTCGGGGTCAGGAAGGCGCGGAAAGGAATGTCCACGCTGTAGAGGAAGACGGCCGTCGCCGCGGTGTTGATGGCGGCGATGATGACCTGGGCGCCCATGACGCGCTCGAAGCTGTCCATGAAGAGTTCGCCGCGGCGGCGGCACTCGCCCAGGAGTTCCGCGTAGAGATTCCCCTTCTCCGGCGGCGCGGGCTCGGAGGACAGGAAGCGCAGGACCGCGACCGCGATGCCGACGAGGACCTGGAAGAAGTCGCGGGTCAGAAGGCCGCTGGTCTTGGTCAGCGCGCGGGCGTTCTCCTTGGCGGCGCCGAGGATGTACTCGCGCAGGTCCGAGACGTTGTCCACGGGCCACGGCAGGCCCAGGCTCGCGGCCAGTTCGTCCAGGCGCGGCAGGACGCGGTCGACGAGGACGGGCAGGCGCTCCAGGCCGAGGCGGATGAAGGAGATGAAGATCATCGTCAGCAGGCCCGCGACCACGGCGAAGAGGCCGACCGAGGACCAGCGCGCCAGGAAGGGCTTGACCCCCGCCTTGCGCAGGAGCAGGTCGGTCCGGTCCAGGATCAGGTAGGCGAAGAGCCCGGCCAGCAGGCAGGGGCCCAGGCCGAAGCGCGCGACCGCAGCCAGCGCGAGCAGGAAGAGGAGGTGGGCGATCCGGCGAGGTCCGGTCGCGGCCTGGAGCATGGCGGTAGGATAGCAAATGGATGCTCGCCGGCTAAGCCCGCGCTTAACGAGTTCGCGGCGCGCATAAGCGGAAATTAGACGCCGCTTAGGACGGGCGCAGGCCGGGAGGGCTACCCTGTCAGCATGAACACAGCTTCCTGCCGCATTCTCGCGGTCGACGACGACCCCGGCGCTCTCAAGCTCGTCCGGCGCGTGGTCGAGGGCATGGGCCATCGCGTCGAGGCCGCGGCCAGCCGCGCCGAGGCGAGCGCGCGCATTCATGGAGAGTCATTCGGCGCGCTTCTCACCGACGTCAGGATGGAGTCCTCCGACGCGGGGGTGCGCTTGGCCGCAGAGGCCCACGTCCTGCGTCCGGACCTGCCGATCATTCTGATGACGGGGCGCTTGGATATGGAGACGGCTCTTCCGGCCCTGCGCAACGGCGCCTGCGACTATCTGCCCAAGCCCTTCCGCCTCGACGATCTGCGCGCGGCGGTGGAGCGCGCGCTGTCCTCCCACGGGGGCCTGCCCGCGCCCGGAGACGACCTGCGCTCGGAGTTGAGCGCGGCCTACGGGGAACTACAGAAGGTGGAGCGCACGCGCGAGGGCATGCTCGCCATCATCAGCCACGAATTACGCACGCCGATGTGCACCGCCGAGTTGGCCGCGCGCCAGCTCGAATCCGAGCCCTGCTCGGTCGAGGGAGAGACCGCGCGCCGCATCCTGCGCGGCAGCTTGGCCCGCCTCGACGAGGCCATCCAGGCCATCATTCTTCACGCGCGCCTCAGCGGAGGAAAACCTCTGTCGCCGCTGGCGGATGTGGACTTCGAGGAGGTCGTGCGCGAGCAGGTCCGCGCGCAGGGGGCGGCGGCCGCCGCGCTCGAGCAGGAGATCAAGGTCTCGGTGACGGGGCCGGCGCGGCCGGTCCGCGGGGACCGCCCGCTGCTTGCGACCGCCGTGCGCCACCTTCTGAGCAATGCCCTGCGCTTCAACCGTCCGGGCGGGCGGGCGCGGATCGGCTTGGAGTTCCGGCCGCAGGAGGCGACCCTGACGGTCGCCGACGACGGCGAGGGCATTCCGGTCTGCGCCCAGAGCCGGATCTTCGACCCCTACTACCAGGCCGCGGATTATCTCACGCGGCGCGTCGGGGGATTGGGACTGGGGCTGGCCATCGTGCGCCGGGTCTTCGAGGGCCACGGCGGCGGGGTGGCGGTGGAGAGCAAACCCGGAGAGGGCAGCGTCTTTCGGGCCTGGGCGCCCCTGAGCTAGACGAACAACGCGAGGACGGCGTTGAAGCGGCGGGCGAACTCGGCCGCCAGTCCGTGGAATTCCAGGGGCTGGGTGTACACCTCGAGGGGGCGGGCCAGATCGATGGGCGCGACGGGGATGGTGAAGCAGAAGGTCGCGCCGCAACCCTTCCAGCTCTCGGCCCAGATGCGGCCGCCGTGCAGTTCCACCATGGCGCGGGCCAGCGTCAGGCCCAGGCCCGTGCCCTCGGTCTTGCGCGCGCTGACGCTGCCGGCCTGCTCGAACATCCCGAAGATCTTCTCCAGATCCTCGGCGGCGATGCCGCAGCCCGAGTCCTTGACCTTGAAGAGGAGCGTGCCCTGGTGCTCGTAGCGGCCCTGGGACACGGAGACGGTCACCGCGCCTCGGGCGGGCGTGTACTTGATGGCGTTGGAGAGAAGGTTGATAAGAACCTGCACGACGCGCCGGTTATCGGCCGCGCAGCGCGGCAGGAGCGGATCGACCGCTTTGAGGATCCGAACGCTCTTGGAGGTGGCGGCGGCCGTCACGGCGTCCACTGCGTCATCGACCAGAGCGCGGGCGTCGCAGGCTTGCTTGGAGATCGCCATCTTTCCGGCGGCGATCTTGGAGTAGTCCATGATATCGTTGACCAGCCCCTCCAGGCGCCGGGTGTTGCGCATGGCCAGAGATAGCATCTGCTTCTCGTCGGCCTGCAGACGGTCGGCCACCTGCTCGGCGAAGATCTCGAGGCCCAGGCGGATGGAGGTCACGGGCGCGCGCAGTTCATGGGTGAGGTAGGCGGCCTGGGCCTGATGCCCGGCGGCCGTGCGCCGTGTCTTGGCGCTCGCATGGGCGCCGGGGGCCGTCGCGGGCGCGGGGGCCTCGCGGATGACCAGGTCCTCCCAGGTCTGCTCGGTCGGGTTCATACCTGAGAGGATAGCCGCGCGCTGTTACAAGGCTATTACGGTTACCGTTTTTTTGTCGTCTTTTTACCGTAGCGCGGTAGATACTTTCCCTTGCCGGGGCTACTCTGAATCCATGAACACGCGAACATGGATTCAGGCCGGGTGGGTGCTTCTTTCCTCTTTGTCGGCCGCCTCCGCCGCGGCGGCGCCGTC
>MGTX01000030.1 GCA_001799675.1 Elusimicrobia bacterium GWA2_66_18
GGTCCATGGCGGATATTCAAGCCCTTAGCCCGTTCCCGTAAGAAGATCATAAAGGTCCATGGCGGATATTCAAGCCCTTAGCCCGTTCCCGTAAGAAGATCATAAAAAACCTATTGACAGGTTTTATAAATCATATATGAACCTATTGCACAGACTGCCTGACGACGTAAAAATCAGTCGGCGCGACGTCGTTCACGCATAGACCGGGGCAAAAATCGGCACGCCGGCCGTCATCCCGCCCAAAACCCGCCCTATCTTCGCCTTGCCGCTTCTCCAGAGCTTCAGCAGATTGTGCGTCGTACACATCAGCGACCACTCGCTGTCGGCCGTCTTCGCGCCTCGCCGCGAGAACCCGTCGCACCCGCGCCCATCTTTGATCTGCCCGAACGCCGGCTCGATCGTCTGTCCGCGCAGTTTGTAGAGAGCCCGCCCCCGCTTCGTCAGCAGCTTGCGCTCCATGCGCTCGCGCGCCGTCATCGTTTCGGGTATCCGTCCTATCGGCGCAGGCTCAATTCCGATTAAAAATATGGCCGATAGTCAATCACAGCTCGGATGATGCAGACGATTGAATTTGCGCCATGCGTCAACCCCGGCTCGAAGGTCTGAACCGCCCGGTCAGCCGCACGCGGCGGCGCGAGTTATACGCGGCGCCGGGGCGTCAAGCGCGCTTGAGGAAGCGCTTGATATCCTGGTGATTGCCCGCCGCGAGAAACGTGACTTGGTCCTTCTTCCAAGCGAAGAGAATGCGGTCCTGGAGGGAGGAGCGTATCTCCCACAGCGGCGGGCGAAGCTTTTTGAGACCCACGCCCACGGGAGGGCGGCTTCCCTTCTCAAAGCACTCCACGAGAACGGACACCGTCTCGTGGATGGCTTCAAGCCTCCGGACGTCGCCGACGCCGCGCAGGCTTTTGGCGTAGAAAAGGGGCTCGGAAGGCGCGCCGCAGCGAGCCGGCGCAGCCGGACAGGACCTGGCGGGCTTGGGCGGCGCAGAGTCCCCGGCGGGCCATCACCACGGCGAGCTTGACGCCGCCCCCCGCCGCGCGCAGCAAGCTCCGGGCGCGGGCCGGCGTCACGCGGCCGAGGTCGGCCGTGATGCGCTCCCCGCGCAGGCGCAGCTTGCGGGACGCGGGCCTCAAGTCCACCATCCAGTGATCGTGGACCTTGCCGATCTTGATCATCGCGCCGGTGGTGAGCGTGTTCAAGATGAGCTTGGCGGCCGTGCCGCTCTTGAGGCGCGTCGAACCGGTCACCACCTCCGGTCCCACGTCCGCGGCGATGATGATGTCCGCCTTGACGCCGCGGGGGCGGCCGTTCGAAGTCACGAGGATGGCGACGGCTCCGCGCCGCCGCGCCGCGGCGAGAGCCTCCCGGACGAAAGGAGTGACGCCGCTGGCCGCCACGCCGACCACGACGTCCCCGCTCCGGACTTTCGCGACGGCCTCGCGACCGAGGGCCGGATCGTCTTCGGCTCCTTCCTTGGCTCGAAACATGGAGCGGCGTCCGCCCGCGATGACGGCGCGGATAGCGCCGGGGGCCGTGTTGAAAGTCGGCGGACATTCGGCCGCTTCGAGCACGGCAAGGCGGCCGCTGGCGCCCGCGCCCAGGAATAGGACCGAACCGCCTGAAGAGAGGCAAGCGGCGACGGCATCGACGCCGCGCGATATGTCGCGCGACGCCCTGGCCACGGCCGCAGGCACGCGCCGGTCCTCCTCGTTGATGAGGCGGACGATATCCGCGGTGGAACGGCGGTCGATGTTCCGCGTGCGCGGATTGGGCTGCTCGGTCGGCAGCCGCGAATAGGCCCGGGCCGAGAGGAGGGCCACTTCAGTACGTCTCGCCGTCGTCCGAGGGCGCGCCGCCGGCGGGGGCGGCCGCCGGCGCGGGGGCGTCGGTCGAGACGGCGGGAATCTCGGAAGCAAACGGGTCGACGATCCAAGCGGTGACGCGGTCGGCCAGGCCCCGGTTAGCCTTGAACAGGCGCGTGCCGCGCTCCTCGGGGACCACGAAGAGCGCGGCGTTCTTCTCGCCGACCGCGTTCCTGGCGAAGGCATAGAGCACGGGCGTCTCCTTCGAGGAGCGTTTGTCCTTCTCGGAATGAACCATCAAGAGCGGCGTGCCGCGGCCCTTGAAGGCGCGCACCGCGTTGACGAGCGGGATCTCCTGCCAATCCAGGCCTGGAGAGAGCACGATGACGAAGGGCGTCTTGGGGTGGACGGCGGCGTACTTCACCCCGACGCTGCCGCCGACCTCGGCCCCGGCGACGCCGACGCCTTCCTCGGGCACGCCCTGGGCCGCGAGGTAGTCGACCGCGGCCTCGACGTCTCGGGTCATGTCCGCGTAGTCGTTGACCAGCTTGGTCGCGCGGAGCTTCTTGTATGAAAGCGTCTCGCCGGACGGCGAGGTCCGGCTCTCGCCGTGCCCGCGCAGGTCCACCGCCAGGTAGCCGCAGCCCGCCTTGGCCAGGACGCGCGCGAAGAGGCGCCAGTCCTCTTTGCGCTGGCCCGTGCCGTGCAGGAGGATGAGGGTCGGACGGCCCTCCGCGGCCTTCTGCCAGACCGCCCTCAAGATCCAGCCGTCCACGGCCCTGAGGTCGACGGCCGAACCTGGAAGCGGCTTGAGGATGGGAACGGGGGCGGCGGAAGCCCCTAGGGATAAAACGAGCAGCGCCGCTGACAGCATGAGACCTACCGGAGCATCTCTTCCGGCTTGAACCACAGCGCGACCTCGCGCTTGGCGTCCGTCGGGTCCGAGGAGGCGTGGATCACGTTCTCAAATTGACCGCCGGTGGTGATGCGTCCGAAGGAGCCGCGGATAGTGCCGGCGGCCGCCTGCTCGGGATTCGTCGCGCCCGCGACCGCGCGCACGGCCTTGATCGCGTTCTCGCCGCGATAGACCAGGGCGAGGATGCGATGGTCCTTGATGCCGTGAAACTCGCCGCGGATGTACTTGATGAGGCCCTCGAAGAAGGGCTTGTCGGAGAGGGACGCGTAGTGCTCGCGCGCCAGATCCTCGGAGACGGAGATCATCTTCGCGCCGACCATTTCGAGGCCGGTGGCGTCGAGGCGGTCGATGGTGAGGCCGGTCAGCTTGCGCGACGCGCCGTCCGGCTTGATGAGGATCAGGGTCTGTTCGATGGCCATAGTGGCGGTCATTCTAGCGGATTGGACCCGATGAAGGAAAGAAGGTGTATAATAATAATGATCCATCAACGAATTCCAGCGAGGCGATCATGAAAGGCGACAAGCGCGTCATCGAGGTGCTCAACCAGGCTCTGACGATCGAGTTGACGGCCATCAACCAGTATTTCATCCAGGCCAAGATGCTCAAGAACTGGGGCTACGGGGCTCTCGCCAAGACGATGCTGGAGGAGTCCATCGGCGAGATGAAGCACGCCGACAGGCTCATCGAGCGCATCTTGTTCCTGGAGGGCATGCCGAACATCGCCCGCTACGGCGCCATCAGGGTGGGATCCAGCGTGCCGGCGCAGCTCGCCAACGATCTCAAGCTGGAGCTCGAAGGCGTGAAGGCCTACAACGACGCCGTCGACTTCGCCGCCAAAGCCAAGGACAACGTCACGCGCGAGCTGCTGGAGGACATCCTGGTCGAGAGCGAGGCGCACGTGGACTGGCTGGAGACCCAGTTGTCGCAGATCGAGTCCGTCGGCCTGCAGAACTACTTGGCCGAAAAGCTGGGGGAGGATCCGAAGTAAGTCACGCGGGCCCAGGGCAGGCGCGGGCGAGCTGGCCGGCGAGGAAATCGGCGAGGAAGTCGGGATCGAAGGGCCAGGCATACTCGACCGTGACGCCGGGATGCTTCTTGGCCGCGGCGGCGGCGATGTCGGGTATCTCTCGCTCGGCGTGCCGGCCTCCGCGCGTGAACATCGTCGAGATCAGGCTGATGCGCGTGAAACCCTCATCCGCCAGGGACTCGATGGCGTCCTCGACCGACGGGGCGCAGAACTCGTTGTAGGCCGCAACGAGTTTGCGGCCGCCCAGCTTGGGGGCCAGGGCGCGGGCGATCTCCTCGACGCCGGCCTGGTAGGCGTCGTTGTCCGGCGTGCGCGGCCACTGGCGGACCTGCCTGTCGAGATCGGCCTCGCGGCGGCTCATCGTCCTCTCCCGTCGCGCCATGCGCTCCGCTTCCAACCGCTTGAGTTCCGCGATGAGAGGCTGCGGCGTATCCGCGGCCGTCGCGCCGTGGCCGATGAGAATGACCGCTTCTTTCATCAGAGTATTATACCACCCCGTCATGAAAACGATATGATCGGCCCATGGTCCGCGCGACGATAAGGAACGCGTTCCTCCTGCTCTTGGCGGCAGGGCCCGCCGCGGCCGCGCGCCCGGAGTTGGAGCGGGAACTGTCCGTCCTCATGGACCTGTTCTACGATATCGACTTCGACGCGGCCCGCGCCGGGGCCGACGCCTTGGCCGCGCGCCATCCCGGACATCCCGCCGGCCCCTTCTATCGCGGCGTCTCGACCTACCAGCGCTGGGTCGCCGAGGGCATGCGCTCGACCGACACCTACCGCGCCTTCGAGGCCGACCTGGACGCGGCCGAACTCGCGGCCCGCAGCCTCGTGGCGGATGATCCGGCCGAGGGCCACTACTACTGGGGCGCGGCCGCGGGCTTCCGCGCCCGCGCCCTGGCGGGACAGCGCCGCTTCTTCAAGGCCGTCCCCGAGGCCGCCATCTCGGTCAAACACCTCAAGAAGGCGATTTCCCTCGATCCGACGCTGGATGACGCGCGCCTGGGCATCGGCATGTTCCACTATTTCGCTTCGCGCATGCCGGCCGGAGCGCGGCCCTTCGCTTTACTGCTCTTCGGTGAAACGGGCGACCGCAAGCTCGGCCTGGAGGAAATCCGGCGCGTGGCCCGCGGCGCGGGGGCGGCGCGCATGGAGGCTAGGACCGTGCTCTCCATCATCCTGGCCAAGGACGACGAGGCGGATTGGAGCGGCTCGGATCTCCTGCTCGCGGAACTCATGGGCCGCTACCCGCGCAACCCGCTCTACCGCCTGCGCCGCGTCTTCGTGGCCCAGCGCCGCGGCGACCTGGAGGCGGCCGTCGGCTTCGCCGACCCCGAGGGGACATGGCTCGCCAAGCTCCACCCGACCGTGCGCGTTCCCGCGCGAGCCTGGGCGCTCTACCGCGTGGCGGAGTGCCGACTCCTCCAGGGGCGGCGCAATGAGGCGGCGCGCCGCCTGGAGGCGCTCGAGGTCCTGGCCGACCCGAAGGATCTCAGGGACTGGATCCTCCTGCGTCGGGCGAACCTCGCCGACGCCGCGGGGCGCCGCGACGAAGCGCGCCGCCTCTACCACCGCGTCAAGGACCGGGCCCCCGCCGCGCTCGCCCGCCGTTACCTGGAAGTTCCCTTCCCGGCGGGGCCCCAGGACGTCGCCCCCTACTTCTCCGGCTACTGACGCATGGAGGGGATGTGATAGAATCCCCTCCATGGCGCGCATCCTGGTCGTCGACGACGAGCGAGACGTCGCCGACCTCATCAAGTTCATGCTCAACCGGGACGGCCACGAGTGCACGGTGCTCTACGACGGGGGCCAGGCTCTCAAAGCGCTCGGGTTGGAGCCCGCCGACGCCGCCCAGCCCGTCCCGGACCTGGTCATCCTCGACGTGATGATGCCGGTGGCCGACGGCTACGCGGTCTGCGCGCGCATGCGCGAGGACGCGCGCACCAAGGACATCCCGGTCCTGATACTCACGGCCAAGACGGGCATGCAGGACTTGCACCAGCTCGCCGCGAACGCGGCCCGGCATCTCGCCAAGCCTTTCGACCCCAAGGCGCTGCGGCGGTTGGTCGCGGCCATGCTGGAAGGAACGCGCTGATGGCCGCCATTCTCGTCGTCGACGACGAACCCGAGATCGTCACCCTCCTGCGCTTCGTGCTGGAGCAGGACGGCCATGCCGTCGCTTCGGCCGTGCATGGGATGGACGCGCTCGAGAAGCTGGGCATCGAGCCGCCCGACCCCGCGCGGGCCCTGCCGAACCTCATCGTGCTGGACATCATGATGCCGGTGATGGACGGCTACCAGCTCAATATGCGCCTGCAGTCCCACCCGCGGACCAAGGAGATCCCCATCCTGGTGCTGACCGCCAAGGGCCAGAAGATGCGCGACCTCTTCGAGATGGCTCCCAACGTGGCCGCCTACGTGCAGAAGCCGTTCGACCCCAAGATGCTGCGGGAGCTGATCTCCGGCATCCTGACATCGAGGAAAGATAAAAATGGCTGAGCCCGCGAAGACGACCGAGGAGGGCCGGGGTCTCGAAGAGTTGATGGCGCTGAAGAAGGCGAAAGTCGCGCAATTGCGGACCCGCGGCGTGGATCCCTATCCCGCTCGAACCATCCGTCAGCATGACTGCTCCGCCGTCGCGCGCCTGGGCGCGGCGCTCGCCGAGCCGGCGGCGCGCTCGGCGCAGAAGGTGTCCCTGGCGGGACGTCTCACGGAACTGCGCGACATGGGCAAGTCCATCTTCGGACGTCTGGCCGACCTCTCCGGCGGCGCCCAGGTCTACTTCAAGAAGGACGCGCTGGGCGAAGGCCCTTTCTCTTTGGTCAAAAAGGACGTGCACGTCGGCGATCATCTCTCCGTCTCCGGCTCCGTCTTCAAGACCAAGACGGGCGAGCCCACCGTCGCCGTCGAGTCCGTGACGCTGCTGGCCAAGGCCCTGCGCCCCATGCCCGAGAAATGGCACGGCCTGACCGACGTCGAGACGCGCTACCGCCACCGCCATCTGGACCTGATGATGAATCCCGAGTCGCGCGGGGTGTTCCTCAAGCGCGCCAAGATCGTCTCCTCGATCCGCCGCGTGCTCGACGCGCGCGGCTACGTGGAGGTCGAGACCCCGGTGCTCCTCGGCCAGGCCGGCGGCGCCTCGGCGCGCCCCTTCCACACGCGCCACAACGCGCTCGACCAGGACATGGTCCTGCGCATCGCCACCGAGCTCTCCTTAAAGAAGCTCATCGTCGGCGGCCTCGACCGCGTCTATGAGATCGGTCGGGTCTTCCGCAACGAAGGGCTGGACACGCGCCATAATCCGGAGTTCACCATGCTCGAGGCCTACGAGGCCTACTCCGACTACGAGGGCATGGCCGCGCTCTTCGAGATCCTGCTCTCCGAGTGCGCCGAGGCCTGCGGCGTCGGCGAGGTCGAGTGGCGGGGCGTGAAGATAGCGCTCCAGCCCCCCTTGCGGCGACTCTATCTGCCTGAGATCTGGAAGGACCGCTGCGGCGAACCCATCGACAACATCCTGGAAGGCAAAGGCTTCAACCGGGCGGGCCTCGTTGGGCTGGTCGAACGCCTCGGTCTGCACGCCGGCGAGAAGACGCCCAGCGCCAAACTCTTCGACCGCATCTTAGAGGCGAGGATTTCGGATTTACTTCAGCAACCGACCTTCCTTTTCGACCATCCCGCCGCCGTCACGCCGCTCGCCAAACTCAAGCCCGGCAACGAAACTTTGGTCGAGCGCTTCGAGTGCTTCGCCGCCGGCGTCGAGCTCTCCAACGCCTACTCCGAGCTCAACGACCCTCAGGACCAGCGCGACCGCCTGGCCGAACAAATGAAGCAGAAGGAAGCCGGCGACCAGGAGACCGACCTCCTCGACGAGGACTTCGTGCAGACCATGGAGGCGGGCATGCCCCCCATGGGCGGAATCGGCGTGGGCATCGAACGCATCACCATGCTCCTAACGGGGAAGGATTCCATCCGCGACGTGATCCTCTTCCCCACCCTCAAGCACGACGCCTAATCGAGATGGGCCTCGAACTCTTCCTCGCCCTCCGTTACCTCAAGGCCAAGCGCAAAGGCCTCTTCGCGGTCGTGACGACCTCCATCGGCGTGGCCGGCGTGACCGTGGGCGTCGCCGCGCTCATCACCACGCTCTCGGTGATGAACGGATTCCAAGCCGACATCCAGCGCAAGATCGTGGGCGCGCAGGCGCACGTCACCGTCTACGGCGCCGGTTCGGCGCGGGACTTGGTCCGCATCGAGGACGCGGCCAAGGCCGACGCAGAGGTCGCCGCGACCGCCCCCTTCGTGCTGGGCCAGGCGATCCTCACCAGCCACGACCGCTCCGTCGGCGTGCTCCTCAAGGGCCTGGACCCGGCGCGCGAGTTCTCCGTCAACGACCTGGCCAAGAAACTGGTCAACGGCGGCTGGGACGGGGTCAAGGACGGCAAAACGCCCGGCATCGTCCTGGGCGTGGAGTTGGCCGACCGTATGGGCGCGGAGGTGGGCGGCACGGTGGTGTTGGTTTCGCCCAAGAGCGTGGCCACGCCCATGGGGCCTCTTCCTAAGATGCAGCGCTTCAAGATCGCGGGGCTGCTCAAGACGGGCTACTATGAGTACGACAGCGGCACGGCCTGGACGGACATCTCCGCGGCGGCGAAGTTCCTGGGCGTCGAGGGCGGGGCCACCGGCGTCGGCCTGCGCCTGACCGACTTGCGCCGCGCCGACGCCGCAGCCGAGCGCCTGCGGGCGGCGCTCGGCTTCTCCAAGACGGTGCGGACCTACGCGCAGATGAACCAGACTCTTTTTGCCGCCCTCAAGCTGGAGAAAACGGTGATGTTCATCATCCTGACCCTCATCACTTTGGTGGCCTCGCTCAACATCGCATCCACTCAGATCCTGCGCTCGGTGGAAAAGACGCGCGACATCGGCCTGCTTAAGGCCATGGGGGCCACGGCCGCGATGATCCAGCGCGTCTTCCTCGTCGAGGGCCTGCTCATCGGCGGCACGGGCGTAGGCGCGGGCATGGCCCTGGGCTTCTTTCTCTGCTGGGCTATAGCGACCTTCCCCATCGTGGAGCTTCCCGCCGACATTTACTACCTCTCCCGCGTGCCGGTGGACCTGCGCGCGTGGGACGTGGCTGCGGTGGCCTTCATGGGCCTGACCCTGACCCTGTTGGCCACCATCTTCCCCGCCGTTCGCGCCTCCAAGGCCGACCCGGTGGAGGCCATCCATTATGGCTGAGCCCGCCGTCCTGGCGCGCGGCGTGCGCAAGACGTACGGCCGCGGCCCGACGTCCGTCCAGGTCCTGCGCGGCGTGGATCTGCGCGTCGAACCCGGGGAGTTCATCGCGGTCCTCGGCCCCAGCGGCTCGGGGAAGTCCACGCTCCTGCACCTGCTCGGCCTCATGGACCGGCCGGACGAGGGGGAACTGTCCCTCTGCGGCCGAGCCGCCTCGAACCTCGACGAGCGGGACCGCGCCCGCCTGCGCAACGAGAAGATGGGCTTCATCTTCCAGTTCGACTCGCTCCTGCCCGAGTTCACCCTCTTGGAGAACGTCCTCATGCCCGCGCGCATCGCGCGCGCCCAGGGGCTGACGACGCAGCCTGCGGCCCGGGCCGCGGTCCGCGCGACCCGGCTTCTGGAGTCGCTCGGCATCGCCGCGCTCGCCGGACGCTTCCCCTCCCAGACCTCCGGCGGCGAACGCCAGCGCGCGGCCGTCGCCCGCGCCCTCGTCAACGAGCCGGCGCTGGTCCTGGCCGACGAGCCCACCGGAAACCTGGACCGGGGCAACGGCGACCGGGTCTTCGCGGACTTCAAGCGCCTGACCCGCGAGCACGGCGCCGCCGTCATCCTCGTCACCCACGATGAGCCCGCCGCCAAGGCCGCCGACCGCGTCCTGCGCATGGACGACGGCGTCCTGCGCTGATGGATCCGCGTCTGGAGGGTGCACTCCGTCTGGACGCCCCCGCCCCGGGTTTGGTATCTTCAAGTCTCATGAAGATCTACATCGACGGCAAGTTCTACGACAAGAACGACGCGAAGATTTCGGTCTTCGACCACGGGGTCCTCTACGGAGACGGCATCTTCGAGGGCATCCGCGCCTATAACGGCCGCGTCTTCCGCCTCGACGACCACCTCCAGCGCCTGGAGGAGTCGGCCAACGCCATCCTCCTCAAGCTGCCGATGACGCTCAAGGAGATCGAGACCGCCGCCCTGGAGACCGTTCGCCTCAACGGCCTCAAGGACGCCTACATCCGCCTGGTCGTGACCCGCGGCGTGGGCGACCTGGGCCTGGACATGCGCAAGTGCAGGCAGGGCGCCTCGATCTTCATCATCGCCGACAAGATCGAACTCTACCCCGAGGAGTTCTACGAGAAAGGCCTGACCCTCGTCACCTCCACCATCCGCCAGAAGGGCCTAGACCAGGTGACGCCCGGCGTCAAGTCGCTCAACTACCTCGCCAACATCCTGGCGCGCGCCGAGGCCACGGCCGCCGGCGCCCAGGAGGCGATCCTGCTCAACGCCACGGGACAGGTCTCCGAGTGCTCGGGCGACAACCTCTTCTACATCAAGGGCGGAAAGATCTTCACCCCCCCTTCGTCTGCCGGCATCCTCTCCGGCGTGACCCGTCAGGTGGTCATGGAGCTGGCCGAGAGCAAGCTCGGAATCAAGGTCATCGAGCGAAACTTCCCGCGCTACGACCTCTACACCGCCGATGAGGTCTTCCTGACCGGCACCGGCGCCGAAGTCATCGCGGGCGTCAAGATCGACGGCCGCGTCATCGGTTCGGGCGCGGCGGGCCCCATGACCAAGAAGCTGATCAAGCACTTCCGCGAGTACGCCAACTCGACCGGCACCCCGGTCTACGAGACCGTCAAGGCGAAGTAGGCCTCCGAGCGTGAAGCTGCTGTCCTGGAACGTCAACGGCGTGCGCGCCGTCTGGCGCAAGGGTGTCCTTCAGGAATGGCTCCGCCGCCAGGAAGCCGACGTCTATTGCCTCCAGGAGACCAAGGCCCGGCCCGACCAACTCGAGCCGGAGGTCCTCAATCCTTGCGGCTGCCGCGGCGAGTGGCATTGGGGCGAGAAGAAGGGCTACTCCGGCGTGGCCACTTTCTCGAAAACGGCCCCGGAGAAGGTCGAGCGAGGGTTCGGGGTCGCGGAATTCGACAACGAGGGCCGCGCGCTGATCACCAGGCACGCGGATCTATCCCTCTTCAACATCTATTTCCCCAACGGCAAGCGCGACGACGCCCGCCTGAGATTCAAGATGGACTTCAACGAGTCCCTCCTCGGGGTCCTCGAACGCTTCCGCAAGCGCGGCGACGACAAGATCGTGATCTGCGGCGACGTGAACACCGCCCACCGGGAGATCGACCTGGCCCGCCCGAAGGAGAACCGGGAGGTCTCCGGATTCCTGCCCCAGGAGCGCGCGTGGATCGACCGGCTCCTGGCCGCCGGCTTCATCGACGCCTTCCGCGAGTTCGAGAAGGGGCCGGCACACTACAGTTGGTGGGACATGCAGTCCCGGGCGCGCGAGCGCAACGTGGGCTGGCGCATCGACTACTTCTTCATCTCCGCGAACCTGCGGCCTCGCCTGAAGCGGGCCTTCCTCCAGCCCGAGGTCATGGGCTCCGACCATTGCCCCGTCGGCATCGAACTGGCCCCCTAAGGAGCCTCAGTCCGCGCGGGCCGCTTCGGGCTCGATCGCGGCCGGATAGATCTCGTCGTAGGTCTTGACGTCCTTGAGGACGATCCCCTCGCGGACCTCCGCGGGGATGTTCTCGATGTCCTTGAGGTTGGCGAACGGGAAGATCACCATCGCATAGCCCATGCGGTGCGCGGCCATCACCTTCTGCTTGAGTCCTCCGATCGGCAGGATGTCGCCGCGCATGGTGATTTCGCCGGTCATCGCGACGCCGGCCTTGACGGGGCGCCCCGTCAAGGCGCTGACGATCGCTGTCACCATCAGGCCGCCCGCCGACGGGCCGTCGATCTTGCCGGCCGGGGTGATATTGATGTCGACGTCGATTTTCGTGAAGTCGAAGCCCTTGAGCCCCAGGCTCGCGGCGTGCGTCTTGACGTACTTGTAGGCGTTCTTGGCCGAATCCTCGATGTCGTCGCCGAACTGCTTGCGCAGCTTCAACTGGCCGCTGCCCGGCTCCTTGGAGACCTCGACGTTCAGCGTGCTGCCGCCGTAGGCGTTGACCCCCAGGCCCGTGGCCACGCCGACGCCGTTCTGGGCCGTCTCGCGGAGGCTGAAGGGCGGCACGCCCAGGTACTTTTGCACGCCGTCCGCATCGACGATGCCGGGGACCTTCTCGCCGCGCGTCTCGATCCAGGCGGCGATCTTGCGCAGGACGGCCTCGATATTCTCGCGCAGGCCGCGCACTCCGGCTTCCATCGTGTAGCCCTCGACGATCCGGCGCAGGGCGCCCCGCGTCAGGGACGCTTCCGCGATCTGGAGGCCGGTGAGCTTGAGCTTCTCCGGGACGACGTGCTTCTCGGCGATCTGGATCTTTTCGAGCGTCGTGTAGCCGTCGAATTCGATGATCTCCATGCGGTCGCGCAGCGGCTCCGGGATCTTGTCGAGCTGGTTGGACGTGACCACGAACAGGACCTCGGAAAGGTCGTAGGGGACGTTCAGATAGTGGTCGTGGAAGGTGTCGTTCTGGGCCGGGTCGAGGATCTCGAGCAGGGCCGCGGTCGGATCGCCTTGGTTGCCGCCGCGGCCGATCTTGTCGACCTCGTCGAGGAGCATGACCGGGTTGACCGTGCCGGCCGTCTTCATATTCTGGATCACCCTGCCGGGCATGGAATCCTGATAGGTCCGCCTATGGCCGCGGAGTACGCTCTCGTCGTGCACGCCGCCCAGCGAGAGGCGCACGAAGCTCCGGCCGAGCGCCTCGGCGATCGCGCGGGCGATCGAGGTCTTGCCGACTCCGGGAGGCCCCGTGAAGGCGAGGATCGCGCCCTTCTTGGAGCCGGTCCTCTTGCGCAGCGCCAGGAACTCCAGCACGCGCTCCTTGACCTTCTCGAGGCCCGCGTGGTCGCGCTCCAGGATCTCCCGGGCCCGGGCGAGGTCGAAATTATCCTGCGTGCGCCGGCTCCAGGGCACGTCGGTGAGCCACTCGAGATAGGTGCGCAGCTTCTGCGCCTCGGCATCCTGCTGCTCCATCTTCGAGAACCTGTCGAACTCCTTGAGCGTGATCGCCTGGATCGCGTCCGGCATGCCGATGGACCGCATCTTGGCCTTGAGGCCCTCGAGCGTGCCGATATCGTCGGGCGCGCCGTCCTCGGCGCCGGGAGCCGCTGCCGATTGCTTATTGAAACGCCCCATCATCTCGAGGACCACGCTCTCCAGGCGCGATTCGAGCGACGGGGCCGCGAGAAGCTTCTGCTTGATCTCAACCGAGAAGGGCATCTCCTGGGCCAAGAGGTTGGCGAGGCGATGGACGTCCTTCTCCGCGAGAGCCTGGCCGACGAGATTCGGCGAGATCTCCGGATCGAGGGAGGCGAACGTTTCCAGGATATGCTGGGCCACGGAACCGAGATCTTTCAAGCGGTCCGCGTCGCTCGGGACGGCGGCGGGGTAGGAGATCTTGGCCGTCGGGACGCCCGCGGCGGTCTTGCCGTAGCCGGTGATCTTGACGGCGCGCAGCGCCTCCAAGAACACAATGAGCTTCGCGCCGTCCTGGGATTCGTTGAGGAACGAGATCCGCATCAGCGTCCCCATCGTGCCGCGGCCTCCGCCGGAGGCGATCATGTAGCCGCCACGCAGGGCCTCGCTCACGCTGGCGACCGCCTCCTTGGTATTGACGATCAATTGGGTCGCGCCGAAACCGGGGAAGAAGAGCTTGGTGAGGGCCAGGATGGGCGCCTCCGTCAGAGCCGGGGGGCCGCTCTTCGGTTTGCCGTCCCCGTCGCCGCGGGCCGCTGCCCCGCCGCGCATGTCGCCATCGAAGTTCCTGGCGCCGGATTTGCCGCCGCCGTCTTTCGCCATCTCGAGAACGGCAGTCTGGAGCGATTCCTTCGCGGACACGTCCCCGTCGCCAACCGCGGCGACCGGGACGACCGGGACGACCGGGACGACGGCAACATGGACCCGCGCGGCGAGAGGGGCCGCCGCGGGCGCGGCCAGCGGGACGGCGAGCGTCGCCGGCGTCAGAGCGGGGATGGCGATGAGCGGCGCGGTCACGGAGAGCGCGGCCGCGCCGGAGATCCCGAGGCCGGACGCCCTGATGGGAGCCACGCGCGACGCGGCCTGGGCCCAGGCCGCGGGCCCGGGCAGGGTCGCCGCGAAGGCGGCGAGGGTCAGCCGGGCGCAGAGGATGGCGAACGGGGCGCGACGCGCGTGGCGAGCCATGTTTGTATTCATGCGTCCAGTATAAAGGGACAGGAGTCCTCGGTGCGGGGCCTTACGGCCCCGCGAACGGCGGGAAAGGGCCCCCAAGAAGGGGCCTCCCGAAGGCCTAGACGGCGTAGGCCTTATTGACCTAGGTCAATATCGGCTCCCCGCAAGCGTGATAGAATGCGCCCATGGTCAACTGCCAACACGCCGGACTGAAAGCCTGGGTCGACGAAATGGCCGCGCTCTGCCAGCCGGACGGGGTCATATGGGTGGACGGCTCCGAGGCGGAGAAGAAGGTCCTCGAGAACCGCGCCGTCGCGCGCGGCTTCCTGATCCCTCTGGACCAAGAGCGCTATCCCGGCTGCTTCTACAGCCGCTCCAATCCCAACGACGTGGCGCGCACCGAGCATCTGACCTACATCTGCGCCCAAAGCCCCGAGGACGCGGGCCCGACCAACAACTGGATGTCCCCGGAGGACGGCTACGCCAAGGCCGCGACCATCTTCCAAGGCTCCATGAAGGGACGGAACATGTACGTCGTCGCCTTCTCCATGGGCCCGGTCGGCTCGCCTTTCTCGAAGATCGGCGTGGAATTGACCGACTCCGTCTACGTCGTCTTGAACATGCGCATCATGACCCGCGTCGGCCGGAAGGTCCTCGACCGGCTCGGGACCGACGGCGAGTTCACGAAATGCCTGCACTCCAAGGCGGACCTGGACGTCAAGCACCGCCTCGTCCTCCACTTCCCGCAGGACAACACCATCTGGTCCGTGGGCTCGGCCTACGGCGGCAACGCCTTGCTGGGCAAGAAATGCCTGGCCCTGCGCATCGCCTCCTGGCAGGCGCGCAAGGAGAACTGGCTCGCCGAGCACATGCTGATCCTGGGCGTCGAGCATCCAGGCGGCCAAGTCGAGTATGTGACGGCCGCCTTCCCCTCGGCCTGCGGCAAGACGAACCTGGCCATGCTCATCCCCCCCGAAGGCCTGAAGGCCAAGGGCTACAGGATCTGGACCGTGGGCGACGACATCGCCTGGCTGCGCGTCGGCGCCGACGGCCGCCTGTGGGCCTGCAACCCCGAGGCCGGCTTCTTCGGCGTGGCCCCGGGCACCAACTCCAAGACCAATCCCAACGCCATGGCCGCGATGAGGAAGAACACCATCTTCACGAACGTGCTCCTCGGCGACGACCTCTCCGTGTGGTGGGAGGACGGCGACGGCGCGCCGCCCGCGCTGGGCACCTCTTGGGAGGCCAAGGTCTGGAAGCCGGGCATGAAGGACGAAAACGGCAAGCCCGTCCTCGCCGCCCACCCGAACAGCCGCTTCACCGCCCCGGCCGGACAGTGCCCGACCATCTCCCCGAACTGGGAAAACCCCGAAGGGGTCCCCATCTCGGCCATGATCTTCGGCGGGCGCCGCGAGCGGCTGGCCCCCCTGGTCTTCGAGTCGTTCGATTGGAACCACGGCGTCTACGTGGGCGCCACCGTCGCCTCCGAGCGCACGGCCGCGGCGATGGGCGCCGTGGGAGAGGTCCGGCGAGACCCCATGGCCATGATCCCGTTCTGCGGCTACAACATGGGAGACTACTTCGGGCACTGGCTCGACATGGGCGCGAAGATCCCGCGCCCGCCGAAGATCTTCCACGTCAACTGGTTCCGCAAGGACGAAAGCGGCAAATTCCTTTGGCCCGGCTACGGCGAGAATCTCCGCGTGCTGGAATGGATCCTGGCGCGCAGCCGCGGCGAGGGCAGGGCCCGCAAGACGCCCATCGGCTGGCTGCCGGCCAAGGACGCCCTCGACCTGACCGGCCTGGACCTGCCCGCCGGGACCATGGACAAGCTCCTCGAAGTCAAGAACGACGAGTGGACCCGGGAGCTCGACGGCGTGAAGGCCTTCTTCCTGCAGTTCGGCTCCCGGATGCCGCAGGAGATGTGGCGGCAGTTCGAGTCCCTCAAGGAGCGCTTGAAGACCGCGGTCGCGGCCTGATGCGCGACGGCGAGGCCGCCCTCTTCCTCGCCCCGTCGCCGCTCAAGAAGGCGCTGTCCTAGTCGGGCGGATCGGCCTCAACGTATCGAGGCCGAATCGTTGGGCATAGCTGACGCAAACGCCTCTACAGTATTGGTCATGAAGGCAGGACTTGCACGACAAGCGCTTGGCTCGGCCCCTCTTATCGCAGCCGATGAAGTCATCCTGATAGCGGACATCATCCTGCGGATATTCCGCGCGTCCCCGATATGCGCCCGGAACCCGCAATTGGCAAAGGGGGATCGCGCAATTGCCCGAGAAAGGTTCGACTCTTATGCCGTATTTGCGGCAGCGTTCCAGCGACTCGTTCAATGCAGGAGCCATTTGGCCCAAATCGACGCCAAGATCGGGCGTCCTCACGAGGCCGACTTCCGAGAGCATCGAGAAAAAAATGGCGATCGGGTGCGGATGTCTGAGCTGATCGATGAAATCAATATGGCCGGGAAGCTCGGCATAATTGAGACTGTTGACGACGATGTTGATGGTTAATTGATTGCCGCCGGCTTCCAAGATATTGCGGATACCGCTCACGGCGGAGCGGAATTGCCCTCTTGATCGAGTCAGTTGATCGTAAAGTTCCGGTCGGTGCGAGTGGAAAGAAACGAAGAACATCATGGTCCCCAGCTTCTCGACTCGATCTCGTCGGGATAAATGGACCGCGTTGGTCTGCAGCTTGATCTTCCGAAACCCCCTTCTGCGGGACAATTCCACGATCTCCAATAGGCGGGGATGCGTCGTCGGTTCTCCGCCGGATATCGTCAAGACTTCGGCGGATCGAGCCCGGGGGTCCATGAAATCCAGGCTTCTCTCGATCTCGTCCAAGGACGCCGTTTTCCCGGAAAGATCCACGAAACAAAAACCGCACCGCTGATTGCAGGTGAAGCAAATTCGAAGGACGGTTTCATGTCCCGAATCTGGACCGACTTTCAGGACATCCTTTACGAGCCTGATTCCCGATTGCGGCTCGGACGCGGACAATCTGCGCTCGAAGCTTGCGAGGAGTCTTTGGATGACCCGCAATATGATCCGCAAGGCGCGCCGCTCGGCGATACTCAGGGCGACATTCTCCGGCACGACGCAGCGCACCGAGAATTGACCGGTCAAAATCCGCACCACGATGCCTATGCGGCGGAGGCTGTCTTTGTGGAAACAAACTTTCGTGCGAATGTAATCAGGCTTCCAATCGGAACGCATCGAACATTGGACCTTCTCCAGAGGAGCACGCAGCAGAATCGGGAGCCGCTCGAATGCGTCGACAAGGGAGGCGAAATGAGTCCTCTCCGCCAAGCTCACCTCCAACCCCGGCAGCGCCGCGTCACCCACTGGTAGTTCTCGGGCAGGCCGGGCCTCCTTGCGGCGAAGCGCGTCCACAAGCCGACGCGGCCGGTAGGGCGAAAAGGGCCATCACGCCGCTCGGACGCATTGGTAGAAAGTATAGCCGGACCCCGGGTCCCCGTCAACGGCGCGCGCGTATCGGTCGCGCAACGACGATGGCCCCAGAACCATGTAGGTCCATTGTGGTCGTCCCGTTGGGACTAATGCCACTGGGATTCATCCTTGAACACCGCTATATTTGGCATCAACGCATGCCTGCGAAGCCCTTCGTCAAAAAAACCGCTGCCGGGATCGTCTGTTCCGTCTTGATCCTGAACGCGCCCGGCGCGGCGGCCCTGGCCGGGTCCCCGTCGCCTGCCTCGACCGCGGTCCATTTTACTCCCGCCGGTCTAGCAGCAGTTCTGGGCGCCGCGGCCGCTTCGGTCCCAGCCAGGATGTTTCCAGGCCCTGATCTGGCGGCCATGCCCATGGTTATCGCGCCGTTGTTCGCGCCCAACGCCTCCGCCTGGAAGAGCGCGAACCCGGAAGGCGGATCGACGCCGCCGGGCCTCCCGGACTTCGCCGATCCCGCCTACGATGAAGTTCGACGGTTCCCCGAATTCCAAGAACTGCCCGAGGACGTGCGCGGCGCCTTCGCCGAGCAGCGACGCCTGCTCGCCCTCTGGCAGATCGAGGCATCCGCGGCGGATGTCGAGGGCTTCTTCCGGCTTCCAGCCGGGGATCCCATGAAGCTCTATGAGGATTATTCGTTCTTCGAGGCGGCCCGGCGGCATTGGCGCCGCATCCCGAAACGCATCGCGCCGGCGGACACGATGACCGCCGTCCTCGCCCGAAGAAGCCTTCCCCCGCAGCCCAGTCTCGTCATTTCGGATTTCGGTCATGGCCACAGCATCGCCATGGCGGTCATGCTCGCGGAGGCGGGCTGGAAACCCGTCGTCAAGATGACCGTTTATCCCCTTCCTCTTCAACAGATCCAGGCGGCCGGGGCGATGAAATTCTACGCCGCCAGGATGGGAGCGGCGCGCGGGCTGCTGCGGCACGACTCCCCGCCCGCCATCATCCTCGAGCAGCACACGCGCGACGACTCGCCCCGCGGCTTGCCGCCCGCAGAGGATATCAAGCGGTCATGGGGGAATCGCGTGGCATGGTTCGTGGAAGCGCCCGTCAACGAATTGCGCGAGATCGAAAGCGCATCCGCTTATGAAAAAGATATGGTGCGCGAACTGCCTACGGGAGAATTCACGACTCTGCCGTCCCTGCCGGGCTTCCTGAAAGCCTATGTGGACGCTGGCGTGCGCGTGGAGGCGCATTTCGTGATGCCTTACACCGGCGGACTGCGGCGCGGATCGTACGGCCACATCGTCTTTCAGGATTAAGTCACGCGCAAGCGAGCGTCTTCTCAAGCATGACCTTGAGTTCCTCGGCCACGGCCGGGTCCTTGATGCCGGACAGGTTGATGCGAACGTTCTCCCCCGCGCACTGAGCCGCCGCCTTCAATAGATGCATGGCGCAATGGATGTCCGAGGCCACCGCGCTGCCGGCGAGAGGCGCCGCCGCCTTCGCCAACGCCAGCGACCCCGCCGCCAACTGGGCCGTGCGCAGGGGGATCCGGGCCGCGTGGACCAGGGCCTCCTGCATCTTGGCCGGGCGGGACGCGTCATCCTTGGGCAGGGACATCGCGGCCATGAACTGATCGAAGGCCGCGGCGTCGTCGTCGGCGAGGCGGTCGAACTTGGCGCGCATCTCGCCGAGGCCCAGCAGGGCCTGGGTCAGCGGCGAGCGCTTGGCCTCGTCGAGCTTCTTTGATTTCAGGGTGATGCCGACCGCCATCTGGCCCAGACCGCAGGCCATGGCCGCGGCGATGGCGGCCGCCGATCCGCCCCCCGGCGTGGCGTCCGTGTTCGCCATCGCCGCGGAGACCTCGCGGCCCGCCCTCTTCCAGTCCGGAGGAGCTTCGAGCGCGCCCACCGACTCCAGACGGCTCTCTAATATTTGGACCTTGGCGTCGAAGTTCTCCAGATGCAGGGACTCTAAGGCGAAATCGAGCAGGGCCTCGCGGGGCAGCAGGCCGACGATCTCGGTCGTCTTGACCTTGGCGCCGTGCTCCGCCGCGAGCCGGCCGGTCTCGTCTAGGACCTTCTTCATCGAGGTGGTCTTATAGTCCGTCAGCACGGTCGAGATCTGCACCTGCTTTCTCGCCTCCAGCGAGATCTCTTTGCCGCGCACGGCGGCGAGCCCTCCTCCGGAAGCGCGGACCCTCTTGGCGATATCCTTTCCGGCCGTCATATCCGCCGTGTCCAGATTGAGATTGAAGTTCACGATCTGCCGTCTGGCCCCGACGGCGACGGCGCCCGCCGTAGGGTGTATATGATTCGGGCCGAAATCGGGGATGCGGGTCTCATCTTTGCCGATGAGTTCTTTCAATCCCTCGAACTGGCCTTTGCGCACGTTCGCCAGATCCTTGCGTTCCGGCTTTCGCGCCGCGTGGTCGTAAAGATAAACCGGAATCCGGAGTTCCCCGCCGATCTTCTCTCCCAGCTTCTCCGCGAGCTTCGCGCACTCGGCGATGGTCACGCCTTTGACGGGGATGAACGGGATCACGTCGACGGCTCCCATGCGCGGATGCGCGCCTTTGTGGGAGTTCAAGTCGATGAGCTCCAACGACTTCTTCGCCACGCGAAAGCAGGCTTCGACGCAGGCCTCCGGCGCGCCGACGAACGACAAGACGCAGCGATTGTGGTCGATGTCGGTCTCCACGTCGAGAATGGTCACGCCCGCCGACTGGGCGGCATCCACCACGAGCTGGACCTTGGACTTATCGCGGCCTTCCGAGAAATTCGGGACGCATTCGACGAGCTTCATATTCCTCTCCTATTCCAGCCCGAACCATGAGAGCCATTTCTTCAGATCGCGAAAATCCCTCGTCAAGTGATCCGGCCGGGAGGCCGCGAGGTCCTTCCACCGCGCGAAACCCGTCCCGACGGCGATGGTCTTGAAGCCGGCCTCCTTGCCGGCGGCGACGTCGAGCGGGGTGTCGCCGATGACATAGACGTCATCGGGACCAAACGGCTCGCGGGCCAGCTCCTTGGCGCGCAGAGCGGCTCTCTTCAAGAGGGAAGGGCGGTGGAATGAATCGGAACCGTATCCGCCGAAAAGGAAATACACGTTGAAGCCGGATGGCTCGAGCTTGATGCGCGCGCCTTTTTCCATGTTGCCGGTGCCGAGTCCGAGCAAGACGCGCTGATCTCGACTCAGATGCTTCAGAAGAGTCTTCAGGCCGGGGGGGATGCGATACGAGCCGTCGCGAATGGCGGCTCGGACGTAATGGGGAAGATGCTTAAGATACTCTCGATGGAGGGTCTCGATGGCCGCGCGCGTCGTTTTTTTCCCCGTCGCGACGCGATAAGCTTCTCCGAAATTATAGAGATCGGTGCGCCCCGCCAGGAAAAGCTCCGAACAGGCTCTCTTCTTGCCGTAAAGCCGCTGGGCGGCTCGGTTGAGGGCCTTGCGCCCCGCGCCGCCGGCCCGGATGAGCGTGCCATCCACGTCGAAGAGGAGGATCTTCACGAGGGCTTTGAGACGATCCTCCCCCGCTTCATGGTCCACCGGACCTTCGGTGAGCCGAAATAATAGGCGAGCTCGCGCCAGTCCTCGGCGTCGTGGCAGACCAGGTCGGCGACTTTGCCCGCCTCGAGGGAACCGTGCGTCGCGCCCACGCCGGCCGCGTGCGCCCCGTTGATCGTCGCGGCGACCAGGGCCTCGGCCGGCGTCATCTTCATCTGCGTGGTCGCGATGGAGAGGATGGCGCGCATGTCCCAGCAGGGACAGGTGCCCGGATTGAAGTCCGTGGCGAGCGCCACGGCCGCGCCCGCATCGAGCAGGCGCCGCGCCGGCGGGTAGGGCTTGCCGAGAAAATAGTTGGAGCCGGGCACGAGGCAGGCGATGGTGCGCGACGCCGCCAGGGCCGGGAAATCATCCTCGTTCGAGCAGTCGAGATGATCGACGGAGACCGCGTGAAGCTTCACCGCGCAGGACAGGCTGCCCATCCGGGAGAGTTGTTCGCAGTGGACCTTCAGTCCCAAGCAGGCCTCGGCCCCGGCGCGGGCGACCTTCTCAAGATCGGAAAGGTCGAAATACCCGTCTTCGCAGAACAAGTCCACGAACCGGGCCAGACCCTCGGCGGCGGCGCGCGGGATCATCTCGCCGCAGACGCGGGCGACGTACTCGTCCTTGCGGCCATTCATCTCGGGCGGGACCGCGTGGGCGCCGAGCAGGGTCGCGACGATCTCGAGCGGCCCCATCGCGCCCGCGGTCTTGATGGCGCGCAGGAGCTTGAGTTCGTTGCCCAGGTCCAGACCGTAGCCGGACTTGGCCTCGATGGTGGTCGTGCCGCAGGAAAGGAAGTCGAAACTCCGGCGGCGCAGGCCCGCGGTCAGGTCGGACTCGGAGGCGCCCCGCACGCCGTTGACCGTCCAAAGGATGCCGCCGCCCCGGGCCGCGAGGTCCTGATAACTAGCCCCCGAGACGCGGGCCTCGAAGTCGTCGAGGCGCGGCGCCGTGAAGACGGGATGCGTGTGCGCGTCCACGAAGCCGGGCGTCACCACGCGGCCCTCCGCGCTCAGACGCTCCGCGCCTTTGGCGAGAGGATGGGCCAGCACCCGCTCGCGAGGGCCGGCCCGGACGACGAGGCCCTCCTCGATGAGGACCGCCCCGTCTCGGAGCAGGCCGAGGGATCCTTTCTCGCGGCCCGCGCGGGGGCCGTCGCAGCCGGCCAGGGTCAATAACTGGGATGCGTCGAGGACGAGCGTCGCCACTCGCACATTCTACGAAATCCCGCCTCAGCGGAAGTTCTTGAATTGAAGATCCAGTTCCCAGGTCCCGGCCCCGTTGCGGAGCAGGGCCATGGCGGCCTGGAGCTCGTCCTTGGACTTGCTCGACACGCGAAGCTGGCCTTCCTGAATCTGGGCGTTGACCTTCAGCTTGGCGTCCTTGAGGGCCTGCTGGATCTTCTTGGCCTTGTCCGTCGGGATGCCGGACTCGATGGCGATCTCGAGCCGCGCCGTCTGCCCTAGCGCCGCCGTGACCGTCCCCTTCTTGAGGTTCTTAAGCGCCAGGCCGCGCTTGGCCATGCGAGAGAGGAGCACGTCGTACGCCTGCTCCACCTTGAACTCGTCGCAGGCGCGCACGGTGAGCTTCTTCGCCTTCGAGTCGAGCTCGATGGACGCGCCGGCGGTCTTAAGGTCGAAGCGGTTTACGATCTCCTTCATCGCCGTCGCCGCCGCCTCGGAGACTAGATTTAAGTCCATGTCGCTCACGGCGTCAAAAGAGAAGTCCCCGGCCATAGTCTTACCTCGCCATAGGAATCTTGATCGAAGGATGCTTGCGCGCGAAAGCCTTGGCCTGGGGATAGCCGGCGTCGAAGTGACGAACGACCCCCAGCCCGGGGTCGTTATTCAAGACGCGGACCAGCCGCTCTTCCATCGCCTTGGTCCCGTCGGCCACCGTCACCTGCCCCGCGTGGAGCGAGTAGCCCATCCCCACCCCGCCGCCGTGATGGAAGCTGACCCAGGAAGCGCCGGAGGCCGTGTTGAGCAAAGCGTTGAGGATGGGCCAGTCGGCCACCGCGTCGGACCCGTCGCGCATGGCCTCCGTCTCGCGGTTGGGGCTGGCCACCGAGCCGCAGTCGAGATGATCGCGCCCGATCACGATGGGCGCGCCCACCTTGCCTTTCTTGACCAACCGGTTGAGGCGAAGCCCCATCTCCGCGCGCTCCCCGTAGCCGAGCCAGCAGATGCGCGCGGGCAGACCTTGGAATGCGACCTTGCGGCCCGCCAGGTTGATCCATCGATGCAGTGATTCGTTCTTCGGGAAGGCGGAGAGCGCTTCCCGATCCGTCGTACGGATGTCTTCCGGATTTCCCGACAAGGCGACCCACCGGAAGGGGCCTTTGCCTTCGCAGAAAAGCGGACGGATATATTCGGGCACGAAGCCGGGAATATCAAAGGCGTTCTTGACCCCCGCCTCCACGGCGCGGGCGCGGATATTGTTGCCGTAGTCGAAGGTCACGGCCCCCTGCTTTTTGAGGGCCAACATGCCTTGTATGTGCATCCCCATCGACGAGATCGCTCTCTTCACATACTCGGTCGGGTTTTTCTTTCTGAGTCGGGCGGCCGCGCCGACGTCGTATCCCTGAGGGATATAACCGTAAAGCGGGTCGTGCGCGGATGTTTGATCGGTCAGAACGTCGACTTCGAAGCGTCTCCTGGCCAACTCTGGGATGACGTCGGCGGCGTTGCCGAGGAGTCCCACGGAGAGGGCTTCGCCCCTCTCCTTGGCCCGGCTGACGCGAGCAAGCGCCCGGTCGAGGTCTTCCTCGACGCAGTCGAGATATTTCGTCTTAAGCCGGAAACGAAGGCGACCGGGATCCGCTTCGACGCCCAGAAACGCCGCGCCGTTCATCGTCGCGGCGAGAGGCTGGGCGCCGCCCATGCCGCCGAGACCGGCGGAAACGACGACGCGGCCGCTCAGCGTCCCGTTGAAATGCCGGCGCGCGGCCGCGGAAAACGTCTCGTAAGTGCCCTGCAGTATGCCCTGTGTCCCGATGTAGATCCAGGACCCGGCCGTCATCTGGCCGTACATCATGAGGCCCTTCTTGTCGAGCTCGTCGAAATGTTCCCAATCGGCCCACTTCCCGACGAGATTGGAGTTCGCGATCAGGACGCGCGGCGCCTGATCGTGAGTGCGGAACACGGCGACAGGCTTTCCCGACTGGACCAATAGCGTCTCATCGTCGCCGAGGAGCCGCAGTGACTTTATGATCGCGTCGTAACACTTCCAGTTCCGCGCCGCCTTGCCCCGTCCGCCATAGACCACCAAATCTTGGGGGCGTTCAGCCACCTCGCCATCGAGGTTGTTCATCAGCATCCGCAGGGCGGCTTCCTGCTGCCAGCCCCGGCATGAGATTTTCCCGCCGCGCGGCGCGCGGATCGAACGCTTCATGGGCTTATTCTCGCTTATCCAAGATCGGATCGAAGGCGCCGGACAGGACCATCTCGCGGGCCGTCTCGAGTTTCCCGGACAAGACCTCGTCGCCGCGCGCGGCCTTCACACGGGAGCGCAGGACTTCCAGGCCCTCCTCCACGCCGCGCCCCGACTTCAAGGGCCGGTGGAACTCGATGGCCTGGGCGGCGCAGACCAACTCGATGGCGACCACCTGGGCCGCGTTCCAGACCACCTTCTTGAACTTGAGAGCCGCCCACATCCCCATCGAGACGAAATCTTCCTTGTTGGCCGAGGTCGGCACGGAATCGGCCGACGCCGGGTGGGCCAAGGTCTTGTTCTCGGAGGCCAGCGCCGCCGCGACGTACTGGGCGATCATGAAACCCGATTCGACGCCGGGATCGCGGGCCAGGAAGGGCTTCAGCCGGGGCGCGATGCCCGCCGTCACCTGGAAGGCGCGACGCTCGGAGATGTTGGCCAGAGTCGTCAGAGCCCCCGCCGCGGAATCGAAGGCGAAGGAAAGGGCCTGGCCATGGAAGTTTCCGCCGGAGATCACGCGGCCGCCCGCCACGAGAGGATTGTCGGTGACCGAACGCATCTCGATCTCCACGACGCGGCGCGACTCCGCCAGGCGGTCGAACACGGCGCCGTGCACCTGCGGCGCGCAGCGCAGGGAGTAGGAATCCTGGACCCGAGGGTCGCCCGCCGCGTGCGAGCGGCGTATCTCGGAGCCGGCCAGAAGACGACGCAAGGCGCGCGCGGCTCCGGCTTGTCCCGGATGGGGCTTGAGGCGCGAGATGGCGTCGGCGTAGGGCGCGGGCGTCCCGGTCAAGGCGTCGAGGCTCGCGGCGCAGGCCAGATTGGCCGCGCGCCAGACTCTTTCCGCCGTCAGGAGGGCGAAGCCGCCCACCGACTGCATGGCCTGCGTGCCGTTGAGGAGGGCTAGGCCCTCCTTCTCGGCCAGAACGAAAGGCTTCAAGCCGGCGGCCTTCAAGGCGTTCGCGGCCGGCATGCGACGGCCGCGATACAAGACATCCCCCTCCCCGATGGCGGCGAGAGCCATATGAGCCTGGGAAGCGAGGTCGCCGCTGGCCCCCACCGAGCCGCGGCTGGGGATGAGAGGGATGATGCCGTCCGATAACATCCGGGACAGATGCCGCACGAGCGACAGCCGCACCCCGGAACAACCGCGGCTCAACTCGTTGAGCCGCAGGAATAGGATGCCGCGGGCCTCGCAGGGCGCCAGGGGCTCGCCCACGCCGCATGCGTGGGACAGCACCAGATTGCGCTGGACGGCCGCCAGCCGCTCACGAGAAATCATCACCGAGGCGAGTTCGCCGAAGCCGGTGTTGACGCCGTAGACGGGCTTGCCGGAGGCCATGGCTCTTTCCAGGACGCGGCGCGCGGCGGCGACGCGCCGCAGGGCCGCGGAGGTCAGGACGACCTTGAGATCGCCCCCCGCCGCTCGCGCGAAAGATTCGAGCGTGAGGCGGGAGCCGAGCTTAAAGGAGCTCAAGGGCAACCGCGACCGCCTCCCCGCCGCCGAGGCAGATGCCGGCGATGCCGCGCCTGCCGCCGCGGACCTTCAGGGCGCTCATGAGCGTGACGAGGATGCGGGCTCCCGAAGCGCCGAGCGGGTGGCCGAGAGCGACCGCTCCTCCATGCACGTTGATCTTCTCGTGAGGCAGACCCGCGAGCTTGGCGACCACGAGCGCGACCACGGCGAAGGCTTCATTGACCTCGAATAAATCCACCGATTCTTTCGTCCAGCCGACCTTCTTGAGCAGTTTTTCGATCGCGCCCGCCGGCGCGGTGGTGAACCACTTTGGTTCTTGGCTATGAGTGGCCCAACCGGCGATGCGGGCGATCGGCTTCCTGCCGGCCGCGCCCTTGGCGCTCGCGAGCACAAGCGCCGCGGCTCCGTCGTTGAGCTTGGAGGCGTTGGCCGCGGTGATCGTGCCGCCGGCCTGGAAGGCCGGTCTTAATTTGGCGACCTTTTCGAGCTTGGCGCGGCCCGGCTCCTCGTCGATATCGATGCCGTCGACTCCCGTGATCTCGGCCTTGAAGAGGCCCTTGGCCTGCGCCTCGATGGCGCGTTGATAGGACTTGACCGCCCACTCATCCTGCATCTCGCGGGTGATGGCGTGCTCCTTGGCGCAGACCTCGCCGCAGTCACCCATATGAATCCCGTCATAGGGGTCCATGAGGCCGTCCCTGAGGACGGCGTCGAGGAGCTTCGCATCTCCATAACGGTAGCCGGAGCGAGCCTTGTCCAGGAGGTAGGGGGCCTTGGACATGGACTCCATGCCTCCGGCCAAGGCGTAGTCGCCCTCTCCAAGGGCGATGCCCTGAGAAGCCATCATGACGGCCTTCATTCCCGAGCCGCAAACCTTATTGACCGTGGTGGCCCCCACGGAGGCGGGGATGCCCGCCGCGATGGCGGCCTGCCGGGCGGGCGCCTGGCCGATGCCGGCCGAGAGGACGCAGCCCAGGACGACCTCGCCCAGATCCGAACCCTTCACGCCGGCCTTGGCGAGCGCGTCCGCGGAGGCCTTGGCGGCGAGTTGGGGCGCGGTATAGTTTGCCAGCGCGCCGCTGATGGAACCGATGGGTGTGCGGGAACCGGACAGGATCAGGATATCGCTCATCTTCGCCTCCAGGCGGTCAGTAATAGACGGCGCGCGCGGCCAGGCCGCTCAACGCCGAGATGACGACTCCCATGTAGAAGGTGAAGGCCGTCAAGTCGAAGAAGCGGTTGCGCCTCAGGAAGAACATCACCCCGAGCCAGACCGCGGCGAGCGCCGCCGCGCCCGCCATGCTGGGGAACAGGAAGCAGAGCGCCAGGACCAGTCGCTCGGCCATGGCGAGGTGTTTCTCGTCGAAACCGGGGTATTGCGCGCCGTGGATGTCCTTCTCCAAAAAGTAAACCAGGACCGTGCACGCGTGGGTGACCACGATGAAAAGGCAGCCCAGGACCGGCCATTTCTCCGGGAATAACCCCGCCGACGCGGCCGAGCCCACCGCCATCGGCACGATCGCGAAGATCACTGAATAATGGATGATCTGGTCCCAAAGGAAGAAGATCGTGTTGTCGGGCATGTGGTACTTGAAGATGGTGTAGACGCGCCACCAATCCTCAAGCCAGTGCACCAGGAACACGATGAGGATGCAGGTCCAGCCATTGAGGCGCAAGAAGATGTTCTCCACCCAGTACTCGCCCAGGTACGGCCAGCAGAGCGCGATGTAGAAGGTGGGATGCATCAGGCAGTGAACAAGCAGGCCGAGGGAACTGGTCCTCTTCCAGCGGTTGATGAAGTTGCTCTGAAAGGTGAAATCGGCGAGGAGATGCCCGAACAGCAGGCGCCAGAAGATCTCCATTATTTGGCCGTGAGGTTGAAGACTCCGTCCCAGGTCCCGTCCGGCGGCAGGACCGAGTATTCCTGGCAGCGATTGAGGTAGAGCAGGCCGGGACCATCCTGAGGGAAGAGTTTGGCGAACTGCTGGAAAGCCAAAAGAGCCGCGTCGTACTTGCGGGATTCGAAGGCGGCCACGCCCTGCTCGTAAAGCGGCAGACCCTCCCGCCACTGCGCCGACAGGCGGCTGGTCTCGCCGACGGGCTCGAAGATGCGGATAGGATTTTCCTTGCCGACCACGCGAACCCGCCCGAGAGTCCTCGCTGCGATGCGGGGCGCGCAGCCCGCATAGGCGCTCTCGCTGACGATGACGCCGGACCCGAAGAACTTGTTGGCGCCCTCCAGGCGCGAAGCCAGGTTGACCTCGTCTCCGATGACCGTGTACTGCAGCTTCTTCTCGCTGCCGGTCAGGCCGACGGTCACGACTCCGGAGTTGATGCCGATGCGCACGGACGGAATCTCGGGCACGCCCGGGTCGAGGTTCTTGTTGAGCTCCTTGAGGGCATCCTGACAGGCGAGGGCGGCCAGGATCGCGTCGACGCGGTGGTCCTTGTTCTCGATGGGCGCGTTCCAGAACGCCATGATGCAGTCGCCGATGTACTTGTCGATGGTGCCGCGACGCTCCAGGATGACGTGACTGAGGGCCGAAAGGTATCTGTTGAGGAACAAAATGAGCGCTTCGGGGTCCATCTTCTCCGAGATGTTCGTGAAGTGGGCGATGTCGAGGAAGAAGACCGTCATCTCGCGCTTCTCTCCGCCGAGCTTGACCTTCGAGGGGTCCTGGGCGAGTTGGTTGACGATCTCGGGCGAGACGAACTGCCCGAACATGCTCTTGATCATCTTCTTCTCCTCGCCCTCGGTCAGAGCCCGGTGCACGGTCAGGGCCAGGGAAGAGGAAGCGAAGGCCGCCATCGGAGCGACAAAATCCACGATGACGCCGCGGCGGAACGACCAGAGAGCGTAGATGGCCCATGAGACCGAAATCGCCGCGGAGAGCCCAGCTCCCAGGGCCGGAGAGAAACGCTGGAGCAGGTAGGTCAGAAGGATGGCGACGAGACTGAGGAGGAGCGTGAGCGCCCGCGACGAACAGTTCATCCAATCGCGGTTGAGCAGGTTGTCGATGACGTTGAGATGGTACTCGGCGCCCGGCGCGCCCTCGGTGAAGGGCGTCGGGTATTTGTCGTAGTAGCCCAGCGCCGTCGAACCGACGATCACGATGGACCCCTTCAAGGCCTGCCTCTGGCCGTCGCTCAGGTTCCCCGACAGCAGGTCGGGCAGGGAGATGTGGCGGTAAGCCGAAAAAACCGTCTCCTGGCCCCCCTTGACCTCGTGTCTCGGCCAGTCCTTCGGGAGGCGGAAATTGAGGACTTTCTCGTCGTCGCCATAGGACTCCAGCACCTCCCCGAGGGACTTGTCGAGGAAGGCTCCAAGCCCCACGGCCTCGATGGAGGCCGCGTGGAAGCCCTTGTTCAGCGGGTCGAGCGCTTCGGGACGAAACAACTGGAAGGACCGGATGTGCCCGTCGTTGTCCAGCAGGAACTCGATGTTGGGATGGCCGAAGTAGCGGCCCGCCTTGACGAGAGACGGCACGGGCAGGTGCTCATCAAGGCGGTCGTCTCCCGCGGAAGACTTCCTGGAGTGCGCGTAAAGATGGATGACGCGGCCGAAGCGCTTGGTCGCCGCCGCCAACTCCGCGTCCCCCTCCCGCCGCTCGAAGAACATCACGTCGAATAGGACCGTCCGGACTCCGAGCGAGCGCATCTTGTCGAGGGCGCGGGCGTAGACCACGCGCGGCAGCGGGAAACCGTACTCCTTGCCGCTCTCGACGTCGACGGCCAGCAGGATCAAGCGCGGATCGCCGGGCTTGACCGCGCTCAAGTTCACGTGGAACAAGAAGTCGTGCCAGACGTACCGCACGCTGGTGAAGATTCCGGAGAAGGGCAGACCGAACAGGCGCGGGATATAGAGAGTGAGGAAAACGACGGAAAAAACGGCGCAGAAGATCTTGGGGAATCGGCTCTTGGAGGTCAAAGATTCCTCTCGACCAGGGGCGGAAGAATGAATTTCACGACGTCCATTCTGTCTTTTTCTTACAGAAGGAAACAAGGGGCTGGGGCCGGACGCCCCTCTCTAGTGGATGACGCCGATCTTGCGGATGGCGGTGGCCGAGCCGCCGGTAGCCTTGACCTTGATGCGGGCGACATAGCCGCCCTTGGAGACCTGCACCCCGGCGTCGTTGCGGCCGTCCCAGGCCATGAAGTTGGCGCCCGCGCGGCAGCCGTCGGCGCCGGGGGCGCAGGAGAGGGTCTTGACCAGGTAGCCCAGGGCATCGTAGATGGTGATCGTCACGTCGGCCTCGCTGTTGAGGGTGTAGGCGATCTGGGTCTTGCCCTGGGCGCCGCCCTTGCGCGAGTCGAAGGGGTTGGGGAAGTTGCTCACGCCGGAGATGATGGCGGAGGTCAAGCCCGTGTTGGCGGCCGAGGACAGCGGCGACCAACCAGACAACACGCCAGCGCCGCTCACTGCGCGGACGCGATAGCCGTAGTACTGCCCGGGCGCTCGCGGGGTCTCGCCGGGGAAGGTCGGGTCGCCCACGTTGTAGGTGGTCAGGCGCGAGGGGACGATGTTGAGCGTGCGCCAGATGACCGTGGCGCTCAGATCCTTCGGGTCGCCGCCGCGCTCCTGGAACTCATAGGAGGAGACGCCCGAGATGCTCTGCACGGACGCGCCCCAGCGCACGGCGTAGGACGGCTTGCCCTGCTCGAGCGGAGTGGCGGCGCTCGGGGTGGTCGGCGGCGTCGGGTCTACACGATAGACCCACATCGCCTGTGACGGCGACGCCGAGCCGGAAGCCGAGATGTACTGCGCGAAGAGAATGGCCCCCGCGTCGGAAACCAACTCGCCCGAAGTGTGGATGATGGGAGCGGAACCCCGCAGGCCGCGGCCGGAGAAGGGCGCGGGATCGCCGTCCTGGAAGACGACCTCCAGGGTGTTGGCGGCGGTCCCCCGCTTGGCGCGCAGGACCTCGCTGCCGATGTAGAGCAGCCCGGGCAGGCGCAGCTTGGAGGCGTCGTCCACGCTGAAGAAAGTCGTATCCTGGGTCAGGGCCTGGGTCAGGCGCGCCACGTTCGGCACCTCCAGAACGAGGTTCGTCAGTTTGGCCGCGGTGATGGGCACGCCGGCGGCGCGGGTAAAGAAGGAAGCCGCGCTCAAGCCCGAGGTTCCGGTCACCGTCACCGACGACCACTTATGGGTGATGCCGATCGGATCGTCGTAGTACTTGCCGACGGCGACCTGGTAGTAGCCCGAGGCGCCGACCACGGGCAGGTTGAAATTGAGTTCGCCGGCGCTCTTGGCCCACGCCGACGGGACCAGACCCTGGCCGGGGTCGGGCGCCGTCGTGGACAGGTTGCCCTGGTCCGCCACGTCCAAGCCGATGCGGAATTGAGGCTTGTTCGAGCCGGACGGGAAGATCACGACGTCCAGGATGCCGTCCTTGTTGACGTCCACGTCCAAGATGCCCGTGCCGGTCAGGTCGGTCGTGGGGGTGCCGTCGCCCAGCAGGGAGATCTGCGTCGGGCGCGTGTTCTCGCCGACCGTGAAGTTGTCGGGCAGGCCGTCGCCGTTGACGTCGAGGAGAGGCGCGGAGGCGCCGCAGTTCGTCGGCCACGAGCTGCCGTCGGGGCAGATCCACTTCGTGGCGTCCGGGATCGGGTTGGAATTGGAGTCGAGACAGATGTTGTTGCGCGAGTTGATCAGGTCCTTGCCGTTGTTGCAGTTGACCGCGTCGAGCTTCGCGTAGGCCGGGTAGCCGACGGCGGCGGAGGGCACGCCCGGGCCCGCGCGCGTGACGATGATCGGGGGCAGGGCCGAGCTGATGGAAACGCCCGGCACGGTCAGCGGGGCGATGGTGAGGGTCTTCGAGGCGACCGGCGGCTGTTTGACCGAGTCGGCGGCCGCGGTGAGCGGAGAGCCGTCGAGCCCGATGAGGTCGGCGAATTTCTCGAGCTTGAACCCCAACGTGTGGCCCAGCGTCGAGCCTCCTTTCCGGTCGACGTAGCCGATGTCCGCCGTGACGAAGAAGATGACGCTCGCCGTGGTGATCGAGACGTAGGGGATGGAATTATAGGCGAGAGGAACGAGAGCCGACCCATTGGAGAAGGATCCCGCCGTCGAGACCGCCAGCTGGCCGATCACCATGTCCAGGTTCGGCGTGAAGACCTTGTCGCCGTTGTCGAGCCACACCTTGATGAGCGAAGCGTCGCCGTCGCCCGTGAGCGGGACGGTGGAATCGACGACGGTGCCGGTCTGCTTGAAGCGCATCTGCGCCAAGTTGACGAAGTCGGTGTTCGTCCTCAAGTTCACCTGGAGGATGGGCACGTTCGCGTCGCCCTGTCCGGCTCCCGCCGGAGCGGCCGAGTAGCCGCTGATCTCCACCGTGATCGGATTGACCGCAATGTCGCTGCCCACGTAGGGATAACCGGTCGTGCTGGTCCCGAGAGGATTGGAACGCGTGATGCCCTGATACACGCTTTGGGTGACGTTGTCTCCCCGCGGCAGCCCGATCCAGGAAGCGTCTCGGACGCTCACGCCGACCAGGTCGTTGGCCACCGCCCCGTCGCCGATATCGTAGGCCGCGAAGAAGACCTGGGCGGTCGGGCCGATGTACTGGTCGTTGTTGAGAGTGACCAAGGTCTGGAGATCGGCATCGTTAGCCTGATTGAAGACATCCACCTTGCGCACCGGCACGCCGGCCGACAGGTTCAACCGCGGCGTGAACGCCGTGCCCAACCGGTCGCCGCGCGACGTGATCGCCAGGCACGGCTTGCCGGTGGCATTGTCGATGCCGGCAACGGCCGCCGTCTTACAGCCCTGGCCCGAGAAGCTCATGAGCTCGGCGCCGTTGACGTAGAGATGCCCGCCGACCGCGGTTCCCGCGTTGTCCGTCGGCAAGCCCCTCGTCGAGGCCACGACCAGGTCGAAGGGCGGGTCCGTCGTGCTGGAAACGCCGACGATGAGGGTGGTGTTGACTTCCGAGATGTTGATGTCGTTGAAGTCAAGAACGTCGTTCTGATTGATGTCCTTGAAGAGACGCACGAACTTCACGTTCGTGTTGCGCCCGAGGGGCTTGCCGGGGTCCTGGGAACCGCCGCCGCGCTCCAGGCGCAGGGAGCGCCACGGCGCCAGGGCGACGTCGCTGACGAGGCTGAACCGGAGCATCGGCACATTCTGCTGGGCCTGGGTGACTCCCGATACGCCCTCGGCCAAGTCATAGGCGCCGAACGTGAGATTGGACGACACCTTGTCGACCCGCAGGAGCGGGTTCGACTGGAAGGAAGGCGCGGTGAACACGACCCTATGGGGAACCTGGACGGTCAAGTAGGATGGGTCGACGACCTGGATGCCCAGTTTGTTGCCCTCGCCGGCGAACTGGGAGATGTCGTAGGTGACGAAGTAGTCGGCCGGCTGGGTGCTGACGACGATGGGATTCTTCAGGATCACGTTCACGGTGCCGGTGCTGAAGGTTTCATTGCCATAAGAGATCATGTACGGGTGATCACCCAAATCTCCAGGCGTCGAATCGTTCACGTCGAAGGCCCCGTTGCCGTTGGAATCGGCCCAGACCTTGAGCACGTTGACGTCGCTGTCCAGGGAGTTCGCCGAGCCGATGCGGTCGAAACGCAGGCGCTGGATAATGGCCGTGTTGCGGTCCGTGCGCAGCCGCAAGCGCAGGATGGGCACGTCCTTATCGTTCTGCAAAGCGGAGTTGCCCGAGATCTGGTCGAATTCCGCGGTGACCGTGTTCATGGTCGGGGCCAGGACGAAAATCGGGCTGGCGACGGGGCTGGCGCCGACGAAGACCGTCGTGTGGCCTGCGTTGGCGGGAGTCAGGACGAAACGGGAGCCGTCGGAAACGAAAGCTCCCGTGACCTCGCTTGGCGGGGTCAGCGCCGGGTGAGAGAACTTGGCCGACTGCGAAACGTCGAACGCCACATAGAGCACGCTGGGCGTCGAGGTGACCAGCATATAGCCGGCATTGTTCGCCGTCGGATCATTGATCGGCACCAGCACGCGTCCGCTCGTCTCGGGAGGCGCGCCGAAGTACGAGGCGCCCAACTTGATGTCGGTGATGTCTTGGCCCGTGTCCGGGTCGCGATGGAAGACGCCGTCGGCCGACTTGTAGATGCTGATCGCGGAAAGATCGGCGTCGTCCCCGGACAGCCCGGAGGGAAGGCTTCGGTTGAGGCGCAGACCGGCAAGCTGGACTTGGAACTCGCTCGTCCATATCTCCAGGCGCAGGGCCGCGATGTTCCGCTCGCCTTGATGGATCTGCGGCCAGACATAGGTGTCGGTGGAATGCGCGGTCGGCAGCGTGTTAAGAGCGCCGCGTTCGACGCCGGTGATGGTGGGCGCGCCGGGCCCGAAGCCCGTGTAGCCCACGATCTCATTGTCGACGAGCATATAGGCGGTCGTTCCGGCCGGCGGCACATGCAGTCCGATGGTGGAGGTGAGGACCCAGGCCGGCTCGATCGTGCCCGCGGGGTTGAAACCGATGGTCGTCATGAGCAGCGGCGCCGCATAAGTGCCCGTCGAGGTGCTGAACATCGGCGTCGCCTTCACGCTCATGACCTGAGGCGCGGCGACGATCGTGCGTGCCTTGCCTATGAAGGGCAGGGGCGACCCGGGGTCATAGGCGTTCGGCAGAGACAGGGCGTTGAGGAATATGTTGTCCGTGATGGGGCTGGCGGTCGGCAGGGAGGTCGGGAGGATCTTCACTCCCAGGGTTCTCGGCCGGGCGAACGCGTCCGTCGGCGCCGCCAGGGCCGCCATGCGCAGGGCGACAAAGTAACGCTGAGGCGTAGGGGCTAGGGCGGCGGTGACGAGCTTGATCGGGGTGGTGTTGATGATCTGGGCGATGAACGGCTGACCTTGATAGTTGCCGAAGGTCCCCGAACCGACGAGGACGTCGTTGGCCGTATTAAAGAGGCCGTCGTTGTTGACGTCCTTCCAGAGTTGAACCTCTTCCACGTCGCCGGCCAATGATCCGACTTGAAGCGCCGTGCCGGTCGCGTAGACCAGAATCCAGCGCCAAGCCGCGTCCGCGACGTCCGTATTGATGTTGAGCACGGCCACGGCCACGGTGCTCTTCTGCTGCAGGTAAGATCCGATGAGCGGGTCTACCGTGTCCGACGAGACGACCCGGACGAGGTCCGAGTACTCCGTCATCCGGAGGATCTGAGACATGGTCAGCCCTATGGGGGGCAGGCCCACGTTCGCGCTGGAGAACTGCTTCGGCGCGCTGATCAGGAAATAGGAGGTGGCGGGGATCGCGACGCCGAGGTTGGATTGTCCCGAGACCGCGGCCAGCGGGTTCACGTCGAAGGTCACGAAGTAGTCGACTTTATTGGTCAGAATGTCCTGACCGCCGCCGCCGATCAGGCTCTTGACCGGGATGCGCGCGGGACCGGAAAGAACCGTGCCGATCTGGTGGTCGTGCAGGCCCGTGCTCTCTTGGCCGCGGTCGCAGTTCGTGAACTTGTTGTTGGAAAGGTCGATGCCGTGGCAATAGAGGACCTCCTTAAGCGTCTCATCGGTCTGGCCGTCGTTGAGGACGAGACGGTTCTCGGTGTCCCCCGGGAATGGATTGTCCGACGGGAGCATGCCCACGATGCCCGCCACAAAAACCTCGACTCCGCCGGCCGGACCCGCGGAAGACAGGGGTGCTGCGAGTGTCACGGTCGGGAAGTTATGGATGACGCTGCTCAGCGGGCTGACCTGGGAGTCGCTGGAGACGTTGAGCAGCCCGTCGCCGTCCGTGTCCGCCCAGATCTTGATGTTCTTGACGTCGTCGGCCTTATTGAGCGCGGTGTAGCGGGAGTCGTAGATCCCGGTCAAGCCCGTGAAGTGCGTCGATGGGATCCAGCGGTCCAGCTTCAAGGCCTTCCACTCCGCCGAGCCCGAGTTCGCGCGCAACGTGATCTTGGCCACGGGCTGGTTGATCTGGTTCTGGATGAGATTGGTCGCGAGGGGATAGGTGGCGTTGTTTCCGTCGCGGGTCCAGTTGGTCAGCACGAGGACGTCGGGCGTGGCCGTGACCGAGACCTCGTCGGAGGCGTACGGGAAGTTGGCGGGGCTGATCACGCCGTCGCCGGACAGCGTGGTGATATTCTCGTTGCTGATCTTGATTCCGTGGGTTTGGCCCGGCTCGGCCGAGGGATCGTAGTCGAAAGCCAGGAAGTAGGTCTTCGTCGAAGTTGTCACGGTCCCCGCGAGCCCGGTCGGGTTCGAGATGACGAGGGTCATCTGCCGCGTCTCGCCGGACGGGAAGACCCCATTGGCGATCTCCTTGTCGATGAGGGGCTGAAAGACCCCATCGCCGGGCGTGGTGACCCGATCGGCCTGGGTGTCGAGATAGAGGTGCACGCGGCTGATGTGGGCGTCAAGCCCCGTGCCGGAGTGCTGGACCGTGATCTTCGAGAGGGTGCCGGTGAAGGCGTTGGTCCAAGCGTCAAGCTTCATCACGCCCGCGTTCGAGGTGCCCTGGCTGACGTAGGTGTACGAGCTGAGGACCGTGGACGGCTGCCACCAGGAGTTGATGCTGGACGGCAGGATGGTGATCTTCGCCGGCTCACGCTCCACCGAGGACGTGGCCGTGACGATGGCGAAGTTGTTGAGCGCCACGTCCACCTGGGAGCTCCCGGACAAGTTGATGTAGGACGGCGCCGGGATCTCCAGGCCGAAGCTTTTCGGCAGCTCGTCGGCCGCGTAGCCCGTCGAAGTCACGCGCACGGTCAGGAAGAAATTCTTGGGTGCGCTGAAGATGGCCGACTCGAGGGGGAAGGCGACGTCGAGAGGAATCTGGTTGAAGCTGGCGTTGTTGCCGAAGAACCACGCCCCCGCGCCGTCATAGGCGCCGGTGGACAAGAGGGTGTCTCCGGGAGGCGGATCATAGCGGCCGTTGAGGTTTTTGTCGTACCATAACCCCACCTCGGCGATCCTGCTGTTGCTGAGGTTGCCCTCGACGCGACTCTGAACTCTCAGTGAACGTAGATTGGCGGTCAGGCTCGTCGCCTGGGTCGCCTGGATGTTCATCGACAGGCGCAGCATCGCGATGGGATCCGGCGAGGCCGCGGTGGTCCCATCGCCCTGGTTGAGGACCTTCTTTGTCGTCCCCGCCGCGATCTTGGCCGACGGAATGGGGCCGCTGGGGGGCGGGTTGGATTCGGGCGCCAAGTCGGTCGGGCTCACGACGAGGCCGGCCAACTCGACGTCTCCGTCGGAACGCAGGGACGTCTTGGTCGGCAGGCCGGTGCGCGTACCGTCGTTGGTAAAGCCGTAGATGGTCGGCGTATAGTAGTCGCTCGCGCTTATCCGCAAGACCTCCTGGTAGGTGTCGTAGACGGCCAGGTTGCTGAAGACGCCCGCCTCGGCCTTAAGGAAAACGTGGAAGGTCGTGAGGCTCGTCAAATCCATGAGGCTGACCGTGGCCGTTGAGCCGGAACTTGCGAAATTAACCAGGTCGGTATAATAGTTCCCGTTCTCGGCGTCGCCCTTGGCCACGTTGCCGAATAAGTCCCGCGCCGTCAGCGTCACGAAGCCCTGGCTGGCGACCTTCAGGGGGTTGGCGGGCGTGTACGGATGGTTCAGCGTCAGGTAGGCGGCCTTGTTCGCGGTGATCTCGTGGACCTGGGAGATCGGCGCGAAGACGTTCGTGCCGCTGAGTTGCGCTTGGGCGTAGATCGTGGCTCCTCCCGCCAAACGGCTCCAGAAGTACATCGCGGCCGAGGTCTGGCCCGTGCCGCCGAGAATGGCGACGTCGAGATTGCCGCCATAGATGTCGCGCCAGAAGCCGGAGGGAGACGTGGCGACGATGACCGTATTCGGGTCAATGCCGGCGAAAGTGTCGTTGCCTACGCTGGTGTAACGGATGGTATAAGTGGACGCGCTGAAGGTAGGATTGCCGTACTGGTCTACGAGTTGGGCCTCAACTACGGTATCGACCGGCGCCCCGCCCGAAAACTGGACCGTCGTGCCCGCGATGAGACGACGCGCGGGGGTTCCCCAATTGATGGCCACGGGCGGGCCGGCGATGACGGTGTAGCTCGCCTGGCCGGAAGCCCAACTCGGATTGGTCAGGGCGCTGACGGTCAACGTATGAGATGAGGAGCCGGACGCAAGCATGGTGTCGATCAAGTAAAAGCTCGTCGCCGACTGATTGACGGCCAAGTACGCCATGCCCGGGGCCGACTTGAAGTTGCCGGTCGTCGGCGTCGAGAACAGCACCTGGCCGCCTGAATTGGAGGTCAACTGGAAGACTCCCAGGTTTTCGTCGCCCGCGCGCAGGGGAGAAACATTGCCGTAGTAGTCCCGTGTCTCCAGGAAGAAAGCCGAAGACGTCGTCCCGGCCGGCAGGACCTGACCGCCGCCGGTGGAGACGACGATGCGATCGATGAGATCGGGCAGGATGACGACGGACTGCTCCGCATGCGACGTCGGCAGGCCCGCGACATCGATGGCGATCACCGGCTTGGTCCCCCCGGACGGGGCGTACTGCGAGGAAGCCAGCGTGTCTATGTAGTAGAAGGTGGTCTGGTAGGCATCGAGCGGGATCGTGACCGAGGTGGTCGAAGCGGCAAAAAAGGGAGCCGCGAACCGCGAGCCGTCGAAGGCGTCCGGAGCGCTCGAGAAGGCGACATAATCGTTGACCGGGGACGGAGAGCGCGTCACCGTGGAGAGTTTGACCTCGTAGGGCAAGGCCGCGACGCATGGATTCTTGAACTTGTCCCAAAGCTGGGCTTTAAACTCGATGGGCGAGATGTAGAAGTTTCCGGTCTTGCCCGCGACCAGCGTGTTCTGCGTATTGCCGAAATCGACGCGGTCGATCACGCCGGGGTTCATCCGCAACTGATGGGTCGCCAGCAAGGTCGTCCCGATGTAGGCCTGGATGGTCCACCATCCGGGGCGAGAGCCCTCGGCCGTGTTCGAAGACGGACCGACCCCCGAGTAAGAGCTCATCTTGTCGTGGTACCGGAACTGCGTGACGGGCTCGGCGCCCGTGGATCCGCCGAAGATCGTGATCCGGTCGATGAAGGCCGTATTGTTCCTATTGCGGAAACCGTAATCACCGGTGGCGCCGGCCACGCCCAGCGTCATGTTGCCGTTGGAGTCGTGGACCGGCGTCTCGGCCACCTTCAAGCGGACCGTCGTGTCGTTGAGCTTGGTGGGGTTATTGAAGTCGTCGCGGCGCTCGAGGATATAGGCGCCGCCGGAGCCCACGTCGCTGATGCCGACCGAGGCCTGCGTGGGAGTCGAGAGGAAGACCAGCTTCGTCGCCGTGCCTCCGGCCGTCACGAGAGCGCCGGTGATGTTCTTCTTCTCGCCCGTAGTCGAGTCCGGCTCCAAGGTGATGTAGTCGACCGGGCTGGTCAGGTCGGCGGGAGCGGTGACGGTCCCGAGCCATATCCGGGCCGAATCGTCCTTTTTGCTGGAGACGAAGTAAGCCAGCCGGTTGGTGAAGCCCACGCGTCCCTGGGCGTCGGTGACCACCTGCGTCGAAACGCCCGCATTGACCCAAGTCCCGCCGTTATCCCACTTGATGACGCCCGGCGTGCCGGCCACCGCGACCAAACGGACATCAATGGTCTGGGCATTGACGACGGCATTGCCGAATGCATCGGTCAACTGGCCGGTGAACTCTTGCAGGCCCGGGTTGCTGTTGGAACCCGCCGAGACGAACGTGTCCGCGCCGGGCAAGACCCCGACGGCGTCGGGATCGCTCGCGGTGATCGCGACGAACGGCCCGTTCAGCGCCGGATTGAAGTCGGTGGCGATCCAGGGCGAATTTTGATCGTAAGCCTGTATCCAGCGGCTGCCGACCTTCTTGAGCGTCGCCAGGACGGCTGCGGGCTTGACGCCCTTGTCGACCGACCCGGAGAACGTCACGGTGGAAGGTGAGAACTCGGGCGCCTGGACGCCGCTGAAGGACTCGGCGACGAATGTAACGGTCCCCACGTAGACGTTCGTGCCCGAGGAGAGGACGTTGTGGTAGGCGTCGTGGGCGATAAGGCCCAGCGTAAATTGAACGCCCGCCTTTTTGGTCGCCGGTGCTCCGGTGAAGTGGAGATGGTCGGCCGGCGCGGGCAGGGTCCAAAACTGGGAGGATGTGCCCGCGGCGTAGCCGACGATAGGGGACGACCCCGTCGAGGCGACCACGGTATAAGTCGAGATGGAAGTCTTCGGGAAGATCGAGAAGGATCTCTTGCCTTGGAAAAGGCTTTGACTGGACGGAGCCGTGGCCGCGGGATCTCCGGGAAGCGTGATGTAAACGTTGGGCATCACGGCGGGCGGATTGGTGTCTTGCGCGCTGTCGGTGCAGATGTTCGAGTAGGAATCGACGAGGTTGACCTCCGCCTGGAATGATGTCGCGGGCCAAGTGATCGTGAAGGGCGTGGGCAAGCCGGTCTTACCCACGCCCGGCACGGCCGTCTCGCCGGGCAGGACCACTTGTAGGGCGACGGCGGACGAAGCGTAAACCTTGAATGCAGGAGTGACGGCCGCCTGGGTGTGGCAGACGTTCCAGGTGGACGGCGGATTGTCCATGCAGATCGGATCATTCACCGCGAGATTGGCGGAGACGACGGCCATCGAACTCTTGCGCAAGAGCTGGAAGTTGTCGATGGATACCGTGCCGATGGGGCTGAGAGCGCCCGTCAGTCCGTTGGTGGCGTAGGGGTCGTTGCTCGTTACGGCGACGACCGGGCAGCCGGACGTGCAGACCGGGGAAGCCAGGTTCATGAAGCGATCCACGAAGTTGACCGTGACCGTAAACGTCGACCCGGCCGTGGGCGTCGAGATCGACCCGGTAAAGCCTCCATAAGGCGGTCCGGTCAGGTAATTCCCCGAGCCCGGAATCGCCGTCTGCCCGGGGAGGAGCACCTGCAGCCCCACGGGATCGGCCGCGACGACGGTGAAGGTCGACACGGTGGCCGGATTGTTGTCGGAGATCAGGCCCGTCGTGTTGAAATCCTCCGCCGTCAGGAATTGATCGGTCGCGGCCCGGCGGAGCACGACCGTCATGGGAGGCGTGAATCCCAGCGTCGTATCGATCGCCGCGGTCGCCACCGAGACGGCGTAGGAATCCTTGGGAGTCTGGATCTTCACTGCGGCCACGCAGCGCGGGTTGGCCGGGCAGTTCTTGACGAGGTTGAAGAAGTCGTCGACCACCCCCACCCGGACATCCGGAATGATGCCGCCGCCCGACGCGCTGAGCGCGTCTCCGGCCTTCTGGCTTGCGGCCGAGAAAGTCTTGCCGGTTTGCGAGCCTTCGCTGAAATCCTGGCCGGGGAGCTTGAGCACGAGCTTCGTCGGAATGCCGGCGGCGACGTTGATGACGGAACTCGTGTCATTGACCAGGCTATAGGCCCAAGGCGGCTGGAGCGTGGGACTGACCATGTCCGCAAAAAGACGAGAAACCCCCGCCCGCTTCATATAGACGGTGTAGGTGGCCGAAGTCGTGATCACCTGCGTGGTCGGCACGATCACGGCGAAAGGATCATCGGAAGACAGGCGTATCTCCTGGCTGGCTCCAGGGGTCAAGTTCCAGTAAGAGTCGTTGATATCGACGACCACGGAGAAGGCGAAGGAGGGGCCGGCCTGGGTGTCGAACGCCGCGCCCGTGCGTCCCGTCGTGGCGGCTCGCGGCCGGCTGACGGTTCGGCTCTCGCCGGGCAGCAGAATGCGCAGCCCGTAGGGCGTGTCCGCGGCCAGATTAAACGCCTTGACCTCGGAGGTCGCCAAGACCGGCGCGCCGGCGTCGAGGTCGCTGGCGATCAATGTTCTAGCCCCGCCCGAGACCAGATTGATGTTCGTGATCGTGGCGCTGCCGTTGGTCATCGCGAAGTCGTTGATCAGGCCGACCGGAGGACCGGCGACGGTCGTGTCGTCGGAGATGACCCTAATCGGATTTTGGACGACGCCGCTCACCCAGTTGTAGCGGGAATCCGTGGCATAAACTCCGGCCGTAAACGGCACGCCCGCGGTTTGCATCGAAGGCGTCCCGGTCACGCCGAAGGGCGCGATGTTCCTGCCCGGATCCAAGATCTCGCCGGGCATCACGAGGATCAGACGATCTGCGGTTCCCGGGTTGACGACGATTCCCGAGACGGTCTGCGACGACAGCGGCGTCGGCGCGCCGCTGTCGTCGACGGCGCTGATGACGAGGTTCCCCGTGGAAACGCTTGGGACAAAGTCCGTGAATATCCTCTCGCCGGAGATGAGGCCCCGGGACAAGGGCACGGGCATCGTCGCGTAGACATCGTTGACGACGAGCTTGACCGCGCGCGTCTCGCTCAGCGCTAGGTTCCAGTACTTATCGACCGCCCGCACCGTAACGTAGAACGTAGAGCCGGCGATCAGAGGGCCGGGGGTCCCGGTCTTGCCCGTGGGCGTGCCCTCCGCGGCGATTTCGCCGGGCGTCGAGGGGCCGGGGCTGGAAGAAACGAGGACTTGAAGCGCCTCGGCCGCGCCGGCGTTGACCGTGAGACCCGAGACCGTGTCGGTGCTGTACTTGTTGGGCGTCGTGTCGCGCGCCATGACGGCGAAGCCGGACTGCCGGGTCACGGGAATGACGCTGAAGCTTGTCGTTCCGTTGAGAAGACCCCGTTCATAAGGCGTCGGCGCGAAGCCGCGCGCCTGAATGCTCGGATCGGTGGGGAAGCGTATCTCGACGAGGAAAGTATGAGAGGAGATCGGCAGGACGGCCTCATCCATGAACGGAGTCGTGCCCCTGACGACGTTGTAATATTGGTCGACGAGGTTGATCGTCAGCGTCGTCGTCACCCCGGCCGTCAAAACGGCCGGAGAATTCGCCAGGCGCCCGCCGGTGGTGGGATCGGCCGTGTACGGACTCCTGCCGGGTGCGGCAAACTGACCCTCCGCCAGCAGTTGGAGCTTGACCGGCTTATCCCACCAAACTTTGACGGAGCCGGAGGGCGGGGTCACGTAGGTCGGATTTGAGATCGCGGCGCCGGCCTGGGCCCTGACCGTATGCGTACCGGCTGTGACCGCCGTCAGGAGGAAGGTGGTGGCGCCGGAAACCAACTTCTGCGTCGGCACAGCGGCGGCATTGACATCCGAGAGTATATCCGCGGAGACCACGATGACGCTCGAGGCATCGGTGTTGAAATACTGATCGACTCCATACACCGTGACCGCAAAGGTGCTCCCCACCACCTGGGGAGAAACCGACCCCGATTTACCCTGGGCGGAACCCTGGACGCGCATCTCGCCCGGCAGCAGCGCCAGGAGTTGGGTGATGCCTTGGGCGCCGACGGTGATCTCGCTCGAGGGGTTGGCGACGTTGGCGCCGATCCCCGTTCCCTCGGCCGAGACGGTCTGGGTCCCCGCCTGGATCAAAGTGACATTGATCGTCGTCGATCCAGTGAAGGTCTGGGGTCCCGGATCCGTATCGAAAGGATCGGAAGTCACGACCGTCACCGTCGTCGAGACGGATATCGTATTCCAATATTGGTCGGTGATCCTAAGAGTGACCGGGGTGAGGCTTCCCGCCTGACGCGCCGTCGGCGATTGTCCGCGGCCCGCAGGCGAGGTCCTCTTGCCGGGCTCATAGGACTCGCCCTGGACCGTCACCATGATCCTGTCGGCGGCCATGGGGTTGACGAACAAATCCGAAGCGCCGGTGATGGTGCCGTCCGCGATGTCGGTGATGACCAGCCGGCGGGTATTGCCTAATTGAGAAGCGCGCCTCAGCCGCAGTTGACCATCGAACTGCTTGAAGCCTAAATCCCCCGCAATGAACTTGTACGTCTTGGGCAGGCCGAAGTTGTCGTCGATGCTGTTGTCCGTGTCCGTGATTTCCGGACCGGAGGCCGGCGGCTCGAAGATGTTCTGCATCTCGAAGGTGACGGTGCTGGCATAGGCCAAGGCCGGCGCGCCGCCCGAGTCCAGGGCTTGCATCTCGACGCAGTAGTCCGTGCCCGCGTTGAGCGTGGTCAGCGGCGCGCCGCCGCAGCCGGACGCCTTGACGTTGACCGCGAAGCTGGCGGCGCTGTCGGCGATCTGGAAGCGCGGGCCGGCGACGATGCTCGCGTCCCCCTGCGGGTTGCCCGCGTTGTCGATCGCGCGCGTCCATAGGACGTATTTCTTGCCCTTCACCCACTTATTGATCAAAGAGTTGTCTTCCCATGCCGTTTCGGTGAGCTGGTTGTTGACCGTGACCCACAGGGGTGAAGCGCCCCCCGGGCAGGCGGCGGCGGTCGCCGCAACCCAGGCGTTGCCGTCCCAGAGGTAATCGGAACCAGGATCGCAGCCGGCGGCCCCGAACGCCCCCGTGACGTTCGGATTGACTTCATCCCGGAGGAGAAGAATTTGGACCTTGCCGAGATGCCAGCCTGAGGTGGCTTTGACGCCGGAACCGTTTCCCGTCCCGAAGCCCGGGTCCGCGTCGGTTCCCTGGATGATCTCGGTCACCGGATAGGTCAGGCCGTTGACCGGCTCCGTGAGATTGGCGGCGGGAGCGGTGGAGTCGTATAGGAAAGTGTTGCTGACGACGCTGGTCTGCGTGTTGCCCACGTTGTCGGTCCCGGAGGACGTCACCATATAGTGGTGGCCGCCGCTGAACTGGAGGGAAGCGGTATTAAACGTCCAGGAGGAATTGAACAGACCGGTCGCATCCTGCCAGTACGGGCATGCTCCGATGAATCCGACGCCGATGACGAAACATGGCTGGCCCGCCTCATCCCGGCTTTGGATGGAAATCCTGACCGAAGCGATGCCGCTCGTGGCGTCGCCGGCGGTGCCGCGGATCGGGGGGATCTGCCGGGCATGGCCGGCAATCCCATTGTAAGCCTCGTTATTGGCAGGAACCGTGGACGCCGTCACGGGCGCCGTGTTGTCGAAGAGGAAGGTAGAACCCCGGATGTTATAGCTGTCTTCGATATTTCCCGCGTTATCCTTCGCCCAACTGGTGACGTAATACGAGGTTCCCGAGGCCAGATCAGCCATCGTCAGGCCCGCGTAAGACCAGGGATCCCCGGTCAAGGTGAACGGCAAGGGGATTCCCTGGTTGAAGGAAAGTCCTCCCCACCACAGACCCGTCTGGTTGTTGCGGACGGCGACATTGATCTCGAAGACCCCGCTGCCTCCGAGCCCCAAGCCGAGCAGGTCGGTCGACGTGCCCGTGATGGAGGTCAAAGCCGTAATCGTGGCGCCCGAGGCGGGAAGGTTCACGAAGGATTGCGGCTTGACGTTGTCGAACCGGAAGCTCGCGGTGCTCAAGGGGGAACTATAATTGCCGGCCAAGTCCAGGGAGCGGACCTCGGCGCGGTAGGTGTTCCCATTTCCCAAGAGGCTTAACGCCTGCGTCGTGGTCCAGACCTGCCAGGGAATGGTCGTCGTGGTATCGGCGACAAACCAGGCTGATTCTTTTTGTCCCTCGGTCAAGTTGAAGAACTGAGCCGGCTGAGACAGCACTCCATCCCGGTTCCAATACTTCAGCGTGACATTGTCCCGCAACCGCACCTGGACCTGGGCCACCGAATCCGGCGCGGCATCGGAGGCGTTCCCCATCAGGCTGGTCAGCGCGGCATTGCGGTCATAGAGCGTCCCCCCCTCCGCGCTCGCCGGCGGCTCGGCCAAAACCGCCACGGGAAGCGTCACGTCGAAAGTGAAGGTGGACGTATTGATCGCCGTCTGGGTGCTGCCGGCCACATCGATGGAACGGGAAGTGACGGTGTATTTGGAACCATCTTCAAGTCCCGAGGCGCTGTTGTTCGAGGGCGGGAGGCCCGTGTTTTTGGACCAAGCCGGGGCGCCGGTGGTCGCCAGCCAGGCAGGAGACCCGCCCGCCCAACCTCCCCCCGCCTGCCAGTAGTCGCCGTTGGGTTTCCGGATGGCGATCTCCGTCTTCGCCACGCCCGAGGCATGGGCATTGGGATCCGAGGCCACGCCCGAGATCACGCTCAGATTCGACAGATAGGCGCCCGGGACCGGGACCACCGTCGGGTTTGAATTCGGCTGCGTCGTATCGAAAGTGAAGCTGGCCTGAACTCCCAAATTACCAGGGTTGCCGGCCGTGTCCTCGACGCGGGCATCGATGGCGTATTGGTAGTCATCTTGGAAAACCAGAGTCGTCGAGGAGTAGGTGAACGTGTAATTCTGAGGCCCCCCCGCGAGAACGGCGGTAAACCACATCTTCGTGCCGGGAGCGGTGAAGGTGGAACCGTTCCACCAGTACTGGCTGGATAGTTCCTGGACCGCGATGGAGGCCACGGCGACGCCATACGTGCCGGAAGCCGATCCCTCGATGGAGGCGACATTCTTCTGGAAACTGCCCGGGGCCGGGACGGTGACGCTGACTCCGGGCGCGGTGGTGTTATACGTGAACGTGATGGAGGAGATCACCGTTTCCAGGTTCCCTCCCGGGACCGCATTATCACGCGCGCGGACCCGGATCCGATAAGTAAAGCCGTCGACGAGGAGGGGAGGGGCGGGCCTCGACCAGACCGATCCGATCAGCGACGTCGCGGCGCACCAGGATTCGGTCGTCGAAGTGAAAGTCGAGTAGGCCGGGCAGGTCAGGAAGCTCGTATTCGGAGAAATCTCTTGGACCGAGAACTCAATAAGGCCGGCTGAAGAGATCCCCGAGGAGGAGTTATTGACGAGTTGGTCGACGGCGGTGCCGCCGATCGTCGTCAAAGTTTTGATGACCGCACCGTCGCCGGGCGTCGTGACCCGGGACAGCGGCGGCGCCGTGTCCGCGATGAATGTGATGGAGTCCGTTCCGAGCGTGAAATTGGAATCGATGCCGTTCGAAGACGGCCCCTGATTGTAGTTGGCGGGCAAGGCCCTGTCCTTGGCCCGGAACTGGACCCTGTAACTGTTTCCTGAAACAAGCTTCCCGTCGAGCGCGGCGTGATCATAAGTCCATGAGGCGGCGGAGCCCGAATTAGCGTTGAACCACGCCGAATTCGCAAGGGGCTGGTTGAAGTCGCCGCCGGTATTGTTCCACCACAATCCCAAACCATCATCGAGTATGCGGATTTGAGCTCCGCCGCCGGCCAGGGTCTCCAGGCCCGCGGAGGCCGCGGAAGGACCGTCGAAAGCGCTGCCCGTGATGGGCGCGATGGTCCGGTGGTAGGGCGCGTTCGACGCGCTGCCGGCCAGCGCCGTCACCGCTCCCGTGGATTTAGTCTTGTCGAAAAGGAACTGAGTGGAGATCGACACGACGAAGTTTTCCTCGTTTCCGCCGGCATCGACCGCTTTCGATCTTATGATGTAGTACTTGCCGGTGGTCAATACGGGCGTGGCGAAACTCCAAGTTCCCGAAGCCGCGCCCACGAACATCGTCTGGTTGAAATATTCCGTCGTCGCGTTGAAGAGCGCCCCATCGAAGTAGTCCGTCGTGCTCCCCGTGATCTGACCCAGGGAGAGTTGGACGCCGGCCAGGGGAGTCAGCAACGAAACGCCCGAGGCCGTTCCCGAAATCATGGGAAGATCGGCGAAGGCTTGGCTTCCGTCCGGGTTGAGCGCCAGGGACGTGGGCGACCTTTGATCGAAGATGAAGCTGTTCGAACTGATGCCGGCGCCGAAGACGGCCTGGACGTTGCCGGCTTTATCGGTCGCCTGCGCGGTGACGATGTACCGATGGCCGTCCGACCAGGTGACGCCGCCGAAATTCCACGCCCCGGCCGTCCCCCTCGCCGGGAAGGGGTAGGGGCAGGCCGCGGTGAAGGCGCCGGCGACATCGGAATAGCAGTTGGGCGCGGCCTGGGTGACGTCCTGGATGATCAAGGCGATGGTCGAAACGCCGATATTGTCGGCGCTGGTCCCCGTGATGGTCGCGAGGTTGTTGTAGAAGCCCCCGTTCACCGGCGCCGAGATGATCGCCGTCGGCGGGGCCGTGTCGAAAGTGACGCTTGCCGCCTGATCTAAGATCCAGTTATTGCCGGCGCGATCCGTCGTGTTGGTGCGGACCAAATAGACCGTGCCGTGGGTCAAGGGCGGACGATTCCAGGTCCAAGCGTCGTTGAGCGCGCCGACGTTATAGGTCGTCGTGTCGAAGTAGACGGCTCCCGCGCCCGAGAAGCTGGAGCCGTCCCACCAGGAGTTCGACGCCCCATTAGCCGAGGAGACGGCGATCTGCAGGCTGCCGATGCCCGAGAGGGCGTCCGTGGAGGTCCCGACGAAGGAGGTGACGGAGGCATTAATCCACTGCGGCGTCGTCAGCGTCGCCGTGGGTCGTAGCGTGTCGAAAGTGAATCCGGCTGAACTTAAAGCCACTTGGGTATTGCCGGCCATGTCGGTGGCCGACGACAAGACGACGTAGCTGCTCGCATGCGAGAACAGCGATGAATTGTTGAAGTCGAAATTCCAGGGGTTATTGGCTCCGAAAGCCTTGAACCAGGCCGGGCACGACGCCGTGAAGCCCCCATTGGGCGCATAGCAGTTGTTGGGCCCGGGAAGCTTCGTGTTCGAGATGCTCAAGGACACCGTCGAGAGGAGGACATTGCCGTAAGCGGCGAAAGCGGCGCCGTTGATCGACGGCATCACGCTATAGAATTTCGCATCCAGCGGCAGGGCGATGGAGGACGTCGGAGATTTTGAATTAAATATAAACGTCGAGCCCCGCACGCTGTAATACGCCTCCTGGTTGCCCCCGTCATCGGCGCTGTCCAAGCCCACGGAACTCACGTAATAGCTCGTGCCGTCGGTCAAATCGTTGGAAGTCGGCAGATTGCTGTCCGTCAAGCTCCAAGACGAGGCATAGACGTTGTTGACCGCGACGCTTGAAATCGACGCCGTCCACTTGAGGAC
>MGTX01000031.1 GCA_001799675.1 Elusimicrobia bacterium GWA2_66_18
CGGTCGACCTCCAAGGAGCGGGTCAGGTTGCCCTCGCCGATGTCGTTGCCGAAGCTGATGAGGTTCTTGATCTGGTTGACGGTCGCGGTCGTGAAGAAATAAGTGGGGAAAAGAATCACGATAAAGATCAGGATGGCCGCGATAATGGAGACCAAAATACTCCGGTCAAGCGCCCGGTTCGTTTCCCTCCGAAATACATCGATGAGCTCCGTGGAGCTTTTTTCGAGTTTATCGCCCGCCTCATGGTAGGCGTCGATGTAGCTGTTGCCCACCACGCGGTCGTACTTGATGTAGGCGTCGGCCATCTGCGCGCCCTGGGTCTGGAATTCGTTGAACCGCTTCTCCAACAGCTCGATGCGGGTCAGCATCGCGGCGTTGTCTTTATAGCTCTCCCGCATTTCCTTGAGAGTCTTTTTGCCGACCTCGGCGGACGACGCGATCCTGTCCTTTGACTCCTGTTTCCAGGTCAAGGCATAATCGGTGGCCCAGATCATCGCCTGGGTCGTGTGATCGCGCATCGCGATCATGCGGTTGGCGTCGGCCACGGACGCTTTGACCTGTCGGGCCATATGGGTGCTGTAGCCCAGCACGGCGAGGACGACCGCGATGACGATCGCTCCTCCCCTCATGATCTTGCCGACCAGCATTTTATTCGCGGACATGATCTCTCCTGATACAGCCGTTAACGGATAAATTCCTTGCGCTTCGACTGCTTCCACTTGATCCAAAGCTCGCCGGTTTCGGTGAACAATTCCACCGTTCTCGCCTGGGACCCTCCGAGGTCCTCGCCGACCAGCCGCACTCCGGCGCGCTTGATCTCGTCGCGCAGCGCCTCCGAATTTCTCGAGCCGATGCTGCCGCTCGAGATGAATCCCTGCGTCATGAGCATATCCGCCCCGCCCACCAGCCACGCGCACAGCCTTGTCTTCGGACGCATCTTTTTAATCAGCGCGGCCACGGCGGTGTCGGCGTATTTCCCGGGCCGGGCGTTCCCCGATTCGTCGCAAGGGCTTCTCGGAAGCATCACATGGGCCATTCCGCCCATCTTTTGATGGGTGTCATACATCATGACGGCGACGCAAGACCCCAGATCCGTCGCCTTCAGGGTCATCGGGGAGCTTCCGATCTCCATGGCCCCGATTCCCACCGAGAGCGACATCACCTTGCCGCGAAGAGCCCACAGACGGAGATTCTCCAGGGAGCTCTGCGACAAGGAGAGGAAGAATTGGCCGAATTTCGGCACGAGCTCCCATGAAAAATCCGCGAACAGAACTATTCCGCTGGCGGCGACGCCTTGGGGCATCATCAGCTTATTCCATGACTTCGTCCAAGGCCCCTGCTCAAGCTTTGGAACCGACGGGTAGACCTCCATCTGCACCACCCGGGAAAAACCGGCCATCAATCCGTTGACAAGGATATTGCCGGCCTCTTCCATCGCGGAACGCATGATCTCATCCGTGTTGCCGCGGGACGCGGGGCCGAGTTGCTGAAGGATGCGGTCCATCAACTTTTCCGTGTTCTGCACCGAGAAGTTCAAAACCGCGGTTCCATAAAGGTCGCCCTGCATGGCCAGGAACACGCTGTAGACGTTCTGCTGCGGAGCGTACAGACCGATTGGCGGAGTGTTGAACCCGACGCGCAACAGCCCCCAGGTATCCGGAGTCACCTTGCCGCCCAGCATGCAGGACAGCCCGCGCGCGCCCTCGATGATTCCTTTTTCCAAAGCGGAGCGAACCCTCTCCTCCTCGAGGGTTCCCCAAGTCGCGGCCTCCGAAGACTCATTACTCAAAAAAAACCCGCACATCGGCCCCGTCGTAGAGAGGCGAGGTGAAATGAGCGTCGTTGCCGTTCAAAAGCAGGCGCAGGCGCTTGCCCGAGGGGACGGACGTCGCAATCGGTATATGGCGGAGCGCGTCGACCAGAAGCGGCGGCGCGTCGCGGCCGGCGTCCTTGAGGGTCACGGTCTTGCCGTTGGCCAAAATCGTCATGGTCGGCGCGGTCTGGGGAGGAAACAAAGCGCCGTACCGCGGCCTCGCCGCGGGAGCCGCCGCCGGGGCCGACTTCGGATGCGGAGCCGCGATCGTGTCCACCCGATCCCCCTGCCTCACCAAGGCGTTGAGGTCCACGGCCAGCCCGTTGAGCCGGAACTGCCCGCTCTGCCGTTCGGCCGGGGACAAAACGTCCCGCAACCTGGCCGCTTCGATGGTCAAGCGCATGCGGTCAACCAATGGTTGCGAAGGCTCGATCAAGCGCCCGTTGGCGCACGCGCGGATAGGGAGCGCTCGGGGCTGGGCGTTGACGTGCAGCATGCCGCGAACGCCGCCAAGAGCCTCTCCCACCGTAGCCGTCGCTTCGCCGGCGGCCTCCTGAAAGCTGATGCGATCTCCTTGCGAGATCGGCGTATGGGCGTCGACCGCGGCTCCATTGAGCTCGATTCGAGCCGCGGACGCGGACCGCGTCTTGAAGATGCGGAATTCCCCATTGACCGTATACGTCTTCGAGACGCCCGGCCAGCCGAACACCTTCTTCGCCGCGACGCCCGACGCCATCAAGGCCGACAGCACGGTCAGAGGACGTCCGATATCCAAAAGAAAGGCGCGCTGGTCGTTGATGAAGACTTTTTTGAAACAAACGCCGCCCTCCATGGACGCCACCTCGGCGATGCCCAAAGGAGTGGCCGTCTCCGGCCCCAAGGTCCCGCCGCGCAAATCCTTGAACGTCCGCATGCCGCCCGGGGAACGGATCCCGACGCGCTGCGGAGGGATTTCCAGGGCTTGCGCCAGCATCTCGAGTAAACCGGGGGTCCGGCTTCCGCCGCCGACGCACAAGACCGCTTGGGGACATTTCCCGCCGCTCAACTCCAGGATGCCGCCCGCGATTCTGGCGGCCAGATCCGCCACGGCGGGAACGGCGGAGTCGGCGACCGCCCGGCCGTCCAGCCGCAGCGGCTGCTGGAAAAGATCCACGGCCTCGATGCTGCCCCCGCGGGCGATTTCGCGCTTGACTTTTTCGGCTTCATTGAAGTCCAGGAGGAAGTCGCCGCTGATCCTTTCGGTGATCGAATCTCCCGCGTACGGCACCATGGCGAAGGCGCACACGGCGCCTGCGGACACCAAGGCGATATCCGAGGTGCCGGCGCCGACGTCGACGAGGGCCAGGTCCAAGCGGCGCATGTCCTGGCTGATCGTCGCCTGAAGGGCGGCGATCGGCTCCAGCGTCACGGACTCCGCCTCGAGGCCGGCCGCCTCCAGCACGGCGATCTGGCTTTCCAGCACCTGACGCGGCAAAAACGTCGCGAGCACCTCGACGTCGAAACGATCCCCCTGATGGCCGATCGGCTGCGCGATGACGGCGTCGTCCAATCGATACCGGCGGACGGCGTATCCAACGCAGACGTATTGGATTTTGGCTTGCTCGCCCGCGGTCTCCGCTCCCAGACCGCGCAGCGCGGACTCCAAGGCGTCAAAGGTCAGTTGCTCGACGTCGCAAGCCTCCAACCCCCGATCCTTGGGACAATCCATGGCCGCGCCGCCGACGACGGTCTTCAGGTTTCTTCCGGCCACGGCGACCGCCACGCCCTTGAGAGTCTCGCCGCTGCGCCGGGAAAGCGCCTGGGCGACTTGCCGAACGATCTGGGTCACTTTCGAGATATCCTGGATCTGGCCGGCGCTCATCGCGCGCGTGGGATGCTCTTGGGTTTCGCTCTCCAGCACCTCCAATCGATCTCCCCGCCGCTCGGCGATAAGCCCCATCACCTTGCGCGTTCCGATATCGAGCGCGAAAATCTTTCGTGTCGCGGTCACAGAAACCCCTCCTGGACGTCGAGTATCATGATGGCCCTTCCGTCTCCGAGAATGGTCGCTCCGCCGATGCCGTTGATCGTCTTCAGGAATCCGCTCAAGTTCTTCAAAACGATCTCCTGGCGGCCAACCAACTGGTCCACCACCAAGGCGAACCTCGTGGTCCGGGCCTGGACCACGAGCGCGTACCCGACGGCGTTCGAGGAAATATTGAAAAACTTGTTCAAGCGGACGAGAGGCAGCACTTCATTGCGCAGGGAGAGGACCTCCCGCTTGTCGATGATCTTGGGCTGGATGATCTCAAGAGAAACGATCTCCAGGACGTCCGCCAAAGGCAAGGCGTAGGTCTGCTCTCCTAATTGGAAAAGAAGCGCCTGGATGATGGCCAAATTAAGCGGCAAAAACAGCGAGAACCGGGTCCCCTCCCCCAGCACCGAGTGGATATCGAGATGCCCGTTGATCGACTCGACCGACTCCTGGACCGCGTCCATGCCCACGCCGCGGCCGGAGAACTGGGTCACTTCATCCTTGGTGCTGAGGCTGGGATGGCAGACCAGATACAAAGCCTCTTGGTCGGTCATCTTTCCGGCTTTTTCGGCGCTGACGGCGCCCAATGCGACGGCCTTCGCCTTCACTCGCGAGACGTCGATGCCGCCGCCGTCGTCGATGACGTCCACGACGGCGTAGTTCTTCTCGCGTCGAGCCACCAGCGAGACCGTCCCCACCGGGGACTTGCCCGCGGCCTGGCGGCGCTCCTGGGTCTCGATGCCGTGGTCGATGGCGTTGCGCAGCAAATGGACGAGCGCCTCGTTGATCTTCTCGAGAAGGACGCGATCGACGGAGATGCCGTTGTCCTGGATGATGAAGGAAATTTCCTTGCCCAATTCATGCGAAATATCGCGCACGACCCGCTGGTAGCGCTCGAAGATGTCCTCCACGGGGACCATGCGGGTCTTGAGCACTTCCTCCTGCAGCTGGGTGCTGAGGCGCTCCAAGAATTTCACCTCGGCGATCAGCGCCGGCACGCCCAATTCCTGGCTGTGCTGGATGAGGCGGCTTTTAGTGATGGCCAACTCTCCCACCAGGTTCATGATGTCGTCGAGGTGCTTGAGTTGGACGCGCACGATCGTATTGCGGATGGCGTTCTTGGCCTCTTTTTGGGCCTCGTGGGCCTCGTGAACCTCGCGGGCCGCCTCGGCCTTGGCGATGTCCTCGGTCACCGTCGCGGCGGGCGCGGGCATCGACTCCGCGACCGGACTCAGGACGGGCTCGGGGGCCGCGACGGACGCGGCGGGAGAGGGTTGCGGCGAGACCGGCGCGGGGGCCGGAGAATCTCCCTGGGGAGGCGATTGGGCGCCGACCCCCATAGCCTTTCGCAGGCGCGCCAGCGGCGACTGCAGGTCGACTCCGGCGTCTTGGCCCGATTGGAACTCCTGCAGCAAGGCGCGGAAAATATCCAAGGACTCCAGCAGCGCGTCGAGGGCGCTTGTGTTCAAGGACCCGCCGCTGTCCTTGACCGGCTCCAACGCGTCTTCCAGATGATGGGCGAACTCCGCCATTTTCGAGCATCCCATCGTGGCGGCGTTGCCCTTGATCGTGTGCATCACCTGGAAGATGGTCCGCAGGCTGCCGGCGTCCGAGGGATTCTTCTCGATCTCGAGCAGCGCCTGCTCGAGACGACCCAGAAGCTCGTCGCTTTCGCTGACGAAAATCGCGTTCAGTTTCGATAAGTCCATGTTTTAGGCCCGAGGCTTACTTCTTCTCCCATGTGGCGCTTTCCAAAATCAGCTTTTCCATGTTCTTGAGCATCTTGTCCAAGTTGAGCAGCAGGATCAACCGGTTGGCGAGCTTGGCGACGCCGAGGATATAATCCACGTCCACTTTGGGCAGATTGGCGGGGACGCCTTCAATGACGCCCGGGGCGATGCGCAAGACCCCGGTGACCGAGTCCACGGTGAAGCCGACCATCTGCGTTTCAATGTGAGCCACGATGATCCGCGCTTTCGCGGCGTCGGTCTTGCCCTCGATGGCGAAGCGCTCTTTGAGATCGATGATGGGGACGATCTTGCCGCGGAGATTGCAAATGCCTTTGACGAACGGGGGCATGTTGGGGACCACCGTGATCACGGTCGCCCGCACGATCTCCTGCACTTGAGTGGCCGACACCGCGTATTCCTCTTCTCCGAGGCCGAAGAGGACCCACTGGATCCCGTCGCCCTTCGCGTCGTCGCCGCTCTTGACCATCAGTTTGACGTCTTTATCTTGCATGACCGTTGCCCTCCGACGACCTTCGACGGCAATCCCGACCTCTCGACCGGGTTTAGGACGCTATTTTTTGCTTTTTGCCGGCAACTTCAACAACACGCAGGCGCCCGCACCGCTGGTGCTGGTCACCTCGATCTCGCCGCCGTGCGCGCGCGCGATTTTTTGAGCCCAGCTCAAGCCGATTCCGCGCTTGTTCTTCTTCATGGTGAAAAACGGCTCCAGGACATGCTCGCAGATGTAGTTCTCCATGCCTTCCCCGGTGTCCTGGAAAGAGACGTAGACCCAGCGGCGGCTGACGTCGCCGTAAGCCCCCACGGTCAGCGTTCCCACGGGTCCCATCGCCTCCAGGGCGTTGTTCAAAACAGCGTCCGCGATGCGTTTGAGTTGGAGGGGCTCCCCCGAGACGACCGGAAGCGAGCCTGAGTCGATCTGCCACACGATGGAGATGCCGGGCGCTTTCGAAATGGGGTGGCTTGCGACCGCCGAATTGAGCCAGACGTTGATCTGCACGTCTTCGAGCTTCAACTCGCTCGGACGGAGCAACTCGACGTACTCCTCGATGAAGCCCATGCTGTTGTCCACCGACCGCTGGACCATGCCGACGAATTCCGTCCGGAACTCGTCGTCGGCTTTCTTGTTGAAGACCTCGATGAGTTGGGAAACGCTGCCCACGCTGTTGCGCAGATGATGCAGAAGAACCATCGGCGAATCCCAGCAAGCGACGTTGGTCGCGGCCTTGACGGCCGGGCCGCCGTCGCCTTGAAGGACCGCCTGGACTTTCGCGCACAGCATGGTTTTCGTGTAAGGTTTGAACAAAAACCCTTGCGCCAAGCCGTGAACCCAAGGGCTGTACGCGTTGGAAGCGCTCATGATCAATATGGGAAACGTGTGCCCGCTCTCCCGCATCTTCTGGCAAACTTGGAAGCCGGACATGTCCGGGAGCTGCACGTCGAGCAAGACGACGTCCGGCTTGTATTGCGTGGCGGCCGCGAAGGCGCCTTCGGCGTTTTGCACCGCCATGACGCTATGCCCGGCCGGTTCTAAATATTCTTTCGTGACGTTGCAGATGAACTGGGAGTCGTCAACGACCAATATTTTCGCCATTACGCGCGCGCCGGATGAAAGCGGCATTTTCTCAATGGCTTCAATGGGCTAGATGGTAATATACAACGTATTGACTGTCAAGTCCTTCCGAAATCCTTCCGAAATATATCCCTAAATATCCCGCAATACCCCGCCCGGGAGAGACGATACTTGCTCCTCGGGCCCAGGCGGACGTAGGCCGATTGGCCGGGGATGCCTAGAGCCAAAGCCTCTGAAGGCGAAGCGATGTTCTTTTTATAATGGAAACATGAGAACAGCCTCCCGGATGATGCGTGCCCTCGCCGCCTTCCTCGCCTTCGCGCTGGTCCACGTTTCGTTCGGATCCCAGGCCTGGGCCCAGGTCATCGGCGCGGTCAACGCCCCCGTCGGAGGCTCCGCCGTTGCGCCGGTTCATCCTTTTTCGTCCCCGGTCACCCCGGTCAATGCCGTCTCTGCGTCTCTCTCGAACGCCGGTCCCGCCGGGAGCTTCTTGGCCGCCTCGCTGCCCCCGGCCGCATTCCCGCATCCGTCCGCCGTCAGCGCCGCCGCCAGCGCCGCCGTCACGCCGGGCGCGCTCGTCGCGCGGCCCTCCGCCGTTGCCGCGGTCCCGGGAAAGGTTTCCGAGACCGGTCCCGTCACGCTCCAGGCCGGCCCCCGCACCGGCCGCATCGCGGGCAAAACCGCGGCGGTCATCGCCGGCGTGCGCGCCTTCTTCGGCGGCAAGACCGTCGAGAACGTTCCCGCAGCCGAGGGCGCCGTCGCCCTCGACGCCCCTCTCTCCGCGGCGCACGCCTTGGGTCTCACGCCGACCGCGGACGACGGCGCGCTTGACGCGCGGTCCGACGGCGGCAAGAACGAACCGCCGGTCCCGCCGACCGCCCCCGACGCCGGCGGCGCGAACAAGGGCTGGTTCGGCCTCGGCCGCGCGGCCGTGTTCTTCATCGGCGCTCTCGTCGTCGGGCAGATCGGCGTCGAGGCGCTGGGCTCGGCGATGCCGGCGCTGGTCCAGAAGACCTTCGGCGATTTCACCGTCGTCGCGCAGCTCGGCATCTTCTTCTCGATCGCGAGCATCATCGGCCGCCAGCTCGGGCCTCTGGCCGTGACGAAGTGGGGCCTGCGCAAGACCTATCTCCTGGGCACCGCCACCCGCATCGTCTCGATCTCCGCGCTCTGCTTCCTGCTCGCGACGGGCCACATGACCTTGCCCCTGATGATGGCGTTCTACTGCATGAACGGCCTCATCGGCGGCGTCACCATGACCGCCGAGACGAGCATCCCGCCCGCGCTGATGGGCAGCAACCAGGCCAAGATCGAGAAGTTCTGGACCTGGGAGCAGACCTTGCTCGAAATCATCGGCGTCGCGGGCCCGATCGTCACGGGCGCCGTCGTGACCAGCATGGGCTTCCTGCCCGCGCTGCTCGCCTTCCCGGCCGCCTTCGCGATCGCGCTGGCGATCTTGTTCTTCACCTTGCGCATCCCGCAGAAGGTCGAGGCGATGCGCCTCGCCGATCTCAAGAACAAGAAAAACGACCCCCAGGGCGTCAACGGGGTCAGAGGAGCGTTCGGTCAGTTTTTCCACCGCGTCGCGGCGGGCGCCAAGCTCGTCTGGCGCAACCCTCTCCTGCGCACGAGCTTCCTCGCCTATACGGTGTATATGATGCTCAACCCGTTCCTCTACTCGATGATCGCCCCGGCCTATGGCATCCTCCTCGTCGGCGCCGACCACATGGCCTCGGTGTACGGCCTGCTCACCGGCCTGTACAGCTTCGGCGGCCTGCTCGGCGGCTTCCTGATGATCCGCGAGCAGAAGAAGCTCCACGAGGCGAAAAAGAAAGGGATGTCGGACGCCGAGGAGTCCGAAGCCCTGCGCCGGTCCATGCTTAAGTGGATGAAGTGGGGCGCCGCGGGCCTGCTCTCGATCCTGACGCTCGCGGTCCCGATCTCTCCGCTCGGGGCCCTCCTGCACCTTCCCGGCTTCCTGTCATGGGCCGGCGCGCTGACCTTGCCCGCCGTCGCGCTGATCCCGTTCGGCGTGGCCCAGGTCATCGCGACGGTCAAGCTGCGCTCCTACTTCCAGGCGAAGGTTCCCGAGGGCCGCATGCCAGAGGCGATGGGCTTCTTCGGCTCGGCGTCGCTCGCGGTCAGCACGCTCGGCCTGCTCGCGCTTAAGTATCTGTTCAAGAACGTGGGCGGCTCCACCCCGTTTATGATCATCGCCGCGCTCATGATCCCGCTCGGCGTGTACTACCTCTACCTGACGCGCGGCCTGTCCAAGGTCAGCGCGCCGCCCGCTGGGAACTAGAGCTTACGCCGGTCGAAGCCATGGAGAGGGCGGCCCGCCGGGTCTTCACGGTCAGCGAGGTCAACTCCCAGGTCCACGACCTCCTGGAAGCCTCCTTCCCCGAACTTTGGGTCGAAGGCGAGGTGTCGAACTGCAAGACCTATCCCTCCGGCCATACGTACCTGTCCCTCAAGGATGAGAAATCCCAGGTGCGCGCCGTCCTCTTCAAGGGCGCTTCGTTTTCCCTCCAGTTCAAGCTCCAGGACGGCCTGAAGGTCCTGGCCCGCTGCCGCGTCACGTCCTATGAATCCCGCGGGGAGCTCCAACTGATCGTCTCCGCCGTCGAGCCGCGCGAGAAGGGCGCGCTTCAGTTGGCGCTGGAACAGCTCAAAGTCAAGCTCCGCGCGGAGGGACTCTTCGACGAGTCGCGCAAGAAGCCCCTGCCCCCGTATCCCAGGGCCGTGGGCGTGGTGACCTCGGGCTCGGGCGCGGCCGTGCGCGACATCATCAACGTCCTCTCCCGCCGCTGGCCGGGCCTCGAGATCCGCGTCTGGCCCGTGCGCGTGCAGGGTCCGGGCGCGTCCGCCGAGATCGCGCAGGCCGTGCGCGACTTCAACGCCCTGGCCCCCGACACCGAGGTGCTCCTCGTCGGGCGCGGCGGCGGCTCCATCGAGGACCTATGGGCCTTCAACGAGGAGCCGGTCGCCCGCGCCATCTCCGAGTCGCTGATCCCGGTCGTCTCCTGCGTGGGCCACGAGACGGACTGGACCATCGCCGACTTCACGGCCGACCTGCGCGCCCCCACCCCGTCGGCGGCGGCGGAGCTCGTCGTCCCGGAGAAAGCGGCGGTCGCCGAGCGAATCGCGGAGCTCGAGGGCGCCATGCTCCAGGGCCTGCGCGACCGCATCGAGGCTCTCGAGCGGCGGCTGGCGTACGCGGCCGGCCATCCCTTCCTTCAGGACCCGCGGCGACTCTGGGAGCAGCGCGTCCAGCGCGTCGACGAGTTGGCGGCCCGCCTGCCCGAGGCCATGCGGCTCGCCGTCGAGCGCCTGGCAATGCGACTGCGCGTGTCGGCCGGCAAGCTCGACGCCATCAGCCCGCTCCAGGTCCTGGGACGCGGCTACGCGATCGCCTTGAGCCGCGGGAAGGCCCTGACGAGGGCGTCGCAGGTGAAGAAGGGAGACCCGGTGACGGTGCGTCTCCATGAGGGTTCGATCGATTGCGAGGTGGCGAAATGAGCAAGGTCAAGACGGAGAGTTTCGAGGATTGCCTGCGGTCCCTCGAGGAACTGGTCAGAGAACTCGAGGCGGGAGACAAGGGCCTGGAGGACTCGCTGGCGCTCTTCGAGAAGGGCGTGGCCCTGGCCAAGGATCTTTCCCGGCGCCTGGAAGAGGCCAAGACGAAGGTCGAGGCTCTCTCCAAGGACGGCGGCAAGCTCGTCAAGAAGCCCTTCGCCGCCCTAGACGAAGAGTGAACGCCGCGCCCGGGACCCGGCGGCCGGATCAAGGGAACCGCGCATCAGGCGCGTGTCGAGCCTGGTTTTTCAGCCAGGCGACGGTCTCGACGTGGTCGGTGTGGGGGAATAGGTCCACGGCGACGAGACGCTCCACGCGGTAGCGGGGCGAGAGGACCTTGAGGTCTCGGGCCAAGGCCTCGGGGTTGCAGGAGACGTAGAAGAGGGCGGGCGGGGGCGTCTCAATCAATGCCCGAAGGGCGCCGGCGTGGAGTCCCGCGCGGGGCGGGTCGATGACGGCGGCCTCGGGCTGCATGTCGAGCAGGGCGGGCAGGAGGAACTCCACGGTCCCGCCGTAGAATTCACAATTCTCCAAGCCGTTGAGCGCGGCGTTCACCGTGGCGTCTTGGACGGCCGACCGGTTCGACTCGACCCCCACGACCTTTCGCGCCGCGCCCGCCAGGGACAGGGCGATGCCGCCGCCGCCGCAGTAGAGGTCGAGCACGCTCTTCGCCTGGAGCTCCCGGGTCCACGCCCTCAAGAGGCCGTAAAGGGCTTCCGTGCCCGTCGTGTTGGTCTGGAAGAACGATTGCGGGGAGATCCGGTAATCGAGCGCGCCGTCGGAAAATCTCAACGTCTCCGTGACATGGCCCGGACCGGTCAGGACCTCCAGCGTGTCGGAAACCGCCGTATCCGAGACCTTGGCGTTGCGGCCGATGAGGATCGTCGTGGCGGGATAAGCGCCAAGAACGGCGTCGACGAACGATCGTCGGGGAATTTCGCCGGCAGTCGTGACGAGCAGAACCATCCTTTCGGGGCGATTTTTCGCTTCCCGCAAAACCAGGTGGCGCAATTGCCCTTCCTTTTTATGCGAGTTATACGGCGGGACTTTCTCATCCTCGGCCCAGGCGCGCACGGCGGCCAGGAGCGGGGCGGCTTCAGGGCTGGGCAGATGACATTCCGATAAATCGAGGATCTCGTACCAGCGGCCTTTGGGCTTCATGCCGAGCTTCAGCCATTGACCGGCCGCTGGAGGGTACACGTCGCCGAAGCTGAACTCCATCTTGTTGCGGTAGTTCCATATCCGCGGCGCGCCGAGAATGCCCAGCGGCGGGAGTCCTTCGATGCCGGCGAGGGCGGCCGCGACCTTTCCCTTCTTAAAGGCCAACTGATCTTCGTAAGGGCGGTCCTGCAGGGAACAGCCGCCGCAGGCCCCGAAATGGCGGCAGCGGATGGAAGACTCAGTTGGCGAACTTGAAGTGGCAGACATCGCCGTCTTGGACCGTGTAGTCCTTGCCCTCGGAGCGGATGAGGCCCTTCTCGCGCAGCGCCGCCTCCGAGCCGTATTTGTCGATATCCTCGAAAGAATACACATCGGCCTTGATGAAGCCTTTTTCGAAGTCCGTATGGATGACGCCCGCAGCCTGGGGGGCCTTGGCGCCGACCGGGATGGTCCAGGCCCGGACCTCGATCTCGCCGCAGGTGAAGTAAGAGCGGAGCCCGAGGGTCTGGTAGGCGGCCACGATGACCTTCTCGAGACCGCTCGTCTCCATGCCCAGGTCCTTCATGAACATCTCGCGGTCCTCGCCGGACAACTGGGCGATCTCGCTCTCTAGCTTGCCGCAGATCACGACGGACGGCGAGCCGCGGGATTCGGCATGGGCCTTAAAATCGGCGATCACGGCCGGGTCCGGGGTCTCGTCGGTGTTCCCGACATAGAGCACGGGCTTGGCGGTCAGGAGGAAGAAATCCTTGAGGACCTTGGGGTCCAGGCCCAGGGCGCGCGCGGGTTTGCCCGCCTCCAGGCCGTTCTTCAGCGCGTCGAGGACGACGAGCGCCTCGCGCGCGGCCTTGTCGCCGGATTTCGCCTTGCCCGAGACCTTGTCATACTGCTTGGCGAGGCTGTCGAGGTCGGCCAGCATCAGCTCGGTCTCGATGACTTCGATATCTCTTTGATGATCGACCCCGCCCATGGTATGAACGACCTCGGGGTCTTTGAACAATCGCACCATGTGGAGAACGGCGTCGACTTCCCGGATATTGGCCAGGAACTTGTTCCCCAGGCCCTCTCCCTGGGCCGCGCCTTTGACGAGGCCGGCGATGTCGACGAAGCGGCAGGAAGCGGGGATGGTCTTCTTCGGCCTGGCGAGCTGCGTCAAGCGGCCAAGACGCGGGTCCGGCACGGCGACGACTCCCACGTTGGGCTCGATCGTCGTGAAGGGATAATTCGACGCGGCGGCATTGCCGGACGTCAAAGCGTTGAATATGGTGGATTTGCCGACGTTGGGAAGCCCGACGATGCCGATTTCCATGGGGAGCGGCATATTATCAAATCGGCGCCCGTCCGGTCCGTGGGTCCAAAGTCCTATATTCCAATGGGGCCTCTGCCGCAATCCGTCGGGACCATCGGCCCACGTAAGATTTAAGGGCGTTTAAGTAGGATGGGCCCATGAACAACTCGCCGAGGCTCACGCCGATTCTCGTCGCCGTCTGCGTCGTTCTCTCCGCCGCCGCCCCGCGGGCCGCTCTCGCGCAAGCCGCCGTGCGAACCGCCCCCGGCGCGGTCATAACGCCCGTCACTGTCGCCCCCGGCGTTGGCGCCCAGCCGATGATCTCCGTCACCAAACCCCTCTCCGGCGCTGCGACCCTCGGCGCGTCCCTCTTGCCTCTCTCGGCCCAGATGACCGCCCCGGCGCTCCCGAAGCTCGCCGTGGTCGCCGCGGAACCCCTCGCGGTGACCGCGGCCGCCGCTCCGGCCTCCGTGAAGATAGGAATCCCCGACGACATCACCAAGCTCGCCGTGGAAGCCGAAGCCTATTACCCTGAAACACAGACGACCCTTGCACCGACGAGCCCCGCCGCCTTGCAGGGCAAGGGCCTCGTCGAGCGCATCGCGGACGTGATCCGCGGCCGCGCCGGCCTTTCCTTCCTCTTCGACTCCTCCCGCGAGAAATCGGCGCCGATCTCCGGCCGGCTGGGTTTCACCGGAGACCTCAAGCCGGTCCGGCTCCCCAACGGCAGCCGCACGGACGAGCTGCCGACGGTCCCCTCCGCCGACCGCGAGCGCACCGTCTTACTCCAGACCTACGCCCTGCCCGGCTCGCGCGAGGTGGGCGGCATCTTCGAGTCCAGCCGCAAGGCGCTCGCCGTCGACCCGGCGAACCTGGACGCGGTCGTGGGCGCCGTCAAGTCCATGGTCGACGCCGATCCGGCCCGCTACGGCGTGCCGAGCTCCGAGCTCCGCCTCATCCACGTCAAGAAGTTCGAGGGCGCGGGCGAGCAGGCCGCCGCCATTTTCGCGTACTTCCGCCAGACCCGCGACAGCCTGATCGTCAACGGCTCACACCTGTCCATCACCATCAAGGTGCTCGACGGCAAGCCGACCGTCGTCGCCCAGACCGGCCAGCTCTTCCCCCAGATCGACGTGAACACCGAGACGGTCCTCACCGACGAACAAATCATGGGCCGGATCGCCGCGCGCACGGGCATCCCCCCCGCGGACGTCTCCTCCACCTTCGAGTTCTATGAGGAAAAGATCCTCTACTCCCGCGGCTCCTGGCGCCACGTGAAGCTCTACGCCGCCGAGAACCTGCCCTTCATGATCGCCGTCGACGTGGTCACCGGGCTCGTCTTCGTCTATGACAACCGCGCCGGCCTGCGGGACGCGGCCGGCGTCTCCGGCTCGGTCGGCGGCAAGGCCGTGGACAAGGGTCCGATCATGGCCGACTCCGTGGTCGGCGAGATCGCCCTGCCGTTTCTCGAGGTCTCGATCGGCGGCAAGTCCTACGTCACCGGCCAGGACGGCCGTTTCACGGCCGGCTCCGGCTTCGAAGCCGCCCCCGAGGGCCTCGAATTGACGGCCGCGCTGGCCGGCCCCTACGTCAGGATCGCCGACGCGGGCGGCAAGACCCTGTCGGTCAAGGTCGCGGTCAAGCCGGGCGACAACCGGGTCGTCTTCAACCCGGGCTCCACCGCCGCCGACGAGAACGCGCTGGCCCAGGTCAACGCCTTCGACAAGGTCAACCGCTCGCTCAACTTCCTGCGCGAGCGCAAGCTGACCAACGACCGCATGGACAAGCGGCAGCTCACCGTGCGCACCAACATCGTCGACGACTGCAACGCCTACTACACGCCGGGACGCCCGAGCCTCAACTTCTTCCGCTCGAGCGAGCGCTGCGTGAACACCGCCTACGACACCGTGGCCGAGCACGAGAACGGCCACTACTGGGACGACATGCTGGGCGGCATCGTCGACGGCGGCCTCTCCGAGGGCTGGGGCGACATCCTCTCGATGTTCCGCCTCGACAACCCCGTCATCGGCGAACACTTCCTGAAGATCCCCCGCAACGGCGTGGACTACGTGCGCCACGGCGAGAACGCCTACCAGTACAACGAGTACGACGAAGCCCACGACCAGGGTCAGGCCTGGGGGGGATTCGCCTGGAAGCTGCGCAAGATGCTCATCGAGAAGCTGGGCTACGCGCAGGGCGCGGCCGTCGCCGAGGCCCTCGTCCTGCCCACGATATTCGCCAAGGCTTCCACCATCCCGGCGGCGATGGCCCAGGTCCTCATCAACGCGATGAAAAACGACGGGACCATACTCCACGAGGCCGAGATCCGCGCCGCCGCCAAGCTGCACGACGTCGCCCTGCCGGCGAGCCCGTCGGCCGCGGGCTTCGCGGCGAGCCTCGCCGGCCTTTTCACCGCGCCGCTGAGCAAGATGAGCGTGGCGCCGGCCCATGTCGTCCCGGCGCGGGCCCCGTTCGTCGACGACCACGGCCAAAGTCCCGCCGGGATCTTGGCTGAAGAACCTGCCGCGCCGAACGCGCGCGCATCGATCCGATTCGTCGCCGGGGCGCTCCTGCGAGGCCGCGTGAAGCGCGAGATCCGGCGCTACATGGACGAGACCGGCCTCCATTACGAGCTCCACGAGTACAAGAGTTGGATCGAGAGCGGCTTCCTGCTCATTATCTCGGGGCCCGAGGATCAAGTCCGGGAACACTCGGATAACATCCAGCGCTGGCTCTTAAGCCTGGAGCACAACCGCTAGTCGACCGCGGGGAATCCGGCGGGCGGCCTTCGGGCCGCCCGCTTTTTTTTGCGTTTGCTCGGGAAGAAATGCCATACTCGCGTGTATGAACAATATCTTTCCCCTGCTCGCCGTCCTGCTGTTTGCCGCCCCCGCCGGGGCCCTCGAGTGGCACCCCATGGGCGCGCGCGCCGTCGGCATGGGCGGCGCCGGAGTGGCGGAATCCCGCGGCCCGTTGGCGTCCTATTGGAACGCGGCCGCCCTCGGCCGCGCGACCGAGAACGCCTACGGACTGCAATTCCCCGTCGGAGCGCACGCCGCCCTGACCGGGACGGTCCTAGAAGGCGCCAATGACCTCGAGAGCCTCAAGAACAACCCGCTCACCATCACTCAAGCCAAGATCGACGCGGCTCTCGCCAAGCTCAACGAGCCCGGAAACGGCATGCGACTCGGCGTGGATGCCGGAGCGGACTTCAAGGTCGGCAAGCTCGCCTTCTTCACCAACGGTTTCGTGGATATAGGAATGGTCCCGACCATCGATCCCAACGCCACCGTGACCACGATCGGCAACGGCACGAATAATTCCAAACTCACCCTTAAAGGCGCCCAGGTGTTGGAGTTCGGCGTCGGTTACGGTCACGAACTGCCTTTCGCCCAGGGAGTCTTCCTCGGCGGCAACGTCAAGGTCATGAACGCCCTGGTCGGCTACTACGACTACTTCGTCCTGCGCAACACCAACGACGAATCAGACATGTTCTCCAAGTTCAAGAACGGAGCTAAAAAAAGTTCCAACTTCGGCGTGGACCTGGGCGCGCTCTGGGACGTCAACCGCACCTTCGAGAACGTCCCTCTCCACCCCCGCCTCGGCATCGTCGGGCGCAACCTCAATAACCCGAAGTTCAAGCAGCCCGACGCGGCCGTCGCCGCCGGCGTCGCGGGCAAGTTCGCCGTGAACCCGCAGGCGCGCGTGGGCGCGTCCATCTCGCCCTTCAACTGGTGGAACATCGCCGCGGACCTCGACCTCACGCGGAACCTGACCGCCGTCGACAACGTCGCCAGCCGTCAGTTCGGCTTGGGCAACGAGTTCAACATCTTCAATCGTTCTTGGATCAACATCCCTCTGCGCGTGGGCCTGATGCGCAATCTGGCCGAGACCGGCTCTGGAACGATGCTGACCGCCGGCACGGGCCTCAACTTCCTGCATCTTATCGTGGACGTCTCCGGCGCGATCAGTCCGAAGAAGGTGAAGACGCAGAGCGAGGGCGAGTCGACTGAACTCCCAAAAGAGGCCTACGCGTCCATCCAGTTGAGCATTCTCTTCGGCGGTTCATCGGATTCCAAGCCTTCGGCCTCCTCCGAGCCCCCCGCGCCCACCCCCGCCCCGGCGACGAAGACCGACGACCAGCCCGTCTCGACCGAGAAAGTCCGACAGGAAGCCGAGAAGGCCCAGAAGGCGCTCGACGCCGAGTCGAAGAAGACGCCCTAAAGGTCCCAACGCCGGATCAAGAGGAACGCGGTCGCGCCGAAGCAGGCATTGGCCATCCAGGCCGCGGTCCAGGGCGGCAGGGTTCCGCCCACGCCCATGGCGCGACCGACCTCCATGAACCACAGGAAGACGAAGGAGATGGCGAGCGCCGCGCAAAAGCTGATCACGCGGGAAGATTTGCGCAGGCGCAGGGCGATGGGGATGCCCAGAGCGCAGACCACCACGTTGGCGAAAGGGTAGGCGACCTTGGCCTGGGCCGCCACCTCGTACTCGCGGGGCGAACCGCCGAGGCGGCCCACGCGCCGCGAGTAGGACACCACTTCGCGCAAGGTCATCTCGTCGGGATTGAGGGGGCGAGGGATGAGGTCGAGGGGCGGCGCGGCCAGTCCCGAGACCTCGGATTCGAAGGGCCTCTCCACCACGCCGAGCGGACCGAAGGTGCGTTCCACGCCCTTCTTGAACACCCAGCGCTTGAGACCGGCGTCCCAGAGCGCGGTCTTGGCATCGAGCTGGGAGACGACTCCCTTCTGAGCTAAACGCTCCAGCAGGGGGCGTTCCATCTTCCCCTCCTTGGGCAGGAAGAGCCAAGCCTGCACGAAGTGGTCGTCGCCGCCCGTCAATGCCACGTTCTCGTACTTGGTCCACTCCCACTCGGGGTGGACCTTCTCGCGCCACAGACGCTGATGGCGCGCCCAGGCCGCGGGGCTGACCGTCTCCTGGGCGAGCAGGGCCAGCACGGAAACCCCCAGCGAGGTCCAGAGAATCGGCAGCCAGAAGCGCTTCGTCTCCAGGCCGCAGGCCTGGGTCGCCAGCCACTCTCCGCTCTGCACGAAACCGCTCATCGCGACGAGCGTCGCCAGCAAAGTCGCCATGGGGATGACGCGCGTCGCCCAGTAGGGCACTCCCAGTATCAGGTATTCGAAAACGGTCCACGGGGGAGCCTGCGACTTGGCGATGGAGTTCATCTTGTCGAAGGTGTCGCCCAGAAAGATGAGGATGGCGAAAAGCCCTAACCCGAAGGCCAGCGGCTTGAGGAAGCGCCCCATCATATGGCGCGTGAAGATCGTCACTGCGCCGCCGCCTTCTTCGTGAGCCCCCCGCCGACGCACAGGCCCACGACGTCGGCCAGCCACGGCGCCGTCCCGGCCAGGAGGTCGTGACGCCGCCCGAGGCTGACTCCGACGACAAGCAGGCCGTAGAAGCCGAACATCACGCCCAGGCTGGCCGCGAAGTCCGCCCCGCGAGCCCGGCGCCTGAGGCCCATGCCGAGGGGCGCGGCCACCCAGAAGAACACGAACGGGGAGAGCGCCCCGGCGGTGCGCGCCGTCGCCTCGACGCGATACTCCAGGCGCCTGTCGGGCGCAAGGCCCGGCTCCGCGATCCTGGCGCGCAGAGCCTTCGTCGTCATCTCCTGCAGGTCCGGCTCGCGAGGGACGGCCGAGGCGTCCAGAGGCAGGTGCATGCGGTAGCGCTCGAAGCGTCCCGAGGTGAAGCGTTCGGGGTCTTTGTTCGGCAAAACCAACTGGCCGTCCCTCAGCTCCAGGTCAACCCCCCGCCCCGGATCGAGGAATATGCTCCCCGACTCGGCGTTGACGCGCATGGCCTGGGTCTGGCCGGGACGCACGAGATAGACGCCCTCCAGCTTCCCACTGGACGAGTCCGCCTCCCGGGCGTAGAGGCGCCAGGGGCCCAGCGGCGTGAAGGAGCGCGGCCGCAGGTCTATCTTGGCCATCTTCTGGGATGCCTCGCTGGTGCGTTTCTTGAAAGAATGGAAGCCGTCCGGGCCGACCTTGTGGTTGACCAGGAGCATCATAAGCGAGAGCGCCAGGCCCAGCCATAGGAACGGCCGCACGATCTCGCCGTAGGAGAAACCGGCCGAGCGCAAGGCCATCACCTCTCCCGTGTCCGTCATTTGCCCGAGCGCGACCATGACCGCCACGAGGAAGGCCATGGGCACGGCCAGAGCGGCGAAGGAAGGCAGCAGCCGCGCAAAGCAGGAGAGTATCCAGAAGAACGGCAATCCCTTGAGCATCGCCATGGCGAAAAGCCTCATGAATTGGTTCATGAGCAGGACCCCCAGGAAAAGGGAGAGCCCCGCCCCAAAGATGGGCAGGAACTGCCGGAGGATGTAGCGCGGCACGATTTGCATGCCCCGCGATTCTACTAATTGGGTAGAATCCGCGCATGGATACCTTGAGAGCCGTCTCCTATGCCGAGCAGCATTTCTCCGATTTTCTCGAGGAGCTGAAGGTCCTCTCCCGCATCCCCAGCGTCTCCTTCCCGGGGTTCGACCCGAAGGAAGTCGAGCGCTCCGCCGTGGCCGTCGCGACCCTCTGTCGCGCGCGCGGGCTGGAGAATGTCGAGATCCTGCGGCTGCCGGGAGCCCATCCCTACGTCTATGCCGACTGGCTCCACGCGCCGGGCAAGCCCACCCTCCTCCTCTACGCGCACCACGACGTTCAGCCCGCCGGCCGCGTGGAGCTCTGGAAGTCCCCTCCCTTCGAGCCGACCGAACGCGGCGGCCGCCTCTACGGCCGCGGCACGGCCGACGACAAGGCGGGGGCGGTCGCGCATACGAGCGCCATCTCCGCATGGCTCAAAACGCACGGAGCCTTACCGGTCAACGTGAAGCTCATCATCGAGGGCGAGGAGGAGTGCGGCTCCGACAACCTGGAGCCCTTCCTGGCCAAGTACGCCGACCAGGTGATGGCCGACGCGATCGTGCTGACCGACACGGGCAACTTCGACCACGACACGCCCTCCATCACGGTGGCCCTGCGGGGCCTCGTCGCCCTGGACGTAACGGTGCGCTCCATGGACCATCCCCTTCACTCCGGCATGTGGGGCGGCCCCCTGCCCGACCCGGTGCAGGCGCTGGCCAAGATGATCGCCTCGTGCACGGACGCCAAGGGACGCATGATGATCCCCGGTATCTATCAAGGCGTGAAGAAACCCGCCAAGGCGATGGAGGCCAGCCTGAAGGTCCTCAAACTCACCGAGAAGACCTTCCGCGCGCAATCCGGCCTCTTCAACAAGACGAAACTCCTAGCGACGCCCAAGGACATCCTGCGCTCGAACTGGTACCGGCCCGCTTTCTCGGTCAACGCCATCCAGGCCTCCAGCAAAAAGGACTGTGCCAACATCATCAACGACTCAGCCTGGTGCCACCTGGGCATCCGGCTTGTGCCGGGCATGGACGCTAAGAAATCCCTCGAGGCGCTCCAGAAGCATCTCAAGAAGAACGCGCCGTGGGGCGTGCAAGTGGAATTCTCGGGCGAGTCGGCCAGCCCCGCCTGGACGACGGACACCGACGCCCCGGCCTTCGCCGCAGCGCGCCGGGCCCTTGAGAAGGGCTACGGACGCGCCTCGGTGGACATAGGTTGCGGCGGCTCCATCCCGTTCGTGGGGCCCTTTGCCCAGGCGCTCAAGGGCGCGCCCGCTCTGATGATCGGCGTGGAGGATCCTCTCTCCAATCCGCACTCGGAGAACGAAAGCCTGCATTTGGGTATGTTCAAGAAGTCGATCTCCTCGGCCGTTCATCTCTACGCCGAAATCGCCGCGCTGGACAAGGTCCGTTGATGGTCAACGCGGCGGTCCTCAGGGAAGCAGGACGATCTTGCCGCGCGCGCCCGGGATCAAAATGGCCGCGTGAGCCTTGGCCGCCTCGGCGAGCGGAAACTTCGCGCCGATCAGAGGCTTGAGCCTGCCGCTCGCGAAGCCTTTGGCTAGGTCGGCGTGCACGTGCTCTCGCTCGGCTTCGGTCATGTTCCACAGGCTCATGCCGCGCACGGTGAGATCCTTCGTCATCGCGTAGCGCGGGTCGATCGGCGCCGGTCCGCGGCTGCCGACGATCACGATGTGTCCGCGCTGGGCCGCGACGCGCAGGTCCTCGGCGAGATTGACGTTGGCGAGCATCTCGACGATGAGCTGGGGGCCTTTGGCGTCGGTGAGCTTGAGGACTTCGTCCACGTAGCCGGGCTTGCGGTGATCGAGGGCGTACATGACGCCGAGGGACTTCAGGAAGGCGACGCCGTCGTCTCCGCCCGCCGTGCCGATCACGATCATACCCGCGCAGAGGGCCAGTTGGACCGCCGCGACGCCGACGCCGCCGCTGGCGCCGTGGATCAAGACGGTCTCGCCGCGCCGGGCGCCGCCGCCCTGGAAGAGGGCGCGATGCGCGGTCGCGTAGGGCACGCCGATCGCCGCGCCCTGCTCGAAAGACAGCGCGTCCGGCAACGGAAACGCCCGGGAGGCCTCCACCACGGCCTTCTGCGCGTAGACGCCGCCGACCGCGCCATGGACGTAGACGCGCTCGCCCGTCTTGAACGGCGCGCCCGCGCCCGCGGACTCGACGACGCCGGCGGCGTCGGCGCCGGGCGTCCACGGCAATTCCGCCTTGCGCGCGTACGTCCCGGCCCGGATGTAGGTGTCCACCGGATTGACGCCGATCGCCTTGAGCGCGACGAGGATCTGTTCCTGTCCGGCCTTCGGCTCGGGAACGTCCTTGAGCTTGAGTACCTCGGGACCGCCGAACTTCTCGACGACGATGGCTTTCATGGCTGGCTCCTTCCCGTGACCGGGCGGCGGCTACTGGACGTTGATGAGGGTGATGGGCACGGTGAGGGCCTTGCCTTCGCGCAGGAACTTGATGTCGACGACGTCGCCGGCCTTATAGCGGTCCAACGCATTGTAAAGGTCGTCGTAATCTTTGACCGCGTGCCCGCCTATGCCGATGAGGATGTCGCCGAGAACCATGCGGCCTCCCGGGACCCGCCTCAATCCGCGCAGGCCCGCCTTGGCCGCGGGGCTTGCGCGCGTGATCTGGTTGATGACCACGCCCTCCTGGTCGCCGATGAGGTAGTACTTCTGTCCGGCGGTCAGGACGGTGATGCCGATTCCCGGGCGAATGACCTTGCCGAACTCGATGAGTTGGGGCACGATGCGCTTGATGAAGGAGACCGGCACCGCGAATCCGATGCCGGCGCTGGACCCCGAGCGACTGAAGATCATCGTGTTCATCCCGATGAGGTCGCCCGACGAGTCGAGCAACGGGCCGCCCGAGTTGCCGGGATTGATGGCGGCGTCGGTTTGAATCATATCGCGGATGGTCACCCCGCCGATGCCCACCACCTCGCGTCCCAGCGCCGAGATGATGCCCGTCGTCAGCGTGTGGTCCAGGCCGAAGGGGTTGCCGATGGCCAACGTCTTCTGACCGACGCGCAGAAGATCCGAGGAGCCCGCTTTGACGGGCTTCAGCTTATTGAGGCCCTTGGAGACCTTGAGGACCGCGATGTCCTTGTTGGGGTCAGAGCCCACCAGATTAGCCGTCAGCTGCGTCTGGTCCTGGAGCGTGACGAGGAAGGCGTCGCCGCCCTGGACCACATGGAAGTTCGTGACGATGTGGCCCTGGTTGTCCCATACAAAGCCCGAGCCCGAGCCCTGGGGGATGGCGAACTCGTCCATGTACAGGTTCTGGCCGATGGCCACGTTGGTCACGTAAACGACGGAAGGCGACGCGTCCGCGAAGACTTTAATGCTGTTCTCCTCATCGGCAATGAGCGCAGCCGCGGGCGCCGCCGCAAGCAGTCCGGCCAGCATCAGAGAGGTCTTCATGGCTGGATTTTATACAATTTTACAAGGATGGCTGACTCCACTCCCCGCTTCCGCCCGGACCTGCACGACCAGGACGCTCGCCCTCCGCGATGTCCGGCCTGCGGCCACAACACACCGGAGACCGTCCACCCTTGCGTGGAAGAGGGTTTCGATATTTTGCGCTGCCCCGACTGCGGACTGGGACGGACCTGGCCGCCGATTCCCAAGGAACGCATCGGCTCCTGGTACCCCACCCAGTACTACGGAAAGGAGAACGTCCGCTTCAACCCCCTCTTCGAGCTCCTGGTCCGCCGCTTCCGCCGTCGCCGCGCCGCGGTCCTGCACAACCGCGTGCCGCGCGGCTCCCTCTTGGACGTCGGCTGCGGACGCGGCCTGCTCCTGCACTATATGCGCGAACTGGGCTACGAGCCTCATGGAGTGGAATTCTCCGAGACCGCCGCCTGGCACGCGCGGAACATCCTCAAGCTGCCGGTCACGACCGAGGATTTCTCGCGCACCCCGCACGAGAATGAACGATATAACGCCGTCATCTTCTGGCATACCCTCGAGCATTTCATCAACCCCGTCGCCGCCATCGGCCGCGCCTCCCAGTCTTTGAAGCCCGGAGGCCTGCTGGCCATCGCCGTCCCGAACTACGAAAGCTGGCAGGCCCGCCTCTTCGGGCGCCACTGGTTCCACCTCGACGTGCCGCGCCACTACTTCCACTTCGGCCCCAAGTCGCTGGAAGCCGTGCTGACCCGCCATCGCTTCCGCATCGTCCAACTCGACCACTTCAGCTTCGAGCAGAATCCCTACGGAATCCTGCAGAGCCTCTACAACGCCCTGAATCTGCGTTTCAACCTGCTTTATTCCCTGCTCAAGGACGAAAGCGCGCGCAAGGACACGGCCCTGCACTACCCCTTCCAGACGGCCGCTATCGCCCTGCTCCTGCCCGTCTTTCTCCCCGCGGCCCTGATCCTCGCCTTCCTCGAAGCCGCGCTGCGTTCCGGCGGGACCATCGAGGTCTACGCCTTAAAGGAATGAATCACTGGACGCAGCGCCGCCGGCTCCTGGCGGGACTCGTCGCCGCCCTCTCCCTGCTCGTCCATCTCAAGGGCATCCGCGCGCCGCTGCTCGACTACCATTTCCACCGCCAGGTGAACACCGCCTCCATCGCGCGCAACTACTGGCGCGAGGCCCGGCCCATCCACCGGCCGCGCGTGGACTGGGAGGGCCCCGAGGATCGGATGGCCGCCACCGAACTTCCCGTCCAGACGTGGCTCTACGGCAAGCTCTGGCCCCTCTTCGGCCTGGGTGAGTCCTGGGGCCGAATCCTCTCCACCGCGGCGTCGGCGCTGACCGCATTCTTTCTTTTCCTGCTCTTCGAACGCGAATTAGGGACCGAGTCCGCCTTCTACGGCGCGGCGTTGTTCTGCCTCCTGCCAGTCGAGATTTATTTCGGCCGCACCGTCCAGCCCGAGGCCTGCGCCCTGTTGGGCGTCGTGTCCGCCCTTTACTTCTGGGAACGCGCGCTTGCGCCCGGCCGGCCTCTCTGGCCCTGGGCCATCTCCGTTTTCTCGGCCTTCGTCGCGGTCGGCCTGAAATTGCCCTACGCGTACGTGCTGATACCGTTGGCGGCCCTCACCTGGCGTCGACTGGGTCGAGGAACTCTCCTCGACGCGCGCCTCTGGCTGGCCGGGCTGCTCGCGATGGGCGGCGTGTTCGCCTGGTACCGCTACGCCGGCGCCGGCGTCTACGTGGTGCCGACCCACTCCGGCGAGTTCTGGCGCATCCTCGGCTACCGCCGCACGCTCTACTTCGCCCAGTTCCTGGTCTTCTCGCGCTTCCTGGAGATCATCGCCACCTACGGCGGGACCGTCCTCTTCTTCTTCGGAGCCCGCGAGCTTCTGTGGCGCCGCCGCGACGCGTTCTGGCTCGCGTGGCTGGGCGGCGTCTTCTTCCATCTCCTTGCGCTCGGCGAATACGGTCACTCCCACGACTACACCTGCCTGCCCCTGGCCCCGGTCGCGGCCGGACTCATGGGCGTGGGCCTGCGCCTGCTCATGGAACGCGCCCGCGCCGCCATCAGCCCCTCCTGGGCCTTGTCCGGCGTGTTCCTGCTGGTCGCCTCCATCCCCGCGCACGCGGCCCTGCGCATCGCGCATTGGTACCGCCAGGGCTTCGACTATCTCTCTCGAGCGGGAGAGGCCGCGGCCGCCGTCAGCCGCCCCGGCGACCTGTTTTTCACGAGCTGCATGGCCCCCTCGGTCGCCCTCTACTACCTCGACCGGCGCGGCTGGTCCGACGACCTCGCCTCTCAGCTCCCCGCGAACGCGCTGGCGGCCATCGCGCAGAAACGCCTAGCCGGCGCGCGCTTCCTCGCCGTCGAGAAGAAGGGCGCCTGGGCGCAGCCGGACGGCGCCTTGTGGAAGGATCTGCGGTCCCGCTCCCAGCCGGTCTGGGACGACGGCCGGCTCGCCATCTTCCGCCTGTAAGGAAGGTGCACCCCAAATAAGCAGGTGACTTTCAGCGCTCCTGCCGGGCGCGGTCGGCTTTCTTGAAATGGCGCGACGCGTCGGTCAGGAGCCCTAAATTTGTATCCCGAACTCAGCCCGGGTTACGCAGGCGGCAGACCCGGTAGGCCAGTATCTTCCGGTTGCGGTTGAAGAGGCTCTCGTAGGCACCGCGCCGTAGGGCATCTCGCGCACGTCCTCGAGAATCCAGCTGGCGTCCGCGAAGAGGCGGAGCCAGTCGTCGCCGGTCAACGGCTCGAGGTTCCCCTCCGTCGCGCGGTTCATGTCTCGCAGCAGCTCCGCGTCCGGGAAGGGAAGGCACGAGGCGCGCGCGAAGCTGAAGGCGACGCGGCCGACCGTCGCCGAATCGTCCACGGCGCGGCGCGAGGCTTTGTCGATCATGACGAGGTTTCGGTCCACCCCAACGGCGCGGCAGCGACACTTGTGACTTCGGATCGTCTTTCTGAATCCGTGGACCTTCATGGCGGGTGTGGAACGATGGTCCATTTTGACCTTGACTGGTCTCCCCTGCGGATGATGCAGCGTGTCGGTAGGCTCTGGCGGCACTCGGGATTTCTGAAAAACGGGAACGGAAGAAGAACCGGATTGCCGCCGTTCCCGGCCGTTTTTCACCTCCGCTATCCATGCTCAACGGACGATGAGATTTACAGCCGACTCCAGCGGCGTTGGCACCGGCTATCGGAGCTCGAACTGGGACTGGATTTTATATCCTTCGAATCATGCCTTGGCCGAAAGCTCGGGGGCTGGCGAGAGCGGTCCGACGAACTGCTGGGACAGGACACATATCTAGCCCGCCCCGTAGACGGTGATGAGGGCCGCCACGCCCACGGTCACGCCCGCCACGCCGATGGAGGTGGTGACGACCGCGAACAGGCCTTTGCGCTTGGCCTTGAGATAGCGGAAGGCGATGAAGAGTTCGAGGCTCATTGGATCCTCATTCTTTGACCGCGTCGAGCTGCAGGGCCTGAGCCAGTGGAATCGCTTCGATGAGATCGGACATCGCGAACCGATGGCTTCCGGGATAAACCACCCAGAGACGCTGAAGCTTGAGATCCTTCAGGGCGATACGCATGGATTTCGTGACGCTCGGAGCCTCGCTCACCTTGAATTCGAATCCCCATCGTTTGCCGTCGCGATCGATCAGCAGATCCAATTCGGCTCCGGCGTGGGTCCCCCAGAAATAGGCATGCCGATCGGGGACTCTCCGGATCAGATGCTCCAGGGCGAATCCTTCCCAAGACGCCCCGAACTTAGGGTGGGCATAAAGACCATCCTTGGTCTCGAGGCTCATGAGCGAATGAAAAAGTCCCGAATCGCGGATATACACCTTGGGAGCTTTGACCAGGCGCTTGCCCATGTTCTCGTGCCAGGGCGGCAGTTGCCGCACCATGAAGGCGCCGGTCAGGATATCCAGGTAGTGCTGCGTGGTGGTATGCGCCGTTCCCAGCGAAGAGGCGATCTCGGAAGCGTTCCAAGTCTGCCCGTGGTAGTGGGCGAGCATGCCCCAGAAGCGCCTCAGAGTCGCCGCCGGCACTCGGATGCCCCACTGAGGGATGTCGCGCTCCAGGAAAGTCTTCAGGAAATCCTCTCGCCACTCGAAACTTTTCGAGCCGCTGGCGGCCAGGTAGGAAGACGGGAAGCCTCCTCGCAGCCAGAGGCGGTCGAGATGAGGCGCTTCGGCCAGATCGAATCCCTGCATGTCGATGAAGTGCACTCGCCCCGCCAGGGATTGCGAAGAGTGGTGCATGAGATCGGGCGAGGCGCTCCCGAGGATCAGGAAGGACGCCCGCCGCGGCCGCCGGTCCGCCAGGACTCGCAAGGTCTCCAGAAGATCGGTTTGTTTCTGGACTTCGTCCAAGACGACCAAGCCCCGAAGGTCTCCGAGTGCGCGGACCGGATCCTGGAGGCGGGCAAGGTCCTGACGGTTCTCGAGGTCGAAGAACGACCCCTTCATCTGACGGTGCAGTTCCCGGGCCAGAGTGGTTTTGCCGCACTGCCGGGGGCCCAGAAGGGCCGTCACCGAGTGATCCTTCACGCTGCGGCGGATCCGCTGAAGAAGATCGGGTCGTCGGATGTGCACGGCTGATTCTAGTATATTGAGCGATTAGCAATCAAATATCATGGTCGGAGCCGGCGGCGGATTTCGTCATGACTGCCAGCCAGCACGAATGCGGCGAGGTCGTCTTCGAGCGTAAAGGGGCCGTCCGGCTCGTCGACGGAGACGGCGTCAGCCGCCGCGGACCAGGGCCTTGAGGATGCTGATGGCGCGGCGCTTGGTCTTGGCGTCGGCGTCGCGCGGACGATAGGATGAGCCGGCGGGCGAGAGGGGCACACCTTCATACGATCCAGCCAGCCCAATTGTTCCGGCAGTCCGCGACGGCAGGCCCCTGGCCCATCCACCAAAAGGCCAGATCGCTCGATTTGGCCGAGCGGGAACGCCGGGTCGACCGATTCAGCCGAATCAGCCCCCTTTCGGGAGTCGGCCGGAAGCGCCTGCGAACATGCCGTTGGAACGTGAGGTTCGATTGGCGTCAGGCGGACGGGTCGGTTCCAGCCAGCGCAAACCCATATGTAGTAAGATGCGTTCACCGAATCATGCGGAAGTCGATCAACTGGAGGCTTTTCTTCGTCCTATGGGCGGTCGCGACGCTGTCGACTCTCGCTCTCTTCCCTTACCTGATCGCCGCGGGCATGCTGAACCTCGCACAGCTCCCCATCCCGCTGAGCGCGATCATCCGTGTCGAATTGACGAAGGGCGCGCTTATTTTCGGCCCCGTCGCGCTACTGGGCCTCTTTCTCGCCGAACGGGTCGGCTTCGGAGCGCCTTATTTAGGCGCCTGGCTCAACCGTCGGCCGGTCCCGGAAGGCTTGCGAAGGTCGCTGCTGACGGCGCTGGCGCTGGGAGGGACGGCGGGGGCGATCGTCCTCGCCCTGGACCTGGCCGTCTTCAACCCGGCGCTTTCCGCCCAACTCGGTGCCGTGACGCAGCCTCCGCCGTGGGCGGGACTCCTCGCGAGCTTCTACGGCGCCGTCTCCGAGGAGATACTCCTGCGCCTGGGGCTGATGACGGCGGTCGTATGGGCTACCGGGCTGGTCAAAGCCGCGCCCGACGGCCAGCCGACTGCGGTCCGGGTCTGGATTGCCATAGCGATTGCCAGCGTCGCGTTCGGCCTGGGCCATCTACCGGCCACGGCGAAGGTGCTGGAGCTGACGCCCCTCGTGATCGGCAGGGCCCTTCTCCTCAACGGCATACCGGGCATAGCCTACGGCTGGCTCTATTGGCGTCACGGCTTCGAGGCGGCGATGGCCGGCCACTTCGCCTCGGACGTCGTGCTGCATGTGCTGGCACCGTCGATAAGCCGGATGATCGTGCCCGCCCAGGGCTGACGCCCCCGATCAGCGTCCGAGAGCGCGCATACGCGAGCGGATCGAGGCGACGAACTCCTCGGGGCGTTCGGGCGTCAGGACGAGTGGGTTGTCGGCGTCGACGAGGACGTACCCGCCGCTGCCGGTCGCGTACAGCGTGTACGGCCCGATATCCTTGTTGCGGAAGCGCCCGAAATGGCCGAACAGCCCGGACACTCCGAATTCCCTGATTGAGCCTCGCAGCCGCTCGGGTTCGAGCAGGTCCACCCGGGATATCCTCTCGAAGGGGACCACCACCGGGCCTATGAGCCTGTGAACCTCGATCCCCGCCGAAGAGATCGACATCTTTAGCGGGGCGTACGCCGCCGCTCCGATAATCGCCGCAGCGGGGATGAGCGCGGCCAGCAGGAGGCCGACCTTGGCGATACGTGGCATCGGCGTCGACAGCGCGGTGTACACCGTCAGCGCGCAGCCGCCACCGATGATGATCGACAGCAGCAACGTTGACAGCACCAGCTTACCGTCCCACGGGCTGGAAAAAGTGACCTGGTTCATTGCTCTGTCGGCTCCGGGGCAATCCCGAACGACTTGCCGAATACCTGTTTGTACAGCCGCTGCCGCACCGCGCGCCGCAAAGCGCTGCCGGATATCCTGGGCTTGAGCTCCCGGAACGCCGCCATCTTCTCGATGGCCTGAGAGAGGCTCTCTACCTGCTCTCGGATGAAGGTCTCCTGCACCGAAACGCCGAAGTCGTCGCCCCCCATCGCCCGGCCGAGCGCAAAAGGCGGCGCGTCGCTGAGATGCCTCGCGGTGGCGCCGGCGGTCTTGACCACGGCGGCGGCGTACACGGCCACCGTCGCGACCGCCACGACGTTCACCGTGGCGGCGGCGGTGGAGACCGCGACCGTGATCAGATAGGCGACCGTCACGGCGACGGCCATGCCATCTTCCGAGGCGATGGTCAGGTCCCCGAGCTTAGCCGCGATCTCCGAGGCGTTCAGAGTCTTGAGGAGCCCGCGGCGCTCGAGCGCGACCAGGAAGCCCTCCGGGTTGTTGGCCTGCACCGCCTCTCGGACCTCGGCGTCTCCCAAGGCCAGCGCGATGCGGACCTCCGGCGAGTTGGGGTTCAGCGCGACCCCGCCGGCTCCGATGGAAGCGAGATAGCGCTGCGGGTCGTGCGAAAATCTGGCGGCCGCCGCGGGGTCGGCGAAGACATCCTCGGCCAGCTGCGCTATGGCCAGGATGGTGTCCCACGCGCCGGGCGGGATGTCCGCCTTCGAGAGCGACAGGCGGAGCAGGTCTTTCCTGGACGGGGTCGTCGGTGCCGCGCTGTCGGGTGTCCCATAGACCTTGGAGCCGTCCTGGGCGCTGGCGACGCCCGCCATGGAATTGAGTAGAGGCACCGTTCCCAAAAAAAGCCGCAGAAGTCTGTTGAGCCGCGATATCCGGGTTTTCATTCAGGTATGTCTCCCATCTGACGATTTATCTCAAGCGCCATAGCCGACCCGGCGAGACTTTCCGTTCGAAAGCGCAGAGGGCGGCTGCGCGCGTCCTCGCAGGTTGATGATCATCTTGTAGCGGAATATCACGTCGTGGATCTTCTCCGGATAGCAGTCCCGCAGCGTCTTTCGGACCTCTTGGTTGCGAAAGAGCTCCGCGCACGATTGACACGGGTGCGAAAGGTCCTGGGGATAGACGACGCGCGGGTTCTTCGAAGCGGCGAACTGAAGGATCCTCTCGGGACCCTCGACCCGGAGCCAGAGCTTGATGAAGTCGTCGAACTGGCTGTAATAGATGTCCTTCAGGGAGACGACGCCCGCCGGCCCCAGCTTCATCTCCGGGATGTGCTCGAAAGTCAGGCCGCAGCAGGAAGAGACCCTCTGGTGCGGCGTGATGACCACGTTCTCCAGCACGTTGTCGCACCCCTCGGCCGAGGCATCGCCGCCACTGGCCAGCGAGGGGTCCTGCGAGACCGCCGAGTCCGACCGGAAAGGGATCCAGACGTTGCTGAAGAAAGAAAGACCTCCGCGCGCCGGGCGCGCGTCCCGGAACTCCTTGATGGTGGGGTGCTCGAGCGCCGCTTCGACCGAGAACGCCGACTCCCTGTAGCCTTCGACGGCGATGATGGTCCTGATCCCAGCGGCGGCGGTCGCCACGGCGCCGAGAGCAACGCGGTCGAAGGGCACGAAGCGTTGGTGATTGTCTCCGGTGCTGAAATTAATCTCCGTCAATCCGGCCTGTTTGAGGGCCGCCACCCGGTCCGCGGCGGCGCGGGCGGAGGTCGCCCAGTACCCGTTGGTGACGCAGCGGGACATGAGTCCGCGCTCGGTGACGCGCGAGATGGCCGCGTCCAGATCGTCCCTCAGCAGGAAACATTCCCCCCCTGAGAAAACGACCAGCTTCAACGAGGGGAATGAGCTCGCCGCCTCGTCGATGTACTCGAGGATATTATCGAGCGGGAGCCGTCCCGATATCTGTGGCGAACTTTCGAAGCAGCATTGCTCGCAAGCGGCGGTGCAGCGGTAAGTGGGAAGGATCGTGAGATGCGTGGGACCGTACAGCTCGGGTGATCGGACGGCGTCTTGCAGGAGGGCTTGAATCTTGGCCGGCGCCGTAGGACTCAAGAGATCGCGCTCATGTGTTGTGATCTGGGGTGGGTATTACGAACAGCGATTCTAGAAAAAAAGAACGCGGATATTAGACAGAGCGCGACCGCGGGGAAGAGAGGCCGCATGGTCATTGTTATAATTCCTGGTTCGCGCGGCGTCAAGACCCAGGCGACAGGCGGCGGGGAAAAGCTGAAACGACAGAATCGCCTATTTGGAAAGGCTGAGTCGGAAAATTATGGCGACTCAGATGCCTTTTTTGGAGATAGCTGGAAGTGCCTCTGAACATGCCGTTGGAACGCGCGGTTCGATTGGCGTCAGGCGGACGGGTCCTGTCGGCGGGGGGCCCATCGCCCCTCTGCGCGCCGTCGCCTATCGGCGCCGTTCGCGCACCCGGGGCGATCCCACCCCCGCCACCACCCGTCGCGCTCAGGGAAGCAAGCCGACCGCGCCCTCAGTCCCACAGATGATCCCATCGCTCATTGAGGCGCGCCGCTCGCAGCCGTACCTCCGGTGCTTCTGGTTGGTCCTTACCCACGCGTGCAAGCCGCTGAAAGCACGTGACTGCTCCGAGGGCTTGGCCTGCTCCTTGAGCGCGGCGGGTGGTGGCGATGGGTCGGATCGGCCGGGTGCGAGCGCAGCGAGCAGAGGCCGATGGGCCCCATCGCCGACAGGACCCGCCGCGCGATCTCAAGAGAGCAGGCCAAGCCCGGTCAGGCGCGCCGACTTTCAGGGGGTACACCTGTTTAAGGAAAGGGTGAGAGAGCACCCAAGACCGTCGGCCTTTTGCTATCTTCGAGGCGTATGGGCGCGTCTTGGGCCGAACTGATCATCCTGGCGGCGGCGGTCTGGCTGATCGCGCGCCTGCTCGAGCCCCTGCGCCGCCTCATCGAACGCGCGCTCCTGCGCCTGCTCGCCCCGGAGCGCGCCGACATCATCGACGCCGTCATCATGCAAGTCAACAAAAAACGCAAGGAGTGACCATGGCCAGCAGCAGCGCCGCAGATTTCTCGCCGGAAACGCTCGCCAAGCTCGGCAGCCGCCTGGCCGTCGTCGCGCTGGCCGTGACGGCGCTGACGGTCGTGATGAGCTCGTACACGATCATCGCGCCCGGCTACACCGGCGTGATCTTCAACATCTGGTCGGGCTCCCTGCGCACCGTCGGGCAGGGCCTGGCCTTCCGCGTGCCCTGGATCACGCGCGTGCAGAGCTACCCCACGGCGCTTCGCACCTACACGATGGTCATGCGCCAGACCGAGGGCTCGGATATCGGCGACGACTCCATCGACCTGCCCACGCGCGAGGGCCAGCACATCCGCCAGGACATCTCGGTGACTTACAACACCTCCGAGGACAAGGCCGCGCACGTGTTCCGTTCCTTCCGCGGCGCGCCCGTCCAGGACATCGAGAACACCTTCATCCGCCGCACCATCATCACCGTCGCGCAGAACGCGGCCGGCCAGATGTCGCTGTCGGAGATCATCTCCGCCAAGCGCGGCGAGTTGCAAGGAACGATCGAGAAAAACCTCGAGGGCGAGATGACCAAGATGGGCTTCGTTCTCGACAAGGTCAACCTCGGCGCCAGCCACCTCCCCCCCGCCATCGAAAACCAGATGCAGCAGAAGATGGCCGCCCAGCAGCAGGCCCAGCAGGCCGAGTACGAGCTGCAAAAACAGGAGACGCTGGCCAAGGCCGCCGTCGCCCAGGCTGAAGGCGAGGCCAGGTCCATCCTCGTGCGCGCCAAGGCCCAGGCCGAGTCCAACCGCCTGCTTCAGTCGTCGCTGAGCCCGACTCTCGTCAACTACCGCGCCGTCGACAAGTGGAACGGGCAATTGCCGCAGGTGACGAGCGGCGCCACTCCTTTCATCGATCTCAAAAAACCTTAGGGGATGCTGAGCCGCCCGGCCTTGACGCTCAGGCCGGGGAGGTCGATGAAGAAGGGCGTCTCGGGGTTGGGGTCCAGGGAGAGGCTGAGCTCCTTGATAGGGCGGAAGAGCGAGGTCGGCAAGGGCGTGCCCATCCAGGAGGCCGACAGCACGCGCGCGCGCAGGCGGCGCGCCGGGGCGTCCAACTCCGGGACCGCCTCGAGCGTGAAGTCCTTGCCCTGCCAACTCCCCTCGGCCTTGATCGTGGCGTCCAGGCGCAGAGAGGCGATCTGCAGGCCGGGGACGCGCTTCTCGAGGAACTTGCGCAGGTCCTCTTCCGAAATCGAGAGGCGCTTGACCTTCAGGCGCGTCAGCCGCATGAGCCGGACGTCGTTCCAGTCGATGAGGTCGCCGCGGACGTCCTCGTAGAGGCTCGAGAAAGAGAATCCCTCCAGGTCGGCCGCGACGCCGCGAACGACCAAGTCGCGGACGTCGACGCGCTCCGCCTTGAGCGATGAGGTCTTCCAGGCCGAGATCGTCCGGTCCCATTCGCCGAAGTCCAGTCTCATGGCCCGGACCTGCGCCGTGCCGGCCTCGAAGAACTGGTAGCTCAGATGCTTCTGGGCGACGGGACGGCGCCGGTTTCGACGCTGGCGGTAGAGCGCCGCAGAGCTCCCGTCGGGCAGCGGCCAGCTCGCGGCCTTCTCGTAAGCCGTGTGGAACCAACTCTCCGGGTCCTTGACGATCTTGGCCGCCTCGGGCAGGCCGGAGATGACGCCCTCCGGGCCGATCTTACCATCTTTAAGCAGCAGGAACTCGGAGAGCTCGCAGAGTCTCTTATTGACGCCCCGCATGCGGACGTGCGGCAGGCCCAGGCGCCTCTGCGTCCAGTGGAAGGTCGGGGCGTTGAAGTAGTAGTCGTTGGCCACGAGCGTGACGTTGGTGAGAGGGCGGCTCACGTCGCGCTCCGCCTCGATGCGTTTGAGGATCTCCTCGGTCTTCCAATCCTCGCGCGCGGGCGGACGGTTCTCGAAGAAGACGAGGGGCGCGACGAGCGTGTTCACCTGCAAGGGGCCGACCCAGCCGAAGGCGAAGTTGACGGCCCCCAGGACCTGGACGGCGGCGACCGACCAGGACACCGCCGAGGGCCAGGTCGCGGCCAGGGCGACGGCGAGAGGGGCGAGGCCGGGCAGGAGGAAGCGGATCTGGCGGTTGGGCACGATCGTCCAGAAGACGTAGGAGAAGAACACCCACGCCGCCAGGAGCCAGCCGTTCTCCCGGCGCCGCGCGTACTGCGGAGCCAGCAGGCCGACGAAGCCGAGCGCCCAGAGGAGCGGCCCGAGCGAGCCGCAGGATTGCCGGCTGTAAACGGCCCAGGCGCCGCCCTTCCAGAAAGGGACCGCGAAGTCGGACGAGGCCTGGAAGAGGCGCGAAGGGAGCAGCGCGATGTGCGCCCAGTACCAGGGCGCGAAGAGCGCCAGCGACAGCGCCGCGGCGGCCAGGGCCCGCCAGCGGGTGCGGCGACCCGCGAGGGAGCGAGCCCAGACCAGGTAGGCGGGGAGCAGATAGCTGAAGAAACTCCACTTATGGAGCATCCCGGCCGCGTGCAGGACGCCGAAGGCCAGGGAGGGAAGCCAGAGGGTGAAGCCCTCGCTGGACAAAAGGGCCCAGTAGGCGGCCGCGGTCCACGCCACGACGGCCAGGTCCACGAGTTGGGTCGTCAGGAGATCCTGGAGGCCGGGCGCCGCGCAGAAGGCGAGCGTCGCGGCCAAGGCCCGGCTGTCGGGCAGGAAGCGCCAGGCGATGCAGAAGATGGAGAGGGCCAGGACGGCCATGTACCCCCAGTTGACCCAGAGCGCCGCCCGAGCCGGGTCCAAGGAGGAGTAGGCGCTCCTGAGGAGCAGATGGTAGGCCGGCGGAAAGGGGGGCATGCCCGGCTTGGGGGCCAGGTACCAGAAGTCGCCAAAGCGGCCGTCGTGAATGGCTTCCTTGTAATCGAGGGCGATCTCCATGTGGATGGACTGATCCCAGGACGGGGGGCGCGTGTCGGTGCGCACGAAATGGCGGACCAAGAGGGCTTCCAGGGCAAGGAACAAACCCACGCCCAGAAGCCCCAGGACGAGGGTCTTGCGGGAGGTCCGCGCCGTCGGGACGAACTGGTTCATCGCAACGCGCCCATGATAGTATATTTTTGTACAATTCCGCGGTCATGAAAGCGGCCATACTCATCGGCGGGCAGGGAACGCGTCTGCGCCCCTTCACCCTGGAGTCCCCGAAGCCGCTCCTGCCCGTCCTCAACCGTCCTTTCCTCGAATATCAATTCCGGGTGCTGAAGGCCCACGGCGTGCGGGAAGCGGTGCTATGCGTCTCCTACCGCGCCGAAGACTGCAAGCGCGCCTTCGGCGACGGGCGACGATTGGGTCTCAAAGTGAGCTACGTCCGCGAGTCCCTGCCCCTGGGCACCGGCGGCGCGGTCAAGAACGCCGAGAGGTTACTGGGTCGCGGGACCGCCCTCATCCTCAACGGCGACGTGCTCAACGCTTTCGACATCCGCGCCTTCCTGCGCTTCCACCGCGCCAAGCGCGTCGAGATTTCCATCGCGCTCACCCGCGTCAAGGACCCTACCCTCTACGGCCTGGTCCTCACCGACATGGAGGGCTACGTGCGCCGCTTCCTCGAAAAGCCCTCTTGGGACGAGGTCGAGAGCAACACCATCAATGCCGGCGCCTATCTCTTCGAGCCGTCGGTGTTCTCCCACATCCCCGCGGGCAAGACCTATTCGCTGGAGCGAGGCCTCTTCCCCGAGCGCCTGGCCGCCGGGGCCAAGCTGGGAGGCTGGGTGGCTCCCGGATACTGGATCGATATCGGCACCGTCGAGAAATACCTCCAGGTCCACCTCGACCTCATCGAGGGCCGCACGCCTTTCGCCCCCGGGCCGGGGGCGAAACTCCTGCGCAACGCCGAAGGCGCCAAGGTCTCGGCTGGCCCCGGCGTCAAAGTGGCCCCCTTCGCCCGTTTCTCCGGCGCGGTGAGCCTGGGCCGCGGCGTGCGCATCGGCAAAGGCGCCCAGCTCTCGGACTGCGTCGTGCTCGACGGCGCCGAAATCGGCGACGGCGCGCGCCTGGAGCGCTGCATCGTCGGCGCCCGAGCCCGCGTGGGCACGCACGCGACTCTGGGACCTGGAACGGCTCTGGCCGGCGGCTCCAGGGTCGGGGACTACAGCCAATTGTGAACGCCAAGGTCCGCGTCGTCAAGAAGCCCTGGGGCCGAGAGATGATCTTCGCCCACACCCGGAAATATGCCGGCAAGCTCCTGATCATCGAGAAAGGCAGGCGCCTCAGCCTGCAATACCACCGCCGCAAGCATGAGAGCCTCTTCGTGCTCAAAGGCAAGCTCACCCTGCGGCTGGGCCGCGCCGCCCGGCTCGCCGGGCCCGGGGAGGCCTTCGGCGTTCCCCCGGGAACGGTCCATCGCTTCGAGGCGCGCCACGGACGGGTGACTCTCGTGGAAGTCTCAACGCCGGAGCTCGACGACGTGGTCCGGCTCAGCGACGATTACGGCCGCACCGGAGAATAACATGGACCCGATCAAGTTCGGAACCGACGGTTGGCGGGGCGTCATCGCCCGAGACTTCACTTTCCAGAACGTGCGCCGCGTCGCCCAGGCGGTCGCCGACTACGTCAAGGACGAGCAGACCAAGAACGCGCGCAAGAAGTCCCCGATCTCGGGGCCGATGATCGTCGGCTACGACAAGCGCTTCCAGTCCGAGGCCTTCGCGCGCGAGATCGCCAAAGTCCTCGAAGCCAACCAACTCAAGCCCACCCTCATGGCCGAAAGCCTGCCGACCCCCGCGGTGAGCTACCTCACGCGGAAGATGGGCGGCATGGGCCTGATGGTCACCGCCAGCCATAATCCCCCGCCCTATAACGGCGTGAAGATCAAGATCGACGGCCGAGCCGCGCTCGACAACGTGACCACGGGCGTCGAATCCTGGGTGGACCGGACCTCCCCGACGCGGGCGACGGAGATCGAGATCAAGTCCTTCCGGGGCATCTATATACAGTACCTGAAGGGCCGCGTCGACACGGGAAGGATCCAGTCGAAGCTCAAGCGTCCCTTCGTCGTGGACTACATGCACGGGGCGGCCTCGGGGCTCATGGCCGACCTGGTCGATTCCAAGCATCTCGTCGAGATACGGAGCAAGCACGACCCGCTCTTCGGCGGCGTGCACCCCGAGCCCATCGAGCAGTACCTGGGCGCGCTCTGCGAGGCGGTCAAGAAGAATAAGGCCCTCATCGGCCTGGCCTTGGACGGCGACGCGGACCGCTTCGGGCTGGTCGACGAGAACGGCAAGTACCTGACGCCCTGCCAGGTCTTCCCGATGCTGTGCCTCTATCTCATCGAGCATAAGAAGTTGAAAGGAAAGATCGTCCAGTCGGTCTCGCTGGGCTACCTGGCCGAGCGCATCGCCCAGGAGAAGGGCCTGCCCTTCGAACAGCTCCCGGTCGGCTTCAAGCACGTGGCCGAGCGCCTGGCCGCGGGCGACGCGGTCATCGCGGGAGAGGAGTCGGGCGGTTACGCCTGGAAGGGCGGCATCGCCGAGCGCGACGGGCTGCTGACCGCCCTCGTCTTCCTCGAGATGTGCACGAGCCTGGGCAAGACCCCTTCCCAGCTCTGGAGGGAGATCGAGACCCGCTACGGCGCCAGCCACTATAAACGCATCGACTACCGCATCCACCGCCCCGTCGCGGAAAAGACGGTCTGGACGGCGAAGCTGGTCAAGAAGCTCCCCAAGAAGATCCTCAACGCGCCCATCAAGGAGCTCATCTCGATCGACGGGCTCAAGATCGTGCTCGAAGGCGGCGCCTGGCTGCTCATGCGCCCCTCGGGCACGGAGCCCCTCATGCGCGTCTATGCCGAGAGCGCCACTGCCGAGTTCACGCTGGCCCTGCTCGAACTCGCCAAGAAGTGGGTGGCGCCGAGCCTTGGAGCGCACTGAGGTGTTTCCCAAGAGGGCGATGGTGCTGGCGGCGGGCGCCGGCACGCGCCTGCGGCCGCTGACCTACGAAACGCCCAAACCCATGGTGCCGGTCGTCAACCGACCCGTCATCCACCACGTCCTCGACAATCTGCTCAAGCACGGCGTGCAGGAGGTGATGGTCAACCTCCATGCCCTGCCCGAGCAGGTGCGCGGCTACTGCGGAGACGGTTCGCGCTGGAGCCTGAAGCTCCAGTACTCGCTGGAGCCCAAGCTTCTCGGCACGGCGGGAGCGATCAAGAAGGCCGAGGGTTTTCTTAAAGGCGGGCCATTCTTCGTCATGTCGGGCGACGGTCTCTCGGACATCGACCTCACGGCGATGCATGCCTTCCACCGCAAGCGCGGCGCCGTCGCCACGATGGCGGTCAAGCGCGTGGATGCGCGCTTCGATTACGGCGTGACGCTGACCGACGGATCGCAACGAATCAAAGGTTTCCTCGAAAAGCCGTCATGGGGAGATGTTTTTTCCAATAAAGTGAACACGGGGATATATCTTTTCGAGCCCGAAATCCTCAAGCTCATACCGAGGAATAGAATCTATGACTTCGGCCACGACGTCTGGCCTAAACTCCTCAAACTCAAGAAGCCGATCTACGCTTACGAGACCGACTCCTACTGGTGCGACGTCGGCAACCTCTCCGAATATCGCCGCTGCCAGATCGACTGCCTCGACCTCAAGGCCAAGATCAACATCCCCGGAACGCAATGGCGCAAGGGCGTGTGGATCGAGGGCGGCGCGACCGTCGATCCCAAGGCCAAGCTCGTGCCGCCGCTCCTCATCGGCAAGGGGAGCCGTGTCGCCGCCGGCGCGGTGGTCGGCCCCTTCACCGTGATCGGCGACCGAGCCCGCATCGGCGCGGGCGCGCTCCTCGACCACTGCATCCTCTTCGACAACGTCGCCGTGGGCGAGAAAGTCCGCCTGCACAACTGCATCATCGGCCCCAACGGCAACGTCAAAGAGAATATCTCCGTCTTCGAGGCCGCGGTCCTCAACATCCAGCAGTAACCCGATAGGAAATGGGGGCTCCCCCACCTCCGTTCGACGAGAATATTGCTACAATAAGCCGACGTGCCGCCGGCGGACATAAGGCCGAATCATTGGAGGACTAAGAGAACATGCAGCGCAAAGGTAAATTTTTCTTTAATTCCGAGTCCGTGACCGAAGGCCATCCCGACAAGGTCTGCGACCAGATCTCAGACGCCGTGCTCGACGCCGTGCTGGCCCAGGACCCCACCGGCCGCGTCGCCTGCGAAACGTTCGTCGCCCGCGGCCTCATCATCGTCGGCGGCGAGATCACCACGAAGGCCATGTTCGACGTCGACTGGCTCGTCCGCCAGGTCGTCAAGGACATCGGCTACACCCGCCCCGAGTACGCCTTCGAGTCCGGCTCCTGCGCCGTCCTCAACGCCATCGGCCGCCAGTCTCCCGACATCGCCCAGGGCGTGGACGCCGGCGGCGCCGGCGACCAAGGCATCATGTTCGGCTATGCCTGCCGCGAGACGGACGAACTCATGCCCCTGCCGATCATGCTCGCCCACAAGCTGACCCGCAAGCTGGCCGAAGTCCGCCGCTCCCGCGAGTTGCCATACCTGGGCCCCGACGGCAAGTCCCAGGTCTCCGTCGAGTATCTCGATGGCCGTCCGGTCCGAGTGGACACCGTCGTCCTCTCGACCCAGCACGGCCCGGAGATCCTGGACAAGACCGGCAACCAGATTACCGAGAAGGCTCGCAAGGAGATCATCGACGTCATCATCCGCCCGGTGCTCGGCAAGCGCCTCATCGACGAGAAGACCCGCTTCCTGGTCAACCCGACCGGTAAGTTCGTCATCGGCGGCCCCGCCTCCGACACGGGCCTGACCGGCCGCAAGATCATCGTGGACACCTACGGCGGCTACGCCCCCCACGGCGGCGGCGCCTTCTCCGGCAAGGATCCGACGAAGGTGGACCGCTCGGCCTCCTACATGGCGCGCTACATCGCCAAGAACGTGGTGGCCGCGGGCCTGGCCGAGCGCTGCACGGTCCAGCTTGCCTACGCCATCGGCGTGGCCGAGCCCGTGGGCGTGTACTTCGACACCCACGACACCGGCGTGGCCGATGAGACCCTCATCGAGCGCGCCGTGCGCAAGCTCTTTCCCATGACGCCCAAGGGTATTATCGACACGCTGAAGCTCCGCCGTCCGATCTACCGCCAAACCGCCGCGTACGGCCACTTCGGCCGCACCGAGAAGGGTTTCGAGTGGGAAAAAACGGACAAGGCAGAAGCGTTGCGCGAGGAAGTCCTCGGCAAGGGCGCCAAGGTGAAGAAGGCGCTCGCCGTCGCCTAAAGGAGGATCCTTGAGCGGGACGCAGGTCGCGGCGGATTGGCGCGGCGGCCTTCGGCTGTGGTGGTCGTTCACCTGGCGCTTGGCCGCCGCGCTGTTGCTCGCATCGTCGGTGATGGTCCTCGCGGGCTACCTGCTCGTCTCAGCGGGAATGTCCGGGAAGACCTACATCCGGCTCTCCTCGCCTCTGGGGACGCTCTTATTCTTCGTCCTCCAGATCGACTCGTTTAGGCGCCTCGCGGGCGCCTATGACATCCGCATCCCGGGAGGGCCCTCCCATGAACAAGACCATCGCCACCGCCGCTGACGCCGTCGCCCGCGTCAAGGACGGCGCCGTCATCATGATGGGAGGCTTCGGTGTCTGCGGCATCCCCGAAAACCTCGTCGCCGCCCTGCGCGAGTCGGGCGCCAAGAACCTCACCCTCGTCTCCAATAACGCCGGTCTCGATGACTTCGGCATCGGCACTCTTCTCAAGAACGGGCAGATCCGCAAGATGATACTGTCCTATGGCGGCGAGTGCAGGGTCTTTGAGGACATGGCGCTCGCCAAGCAGCTCGAGGTCGAGTGGACCCCGCAAGGCACGCTCGCCGAACGCATCCGCGCGGGAGGCGCCGGCATCGGCGGATTCTTCACCCCGACCGGTTACGGCACCCTGGTCGCCGAGGGCAAGGAGACGCGCCGGATCGACGGCCGCTGGATGGTCTTCGAAAGACCCCTCAAGGCCGACTTCTCCTTCGTGAAGGCATGGAAAGGCGACGCCCTCGGGAACCTCGAGTACCGCAAGACCGCCAGGAATCTCAACCAGATCATGGCGACCGCCGGCGACTGCGTCATCGCCGAGGTGGAACAGTTCGTCGACATCGGCGGCCTGCACCCGGACCACATCCACACCCCCGGCATCTACGTGGACATGGTTCTCCGGGGCCCGAAGTATGTCAAGCCCATCGAAAAACTCACCTTGAGGAAGGCTGCCTCCTATGTCTGACGCCCGCGTCGTCATCGCCAAGCAAGCCGCGCGACTCCTCAAAAACGGGGACTACGCCAACCTCGGCATCGGTATCCCGACCTTGATCACGAACCATCTGCCCAAGGGCGTCGAGATCACGCTCCACACCGAGAACGGCATGCTGGGCTACGGCCCCTACCCGTACGAAGGCGCGCAGGACGCCGACCTCATCAACGCGGGCAAGGAGACCATCACGGAGCTCCCGGGCTGCTCCTACTTCGGCACGCACGACTCCTTCGCCATGGTGCGCGGCGGACACGTGGACGTCACCGTGCTCGGCGCCATGGAGGTATCCTCCGACGGCGATCTCGCCAACTGGATGATCCCGGGCAGGAAGGTCAAGGGCATGGGCGGAGCCATGGATATGGTCGCAGGCGCCAAGAAGGTCATCGTGGCCATGGAGCACGCCACGAAAGACGGCAAGCCCAAGATCCTCCCCAAGTGCAGTCTGCCCCTTACGGGCAAGGGCGTCGTCTCCGCCATCGTGACGGAACTGGCCGCCTTCGAGGTGTCCAAGGACGGCCTCGTCATGACCTCCCTGCACCCCGACACCACGCAAGACGCGGTCCGCGCGGTCACCGGCGTCGATTTCAAGGTCGCCAAGAATCTGACGTTCTACGAACGCTAACGGGAACATCTCCACGCCCCCAGAGTCCAATCCCGTGTTCGAACAGGAGTTCCTGCAGCGGAACGCCGAACTGGTCTTCAACCTAGCGCTGCGCCTGACCGGAAGCAGGACGGATGCCGAAGACCTCGCCCAGGACGCCCTGCTCCGGGCCCTCAAGGCCCTGCCGGACTTCCGCGGCGAGAGCCGGGCTTCGACCTGGATGTATCGCATCACGGTCAACGCCTGGAAGAACCGCGTCCGCTACGAAAAAAGGCGTCTTTTCTGGCGAACGGTGACGCTGGGTCTAGTCGGCGGCGGCGAGGATGGAGAATGCGAGGTCCGCGACGTCAAGGCGGACGATCCGCCGCCCGACGCCGACCTTGAGAAGCAGGAGCATGCGATGACGGTGCAGAAGGCGCTCCTCGTTCTGGACGAAGACGACCGTGCGATCTTGGTCCTGCGCGAAATCGAGGAGAAGTCGTACGAGGAGATTGGAGAGGTCCTGGACCTGCCGGCGGGTACGGTGAAATCGCGCCTGTTTCGCGCCCGCCTCAAGCTCAAAACAGCACTCGAGACATCCGGAATGAAGCCATGAATGACGACCTCAGAGAGAAGCTCTCCGCCTATCTCGACGGGGCTCTGCCCGAGGCCGAGCGCCTCGGCCTGGAGGCGCGCCTGACCGCGTCGGCGGACCTGCGCCTCGAGTTGGAAGGCCTGCGCGCCGTCTCGAAGGCGGTCAAGGACCTGACCAAGAGCCCGCTCCCCCCCGGCTTCCTCGCGCGCCTCGCGGCGCGCCGCGCGCGCGTCGCGGCCCCGCGCCGCGACTGGGTGCTCCTGCCCCCCTCTTATCGCCCGGTAGCCTTCGCCCTATCCTCCGCCATCGTCGCGATCGCGGTCTGGGATCAGTTCAACCGGACCGAGGCTCCGCCTGCGCGCACCTACGAGGCCGTCAAGGTCGTCCCCTCGTCCCAGGCTCCCACCTCACAGTTGGATCTGAGCGCCAAGGTCACCGGAACCCCCGAGGGAGGCTCCAGTCTCGAGACCCTGAAGAAGATCTCCCGGGCCAACGTAGCGCTCGAGGGCATGGGCCTAGCCGAGCGTAAGGAGCAGGACACCCGAGCCGATCTTCCCGCCGCGCCGGGCGAGCCGCTGGGCTTCAAGGAAGACGCCCTCTCCCCCGGCAAGGCCGCAAAGGGCATGACCATGACGGAAGAGAGGCGCTCCTCCCGCAACGAGGAACTCATCGGAGCCCTGGAAAAAGAGAAGCGGTCCCTGAGCATAGCACGGGTTCCACCGCGGGGCGCGGGCGTAAGCGCCGTGCGCGGCGGTTCCGCCGGCCTGGACGCCGCCCCGCTGTCCACACCCGCGCCGGCGGACTACGCCTCCGGCGCCCTCTCCCCCGACGCCGGCCTCGTCGTCGTCGACGACGCCGGCCTCGCCTTCTCCTGGACCCTCCTCGGCCTGCCCGGGAGAGCTCCCTCCGTGGACTACGCCGGCCGACGCGCCGTCCTTCTCAAGCGCAGCCGGACGAAGCTCCTCGAAACCCGCTCCGACCCCGACCGCGTTTCGGTCTACTTCCGCCTGCTGGCCCCCGGGGAGGCCGCCGACCCCGCGAAGGACCGCTTCACGACGATCCCAATCGAGCCCAAGCCCGTCAGCCTCATCCTCCTGCCCCGCTGACGGGAACATCCGGGGAAAGGACGGGGTCACACCTCCCGACACAAGGAGGTGGACCATGGGACGCATCTCGACGCTCGCCGCCCTCGTTCTGACTCTCGCCGTTCCGGCCTCGGCCCAGCAGTTGATGGCTTGGCCCCTAGCCGCCTCGACGATCTGGCGAGGCTTCCTGCCCCACATGCCCCTGCCCCTGTTGTCGGGTCCCCGGCCGACGCCATTCCCCCATCATGGACATCAACCGGCATCGGTCCTGCCTGAGGACGCCTCCCCCGTGACCATGGCGGACTATAACGTGGAAGGCATAGTGACCGATCAGGTCGCGGAGCTAACCTACCGCATCACCTTCCACAACCCGACCGACCGGCGCCTGGAAGGGGTCCTTATGGTCCCCATCCCGGCCGATACCACTCTTTCGGGATTCTCAATGATGGTTGGAGGAAAGACGACCAAGGGCGAACTTCTGGACTCGGTCAAAGCCGCCTCGATTTATGAAAGCATCGTGCGCCGCGCCCAGGACCCGGGCCTGCTTGAGTTGATGGGAGAGCGAATGCTCCGAGCGCGCGTCTTCCCCATCGAGCCCAAAGGCGACATCACGACGGTCCTCAAGCTAACGCAGCTTTTGCCCAATAGCGGAAATCTCGTGAGCCTGCGCGTACCCATGCGCTCCTCCAGGTTCCTCGCCGGAAAAGGAGGCAAATCCTCCGCGACGATCACCCTGAGGACGACGAGACCTCTGCGTACCATCTTCTCGCCCAATGCCGAGGTGCGCGTAGCGCGCTCAGACGACCATAACGCGCTCGTCACCTACCAAGAAGGATCCGCCGGCCCCCAGGATCTGGCCCTGATGTTCTCCCTTCAGAAAGACCCCCTGGCCGTCGGCATGCTGTCCTTCCGAGAGGAGGGCGGCGACGGAACCGTACTCCTGACCCTCTCGCCTCAAGTCAAGGAAGAGGCAACTGAAGCTGCCCCCAAGGATGTGGTTTTCGTGGTGGACCGCTCCGGCTCCATGCAGGAGGGCGGCAAGATGGAACAGGCAAAAAAGGCCCTCCAGTATTGCGTGTCGCGCCTTAATAACCAGGACCGATTCTCCGTAGTGGATTTTGCAACCGACTTCAATTCTCTCGAGGAGAAACTCCTGCCTGCCGACGCGGCCAACAAGGCCCGCGCCCAGCGCTACATCGAGCGCCTGGAGGCCGCCGGCGGCACCAACATAGAGGGCGCTCTCACCGAGGGGCTCCGGCTACTCGGCCGCGCCGAGGGGCGCGTGCCGATGGTCTTCTTCCTCACCGACGGCGTGCCCACCGTGGGCCAGACCGACGTCGGGACCCTGCTGCGCCGCGTTTACGAGTCGAACGCGGGGGTCCAGGCGCGCCTTTTTGGATTTGGCGTGGGCTCGGATGTGAACACTTTGCTCCTCGATAAGCTATCCGATGGGACACGAGGCGCTCGCGACTATGTCGCCCCAGGAGAGGACATCGAAGTGAAGGTATCGGCGCTCTACCAGAAAGTATCCAAGCCGGCGCTCACCGACGTCAAGCTGGCGTGGGAAGGCTTGGACGTCGCGGATGTCTTTCCCAAACCCGTACCCGATCTCTTCCACGGCTCGGAATTAACCCTCTACGGCCGCTTTAAATCCGCCGGCAAGGGAACTCTGGTCGTGACCGGCAAGTCGGGAAGCCGCAGCCTGCGCTTCGAGTATCCGGTCGAACTTCCGAAGGAGGCGACCACGAACTCCTTTCTGCCCCGCCTCTGGGCCAGCCAAAAGATCGCTCATGAACTCGACGTTATCCGCCTCTCCGGACGCGCGGCGGATCTGGAAATCGTCAGGTCCATCGTGAGGCTCGCCAAGAATTACGGTATCGTGACCCCCTACACCTCTTTCCTCGTAACCGAGGAGGGCGCGGACATGCAGTCCGCCGAGCGCGAAGCAAGCCGCCGCTTCGGCAGGCTTTCCTCCATCGCCGCCGCCAGCGGTTTCAGCGGCGGAGCATTGATTGCCAAAAAGGCCCAGCTTGACTCGAATAGGGTCGCGGCTCTCAGGGGAAGCTTGTCCCATCCCGGAGCCGCGCCGTCGCTCTCATCGTTCGAAGAGAGCACCCGCGCGGAACTTAAGGAGAAGGGCATCTCATCCGTGGAGACGCGCTCGATCGGAGGCAAAACTTTCTACCATCGCGCGGCCCGGTGGGTGGACTCCGAAGTGGAGTTGGAAGAGTTCTCCGGCAAGACCGTGGACCTGACGGCCCGCAGCGTGGAATACTTCGACTTAGTCGCACGGGAGCCGGGACTGGCGCGAGTATTATCGCTGGGCGATGAGGTCACCGTTCTCTGGCGCGGGGTCCTCTATAGGGTCGTCAAGGCCGATTCGAAATAATCGAGTTGGGATTCAGCCCGTACAAGCCATGTGTTCGCGCATATCGCAGCGCGGTGTAGGGAACTAGATCGTGTCGACCGCCCCGCGCCATGCTCGAAGAAACGTCGAAGCCCACATGGGAAAGAAATCGCACCGTCAGCGATGTCGGAACCTTGTAACCCGGCATCTCACGCTCGATGAAGGCGACTCGAATTTGATGTATGGACGAATCTTGCCCAAAGTTCTTTTGACTGTTGATCTCGAGCTTGGGGAGGGTGTCGGGATTCCCTTTCTTATCGACCAGGCGATAATGATCGTCTCCGACCATGTACCAGACCTCCATGGGCACGCCGGAGTTGAGCGCCATGAAACGAAAAATATTGGTCTCGCCGTCGAAGGATGTGCCGCGCGCTATGGATGAATAGCTGAAAAAGGGCGCGAAGATATCTATGACTTCCTGGCCCATGGGGTGGCGAACCTCGGCGGGCGTCATCGTCGGCTTGCGAATAGGATCGTCACCCTGTAACACGAAGACGACCTGGTCCAAACCCAGCTCTCCCATCGCGCGCAGGGCGATGATCAGATGCCCCCATTGGAAGGGGTCGGCCGCGATGGGATAGAACCCGAGCTTGACTGGGCGCTGCGACGCCTTAACGGCGAGCGCGTCCGGATCGACCCTCACCGACAGTTGGGGATCGATCTCGCGCGAGTCCAAATGGATCTGTATCGCGGCCAAGGCCTTGTCAATTTCGACGGCGACCTGACTCAGAGTGTCCGCTTCCGATCGATCCTTGGCTTCGAGCGCCGTGTTCATCAAGTCTCGACGCACGCGGCGGCGAATCTCGCCCGTAGCTGCACTCTCGGGCAAATAGATATCGCCATCGAGTTTGTTGAAGATATCCGCCAAGCGCCTCGACACATAGGCGCCCGTTTCATCACGCCCTGCGTCTTCAGCAGAGGCGGAAACGACGACAACGGGAGCAGCGGCATTGGGTACCGGCACGGCCAAGAGCGCTGAAACGACGGACGGGCCGACGGTCAACGCCGCCGGCAAAGCCAAGGACGAGCCGACCGCCGCAGGAGCCATCACCGGTCCGCCACGGCCGCCGCTCTCCGGAAGGGCGACTCGCGGCAGCGCCGCCGGCGCCTCGACCGGTATGAAAGCAGCCAACAACGCAAGTCGGATCAACTTCATTCTGATATCAGTGTAGCAGTAAGTCGATGTCCCGTCATCGGTCCTTGGACCTGGTTGATATTAGGGCAAACGACTCATCAATATCCCTAGCCGTTCACCGACGCCCTGCGGGACTGGAATTTGATCAAGCAGTACAACGGAATGCCGACGATCCCCAAGAAAGCCATATCCCACCCGAAACTTGCGATGAGGTGATACCAAACGACTCCCGCAAGCAAGACGAGACAACCAACGACGGCCTTGTCATACGCGTCATAAGAAGAATCGCATTGGGAATACCCAGGCGCTTCATAGTGATGAATATAAGACCTTAGCCTGCGCTTGTTCCACCAATCGATGTCAACCAACTGAGCGCCGTAACTGAAACGGGGAATGGCAGAATTGTGTTTTTTCCAGATGATTTGAACCCGGCCGTTGAGCGAACTTCCGCTCGGAAGGTCCATGCGCATTTGGCAGCAATCTCCGACATTGAACTCGACGGGCCCTTCCATCGCCACACCCGTTTCGCTGATATTGGCAACAGCGACGTCGGAGAATACGCGACCGCGATGGGAATCGGTGTGGAGCGAGGCGGGCGTGTTGACAGGCACTCTCGTCGAACGCCGTTTTTCGTTCTTGGGGGTTAGCATGGTTTCCTGTTGCTATTGAAGTCTGCTCGTAGCGTAGCCGCAATTCCGATAGAAATCAATTTAATTCACGGTAAAAACGATAAATTTTCGGTAAATCCGTCCCGTCCCGCCGGGAACTCCTGACGCATCAGCGCGCATAGGCCGAGCGACCCACTTTCACATGGGCACTTTGCCTTTGATGCGTCCTCCCCTTAAGGACCTATCCACTCAAGCCCAAGGGAAATATAATCGGATTAATAGGAGTCCCCATGAAATTATCGATTCTGATGCTTGCCGCTTGCTTCACCAACGGCGTCCCGGCGCGCGCGCAAAGCGTCTTAGACCCCTCGGTCTGGGAGCAAAGCGAAAAGCTGGGCGCGGACATCCGCGGCATTAAGGTCCTCGCCCAGGCGGACCGGGCCTCTAGGCCGGAGTCGGCCGCCTTGACGCTGCCCTTCACTCCCAGCGTTCCTTTCAAAATCAGAACTCAAATGAGCGGCGACATGGAGTTCGTCTCCGCCATCCGCGCCGAGGAAGCCTCGGGACTTCATCGAAATATTTTCGGATCGGTGGACGGCCGCGACTACCTGCGCTTCTTCTCGGACCGGATTGAGTCCATCGATATGGGGAGTTGCGGAGATTCCATCGGCGCCGTCGCCTGCGTCTATGGCTGGAATTCCTCGAAAATGTGGTTGGCCAAAGGCTATGCGCTGCTGAACATCCCTCAGATATCTCGAATAGGGATCGTGTTCCATGAAGCCCGGCACACGGAGGACGCCCACGACAATTGGCCGCACGCCCTTTGCCCGACGCCCTTCAAGGACGAGAGCGGCAACGACGTCAGAGGCATCTTCAGCGGCGTCCTCCTGGCTGGGAAAGAGGGCTGCGACACGACGCCCTTCGGGGCGTACGGCACGGGTCTGGTCATGCTCAAGAACATCTCGAAATACTGCGTGAATTGCACCGACAAGGTCAGGATGGACGCCGGCCTGTATGCCGACGACCTTTTGCGAAGGATCATCGATCCGGCCGCGGTGAAGACGATCCAAGACGATCTCTATCGATGAAGCGGGCCGTTCTTGCGGCGGCCGCCCTGGGCGCTCTGCTCGTTTTCCTGAGGCAAAAGCCGGCGCCTCGTCCTTCCTCTCAAGCGGAACTGCCGCCGCCGGCGCCCAACCGCCATCCCTCATCGGCAGCCGGCCGCGGACAGATCGCGGGCCATCCCTCGACAGTCCTTGCCGCCGCACCCGAGTCCAGCGCCCGCCAAATCCCCAAGAGAGGCGAGCCTCGCGCGGGCTTCTCGGCCCAAACCATGACCAAAGAAGCCCTCTTGGACGACATTTTCCGATCTAAAAACGACAACGATCCGCGATTGGACAGCGGCTTCAACGACCTCTCCCCCGAGACCAAAACTATTTTTCGACTGAAGTACCGCCGACTTCCCCCCGAGCGCCTCAACGAGCGCGGAACGATCGCCTATCTGCTCGGCAAGAACCTCGCCTCGCCCGAAGATTGGGCGTTCCTGCGCGAACTGGTCGTCGAACCGCCCTGCCTGAGCCTGGCCGACTGCGCGAAAGAAGACGCGTTCGCGCAGGCGCGCGAAAATACGGGCGACGCCGTCACCTTGGCTTATCCCGCTCTCGTCGCGCTCAAGCAGGCGCAGCGCGTCCTGGAGAACGCCCGTTCCGGCGGAGCGGACCGGAGGGAAGCGCTGGCCGTGGTCCGGGCCGCCAAAGGCTCACGAGCCCCGATCGTCGCGCGAACCGCCGCTGAGATCAATCGGTAGGAGCGGCGTCATCTCAGTCGCCGTCGACGCCGACGGACACGACGGGCTTCTTGGAGAACCGGGCGAGCTTCTCCTTGACCTGCCGCGCGTCGCCCACCGCCACGACGGTCATCTCGTCGGGACGCATGAAGACGGCGGCCGCGCGCCGCACCGAGTCCGGGGTCACCGCCATGAGACGGTCGACGTAGGTATCGTAAAAATCAGCCGGCAGGCGCATCCGGATCTGATGCAGGACGGCGCCGGCGACTCCCTCCTGGGTCTCCAGTTCGCGGGCGAAGCCGCCCGCGAGGTAGGACTTGGCCTGGGCGACCTCCTCGGCCGTGGGCGCGGAGTCGCGCATGCGCTGGAGGTGCCCCAGCACCGCCCCGAGGGCCGCCGCGGCCGCCTCGGTGCGCACGGGGGTGCGGATGCGCAAGACAGACGCGGTCAGGCGGTGCTCGAGGCGGCTGCCGATGCGGTAGGTGTAGCCCTTGGTCTCTCGGATGTCGCGCACGAGGCGCGAGGAGAATGAGCCGCCGAGCACGCCGTTGGCCACAAGAAGGTCAAAGTAGACGGGGCTGTCCTCCCGCGCGGCCGGGTTACCCAGAAAGAATGAGACCTGGCTCGACTTGGGACGGTCGAAGAGATAGACGGTGCGTTCGGCCGCCGGGGCCGGGACGGGGAGGACATCCGGGAACGGAGCGCCGCCTTCCCAGGAACTGAAGTGCTTCTGAACCGCGGACTCGGCTCCGGACCTGCCGAGGTCACCCACCAGCACCAGAACCGAGCCGCGCGGCGTGAAGAGGCGCTTGTGGGCCGCGGCCACCCGGTCGCGCAGGATGCGCTCGATGGAATCCTCGGTCGGCGCGGTCACGGCGTAGGGATGCCCGGCAAAGGCCTTCTTATAAAAAATCACGCCCGCCAGGAAGTCGCTCTCGGCGCGGTTGGCCGCCAGTTCCTCCTTCATGTTAGCGCGACGCAGGGACACCTCCGCCTCCGGGAAGGAAGGCGCGCGGATGACCTCGGATAGCAGGGATAACATCGCGTCGGCCTTGTCGGAGAGGGCCGAGGCGTGGACCAGGAAGGAGTCGGGGGCGGCGTCCGCCGAGATGGAGCCGCCGAAGAGCTCCGCCGCGTCGGCGATCTGCTTCGACGTCTTCGTGGCCGTCCCGTCGCTCAGAAGCTCGGCCAGGGCGTCGGCCATTCCCGCATCCTCGGCGGGCAGAGCCGCCGAACCTCCCGGCACGGACAGAGTAGCGCTCACGAGCGGCGAGCGCCGGTCCGTGACCAGAACGACCCGGAGGCCGTTGGCCAGCTTCCACTCCGCGCGCGCGGGGATCCTCACCGCGCGCATCGGGCCGACCATCGGAGCCTTGGACATATCCATGGTCTGCGCCGCGCGCGCGGCCGACGCGAAACAGAAGGAGACAAGAAGCAGGGCGTTCATTCTACGCCTCCCGCCGTGACCTCGAACCAGGTCGCGGCCTCGGCTTTGAGATGCGCCGCGGCGGCGCGGCGGATGTCCTCATTGGTCACGGCCAAGATGCGGGAGAGCTCCCGGTTGGCGGCCTCGGGATCGCCGTCCAGGAGGGTGCTCTGGAGCAGGCGCCGGGCCCGGCCCAGACGCGTCTCCTCGGCACGCACCCAATCGGAACGGAACTTAACCTTCACCCGTTCAAGCTCCTCGGGGGCCAGGCCCTCGGCCGCCACGCGCGCCGTCTGCGCCGCGATCAACTCCTTGACCGCGGCGAAGGGCTGGTCTTTTTTGTGCACGATGAAGGCCCCGAAGAGGCCGGGGGCCTGGTACTCGTCCCAATCCGCGAGCGGGAAGCCCAAGCCTCCCTCCACGGACACCGCGGTCCGACTCTCCTTGACCAGCGACTGGTAGAGCCGCGAACTCTTTCCGGAGAACAGGGCGTTGCCGAGCAGGACCAGGGCGCGGTGCGAAACCGTGCCGCGCGCCGGCGCGCCCTTCCAGGTCACGCCCAGGGCCGGGAGCTTGGCGTGCTCATCCTTGACGGTGAAGGCGCGCTCGCCCCTCGGATCCGGCTCCGTCGTGTCCAAGTGAGCGGGGCGGGGCTTGGACTTGATGGGGGTGAAGTAGGCCGTCACCAGACGACGAACCTCGGCGGGGTCGGCGTCGCCCACGACGGCCATGGTGATGTTGTCGGGCGAGTAATAGGCGTCGAAAAAGGACTTCACGTCCTTGAGGGAGGCCGCGTCCAGGTCCTCGAAGGAGCCGATGACGGGATGGGCGTTCTGCCAGTTCTCGAAGGAGCGGGCGGCCATCTCCACCCCCATGACCGCGCCGTAAGGCTGATTGTCCACGCGCATGCGCTTCTCTTCCTTCACCACCTCGATCTGGTTCTTGACCGCCTGGCGCGTGACGCGGAGCGCGCCGATGCGGTCGGCGTCCAGCCATAGGGCCACGGCCAGGGCGTTGGAGGGGAGCTCCTCGTAGTAGAAGGTGAAGTCCTCGTGGGTGGAGGCGTTGTTGTCGCCGCCAAATGACTCAAGGAAGCGGTCGAAGCCTCCCTTGGGCACGTGCGCGGAGCCCTCGAACATCATGTGCTCGAAGAGGTGGGCGAAGCCGGAGCGTCCCCGCGCCTCGTGGCGTCCGCCGACGCCCACGATCATGGCGACCGCGACGACGGGCACCGAGGCGTCGCGACTGACCAGCACGCGCATCCCGTTGCGAAGGGTGAAGCTGGAGAAGTCGATGCGGGCGGCCGCGGGCGGGCCGACCGCGGGGACCGAGGTCACGGCCTCCGGCGCGAGCGATCCCCGCGCGCCGGTCGCGGACAGCAACGCAAGCGCGGCCGCCAAGAGCATCCTTCCCCTCATGCTCTCCTCCGTCCTTTGATCCGGAGCGCCTTGATGAGGCCCGCATCCGGATCGGACCGGACGCTCTTATCCTCTCGCGCGCGCTCCGCCAGGAGCGCCAGGCGGCGGCTGTCCATGCCGTAAGCCGAACCGTCGAAGCCCCCCCAACACTGGCGGTAGAGCAGGCCCGCCCTCTCGATGTGGGCCTTGAGTTCGGTCAGGGTGTAGACGCGCACGCTGACGAAGGACGGGGTGCGCCTCCCGTCGGCCAGCACGATGGTGCGGTGGTTATCGAGGCGCCCCCTCTCAAAATCGAAGGCGATGCGGTCCAGCACGACCGCGCCCTTGCCCTCCTCGGCGCGCTCCCACATGTTGGGCTCGAAGTGACGCATAAGCCACTCCTTGTTGAGGACCTCGATGAGGAGCTTGCCTCCGGGCTTCAGCGAGCGTTTGACGGCCTCCAGGCAGCGCAGGTCGTCGCGATCGGCCGGCAACTGGCCGAAGGCGCCGTCGAGGCTGACGACGGCGTCGAAATCGGCGCGGTAGGGAATGGCGCGGATGTCGGCCTTCATGAAATGGACGTTGAGCTTCTCGCCCTTGGCGGCGATGCGCGCCGCGGTCAGGGCCCGCTCGTCGGGGTCGATGCCCAGCACGCGATGGCCGCGTCGGGCCAGTTCCAAGGTCAGCCGCCCGGAGCCGCAGCCCAGGTCCAGCAAGCGCGAACGCGGCTCGGGGGCCAGGAAGCGCTCCAGGCCGTCGATGATCCCCTTGACCTGCGAGTGGGAACGGCGGGTGGGATCGTCCTCCAGGTGCATGCGCCACCAGGAATGGGCTTCTTTCTTCATTGCCGGATTCTATATTAAAGGACGCTCCAGCCGACCTGGGACTTTTGGCCTACAGAGGTATAGGCTCATCGACCCTGAATGCGGCCCCGCGTGCAGGCTATCCTCAGAACAGGTCGCAGTCCTCCTCCTACCCGGCGCGAGAGCGGCGGGATCCCGGAAGACGGCGAACCGCGGTGCAGGAAGTAACGCCCCCTATCCGCGGCAAGACGCCAGGAGTCCGCCCCACATCTCAGGAAGGCGGACTCCTTCGTTTTTTGGTAGACTCGGCGCCCGATGGCATTGAGACTCGGCGTCATCCAGAACCGCCCCCAATATCTCGATACCGCGGCCAACCTCAAGGCCTGCTTCGCGCTGATGGATAAACACCAGGCCGACCTGTGGGTCCTGCCGGAATTCTTCGCTTCCGGGTATCACTTTAAGACCAAAGCCGAGGCCCGGAAGTGCGCCGAAACCAGCGACGGTCCCCTCGTCGCCCTGCTGAAGGCCTACGCGGCCAAGAACGACTGCGCCATCGTGGCGGGGTTCCCCGAGAAAGCGGGAACGAAGCTGTATAACTCCGCGGTCTTGGCTCAGGGCGGCAAGTCTCGAATCTACAGAAAAACCCATCTTTTCGGCGGTGAGAAACGATTTTTCACGGGCGGCGACACCGGATTCTGGACCGAGAAGGTCAAAGGGGTCTCCATCGGCGTGATGGTCTGTTTCGACTGGTTCTTCCCCGAGAGCGCCCGGACTTTGGCCCTCAAGGGCGCCCAGATCATCGCCCACCCCTCCAATCTGGTCCTGCCCTGGGCTCCCGAAGGCATGAAGATCCGCTCCCTCGAGAATCGGGTCTTCTCGGCCACGGCCGACCGCGTAGGGGCCGAGCGGGGTCTGCGCTTCATCGGTCAGTCCCAGGTCGTCGCGCCCAACGGCGAGCTCTATTTCCGCCTGAGCCGCGAGCAGGAGCAGGCCGCCGTAATCTCCATCGACGCCTGGACGGCCAAGGACAAGCGGGTCCACCCGGACTGCGACCTCTTCGCCGACCGCCGGCCCCGTTTCTATGCCCGCTGAACGGCGCAAGTCGTCGGAGATGAACCGCCAGCCCAAGGCGGTGCGCGAGTCGATCAGCGACGTGGCCGATCTGATGTTCCCCACGGACGCGAACATGCACGGCACGGTCTTCGGCGGACGGGTCCTGCAGATGGTGGACAAGGCGGCCACCGTATGCGCCATGCGCCATGCGGGCGGCCTGGTGGTCACGGTGGCCATGGAGCGCGTCGAGTTCCTGGTCCCCATCCGGGTGGGCAGCTTTCTCATCGCCGAAGCCCGGGTCAATCATGTAGGCCGCTCCTCCATGGAGATCGGAGTCGAGGTCTACGCCGAGGATCTGGTCAAGGGAGTGCGCCAGCACACGAACTCCTGCCTGGTCACGATGGTGGCAGTAGACCCAAACGGCCGCCCGACCATCGTGGCGCCCCTCCTGCTCGAGTCGCGCGACGAAAAGGATCGCTGGATCGCCGCCGAAGCCCGCCGCCAGTCCCGCAGAAAAACCGTCTAACGCTAACAAATGACACTTGACGGACTATTGTCTCGTGATATAATCCAGACAGCCCTGTCGTCGAGGGGGGGCCCGCCGAAGGGCCCGCAAAAGTCACAGATCGAGGTATGACAATGCAAGGCAAGGTGAAATGGTTCAACGACCAGAAGGGATACGGATTCATCACTCCTGATGATGCCAGCCCGGACGTCTTCGTCCATCACTCGGTCATCCAGGGAAACGGTTTCCGCACCCTCGCGGAGAACCAGACGGTCCGGTTCGATCTGACTCAGACCGACAAGGGACCAAAGGCCGCCAACGTCGTCAAGCTCTGAGAGCTGCCGCGGGCCTTCAAAAGAACCCCTCGCCCGGTTCAGCCGGGCGGGGGGTTGCCATGTCCTTGCCGCCTGTTCGCGTTCCGCGATCCAAGAAACGTTTTGAACATCCTGGGACTGTCCGCGTTCTACCACGACAGCGCCGCCGCCCTCGTGCGCGACGGTCGCGTCGCAGCCGCGGCCCAGGAGGAGCGCTTCACCCGCAGACGGCACGACGCGTCCTTCCCGATCCGCGCCGTCGAATACTGCCTGAGAGAGAGCGGGATCGGCCCCGGGGACATCGACCTCGTCGTCTTCTACGATAAGCCCCTGCTCAAGTTCGAGCGTATCCTACACACCTACCTCGCCTATGCGCCGCGGGGTCTGAGCTCCTTCGCTATGGCGATGCCGCTTTGGCTGAAGGACAAGCTCTGGACGAAGGACCTGATCCGCGACGCTCTGGGCTACCAGGGGGAGATCCTCTTCACCGAACACCATGAATCGCACGCCGCGTCGGCCTTCTATCCATCGCCGTTCCAGGAGGCCGCGATTCTGACGATGGACGGCGTCGGCGAGTGGGCCGCGGCCAGCATCGGCAGGGGCGACGGGGCTCGCCTCGACCTCCTGAGGACTCTCGACTTTCCGCACTCGCCGGGCCTGCTGTACTCGGCGTTCACGTCCTATATCGGCTTCAAGGTGAACTCCGGGGAGTACAAGGTGATGGGGCTGGCGCCCTACGGAGAGCCGAAGTACGCGGGGCTCATCCGTGACGAATTGATGGATCTCAGGCCCGATGGATCCTTCCGGCTCGATATGAGGTATTTCAACTACTGCGCGGGGCTGACGATGACGAGCGAGCGTTTCCATGATCTCTTCGCAGGCCCTCCGCGCCGGCCCGAATCACCATTGACCCCGCGCGATATGGACCTGGCGGCCTCCATTCAGTCGGTCTGCGAGGAAATCATGCTGCGCATGGCCCGCCACGCCCGCGAGGTCGCGGGCTCTCGCCGCCTCTGCTTGGCCGGCGGCGTGGCGCTCAACTGCGTCGGCAACGGCCGCATCCTGCGCGAGAGAGTCTTCGACCGGATCTGGATCCAGCCTGCGGCCGGAGACGCCGGGGGCGCCCTCGGAGCCGCGCTCTTCGCCTGGCACGCCGTCCTGGGCCGCGGTCGTTCGGCGGACGGCGTACATGACTCCCAGCGCGGCTCCCTGCTGGGCCCGGCCTTCGGCGAGGACGAGATCGCCGCCTTCCTGGCTCGCGTCCAGGCGCCCGGCCGCCGCCTCGCACCGGACGAACTGCCGCGCCTGGTCGCGGAGCTCCTCGCGCAAGGCAAGATCGTCGGCTGGTTCCAGGATCGCATGGAATACGGCCCCCGCGCGCTGGGCGCGCGCAGCATCCTGGGCGACCCGCGCGACGTCCGCATGCAGGCAACGATGAACCTTAAGATAAAGTTCCGCGAATCCTTCCGTCCCTTCGCTCCGGCCGTGCTCGCCGAACGCGCCGGTGACTACTTCGACCTGGACGAGGAGAGCCCCTACATGCTGCTGACCGCGCCGGTCAAGGAGAGCCGGCGACTGCCCGAGAGCCCGGAGCAGGCTAGGCTCTTCGGCCTGGAACGATTGAACCTTCCCCGCTCGGACATCCCGGCGGTCACGCACGTGGACTTTTCGGCCCGCGTTCAGACCGTTCGAAGAGAGAATAGCCCTTCTCTCTATGAACTGCTCAAGGCCTTCGAATCCCGGACCGGCTGCGCCGCGCTCGTCAATACATCCTTCAACGTGCGCGGCGAGCCGATCGTCTGCCGCCCGGAGGAGGCCTACGCTTGCTTTATGCGCACAAACATGGACTACCTGGCCCTGGGACCGTTCCTCCTCGATAAGACCGAGCAGCAGCCGCCGCGCGAGGACGCGTCATGGATGAAAACCTTCGAACTCGACTGAGGCCCGAGGATCGTCGCGCCGACGAACTGCGCGCCTGGCGGGGATTCGGCATAGGCCTGGGCGGCCTGCTGCTGCTCGCGGCTTGGCGTGCCCTTGTCCGCGGCGGTCCGGCGCCCGCGCTGGCCGCGCTCGCTCTGGCCGCTCTGGCCGCGGCCACGGCTCGGCCTCGGTTCTTTCGCCCTGCCTACGCGCTCTGGATGCCGGTCGCACGCCTGTTGGCCCGCGTCAATACGTGGATCGTTTGCGCCGTCCTGTACTACGTGGTCCTGACCCCCTACGCAGCGGCCGCGAGGCTGTTGGGCGCCCGCTTCCTCGAGACGGGCCTTCGAGACAACGACAGTTACTGGAAAGTCAGGTCGCCGCGCGACCCGGTCAAGTCGTCGCGACGTTCTTTTTGATAGTATCCCCAGGTTGGACAGTGAGGAACGATGCCCCGATTCGAAACGCTCCGTGAGGTCTGGCGCTACGTGCGCGAGAGGAAGGCGTACTGGCTGGCCCCCATCCTGATCGTGCTGCTGATCTTCGGGCTGCTGCTGATCTTCGCCCAGTCCTCGGCGGTCACGCCGTTCGTCTACACCCTTTTCTGACGCCTTCCTCTCAGCCGAGATCGACGGGCAGGGACGCGGCCTCGGGCTTCTCCTCGCCCTTGCGCACGCGCTCGATTTTCGAAACAGAGGCGTCCAGGCGTTTGAAGGACTTCTGCTCGATGTCGTCGTAGATCTCTCGCAGCTTTCCCACCTGCTCGCCCAGCTTAAGGAAACGCTCTTTGAAGGTGTCGTAGGTCGCCGCGAACTGCGTGATGAGTTTCAGGACTTCCTGGGTGGCCTGCGTAAAGTGAAAGTGATCGAAGGCCTGACGCACCACGCCCAGCACGGCGTAGAGAGTGAAGGGCGAGCAGAGCACGACCTTCTGGGATAGGGCCTCGTCCACCAGTCCCGGGAAGGCCTCCTGGATATAGCTATAGACCTGCTCGTTGGGTATGAAGAGCATGACGTAGTCCAGCGTCCCCTCTTCCGGGCTGATATAATCCCGCTTCTGAATCTCCTTGATGCGGCCCTTCACGTCGCGCTCGAAGTCCTTCTTGAAGCGGCTGCGCTCCTCGTCGGTCGCGGCATGGGACAACCTCAGCCAGTTGTCGAGCGGGAATTTCACGTCCATGTTCAGCTTCTTGCGGTCGGGCAGGAGGAAGGTGAAATCCGGCCGCGTGGCGGCGGTGTCCTGGACGCGGTTCTTTAGGTACTGCACGCCTTCCTGAAGCCCGCTGGCGCGCAGGATGTCGTCGGCCATGCGCTCGCCCCACTGGCCGCGGGCGCGGGAGTTGTCCAGGAGGCAACGAAGGCCCTCGGTGGTGGTGGCGAGCTTGGCCGTCTGTTCGGACGCGTCTTTGAGGCCCTTCTCAAGGGAACCGTACTTGACGGAGCGATCCGCCTCGAATTGATGGATCATTTCCTCATACGACTTGAGCCGTTCGGCGAGGTTGGCGACGACGTTTTCCACGGAGGCTTTCTTCTCGTCGAGCTCGCTCCTCTGCCGGACGCGCTCCGTCTCGAACTTCTGCTCGGCCAGCTCCAGCAACTGCCGAAAGTCCTCGCGCGCCTGGAGGCGGGAGGCGTCCTCGTTCTTGCGCGCGGAGAAGAACATCAGATAGAAGACGATTCCCGAGATGGCCGCGCCGGCCACGACCGCCAGCAACAGGACGGCGGCGTTCATCGGCGCGGCTTCGTCAGGAAGCGAACGGACTCGAGGTCGGTGACGTCCATCTTGCAGGTCTTGCCGGTCTCCAGATATAGTTTGAGTTTGGCCAGCCCGTCTTCCCAGGCGCAAGCGTAGCCTTGGAAGACGGCGTCGCAGGACGCGGCCGACGGGAATCCCGCGTGAAGCAGCGTCACCTCGCAGCCGGCGGGGCGCGGGTCGATGAAGACGCTGGTCAGCGGAGGGACATTCTTCTCGCCGCGCGCCGGTTTCCACATCCAGGCCACCTTGCGCCCGGGCTCAAGGTCCACGAAGATCCCCGCGCGCTCGCCGAAGCCGCCCTTGCTGCCTCCGTCGCTGTCGTGCACGCGGGGCCAGACCATGCGCACCCGGCCCGCGTTACGCGCGTCCGTCTCGGCGCCCAGCAGCCACCAGCGGGTCAGTTCCCGGGCCGAGGTCAGGGCGCGATACACGGCGTCGGGCTTGGCGCGCATGCGGACCGTAAAGCGGAGGTCGCGGGTCTTTAGGCGGTGGCTGCGAGGGACGGCGACGGTGGGCATCGATAAAGTTCAGACGCGGGCAACCATTCCGTCAGGCTCCGGTTTTCTGATCCTCCCTTTCAAACCGTACGTGCGGATTTCCCGCATACGCTGGCACGGAATCTTTGCCACTGAACAGTTAGCCGATACCCAGGAGTGAAGTTGTAAGCGATTCCTTGCGCTGCCCCGGTCCCCAGCCCCGTGCCAGTCGAAGTGTTGGCTGGTTGGATAACAGGGGAATCAAGGCCCGTCGGCCGCCAATAGATTCCATCCACTGAAACGCTTATTTGCGATTCGGTTGCCGCCCTGGCAAAAACGGGTAAAATTACAACTAACGCACAAACCGTGAGACATGATATTTTAAGCGGTTTTTCCATGGGCCTCTTTGGAAACGAATAAAAGCTTCCTGATTCGCTGGAACGGTCGGCGCTTCGGAATTCAGCATTTTAGGGAATAGAGCCTTCTGGTGCTTGAGCAGGGCGTGGCGAGACGGAGGGTAGCAGCATGACTTTGTAACGTAAGTTTCCCAACTCAAGCAGTGCAATTGCGTTAACAGGCGTAATGTTATTGCCAAGCTTAATCTGGATTACGCCGGCTTCATCCTGCCAAAGAGTGACAAAGGGGAGAGAGAGCGGCTGACTCTGTGCCGCTTTGAGAGACACGACATCGTCTGATTGTGATAATTTTTCTGGCCCGGCGTTTTTAATTTTCCCATTCATTTGAGCGATCATATATTATTCTCCTCATCGCATGTGCGAAGCGGGTTAGAAATCGACACCTAAGAAAGCCCCTGGTGTATTCCAAGGAATTTGCCCGCCACGTCCGAAACCAACATAACGCACTCCAAGGCTCATGTTTCTGTAAACCAAGGCAGGCGATAGTTCCCATGTAAGCCATCCCATGTTGGAATAGTTAGGAACTCCTGTTTTCGTGCATCCGAAATTCAATGTGCCGCCATTGTAACAGCTATTGACCCGATTGACAGTGGCTAGTCCTAATCCGGCGCCTATTCGGACACTAAAGTTTTCTGCGAATCCCCACGTTTTATGAACTTCACCTAGAAAACGCACGGTGTTTGCGCTTGTCCCGTAATTCAACGTAGCACCATTGGGCCCCAAAAGCGTTATATTCCCTGCACCCGGACCGCCATTAAGAACGCCGACGCTGGGACCCATCTCCATCTCAGCATATTTATGAAAAGCCGAGGCGCGAAACCCGGAGGCACTAGAGGCAGTGGTCGTACTGTCTGTGCAAGAGCCTATGTAGTTGGGATGGGTGCATATTGAATCAGCGATTGGTCTTAATCCGGAATTGCCATTACCGACTGCTAGATAGTCAAAATCTAGAGACAGATGCCAATTGGCCGACTCGCTATTTCCCTGAGCCACAACAGGCAAAGAATTGTTAGCAAAAAGCCAAATAGAGAAAAAGAGGGTTAATTTTTTATGTTTGTTTTTCATACCATCCTCCTGGATCGATGGATTGCATTTTGCGCTTAAGTATTGGCAGCAAGCGTGGTGACATTCCCACCAGCACTTCGATACATAAGTGCGCCGCCGCTCACATATAAAATCCCACCACTGGAGGGATTCGAGATAGGAGTAGTTGTGGCGTTATTAATGGCCATGACTCCTACCCCATTGGCGGGATCTCCCGCGTTTATTTTGACGTTTTTATTTTCATCCAAGAAAATCACTTCATTCGAACTTGATCCGTCATGGGTTGCAAGCGCGAGCGTCCCTTTATTAGCGCTCGCGATCTTTCGGATCGTCAGATATCCGGCCGTAAAGCTGCCGGAATCGGCTTCATTGCGAAACAAGACTGCCAGTTGGCCAAATTTCGACGAATGATCAACACGCATAGACATTGCGTTGCCATCTCTTGCACTCCCCAACAACGTGATCATTTGCCCAATACCGATCGCTTCCTGATTGGATTGGCTGCCGTCCCGAAGTCCGACGCGGAAAGCTCGAATGCCATTACCAAGAGTATCAGTATGGAATGCCGCAACCGTGAGACCATCAGTCTGGTTTCGGATGCTTAAATCACCGGCTGCTGAATCTATCCCGCAACTCATAGCCCAACTTTTCCCGCCGGACTGTGAACTCTCTAAGCGCAACTGATCGACGGAGGACCCGTCACACTTTACATGGAGCTTAGCAGCAGGCGCATTCGTCCCAACCCCCACCTTGTCCGCACTCGCATCTGTAAAAAGAAGATTGGCGTCTGTATCGCCCTCGATTCTAACGTCTTTGTCAGCGCCATCTTCATTAATAATTACATTGCCGCGCACATCCAGTAAAGCGCCTGGGCTCGTCGTCCCGATGCCCATGTTATTAACAACATAAATATCCCCATTACCCAAAATGGTAAACCGGGTTCCTGCTTGCGTTTTGAAATCCATATTGTTCGTTGAGTGCGCGTAGGAAATTTGTCCAGCTGTCGCATCTTCGGGATCACCGAAGAATATAGCTCCGGTCGCATTATTTGGGGCCAGGATGCTTATGCCGGCATTCCCATCGCTCTCGGCGACAATTTCATCGGCATTGACATGGGCTGTGGCTCCTGATGCCCCTGTCTTGACATGGAGTTTCCCGCCAGGGCTCGTCGTCCCGATGCCGACGTTGCCACCACTCGTTATTCGTACTTTTTCAGTACCCGCTCCGCTCGCCAGCCAGTTTTCTATTGGATCGGAGCCCGCAGCATCAGTAGTGGTTGTGGCCATGATTGTCCCCTGAGATTCTGAGTTGCCCAAGCATATTACAACTTTAGTGCCTTGGTGCCTTTGTGGTTCATCCGTCAAAACCCCGTGAATATGGAGGGGGGATCAGGAAGCCGGGACGGCTAATCGCACCTTGGGGCCATTGGGTCCCGCGGTGAGGGGCCGGAAAGTCCCGATGAGGGCGCGAAAGCGGTCCTCGTACTTGTCGTAGCCGCGCCGCGTGGCCGGATAGCAGAGGACGTAGAAGCCGCCCTCCATGGGGATCAGAGCGTACCCGTGCATGCGCATGTTGATGGACTTCCCCTCGCGATTCTGCTCCAGACCCCAGCGGTTCGAATCGGGGGCCGGAGTCGGGGAGAGGACGATGAAATACTTGGCCTTCAGGCCCGAACCCTTGAGGGTCAGTTCCTCGGGGCGGGCGATGATGACGCGTCCGCCGTCCGCGCGCCGGCCCGGGCCGTAGAGGATACAGTCCTTCTCGCCGTAGACCTGCTTCAGGATCTGGTTGAAGAAATCATCCACGTCGGCGTACATCTCAAGGCGCCCGTCGCGCAGTCGATGCGGCCGGTAGCGCTTGTACCAGCGCACGCTCAAGCTGGGCGCGCCCAGGAAGAAGTCGCGGTCGAAGGCGCCGATGAATGAAACCTGGGAGAAGGCGTCGCCCTCGCCATCCGTCATGACGCTCCAACCCCATGGCGCGGAGACGGTAAAATCACCGAACACGGACTTGGTCTGCGCGTATTTGGGAGGGCTGCAAGCCGCCGAAAAGGCTGCGGCGAGCACGACAAGAACGGCCAGAGTATGCGTCTTCCTCACGGAACCCGAGTATAACAGGAGAGGAACGCTTTGTCCATGAGCTAGCGAGGCCCGCCCACCGACAGCTCCAGGCGGCGCAGGCGCGCGATCAGTTCGGCCTCCAGAACCCCGTCGCCCAGGCGATGGGCCGTACGCGCGGCGTCGCGATAGAAAGGCTTGGCCGCCGCGGCGCGTCCGCGGGCCTCCTGGACGAAAGCGTAGGCCGCCTTGAGCTCCGGATCCCAGGATAGGGCCGGGCGCTCGCGCGCCAATTCCAGAAGACGGCCGGACTTATCCGTCATCTTGAGCCGGTCCAGAGCGTAAGCCTTCCAGAGCAAGGCCTGCACGCAGTCCGGGGCCTGCAGGGCCCAGGCGTCCAACTCCGCCAGCACCTTGGCCGCGTCGCGCGGCCGAGCCAAGGCCGCATCGAGGGCGTCGGGCCATAGGCGGTTGGGGGACAGCAGGCGCGGCGGGGTCTGGGCGAAGAGGAGTGCGTTGGCCCCCGTCATCTTAAGGTAGACCAGCGCGCGATCGTCAGCGTAGGCCAGCCGCCACTGCGCGTCCTCGTCGAGCACGCGCGCCGGGGCCGCGGCCCGCCGGTTGCGCAGGACCGCGTAGTCGAACTGATAGACCGAGTCCAGGGCCTTAAACAGACGCGGCCACTCCTCGGCCTCGCGGCGGAAAGTGGCGTTGTACAGACCCGGCCGGCCGTCCACGAAGACCGGCCGTTCGACCCGACCCACCAGTTCGGCGCCGGTTTCGATCTCGTTGAACATGCGCCCGCGCACGCCGTTGACGGACAGGAAGTTCACCGCGCCCACCAGCGACGGCGTGCCGTAACCACGAATGCGCGACAGGGGCCGAGTCACGGCCTGACGAAAGACAAAGAGGAGAGACGCGGCCAGCAGGACCCAGCGGGCCACGCGCGGCCAGGTGTCCTGGCGGGGCCGAAGGAAGTGGCCCAGGGCCAGGGCGATGAGCGGGCAGGCCGCCAGCGCGGCTAGGGGCCTCATGCCGGGAAGGATCAGAGACAACGCAAGGACATTGGCGCAAGCCAATGTCGTCACAAACTCCTGCTGCAGGGTGAAAAAGCAGGACGCCAGTCCCGCGGCGGCCAGCACGCCGTAGAGGGATAGCAGCGGCGTGCGCCACGCATCGAGCGCGCCTCCGGAGTCGGAGAAGGCGTGGGCGAACACGCCCCAGCCGTGCGGGTTCCAAGAGATCAGAAGCGCGCAGGCGACCATCATGGCCCAGTAGCCCAGGCGCTCGCGCGTGGCCGTGCGCAGGGAGGCCTTGAAAACCTTGAGCCCCACCATCCACAGCGCCAGGGGCGCGGCCGCGCCGTGAAGGTTGCCCCAGAGGGCGGTCAGGATCGCCGCGGCGGCGGCGGAGGTCCACTGGAAACGGTGACGCGGGCGCAGGAGGCGCACGAACAGAGAGAAGAAGAGGAAGTCGAAGCAGGCCGGCGTCTCGGTGAAGCCCGCCCAGCCGGCGCAGGCGCCCAGGCACAACAGGGTCGCCGCCACCAGTGGGTTGCCGTGATTGATGGGCAGCAGGAGAGCGAAGGCGCCGGCCAGCGTGACGCTCTTGACCGCCGAAAGCAACCCCGGCCCGCCGACAGCGTCGAGTTTGGCGAACAGGACGTCCGCCAGCCACGAGTGAGTCGACCACGCCGCGCCCGCCGCGCCGAAGGAGAAGGTCTCGGTGCGCGGCAGGGTCCCGTCGGCCAGGATCTTCGCGCCGGTGCGCAGGGAAATCCAGGTGAAAGGCTCGTGGACCGAGCTCATACCCAGAGCGAAGACGAACATGAAGATCATCACCGCCAGCGGCCAGTGCGGGTGATGCGGCTTCTCGTGCGCATGCGCGCCATGGGCGCCATGCGGAGCGTGGATCATGCGCGTTATTCTACCAGAATGCCGGCGGCGAGTCCGTTTTACGCTACAATGAGGCGCCCGGAGGGACACCATGGATTTTGACCTAAGCGACGAGCAAAAAACCATCCGCGACACGGTGCGCAAGTTCGCGGAAACCAAGATCAAGCCCAAGGCCCATGCACTCGACGAGGATGAGGAATTTTCCCTCGCTCTCACCAAGGAGATGGGCAAGCTGGGCGTCTTCGGTCTCATCGTGCCCGAGGCGTACGGCGGCCAGGGCCTGGACTATCTCTCGTATGTCATCGCCGTCGAGGAACTGGCCCGCGTGGACGGCTCGCACGCCGCCACGGTCGCGGCCGGAGTGTCGCTCGGCGTGGCCCCGCTCCTCTATTTCGGGAGCGACGAGCAAAAGAGGAAATATCTCCCCCGGCTCGCGTCGGGAGAAGGACTGTTCGCCTTCGGCCTGACCGAGCCCGGCGCCGGCTCAGACTCGCGCGGCTCCAAGACCAAGGCGGTCGAGAACCCCGACGGGTCGTGGACCCTCAACGGCGCCAAGATTTTCATCACCAACGGTTCGACGCCGATCACCGACGGCATCATTGTCCAGGCCGTCAGCGGCGGCACGCCCGACGCGCCCGAGTTCACCTGCTTCATCATGGAGAAAGGCGCTCCGGGCTTCACCGCGAAGACCATGCACAAAAAGATGATGTGGCGCGCTTCCAATACCGCGGAGCTCTACTTCACGGACGTTCGGCTGCCCGCCTCCTCCATCCTGGGCAAGCGCGGCGCCGGCTCCAAACAGATGCTCAAGACCCTCGACAGCGGCCGCCTATCCATCGCCGCCATGGGCCTGGGCTGCGCCCAGGGGGCCTATGAAGCCGCCCTCTCCTACGCCCGGCAGCGCCAGCAGTTCGGCAAGCCCCTCTGCCGCTTCCAGGCCATCGCCTTCAAGCTGGCCGACATGGCCATGAAGATCGACCACGCCCGCACGTTCCTCTACAAGGCCTGCTGGATGCGCGACACGGGAAAACCCTTCGGCACGGAATCGGCGATGGCCAAGCTCTACTGCTCCGAAGTGGCTCAGTGGGTGGCCAACGAGGCTGTGCAAATCCATGGCGGCTACGGCCTGATGAAGGAATTCGACGTGGAGCGCTTCTACCGCGACCAGCGCCTGCTGCAGATCGGCGAGGGCACCTCGGAGATACAGCGCCTGGTCATCTCCCGCGCCATCGGCTGCTGAGGCGCCCATGAGCTCGAAACGGAAGTTCATCATGGGCGTCGCCGGCGGCTCCGGCTCGGGCAAGACGACCTTTGCGCGCGCGGTCCTCGAGCAGAGCCGGATGGCCGGCATCTCCGGGCAGATGTTTTCGCTCGACAACTACTACCGGCCCCTGGGGCACCTGAGCCTTGAGGAGCGCAAGGCCTACAACTTCGACCATCCGCACGCAATCGACTTCGACCTGGCGCTCGAACAACTGAAGCGCTTGCGCGAGGGCCAGCCGATCCACCAGCCGGTCTACGACTTCAGGGCCCACACGCGCAAGGCTGAGCCCCATCTGCTTGAGCCCACCCAAATCATCATCGTGGAGGGCCTCTACGCGCTCTACCCTCCCGAGCTCCTCGCCCTCTACGACTACAAGATCTTCGTATCGACGGGAATCGCCACCGCGGCCCTGCGCCGCATCTCGCGCGACATCACGGAGCGCGCCCGGAACGTGGACGGCGCCAAGCACCAGATCCTGACGACGGTCCTGCCGATGTACGAGGCCTACGTCAAGCCGACCCAACGCAATGCCCACTTCTCCATCAACTGGGAAGGCGAGGAGATCCCCGAGAAGGCCACCGAGGGTCTCATCCGGATGGTGCGCGACTTTTTCCGCTGACCGCGGCTGAGCCCGCCCCCGCGGGTATGATAAACTTAACGTGCATGCCCATCTCCCCCCGCCTGCGCATGATCGACGTCGGAGGAAAGTCTCCCACCGCGCGTCGAGCCCAGGCCGTGGGCGCGCTCAAGATGGGACTGCCCGCCTTGCGCCTGGTGCGGGACGGCAAGCTCCCCAAGGGCGACGCCCTGAAGCTCGGAGAGGCGGCCGGGATCATGGCGGCCAAGCGCGCCTCGGACACGATCCCCCTCTGCCACCCCCTGCCGCTCGACGCGGTCTGCGTCTCCTTCGAATGCGACGAGTCCCTGCCCGGAGTGCGGGCGCTCTGCGAGGCCTCGGCCTGCGCCAAGACGGGCGTCGAGATGGAGGCCCTGGCCGGGGTGACGGCGGCCCTCCTGGCGGTCTACGACCTGACCAAGCAGGTGGATCCCGCGCTCGAGATCTCCGGAATCCGACTGGAATATAAGGAAGGCGGCAAGAAGGGCTTCTGGCGCCATCCCCTCTCTTCGCCGCTGAAAGCCGCGCGCCCCGTTAAAGTCTCGAAGTTGGGCCGAGCTTGCGTGATCACCGTCAGCGATCGTTCCAGCCGCGGCCGGCGGGCGGATCGTTCCGGCCCCGTTCTTGCCTCGGGCCTCAAAGAGCTAGGCTTCACGGTAGACCGGAAAGTCATATTACCCGATGAACCGCGCCAGGTGGAGTCCGAGATCCGCCGCTCGGCCAAAGGCCGCGTTCTCGTGGCCCTCACCGGCGGCACGGGACTCTCCCCCCGCGACGGCACGCCGGAAGCGGTGGAAGCGGCCTGCGACCGCCTTATCCCAGGCATCGGCGAGGCCCTGCGCGCCTATGGGGGCCGGCGCCTGGCCCATGCCGCCCTGTCGCGCTCGACGGCGGGCCTGCTCGGGCGCTGCCTGGTCGTCTGCCTGCCCGGCAGTCCCGGCGGGGTGCGCGACGGCCTGGCGGTCCTAGGCGAACTCGCCCCCCACGCGGTGCACATCGCGCGCGGCGGAGATCACTGACATCTCCATGAGACGCCGGATCGAACTGTACGGAAGGCTGCGCGACGCGGGCCAGGGCGCCGTCCTCTCCGTCATTCTTCCCGAGAACGCCACGGCCAGACAGGTCCTGGACGCGGTCGGATCGGCTCTCGGCCCGAACGCATCCTTGCTCCACGGTTGCGTCCTGGCCGACGGCGAGAACGTCCTCTCCGCCCGCGAGCAAGTGCCGTCGAAAGGCCGCTTGGCGGTCCTTCCCCCCGTATGCGGCGGCTGACCCGCATCACTTCGTCGCGCCTAAATCCCGCGGCTCTCTCGCGCGCGGTTTCTTCCGCCCGCCATGGAGCCGCGGCCTCCTTCGTCGGGACCGTGCGCGCCGTCCACGCCGGGCGGCGAGTCAAGGCGGTCAGTTACGACTGCTTCGCGCCCCTGGCCGAGAAGGAGCTGGCGCGCATCGCCGCCGAAGCGGAGAAGCGCTGGCCCGTCAAAGTCGCCGCCGAGCACCGCATCGGCCTCCTGAGCGTCGGTCACGCGAGCTTAGCCATCGCCGTCGGCTCCGGCCACCGCGCCGAATCCTTCGAGGCATGCCGCTTCGTCCTCGAGGAGATCAAACGCCGCCTCCCCGTCTGGAAGAAGGAGCGCTACCTCCGCGGCGAAGGACGGTGGCTGCCGGGCTGCGCGCTCCACCGCAAGAGCGCAACCTGATTTCTTCGGGAAGCCTTAATGGCGGATTCTTACGTTCATAAAGACGATGAGAATGCAAAATGTCGTTTCTGGAGCCAAAGCCCGCCGTGGCGCGCCCGCTCGCCTCATGCCGAACAGCCGCAGGTCCGCCATAATAGACTCGGGCCCGGCGGCCGCTCGCGCGGGGCGCAAGATTGGAGGACGAGTATGACCACTGGACGAACAAATACGGCCCGAAGGGAAAGGAGGCGCCGCGTCCTGGCTTGGTCCTTGCTGATCCAGTGCGTCTGGATCGCGGGTTTACGCGCTGAGGAGCTTCCCAGCTTGGCGGAATTCAGACAAAGTCTCGCCGAAATGCAACCCCCGGAACCGCCCCAGGCAGTCCCGCTTCCCGAATCGGACGTGCCTCTTCTGGTCAGGGAACGTTTATGGACCTTGGACTTGGTGCTCGACGTGACGGCGGCCGGCGCACCCGTCGGCGTGATCCGATCCGCGTCCGACGGGTTCGTCTTCACCGACTCCCGCGGCCGCGTCATCGTCGCGTCGGAGGGTCTGGGCGACTTCAAGAACAGGGGAGAAACGACGGCAATGGTCAAGGACGGCGCCGGCGCCGTCATCGGCCAGCTATTCCGCAGCTCGGTCGGGAAACGCGGGCAGCGCGCCTTCCAGGTCCGCGACGCGGCGGGAAAAGTCGTGGGCGACACGGGGGAGATCTCTTTCGTCGATTCAAGCTTCATCCTGCGTTCACCGCAAGGCGCGCCGGCTGCCCTTTACAACCGCGAGCGGTGGATGGCGGCTGCGTGGAGCATCGTCCCGGCAGAACCGGGCGTGGACATACGCCTGGCTGCCATCATTCTGGCGCATAACACGAGGGAAGACCTGCGCGAATCGAAGCGGCGCCACGCGCCCGAGAGGCGACGCCGGGGCCGGAGCACCTAGGTCAGGGGCGGGTCTCGACTCCGAGCGCGGCCAGGGTCGCCGTGACCCGGTCAATCTCGGCCGCGCGCGTTTTGTGCTCCGCGACCGGGATCTTGTCCGAGACGTTGGCGATCTTGGTCACATCCTCGCCGCGGCAGGCGTCGTCGGCGCAGCGCCTCGAAAACTGACACTGGCCGATCGGGTCTAACGTGAAATCCTGATCACCGCGCACAAGAATACCCTCGACCAAGTTCGTCTCCGCGTTAAACACGGCCGAGCCCGAGTTGCCGCCGTAGGTGTCGAGGTTGGCGACGAAGAAGCCGGGGTTCGACGAGGCGCGCACATACGCGCCGCCCGCGATCTTAGTCGGCAGGCCGGACGGGTGGCCGATCACGAAGATCGGAGCATCCTTGTCGATCTTGCCGGCAAGGTTGAGCTTGAGCGGCTTGTGGCCCGCGACTCGACGGTTCAGGCGCACGAGCGCCCAATCGGCGCCGTTATTGACCTGCTCGCGGCCGATGAGCTCCTTGCAACCATAGGCATCGTCGGCCGAGACATTGGTCGCGTCCTGGCCCTTCTTATTAATGGCGAAGCCGAACACGAACTTGATGTCCTTGCACGCGTCGATAGAGGTCACGCAGTGGCCGGCCGTCATGATCACGTCCGGCGCCACGAGCGCGCCGGAGCAGAACGCTCCCGTCGGCTGATCGAAGAAGGGTTCTTGATTGCACAGCCTCATGCTGTCGCCGTAGACCCGCGTCGCAAGCTGGGCTTTGCCTCCCTGCACCTCCACGTCGCCGGAGTAGAACAGCGCGACCGTCGAGTCGGCCAGCGACTTGAGCTTCGCGCTGTCGGTCTGATAAACGTCGATGCGATCGTCCCTGCCGTAGATGACCTTCCCGTTCACCTGCGCGGCCGCCGGAGCCGCCAGACGCGCCGCGGCCAGGGCCGCGGCGCACACCGTCAGGAGACGTTTCATTGAATGACCCTCCCAGGCAACGCCTTGCGTCTCAGGGATTTCAGCACAAGCGGTTTGGAGAGTCAAGAGAAAAGGAACCAAAAGACCCACATATATGTCAGGCCTTTTGGCCACGTCGACAACGCCCGCCATCGCATCGAGGTTGAGGCGCTTTCGCGCGCATGGTTCGTCAATAATCTGGAAGAAACCTTGTATTTTAGGATATCATACGAACGATGACTCCCCCTAATAAAAAGGTCTTGATCGTGGATGACAGCCGCACCATTCAGGAACAACTGCGGATGATCCTAGTCGAGGCCGGGTTCCAGGTTTTTTGCGCATTCGATACCATGCAAGGCATGATGATGACCCAGCAGATGAAGCCGGACCTGATCATCGTGGATATCCAGATGCCGGCCGGCGGAGGCGGCATGTTGATTCAGCGGCTGAAGACCATCAGCCACACCAGCCAAATTCCGCTGATCATCTCGACTTCGCTATCCCGAGAGGAGGCCGAAAAAGTCGCCGCCGGCCACACCAACATCCGTTACGTTCAAAAACCCATCGACCCCGGCGGCCTTGTCGCGGAAGTCCGCAGCCTGCTCGGCATCATTCCTGATTCCTGAAGCGCAGTTCGGCTCCAGAGGCAGGCGAGCGTCCAGCCGAAAGCCGCGATGACGCCGGCCATGAGGCCGGCCTCCCAACCCGCAAGGGAAGGCCCGTGCGGGAGGAACCTCGGCATCACGAGGACGTAAAGATCAAGCCAGTGTCCGAGGATGACGCCCAGGCCCACCCGGAAGATGACTCTCGAATTCCTTTTGGCGGAGCGCGTCATCAGGACGAAGAAGGGGACCGCCCAGTTCAAGACGACGGTCAACGCGCTGAGAGCGCCCCAACCGCCGCTCAGGCGCAGGAGGTGGAACCCCGCCTCCTCGGGGAGGTTCGAGTACCAGATGAGGAGGAATTGACAGAACCAGATATAGGCCCAGAAGGAACTGAATCCAAAAAGAAGTTTTCCAAGGTCGTGATACAGGTCTGCATTGACGACGCGCCGCATCGCGTCCGTCTCGCGCAGCAGGACGGCCATGACGATGATGACCGCCAGCGCGCATTGGAATGTCCCAGCGAACAGGTAGAGGCCGAACATCGTGCTAAACCAATGAGGCTCCAGCGCCATGACCCAATCCATCCCCGCCAAAGTGAATGTGACGGCGAAAACGGCTAGGAACGCCGCGGCCAAGCCCCGCGACGGGCGCTTGAGCAGAGCGAAAATCATCGCCGACCAGACGCCGAAGTAAACAAAGAGACGGGAAAACTGGAATGGCCGAAACAGCCACAGTTCCTGGGCATGGGGCAAGTGTCCATGGGCGTGAATCCATCCGTAGAGAGAGCGCGCGCCAAAAGCCACGGCAAGAAAAACGAGAACCTCGCCCACGACGACGCTCGCGGCCAGGCACTCGCAGATCCGCCGCAATCCGCGGCTCCACGATGCGTCGGAGACGTATTGTATGGCGAGGAAGAGCGCCGCTCCCAGGCTCACCGTGAGAGTGAAGAGACCGGCGAGAAGGGCGTTCGCCCAGAACCGCTCCGGCATGACGAGAAAGCCGGCCGCGGCCGAGATCGCGCCGAGCCCGACGACCTTGAGCAGCGTGGATTTCATGTCATTTTCTCTGGAGCCGGCGGACATGGAGAACGGCCTTCCAGCGGTCCTCTCTCGAGATCTGCGCGGCGTAGCCGGGCATGATCTTTTGGCCATAGGTGATGATATGGAATATTCTTCCATCAGACAGACGCCGAGACGCGTCGCCCAGCAGTGAGGGCGGCGCCGGAAACCCCGATTTTGCGACGGGGCCGTCACCAAGCCCGCTCGCGCCATGACAGACGACGCAGTAGGTCGCGAAGACGGCCGCCCCGCGCTTCAGCGTCGACGAGCTCTCCGCGAGCGGGTTGTGAAGTCGGCGGCCGGCGCGCTCCGCATCGGCGACGGTCGCGCCGTAGGGCAGCGGCGGCAAGCCCCGCGCGACGCTTCCCTGCGGAGGAAGGCGCTCGACTCCATCCGGGAAGTGAGGGCTCTCCCTTTGCGCCTCATGAGTCAGGGAATAAGCCATGTCCGGCATGAACACGCGGTTGCGGCGCGTCACATCCTGGCGCAGGGCGAAGGTCGCCGTCCACACGACCGCGAGCGCCAGGGCCAAGACCATGTTCAGGCGGCAGGAGGTCATGACGCGGCCTCGGCACGAGCGTCGATCTCGAGGACCCCGCATCCCCGACACAGCTCCGTGATGGCCTCCGCGTCGAAGAGGGCGTCCTCGCGATCCACGGCGACCACGAAGCGATCGTCCGTGGCTCCCGGAAGCGGCAGGAGCGGCGTCTTCCAGGGCAGAAGACCCCGAGAGACCAACAGCGCTCCGACGGTCCCCACCCCCGCGAACAGAACCATGAGTTCGAAAGTGATGGGAATGAAAGACGGCCAAGCGAACAAGGGCTTGCCGCCGATATGCAGCGGCCAATCGATCGTCGCGACCCAGGATTGGAAGAAAAAGGCCGAGACCGCACCCAACGCTCCAAGACCGAAGCAGACGACGGGAAGCCGAGACGGAGTCAGGCCCATCGCCTCATCGAGGCCATGGACGGGATACGGGGTGTAGACGTCCACGACGCGGCAACCCATGCCGCGGATGCCGCGGACCGCGCGAATGACATCCGCCTCACGAGCAAACGACGCAAGAAACAGGCGGCGGTTCATACGATCTCCTCCGGGACGAGGACGCCCTTGACTTCAGCTATGGCGATCATCGGCAGGAAGCGGCAGAAGAGGAGAAAACAGGTGAAGAACAGACCGAAGCTTCCCGCGAGCGTCGCGACCTCGATGATCGTTGGCCGATAGGAAGCCCAGCTCGAAGGCAGATAGTCGCGATGCAGCGACGTTACGATGATCACGAAGCGCTCGAACCACATGCCGACGTTCACCAGCAGGCTGAGGCCGAAGACCGCCGCCATATTGCGGCGCACGTTCGGCCACCAGAGGATCTGGGGCAAGACCACGTTGCACACGACCATGATCCAGTAAGCCCACGCCATGGGGCCGAGCGCCCTATTAAGGAAAACGAACCTCTCGTACGGATTGCCTGAATACCAGGCGACGAAGAACTCGGTCGCATACGCCGTCCCCACCATCAAGCTGGTCGTCAAGACGAGCTTGCACATGGCGTCGATGTGCTTGACGGTGATGTAGTCTTCGAGGCGCGCGAGCTTGCGCGCCAGGATCATCAGCGTCAGCACCATGGACATCCCTGAGAATATGGCGCCGGCGACGAAATACGGAGGGAAGATGGTCGTGTGCCACCCGGGGATCACGGAGGTGGCGAAGTCGAAACTCACGATCGTGTGCACCGAGACGACGAGCGGCGTGGCTAAACCCGCCAGGAGGAGGTAGACGCTTTCATAGTGGAGCCAAGTGCGCGTCGAACCGTCCCAACCCAGGCTGAGCGCGGAGAATATCCGGCGCCGCAGGCCCGACGCGCGGTCGCGCATCGTGGCCAGATCCGGGATAAGGCCGAGGTACCAGAACACCAGGGAAATAATGAAATAGGTGCTGATGGCGAACACATCCCAGAGGAGCGGCGAGTTGAAGTTGAGCCAAAGAGGCCCGCGGGTGTTGGGGTACGGTAAGACCCAGAAGGCCAGCCATGGCCGCCCCATATGGATGAGGGGGAATATGCCGGCGCACATCACGGCAAACAACGTCATCGCCTCTGCCGAGCGGTTCACCGAGGTCCTCCACTTCTGGCGGAAGAGGAACAGGATCGCCGAGATGAGCGTGCCCGCGTGGCCGATGCCGATCCAAAAGACGAAGTTCGTGATGTCGAAGGCCCAGCCGACGGTCCGATTCAGCCCCCAGGTCCCGATGCCCTTGGTCAGAGTGTAGGCGACCGCCGCCGCACCCGCGCCAAGCAGGGTCAGCGCGGCGCAGAAGGCCGCCCACCACGGAAGTCCCACGCCGCCTTCGAGAGGGCGCATGATGTCCCGCGTCACATGGGCGGGAGTCTTGCCGCCCTCAATCCAGCGTTCTGTCGATGTCATACGCGACGGTTGCTCACCTTGGTCAGATAGCCGATGGCCGGCTCGACGCCGATCTCCTCGAGGACGCGGTAGCGGCGGGGATCTTTCATGCGCGCGGCAACCCGGCTCTTGGCGTCGTTGAGGTCCCCGAAAACGATGGCCTGCGTGGGGCAGGACTGCTGACAGGCGGTGAGGATGTCCTCCGTGCCGAGGGGTACGCCGAGCCTCTTGGCCTCGATCTTAGCCTCCTGGATGCGCTGGATGCAGAATGAGCATTTCTCCATGACCCCCCGCGACCGGATGGTCACGTCGGGGTTCAGGACCATGTTCTCCTGAGCATCCGCTCGTCGGTATTCGAACCAGTTGAAGCGGCGGACCTTGTAGGGACAGTTGTTGGCGCAGTACCGCGTGCCCACGCAGCGGTTGTAGACCTGTTGATTGAGACCCTCTTCGCCGCCGACGGTCGCGGCGACGGGGCAAACCGTCTCGCAGGAAGCGTGCCCGCATTGCTGGCAGAGCATGGGCTGGTGGACGGCCTCGATTCCGGCCTCGATGTCGGCATAATAGCGGTCGATGCGCATCCAATGCATGTCGCGTCGGCGCGCGACTTCATCCTTGCCGACGACGGGGATGTTGTTCTCGGCCTGACAGGCTATAACGCAGGACGAGCATCCCGTGCAGGCGGACAGGTCCACCGTCATGCCCCAGCGACGCCCGGTCTTCCCGGAAGAGGTCGGCCACAGCGTGGCCAGGGCGCTCGGTTCGGAAGGATTTCCCGACGAGGCATCCGCCGCGTACTCCGCCAGCGTCGTCTCCCGAACGATATCGCGGGTTTCCCCCGGATGCTCGGCCAAGCGCTCCGGAACCTTCAGAGAGTGGTAGTCCTGGGTGCACGCCAAAGCCTGCGTGCCGCCCGTCTTTTCAAGCCGGACCGACCAGGTCGTGCAGGAGAGTTGACCGTCGACGAAAGACAGGAAACGAGAGACGTTCCTCCCGACCCTCCCTCCGTGGGGGACCGTCGGCTTGCCGCTGATCCAGTCCGGACCGACGTCGAAGAAGCGTTCGGTGCCGTCGCGGCCATAGCCCAGCGCCGCGCAGACGGTTCCGTCCTTCTGTCCCGGCTGAAGGAACGCGGGGAGTTCGAGGGACTCCGCGTCCGTGCTCAGGCGGACCAAGTCCCCCTGCTCCACGCCCAGGCTGCGCGCCGTCTCCGGGGAGAGAGACGCATAATTGTCCCACACGACCTTGCTCACGGGATCCGGCATCTCCTGCAGCCATGGGTTCTGGGCATGACGGCCTTCCAGCATCCCCACTTTGGGATACAAGACCAGCGCCAAGCCTGTCCCCGGAGGCCCCGCCGAGGCGCGCGAAGCCGAACGCACGGCCCCTCCATCGAACGGACGGACGGCGCGCCCGCCGACCGCCAAGGCCGCGAAGCCGTCCTGCACCGTGCGGTTCCAGAAGTCGTCGAACGACGCTTCGGACGATTGGCGCGCATGCATCGACGCCCGCCACGTCCCGCGGACCATATCGAGAGCGCTCTGCGGCTTGCCGGTCCAAAGCGCGAAGCTCTCCAGCGCGGAGCGGGTGTCGCCGAGAGGACGCAGGACGGGCTGAACGACCGCCGCCACCCCCGCCGCGGGTTGCGCATCAGCCCAGGATTCGAGGTAATGGTGGTCGGGGACCACGGCGGCGGCCAGGCGCGAGGTCTCATCGAGATGAGAGGAAGTGGCGACGACGAGGCCGACGCGCCCGAGCGCCTCCTGCCAGGAAGCTCCTGCCGCCGGCAATTCTGCCGCGGGGTTGCAGCCGTGGATAACGAGAGCGCCGACCTTGCCGCCCGAGATCTCGTCGAACAGCTTGCGCAGCGTCGAATCGTCGCCCCGGCGCTGGAAGGACGGTTTCTGGAGATCGAGGGTCCGGCGGTAGGATCCCAGCAGATGGTTGACCTGATTGACCGCCAACTGAGCCGCCAGGTTATTGGTCCCGCACACGACAAAGCTTCGCCCGCGCGACGCCCATAGTCGTCCGGCCAGGTCCTTGAGTTGCCTCGCATCCACCGGACAGGGCGCCGACGCCCCGAAAGGCGCCGGCGCTCCGGCGCGCGCGGCGACCTCGTTGGCCAGGTGCTCCGCCAAGAGAGCCTCAAAACCAGGAGCCAGAAGGACCCGCCGGTCGGCGTTGGCGCCCGTCAGAGACATCCTCGCTTCATACTGCACGTGGTAAGACATCCGCGGCGGGGTCCCCTCAAGCGTGCGGCCGCTTCGCCACCCGGCCGAGTATTCGACCGGCGAAATCCAAGTGCCTAGAAAATCGGCGTCGATTCCGACGATGACGTCGGCCTCCTCGAACCGATAGCGGGGCAGCGACCGCTCGCCGTGGGTCCGGGAGTGCGCCTCGAGGATGGCGGAAGTCGAAAGAGCATCGTAGACGACATGCTTGCCGTCGGAAAATCCCGCGAGGAATCGAGCGATGGCGTGCTCCAAGGAGGGGCTCGTCACCGTTCCCGTCAAGACGCGCACGGAGGAGCCTCGCGTCTTCACCCCCTTCAGCGCGGCAAGGATGCGCGCATCGACGTCGCTCCAGGAGGCAGGGTTGCCTCCCCACAACGCGGACTTAAGGCGGCGAGAATCGTAGAGTTCAAGGATGGACGCCTGTCCGACCGCGCAGAGTCCCCCGCGCGAGATCGGATGGGCGGGACTGCCTTCCAGCTTGATGGGCCGTCCGTCGCGGACTTTGACGAGCGCTCCGCATCCCGCGCTGCAGCCGCCGCAGGTGGACGCGTACCAGGCGGCCCGGCCGGGAACGACCCCCTCGGAAGCGACGAGATGGGGCGCCGCCTTAAAGACCCGGGAGCGGGAACAGGCGGACAGGGTCGCCGCGCTCAAGGAGAACCCCACGGCCTTGAGAAAGGAGCGACGGCTCATCGCCACGTCCACCTCCGCCTCACGGCTCTCGCGGGCGCCCGCGCCTGCGCGCTCCTTGAGGCTCTTCCAGTACCGCTTCCTTGCTTTTTGGCTCATGGCTCGTTGACGTCAATAGTGGCAGGTTGCGCAGTCCGTGGAGGCGCGTCGAACCGTCCCCGCCGGCTTCGTCCGACGATGGCAGTTGACGCACCATCCCATCGACAAATCCGAGTGCTGACTCATCTTCTCCATCGTCTCGACCGGCCCGTGACAGGTCTGACAGATCAGACCGGCGGCCACGTGGGGACGATGATCAAAATAGACGAAGTCCGGGAGGTTGTGCACGCGATTCCATCTCACCGGGCTCGGCGTCCTGTCGGGGGAAGGCGTGCCGTCGCTCGTCAAACCCAGCGCATCGTAGATCTTGCGGATCTCCTCCGACATGAGGACGCGAGGCTTGCGTTTTTCCTTGAGGGCCGCGGCGTCCTCGGCGCGGACGTCGATGAACGGGGCCGTCACTCGGGCGTGACAGTTCATGCAGACGCTCAAGGGCGGAATCCCGGCGCTGCGGCTCTTCTCGGCCGCGAAGTGGCAGTACAGGCAGGGAATCGCGAGTTCTCCCGCGTGGAGTCGGTGCGAGTAGGCGATGGGCTGCTCGGGCGAATGCCCCTGGTCGTTGCCGGATCCTCTCAGGTCCAGCACCGGGCGCGCGACCAGCGCCAGGCTCAGCACGAGGGCTGCGGCCAGGGCGACGGTGAGGGCGCGCGAAGAGAAGCTAGCAGGGTCTTTCACAACCCTTTCTCGTGTAGTATCGATTCATACGGAGATCAACCCGTCCCGAATTCTCTGCGCGCGCTCCTCATCCGTCAGCGCTCTTCCGCCTTTACCCACCCAGGCGGACGTCCAACGCTTGCCCATGACCACATACATGATGCATATGCCCAAGCCGATCACCGCCCAAAGCAAAAAACCGCCCCCAAAGGTGCCGTAGTATTTCTTGGAAAGCCCCATCGTGTTCGGAATCAGGCTTCCTCCGAGGGCCCCGACCTCTCCAATGAGGCTCATGGCAATCGCGGTAGTCAGCGGCCAGCGATGCGGAACGAGCTGGAACGTCGAGCCGTTCCCGGCTCCGAGCAGACAAAAAATCAAGAACAAAATTACGGCCATCATCCACAGCGGAGGCATCATGCTTGCTATCAGCGACAAGACGGTGACGCCGACACAGACGAAGAGCATGTTATTGAGGCCGCCGAATTTATCGGCCAACCAACCGCCGAGAACACGCGTAACGCTCGCCATCACGATGATGGGAGCCGACCACTGTCCCATGGTCTTCTTTGAAATGCCGTATCCATCGGCGAACAACGTAGGCAAAAACATCGTAAACCCTATGTAGCCGCCGAAAGTGAGTATGTAGGAGATGTTGAAGACCCAGGCGTCTTTTTCAACCAACACCTTGAGAACCGCCCCGAGCGTCTTCTTCTCTCGGTCAGGCGGTTCTTTGGCAAGGAGCATCATCAGGACGAACGGCACCGCCATCATCAATATTGCCATCCCATAGACATTCCGCCAACCATACGCAATCGCTAAAGGCGGAGCAAAAAGAACCGCGATCACGGCTCCGCTGTTGCCCGCGCCGGCGATGCCGATCGCAAGTCCTTTATACTTCGGCGGGAACCATCCCCCGCCCAAAGAAAGGGCCACGCCGAAACTTGCTCCGGCGATACCGAGCAGCACGCCCATCATCAGGACCTTTTCGTAGGAGTCCACCATCAAGTAGCCCCAGGCGAGCCCGAGCATGATCACTCCCATCTCCAGGAGAGCGGCATTCTTTCTTCCGATATACTGAGATAAAACGCCCAGCGGGAAGCGCAAAAGAGCTCCGGACATGATGGGAACGGAAAGCATAAAACCTTTTTGCGTGGCGCTTAAATGGAAGGCCTCGCTGATGAACGGCGCCATCGCGCCATTCAACACCCATACCGCGAAACAGAAATCAAAGTATAAAAAAGAGCAGAAAAGAGTGGGCGGATGTCCGGACTTCAAAAATGTTCTAAACCACGCCATTGTCGCCTCCTGAACCTGCTCGAGCTTAAGCGTTCGAGTTGATGTACTTCTGCCTCTCAGCCTCGGTGATCTTGTCCCACCAGGTATTGCCGGTGCCCCAGTCGCCCCTCTCGGCGCCCGGTTTGGTGTAGTAGACCCAGTTGATCATGCTGCCGATGAGATAGAACACCGCAGCGCCCGCGAAGAAGGCCGCCGCGGAGCCGTACTTGGTGATGGAACCTCCTATCAGGGAGGAAAAGACGAACGGGCCATACGCGGCCCACGCGCCCGTCCAGCCGAGGCTCTGCGCCCCCATCCTCGGAGAAAAAGCGAAGATGATCGGGTACTGGCGGAAGGTGGCGAAGTTCCCGATGCCCGCCATCAGGAATATCCAGAGCATGATCGCGACGAACATCGGAAATTGGTCAAGAGAGGTCGGCGCCAAGTACCCGCCGAATATCAACGCGAGACATCCCGCGATCATCCCCGCCCCCGAGATTTGCGTGAATATGCTCCCGCCCCATTTGTCGGATAAAGGTCCGCCGAGGAAGCGGACCAAAGAGCCGATCAGCGGGCCGAGGTAGGCGTATTTGAGCGGATCCGGCGCAAGCGCCGCGTCCATTCCAGGGATGTTCCCATAGATGGTCTTGATCATGAGCGGGAATGCGGCCGAAAAACCGGCGAATGAACCGAACGTCATGATGTAGGTCCAGGTGCAGAAATAGGCGTGCTTGTTGTCGGTCATATCCGCCAGCATCTTGCCGAAGGAAGGCTTCTTCATGGGCACGCTTCTCAAATAGACCCAACAGACGACGCCGGCGATCAGCAGCCACGGCAGATACCAGAAGGCCGCATTCTGAAGCCAGATGTCCTTCTTGACCACCTTTTTGACCGCGACATCCGTCACCGTGCCGGCCTCGTTTTTCTTGATCTCGGCCTTCATGCCCTTTGTCAGGTCGCTCTCCGCGATGACCACGTCCCTGACCGCTCCGGTCTTGTCTTTTACGACCGTGATGACTTTGGCGAGCCCCTCATCCTTGACGACGACATCCCTGACCACGCCGACCTCTTTCGTGATCTTCACGGCAAAGACAGGAGTGGCCTTGGTAAAGAGCTGCGGGCCTCCGGCTGCGCCTAAAATGGAAAAACCTATGATCCACGGGGTCACGAACTGGACAAGGCTCACGCCGAAGTTTCCGATTCCCGCCTGCAGCCCCATGGCGGTGCCTTGCAGCCTTTTCGGGAAGAAGAGGCTTGATGAGGGCATATAAGACGAGAAGTCTCCGCCTCCGAATCCGCAGAGGAACGATATGGCAAGGAAATGCGAATAGGGCGTTTCGGGGTTCTGCACCGCGAAACCGAGCCAGATCATCGGTAAAATCTTGATGAAAGTCGCGACCGTCAGCGTGGCCCTTGTGCCGTATATGGGGATCAAAAAAGCATGGATCAAACGCATGCTCCCTCCGGCAAGGCCCGGCATGGCCGCGAGCCAGAAGAGCTGCATGGTGTCGAATTTGAACCCTATGGCAGGAAGGCGGACAGCCACCGCGCTCATGACGAACCATGTGGCAAACGAGGTCAGGAGGCTGAAAGTCGTGACGGCCAGCGTCCACCATGCGCGGCTGCTCCCTTCTTCCTTCCAGAACCGCGGGTCCTCAGGCTCCCATCTTTTAAGCCATGACATGATTTTTTCTCCTTTCCCAAAATCCTTTACTCATGGCAGTCGTCCTCCACGGGCGAGATTGCTCGGAGAGCCGTACCAGCGCACGACCTGCGGCTTGCGCCAGAGATAAGGGACGGGGGCCACGAGCACATGGACCAAGCGCGTGAACGGGAAGTAGGCGATGAGGATGAAAGCCCCCACGATGTGCGCCTTGACCAGCAACGGCATCGGGACGACGAACGCCAGGTCGGGGCTCAGCGCCACGAGCGACCACAGGTAGGGGGTGAGGGAGGCGGCAAACCACGAGGACCCCCAGGGATGAAAGATCGCGATTTGGATGCCCAACGCGATCTGAACGAGCAGCATCCCGAACAGGATCCAGTCCGAGAGCAGCGTGACCTTGCGAAGCGCCGGCGAAACGCCTCGTCGCACGAGCAGGTTGAGCAGGCCGAACAAAGACAGGAGCGCGCAGACGAACGTGGAGATCTCAAGAACGTACAGCCTCAACGGCTTTAAGTTCCACAGAAGAAGCTGCTGCGGCAAGAGGAATGCGACGAGGTGCCCCGTGAGGACCGCGAGGATACCATAGTGGAACGGGACCATCCCGTGGAAGTGGTGCTGGTTCTCCAGCAGCTGGGACGAGAGGCTTGAATAAGTAAACTCCCTCGTTCGATATCGGTAGATGACCATGACCAAGAAGACGGCCAGCGATATATAGGGGAAGACGCCGAAAAAGAAAAGATCGAAATAGGCGTTAGTCATTGCTCTCTCCTGCGCTCACGGACTCAGTGTCCGGCAACGCGTCCTCGATCGCCTTGAGAACGAGACGGTAGGGATTGGACTCATCCTTGAATCCCTCCAGGATCTTCCGGAGAGCCGGCTTCAACGACTCCTCCGTGAATCGGCGCGCCGCAACGGGCTCCATCCGCGCGAGGACGACCAGGACATGGGACAGATGGTCGGGCAGCTCGTGATTCTCGGGCACTGCGAGCCGCCGCATGTGCTCGCGCATCGCCACGAGAAAGGCCCCCCGCTCGTACTGCTCCCCATGGAGGTGCCACCCGATGTCGAGAGAACAGTCCGGATTCATGTCGAAGGTCCGCGTGTAGAGTTCCTCAAGCTCATGGCGTTCGCACTTGCGCGCATAAGCCTCGAAAGACTCCAGCGCGACCTTGACCTCGGGCGCAGCCGCGTCGATAGCCCTGCGGCAAGCGGCAACACGGGCCGGGAAATCCCCATCGGGATACGCAAGAAGGGCCCCTAGCCTTTCCAACAAGGACTCCGTCTGGAGGGCCTCCATCACGAACCCCTCTTCGGCGCGGACAAAAATCCGAAGCCCGCGGACTGTTTGTGCTCCTGCGGGTCTTCCATCATCTCGATGGCCATCTCGCGGTGCGCGGGAGGGACGACGAAACGGTCGTTGAAAGTGCATAGGGCGGTCATCTTGTAGATGGCGTCGGCTTCCTCGGGGGAGGACTCCGCCTCCCGCAGCATCCGCTCGGCAAGGCTCTTCTCGATATCGCCCACCGTCAACGCTCGGCGCCAGACGCGGACCGCCATCTGCTTTTTGAGGGCGAAACGGACCTTCCCCGTGTCCCCCGCCCCGAAAAGCTTGGCGAGGTACTCCAGCGGGAGCCTCGCCTCATCGAGATCATGGAACAATCCTTTCGAGACATTGGAGACGACGTCGCCTTCTTTGGCCGACATGACCGGCGCCAGCGGCGGGACGTAGAAGAGCATGGGCATCGTCCTGTATTCGAGGTGCGGAGGCAGAGCGATCTTCCAGACTTTGACGAACTTATAGACGGGAGACTTCTGAGCCGACTCGATCACCGAATCGTGCACGCCGTTTTGGCGCGCGGCCTCGACGACCTTGGGGTCGAAAGGATCTAGGATCAGGGAACGCTGCGCCTCGATGAGGTCCTCATCGCGGCTGGACGCGGCCTCTTTTATCCGGTCGGCGTCGTAGAGGAGGACGCCCAAATACCGGATGCGCCCGACGCAGGAATGAAAGCAAGCGGGGGCTTGTCCGGTTTCGACGCGCGGGAAGCAAAGGATGCACTTCTCCGATTTTCCGGTCTGCCAGTTGAAGAAGGTCTTCTTGTAGGGGCAGGCGGCCACGCAGGACCGCCAGCCGCGGCATCGGTTCTGGTCGATAAGCACGATGCCGTCCTCGCCCCGCTTATATAACGCTCCCGAAGGGCAGGCGGCCACGCAGGCGGGGTTGAGGCAGTGGTTGCAGATGCGCGGGAAGTAGAACATCATCAGGCGCTCCACGGCGAAGAGCTGCGCCTTCTGCTGGGGGGTCAACGCGGAGAAGTTGTGGTCGTTGGCGGCGTAGATGGGAGAACCGCCTAGGTCATCGTCCCAATTAGGACCTGCCTCCACGTCGATGGGCTCGCCGGACACCATCGAGAGAGGTCTCGCCGTGGGCTGGTCGTCTCCCTCGGGAGCGTTGAAGAGGTTCTTGTAATCGTAGGTCCAGGGCTCGTAGTAGTCGTCCATGCTCGGCATGGCGGGATGATGGAAGATATTGGGGAAGACCTCGGCCTTACTCGTCGATTTAAGGCTGGGTTCGCCGTCCGTGAGCTCCCAGCCCCCCCGGTACTGTTCCTGGTCTTCCCAGCGCGTGGGATAGCCCGTCCCGGGCTTGGTCTCGACGTTATTCCACCACATGTACTCGGTACCCTTGCGGTCGGTCCAAATGTTCTTGCAGGCGATGCTGCAGGTATGGCAGCCGATGCATTTGTCCAGATGGAACACCATCGAGATCTGCGCGCGGATATCCATGACTATGAACCCCTCTGCGTCCTATTCACCACTTGAGCTCGGGCAGCTTGCGCACCAGGATGTGGGTATCGCGGTTGCACCCGGTCGGGCCCCAGTAGTTGAAGTGGAACGTAAACTGACCGTAGCCGCCCGCCATGAGATTCGGCTTGAGGCGAGTGCGAGTGAGACTATTGTGTCCCCCCGCCCTGCGATCTCCGCGCAGGGGTGATTTCGGGACCGAGAGCGTGCGTTCCGGCGAGTGGTAGATGATGCAGATGCCCCGGGGGATGCGCGCGCTCACCGCCGAGCGCGTCACGACGACGCCGTGGTCGTTGTAGACCTCCACCCAGTCGTTGTCGACGATCCCGAGCTGCTCGGCGTCCTTGTCGTTCATCCAGAACGGCTCCACGCCCCGGGAGAGCGTCGTCATGCGCTCATTATCGCCGTACGTCGAGTGGATATGCCACTTGCCGTGCGGGGTCAGATAGTTGAGCATCATGGTCTTGCCGTCGGACTGGCTGACGCGCAGATCGGCGTACTGCGCGGGCGAGGGCTTGGGCTTGTACGTCGGCAGATGCTCGCCGAACTCCAGGTACAGCGGATGATCGAGGTAGAAATGCTGCCGGCCGGTCAAGGTCCTCCAGGGCACCAGGGCCTCGCGATTGTAGGTGAAAGGGGCGTAGGCCCTCCCGTTTTCGGTCAGCCCGCTCCACATGGGCGAGTTGAGCAGTCTGCGGGGAGCGCCTTGGAGGTCCTTGAAGGTTACGCGCACTCCCCGGTTCTTTTCCGCGAGATAAGCCAGAGGCAGGCCGACCTTTTCCTCCATATTCTTGTACGAACGGTAGGCCAACTCGCCGTTGGTGACGCTCGCCAATTCGAGAACGGCCTCGCAGACCTGCGCGCCCTCTTCCAACGAGGGATATGTCGCGCCGCCCCACGAGACGGTCGGAGACTTGGCGATCATCCCGTCGTAGAAGTCCTCGACTCCATACTTCGTGCCGTGCGCGCCGAGGCCGTTGCTCCGGACAAGGGGTCCGAGCGAGATGTACTGCTTATAGAGGTTCTTGTAATCCCGCTCGACGACCGTCAGACCCGGCATCGTCTTGCCCGGCGCCGCCTCGACCTCGCCGTCCATCCAATCCCGCGGCCGGGTCTGCGCGATCTCGGCCGCCGTGTCATGCGCCAGCGGCGAGGCGACGATGTCCTTGACCGGCTCGGGGAAGTGCTTCTCCGCCAGCTCCGAGAACTTCTTGGCGATCGCCCGGAAGATGTCCCAATCGCTCTTCGATTCCCAGCAAGGCGGGACTGCGGCCGTCAGCGGGTGGATGAAGCTGTGCATGTCCGTCGAGTTGAGGTCGTCCTTCTCGTACCAGGTCGCCGCCGGCAGCACGATATCGGAGTACAAGGCCGACGTGTCCATCCGGAAGTTAAGGTCGACGACCAGATCGAGCTTGCCGATCGGCGCGTCCTCACGCCAGACCACATCCGACACCGAACCCTTCGCGATATCCTCCGCGACCGTGTTCGTGTGAGTCCCGAGGTAATGCTTCAGGAAGTACTCATGGCCTTTGCTGCTCGACATGAGAGCGTTGCCCCGCCAGATATACCACACGCGCGGCCAATTCTCCGGAGCATCCGGATCCTCGACCGAGAACTTCAGCGTGCGGCCCTTAAGACCGGCGACGACGTGCTTGACGACCCCGGCGTCATCGGACGCGCCGGCGGCCGCCGCGTCTTTAGCCACGTCGAGGGAATTGCGGCCGAACTGAGGATAGAAGGGAAGCCAGCCGTTGCGCACGGCTCGGATCTGGGTGTCCATCGTATGCCCATGGGCCGAAGGGTTCTTGACCTCGTCGTCCTGGGGGACGGTGTGATAATCCGTGAAGTGCCTCTCATAGCGCCACTGATCGCTATGGACGTAATGCCAACTCGGCGCGTTCTGCAGGCGCGATCCCGCATACCAGTCCTTGGCGAAAGCGATGGCGCTCCAGGGCTCCATCGGCGCGAGTTTCTCCTGTCCGACATAATGGGCTAATCCGCCGCCGTTGACGCCGACGCACCCGCAGAACATCAGCGCATGGATGGGCGCGCGATACATGAGATTGGCATGGTACCAATGATTGATCCCGGCGCCGATGATGACGGTGCACTTGCCGCCCGTCTTCTCGGCCGTCGTCGCCCATTCCCGAGCGAACTTGACGACGTTCTTCCTGTCGAGACCCGTGTATTTCTCGCTCCAGGCCGGGGTATACGCCTCTTTTTCGTCGTCATAATCCGCCGGATAGTCCCCCTCCAGCCCCCGGGAGACGCCGTACTGGGCCATCAAGAGGTCGTAGACGGTGGTCACGATCGTCTTCTTGCCGTCGATCGTGTCCAGGCTGCGAATAGGCACATGACGACGGCGCGCCGTCGCCTCGCCGAAGTCGTCGAAGCGCACCGCGACGCTGCCGCCCCCGAGGAAAGTCAGCTTCGGATCTATGTCGCTTCCGTCCGCTCCGTCTTTGAGGCTGAGGTTCCACTTGCCTTTCTCCTTGCCCCAACGGAAGCCCGAACTGCCCATGGGCATCTTGGGCCGGTCTTCCTTCTCGTCCCAGAACAGGAACTTCCAGTCGCCGTTCTCGGTCCCGGCATAGGCCTTGATCCGATTGGCCCTAAGGAGTTGCCCGGCCCGATACACGCCGTCCTTGCCCTGGACGAGTTCGACGAGATAAGGGGAGTCCGTGAACTTCTTCGTGTAGTCGATGAAAGCCGGGGTTTTGCGCTCATGGTGGAATTCCTTGAGTAGGACGTGGTTGACCGCCATCCACCACGCGCCGTCTTGGCCCGCGTTGATGGACATCCACTCATCGGCATACTTGGCCACTTGGCTGAAATCCGGAGAGAATACGACCATCTTCGTCCCGTTATGCCTCGCCTCGGCCGCGAAATGGCAGTCCGGCGTGCGCGTCATGTTGAGGTTGGATCCCATGACCGCGAGGAACTTGGCGTTGTACCAGTCCGCCGATTCATTGACGTCCGTCTGCTCGCCCCAGACCTCGGGCGAGGCGCTGGGCAGGTCGCAGTACCAGTCATAAAAGGAAAGAGCGACGCCGCCCATGAGCTGCAGCATCCGCGCGCCGGCCGCGTAACTCACCATGGACATGGCCGGGATGGGAGAAAATCCAACGATCCGGTCCGGACCGTGCTTGCGGATCGTGTAGATGTTGGACGCGGCCATCAGCTCCAGCACAGTGTCCCAGTCCACGCGGCGAAAGCCCCCCTTGCCGCGCGCTTTCTGCCAGCGGCGCCGCTTGGCCTCATCCGTCACGAGAGAGGCCCAGGCCTCGACGGGATCGGCATGCCGGCGCCTCGCCTCGAGCCAGAGATCGATGAGGGCGCCGCGGATGTAGGGATACTTGACGCGCAGCGGGCTGTAGAGATACCAGGAGAACGATATGCCGCGCTGACAGCCGCGCGGCTCGTAAGGAGGTATGTCCTTGCTGAGAATGGGATAATCCAGACCCTGCATCTCCCACGTCACGATGCCGTTTTTCACATGGATCATCCAGGTGCAGCTGCCGGTGCAATTGACTCCGTGCGTGCTCCTGACGACCTTGTCATGCTGCCAGCGGTTGCGGTAGAACTCCTCCCAGGCCCGCAGGTCGGCCTGACGCTCGTCCTTGATCCAATCGTTGCCGCCGTTATTCATCACGATCCTCCAAGGATCCATTTCGAGCGACCAGCGCGCGACGCACCGAACGCAGGCGCTTGCCCCACATCGCATCGAACGCGGCCAAAAGCGCCATTGCACTCATGATTCCAATGATGAGGAAAGGCAGGCGCGCCTGCGCTCCGGTCGGACGTTCCTTCGCGACGGCGCCCTTGAGATATGCCGTCAGCGGGAGGACCTCGCTCGCATCGATGGGCCGGCGCTGGAACACCGGCCGCATGACGGGAGAAGCCGGAGAAACCAGCCACGCCGCCAGAGCCTTGTCCCCGCCCAAGCGCGAGACGGCCTCGGTCAGGTCGGGCCCGAGCCCGCCCCCGCCGAACACGCCGCCCAGTCCGCCGATGGAATGGCAGGAGATGCAGGGCGGCGCGCCGTTCTTGAGCCGGACGTCGCCGGTGAACAAAGCCCGGCCCGCGACGGCGTCGCTGGGCAGCAGCGGGCGATCTATGAGAGACAGCCCTTTGAACGGGGACTTCTCCTTCGCGGACTCCTCCGCGATGAGCTGGATGAGTTTCTCGGCCCGGGCGGGGGTCATCGCGGAGATGTCGGGCATCACGACCCCGCGGAACTCATCCTTGAGTCGGACGGCGTCTCCGTCTCCGGCCTCGATCATCTTCTTGGGGCCCTGTATCCAGCGCAGGAGCCAATCGCCGTCCCGACGCTTGGATATGTCCTTGAGGTCGGGGCCCGTCAAGCGCCCTCCGCCGATGGTATGACACGAGAAACAGTTCTGCCGGAAATCATCGGAGACTTCCGCCGCCGGAGCGCAGGACGCGCGGCTGCCGGCCAGCGCCGTGATGAGGACCGCCGCGCCCATCCTCAGCGCGATCGGAATATAAGTTCTCATCTGTATCCTCCTGGTTTCAGAGCGCATATAGCTCGGCAGGTTTTCGAACGGCGCCTATTATACACAATGACACGACGGCTGAATTACGGATTTTCATGTCCACTATTCATTACGTAACGCAACAATAATACCAGGATCCGCGGCGCCTTCGACCGACGACTAAGGGAGGAGACCCTGCACCTCTACGGCCGTCAGTTCGGACAGAGTTTGATCCAGGTCTGCGGAGGCTGCCCGGGATCCGCGGGCTTGCCTTCGCCCATGATCCAAACGCCGTCGTCCGAGCTTATAAACGGGATGGCCAGGATGCGCGTGCCATCCGTATAAAGCACGTGCCGCCCCGCCGAGCGGGGGAGTATTTTATACGCATCGCTATTGCCCAGGAATCCACTCATGCTGAAACTATGGCTCTCGTTCGTGACTTCCCCGTTGTAAACATAGACATACTGATAGGCGTAAATGTAGTAATACTGGCTGAAGCATGACTCGCACAACTTGACGGTTCCCGAGCAGGATAACGACGCGCTTCCTGAATCCGCAATCGCCTGAACTGGAAAAATCGCAAAAACGGACAGCGCCAGGCACAATCCCTTGAGCATTTTCATAGAGCGTCCCCTCCCGTGCTATTGACAGTATTTTACATACAAAGATGCGCCAAGTTTCACTGGATGGCGTTGGTCTTTTGGCCTACGATCCCCGGCCAATGGTCCTATCCGAATCGAGCGGCGCTGATCAGCGCAGGGACTTCAGGCCCGTGCGGCCCTTGAGCCGGTGCAGAAGCGTGCCGCCCGCCATCCCGACGAGGTAGCCGTACGGCAGTCCCGCGCAGGCCAAACCCGTCAGCATTACGATGGCGAAGTCTTCCTTGTCGTGGGCCTGGTCGCGAACCAAAGAGAGCATCGCCAGCCCTTCGAAAAGGAGCAGCACGCCCAGCATAGGCCGCGGGAAGACGCGCACGACCTCGCCGAAGGCCCCACCGAAGAACAGACCCAGGACCAGGAACATCATCCCGTAGACCAGGACGGACCCGCCGGTGCGTCCCCCGAAAGCGGAATGGCCCACCATCCCGCCGGAGCCATGGCAGACGGGCACGCCTCCGAAGAGAGGGGCGAGCAGGTTCATCGCCGAGTAGGTGAAGCCGATTTTGAGCACGTCGGGCGCGCGGTCCGGGAAGAGGTCAAGGCTGACTTGGCGTGTGGCCAGGACGGAGTTGCCAAGCGAGAGCGGGATCTGCGGCAGAGCCAGGACGAGCGCTCCCGTCCAGATATCCGCGAGCGAGGGCAGCGCGAAGGCCGGCAAGCGCAAACCGAAGCCGGCGGCCAGCATCCCGCCGTCCAGCACGGTGGCGGAGGACCAGGTCAGGCCCAGGACGATCAGGATAAGCGCGGGCGGGCGGCGTTCGTCTCCCAGCAGGGCGACGACGACCGCGGCTGAGACTGCGGCCAGGACCCAGCCGGCGCAGCCTCCGGCGGGCAGGAACTCATGGCAGGCGAGCCCGGACAACTGAAGGCCCAACCCGCACTGGATGCCTCGCACCACGGTCTTGGGGACGGCGCGCGCCAGGGACTCGAGCAGGCCCGTGAGGGTGAGAAGAAGCATGAGGACGCCGACCGCCAGGCCGCCTCCGGCCAGCGTCGCGGCCGGCAGTCTCTGGGCGATAGCGATGGCCGCCATGGCTTTCAGCGGCTGGACCGGCATGGGCATGTGGTAGACCAGCGCCGTGGCGACCTGCAAGGCCCCGAACACGGCAAGAACCGAGCCCCCGTCGAGGCCGCAGGCCAGGGTCATCCCGACGAGAAGCGGGAAGGAGGTCCCTAGATCTCCGAAGGCGCCCGCGATCTCGCGACGGTCGAGACGCAGGGGTGGACGAGACATGCGGCTTTATTTCTTGTTGAGCTTCTGGACGAGCCTGACCTTCTCCATCTTGATGGGAGTGTTCGGACGGTCGCCGCGGTCGCGCGGGGCGTCGCCGATCTTGACGACGATCTCCAGGCCCTCCAGGACCCGACCGAAGACGGCATGGCGGTCGTCGAGGTGAGGCGTCTCGGCGAGGGTGATGAAGAATTGAGAACCGCCCGTGTCGGGGCCGGCGTTGGCCATGGAGAGCACGCCCGCCTTGTCGTGGCGCAGCTTCGGGTGGAACTCGTCGAGGATGGCCCAGCCGGGGCCGCCGCGGCCGGTGCCGGTCGGATCGCCCGTCTGTACCATGAACTTCGGGATGACGCGATGGAAGAGGACTCCGTCGTAATAGCCTTTCTCCACGAGCTTCAGGAAATTGGCGACCGTACCCGGCGCCTCCTTGGCAAACAGCTCGATGACGATCTTACCGAGAGTGCTCTCGATGACGACGACGGGATTGTCGGTCCTATAAGGTCGGTCGGTCATTTTGATCTCCTTGGAGGCTGGTGTCAGGCTTTCAAATCTTTTAAATTCTAAATAGAATTTAAAAGATTTGAAAGCCTGACACCTCCCCCTATCGTCTAAAGCAGCGACGGCAACGGGCTTCGTATTTGTCGGAGGCGCCCACGTCGACGACTTTGCGACCGCCTCCGAGGCGCTGCGAACGGTTGGCGGGGTTGCCGCAGACCATGCAGATGGCCAGGTTCTTGGTGACGAACTCGGCCACGCCCATGAGACGGCTGGTCACGGGGAAGGGAACGCCGCGGAAGTCCTGATCGAGGCCGGCGACGATGACGCGGCGGCCCTCGTTGGCCATCTTCTCGCAGACCTCGACGACCTCGTCGTCGAAAAACTGGACCTCGTCGATGCCGACGACCTGCGTGTCGCGGGCGATGCGTTTAAGGATGTCGCAGGACCTGGCCACGGCGATCGACGGGGTCTTGGTCAGGTCGTGGGAGACGATGTGGTCCTTGGCATAGCGCACGTCCAGAGAGGAGTTGAAGACCTGGACGGACTGGCGGGCGATCTGGGCCAAGCGCAACCGGCGGATGAGTTCCTGGGTCTTGCCCGAGAACATGGAACCGACCACGGCCTCGATCCAACCGCCCCCGCTGTGACCCCACGACACGGGGGCCACCGGGCGATGTCCGTTGCGAACGACTTTCTTCTTGCTCATCGTCCCTTGTATTGCTTACCGTAATAAGCGAGGTAACCGCCGTCGACCTTCAAAGGACGCCACCACTTCCCGTTCGCCTGGTACCAAATGATCGTATCGGCCAGTCCTTTCTCGAAATCGTAAGCATGCCTGAACCCGAGCCTCTTAAGCTTGGAGCAGTCCAAGGCATAGCGCCAATCGTGGCCCTTACGGTCCTCGACCCGTGCGATCAAATCCGCCTTCTTGCCCATCAGCTTGAGGACCTTGGCGATCAACTCCCGGTTTTCGCAGGTGTACGACCCTCCGATGTTGTATATCTCGCCAAGCCCGCCTTTCCCCAAGACGAGAAGAATCGCCCGGGCGTGATCTACGACGTGCAGCCAATCACGAACCTGCCGGCCGTCGCCATATTGGGGAAAAGGCTTGTCCTCCATGAAGTTCGTGATCATGAGCGGCAGGGCCTTCTCCGGATATTGGTACGGCCCGTAGTTGTTCGAGGCGCGAGTCGTGACGACCGGGGCCTGGTGGGTGACGAAATAGGAGCGCACGAGAAGATCCGAGGCGGCCTTGGAGGCGGCGTAGGGACTGTTGGGCTCCAGGTGGTCGCCCTCCTTCGAGCAGCCTCTGGTCACGGAGCCGTAGACCTCGTCGGTGGACACGTGAAGGAAGCGGCGGACCCGGTGACGCAGGGCCGCGTCGAGCAGGACTTGGGTTCCGATGACGTTGGTCTTCAGGAAGGCTCCCGCGTCCATGATGGAGCGGTCCACGTGGGTCTCCGCTGCGAAGTGGACGACCAGTTCGCATCCTTTCATGACATCTGTAACCGCCTTCGCGTCGCAGATGTCGGCCTGCACCCATTGATAGCGGGCTTTGATGTCGACTAGGCTCACCGGGTTGCCGGCGTAGGTCCGCTTATCGAGGTTGATGATGAACCAGGACGGCCGAGACCGCAAAGCGTGGCGGATGAAGTTCGAGCCGATGAAACCGAGCCCGCCGGTGACCAAGACTCTCATGCGCCGCTCCGCGGCGCGTGATTTCTTATCAACGCCCCCCTCGAGTGCTTTTGGGGGAAATAGTCGTTGATGAAGTAGTCCCAGGTGTCGTCCAGGCCCTCTTCGAAGCCGACTGCGGGCTGGTATCCCAGGACGCGGCGAATCTTGCGGTTGTCGGCCCAGGTCTTGCGGATGTCGCCGGCGCGGATCGGGTGATGGCGGCGCGGCAGGCGCCGACCCGTGATGCGCTCCAAGACGCGGATGACGTCGAGCAGGCTGTAGGTCTTCGAGTTCGCCACGTTGAAGACCTCGCCGGACGCGGCCTTCGCAGCCGTGGCAGCCAGGATATTGGCGCGGACCACGTTCGCGACATGGGTGAAGTCTCGAGATTGCTTGCCGTCCCAGTGCACGTCCAAGGGCACGCCCAGGTAGGCCTGCTCCATGAACTTGGGAATGACGGCCGAATACAGGGACTCGGGGTCCTGGCGCGGGCCGAAAACGTTGAAGTAGCGCAGTGACACGGTTTCCAGGCCGAAGGACTTCGCCCAGACGATCGCGTAGTGCTCGGCGGCGAGCTTGGAAACCGCGTAGGGCGACATGGGTTGGGGCCGCATATCCTCGCGCTGGGGGAATATCTTGCAGGCGCCGTAGGCGGAACTGGAGGAAGCGTAGACGAGGCGCTTAACCTTGGCGTCGCGCGCCGCAACCAGCATGTTGAGGGTGCCCGTCACGTTGACCTCGTTGGAGGGCAGGGGCCGGTCCATGGACTTGGGCACGGAACGGATGGCGGCCTGATGGAGGACGTAGGTCGCGCCCTTGCAGGCGCGAGCGCAGTCCGCGGGACGCGTGATATCGCCTTTTAGGAACTCGACACGGCCCCGCACGCAGGCCAGCTTGCCGAGGCTGCCGGTGGAGAGGTTGTCGATGACGCGCACGCGCTCCCTGCGGCGAACCAACTCTTCGCAGACATGGGAGCCGATAAAACCGGCCCCGCCGGTGACAAGCCAAAGTCTCTTAGGCATCAAAGAATTCGCATATTAGCATTTACCCCGGTTTTGGGGGGAGCTGAGAGAGAAGGGCCGCGCCCACGCAGCCCCAATCACGATCCATAGGTGCGGCCAGCGTCAGGGACGCGAAAGGCTCGCGGAAGGGCTGTTCGGCGAAGACGCGGCGCACCGGATCGCTCAGCAGGCGCCCGGCCCGCGCTACGCCTCCCAGAAGCAAGACGGCCTCGGGGTTGTAGACGAGGGTCAGGTTGGCGAGGCCCAATCCCAGCCAGGTCCCGACCTCCTCCCAGACCCGGAGCGCGCCGGAGTCGCCGGCCTTGGCCGCATCCGCGACCCTCTTCGGGGTCAGGGGCTTCGGCGGCTTGCGCATGAGACGGCGGGCCGCGCGCTGGATGCCATAGGTCCCCACATAGGCTTCGAGACAGCCCCGCCGCCCGCAATGGCAGCGGGGACCGCTGGGCGAGAGGGTCTGGTGGCCGACTTCCCCGGCCGAACCGGTGGCGCCGCGATGGAGACGGCCGTCCAGGATGAGCCCGCCGCCCACGCCCGTGCCGAGGGTCACGCCGATCACGTGCCGTGGCTTCTTCTTGAGGGCCACGATATAGCCGCCCCAGACCGCCGCGTTGGCGTCATTCTCCACGGCCACCGGGACGCGCAGCATCCGCTCGAGCGTCCGCTTGAAAGGGAATCCGATCCACGTCTTTAGGTTCGGAGCGAAGAGCAGAGAGCCGTCGCCGGTCTCCACGCCCCCGGCCAAGGCTAGCCCCACTCCTTTGAAATTCCAAACTCGGGTGGCCGCCGCCACGCGGGAAAGGAACTCCTTCGGGGACCGCTTCGGCTCGGTCGGGATCTGAAAAGACTCATGGACCGAACCATCCGGGTCGATGAGACATATCTTGGTATAAGTCCCGCCGACGTCCACCCCGACGAGTCTTCCCCTCATCGTCGCCAGGCCGCGAGGACATCCGCGAAGGTCATTGTTGCCGCTCGATGCGGGCGCCGACGGCGGAGAATTTATCCACGAGAGACTCGTAGCCGCGGTCGATGTGATAAACGCGCTGGATGATCGTGCGGCCCTTGGCGGCCAGAGCCGCGACGAGGAGCGCGGCCCCGGCGCGGATGTCCGAGGCCATGATAGGCGCGCCCGACAACCGCTCGACGCCCGCCACCACGGCGCTGCGGCCCGAGACGGCGATCTGAGCGCCCATTCGCCCCAACTCGGCGGCGTGGAGGTAGCGGTTCTCGAAGACGGTCTCGGTCACCTTGGCAAATCCCGTCGAGAGGGTCATGAGCGCCATCCACGGCGCCTGCAGGTCCGTCGGGAATCCCGGGTAGGGACGGGTCACGACCGAGACGGGCTTGGAACGGCGCTCCATGGAGAGTTCAATGAAGCCCCTGCCGCAGCGCACCTTGGCTCCGGACTTCCTCAGGGCGGCGATCACGGCGTCCAGATGGCCGGCCTCGGCGCCCAGGAGCTTGACCTTGCCGCGCGCGGCGGCGCAGGCCAGGAGGTAGGTGCCGGCCTCGATACGGTCGGCAATGACCCTATGGCGGCATCCCTTCAGCTTCGTGCGGCCCTCGACCGCCACGGTCGCGGTGCCCGCGCCCGTCACCCTGGCGCCCAGACGCTCGAGGAAGCGACCTAGGTCCCCTATCTCGGGCTCCTTGGCCGCGTTCTTGATGACGGTGCGCCCCGGCGTCGCGGCGGCGGCCATCATGAGGTTCTGGGTCGCGCCCACGCTGGGGAAGCGGAGCCTTAATGCCACGGCTGCCAGCCGCGGCGCGCTCATGATGATGTCTCCTTGATCGGCGATGCGCCGCGCGCCCATAGCCTCGAAGCCCTTGAGGTGGATGTCGATGGGCCGCAGGCCGATCGCGCAGCCGCCGGGGATGGGCACGCGCACGAGGCCGAAGCGGGCGAGCAGGGGGCCGGCGGCCAGGACCGAGGCCCGCATCTGCTTGACGATGTCGTAGGGCGCCTGGGTCTTAAGCGAACCGGTCGAACTCACGTGCACCGTGGATCCATCGATCTTCACCGTCTTGCCCAGGCTCTCCAGGAGCCGGAAGGTCGTGCGCAGGTCGCGCAGAGTGGAGGGCACGTTCTCCACCACGCAGGGCTCGTCGGTGAGCAGCGTCGCGATCAGGATCGGGAGGGCGGAGTTCTTGGCTCCGCTGACCTTGATCGTCCCGTTGAGAGGCGTTCCGCCCTCGATGACGAAGCGGTCCATGGGAAGCTCAATCTATCATTTTCCAGCCGACCGCGATGCGGTCGAACCCGGAGACGTCCTTCTTGATCGCGACATCCTGGAAGACGGCCGCGAGGAGGAGCTTCGAGACGGCAGGGCCCTGGCGGCGCTCGATCTCCAACGCCAGGAAACCGCCGCCCTTGAGCATCTTGGGCGCGGCGGCGACGATGGCGCGGATAGCGTCAAGGCCGTCCCTGCCGCCGTCCAACGCCAGCCTCGGCTCGCACAGGACCTCGGGCTTGAGCGCATCCAGGTCCTTGGTGGGGATGTAAGGCGGGTTGGAGACCAGGAGGTCGGCCCACCCGCGCAGGTCCTGCCGGTCGGAGAAGAGGTCCTCGCGCACGAAACGGATGCGGTTGTGCACGTGGTGCGCCACGGCGTTGTCCTGCGCCAGGCGCAGGGCTTTGTCGCTGACGTCGGTCGCGAACACGGTCGCCTGGGGCAAGAGTTGGGCTAAGGCGACGGCGACGCAGCCCGTGCCGGTCCCGATCTCCAAGATCCTCGGGGCGGTGATTTTCAGGGCCTTGACCAGGCGCTCGCACTCCAGCACCAACTCCTCGGTCTCCGGCCGAGGAATGAGGGAGTCCTTCGTCACTTTGATCTTGAGGCCCAGGAAGGGCTGATTTCCGACGATGTAGGCCAGCGGCACGCGCCGGGCGCGCTCCTTGACCCAGTCCCAGAAGTTGTAGGCCTGCTTCTCGGTCAGTTCTCGCGTGCCCTGGAGCACGGCTTGCGCGCGGCCGACGCGGAGCACCTCGGCCAGCAGAAACTCGGCGCTGGCTCGAGACTCAGGCACGCCGCGTTCCTTGAGCAGAGACTCCGCCTTCGCAAGCCACGCCGCGGAGTTCATGCCGTCGACTCCATCAACAGGCGCTTGCGTTCCTCGCGCAGGGCCTCCAGCACGGGGCCTATGTCGCCTTCCATGATCTCGGAGAGGTTGTGCCAGGAGCGCTCCAGGCGATGGTCGGTCACGCGCGACTGCGGGAAGTTGTAGGTGCGGATCTTCTCGGAGCGGTCACCGGTGCCGACCTGGGAGCGGCGCGCGTCGGCGTTAGAGGCGGCGGCCTTCACTCGTTCTTGGTCCGCGAGCATCGCGAGCAGACGCTTCATGGCCTTGCCGCGGTTGCGACCCTGGGAGCGCTCCTCCTGGCACTCGACGATGATGCCGGAGGGGATGTGGGTGATGCGCACGGCGGTCTCGACCTTGTTGACGTTCTGGCCGCCCGCGCCGCCGGCGCGGTAGGTGTCGAACTTGAGCTCCTCGGGCCTGATCTCGATCTCGGCCAGTTCCTCGACCTCGGGCATGACCGCGACGGTCACGGTCGAGGTATGGATGCGCCCGGCGGACTCGGTGGCGGGCACGCGCTGAACGCGGTGCACGCCGCCCTCATGGCGCAGCCAGGAGTAAATGTCCTTGCCGGTGACGAAGACGACGGCCTGCTTGAGGCCCTTGAGGCCTGTCTGGGAGAACTCGTGGACCTCGACCTTCCAGCCCTTGGTCTCGGCGAAGCGCGTGTACATGCGCACGAGCTCCGCGGCGAAGAGCGCGGCCTCATCGCCTCCCGCGCCGGAGCGGATCTCCAGGAAGCAGTTCTTTGCGTCGTCGGGGTCCCTGGGCAGGAGGTCGCCTTGGATCTCGACGTTGAGTGCGTCGCGGCGCTCCTGGAGCTTCGGACGTTCTTCCTCGACCATACCCTTCATATCGGGGTCGGACTCCATGACTTTTAAGTCCTCGAGCTCTCCATCTAGACGCGAGAGTTCGCGGACCTTGGCGATGAGAGGGGACAGCTGGGAGTGGCGCACCGCGAGTTGCTTCATCTCGGCGGCCGCAAGCCCCCCCGCCGCAAGTTGACCTTCGATCTCGCGGTACTCAGCGTCCAGCTTGGAGGTCTTGGCGTCCATATCGAGGTCCGGGGAAAGACGCCGGGCCCCGGCCTCAGGAAGGCCGGGGCCCGTCGCGGCGCCGGTCCGCTAGTCCTTCTTGGCGGGAGCCTTTTTCTCGGCCTTGGGGGCCTTCTTGGCGGCGGCCTTCTGCTCCTTGGTGGGAGCCGTGGAAAGAATCTTCTCACGCTTGGCCGTGTGGCCGACGTGCGCGAGCTGCTTGCCCGCGCTCTTGGCGGCCTTGCGGGCCACCGTCTTGCCTTCAGTCGCCACGAAGCGTTTCTTGAAGCGGTCGATGCGGCCCGCGGTGTCGAGGACCCGCTGCTGACCGGTGTAGAAGGGGTGAGAGAAAGCGGAGATGTCGAGCTTGACTAAGGGGTAGGTCTTGCCGTCCTCCCACGCGATGGTGTCCTTAGCGTGGATCGTGGAGCGGGTCATGAACGACTTATTAGCCTGGACGTCCTGGAAGACGACCGGACGATAGACAGGGTGGATGGCTTTCTTCATTTGACGGGGGTTCCTTGAGATAAAGCGGCTAGAAGTGAGTATAGCAAAAAAACGCCCGTCATTTTATCGCTCCCCCTCTCGAACCACAAGGGCCCTGAGGAAGGAGGCGAGCTTCTCGTTGAAGACCTTCGGGTTCTCGATGCTGGGAAAGTGCCCGGCGTCCGGGATGACGTGCAACTCCGAGCCGGTGATGCGGCCATGCATGGTCTCGGAGCAGGCCGGAGGCGTCAGTTGGTCGTGGGAGCCGACCAGGATGAGGGTCGGGAAGCGGAAGGAGGACAGGGCGGGCAGGAGGTCGGCGCGGGCGGCGAGGGCCATAAGGGCGTTCATGACGGCCTCCCGGGAGGCCGTCAGGATGATTCCCCTCAAGAAGTCCACCGCCATCGGGCTCGTCGTGAAAGTCCGAGGCGCCAAGGCTCCCCTAAGGAAAGGATCGGCGTAGGCGGCCAGGCCGTTAGTCCGGACGGTCTCGATGGCCGCGGCGCGCTTGATCTTGGCCTCGTTGCCGTCGGCCTCGGCGCGGGTGTCGCAGAGCGCCAAGGCGCGCACGCGCTGCGGGGCCTTCTCGGCCAGGCGCAGGGCGACGTAGCCTCCCATCGAATTACCGACGAACACGGCCTGATCCACGCCTCGGTCCTCTAGGGTCTCCAGCACGTCGTCGACCAGGTGTTCGATCAGGAAGGGCGCGACCAGAGGGGTCTTGCCGAAGCCGCGCATGTCCGGCGCGAGAACCCGGAAGCCCTTCAAAGCCGCCCTCTGAGGCTCCCACATCCCCGACGACATCGGGAAAGCGTGGAGAAAAACGACGGGCGCGCCCGCTGGGATGCCGGACTCCTGGACGAAGAGCTTCATCTTCGCCCGATCTTGGCCTGCGGGTTGATGGCCTTGCCGTTGCGATCGCGCACCTCGAAATGGAGGTGCGGGCCGGTGGAGATTCCAGTCGAGCCGACGCGCCCGATCATGGTCTTGCCGCGCTGGACGATGTCTCCGACCTTGACCAGGATCTTGGAGAGATGGCCGTAGCGGGTCGCCTCGCCGTTGGTGTGGCGGATCTCGATGAGCTGGCCGTAGCCCTCGTGCCAGCCGGCCTGCGTGATGCGGCCGCTGCGCGCGGGGTAGACGGGAGTGCCGTAGGGCTTGGCCACGTCCACGCCGTCGTGCTGCTTGCGGCGCTTGAGGATGGGATGAAAGCGATAGCCGAAACGCGAGGAGATCCGGCCCCAGGAGGAACTCTCGAAAGGGATGCGGTAGGTGTCGAAGTTCACCTTCACGCCCGGGATGACCAGGCGGATCCCCTTCTCCATCTCGTAGGGGGCCAGAAGAGCCACTCCGGGGAGATTGTTGACGCGCACGATGAGCTCCTTGAACCTGCGCGCGGCCTCCTTCTCCTTCTGGTAGCGCGACACGACTTGGTCGAGCGTCTCGGAGTCCTTCTTGACCTCGTAGAGTTGGCCGTCGCGATTGAGCACGGTCATGCGCATGCCCGGATACATGAGGACGAACTCGTTGTTGTTCGTGACCTGCAGGGCGTTGAGCGTCGTGCCGTAGGCTTTGGCGATGGCCCCGGCCCAGACCTCCCCCTTGCGCACGCGATGCTCCGCGTACATAAGACGGCGGGAACGGGCCAGGATCGCCGCCGGCGCCTCGTCGGGCCCGGCCGGGGTGAGCACCGAGAAGCGCTCGAATTCCCGCGCAAGCGGCGTCGAGTAGCCCGCGCGCGCGCCGCAGGCGAGTAGGACGGCGAGGGCGACCGGGCTATCCATCTAGCCGACCAGGTTGGACAATTCCATGGATTTGAGGAAGTCCTTGTTCGACTTCGTGCCCAGGATCTTCTCGCGCAGGAGGTCCATGGCCTCCACCGAGGCCAGGGGAGCCAATACCTTGCGCAGGATCCAGATCTTGTTGATCTCGTCCTCGCTCAGGAGCAGTTCCTCCTTGCGCGTGCCGGTGCGGTTGATCTCGATGGCCGGGAACATGCGGCGGTCGGCCAGCTTGCGGTCCAAGTAAACCTCGGAGTTGCCGGTGCCCTTGAACTCCTCGAAGATGACCTCGTCCATGCGCGAGCCCGTCTCGATGAGCGCGGTCGCGAGGATCGTGAGGCTGCCGCCCTCCTCGATGTTGCGCGCGGCCCCCAGGAAGCGCTTCGGCCGCTGGAGCGAGGTGGCCTCCAGGCCCCCCGAAAGGACGCGCCCGGAGGACGGCGTGCAGGTATTGTAGGCGCGGGCCAGACGCGTGATCGAGTCGAGGAGGATGACCACGTCCTTGCCGAGCTCGACGTGGCGTTTGGCCTTCTCCAGAACCATCTCCGAGACCGTGACATGGCGCTCGGCCGGCTCGTCGAAGGTCGAGGCGATGACCTCTCCCTTGATGGTGCGCTGCATCTCGGTCACCTCTTCCGGGCGTTCGTCGATGAGCAAGACGAGAATCACGGTCTGCGGGTGGTTCTTGGCGATGGCGTTGGCGATCTTCGCGAGGATGATGGTCTTGCCGGTCTTGGGGGGCGCCACGATCAGCCCGCGCTGACCCTTGCCGATGGGGCAGATGAGGTCCATCAGGCGCGTGGTGACCTCCTCGCGCGTGGTCTCCAGGTTGAAGCGCTCGTCCGGGTGCAGGGGCGTCAAGTTGTCGAAGAGAGGGCGATCCTTGAGCGTCTCCGCATCGATGCCGTTGATGCGCTTGACCTGGAGCAGGGCGAAGAAGCGCTCTCCGTCCTTGGGAGGCCTCACGAAGCCCGCCACCGTGTCGCCCTTGCGCAGGCCAAACTTCTTGATCTGCGACGGAGACATGTAGATGTCGTCGGGGCCCGCCAGGTAGGCGTAGTCCGGAGAACGCAGGAAGCCGAAGCCGTCCGGCAGGACCTCCAGGACGCCCTCGTCGAAGATCATTCCGTTGGCCTTGAGCTGGCCCTCGACGATCTTGGCGATGAGCTCCTGTTTGCGCAGGCCGCAGACGCCCTCCAGCTTGAGCTCGCGAGCGACGGCGTTGAGTTCGGAGATGGTCTTCTTGGCGAGCTCCGCCGTCTCCAGTGGCTTGAGCGGGGCCGCAGGCGCCGCCGCGGGGGATAACTCTCCGAACTGCTCCGGATTCTGGGAAGATTCGGCGGGCTTAGTCGGCGTTTCCATTCGGCGTTCCTCCGTATAACAACGTGAGACCGGCGTGTAGGGCCTTCATCTTGGCCCGGAGCTCCGTCAAGGAACCGTCATTGTCGATCGTGAAATCCGCGAGCTTCCTCTTCCTGGCCAGCGGCCACTGCGCGCGGATGCGCAGCCGCGCCTGCGCGACGGACAGTCCGTCGCGCTTGACGACGCGGCGGAGCTGGGACGAGGGACGGCAGGAGATCAGGACGGTGGCGTCGAAGCGATCTTGGAGCCCCTTCTCGAAGAGCAAAGGCACGTCCACGACGACGACGTCGTTGAGCCGCGCGATGAGTCTCTCCATCTCGCGCAAGATCGGCGGATGCACGGCCCGCTCCAAACGAACGCGAGCTGACTTATCGCGAAACACGCGCGCCCCGAGCGCGTGCCGGTCGATGACTCCCTTCTTATTAAGGATGCCGCGGCCGAAGGCGCGAAGGATGGCGCGATAGCCCTCGCGGCCGGGACGCGACTGCTCGTGCGCGATCCGGTCCAGGGAGAACGCCGCGGCCCCGCGGCGCTTGAACTCGGCCAGAGCCGAAGACTTCCCCGTGCCGCAGCCGCCGGTCAAGCCCACGACGAAGCGCTTTGGTTTTTTGATCGTCATGACTGAAATCCTTTCTGTCGCTGCGCGTAGCGCCGCATGATGGCGCGCTCGCCCTCCGTCAGGGATTCCAGGCCGCTGGCCAGGATCTTGTCGAGGACTCGGTCCACCTCGGTCATCTGGTCCTCCTCGGAAGCGGACACGGATCGCGCGGCGCGGCGCGCGGGGCGCGGCGCGCAAGCCTCCTCTTCGTCGCGGGACAGCAGGCCCGCGATGAAGGTCTTGAATTTGAGCTTCCAGATCCGCCACCAGCGGATGTACAGGTAGCCCGTGATCATGCCGCCCAGATGGGCGAAGCGGGCCACGCCGGGAGTGGCGCTGCTGGCTCCCAGGAAGAACTCGATGGCGCCGAAGAGGAGCGCGAAATGCGCCGCTTTCATCGGAATCAGGAAATAGAGGTAGATCACCGCGTCCGGATAGAGCATGGCGAAGGCCACGAGGAGCCCATAGACCGGCCCCGAGGCCCCGATAACCGGGATCAGCGGGTTCTGATGGAGGGCGAACGAGGTGGCGACCGTGGCGAGCGCGCCTCCCACGCCGCACAGGAAGTAGTACTTCACGAACTCCCGTCCGCCCCACTGGGACTCCACGGGCATGCCGAACATCCAAAGCGCAAAGAGGTTGAAAAGGAGGTGGAAGAAACCGCCGTGCAGGAAGAGATAGGTGGCCAGGCGCCAGAACTCGGGCAGGGGCCACTGCGCAACGCGCTCGGGGATCAGGCCCAGCTTGGGTATGAGCGGGTAGCCCAGGGATTGGATCACGAAGACCGCCGCGTTGAGAGCGATCAACGTCTTGATGGCGGGCGGCATGGACCGGAAGTCGATCGGATCGTGGCGAAAGACGCGGGTCACTTGAGATCCTCCATGTCCTGCCAGTTGAGGCCGGCCTTGACCTCGACGACCACGGGGACCTTGAGCTTCACGGCCCCCTCCATGACGCCTTTGACCCACCGGGCGAAGGCGGGGACCTCCTCCGTCCTCACTTCGAAGAGCAGTTCATCGTGGACCTGGAGGAGCATCTTGGCGTCCCTCTTGCCCTTGGCCAGATCCGAGGCGACCTCGAGCATGGCGAGCTTGATGATGTCCGCGGAGCCCCCCTGGATGGGCGTGTTGCGCGCGGCGCGCTCGGTGAACTGACGCACGGCCGTGTTCTCGGCCGCCAGCTCGGGCAGCCAGCGCACGCGGCCCAAGAGGGTGCGCACGCAACCCTCCCGCCGGGCCTTCTCGAGGTTGCGTTTGACCCAGGCGGATACGCCCGGGTAGCGTTCCAGGTAACTCTTGATATAGGCCCCGGCCGCCTGCTGGGAGACGCCAAGTTGAGCGGCCAGACCGAAGGCGGTCTGGCCGTAGACGATGCCGAAGTTTATGGCCTTGGCCGCTCGGCGCTGGTCGGCCGTGACCTGGTTCGGCGGGAGGTGGAAGACCTCGCCGGCGGTGCGCCGATGGATGTCCTCTCCCTGAACGAAGGAGTCCATGAGAGTCGGATCCTCGGACTCGTGCGCCAGCACGCGCAGGTCGATCTGTGAGTAGTCGGCCGAGACCAGGAGCTTGCCCTTGGGAGCCGTGAAAGCGCGGCGGATGCGGCGACCGGTCTCGGAGCGGATGGGGATATTCTGCAGGTTCGGATCGAGACTGGAGAGGCGTCCGGTCAGCGTCCCGGTCTGATCGAAGGTGGTATGGACCCGGCGCGTCCCGGGGTCCAGGCGCTGAAGCAGGCCCTGGACGTAGGTCGACTCGAGCTTGGCGATCTCGCGATACTCCAGGACCTTGCCGGGCAGGATGTGCGAGGCGGCCAGGAACTGGAGGGTCTCCTCGTCGGTCGAGCGCCCTCCCTTGGCGGTCTTACGCTGGACGGGCAGGCCGAGCTTGTCGAAGAGGACCTCGCCCAGTTGCTTGGGAGATTGGGGGTTGAGCGGCGCGCCAGCCAGCGTTTCGATCTCTTTAAGGAGCCCGGCCAGGGCCTTGTCGAACTCCTGGGAGAGGTCCCGCAAATAGCCTTCGTCGACCATGATGCCTTCGCGCTCCATGTCGCGCAGGACGCCGCTGAGAGGCATCTCCACCTTCTCGAAAAGATCTAAGACCTTGGTCTCCTTCATCCTCGCGACTAGGCCCGCGCGGTTCAGCGCGCAGGCGGCGCGGGCCAGCGCCGCGGCCTCGGCATCGAGCGCCTTCGGGTCTTTGACCGCGCCCGGATCCAGGCAATAGGCGGCCAGCTTGCAGTCGAAATCGGGGCCCTTCAGCGTCAGACCCGCGGCGTCGAGCGCCGCGCGCGCGGCCTTGAGGCCCCATCCTACCTTAAGGGCTTTTCCGCCCAGGACGGCCGCGACGGTCTTCCCCCGGGCCGCGGACTCGTCGAGCACGACCGCGCGACCGTCCTCCAGGCCCAGGGCCAGGCGCACGCGCGAAACACTCAGCAACTCCCCCTCGCCGACGCCGTCGGGCACGACGGACACGACCACGCGCTCGGCTTTCGAGAGAGCCCGGGAAATAGTCGTCAATTCGACCTTCCTCAGTTCGGCGCAGGGCTCCTGGCGCCGGTCCCCAGCCGGCGCGGAAGCGGCGGGCTTGGCAAGCTCGGGCGGCTTGCCGCCCAGTTCCTTGATGAGGGAGTGGAACTCGTATCTCTCCAGGCCCGCGGTGAGATTGACGGGATCCGGCTCCTTGACGCGGCAGTCCTCGGGAGAAGTTTCGAGCGGGACATCCCCGTCGAGCGCGATGAGCTGGAGCGAGAGGTCGGCCGTCTTCTCGCCGTCCTTGAGCGTCTGGGCGAGCTTCGGCGTCAGGGCCCAGTCGCCCTTTTTGGCCGCGGAAATCGCCCCTTTGAGCGATCCGTAGGATTTGAGGAGTTTGACCGCGCCGACGGGCCCCACGCCCTTGAGGCCGGGGACGTTGTCGGAGCTGTCGCCCACGATGGCCAGGTAGTCCAGGACCTGGGCCGGGGGAATGCCGAACTTCTCTTCGATCTGAGGCGGATCCATCCAGACGTTCTTCGAAACGTTGAACACCCGGATGCCCTTCCCCACGAGTTGGAGGGCGTCCTTGTCCCCCGTCACCAAGACCGCTTCCCAACCGTGCTCGACGGCTTTGCGCGCCATCGTGGCCATGATGTCGTCGGCTTCATAGCCCGTCTTCTCGACGCAGTGGAAGCCCATCGCCTCGGCCAGCGGCTTGGCCTGGCCCAACTGGGTGAGCAGGTCCTTGTCGATCTCCTTGCGCGTCGACTTGTAGGCCGCGTAAGCCTTATGCCGGAAGGTCGGCCCCGGGACATCGAAACAGACGGCCAGCCCCTCCGGCTTGTCCCGCTTAAGGATCTGAAGGAGAGTCCGGGCGAAGCCGTAGAGGGCCCCCACCGGCTCCCCCTTGGAATTCGTCAGGGGGGGAAGCGCGTGGTAGGCCCGATGAAGGTATGCGTGGGCATCCAGCAGATAGAGGCGGGGTTTCATCGACCGGAGGTCGGAATGGGGCGACGGAACGTAGAAAGAACGGCGGCTAGGCCAGCAGGGAGTCGAGAAGCTTCTTGAGATCGGCCTTGGACTGCACGCCGACGCGCTGTTCGACCAGCTTGCCGGCCTTGAAGAAGAGAATCGTCGGAATGGCGGAGATGCGGAAGCGTCCCGGAGCGTTGGGGTGCTCGTCGGTGTTGAGCTTGACCACCTTGACCTTGCCCGCGTACTCCTTGGCGAGTTCCTCGATGAGCGGCGTCAGCATACGGCACGGACCGCACCACGGAGCCCAGAAGTCGACCAGCACGGGCTGGGCGCACTCCAGGACCTCTTTGTCGAAGGTCTCGTCGGTCAGCTCGATATCGGCCATCGGGGAAGTCTCCTGCGAGGAACGGCTCACGAATTGATGATAGCAGGACGGCCGTAGAGTGTCAAGCGCCGCTCGCGCTGTTTCATTTCGCGGTCTTGGACAGGCGCAGGGCGCCCTTATCCTTGCGCAGGGAGAGGTCGGGCTGGACCTGGGGGGTCTGCTCTCGCGAGTCGCGGTTGGCCTGGCGACTGACGTTCTTCTTCACATAGCCGTACTCTTCGTCCACGGAGACCCAGCCGTCGCCGTTGACGTCGGCGTCACCCCTCAGGCCGCGAAGGAAATAGTAGGTGAACAGGCCGTGCTTCTGCGCCTCGTAGCCGCCCGTGATCTCGTCGCCGGCGGCGGCCGAGAAGACGGTGAGCTTCTTGGCGGGGTCCAACTTGCCCGTCTCCAGACGCGACATGAGCGGGCGCGCGCCTTGCGCGATGACGGAACGGCCCCCCGCCCCGGAGAAACAGCTGTCGAGGACCACCGTCACGTCCTTGACGACCAGAGCGTTGAGCTTCTCGTAGAGTCGCTTGAGGGGATACGCCGTCAGTTCCAGGGCCTTGGGGTCGCCGTCATAGGGAAGAAGGTAGGCCTGCTGGCTGTTTGGGTCCGGAGCTCCGTGGCCCGAGTAATAAACGAAGACCTTGGACTCGGGAGTGACCTGGAGGGGCAGCCAGAGTTCCAGGATTTTAGCGAAGTCCGAACGCGACGCGCGGTCGCCGGTCAGGAGCTTGATGTTCCTTTCGGGGAAGCCCAGGTAGTCGCGCAAGTATAGCATGACCGTGCGCGCGTCCTTCTCCGCGTAGTCCGCGCCGGTCGCGATGTCGCGGTATTTCTCCACGCCGATGACGACGGCGAAGTTCTCGTCGCTCTGAGGCAGGCCGCCCTTCGGCGCCAGGTCGATGTCGTCGGAAAGATCGGGCGCGGCGGCGACGGCCGCGGCTTTGGCGAGTTCGACCTCGCGCGCTTTCAAGGTCTTCTCGCGCTTCTCGAGTTCGTCCATGCGGCGCTGGAGGTCGGCGAGCATCGCCAGGGCGGCCGTGGAGACCTGGACCTGGGCCAGGGATTGCGCCTGCGCCAGCTTCTCCGCCTCGAGGCGCTTGGCCTCCTCTTCCTGCTTGAGCTTCTCCTCTTTCTGCCGGAGGGCCGCCTGCGCCAGGCGCTCGTCCTCGTGACGCTTCAGGTCTTCCTGCAGGCGCCGGCGCTCGGCGCGCTCAGCCTCCGCTTTCTCCAACTCGCGCTTGACCAGCGCCTCGTCGGCGCGGGCCTCGGGCATCATCTGGACCCACTGCTTGGCCTGGGGGGTCTTGCCGCTGTTGGGGTAGTTCCGGATGAAGGCTTCCCAGGCTTGGCGGGTGTTCGCTTTGCGCGCGTCGCGGAAGGCCGTCATCTCGTCGATGACGTTGGCGGTGCTCTCCACGAAACCGGCCGGGGCGCAGCCGACAAAATGCGGAGCGCACGCGAGGACCGCCAGAACGGCTAGGCGGAACAAAGCCTTAGAAATGGAAAGAGCCGCCCACGGCCATGCGCCGGGAGACGACGCGGTCGTATTTGTTGTGATAACCGGGATTGCTCGAAGGATACGGCTGGAAGTCCAAGTCGTTGACCTGGGAGAGTTTTCCTTCGACAAAGACGGAGAAAGCGCGGCTGAGGAAAAAATCCGTGCCAAAGAAGGCGTTATAGCCGATCTTGGCGTCCATGGATGTCGTCGGCGTCTCGCCCGCGAATTTATTGGTGTGGAAAGCCATGAACAAGGCCGGGCCGACGCCGAAATAGGGACGCGCGAACTTCAACGGGACCCCGACGATCAGATTGGCCCCCAGCCCCATAAGCATCAGGTTCCTTTCGGCCATCGCCAGCGACACGACGCTGGACGACCCGGTTTTCGGGATGTAGGTCGCGCTAGCGATCTGCTCCTTGACGGCGGAAGGCAGGATGTCGAAGGTCCCCGACATGCCGATGGAAACCGGCATCTGCTTGAACCACCCGCCCGCCGACAGGCCGCCCCAGACGTTGTTCTTCATCTTCAGGTTATGGACGTCGTAAGAATAGCCCCCCCCGGAACCGGTGTAGTTCGGATTGTCGATGCGCAGGTTGGTGTTCCCCGCCGAGGCGAAGCCTCCGTAGATGTTGAGAAATCCGTTGGGGATGTCGGTCTGTCGAGTCTCGGCGCGCGCGAAACCGGCGAGAGCCGGCAAGAAGAAGGAAATGAGCAGCAACGACCGGCGGCTTGAAAATTTCATCACGACCTCCCGCGCCTTGGATTGGACTTCAAGCAGTCTAATCCTTCAATGTTGAAAAGTCAATAAGCGCGCGTGCACCCATAAGCGCGAAATGTCTCGACTTAACTGGGACGACGGGTCTGGAGGACGCGCTCGATCTCGGACCAGAGCTTCTCCACGGAAATCGGCTTCGGGAGGAACTGGGAGGCGCCGGCGAGGAGGCCCTCGGCGCGATCTCGCGGGTCGGAGTATTGGGTGGAGGCGGAGACGAAGATGACGGGGGTATCCCGGTGCCCCTCGAGGCGCTTGACGCGGCGGCAGAGGTCGAAGCCGTGCATGTCGGGCAGTTGGACGTCCATGATGATGAGCGAAGGGTAAGCCTGCTTGAGAGCCCGGATCGCCTCGTCGCCGTTGCGCGCTCCGGTGACCTCGACGCCTTTCAGCGACATGACGTCGATGAAGGTCTCGCGGAAATGGTCGTCGTCTTCGACGATGAACATCTTGGAATCGCCCGCCATCAGCATCGTGTCCTCATTTTAAGCCTTTGGCCCGCCGAACAACTCCAGGAGCTTGCGGTATGCGGCTTCGACGTTCAGGAAGCCCTCGCCCTCGTCGTCCGGGCCGTTCTTGCCCGTCTTTTCGAGGGTTCCCATGAGGGCGCTCACGACCGCGTCGAGCTTGGCGCCCTTCTCGGTCACGCCGAACATCATCATCAGCAGGAGGATGGCGCCCCAGACGGACGGCGTGGACATCGAGGTGCCGGAGATATCCTTGAGCGCCCCCTTCTCGGGGTCGATGCGGTCGGCCCCGCCCAGGGCGGCGGGCCAGGCGCCTTCGGTGTTGTAGCCGACGGCCATCAGGTCCGGACGGTGCGGGTAGCCGGGGATGTTCCTCGTCTTAAAGGAACCGGCGCCGCGTGAGGAAAAGTAGGCGGTTTTCTTATTGCGGTCGGAGGCCGCCACCGCGAGGACGCGGACGGCGCCGGTCTGGGCATCCCTATAACTGACGATGGCCGGCGCGCCGATCGTGTTCTTGCCGGAGCCCGCGTTGCCCGCCGCGAAAACCATGATGTGGCCCTCCTGCGCGAGCTTCAAGACCAGCTTCGAGTCCGGGCTCTCGGGGTCGCCGTCGTCATCGCCCCAGGAATTGGAGATGACGAGGTTGCCGTCGTTGGCCGCGGCGGTCAGGGCCTTCAGGATGTCGTCGAGGGTGGCCCCGCCGTCGACGAAGGTCTTGTAGTGCGTGACGTTCTTGGCCCAGGGGGAGAAGTTGAGGCCCATGCTGGTGACCCAGGTGCCGTGGCCGATGTCGTCCACATTCCGGCCGGAGGTCACGTTCTTGACCTCCTTGACGCGCTTGAGGAGCGGGTGCGTGACGTCCGCGCCGCTGTCGATGACGGCGGTCAGGGGCTGGGACGGCTTATCCGAGGAAAACGGGCGCCGCACGCGGCGCCACAGGCGCCGCCAGGGATTCATCTCCGGCTTACCCCAGCGCTTCACCGCGATGGCCTGCACGGGGGCGGCCCTGGTGATCGCGAGGTTCTCCTCCATCGTGACCGCGCCGCGCGCGCTCGGGTCCATGTCCTCGGGCTTGACCGGAACTGGAGTGATGATCTTGCGGCGGTCGTTGTTGTAGACCTGGTGGCCCAAGGCGCGGAGCATGGCCTCGAATTCGGGGGCCTTGGCCGCGTCCACGCGGATGGTCGCGGCGTTGATGCGCCGATAGGAGCCGACCGGGGTCGCGTTGTAGGAGGCCAGGGTCTCGGGATCGAGGCCGACCGAGGACAGTTCGCCCAGCAGGCCCTGCTGGACGTCTTCGTAGGCCTGCACGTAGCCGGCCTGCGTCGGGTCGACCTGCGATAGGTGGAGGTCCTTGACGAGGGCCTTGGCTTGCGAGAAGAGCACCACGAGGTCCACGGGACGCGCGAAGTCAGCCGCGGAGGGCGCGTCGATCTCGATGGCTGCGGCGGGCTTCAGGGCGGGGTGAGGCCGGCCCAGGAGCATTCCGAGCGCGGCCATGGCGGGAAGAGCCGCGCCGGCCAATTGGACGCCCGTCACGCCGAGAGAGGCGCCGATGAGCAACTGGGTGATGACCGTCGCCGAGCCTACGATGAAGCCGCCTCCCAGCACCGCGATGGCGATGATGGGGAGAAGTCTGAAGGCGCCCAGGCGCGCATAGAAGGAGTCCAAGCGCGCGCGAACGCCGCTCGGGAGGAACGCCGCCAGGATATGTCCTCCGTCCAGAGGCCGGACCGGCAGGAGGTTGAAGACCGCCAGGGCGGCGTTGAGGAAGATGAAGCTGACCAGGGCGCCGAGCATCACGGCGCCCAGCCCGCCCGCGACCGCGCCCGCGTAGGCCAAGGCGCCGGCGACCGCCAGGATGAGGTTGACCGCGGGGCCGGCGAAGGCCACCTTGGCCATGTCCTTGGCCGGATTCTTGAAGCGGGCAGCGTCCACCGGGACGGGCTTCGCCCCGCCTAAGATGAAGCCGCCGAGGAAGAAGGTGGCCAGGGGTAGAACCACGGTCATGAGCAAGTCGACGTGCGCGCCCCAGCGCAGGGGGTTGAAGCCGGCGCGGCCCTGAAGGGTCGCCGTCGGATCGCCGAGCTTGGCCGCGGCCTTGGCGTGGCCGATCTCATGGAGGATGAGGGAAACGAGAACCAGCGGGAGGATCAGAAGCGGGCTGAACAGCGCCGCGCCGCCCGCGGCGACCAGGCCGGCAACGACGACCGCGCCGAAGAGCCCGTCTCCGCCGCGCCCCCCGTCGGGGTCGGAGCGATCGTCCGGCCCGCCCTCGCCGCCGGAACGGCGCGGATTTCCGATCTCATCAATGCCGCCGTCCTCCTGGACCGGCCGGCCCGAGCCGTCTTCCTTGTCGATGGAGTCCGGCGTGCGATTCTTCTTCGAGGACCTGGCCAGGACGGCGCCCATCGTCTGGTGCTTTGCCGCGAACACGGCGGACACGAACGGCAACCCGTGCGGCAACGAATCGTAAAGCTGGTTGATGACCGTCTCGACCTGGGAGGAGGAGCCGGACAGACAATGACCCGTCTGCGTCAACTGGCCCTGCGCGGAGACGATTTGAGCGGCAACGGGCATCTCGGCGCGGGGCGCAGGGACGGAAGCGGCGCGCGAAGCGGTCACGGCCGCGGTCGGCAGGACTCTCGGGACCGCGACGTTCAAGACGGAAACGACGGGAGAAACCAAGGACGCCGAGAGGGTCGGGATGGAGATCGTCGTGTTGGGGATGGCGGCGGAGCCGTTGACCGCGCCCGCGGCGCTAAGACCGGCGGTCGCAGCGTCGGCGCGCGCGCCCGAGACTTGGGCGAGCTGCGCCCAGGCGCTGCCGCCGGGAGAAAGCGCGACGAGGCAGAAGGTGATCGCAAGCGATAGAGTGGAGCGCATGAGTTTCATTATAACGGGGTCCTCTCCGACTATGACAGGTCCTAGGGCCCAAGCCCCCCCTGGCATTGGTCCCAACGCATCGAGGGACCTTGGCCTGTCCACGTGGGTCTTACTTCTTGGAAGCGCGCAAGGCTTCGGCCATGTCGGCGAGCTTCTGGATGCGGACCGACGTGTCCGGATGCGTGACGAACAGGTTGAAAAGGAAGTCGTCTCCCTTGCCGACCACCGCCGAGGTGACGGCGTCGAGCTTGGGCAGCGCTCCCGCCTCGTGCGCCTGCTGGAGCGGATTGACGGTCATGAGGTGGGACAGCGCCGCCAACCGCGGCAGCGTGGAACCGGGCAGGCGGAAGCCATCCTTGGACCGCCAGGTCGTCAGCATCCCCAGCGCCAAAGCCAGGGACTCGGGGTCCTCGCTGAGCAGCGCGCCGTCTTCATCGGCCATGCCCTCGTTGTTGCGCGAGGAGGCCATCTGCACGATCTGGACTAGGAGCGGCGCCCAGAGCGCCGCGAAAATCTTAAGGAGCGTGGGCAGGGATTTGGCCGCCGCCCCGATGGAGATGGGGTCGACGAAGGTCCTATTGCCGCTCGGCGCCTCACGTCGGCCCAGGAGACGGTCGAAGGCCTTCTTGACTGTGACCTGGGCGTGGCCCACGGCCCACATGACGCCGTAGGAGGCGAAGGCGATGGAGGAGGAGATGGCGCCCGCGATGGAGCCCGACAGCATATGCCGGTCCATGACGTGGGAGAACTCGTGACCGAGCACGCCGCGCAGCATGCGCACGCCCAGGGTTTTGAGCTCGGTCTTGTCGGCGTCGGCGAGCGCGGACTGGACCTCGGCCGGGGTCGCCTCACTGGAGACGCCCTTGAGCGAACCCGCGACCGCCAGACGGAAGACCCGGAAATGCTTGGAGTCCGCCGACACGCCCGCGATCAGGCGCGCCACGCCCGCGCGGACGTTTTCCGGGTCCAGGGTCATCTCCTTGATGGCCGCGGTCACGCCGACGAGTGCCTTGAAGGGGCTGCGTCCGGTGGCATAGGCGTTGGGCACGGGAAGGGGATCGATGACCATTTCGGGCATCGGGATCTCCTTCTTGCCCTGGGCGCGCCGCCGCGAGTTGATCCGCTCGCGCAGACCGCGCATGATGGAGAAGAACTCCGGGTCCGCGGCCTCGTCGGCCGGCTTGGACTTCATCACGATCTTGATGATTTGATGAGCAAAGAAGAACGGAAGGAAGGAGAGGATGACGGCGGGGATCATGCTGGTGAGCAGGCTGTGGAAGCCGAACACCGTGAAACCCATCATCACGCCGACGCCGGCCATGGACGCAAGGATGCCGGCGGTCTTGGCCCAATAATGGAACCGGGGCCAGCGCGAGGGCTTGTCGAAATCCTGCCGCTGCGCGGCCGACGCGGAGCCCGTCGAAGGCGCGGGCTTGGCGCGCGGCAGGAAGCGGGTCATGAGGCGTTCCGTCCACACCGCGCCGCGCTCGCCCACGAAGGCGACGACCAGGAAGGTCAGCGGGCTGGTAAAGCCGGTCGCGGCCGTGAAGGCGAACAGGCCGAGGTAGAGCAAGTCGAAGCTAGCGGCCTTGTTGAGGAGGTTATTCCAAAGGGGCCGGCTCTTGTCCCAAGCGGACGGGCGGCGCGAGCCAAGAAGCTGCCAGACAATGAAAGCCAGGTTGGCGTGAACCGCCGAGTAGCCGGTCAACAGCGCGAAGACCACGCCGGTCATGACCCACTGGAAGACCGGGAAGCGTATCTTCTGGAGCGAGCCGGGCACGGAGAAGGGCGCGCCCGTCTCCGCCGCGGAGATGATGCGTCCCAGGAAGAAGGCGATGGTGGTCATGGCGGGCAGGGCCATGATGGCGAGGATGGGGGCCAGGGCCAGGCCGCCGGTCGCGGCCGCGGCCACGGCGAGCGGAGCCAGACCGAGGACGCCCCAGACCATGACGGAGTCGAGGAAAGGCGATCCCCGCACGGTCAGGCCGGTGAGAAACCCCGCGGCGGGCGCGGCGGCGGCGAGCGCGCCCGCGCCGGTGAGGAACAAAACGAGGCTCGGCGCGGCCGTGAAGAGGGCTCCGGCGTAGACGCCGAGCGCCAGGTCCATGACGGTCTTGACCTTGTCCAGGCGCGGGGAATCACGCAGGCTCAGCCGGTAGCGGGCGTACAGCGCGGCCGGCAAGAGGAGGACGCCGGCGCTGACGGCCCAGACCGCGGCCGCGGGCACGACGATGGCGATCGCCGGGGCGAGGGCGACGGCCGCCATATGGAGGCCGACGACCGCGACGGCGCCCGCGGCGAAGAGGCCGAGAGCCTTGGCCGCGCCTCGGAGCTTGGAGCTAGGCGGCGAGACGGGCGGGTCGTTCGGAGCGGGGGGTACGGGGCGCAAGACGCCGTCGTCTCGCAGGGACGGTCTTTCCAGATCGGAACCGGCGGCGGCGCGCGAGGGCAGGACGGTCATCGGCTCGGCGCCGAGGACCGCGCTGATCAAGGATGAATCATAGAGCCGTCCGAGGGAGTCCTCGGGCTTGGCGACCGGATCATCGGAAATGGACTTGCTTGCCTGCGTCAACTGCTCCTTGGCGGCACGGACCGCGGCGGCGGGCTTAACGGCGCGGGTTGCGACGGGAGTCGCGACCGTCGCGAGGAGGGAGACGGGCGCCAGGGACGGCAGGAAGGATCCCGCGAGCGGCGCGACGGAGGCGCCAAGGCCGGGGAGTTGGAGTTGAGCGCCCAGGCGGACGGCGCCGACCTGGGCGGGGGCAGAGGGGGACGAAGCGCCGCGGCCGACGGCTTCGGCGAAATGAGCCCAGGCGGAAGGGGCGGGGGCTGCGACGATGAGGCAGAAAGAGACGAAGGCGCCAAGGAATCGTTTCATAGCCGCATTCTAGCGAGGGACCCGGCGAGTGAGGGAAGGCGAAGGTCCCAACGTCGCGCCGGCAAAGGACCCCCCGGCCGTTGGGCCGAATGACGCGGCCGCTTACGGGTGTGCGGCTTGGAAGGCGTCGAGCGTCTCGGGGAGGGTCCGGCGCGGGGTGTCGTAGCGGCAGAACAACTGCTCGTCGACTTCCGCCATGCGCTTTGCCGCGCGCTTGGCATGAACGGCGTCCAGCTTCTTAAGGAAAAGGACCATGGGCCCGTAGTAGAAGCGCACTCCGCGGCGTTCGAGCTCGGCGCGCCACCAGGTCGGGGTCGCGGCGAGGATGGAGAATTCCCGCCCGTCCTTCAGCACCGACTCCACCACGCCGCAGCCGCCCGAGACGAGATCGGTCACGGCCGCGCCGAGGCCGACCTTGGAAGGCTCGCCCGAGGCGGCGCGGTAGTAGCGCAGCCAATAGCCGCCCAACTCCGCGGCCATCGCCTCCACGGCCGCGCGCACGGTCGGAGCGTCCAGGCGACGGACGTAGAGCACGGGCTCGTCAAACCAGTGGTCGAGCTTTTTCGCCTTCATCCACGCCTCGGGGCGGTCGAAGGTCGCCGCGAGGAAGGACGACTCGCGCCCCCCCTCCAGGCCCACGCGCACGCGCGCCTGGCCGCGAGCGGGATCCGTCCGCTCGAGAGTATCCAGGAAATCGATGAAGGTGACGCGGGGCGGCGCAACCATTGGTCCGGATTATAGCCTATCGCGCGTTCAGGCCGGGCAGGAAGCGGGGGGCGAAGAAGAAAACGGCTCCAATGACGAGGAAGGCGACGGCGATGGGTCCGAGAGCCCCAGGGAAGGCGGGGTGGAAGAATGAGATCAGGACGGTCATCAGGCCGTAGCCGAAGGAGGTCGAGGAGTTAATCAGCGAACCGTTCACGCCGAAGGCGTTGCCGATGCTCGCCTCCTTGGCGTTGCGGCTGAAGTAGGAGTTGAGCACGACCGCGGTCGGACCCGCGAAGAGGCCGAACAGGAGCATGCCCGCGAAGACCGCCGGCATGAAGCCCCAGAAAACCAGCGGCAGGACCGACGTAGCGGCTAGGCCGATGCCCAGGGATTTGATCCAGCCCCGGGAGGTGAACTTGGAGCTGCCGTACATCAGGAGCGCGCCTAGGACCACGGCGGCCGCGACGGCCGGCCAGCTGGCCGGGAAGAGGCGCAGGAAGCTCCAGGCTGCGGCGAGGGCCAGCACCGCGCCCTGGATGATGCATTGGGCCGGGATCGTCTTGCTCGTGAACGGGATGCGGACGGACGGAAGTTTTGCCTGGCTCGCGTTGGCGGTGAGTTGACCGAAGAAGAAGGCGCCGAGCAGCTGGCCGAGGACGAGTCCCTTGCCCGCGGCGCCCCCGATGACGCCCGCCATGAGGGGCACCGCCATGTATTGGAAAGGGTAGATCAGGCCGAAGGCCAGGGCCGAGAGAATCATGGTCGCGCGCAGGGTCTTCTGCGACCAGACCTCCTTGAAGCCGTCGGTGCGGGAGACCCACCAGAACAGGGCCGCCGACATCGGCAGGGGGCTCGAGATGGTCAGGTAAGCGCCCACCCCGAGGCCGAAGAGGCCGAACTCCTTCCAGTACTTCTTGAAAAACGCCGAGGCCTTGGCCGCGCGATCGCGCACAACCCCGCGGAAGGAACGGGCGGCGGCCGCGACCGTGGCCCGCGCTGCCGGCATCGTGTTCGGAATCATAAACCAGATGATGGGCGCGACGACCATGATGTGGACCAACGTGGAGAGGACGAACGGCGTCATCGAGTCCCAGCGGTCGATGAAGGAGCCGACGCCCACGATCAAGGTCAGCAGGACCTGGAGAGAAAAGAAGTTCACCGCGCCGAGGCTGTTGATGGTCTCGATGTGTTTCTTGCCCGCCATGCGCCTGAAATAGGCGTTCTCGCTGGTTATCAGGAGAGAGAGCTGCCAGCCGTTGGCGATGGACGCCAGCAGAAGGGGCGTGAAACCCATGACTCCGAGGTACGTAAACGCTGGGAGCGCGAAAGCGAGCAGGCCGCGCAGGACCGTCAGGAGGATGAGGCCGTTGCGCGGGGACATCTTGTCGGCGATGAAGCCGTTGAGCGGTCCGGTCGCGATGGCGGCCAAGGGGCCCAGGGCCATGAGCGCGCCGAAGCTGGAAGCTCCGACCGCGTGGATGGCGACGAGCGGATAGGCCAGGGAAGTCAGGATGAAGGCCGCGATGCTGATGGAGCGCTGGATGAACATCCCCGCGATGCCCTTCTTGTCGATCCAATCGTCGCCGGCGGGCGGGATCTGGGGCGCGGCAGGCACGGCGGCCTTCTCTCCCGAAGTCGGCGGAACCTGGTCCAAGATAAGAGGAACGGGCACGACGGCGGCGGCGAGGGCCGGGGCCGAGCGGACGACGACGGCCGGCGGGCGCTCGTCGAGCCCGAAGGAGAGCCGCATCCCGGTAAAGAGCTTGTTGAACAGTCCCGTCTTGACTCCTTCATCACGCGCCTTGAAGACGTTGGAAACGGTCTCGAAAAGTTGGGCGCGGACCCCGGCGGGCAACAAGACGCCGATCTTCTCCACGGAGGAATGCTCGGCCACACGGTCGTGGCCGGTCTCAACGAAGACGGCAGTTGGGACCGCCGAAACGGGAAGGACCGGAATCACCGCTCCGGGAATGAAGGCGGCGGCCGAGACGAGGGAGATGCCTCCGAGCGCGGGAACCAGGACGGCGGGGGGGGCCAGGACGCCTCCCGAGGAGGAGGAGGCGGGGAGAACGATGGGAGCCGGGCCGTGGGAAGCGGAGCCGGCGGCTGAGCCGACCGTGAACTGGGCGGCGGCCTCATAGGGCGCCAGGCCCGGGGCGAGCGCCACGATGACCATGGCAAGCGCCAGGCGGACCGTGGCGCGCGAAAATCGCGACGCTTTGACGCGGTTCATCTTCATCCCTCCAGCAATGGTAGCCGTTCGCGGACCGCGACGGCTGGGTCCTCGGGTCATCCCTCCGAGAACAAGAGGCCCAGTCCCTCTAGGCCCCCACAGGGACTCAGCCGCGCTTGCCCTTCACGGGCGCCGGCTTGCCGCCGGGCGTGTAGCCGTAAAGCTTCTGCTCGGCCGCGTTGATCCTGTTCAAGGTCCCGATGATCTTGCGGCGGACGGCATCGAGGCCCCAGCGATCGATATCGGCGGGCTGGAGCTTCAGGCTGTAGATGAACTCGACCGAGACGTCGTCGATGACGTAGCTCTTGTCTCCGACCAGGTACGGCGCGGGGAACTTCTCGCCGACCCATTTCTCCTGGGCGAACAGCGCGTAGGTCAGGACCTGTAGATCCTTATTGAGCTTCGGGCGGGTCTTGGCCGGGCCGGTCTTAAAGTCGTAGATGACCAACGTCGCGTGGCCCGGGCGCTTCGGGTCGGGGCGCAGGGCGATGAAGTCGAAGATCGTGTGCAGGATGTAGCGGCGCTTGAGCGCGCCCGTGCGGCGCGCGAAGTCCTTGAGCACGAAGAAGTTCGGGATCTCGGTTCCGATCAGGATCTCCCTGCGCTCGTGGGCGCGCACGACGATGTCGTACATGCTCTCCGCGCGCATCAGAGAGGCTCTCAGCCATCCCTCGGACAGGTGCGCCGGAGGCAGGCCGACGGCCTTGAACTCGCGCATGCCGTCGTCCCAGCGGCGGCGCAGGCGGGCGGTGAATTCCGCCTTGGTCGGCACGCGGCCGTTCTGCAGGCTCCAGATCAGCCAGTCCTCGGCCGCGTGGACGACGTGGCCCGAGAAGAAGTTGATGTTCTGCTCTTCGTGATCGGTCCGGATCAGGGCCTCGGAGAGGTAGCGGCCCTTGTTGTAGGAGAACGCGATCATCCGCGAGGCCGAGCCGGCCAGGTCGCCGTCGACGTTGTCGCGGTGCTCGCCCAGCATCAGGCCGAGCGCGTTGTCGACGAGCTCGGTCCCCTGGAGTCCCGTGATCTTGGCGAAGTCCAAGGCCTTCGGGTCGGCGGCCATCACGGCGGGGTCGCCGCTGAGCACCAGCGCGTCTCCGGGATTCAAGTACAGGCCGAATTTCTCGCCGAGCGCCATGCGCAGGCGCTCCATCGAGCCCGGCAGGTCCGTGCGCGCGGCCGTGAACGCGCGGCGGCCGTCCGAAAGCCGGGCGGCGCTCGTCTTGACCGTCAGGCCCTGCGCTTTCAGCACGGCGTCGAAAACGGACTGCCACCGCGCGAAGGCCGTCCCGCTCATCGACTTCGGCACGCGCACCTCGAAACGCACGCGCGGGTCGGGGCCGGGCGGGCGCTTGCCGTCCTTGCGGCCGAAGCGCTCGCCGGCGTCCTCCTCCAGAGGCGCCTGGCGGATCTCCTCGAGCGAGCGCGGCGAGAGGCCGACCCGCTCGGAAGCCCTCATCGCCGCGTCGCGCAGGACGTCGATCTCGGCGGGGGTGAAGCTCAGGACGTCCACCGGCGCGGGACCGCCGCCGCGCGGCAGTCCCGAGATGACGGCGCCGTCGTCGGTCACCATCATGAAGCGGATCGGCATCAGCATGCTCATCTGGTAGGCCGAGAGCCGGTTCACGAGCTTCTCCTTCATCGAGCCCGGGGCGTCGTAGGGCTTGCGCGAGAAGACGACGAAGTAGACGCCGGTGCGCTGGAGCTTGGCGATGTCGCTCAGGATCTCCTTCGAGATCGGGCCGTCGAACAAGTCGAGGTCCAGGAACACCGCGCGCGGCAGGAACAAAGACAGCCGCTTCAAGACCCCCTCGGGCTTGACCTTCAGCGGAGTTCGCCGGACCGGCGCCTCGGGCTGCGGGATGGCGTCAGGGCCGTTGGTCCGGCGGAACAACTCTAAATAGGACTGGAACTTAATGACGCGGACCTTGCTGTCGAGGCTCACGGGAGGCTGCTCGGGGCTCCAGCGCGCGCGGTTGTCTTCGAGCACGGCGATGAGGTTCTTGCGCAGGGCGGCGACGCCGACCTGCAGGAGGTGGGGCGGCACGGTCCCCTCGAAATCCTCGCGGGTGAGCTTGCCGATAGGCTTGGTGAAGGCGGCCGTGATCTTGGTCGAGCGGCCGTAGACGTTCTCGCCCCGGATGACCACGTCGATTTCGGCGCCCTTGCGGTAGGCGTTCCACCAGTCGCGGCTGTAGGGATTGTCCTTGACGAGCTTCATCGTGCCGCTGAGGCCGCGGCCGGGCTCGATGGCGAGCAGAGAGCTCTTGGCCGCGGGCTGGAAGCTGAGCTGCGGACGCTGCTGGACGTTCTCACCGACGGGTTCGTCTCCCATGTCGCCCGAGGGCGCGCGCGGCGCGACCGCCGGAGGCTCGAAAGCGGGCGCCGGGATCGCGCCGTCGAACGCCGCGCCGGCGGCGTCGTCGCGCGGATCGGGGCGATCTATCGCGGCAAACATCGCGCCCAGGCGGTCGGCGGCAAGCGCCGGGACCGCGGCCGCAGGCGCCGCGACGGCGGCGACCGCGAGGCCGCCGAGAGGAAGAGACTGCGCGGGCGCGACCGCGAATCCCGAGAGGGCCGCAGCCGGCCCCAAAGCCGAGGGCGCCGCGCTCACCGCGCCAAAAGACGCGCCCAGGCCGCCGGCGGCGGGAACGGAGCGGACCACCTGGGCGCCGGCCGGAACGACGGACGAGACCAGGCAGTTCAGCGCAAGGACGAGCGAAAGATTTTTCACGAGGGCTTCTTCTCGTTTAAGGTCTTCTTCGCCTTCGCTTTCGCCTTGGCGTTCGCCTCGCGCGTCACGGTGCGCTTGAGGTTGACGCGCGCGCGCTCCTCTTCCTTCTTCTTGTCCTCGATCCACTTCTGATACGTCGTGTCCGCGACGCGCTTCTCGATGAGCGCGGTGACCTCGGGGGTGTGGGACTCGACCTGGGCCGGGGTCATAGGCGGAGTCCCGAGATCGCGGGTGTTATAGTGGAAGATCACCATCACGCGCGGGTCGGGCTCGCCGTTGACGTACCAGCGCCCGTCGGCGCGCTTCTGCGCGTCGCCTTCGAGAAGGGCGCGGCCGACGAGGTTGGCCTCGATCGACTCGTCGAATTGGTTCTGGAAGGGCTCCTTGCCCGTGCGATAGACGTGGCCCACCAGGACGTAGCCGAGGTCGTCTTCCCAGAGTTCGGTGCGGTCGGGGCGCACGAAGACCTTATAGCTGCGCCCGGTATAGGGCGACGCGTACCGGATCGTCACCGAGTCCCCGTCGCGCGCCAGGCGCAGCAGGCGCCCGACGACCTTTTCGTTGACGCCGCGAGGAAAGTCCGGGAAGTGGCGGTGGTAGTAGTTCTTGAGCCAGCGCTTGGCGACCTCGAGGCCGCCCTTCTGGGCGCCCTTGAAGCCGGCGGTCCGGCGGCCGAGCGCGAGTTCCTCGGGCAGGCGCATGCCGTTGGCCTCGGGGTAGCGCCACAGCTTTTCGAGGATCGCGAGCGCGGAGTCGAGCGAAGCCTCTTCGTACGCCCCGTTCTTGAGCAGATGGTAGACGCGCGACATCGTCTCCTTCATCACGATGCCGCGGAAGAAGGCGGTGTGGTGCCAGCCGGTCGAATTCGGGTTGCGCATGCGCGCGCCGCCGGAACCGGAGCCGCGGGTCGCCGCGCCGTAGCGCCGGCGGCGCTCCAACCAGTCGATGTACTCGCGCAGGTCGTACTTGTTGACCGCGACCGTCTCGAGGGCCGCGCCGCCGAGCACGGCCTCGAGCGCCCGCTCAAGCGAGGCGGCGTCGTTGACTCCGTGGACGTAGTAGCCCGTGCCGGGCAGGGCCTGCAGAAAGCTCGGGGCCTTCGCCGGGTCGGCGAGCACGAGGACCTGACTCGGCTTGAGCGCGCCGTGCCCGCCCTTGGCCGGGTCGAGTTCGGGAGCCGCCGCGTACAGCGCGTTGAAGACGCGTCCGGCGTTGAGCTTCAGCGCGGTGGACTGAGTGAAGAAGATCGTGCGGCCCTCGGCGTTCTTCGATAGCTCGACCTTATAGGCAAAACCCGCCGACTTGAGCGCGCGGTTGAACGCGGACGTCCACGCGGAGGCGTCGATATCGGAGGGCAGCGCGGCGCCGTAGATGTAAGGCGCCTCAAGACTCGGCCGGCCGAACTCGACGATCTCGCCGCGCGCGCCGAGTTTGACCTTGACGCTCTTGGTGATCTCTCGAAAGCGCGCGATGGTCTTCTCGGCGAACGCCGGCTGGTCGGCAATCAGAGGCTTCGGGTTCTCGGCCTTCGAGTTGTGCGCCGCCGCGCGCGCGCCGTTGTAGCTGACGACGACGACGGGATTGCCGGTGCGGACCTTCAGCTTCGAGATCAGCATCGACGACGCCGAGTTTTCCCCCCTCTCGGGGCGCGCCGTGACGAAGACGACGCGCACGCCCTTCTCGAGGATGGTCTCGATGTATCTGACGAGCTTGTCGCCTTCGGCGGCGGGCTGGTCGAGCGTGTCTAGGATCATAACGACGCGCGGGTAGAGCCGGCCCAGCGGCGCGCCGTCCGACGCGTTCGCGCCGGCGGGGACGCCGTCGCCCGAGCCGCCGCCGTTCAAGCCGTCGAAGGCCCGGCGCGAAACGACCTCGGTTTGATCCCCGCCGGCGGTCTTGCCGCCGGAGGGGAGGTCGTCGACCATGGCCTGGACGGCGTCGAGCGCGGACGCCGGGGCCTGGACGACGGGGCGCAGGACCGCAGGGACGGCCAGGGCCGGCAGAGCGGACGTCAAGGTTCCGTGGATAGAAGAAACCCAGCCGTTCAAGGCGGGGTTGGCGAGGCTCGCGGCGGCGGAGGCGCCCGTCGCGGCTGGAGTCGCGCCGGAAAGGGTCAGACGCGCGACCTGAGCGGAAGATGGCGTGAAAGACGCAAGCAAAAGCACGAAACAATATAGGATGGACAGACCATTTTTGGCGTTATCGCTGGTCATGCTCGCTCCATTCACGCTCTTCCTCTCCCGACGGGCCCGAGCTTCTCGCGATCGAGGGACTTCAGCAGTTCAAGCGTGAGCAGGAAGGCATTGCGGTAGTGGTCCAGGTTGAAGGCGGCCATCGTGTCGCGCTCGGAGTGGATGATGTCGAAGATCACCTCCTGCGACGCGCCGAAAATGGTGATCGCGGGGATTCCGGCCTGGCGAAAAGTGGAGGAGTCCGCGTCGCCCCCATCCAGGTAGGCCTCGGCGAGGTCATGCTTCGACGCGATTGCGACGGCCTTGACGCGGTCGAGGAGCGCGCGCGTGGAGTTGTTTTTCCAGGAGAAGGTCCCATCCACCGCGAGCGTGTCGAGGTTGACCATCGCGTCAATCTTCCCGGCCTGCTCGCGGGAGAGGGTCTCGAGATAGCGCTCGGAACCGATGAGGCCGTCCTCCTCGCGGCCGAACGAGATGAAGACGATGGTCGCCTCGGTGTCCTGGCCGCGCAGGGACTGATAGAGGTTGGTGACGAGCGTAGCGCCCGTCCAGTTGTCGATGACGCCGGCCCCCTCTCTGACCTTATCGTGGTGGCCGCCCAGCACGATCACGCGATCGGTGCGGCCTTTCTTGACGACCATGATATTGTTCTGGCCGCGCCCGATGTCCTGCACGACGATCTCCTCGGGCTTGGCGCCGCCGAGCTTGAAGAGTTCGATGGTGACCTTCTCGCGCTCGGCGTTCGTCAGCGGAGACCGCGCCATCCGATCGTACAACTCCTGGTCGGTGGGGAGCGCGCCCTGCAGGCGAGGAACGTCTTTCCAGGCGACCTGGGCGCGTTGTCCCGGCGCGAGACGTCCGTCGGTGAAAAGCTCCTCGGCGCGGAGGGCGAAATCCTGCGGCGAGAGCGGGGCGTCGGCGGGCGTAAGGCCCGACGGAACTCCCGGCTCGTCCAGGGGAACGGCGAAGACGGCAAAGACGCTGGAATCGGTCAGCGCGCGCACGGTATCCAGAGCGGCGAGCATCGGCGTCGCCGCGAACAGAGCCGGGACCGCGGGGACGGCGGCGAAGGACGGGATCGGCGTCATCGGCGCGGGGCGAATCTGCGCGGACGCGGGGACGCCGAGGATGACGGCAGCGGCGAGGAGGGGGAGTGATCTGTGTTCCATGCGCCAGTCTATCACTCCCCCTCTCGGGGCCCGGAGGACCGAAGGGCCTAAAACGACGGCGGAAAAGGACCCAGGGACCCGGGCCCGAAGGGCTCAACCTACTGGATGTCGAGGAGGAGTTTCGCCTTGAGCTCCCTCAATTTAAGTTCGGCCTGCTTGCCGGTGGCCCCGCGAGCGACGAGCATGCCGGCACGGTCGTAGCCGTCGGGCGGAACCGCGATGCGGTCTCCGACCTTCTTCATAACGCGCAGCTCGCCGAACCCCGGGTCGTCGCGCGCCTTCTTCGGCAGGTCGAAGAACGCGATAACACCCGATTTGTCGGGGATGATGAAGTCGCCGTCGAGATAGGCGAGAGGTTCTTCGGGCATGAACGGCTTGATAGGGATACCGACCGCGGCCAGGAGGTTCTCCTCGACGAGGTCCACGCCCCAGACGGCCTTGACCCAGTCGCGCACGTACTCGCCTCCCATGCGACCGTTGGCCTCGATGAGGCGCGCGCCCTCGGAAGTGTACTTGCCTTCCATATGGATGACGCCGTCGGTCAGGCCCAGGGCCTGGGCGGAGCGGACGGCGAGCGCCATGGACTCCTTCTGGCGTCCCTCGGAGAGCAGGCTCGGCAGGCGGGAGCCCGCGGCGAGGAAGTAGGGCTCGCGCGTGGGCTTGTTGTCGGTCAGCGAGGCGAAGACGGCCTTGCCGCCCTGCATGACGACGTCCGCGTCCCACTCGGGGCCGTCCAGGTACTGTTCCAGCACCAGGCCCGTGCCCTGCTTGAATATCGCGTCCGTCTCCGGCGAGACCATGCGGGCCATTTCCTTGAAAGCGGCGACGGCCTGAGCGCGGTCGTCGACGCGCTTAACACCCATGGCCGCGGCGCCGAAGGCGGGCTTGAGCACGGCCGGGTAGCCGACGAAATCGGCGGCGATGATGAAATCCGCCAGAAGGCGGGCCCGCGCCGAGTCATCCTGGGCCGTGTTGAGGTTGATCACGTCTCGATGCCGCGGAGTGGGCATGCCCGCCTTCTCCAGCACGTCGCGCGTCTGCGCCTTGCTGCGCACGGCCTGCGCCGCCGCGCGGGTATGATAGGGAAGCCCCATCGCCTCGGCCAGTCCCGCGGCCAGCGGCACGTCGTCCTCCCAGAAGGTGGTCAGGCCGTCGATCTTGCCGTTCTTGCGGGCGGAAGCCAGCAGCTTCTTGCGCGTCTTGGCCAGCGCCTCCTCCGGCCTGGAGTTGTCGGAGGCGATCATCTCGGAGACGAGGTTTTTGGCGAAAGTGTCCGGCTTGTCCACCAGGACGATCTGAACGCCCAGATCCTTGGCCTTCTCGAAGATGAAGCGCTTGCCTTCGTAGCCGGCGCCGACGATGACGATACGCTTGCCGCGCAGGGCGTCGCGCCGGCCGCGCTGGAGCATGGTGGCGACCCATTCTCGCGAGTGGCGGCCGACGCGGTCCTTGGCGATCCGCGCGTCCATGTCGTACTGCCCGCCGGAGTCGTGGTCGTTGACCTCAATCATGACCGGCACGAGCTCGCCCCCGCGCTTCTCGATCATCACGTCGAGGCCGATCAGGTCGGTCTGGGCCTGGTAGGGCTCGCCCGGAGAGCGTCTGAGGGCCTTCTCCATCTTCATGATAGCCTGAAGCATCGCCTCGCCCATATCGCGCACGCGGCGGTCGAGGGCCTCCGCCTGCTTTGGCGTCAGGCTCCAATCCTTGAGGAGCTTCTCCCACGACTCGATGACCGCGCTGTCGCGCGGGTCGGCGGCCTCGGCGGTGGTGGGCTTGCCCCACGACCCGACGCGGGCGAAGACATCCATGGTCTTGGCCCCTCCGGAGGGCGTGCGCGCGACGAGCACGCGCAGGGTCGTCTCCATCTTGCGGCCGCCGCGCTCCAGCGGCGCCGAGTTCACGCGGCCCATGACGATGACCGCTCCGTCCTCGCTCATCATCAGATCGGAAGCGATGGCCAGCGCGTGCACGGTCATCTCGACGCGTTGTTCCTTGCGGAAGAACTCGACGCCCCGGCCCGAATGGAATTGCGGGCCCGACGGCTTCACGACGATCTCCTCGCCCGCATAGCGCTGCGAGAAGCGGTCGACCTGGACGCGGATATCGGAACCGGCGACCACGCGCGCGACCCTCCGGCGGACGCCGGCGGCTGGCACGCGGACCAACCTGACCTCCCGGCTGCCGTCCTCGTAACGGATCGTCCCGGTCACGAGGACTTCGCCGCGGTCCGTCATCTTGGGATCTGACAGGAGGGCGAAGAGTCGCGCCGCGATGTGGATCCTCTGCTGCGGGATGAACGGCGCTCGGTGAAGCGAGGAACTCCGGGAGCCTGCGGGCTCAACGACGATCTCGGCCCCGATCGCCCGCTTGGCGGCGCCCGGACTCTGCGACTGCGCGACCAAGGATGAGATCTGTTCGACCAGTTCGTCGACGGGGCGGCGGACGTCCGCCACGCTCTGAACGTCCCTTGTCGGCGCCGCCGTGGCCTGGATGGGCCCGGCGTCCGCGCTGGCCGCCACAGCGAGCGGATGCCGCGGCATCGCGAACGCCTGGACCGGCGGGACCTCGACGCCGTTGGCGGCGCCGACAAGGCTCATACGTAGCTTGTCGTTGACGAAGGCCTCGAGCTTGAGGGAGTTAGACTGGGGCAGGTCCAAGTTCTTCTCGAAGGGCAAGCCGTCGTCTCGGTCGTTGGCCCCGAGAGTGAAGTAGTTGGCGAAATAGCGCACGACGCGGGGGACGTGGTACTCCACGACGGTGGCCCGGCCCTGATCGTCGAAGGTCACGCCCTTCTTAAGGAGGAGGCGGGTGCGTCCGTCCGGGCCCTCCTCCTGGATGAGCCAGGAGGCGTCGAGGGCCAGGTGGACGTCGCCCGGCGACTGCTTGCCGCCCTCGCGGGCGATGGCGACCTTGTGGCGCGAGGCTGGAGAAAGGATGACGACGGTGGGGCGGTTGGAGTCCACGGCCTCGGTCACGACGGCGGTCTTGGCGGGAGGCAGGAAGTTCTCGGAGAGGCTGGCGGTCAGGCGCTGGAGCTCTCTTGCTTGCGCTCCTTCGGGACTCTTGTATTCATGCCGGAGCGTCTTGGCCGTCGGCGCGGCGACCTTCGTGAGGCCGAAGGAGCGGCGTCGCGAGGGGCCGTCGGCGGGAGCGGCGACCATCTCCTCGACCGCGCCGTTGCGCTCGACGGAGTCATAGACGGCGTCAAGATGGCTGGCGGCGTCGATCTTGGGATCAGCGAGCGGGGCGGCGACTTTCTCGACCAGCTTCTGAGCGGAGATCGGGGCGTCCGAGATCGACGCGGCGGTCAGGCCGGGAACGGCGGAAAGGGTCGGGGCGGCCCCGGGCAGAACGGCCGAGACGGGAAGGACCGGGAGGCTGGGCGCCGTGGGAGAACCGTTGACGCGGACGCTCTCCGGGGCGACGATCTTGGCCGCCCAGGCAGGGGCCAGGGGCATCCATGCCGCGATAACGAGGGGGAGTCGGCGCATTGGTTTCTATTATGGAAGGAATCGAGCGCGCCTGCCAGGGGTCTTAGGTCCCAACGCCAGGGGGGCCCTTCCGACCCCGCGCCCCCCTGGCGCAACGGCGCCTTTGGGGCTATCATTCGAACATGAGACCCCCTCTCTCCCGCTTGGGCGCGCTCGCCCTGGCTCTCTGCGCGCCGCCCGCCAACGCGGTCGTCTCGCGACCGGCCTCTCTGATCCCGGCCCTCTCTCTGGCCCAGTCCGTGCCCGCCTTCCGGGAGTCGATGCTGACGCAGATCCGGTTGGTTTCCACGTTAAGCTCACAGTCCAAGCCGTCTTTGAGCCCTCTCGCGGCGTCGCTTCCGACCGCGACCGATCCCTGGCGCGCGGAGTCCGCGCGGATCGTCGGCGCCTTGGTCGCTCAGCCCGCGGCCGTCTCGGCGCACCAGTCCGAACTGCGCGCGGTCCTCGGCGACACCAGCGTCGACGAATTGATCAAGGCGGCCGCTCGCATCCAGGTCGCCGCCGCGTCCGGCGGCGCCCTGGCCGAGGAACTCGACGTCCTGCGCCGGGGCCTGGACCTGGGAGACGCCTCCGCCGTGGAAGCCCTCGCAAACCGCCTCAACGCTCTCTTCGAGGCGTCGAAGACTCCTCTGGAATCGGCCGTTTTCGTGACGGCCGCCGGCCAGGGCGGCTCAAAAAAACCCCTCGTCTCCCTCTCCCGCGCCGGCGAGAAGCCCGCGATGTCCGCCGCGGAACTGGAGGCGTATGTCGTCAAGAACGCCGTCGTCAGCCCCCGAGGCCTCAAGCGCGTCAACTTCGCCTCCGGAGACTACCGTCCCGAGTACGACGCGGTCCTTCGCAAGCTGGGCGTTGACGCGACCGTCATCAAAGCCCCCTCGCGCGCGGAGCTGGGGCGCTTCAAAGAGGAAGACGGCTACCACCTTAAGAGCGAATATGTCCGCTGGGTTATGCCCGCGCACAGCCTGGAGGAGCACGAGAGGGCCCTCGGAAAGAACCGGGGCCAATTCCTGAAGCAGTTGAAGGCCAGCGAGGGTTTCAAGTTCGGCCCGCCCGAACCCCTCACGGCCGAGAAGTATGCCTCATGGTATCCCCTCTATCAGGAAGAGATCGTCTTGAACAAGCCCGGCGGCAAGAGCAACGTCGGGCCGAATTTCGTCCAGGAGCGCATCGAGAAGGGTGATATCGCCGCCTGGCACGGACTTTTCTATTACGACCCCGCCGACCCCGCGGTCATGGTCGGCGGCGTCATCATGAAGGCTTGGTCCGAGCGCGGCATGTTCGTCATGGGCTACGCCGCCTACCGCCCCGATTTTCGCAAGGCCAACCCCAATGTGCGCAACCTCGCCGAGATCCTCCCGCTGGCCCGGAAGCTCGGCTTCAAGGTCGTCAGCTTCGGCCAGGACACCAACTTCTTCGGCTACGATTACACCCTCGGCTTGATGTCCAACAAGGCCGGCCACCTGCTCACGCCCTATCCCGAGGATGAAATCGTCCTCCTGAAGGTCCTCGACACGCGCAAGATCTTATCGGTCCAGGATAAGCAGGGGAAGAACGGCGGATATTTCTTCTTCGGCATCAAGCGGGACAGCCCGCTCGTGGAGCGCTACCTGGCTTCAAAAGAAGCGGGAGAGCCGAAGGAAGCGCAGGAGCTTCTGGGCGGAGGCTACTTCACGCCGGAGATACTGCCCGCGGCACGCACGACCGTGGCGCGCCGCTTCAAGGGCAACGACCCGAACCCTCTGCGCGTGCCGTCGGGCGTGGAAGTCGTCGAGCTGCCGATGACGCCCCCCTCTTCCGGAGACTAAGGTAGCGCGGGAATGGACACGTGACCGCCCTCTCCCTCCTCCTGGCCGCGACCCTCGTTTCCGCCGCGCCCGCGACGCCGCCCGGCGACGAGGCCGTCCGCCTCACCCCCGAGCAGGCGCGCGAGATCGGCATGAAGATATGGCGCAACGAGGCGGGCGGCAAGGTGGAGCTTCTGACCCACTGGAACAAGGACGAGGACTTCGCCTCCCTCGGCATCGGGCACTTCATCTGGTACGTCGCCGGACGGCCGGGACCGTTCACGGAAAGCTTCCCCGGACTGCTCGACGCCTATGAGGCGGCCGGCCAGGCCCTGCCGGCCTGGCTGCAAGGCCGTCCCTCCTGTCCCTGGACCGGCCGCGACGCCTTCTACGCCGACTTCGCGGGACCGCGCCTCGTCGAACTGAGAGAGCTTCTGGCCCGCACCGTCGACATCCAGGCCCGCTACGCCGCCCGGAGGCTCGAGGACGCCCTGCCCAAGGTCCTGGCCGCGGCCGACTCCGGACAGCGCCCGAAGCTGAAGGCGCGCTTCTACGCCGTGGCCGCCTCGCCCAACGGCTTATACGCCCTGGTGGACTACGTGAACTTCAAGGGCGAGGGGATCAACCCGAAGGAGCGCTACGACGCGCTGGGTTGGGGCCTCATCCAGGCCCTGGAGCTGATGGACGACGCTGCGGCGGGACAACCCTCGGTGGAGGCCTTCGCGCGGGGCGCGGATGCAGCGCTCACGCGCCGCGTCGCGCACGCCCCGCCCGCGCGGCGCGAGATCGAGCGCGGCTGGCTTGCCGGCTGGCGCAAGCGCCTGAAAACCTACGCTCAGCCCTGACCCGCTGGATCAGCCCTTCAAGCCGATCAGAAAGTCCAGAAGCCCGCGCGCCGAGGCGATGGAGTCCGGCATGCGCGGAGCAAAGCCCGGCGCGCCGCGGCCCGCGTCCTCGGACGCCAGCGCCAGGCGCCGGCGCTCCTGCTCCATCCGCTCGCGCTCCTTGCCGCGCGCCATGTCGAGCCCGCCGCCGCGGATGAACAGCACGATCTTCCTCAGCTCGTCGCAGTCGAACCAGACCCCGTGCGGCTTGCAGGCGTCGAGGATGACGCCGGAACACGCCGCGAAGTTGAAGCGGTTCATGAGTTCTCCGCAGGCCGGGCACGGACGGTAGAGAATGGGCGAGGATGACGGATCGCCGATCTCCGGCCGCGGCAGGACCGAGCCCTCGCCCAGGTAGGCGGCTTGCGTGGCGCGGTCGTCGCAGATCGCGCGGAAGGAAGTCTCGTCGGCCCAGACCCCGCCGCAGCGCCCGCAGCCGGACAGGCGGGCGCGGCCCAGCGTGCGCGCGGCGAGCGGCTTGCGGCAGGTGGGGCACGAGATCCTCTTGGCGTCGGCGGCCAACTCGGCGACGGCTCCGCAACTGGGGCAATCGCGCGTGTCGGCGAAGACCCAGGCGAAGCACCACGGGCAACGGACCGGATGAAGGTCTATCCGGCAGTAGGAGCAGGAAACGGCTTTCGGATCGGCGGGCGCGCCGCAGCTGGGACAGCGCAGAACTTCCATGCGAAGAATTCTAGCACTCCCTCTCAAGGGAAGGAGTAGGGAAATATCTTATCGACCTTGGCGCGGCCCGGCAGGGGCAGAGCGGGCGCCGTCAGGAAGCGGGCCCGGGCGTCGAGCTCTTCGGCCTCCCGCGCGACGGCGGGAAGATCCTTGAGGCGCTCCTCAAGAGCGGCGCGGGCCTTGCCCTCATCATCGAAGAGCCCGGCGCCAACCTCGTGAGCCCCATGGCCGCGAAGGGGCGTCAGCGTCTGGGCGACGACTCCCTGAAGGAAAGAGAACCAGCCGCGCGGCAGGGGCAAACCGGCCGCCATGAAGGCCGCCTGCAGGACCCGCGCCAGCGCGGCCAGCTTGCGGGCCGTGGATTCGGCCGCGGCCGCGGTCCCTTGGGCCGGCGCCGCGGGCGCCCCGGCGTCCGCCGCCTGCCCCGTCAGGAGAAGGGCGGCGGCCGCGGCCGCCGCGGCCAAGGGGCCGGCCGCGTCCAGTTGGGGCACGAGGTCCGTCCACGTGATGCGCGGCGAGTTCGGCGTGCCGCGCGAGGAGTAGAACTGGAGCCCCTTCTCCCGGGAGGCCGCGGCCACGACCACGGCCAGCTTGGAGTCGCCGGGGGAGGACACGGTGTCCTGGGCGGGTCCCCGGTTGCCTGCCCCGACGACGACTCCCACTCCGGCCAGGACGAGCTTGTCGACCAGGACGGAGAGCGGGGTGCGGCGGCCCGTGGGGGCGGCCACCGACAGGGAGACGACGGTGGGGCCGCGCCCCGCGATGCGGCCGGCGACCTGCTCGAGCGCCGCCATGACGCGGGCCTCGGAGACGCCGCCCGCGGCGCGCACCCTCACCAGCGAGAGATCGTCCTCGGAGGCGATGAGGGGCTGGGTCTCCCCCTCGCCGAGGTCCAGGGCGTAGCCCTCGGCGTCGGCCGCACCCCGGGCCAGCGGGTATTCCGGAAGGGCCAGACGCACTCCATAGCCGCGGTGCTGGAGTTCGAGGGTCAGGGCGTAGAGCTTGTGCTCCGGAACAGAGAGCCAGAAGGCCCCGGAGAGGGGCATGGCCGCGCGGCCGGCGGCCTCGTAGCGCTTCAGAAAGCCGGACTCGAGCCCGGCCGCGGCCAGGGCGCGCCTCAAGGCCTCGGGCTCGGCGTCGGAGGCGAAGGCCGCGGGCTCGAGTCCGGAGGGCGGCGTGACGAGCAAGTCCAGCGGGCCGATCAGAGCGTCCACGCCGAGCACGCCCGCGCCGCTTAAGTCCATGCCCTGCGTCGGGGCGTCGAGCGGGATCGACGCCGCTCGCGCCAGAAGCTGGACGAGTTCGGCCAGCGCGCCGGGCTTCTGCAGCGCCTCCTTGTTCCTGAGGACCCAGTCCGTGACGATGGGCTTGAGCGGCTCGCGGCGCAGGCGCGCGACGAACGCGCGGTCGCGCGCGGCAACCGGAAAGAATTTCGCCAGGGTGCGGGTCAACGCGAGATTTTCGGGGCCCGCGGAGGAGAGGAGGTCGGTCACGACGCGGTCGCTGACCGCCTCGGGAGCGACGTCGGCCAGGTTCGTAAGCGCCGCGGCCGCCAGGTGGCGGATATTGCCGCGTTCATTGCGGTCGCCGACGCGGGCGGAAAGGGCCTCGGCCTCCGCCGCGCTCGCCTGCACGCCCAACTGGCCGGCGAGCCACGCCGCCGTGTAGCGAGCGCTCTTGTCCGGATTGGCGAGTTCCTGGACCAGGCGGACGATGCCGCTGCGGTCGCCGCGGCGGGCCAGGGCGTACGCCGCGTAGACCCCCACGTCCCAGCGCTCGTCGCCGACCGCGCGCTGGAGCAGGACGTCCACCGCGTGCGTCGGCGTTTCGGCCAGAGCGAGGAAAGCCATCTGGCGAACCCGGGAGTCCTCATCGCTCAGCGCGGCCTCGGCCAGCGCCATGACGGCGCCGGGCGCGCGGAAATTCATCAGGACGAAGGCCGCGCGCAGGCGCACGAGCCACACGGGATCCTTGAGCGCCGCCGCCAGGGCGGGGGCTTCGCGGTCGCGCGCCTCGTTGAAGCGCGTGACGGTTTCGGACTGGATGGCGTTGCCGAGCGCGACGCGGCTCTCCGGCGGGACCTCGGGATCCTCCGCGGACTCGGGGCCTTGCTCGAAGCGGGATTGGGCCTGGCTCTTGGCGATCTCAGCCTCGCGGAAGACGCGGTCCTCGGCGTCAGCGACGGCTTTGAGGCGCTCGAGCCAGCCCCAGCCCTCGGCTGAGGCGGAGGTGGAGGAGAGGAAACGCTTCAGGCGTGATCCCAACTCCCGGCCCGCCGCCGCGCAGACGAGCTTGACCGCGGCCCAGGCGTCCACCAGGCCCGAGCCCTGGAACCAGACGGGCACGCCGAGATCCTTGGAAGCGCGCATGAGCACGGCCTTGACCGCGAAGGGCAGGTTCTCGGCCACGAACGGAGTGATGACGCCCGCCGCTTTCATCGCGAGCTTGACGAGGAGCGAGATCACCGCGGCTGCGGGGTTGGACATCGAGGAGCCCGACAGACCGGTGTGCCGGCCGTCCTCCTGGTCCGAGGCGGAGCGACCCGAGTCCTTGGATTTGGCGGAGTAGACGCCGTACTTATAGACGTTGCTCGAACCGGGCTCGGTGACGACGTCTCCGCCGATGCCCGTGATCTCGGGCTTGAGGCGCAAGCGCTTGATGGAGAAGCGGCGGTCGATGTCGGGGCCCACGGAGCTATAGAAGGCGATCTCCGGCCGGCCGTCGTCCAGACTCTTGGCCGCGGCCGCCACGGATAGGACGTCGGCGCCGACGGAGGGTTGGCTTAAAGTCCGGTCGAAGGGGCCGGCGTTCCCGGCGCTGGCCGAGACGATGAGATATTCGCCCGCGGAGTTCTTCTGGTGCGTGAGCTGGGAGAAGAACTCGGCCAGGTGGTCGGACGAGGCGCCGCGGATGCCGAGACTGAGGCTGACCACGTCGTAGCCCTTCTGCAGGGCGATGGCGGCCGAGCCCATGATCTCGCCGTCGGAGGCGCCGGCCTGGTCACGCGAGAAGACCTTGGCCATGGTGCCAAGAGCCCCCTTGGCCATGCCGAGGTAGGGCGCGCGCCCTGAGATCGAGATGCCGGCCACGTGCGTGCCGTGGCCGGACCAGTCCTCCGGGCCCTCGTTGACCATGTCGATGACGTCGAGGCGCCCGGCGAAGTCCTCGTGCGAGGCGTCGGCCCCGGTATCCACCCACATGATCTTGCCGCCCGAACCGGTAACGCCGATCCGCCAGACGGGCGGCACGGCCTGGATTCCGGCGGATTCGACGAGATGCGTCTCGAAGCCGGTGCGGGAGCTCTCCACGCTGCCGGACTCGACGACAACGAACCTGCGGATGGCGGCGGCGTTGCGCCGCGGGACGCTCACATAGATTTCCTGGCGTCCCACGTCGGCGCCGAAGATGTGGCGCACCCGCACGTCCAGCTTGTCGAAGAGAGCCAGTTGATCGCTGAAGCCCGCGGCCTCCATCGACCGGCGCGCGGCCGCGCGGCCCTGCGCGGAGTCGCAGGCGCGCGGCACCGAGTCCTCGATTCGCCCCCCCCTCAGAGGCCGCAGCCAAAGACCCACGCGCGCCTCGATTTTGCGCAGGATGACGATATGCCCGCCTGATTCCAAGTCCACGCGCATGACGCGGAACTGTCCGCCGTCGCTGGCCTCCCAGTAGCGCAAGAGCCTCTCCCAGGTCACGACGCCGGGATCCTCCGGGGCGAAGGAAAGGAAGGCCGTGCCTCGGTCTCCCAGGCTCGCGTACAGCTTATCGACGAACCGCGCCGCGCCCATGCCCTTGAGCTTGGCGTCGGCGATCCGGCGCCAGAGGCGGCGCACGTCCCTCTCGAAGGCCTTGAGGGCCTGAGGGGAAGAGCCGGCGGCTCGCAGGCGCGAGGCTTGTCCGGAAAGCTCTGAGAAGGCCCGCTCCTCGCTCGTGCCGGCGAAGACCTGCGCCCCGCGTGGGACCAGGCGCGTGGCCAGGACGAAGAGGCTGTCGAGCTGCTTGAGGGCCGTCTCGAGCCGAAGGGCGTCCGTCGAGCGGGACGGCGGCAGGAGCGAGGAGGCGCGTCCCATGACCACGGCCTGGTAGCCCTGATCCTGCGCCGAACCCAGCGCCGAGATCGGCTCGGCGTCGCGCAGAGACGTGACCTTGGCCGAACCCCCGGAGAGTCCCTCATAGAGACCGGGATTATCCAGTTCGGCGGAGTCGGGGTTGAGAACGAGGATGCGGTAGGGAGCCTCGCGCCGCAGGGAGACCTGGACCTGGCGCAGGGCCCGCTCCAAAACGGAGACCTTGGCTTCCTTGAGCGCGGAGGGACCCTGGAACTCCGCGCCGCGGGCCCGAATCTCGGAAAGCCATCCCGAAAGCAGGCCCCGCACGCCGCGCGCGGGAGGACCGCGCGCGGACACGGCCTTCCAGTGGTGAAGTTCGTGAACCAGAATCATCCGGAACAGGACCGGGGTCGCGATCAGTTCGGGCCGCATCCAGATCGAGCCGTGAGCGGCGAAGGCGAAGGTGAAATCAGGCCGGCGTCCTTTCGGACGATAGGGCTTGAGAAGAGTCGCCGCGTTGGCTTCGAGACGTCCTTCCATGACCTCGCGGCGCACGAAGGCGCGGAAGTCCTCATTCGTGACCTTGCGTCCGCGCCAAGTCGCCGCGCCGTAGGCCGCCGCGTCCACGAGAGCGTTGAGCAGGAAGACCCCGGTCAGAGCGATCAGCCCGATCGCGGCCATGCCCAAGACGACCGCCGCCGCGCTCGGCTCGGCGAGGGCTTGGTGAGCCGCGGAAGACGAGAGACCGTACTCGACGGCCTTGACCGTCAGCCAACCAAGGCCGAACACGGACGCCAGGGCGACCGGGAAGAGAGCGGAACGGTTCCTCCTCTCAGCGCGGGCGGCAAGCGCGCTCGCGATTGGAGGCGCGGCGGAGGGCTCGGCCGCGACGGCGGCGTCGGCGAGGCTCGAGGCGCTCTCCTCGGCGCGCGCGGCCGCGACGGCGGCGTCAACGGGGCCGGCAGGCGCAGCCAAGTCATAGACGCGGTCCAAATGAACGGCCGGGTCGGCGCCGGGGTCGGCCAGCGGCCGCGCCACGCGTTCATCAAAATGCCCCAGGGCCGCGGCGGCCGCCGGAGCCGGGGAATCGACGGCGAGCCGAGGACTCGGCGTGGCGGTCGGGAGGACCGAAAGGGGAGGAGCGGCCGACAGGGCGGGAAGAGCAAGCGGCGTCGGCGCCAGGAGTCCGGACAGGCAAGGCAGCGCCGCTGAAGACGGCAAAGCGACGGGGGCCGACGGCAGGCGCGCCGCGCGGCCGGCCGCGGCCTCCTGGGCCGCGGCCGCGGCCGCCTGAGGACCCAGGGAGGAAAGACACAACGCCGCGCAGAGCGCGGCGGCGACGAGACGCTTGCCGGCGAGGATGTTCTTCGCCTTGCTCAATACTTGACGACAACCCGCGCGCGGGCCCGATCGGCGGACCATAGATAGATTCGCGCTCCGCGCTCGAAGGTCAACACCGTCTTACTGCGATCCAAACTCGCCAGGCGCGCGCGCGATCCGTGTTTCCGGCCGTTGGGAGCGGTTTCTCTCTTGGTCAATGGACCTCCTATGACTGCTCTCATCGTAACACCTCAGCCCAGGGGCGGCATGGGTCCGAGGTCCCAGTCGCCTCGAGACAAAGGTCCCAGTGCGATCTCCGCCGGTCCCGCTTACTGTCCGTAATCGAGGCGCAGGGCCAGATACTCGGGCAGGCCCGCGGCGCGGATCTTGCCCTGCACCGCCGGGATGTCGTAAGGCAGGCGGAAGACGCGAAAGGCCCCCTTCACCGAATCATAGACGGCGCAGGAGGCTCGCCGGTCCTGGTCGCGCGGCTGGCCGACGGAACCCGGATTAAGGGCCACCGGCGCAAAACCGCCGCCGCTCAAGCGCCGCAGAGACTCCTCTCTCTCCTCAAGAAAGAGGATGTCCACCTTCCCGGGGCCTGAATCCGCGAAGCGGAAGAGCAGGGGCATGTGGCTGTGGCCGACGAAGAGTGGCCACGCCTTGACGAGAGCGACGTTGTTCTCGAACTGCGCCGGACCGAGCAGGTACTCCCCGGTGGGGTTGCTCGGGCTGCCGTGGGCGAGGGTGAATTCCCTCGCGTCCATCCGCGCGGTCAGGCCCTCCAGGAAAGTCCGATTCGGCGCCGAAATCCGCTTACGCGTCCAAACCACGGCCGCGCGCGCGTACTGGTTGAACCAGTCCAGGTCCATTCGTCCGAGCGCGGCCAGGTCGTGGTTGCCCGCGATGGCCGAAAGGTTCGGCAAGGCGCGCACGCGCGAGATGCATTCGTCCGGGTCCGGGCCGTAGCCGACGAGGTCCCCGAGGAACAGGTAGGCCTCGGCGCCGGCGTCGTCCAGGAAATCAAGAACGACCGAGAGCGCCTCGAGGTTCGAGTGGACGTCCGAAAAGACCCCGTAGAGCACGTCGATATCCTAGCAATCGCCGCGGGGCCGCGACAGGGCCCGGCTCAGGCCTTCGGCTCGAACGGTCCCTGCTGGAGCACGCGCGCCGCGGCCGGCTCGGCCTCGGGGCCGGACTTCTTGCGAAAGTCCACTGAAATGAGCTGGCTCACGCCCTTCTCCTCCATGGTCACGCCGTACATGACGTCGGCGGCCTCCATCGTGCGCTTGTTGTGGCTCACGATGAGGAACTGGGTCTTGTTCTGGAACTCACGCAGAAGGGCCGTGAAGCGCTCGATGTTGGCGTCGTCAAGAGCGGCGTCGGCCTCGTCGAGCATGCAGAAGGGCGAGGACTTCACCATAAAGAAGGCGAACAAGAGCGCGATCGCCGTCAGGGTCTTCTCTCCGCCCGACAGCAGCGATATGCTCTGAAGCTTCTTGCCCGGGGGTTGGGCGACGATGTCCACGCCGGTCTCCAGGATGTTCTCCGGGTCGGTGAGGACGAGGTCCGCCTCGCCGCCCTCGAAGAGCACCGCGTAGAGCCGGCGGAAGTGCTCGCGCACATCCGTGAAGGTCTGGCGGAAGTTCTCCCGGGTGGCATTGTTGATCTTAGTGATGGCGGCCTTGAGGTCCTCCTTCGCCTGGAGGAGGTCCGCGATCTGTGTGTTCAGGAAGGTCTGCTTCCGGGACAGGGCCTCGTATTCCTCGGGAGCCGCCATGTTGATGTTGCCCATGTTGGCGATGCGGCGCCGCAGCATCTCGAGCCTCTCGGGGTCGGCCGCGACGTCCTGGTACTTGGTCTGCGCGTCGCCGACGGTGAGCTGCCACTCGTCCCAGAGACGGGTCGCGAGCACGTCCCGCTTGCTCTTGAGCGCGGCCGCGTGGACCTCGTGCTGGTTGATGTCCGCCAGGGCCTGGTCGTGCTCGGCCTGGAGCGTCTTGAGGAGCGCGCCGCGCTCGTCGATCTTGAGTTGGAGGTCCTGCATGCGGTCGAAGACGGCCTTCGCCTCGTTCTCATGACCGGACAGGACGGCCTGGCAAGCGACGACCTCGACGCGCATACGCTCCTGTCCCGCGAGGGTCTCGGCCATACGGCGGGCGATCTCCTCGGCCTCGGCGGCCAAGCGGGCGATGGAGCCCTCGAGGGCGGCCTTCTCGCCCTCAAGCCTCTTGAGCGACGAGGCGTGAGCCGCAAGTTGGGCCTCCACGCCGCGCAGTTGGCCCTCCTGGGCCGAGAACGCGACGCGCTTGCCGGCCAACTCCTCGCGCTCGGCGGCGAGAGTCTGGGCGACCGCCGTCTCCTCGGCGCGGGCGGCCTCGACGCGGGCCTCGGCGTCCGCTCGCCGGCTCCTGGCCTCCCGGATGGATTCCTTCGCCGCGGCAATCTCGGCCAAGGCGCGCGCCGACTCCTCGGTGGATAGTTCCTCGTTGCGCGCGTGGTTTTCCAGCCCCTGCTCGAGTTGGTGGAGGCGGGCTTCGAGGCCATGTCGACGGTTGGACTCGGACGACAGGGCCAGCGCCGCCGCGCGGGCGCACGTAAAGGCCTCGGAGAGCGCCGCCTCGGTCCGGGCGCGCTCCTCGCAGAGGCCGGTCCCGCGGGCCTCCAGCGTGACGACCTTCTCCTTTAACTCGCCCAGGTCGGCCAGGGTCGGCTGAGGGCCGTCTTTCGCCGCGGCGCCGCCATAGACCCAGTAGTCTGAGAAGAGCTTGCCGCCGAGCTCGTAGGCCTCGGCGAAGATATGTCTCACCATCTTCTCGTGCCGAGGATCGAACCGCAGAGACGACAGAAGGGGCCTGGAGTTCTCCGGATAGGACCTGTCCGGCGCCTCCGCAAGGGCCGAGAGGACCAGGAACCGGGCCCGACCGTTCCCGGAGGCTTCCAACAGCTCGATTCCCGCGCGCGCCGCCGTGGAGTCCTCGACGACGACGGCAAACAGCCTCTCTCCGAGCAGGTCCTCCAGGGCGGGCTTCGCCGCGTCTTCGATGCGGAAAAGACCGCGCACGAGGCCGACGACGCCGGGAATGCCGGCATTGAGCACGACCTGGGCGCCGACCCAATAGGGATTCTGGCCGGCCTGACTCTCGAGCGCTTCAGCGTGGGCCGAGGCCTGCGCCGTCTCGGAGTGAAGGCGCATGGCCTCCTCGCCCAGCTTGGACTGGAGGCGGCGCAGGGCCTCCGCCCCGGCCTCGGCGGCCTCGGCGGTCGTCTTGGCCTCGGCCTGACGGGCGGCGCATGCGCCCAGCTCCGCGTGCGCCTCGGCACGGCGGCCTCGCGTCTCGGCGGCCGAGACCGCGTCGCGCTCCAGACTGCGCAGAGAGGCGCGGGCGTGGGCGACGGCGTGGGTCAGCTCGGACTCGGCGCCGGACAGCCGCCGCCCCGACTCGTAGGCCTCCTGCGTCCTGGCGGCCGCTTGCTTGGCCAGCGCGTCTTTGGCGGCCTGCGCCTCTTGGACGCCGAACTCGCCGGCGGAGAGCTCCGCTTGCGCGGTCGAGGCCCGCGCGCGGGCCTCGGCCAGGGCCGTTTCTGCCGCGGCGATGGACTCGACGACAAGGACAATCTCAGGGTCGATGCCGTCGACGCGGACCCGATCTGCCGCGATCTCCAGGCCGCAGGCCTCGCGGCGCGCGTCCATGGCCGACACGGAGTCCATGGCGCCGCGCAGACGCTCCTCGAGGCGCCCGATGGAGGTCTTGGTCTCGGCGACCTTCGCGTTGGCCTCGATGAAACGGTTCTGCTCGCCGGCCTTCTCGAGATTGAGGGCCGCGAGGGTGGCGCCCTCGGCTCCGATCTGGGAACGGCGCTCCCCCAGGACCTGCTCAACGGGGCCGATGCGCTCCTGCATCTGCGCCAGTTCCGCCTCGGCGGCGGCTGCCTTTTCCAGGATATGCGCGGCCTCCATGGCCGCCAGTTCCTCCTTGTACTTGGCGTAGAGCTTGGCCTTGCGCGCATCGCTGTCGAGCTTCTTGACCTGCTCCTCGATGAGCGCCACGGAATCCTGGAGGCGCCCCAGATCCATATCCACGCGGTCGAGCTTGCGCAGGGCTTCCTCGCGCTTGGCGTTATACTTGGCCACGCCGGCGGCCTCCTCGAAGAAAGCACGGCGCTCCTCGGGCTTGGAGCGGATCATGGAGTCGACTCCGCCCTGGTCGATGATGGCGTAGCCGTCGCCTCCAAGTCCGGTGTCGAGGAACATCTCGCGGATGTCGCGCAGGCGGCACTGCGTCTTATTGAGGAAATACTGGGACTCGCCCGAGCGGAACAGGCGCCGGGTGATGGTCACCTCGGAGTACTGAACGGCGAGCAGAGATGATGCGTTGTCTAAGGTGAGGGTAACCTCCGCCATGGACAGGGGCGGACGCTTGGTCGTGCCCGCGAAGATCACGTCCGTCATGGAGTCCGCGCGCAGGGACTTCCAGGACATCTCGCCCAAGCACCAGCGGACCGCCTCCATCACGTTCGACTTGCCGCAGCCGTTCGGCCCGATGACGCCGGTGATGCCCGGCTCGAGCTCGACATGGGTCTTCAAAGCGAAGGACTTATAGCCGCAGATGTCGATCGATTTTAGGTACATGGCACCTCGAAACGGGATCGTGCGTCCATATTTTGCTGTCTTTTATCTATTATTTGCGTTATCGAGTTGTTTACTATACCATTTCTCGTCGAGAGAATCAAGTTGTTTACGGGACCCTTGACGGAAGGACCCGTTCTCTTTATTCTCATCTCCGACGACATATGCGGTCCCTGTTCCTGGCCGTCTGCCTCTTTTCCGCCGCCCCCGCGCGGACTCAAGCGACCGCGGCCGATTGGCGCCGGTCCAAGCTTCCGGACGCAGCCAAGGATGCGCTCACGGACAGCGGTTACCGCTTCCAAGACGACGGACGGGTCCTCGACCCCGAGACGAAATCCGCGCTGACCTGCGAACAACTCTCCCAGGCGGTCTCGCGCTTGAATATCGCCACCCAGCAATTGGCCCTCGAACGCCTGCGCCTGCTCCTGGTCAAGGATACCCTCACCGACGCGGACCGCGCGATGATCCAGTCCCTCAAAGGCAATTTTCCCGAGGTCGTCGCCAAGGCCGTGGAGGCGAGCGCCGGCGCCGCCGACCTGCGCAAGCTGGCGGACCGGGATCTGACGCGCCTCGCCGCCTATTTCGACGCCTCGAGAACCCTGGACGAGCGCCGCGACGCGGCCCAGCCCGTGCGCGAGGGTGAACCGGGCCGCCGTGTCAACCTCCTTTATTTCGACGAGTCCGAGCGCCGCGCGGGCGACGCCCTGCGCGCGGCGACCGCGGGGGAGCTCTCCAAGGACTCTTTCGGCCGCATGGTCATAGCACGCCTCAACGGCAAGGACGGCAAGCCCGACATCCCTCCGATCTTCGTCCAAGATCTCAACGGCGCCGTCGCCTCATACGACTACCGACGCCGTGCTCTGGTGGTGGACGGCGCCCTCCTGCTCATGTCCGTGACCGAGGACGCCGCCCCCAGGGACCGCACCGCCCTGAGAAAAACCCTCTCCTCGCGCCAGGCCCTCGTCGACTATCTCGCCCGCCACCCCGAAGCCGCCGCCTCCTTCGCCGCGAAGAACGACGCCCTCCTCGCCCACGAACTCACCCACGCCTGGCAGGACCGCCGCGAACCCATCATGCGCGAGATGGCCCTCGGCAACCTGCCCCAGGCCATCCTCATCGAGTATGAAGTCGAGGCCTGGATAACCAAGAACCTCTACATCCACTCCCGCCTCCAGCACGACCCGCGCGCGCGGATCGACCCGTTCGAACTCGCAGACTACGGGAAGATGACCGCCGGATATGCCGGGTGGACCGACGCGATCGGGAAGCGCTACGGCGCCGCCATCTCCAATGCGATGGACATCGAAACCATCGCGGCGATCCAGCGCCGTCGAGTCGAGACGGCCCGGCGGCGCCCGGCGACCGCCAAGAACGATCGGACGGCCAAGTCGCTCGACCTCGCGGCGCTGACACGGGCGGACCGAGCACTCCAGGACGCGGCAGGCCGTCTGCGGGCCCGACTGGAACGGTTGAAGCACGATCTCGCCGTACGCATCCAGCCGCGCCAAGGACGGAACCGATGAAAGGGATTCTCCTCGCCGGACTTATCATCCTGGCCGCGGGCTGCCGCAAGAATGAACCCCCTAAGGAAGACCTCGTTCCGACGAAGGCCGTCGTCGCCGGCGAGCGCCTCATTGATTTCGATGAACGCAACGGAGCCTTCGCCTGCCGCGCCCCGGCGGATTGGAAAGTCCTGGAGGACCAGGGGGGCGGCGGCTCCATGGTGATGTTCTTCGGTCCCCCGTCCGGCCCCGACCAGGGCAAAGTCTCGATCAGCGTGTCCCGTTATCCTGACGGCGTCGATCTCATCAAGACCCCGCAAGACTACTGGCGGATGCTGAAGATCACCGGCCGCAAGCCGAGCGCGCTCGCGAGCATCCAGGCCGGCGCAAGGAGGGGGTATGGCGTCCACCACGAAGAGCCGCAGCATCCTCCTGAGGGCTGGAAGGCGCTGTACATGAACCGGGAAGACACCGTCATCATTGCCCGCCAGGACGGCTTCTTTACGATCTCCCACACGGCGCCGGCCGACACCTACCGCAAAACTCTTCCCGTCTTCGAGGCTGTCGTCGAAAGCTTCCAGCCCAAACGTTGACCTTGACGCGTTTGATAGACTAGGCCTCATGCCCGGTCTCATAGCGAACTTCCTCCTCTCCATCGCGCTCACCGCCGCCGCCCAGCCGTCGAGCACCTCGACCGCGGCGGCCCTCCCCACGACGACCCCCGCCGGCCCGGGACTAAGGCTCGTCGCGGAGGCGGACCTGCCCCGCTTCGAGGAGTCCTTCAAAGCGCGCAGCGGTCTCATCAAGGCCGCCAAGAAGGCCGTGCGATATTTGGAGTCCCTTCCTCCCGGCAAGACCCTGCGCGTGGGCGATCGCGACTACGGGCCCGCCGCGTTCATCGACTCGGCCAAGGCGATGATCGCCGTCGCCTCGCAGGCCAAGACCGCCGACGAGTTGGACCGGCGCGTGCGCGAGACCTTCGATGTCTATCAGTCGGCGGGACTGGACGGCCAGGGCCGTGTCGTCTTCTCGGCCTACTATCAGCCTCTCCTGCCCGCCAGCCTCAAGAAAGCCCCCGGCTACCCCTACCCGCTCTACAAACGCCCGCCGGACATGGTGGAAGTGGACCTATCCTCTTTCGACAAGAAGCTGACCAACGGCGACAGCCTCGTGCTGGGACGCCTGGGCAAGGACAAGCGCGTCACGCCCTACTTCTCCCGCGCGGAGATTGATCGCCGCAAGGCCCTGGCGGGCAAGGGCCTGGAGATCGTCTGGCTCAAGGACCGCTTCGACGCCTTGAACCTCCACATCCAGGGCTCGGGCATCCTGAAATTCGCCAACGGCAAGGAAGTCCTCGCCAAGTACGCCGCCACCAACGCCGCGACCTACCATTCAGTGGGGCTCGTCCTGGTTAAGGCCGGCGTATTCACCCGCGACGAGATCACCCATGACAAGCTGCGCGACTATCTGCGCAAGAACCCGGACGCCGAGGGGTGGATCCTCTCCCAGAACCCGCGCTACACTTTCTTCGAACTGGCCCCCCTCCCCGAGGACGGCGAACCTTTCGGCGCGGCCGAGCAATCCCTCGTCCCCGCCCGTTCCATCGCCATCGACCCGTCCGTGGTCCCCCTGGGCGCCCTGACATTCTTCACCACCGTCTCGCCTCAGGCGGACAGGGACGGACGCCTGCTGGGGATGTTTCCCAGTTCCCGCTTCGCCTTCGGCCTGGACACCGGCGGCGCCATCAAGAGTCCGGGTCGCGTGGACATCTACGCCGGCCATGGCCCCCAGGCCGAAACCACCGCGCGCGGCCAATGGGCCGACGGCAAGCTCTTCGTCCTGGTCAAGAAGCTGCCGGCGCGCGAACGGTGATCGCGACCTGGCTCCCATTCGACCCAGCCTCATTAGGTCCTTTGTCGGAACTTGACTGGGTCTATAGCCCTACTCGACTGCCGGGAGTTATATGATGCACTCGACTGACGGCCTTGGTCGGAAAGGAGCCCTCCCCATGAATCTCATGCCTCGCTGCGCCGCCGCCCTCTCTCTTCTCGTCGCGACGCCCAGTCCCGCGCCCTTCGCCGCGGCCATCGCCGCCCCCGTCGTCGCGCGCGGCGGTGGCGCGGTGATGGTCGCGCCCCTTCCCGCTTTGGCCTTCCCGCCTCTCTCCGGCATGAGCAGGGCCGCCTCGCTTGGCCTCTCGGCGCCCGTCCTCGGCCCGATCCAGTCGCCGATCCCGCAACTCCCATCGCCGCTGGCCGCCGCGCCCGCCCCCGACTCCCGTCACGCCTCCCCGCTGGCCGCCGCGTCTCTCCAGATCGAGGAGATGACCGCGGAGGTGGAGGCATTCTTCAAAGCCTCCGAGTCCGAGGACAAAGCCTCGCCCGAATCCTCGCGGGCCCTGGCCTCCAAGGTCTTCGGGACCCTGACCGGCGAACAGACCGCGGCTGCCGGCGTTCCCGCCGCAGTCTCGGGCCGCGCGCCCGCCGCCGCGTCGAACGGCAATCTCACCCAACGCAAGATGATCCTGACCCTCTACCAGGTGGCCTCCATCTTCTCCGAGCAATACGCCCCCATCGACTGGAAGAAAGAACGCTTCTCGGTCGACCTCAAACGCGAATACGGCAATGCCAAGGCGGCCATCCTCGCCGACCCGAAAATCACCACCCGCCGGTTTCAGGACCTGCTCACCGCCTTCGTGGCCGCCATGCGCGACTATCACGTGAGCATCTCCTATCATTCCACGGAGAGAACGCGCCTGCCCTTCCTCGTGACCGGAGCCGAGGGCAAGCACTTCCTGGCCTATATCGACCGGGAGAAGCTCCCCTTGAAGATATTCCCCTTCCGCGTGGGCGACGAGGTCGTGGCCTTCGACGGCAAGCCCACGGCCGAAGCCGTCAACGAACTCTCCGCCCGGCTGGGCGGCAACACCGCCGAGACGGACCTGCGCCTGGCCGAACTCTTCCTCACCAACCGGCGCCGGGGCCGAGGGGACACGAATATCCCGGACGGAAACGTCGTGCTGGGCATCCGCGGCCAGGACGGCAAGCTCTACAAGGTCCGGATGCCTTGGGACTACATTCCGGAACTGATCCCCCAGGACGTCCCCGTCCGAGACTCGGGACTCCTCGAGCCGGAAGCCCCTCAAGTCGAATCTTGGGCCGGAGACTCTCGGCGCGCGCCTCAGCTCCCCGTCGAAAACCTCAAGAACCTCCTGGGCCGCGCCTTCACCGACGCGATCCATCCCCTGGCCCGCATTTTCGCCGACATGCGCTCGGAGGCGGCCGGCAACCCCTTCCTGATGGGCGCGCGCAAGAGCTTCGTGCCTCGTTTGGGAACCATCCTCTGGGAGACCAAAGGAAACGACGCGTTCCACGCCTACATCTTCAAGACGCCGGACGGCCGCAAGGCCGGCTTCATCCGCATCCCATCTTATGACGGCGACTCCAAGAAAACGGCTCGCTTCGGCCAGATCATGGCCAAATTCCAGAAGGAAACCTCCGCCCTGGTCATCGACCAGGTCAGCAATCCGGGCGGCGACCTCTTCTATCTCTACACCCTGGCCTCGCATCTGACGGACAAGGCCCTCCTGACCCCCCGCCACCGTCTCATCATCGGCGAGAGCGACGCGCAGTGGGCCGCCGACCTCCTCCTGGAATTAGTGGAGAAGCAAAAGAACCTCACCCGGGCCAAAGAATCCGCGAAGGAAGAGACGGAGGAGGAGGAGAAGGAAGAGTGGTCCGGCTACCCGGTCACGCAGAAGTTCATGCTTCTCATGGTCCGTTTCGCGCAGTTCATCCTGGCGCAGCTCGATGCCGGCAAGCGCTTCACTCCCCCGACCCACCTGTGGGGCGTCGACGACATCGATCCCGCGCCGAAGGCGGCGGAACGCTATACCAAGCCCATCCTGCTCTTGACCAATGCGTTGGACTTCTCGGGAGGCGATTTCTTCCCGGCCATCATGCAGGACAACAAGCGCGCCACCATCATGGGCGTGCGCACGTCCGGAGCCGGCGGGGCGGTCAAGCCCTACTCCCTGCCCAACCAGTTCGGCATCCAGGACCTTTCCGCCACCTGGACCATCGCCCAGCGCGCCGACGGCCGGCCCATCGAGAACCTGGGAGTCACGCCCGACATCGCCTACGATTTCACGGCGAAGGACCTGCGCACGGGCTTCGCGCCATACCGCCTCGCCGTCTTGCGGGCGCTGGCCGGCCTGATCAGCGGCCCGAAGACGACCCCCTAAAGCTTGCGGATCAGCGAGAGGACCTTGCCGGAGATGCGCCCTTCACCCAGGGCGAAGGGCTCGTAGCGCGGGTTGTCGGGGACCAGGATCAGTCCCGAGGGCTTGACCTTCAGCCGCTTGACCGTGGCGTCGCCCTCGTCGTAGCGCACGACGACCACGTCGTTGTTGGACGCCGTCTCTTGCCAGCGCACGACCACGGTGTCGCCTTCCCAAAGCGTGGACTCCATCGAATCGCCTTTGACCTTGAGGGCGAAAAGGCCGGTCGCGTCGCCGCGATCCACCACGGTGGGGACATGTCCCAAGGCCTCCGCGTAGGCGCCGGAGGAAGGGCCGGCCGGGACCTTGCCGAGGATCGGGATCAGAGCGACGCGCTCGTCGATCGTGATCTGAGCGGCGCGCGAGCGTCCGCGCGCCTCCTCCAGGAAGCCCTTCTGCCGGAGGTTGTCGAGGTGGTACTGGACCGTATCCGGGGACGTGACGCCGGCCAGGCGGCACAACTCGCGCACGGTCGGCGGGTAGCCGTGGTCGGCCGAAAAATTCCGGACCAAGTCTAGGATCTGCTGTTGGCGGGGAGTGAGTTGTTCCATCGTGCCCTAAGCATAGTCGAACTGTTGTTCGATGTCAAGGGCTAGACCGCTGGGCAACTGCAGGTTAGGCGGCCTGTTCCGGCGGAGCCCGCGTAACGCTCACATCAAGGTCTCGGAGCAAACCATCTTTCAGGTCGTAAATCCAGCCGTGTACGTTGAGGCAACGACCAGCGGCCCATGCAGCGGCCAGGATTGGAAGGCGGCTAAGCCCCTGGACCTGGGCCATCACATTCAGTTCACAGAGGCGCCGCCAGCGCGCGGGAGCATCGGTGTGGGAGTCGATATCGTCGGCATGGCGGCGACGGACCGCCCGTATCGGCTTGATCCAATGCTCCAGCGGGTCGGAAACGGGCGCGCCGAGCGCCGCTTGAACGCCGCCGCAGCCGTAATGGCCGCATATGATGACATCCCGAATGTGAAGAATTTCGATGGCATATTGAAGGACGGCAAGGCCGTTGAAATCATCGGAGCGGACGACGTTGGCGACGTTGCGATGAACGAAGAGCTCACCAGGGGCGAGGCCAACGATTTCATTGGCGGGTACCCGACTGTCCGCGCACCCGATCCAGAGATAGCGGGGCGCCTGGATGGCGCAAAGGCGCGCAAAGAACTCCGGGTTCTGGCGAATCTGCCGGGACGCCCAAGCTCGATTGTTGGCGAAGAGTTGAGGCAGATGACGCATGGCTGTCGAGGGCCTAAAAATCTAGCCGATTTTAGAGCCGCAGTCCGCGCAGAACTTGGCGCCGACGGCCAGACCCTTGCCGCAGTCCGCGCAGAACTTGGCTCCGGCGGGTACCCCCGCCGGAGTCTGACCCTGGTTCTGCTGGTTCATCCGGCCCATGGCGCCCGCCATCATCTGGCCCATGCCCATGCCGGCCCCCAGGCCAAGGCCCGCGCCCATGCCGGCGGCGCCCCCCTCGTTGCCGGCGGCCTTTTCCATGACGTCAAGGGTGCGCTTCTGCTGATACTTGTCGCCCAAGATGTCGAGCTCGGCCTTGTCGGCCAGGGCCTTCTTTAGGCGCACGACGGTGTCGTCGTCCTCGGGCACGTCGACGGAGTTGAGGTAGAAGTTGACGAGCTTGACGCCGTACTTGGAGAAGTCGGCGGAGAGCTTCTCTTTGATGGCGCCGGACATGTCCTCCAGATACGCCGAGATCTCGAGCAGGTTGATCTTCTGCTTGATGATGGTCTCGGCGATGTAGTCCTTGGCCTTGGTCAGCAGGACGCCGCGGAAGTAGTTGGACAACTGGTCGCTGGTAAACTCCTTGGCCGTGGCCGAGAGTTGGGTCACGAAGGTCTGGGAGTCCACGACCTGGACGGCGAACTGGCCGAAGGCGCGCACCGGCAGGAAGACGCCGAACTTGGGGTCCTGCACGGGGATGGGGTTGTTGGTGCCCCACTTCACGTCCAGGTTGACCGCCTTGTTGATGTAGTAGACCTCGGCCGCGAAGGGCGTCTCGCCTGCGAAGGGCGCGGCGATGAGGCCGCGCAGGAGAGGGATGTTGGCGGTGCGCAGGGTATGCGTGCCGGGACCCAGCACGTCCAGCGCCTGGCCGCCCCGGAAGAAGAGCGCCTCCTGGGCCTGATTGACGATCACCTGCGTTCCCCAGCTCAGGTTGTCCGGAGGGTAGCGCCAGACCAGGACATTGGCGGGGCCGTCATATTTGACGCGGTCGATGATGGGCATGCTTGGTCCTCCGAAGGCTTACTATAGCCGCCCTCCGGGGCCTTGTCAACGCCTGCGGAACCGCCGTCACGAACCAGACCCGGCCCTGGCCGACGGCGAGGACCGTCCGGCCCGAGGATCGGTTGCCGAGCCCGCGGCTGCCCCGGAGCAGGCGTTCGCCCTTCAGGCCGTGGCGCGCGCCGGTGAGCGTGACCCGCGCGGCGGGAGCGGACAGGAGGGAGAAGCGTTCGCCCTTCTTCAAGGGGAGGGCATGCCGTCCCGGGCCGAGCAAGCGCGCGACACCCCCGCCGATGACGATCATCTCCCGCTCGCCGCCGCGCCGCTCCAGAACGGAGAGGTTGACGAGTTCATGGTCGAGACCCCCGCCGAGCGCGCCCGCGACGAAGACGCGCGAGGCCCCGATCTGAGCGGCGACATCGAGGGCCTTGTCCAGGTCCGATCGATTCACATCAATATCGCGCCAATAAACGACATTCGCCCAACTTCGAGGCCTGGGACGTGGAAGCGAATCCATGTCTCCCACGACGAAATCCGGGACGATTCCCAAGGTCTTGGCATGTCGTGCCCCGCCGTCGGCGCAGAGGATGATATCCGCTTCCCGAGCGAACCTCGCCACGGCAGACGCCTCACGAAGGTCGCCATTGAGGAAAAGAAGGGCGGACCGGCTGGTCTTCAATGGCCCTCCGCCTGGGCTTCAAGACGCACCGCCGCGCCGTCGCCAGGCGCGTAGTCAAAACCGAGCAGGCGCGCGAAGGTCGGGGCGAGGTCGACGGCCGCCGCGGGTCCGTCGTGATGTCCGGCCTTAACGCCGCGTCCCCAAAAGACGAGCGGGACATGCGAGTCATAGAGCCAAGCCGAGCCATGACTGGTCCCCGGGGCCTTGTCATGGAGGAGGTAGTTCTCGGCCACGATGAGGATGATATCCCCGCAACGGTCCGGGCGATACGAACGGCGCAGGATCTGCGCCAGAGGATCGTCCACGCCCAAAACGGGGACCTGATCGGCGACGACGACGCGCGCAACACCCTCGAGTTTCGAGAGGACGCTCGCGGCCTCTTTAAGGAAACTGAGCCAGTCCAAGCCAAGTCCCTCCGCCCGCGCCCGGTCCAGATACAGATGCGGGACTTGATTGGATACAATCCAGGGCCGAGGCGCGGGCCAGCGCTTCTGCAGGATTTTCTCAAGATCGGCGGCGAAGGCGTCCCAGTCCAGGCGCTTGACGCCCATGGCCTTGCCCATAGGATCCTCGGGCGCCGGGATGGCCCCGTGGTCGGCGGTCAATGCCAGAACCAAGGATCCTTTCGAAGCCCGAGACCAATCGACGAGGAGCCCTCCCAGGAGACGATCCAGGGACCGTAATTGCTCGACCATCTCGGGCGCCTCGGTGCCGAAGCGGTGGCCAACGGTGTCCGTTCCCGAAAAGCTGACCAGGAGAAGGTCCGTTCCGGGACCGCGGCCCACCTTCTCCCGGCGGACCAACTCGGAGACAAGCTCGGCTACGGCGCGGTCCAGGGCCGGCGTGGCAAGGGTCTGGGAAGCGACCCGGCCGCCCTCGACCGGGAGGAGGGCCGAGGCCTTGAGCTTGGCGTTGAAGGCGTCGAGCCAGGCGGGGCGGCGATAATAAGATGAAGTCGTGAACTCGCCGCTGAAACGGTCGAACCAGAGGGCGAGATCGGCGCGGCGCCCGCCCAGGATCACCGCGGCGCGGTCCTTGGAGGAGACGGCAAAGACCCGGGCCTTGGGGTCGGAGGCTTTCAGCCCGTCGGCCAACGTCGGGCCGTCGAGGTGGGCCGGGCCGAGGCCGAAAGGCGCGTCGGCCACGCAATAGGTCTCGGCGCCCGCGACGCGGACGTACCAATCGTTCGCCACGATGCCGTGCACCGCGGGCAAGCGCCCGGTGGAGATCGCCGCATGCCCCGGAGCCGTCTCCGTCGGGATGTGCAGATGCCGCGCCTGCGTGAACACGGCGCCCTGCGATGCCAACCGTTTGAAGCCGCCGGAGAAGGATGCATCTCGCTCAAGATAATCGGCTCGCATCTGATCGACCACCAAGACGACCCCGAGCTTGGGCTTCGCGAAGGCGCTCGCCGACGACGGCGCGCAGACGAAGACGGCTAAGACGACGACGGAGGATATTCTCCTCATCACTCCGCCTCCGCCGTCTCGATCTGCAAGGTCACATGCGTCAGCCCGAACTTATCCGCCAACATCTCGCGCCCCGCTTTGAGCACGGCCGCATGGTCGGCCCCGAGGTCCGTTTCAAGATGTCCGCTCATGGCGTCCACGCCCTGGGTCACGCACCAGAGGTGCAGGTCGTGAACGCCGCGCACGCCGTCTAGACCCTCGAGCGCGGCGCGGACCACGTCCGAGTCCAGGTGCGGCGGCGCGCCCTCCAGCAGGATGTGCACCGAGTCGCGCAGGAGCCAGAAGGCCGTCAGGACGATCCCGCCGCAGATGAGCGCGCCGGCCAGGGCGTCGACCGCGTACCATCGGGTCATGAGGATGATGACGCCGGCCACGATGGCGCCCACGGAGCCCGCGGCGTCGGAGAGGACGTGGAGGAGCGCTGCGCGCAGGTTGATGTTGCCGCGGCTGGCGTTCCAGAGGACCGCGGCCGAGCCCAGGTTGCAGAGCAGCCCCACGACGGCGATGGCCGTCATCGGCCCCGCGGCGATGGGCGTGGGAAAAGCCCAGCGAGACCAGGCCTCCCGTAGGATGAACCCGGTGGCGACCATGAGAGCTACGGCGTTGCCGAGCGCGGCCAGGACCTCGACGCGGCGGTAACCGAAGGTCCGCTGAGAGTCGGGAGGAAGCCGCGCCAGCAGCGCCGCGCACAGGCTCAGGCTTAGGCCCAGCAAGTCCACGGCCATGTGCGTGGCATCGGCGATCAACGCCAGGCTTCCCGTCCACCAACCGCCGATAAGTTCGGCCAAGAAGATGGTCCCGGTCAGAACGATGGCCCCGGTCAGCGGCCGCAGTCCGTCCGTGTGAGCGGGTTCCGGACCCATCTCAGGCGCCGGGGCGGGCCTTCTGACGCGCGATCTCGTAGAGGAGCGCGGTCGCCGCGCACGAGGCGTTCAGGCTGCCCACGCCGTGCTCGACTTGAGGCACGCGCAGAAGTTCGTCGCAGGAGGCGCGCACGAGCGGACGCATGCCGTATCCCTCGCAGCCCACGACCAGGATGCAGGGCGTGTTGATCGAGACGGACCAGGATTCCTTGCCCGCCGCATCCGCGCCGTACACCCAGAAGCCCTTCTCCTTGCAGTGCGCCAGGGTCTGGGCCAGGTTGACGACGCGATGGACGGCAATCTTGAGCACGGCGCCGGCCGAGGCCTGAATGGCGGCCTGGGTCACGGGCGAGGACCGACGCTCGGGGGTGACCACGCAGCGAGCGCCCATCTGCAGCGCCGAGCGCGAGATGGCGCCGAGGTTGTGCGGATCCTGTATCTGGTCCAAGGCCACGACCACCAGGCCCTTCTTGGCGTCCTCCTCCAGCCCGTCGAGCCACTCCTTGAAGGTCCCGGCAGGGTCATAAACCATGCGCATGGCCACGCCCTGGTGCTTGCCGCCCTTGACCGCGCGATCGAGCTCGGGGCGCGCCATGTACTGCACGGCGATGTTCAGGTCGGCGGCCTGCTTGACGATCGGGCCGATGGAGGGATGCTTGAGCTCGTGCTCGATCCAGATCTGGCGGCAGTCGTAGGGCTGGCGAGCCAGCGCGGCGGCGACGGCCTCGATGCCCCCCACCCAGCGCGTCTGAGCGTTGAGCGGGCGCTCCTCGTGCTCGCCGCGGATGCCGGGACGGCGTCCAAATCGCTTCTTCGGTCTCATTTCTTTATCGCCTTGGCGCCATCTTTGCCGTCTTCGACGCTATATCCCGCCGCTTCGATCTCTTGGCGGATGCGATCCGCTTGTGGAAAATCCTTCCTCTTGCGCGCGTCATCTCTCGCGACTAAAAGCTTGGCGACTTTAGGGTCCGCCGTCTTTTCGATATCTTTCTTGAAGAGATCCAGAGCCAGAACCGCCTCCGCTTCTTCTAAAAACGCTTTTTTAGCCCCGCCGGGAAGGTCCGATTTCAACGCATCCCAGACGACCGCCATCGCGGCGGGCATGTTTAGATCATCCGACAGAGCTTCTTTGAAGCGGGAAGAATACTCCGCGCAATTCAATTGGGAGGGCTCGCCCGCAAGCGCCAGAGCCGCGTCTCGAAGACGACGGCGAGAGGTCTTGGATCCTTCCAATGTCTCCCAGGTAAAGTCCAGTTGCTTGCGATAGTGGGCGGTGAAGCAATGATACCGGTAGTCCAATGGGGAAAAGCCTTTATCCTTGAGGTCCGAGAGCTTGATGAAGCCCCCGGAGGACTTGGCCATCTTAGCTTGGTTCATCAGCAGGAACTCGGAATGCATCCAGAAGCGCGCGAAGGGCCTGCCGGTCGCGCCCTCGGACTGGGCGATCTCGTTGGTGTGATGGACCGGGACATGGTCGATGCCGCCGCAATGAATGTCGAAAGTCTCGCCTAAAAAGCGCATGGCCATGGCGGAGCACTCGATGTGCCAGCCCGGGAAGCCCTTGCCCCAGGGCGAGTTCCACTCCATCTGACGCTTGGAGCCGGCGGGCGAAAATTTCCACAAAGCGAAATCGGTGATATGCTTCTTCTCCGCGTTCGCCTCGACCCGGGCGCCGGACTTGAGGCCTTCCAGATGCCCGCGCGTCATCAGCTTGCCGTAGTCGGGAAACTTCGCCGTGTCGAAGTACAATCCGTCCGAAATCTTATAAACAAAGCCTTTGGCCTCCAAGCACCGGACCAAGGCGATCTGTTCCTGGATATGATCAGTGGCCCGGCAGAGCGTGTCCGGCGCCAAAAGATTGAGCGCCCGGCAATCCGCCAAGAACGCGTCCGTATAGAATTGGGCGATCTCCCAGGCGGTCTTGCCCTCGCGCGCGGCCCCGACCTCCATCTTATCCTCGCCTTCGTCACCCTGACTGGTCAGGTGCCCGACGTCCGTGATGTTCATCACGCGGTTCGGGGCATAGCCCAGGAGTTTCAGGGAGCGAACGAGCACATCCTCGAAGATATAGGTGCGGTAGTTGCCGACGTGCTGGTAGTTGTAAACCGTCGGGCCGCAGGTGTAGAGACCGACTTGTGGCGCGCAGAGAGGCGCGAAGTCTTCCTTCGCGCGGCTCAGGCTGTTGTAGAGGCGCAGGACCACGAGCCTATTCTAGGAAATCACGGGACGCTCGCAACGGCTGGCGGCGTACATGCCGCCCAGGACGAACGCGCCGCCGGCCATGCTCCAGCGCGTCAGTTGGTCGCCCTGTAGGCCTACGCCCAGTAAAACACCCACGACGGGCTGAAGGAAGATGAAGTTGGCCGCACCCGACGCCTCCACTTTCTTCAACGCGAGATTCCAGAGAATGGCGGCGAGGAAGCCTCCGGCAACGGAGAGATAACTCATCGCGAGCCAAGCGGGGAGCGGCGTCGACGCCCAGGACGAAGGGTGCGCCCCCGGCCAGGCCCAAGTCGCCACGCCGAGGAAGCCGATCATCGAGGTGACCGCCGTGAAGTCGAGCGGGTCCACGCGCTTGAGCGCCGACTTGCCGAGCACGCTGTACAACGCCCAGCAGCACCCGTGCGTCGTGAGGATCAAGTCGCCCTTGAGGCGGCCGGTCAAGGCGCCGGACCAAGTCGGCGGCCCCTGGAAGACTATGAGAATCGCCCCGGTCAGGCCCAGGGCGAGCGACGTGACCTTGAGCCCCGTCAGGCGCTCGCCGAGGAACGCCGCCGACAGCAAGACGATCGCGACAGGCTCTATGCCCACGAGAAGCGACGCGCTCGTGGCTGAGGAGGACTTCACCCCATAAGTACCGAGCGCCAGCGGCAAAGCATAGCCGAACAAGCCGACCGCGGCGAGGCGCGCCCAGTCGCCGCGGTGCGCCGCCGCCAAGCGACGGCGTCCTCGCCAGGCGATCGGAAGAAACAGAGCCGCGCACAGCGCCATGCGCAGAAGGATCAGGTCTTTCTCGGGAAAACCTTTTAGAGCCGCAGTCGTGACCGCATAGGTCGAGCCGCCGATCATATTGGCGACGGCAATGAGGAGGTAGGGCACCCGGGCGTCAGCGCGAAAGGACGGTGGCGACCGCGTGGCAGGCGATGGCCTCGCCGCGCCCGATGGAATCGAGGCCTTCGTGGCTCTTAGCCTTGAGGCTGACTCGGGATTCGTGCAGCTGGAAAAGGGCGGCCAAGGAGGACTTCATGGCGGCGTAGTGCGGCTTCATCTTGGGCTCCTCGGCCACGAGCGTGCAGTCGAGGTGGACGAGTTCCCCCCCGGCCTCGGCGACCTTGCCGAGGGTGTGCTTGACGATCTCGCGGCTGGCCAAGCCCTTGTGCGCCGGGTCCTCGGGTGGAAAATCCATGCCGATCTCGCCCAAGCCCAAGGCGCCCAGCACGGCGTCGCAGGCGGCGTGGAGGACGGCGTCGCCGTCGGAGTGGCCGAGCAGGCCCTTGGCGTGCGGGAGCTTCACGCCGGAGAGCCACAGTTCACGACCCGCGACGAGGCGATGGATGTCGTAGCCGAAGCCGGTGCGGCTCTGCGGGAGGCCGCCCTGGCGCGATTCGATGATCGCCGAAGCCATCGTGATGTCCTCCGGGGTGGTGATCTTGAAGTTCTCGTAGCTCGACTCGACGACCGAGACCCGGCGGCCGCAGCGCTCGACGAGCTGGCTTTCGTCGGTGGCGTCGGCGTCGTCTTTATATTTTTCCAACGCCTCCTTGAGGATCTCATAGCGATAGGCCTGCGGCGTCTGAGCCGCCCAGAACTCGGCCCGGTCCGGCGTCTCGGCCACGACGGCGCTTCCCTTCGGGACGCGCTTCAGCGTGTCCTTGACGGGGACGGCGGCTACCGCCGCGCCGGACTTCAGGGCTTCAGTCATCGTCGCCCGGGCGATCTCGGGAGTCACCATGGGCCGAGCACCATCGTGAACGGCAATCACGTCCACATCGGAAGGAACGGCGGAGAAGCCGCTGCGCACGGAACCCATCCGGGTGGAACCCCCCCGGACGACTTTGACCTTCCCGTCGGCAAGGCGCGGGCCATGCGCCTGGAAGGACTCCTCGCCCAAGACGAGAACGACGACCTCGACGTCAGGCATGTCAAGAAAACATTTTAAAGACCATTCCGCGACCGTGGAACCCGCCAGGGGCAGGAATTGCTTGGGTTTCCCCATCCGAGAGCCCGACCCTCCGCAGACAACGATCACGGCCGCGCGCATCTTTAGGAGATGCTCGGCGCCTTGTCGGGACGCGCTCTGGCGAAGATCATGCGACCGTTGGAGGTCTGATGGATAGAGGTGACAGTCGCCTCCACGCGCTTGCCTATGGAGCGGCGGCCGTCGTCCACGACGACCATACCCCCATCGTCCAGGTAGGCGATGCCCTGCTCTCGTTCCTTGCCTTCCTTCATAACGAAGACGGACATCGTCTCGCCCGGCAGGACGACGCTCTTGAGAGACGCCGAGAGGTCGTTGATGTTGAGGCAGATGACGCCCTCAAGGCTGGCCACCTTGTTGGCGTTGAAGTCCGTGGTGACGATCTTGGCTCCCATCTCGCGGGCGAGCTTGACGACCTTGCCCACGTTTTCGGAGATATCAGGAACGTCCTTGTCTAGAATCTTGACCGGGATGGAGACGTTCTCCTGTAGACGGGACAGCACGTCCAGGCCGCGGCGGCCGCGGGCGCGCTTGAGAGGGTCCTCGGAGTCGGCCAGGCGGTGCAGTTCGGTCAGCACGAAGCGCGGCACCACCAGAGTTCCCGAGAGGAAGTGCGTGTCCACCACCTCCGCCACGCGACCGTCGATGATGACGTTGGTGTCGAGAATCTTGACCTCGGCGCCGCGCTTCTTGCCCATCTTGAGGATATCCTTGTCTAGATCGTCCAGCTCGGGAGACTTGCGGATGACGATGACGGCGCCCAGCACGCCGAATGCGAAGTAGCGCAGGAGCGCGAAGCGGTCCCAGATCGAGTAGAGCGAGTTATCGCCGACCTGGAGGACGAGATAGTCGACCAGCTTGGCCAAGATGATACCGGTCGCAGCTCCCAAGATGCCCATGAACAGAGAGAGGAGATTAAGTTCCGCGACGAGGCACTCGATGAGGACCATGAGCGCGCCGACGCCCAGACCGATCCCCACCCCCGCCGCGTTGTGCGAAATCTTGCCGAAGTAGACGATGGCTGGACAGGCCAGGACGATGACGACGCGGAACAACCAAGTATACATATGGACTCCTTTACTTTATGGACGATGCTGGATGATGGGAAGATTCTACGAAATCCCGACCGGGGCCGTCAGGATGCAATCACTCGCCGCCGAAGGCGGCGGAGGCGGCGGCGCGCAGATCGGCAACGCCCACGATGGAGAGGCCGAGGATCTTGGGCAGGTCCTTGGCGCCCCGCGCGGGCGCCAAGGCGCGCGTAAATCCCGCCTTGGCCGCTTCCTTGAGGCGGGACTCGAGTCGGGGCACGCGGCCCACTTCGCCCAAAAGACCGACCTCTCCGATGAGGACCATGTCCGCGGGCACGGCCTGGTCGCGCGTCGAGCCCGCCACGGCGAGGCAAGCGGCCAGGTCCAAGGCCGGGTCCTTGAGGCGCAGGCCGCCCGCAAGACTGACGAAGGCGTCGCGGTCTTCCAGATGCAGGCCGATGTGGCGCTCCATGGAGGCCAGAAGCACCAGGACGCGGTTGAGGTCCAGGCCCGTAGCCATGCGCCGCGGCAGGGGATAGCGCGTGGGGGTCACCAGGGCCTGGGTCTCGACGAGGATCGGACGCGAGCCTTCAAGGGCCACGCCGACCGCGCGGCCGGGCTGAGCCCGGCGGCCGAGCTCGGCGAGGAAGAACGAGGCGGCATCGCTCACTTCCTTGAGTCCCCCCTCGGTCATCTCGAAGAGACCGGCCTCGTCGGTGGGACCGAAGCGGTTCTTCTGCGCGCGCAGGACTCGCAGGAAGTCGTGCTGCTCGGCGTCGAAATACAACACGGTGTCCACGATATGTTCCAAAACCTTGGGGCCCGCGAGGGACCCGTCCTTCGTCACATGCCCCAGAAGGAAGACGATCGTGTCCCGCGCCTTCGCCGCGCGCACCAGTTCCGCGGCGCATTCGCGCACCTGCCCCACCGAGCCGGGGCTGGAGGTAAGTTGGGGGTGCGAGACGGTCTGCACCGAGTCGAGCACGACGGCCCAGGGCTTGACCTGCTCCATGGCGGCCAGAATCTTGGCGAGGCTGGTCTCGCTGATGAGCGAAAGCTTCTCGGCCGCGAGACCCAGGCGCTTGGCGCGGCCGGAGACTTGTCTCAGGGACTCCTCGCCCGAGCAGTACAAGAACGGCTCTTTCTGGGCGAGCTTGGCCGCCACCTGGAGCATGAGCGTGGACTTGCCGATGCCGGGAGGCCCGGCCAGCAGCACGACCTGCCCTGGAACGAGCCCGCCGCCCAGCAGGCGGTCGAACTCGCCGATGCCGACGGCCGTGCGCTTCTCGCAGTCCTGGCCGACGTCCTTGAGCGCCACCACGGCGGAGGAGAAGCTCGTCAAGGACCCGCGGCCTCCGGCGGCGACGGTCTCCAGGAGAGCCTCGGGGCGCGCCTCGACGACTTCCTCCACCATGGTGTTCCACTCAGCGCAACCCGGGCACTGGCCCATGGGCTTGGCGGCGGAGTGGCCGCACTGTTGGCATCGGTAGACCGTCTTTAATCGCGCCATGTCATCGCTCCAAATAGATCTTGCCGCGCGCCCCCATCGAAAGCAAAACATGTCAGAAAACTTTTTTCAAATGCGCGTTTCAACTGCCGGGGATCGCGCTTGCCAAGCGGGGCGCGCTCAAAAACTTCCGCTTCCATCAGTTCAACCCAATAAGACTAGGCAGCGGCATACCCTATCGCCGCGCGCGGCGATTCATCCCAAGTGCGCCCTTGATGAGAGGGACGTCAAGGGTTAGAATACTAAAGAAAGCATGTGAATGAATATGCATTTTGCAAATCAGCCTGTCCGTCGGCTGATAGGACCAGGGCGAGGGCACATCGCGAAAGGAGGCGTACGCATGGTCGAGCAGCTAAACATGGTCATCGCGCGTCACCGCACGACAATCGAACTCACCGCCGTCATGATGCGGATCGTCAGTTTCTCGCTGGTCAGTTGGCTCGGCCCCAAGAGCCCGTTTCTCTTCGTGTGGGCCTTCAACACCGCCGACGCCGTGGCGCTTTCATGGTGCGCCGTTCTCCGCAAAGACAAAGCCTATACTCTTCTCAACGTTTTCTGGATCGGTGTCGGCATCGTTGGAATGATAAGAGCGCACGGTTTTTGAAGAAAGGAATCGCACCATCTTGACCGATATGCCGGGTGATGAACGGCCGGGGAGATAGGCGGCAAAAGCGCCGGGAAACGCGCTCACGCGCGCGGGGACGTCTACTTTTTCGAGCGGCCCTTCGAGCCGGCCGCGCCGAAGCCGGCCATGCCGAAGAGATAGGCGATGTCCTTGTCCTCAAACATGACCTTGGCCCAGGTCTGGTAGCGGGGGACTTCATACGCATCCTCGACGCGCGCGCCGAGGCTGACGTATTCATGCAGTTTGGCGAGGATGCCGAAGTCGTATTGGGGCTTGGTGAATTTGCGCCCCTGGATGGTGCGGTTGCGGCCGAAATCGTAGCCCTGCGCCGTCACGCTCAGGCGGCCCAGGAGCGGGGCCTTATGGAAGGGCGTCAGCGTCGCGCGCACGCCGCCGCCGGAGCGGATGACGCCGGCCGCGAAGTCGAGCGGGCCGGTCTCCCAGCCGAGGAGGGCGTCGGCCTGGTTGGGGCGGGCGTAGTCCATATGCGCGCCTCGTTTCTCATCGGAGATGTTGACCAGGTTCGAGCCGCCGATGTAGTAGTAGCGCCCCTCGCGAGGCGAGATCTTCAGGCCGACGTCCACGCGCGAGGTGCGCACCAGATGCTCGTAGCGCCAGTCGTAGTTCCAGTAAACCTTGAACTGGGTGATCCTCCCGAAAATGTCCTTGGCGGTGCCGGCCGCCTCCTTGACGCTGGCGATGGTCTCCTTGACGTCGGCCTTCACCTTCTCGTCGTGGAGCAGCGAGCCGACCGCGCCCTTGTCGGTGGAAAGACCGGCCATCATCAAGTTGGACTTGGCCAGGAGGTCGTCGAGTTTCCTCGTGATGTCGTCGGTGCGATCCATCGCTTTTTCGAGCTTGGGCTTGGAGCTCTCGATGAGATCGTTGAGGTTGGCCGACAGGTCCCGCACGTGGGCGACGGTGTCGCGCAAGTTGTCGACCAGGACGCCGTCGGGACCTTCCTTGGTGAAACCGTCGAGCAGGGTCTCGAACTTGCCCAGGGCCTTGGTGAGCGACTTCTCGATGGAGACGGGGTCGACGCCGCGCACGACGGCGCCCGCGGGCATGGTCCCGGCGGAGGCGCGGCCCTGGTCGATCTGGAGGAACTTGGAGCCGATGATGCCGGTCGAGCCGATGGAGAACTCGGCGTCGTTGTAGATGTCGACGCCCTTGCGCACGGCCGCGACGACCTTGGCGTGGTGGTCCTCGAGGAGCAGGCCGCGGACCTTACCGACCTCGACGCCGGAGAGCTTGACCGGCGCGTCCTTGGAGAGGCTGGCGACGTCGGTGAAGGTCGCGTAGATCGTGTAGCGCTTCTCGAAGGTGTAGTCGCCCAGAAGGAAGACGGCCATGGCGATGAGGGACAGGCCCGCCAAGACGAACGCGCCGACCCTCGCCTCGAGCGAGAGCATGCTAGGCCTTCTCCTTGCGGGAACCGGCCGACTCCTCGGCGTCGAAATCCTTAAGCTTCATCTTGATCGGTCCCCGGCTGAGCCCGTCGACGAACTGCCGGACGTAGGGGTTGTCCGTGACCCGGATGGCGTCGGGGCGCGCCGCCTGTAGGACGCGCCCCTCGTGGAACATGGCGATACGACCGCCGACCTTGTAGGCCGACTTCATGTCGTGCGTGACCACGATGGAGGTGATCTTCAACTGCTTCTGGAGGTCCAAGATCAGGTCGTTGATGACGTCCGCCATGATCGGATCAAGCCCCGTCGTAGGCTCATCATACAATATGTATGAAGGCTGCGCCGCGATGGCCCGGGCCAAGGCCACGCGCTTCTTCATGCCGCCCGACAACTCCGAGGGCTTGAAGTCCTCGACGTCCTTGAGGCCCACGAGGGCGAGGGAGTCCGAGGCGATCTCGCGGTGCCTGGAGCGCGGGATGTCCGTCAGATAGCGCAAGCCGAAGGTGATGTTCTCGGCAACGGTCATGGAGTCGAAGAGGGCTCCCTCTTGGAAGAGATAACCGAAGCGCCGCCGGTAGTCGGCGATCTCTCCCTCGGTCTTGAGCTTGGTGATATCCATGCCGTCGACGATAATGGTCCCGGAGTCCGGAGCGTGCAGGCCGATGACGCATTTGAGGAAAGTGCTCTTGCCGCAGCCCGAGCCGCCGATGATGACCAGGGTCTCGCCCGTCTCCACGCGCAGGTCGATGCCCCGCAGGATGACGCGTGGACCGAAGCTCTTGGTGACGCCGGCTGCGTCGATCATATCAGGTAATGCCCATGGCGTTGAGCAGTGCCGTGGCGAAATAGTCCAGGACCAGCACCAGGACCATGCTCATGACGACCGCCGCGGTCGTGGCCTTGCCCACGCCCTCGGCGCCGCCGCGGGTGGTGATGCCCCGGAAGCAGGAAACCATGGCGATGACGCAGGCGAAGACGAAGGTCTTAAGGAAGCCGTGGACGAAGTGGCGGATTTCCATGTTATCGACGATGTCGTGCCAGTAGACGATGGTCGGAATGTCGTACTTGACCCGGGCCACGAAGAGGCCGCCGGTGATGCCGGTAAAATCCGAGACGACGGTGAGCAGGGGCAGGACCATCAGCAAGGCGAGAAGACGCGGGATAACCAGATAGCGGACCGGATCCGTGCCCAGAGTGTAGAGGGCGTCGATCTGTTCGGTCACTTTCATGGTGCCCAACTCCGCGGCGATGGCAGCGCCCGCTCTCCCCGCGACGACTATGGCGGTCATGACCGGGCCCAGCTCCATGACGATGGAGAAGGAGACCACGGTGCCGACGAAGAGCGGGACGTTGAAGAAGTGCCTCGAAGTCGCCCCCGTCTGAAGGGCCAGCACCATGCCGGTGAAGAAGGCGGTCATGGCCGTGACCGGAAGGGATTCCACGCCGATGCGCCCCATCTGGATGAGAGTTTGGCGCCACTCGATCTTGGCGCGAAACATCCACGTCAAGGTGGAGCGGATGAGAAAGGTGAAGTGTCCCGCCTCCTCGGACGCGCCGAGGATCTTCCGTCCGACGCCGCCGAAGAAGGACTCGATCATGCCGTCGCCCCCACGCGCGGCACGCGGGAGGAGAGCGCGGTCGCGGTCTCGTAGGGGATGGTCCCGCACAGGCGCGCTAATTCCGCCGCCTCGATGCGCTCGCGGCCCTGGCGGCCGATGAGGACGGCGTCCTCGCCGACTTGCGCCGAGGGCACGCCGGTCACGTCGACCATGGTCTGGTCCATCGTCACTTGCCCGATCACGGGGCAGCGTCGGCCGCCGATGAGGACCTCGGCGCGGTTTGAGAGGGCCCGGGAGTAGCCGTCGCCGTAGCCGATGGGCAAAGTCGCAACCCGCCTCGGACGCCGCGCGCGCCAGGTCGCGCCGTAGCTGACCGTGGCTCCCTTGGGGACCATTTTAAGGAAGACGATCTTTGACTTGAGAGAGAGGACGGGGTCGAAGCCCGGGTAAAGCCCGTAGGCGGCCAAACCGGGACGGATCATGTCGAAGCGGGACGACGGATGGCGCAAAGCTCCCGCCGAGTTGGCGGCATGAACGAGGGGAGGACGAAGCCCTTCGCGGGAGAGGATGCCGACGACCCGGCGGAAGGCCTGGAGTTGGCGGGAAGTGAAGGCGGCGGCGTCCTCGCCGCAAGCCAGGTGAGTGTAGATCCCCTGCACCCGCACCACCCGTATCTCGGCCAATTGCCGGACCAGAGCGGGCGCCGCCTCGGGACGCACCCCGATGCGCCCCATGCCGGTGTCCACCTTCACGTGGACGCTGATGCTGCGGCGCAGCCGCAAGGCGACCTCGGCCACGCGACGCGCCGACTCCAGGGAGGCGACGACGGGGGTGAGGTCATGGGCCACGGCGGCCAGGACGCTCTCGAAGGGGTAGAGGGAACCCAGGACGAGGATGGGCAGGCGCACGCCCGCCTCGCGCAGGACCAAACCCTCCTCCACGGAAGAGACGCCGAGCCACTCCGCCGCGCGGGCGATTTCGGCCGCAAGCGCGCACTGCGCGGCGCCGTGGCCGTAGGCGTTGGCCTTGACCACGAACATCACCCGGGTGCCTGCCGGCATCTTCGCGCGCAGGCGGCGTAGATTGGCGACGAGGGCGGCCAAGTCCACCTCGGCCCAAGTCGGACGGAAGAAGCGCCGCCGGACGGCAGAAGGCGCCGCGACCCCGTCAGCGAGGGTGGCCATCAGTTGAAGTGAGTCTGACTCTCCTGCATCTCGGCGGGCTCATCGGCGCCGGCCGCCTCATCGGCGAAGCGGGTGATGTCGCGCAAGAACAGGACATCGACGGCGCCCGTCGGGCCCTGGCGCTGTTTGGCGATGATGAGCTGAGCCTTGTTCTCGAGAGTCTCGTCCTTCGGCTTATAGTAACCCTCGCGATGGATCAGCACGACCAGGTCGGCATCCTGCTCAAGTGAGCCCGATTCGCGCAGGTCGGAGAGCTTGGGCCTGTTGTCGGTGCGGCTCTTGTCCTCGGACGCGCGAGAAAGTTGGGAAAGAGCGATGACGGGAACCTTCAACTCGCGGGCGAGCTGCTTGAGGCCGCGGGAAATCTCGGAGACCTCCTGCTGGCGATTCTCCTGGCGCCCGCCGCCGCGCAGGAGCTGGAGATAGTCGATGACGACCATTCCTAGTTCCTTCTTATCCTGGCGCAGACGGCTCATGAGCTGGCGGGCGATGGCGCGGACGCTGAAGACCGTCATTCCCGGATTATCGTTGATGAAGAGAGGAGACTCGGCGAAGCGCGCGGCGGCCGTGGTCAGGTCCTGCCAACGATCGCGGCGGAAGAAACCGGTGCGGATATCCTTCAAGTTGACCTTGGCTTCGGCCGCGATGAAACGATGCATGATCGCATGGCGGTTCATCTCAAGCGAGAAGAAGAGCACGGGGAGGTTCTTCTCAAGCACGACGTGCGCGACGATGTTCTGCGCGAGCGCGGTCTTGCCCTGCGATGGGCGAGCGGCGATCAGGATCAGGTCCGACGACTGAAAGCCGGTCGTCATCTTGTCAAAGGCCGTCAGGCCCGTCGGTATCCCGGTGACGGCCTGCTTGCTGTGGTGGGCCTTCTCGATCTGCTCGATGACCTCATGGACGAGGGCCTGCGTTTCGATGACGCCGTGGAGAGTCTGTCGCTCGCTGACCTTCAGGATCGATCCCTGTGCCTCATCGAGAATCTGCTTGGGATTTTTCTCTTGAGTGTAGCAGGCGGTGACGACGCCGGTCGCCGCGTTGATGAGGTCGCGGAGGATCGCCTTCTCCTTGACCAGATCGGCGTAATGCTCGACGTGCGCGGCCGTCGTGACCTTATTGATCAGGTCCGCCAGGTAGGCGCCGCCCCCCAAGACGTCCAGCTCGGACCTCTTGCGGAGCTCCTCGGAGATGGTGACGACGTCCACTGCCTGTCCCGCGCTGAAGAGGCTATGGATGGCCTTGAAAACGCGTTTGTGCGCGTCGAGGTAGAAGTCGGACTCGTGGAGAACATCGATGGCTTTCTCCGCCGCCTCGCGTTCGATGAGCATCGAACCGAGCACTGCCATCTCGGCCTCGAGGGCCTGAGGCGGCTGAGCGGGGTTGGGCGCCATGACCCCGGACCTTACTCGCGGGCGGAGACGGTGACCTTGACCTTCACGCTGACCTCGGGCTGGAGGCGAAGCTCCACCTCGTGTTCGCCCGTGGTCTTGATCGCGGTCTCGAGGCGCACGGAGTTCTTCGTGATGTCGTAGCCCGCGGCCTTGAGGCTCTTCAACACGTCGGTCTTGCCGACGGAGCCGAACAACTTGCCCTCCTCGGAGGCGGGCATGGAGAAGGTGAGATTGACGCCGGAGAGCTTCTCGGCGAGGTCCTTGGCTGCCTTGATCTCAGAGGAGACGAGCGCGGCGCGTTTCTCCCTGCCCTTCTCCCAGTACTTCACCGCCGACGGGGTCGCCGATTCAGCGAGCTTGCGGGGCAGGAGGAAGTTGCGGGCATATCCGGCGGCGACTTCCTTGATGTCGCCGGGGCGGCCGAGATTGTCGATAGTGCTGCGAAGGATGACTTTCATGACGAGACACTCCTACTGGGGGGTCCAGATGGGCTTAACGCGTGACGTACGGCAGAAGGGCCAGGTTGCGGGCGCGCTTGATGCAGCGGGTCAGTTGGCGCTGGTGCGACGCGCAGTTCCCGGTGATGCGAGCAGACAGGATCTTGCCCGTGTCGGTCGTGAAGGTGCGCAGGACCTGAATCTGCTTGAAGTCGATGTCGCGGACCTTCTCAGCGCAGAAGCGGCATACCTTGCGTCGGACCGGGTACGGCGCGCGGCGACGAGAGTCGGGGCGGCGTGCGCCGGACGAAGCGGCGGCGTGAGCCGCCGCGGGAATCTCTGGCGTAGGGACCGCGGACGATGCGGCGTTGGATTCGACAGCCATTAGAACGGAACCTCCTCGATATCAGCGCCGGCGGATGTCCCCGGCTCCCCGGCGCCGATCGTGCCGGTGGACGGAGTCTTCTCCAGAATCTGGACGCGGCGCGCTTCGACTTCAAGCTTGGTGCGCTTGACGCCGTCCTTTCCTTCAAACGAAGAGCTTCGCAATCGGCCCTCGACGTGTACGGGGCTTCCCTTCTTTAGAACCTTGCCGCAGCGCTCCGCGGCCTCGCGCCAGACTGAAATGTCCACATAGCTGACGTCGTCCTTCCATTCGCCGCTCTTGGGGTCCTTGAACCGGCGGTTAACCGCGATGCTGAAATGGCACACCGCGACGCCCGCGGCGGTGTACTTGAGCTCGGCGTCGCGGGTCAGACGGCCCGTCAAGAGGACCGTGTTCTGCTCGGGAAGACGGACATCGGCCATGGCCTAGGCCTGCGCAGCCGCGACGGTCGGCTTGATCTTTTTGGGCTTTTTCTCGCGCATCTTGCGGTCCCGTGCGACGACGGTCATGTCGCGGATGACTTCGTCGGAGACGCCGAAGTTGTGAGCCATCTTTTTAAGGAGGGCGCCCTGGGCCTTGTACTTCATGTAGACGTACACGCCCTCGCGAGCCTTACCGATGATGTGGGTAAGCTTGCGGCGCCCCCAGATCTCATGGTTGACCAACTCGCCGCCTTCACCCAAAATGGTCTGTTTAGTCTTCTCGACGAACTCGGCGACCTCGGGGTCGGACATGACCGGCTTCAAAATGAGAACGGTTTCATAAATCTGCATGGTGTTTGAAACTATAGCAAAACGAGCTCGACGATGACAAGGCTTATTCTCCGTCGGGCGGCCTTGACGCCCCCGGGAGACGGTGGTAAGCTTCCTTGACTGTGCCATGAGCCCGAACGTCCTCCTCGTCCTGCTGCTGCTGACCGGACCGGTTTCGGCCGAATCGTTTCAATCCTGGGCCGCGCGCGCCTCGCGCGAAGAACGGGAGAAAAACGACACGGAGGCCGTGCGCTCCTGGTCCAACGCCCTTTCCTCTTGGAAGGAAGTCGACGGCAAGGCCGCCCGTGCCAAGGCCTTCTGCGCGCGGGGCCTTCTGCGCGAGAAAACGGGAGAAGACGCCGAGGCTGTGAAGGACTACACCGCCTGCCTGGAGACCGACCAGAAGAACGCGAAGGTCTTCCATAAGCGCGGGCTCCTGCGCCTGAAGGCCGGCAAGACCGCGCTCGCGATCGACGATTTCTATAAGGCCGTGGCGGTCGATATCCGGTTCGGACAGGCCTACGCCGACCGTGCACGGGCCTATGAATCGCAGTTCGAACAGGGTTTCGCGCGGGAGGACTACCAGCGCGCCTGCAGCCTGGGAATCAAGCCGGCTTGCGCCAAGGCCCTGAAGCGGACATTCCCAAAGAGGAGCGTCAAGACGCCGAAGCCGGACGCCTCCCCTTCAAAACCCGCCGCGTCGAAAACAGCGGAGACGACAGCCTCTCCCGCCAAGTCCAATCCTGTCTACCAGCCTCGCTTCAACGACTGCCTGCACGTCCTGGACGCCTGCTCCGAATCAGGAAAAACTTTCAGCGCCTGCATCAGCGCCGCCCCAACCTGCGAGGAGAAAGCGATCAAGGGCTGTTGCCCCGCCGCGTGCCTCCGTTTGTATGAAAAGTCACTCAACCGGGGATCCAGCGAAGCCTCGGCTTACCGCGAGGCCTTCAGCCCGGGCGCGCATTGCGCCGTCCGCGGACTTCCTTGACAATAGATGATAAAGGACATACACTTTTGAGCGTCAGGCGGCAGTTTCCACTGCTCTTCGACGCTCAAAACCTCAAGATGAAGAAAAAGAGAATATCCTCGAAGAAAACTCTCACCGGACCGGTCCCCGACGTGATGGACATCAAGACCCTGGCGCTCTACCTGGGGCTGGGCCGCTCCAAGATCTACGGGCTTATTAGGCAGAAGAATATCCCGGCCTCGCGCATTGGACGGCAGTACCGTTTTTCCAAGGACCTCGTCGACTCCTGGCTCAAAGACCGCCTCATCATCTCCCAGGAATCACAGATCGCCCTATTCGACAAGTCCGAGAAGTAGCTTCGCCCGGACGCCGTCCTCGACGGAAGAAACTTGCATCTCCGACGGAGATATGCTAAATTTTCGCCAACGCAAACAGGGATATTGAGGCACCGATCCCGACATCGGAACGGAGGTCACGAAAATGGCTGAGAAGGTGCAGAAGGTCGGCGTTGAGCGCGTGCAGGGTTTCCTTTACTATATCGATAAGCAGGGCGATGTCTCCCGCGCGAAGATGGCCCGCGGCGGCAAGAAGGGCGGCAAACCGGAGAAGGTCGCCAAGGTCGGCGTGAAGAAGCAGGCCGGTTTCCTGTACTTCCTCGACAAGAAGGGCGATGTCTCCCGCGCGAAGATGATCAACGCCTGAACGGGCGTTCGAAACGATCGCCGAAGTCGACCCCCGGTGCGCAAGCGCCGGGGGTCGATTTTTTTGTCATAATTCGGGCCTATGCATGAACCCGTCGTGGTGGTGGGACCGGGGGCGGTGGGCTTGACCTTGACCGCGGCCCTGTGCCGCGCGGACATGCCCGTCGCCGTCCTCGGCCGGCACGCCGCTTCGGAGCGCCGCCTGGCCCGCGCCGGCTTCGCCGTGACCTCTCCCGATGGACGCCGCTCCCGCGTGAAGGGCTTCCTCCGCGCCCGCGCGGTGAAGGGCCCGGCGAGCGCCGTCTTATTCTGCGTTAAATCCGGGGACGCGGCCCGCGCGGCCAAGGCCGCCGAGCGCTGGGTCGGCCCGAAGACCACGGTGCTCGCCCTCCAGAACGGGATCGGCCATGAGAAGGTCTTCCGCCGGTCTTTCGGACCGATCCGGACCGTGATCGGAGTGTGCTACTTCGCCGCCGACCGCCCGGCCCCCGGCGACCTGCGCCTCAACGGGGGAGAAGACGTGCTCCTCGCCCGGCACGACGGCAACGCGGGTGCTCTTGAGGATGCGCGGGCCCTGCTGTCGTGCGCGGGCTTTCGCGTCCATCTCAAGGAGAGCGAGGACGGGATGCTCTGGACCAAGGCCGCCTTCAACGCCGCGGTCAACCCGCTGGGAGCGGCCTGCGCCGTGGAGAGCGGACGCCTCGTCGAAGATCCCGCCCTGCGCGAGATATCCCTGAAGGCCCTGGCCGAAGCCGCTGCCGCCGCCGAGTCCGCCGGCCATCGCCTGGACTACCCCGACATGGCTGAGAAGCTGGCTCTGAGCGGGCGCAACGCGCCGCGCCAGCGCAACTCCATGCTCCAGGACTTGGCCGCGGGCCGCCGCACCGAGGCCAAGGCCATCCTAGGCCCCCTCCTGACGGCGGCCCGCCGCGGTCGAGTGCCCGTCCCGACCCTGGAGACCCTGGCCGCCGTGCTGGCGCGCCTGGAGGATAGGCTGGCCTCATGAGCGCCCGGCTCCTGGACGGGAAAACCCTGGCCGGAAAGATCCTGGCGGAAGCCCGCGCGCTATCGCGCGCCGTCGTCGGCAAGCGCGGCCGCGCCCCGCGCTTGGCCGTGGTGGCCTCGGCCGGGGGCGCCGCGCAGAGCTATCTCAAGGCCAAATTGCGGGCCTGCTCCGAGGCCGGCGTCGAAGCCGTCATCCACCGCCTCTCCGCCGGCCCGCGTGAGAAGCTCCTCGGCCTTCTGGCGGATATCGTCGCGGACGCCTCCGTGGACGCCCTCATCGTGGAGACCCCCTACCCGCGCGGCCTCTCGGCCGCGGATATCTCCGCGCTCCTGCCCCCCTCCAAGGACGCGGAGGGCGTCACGCCCGAGGCCTACGGCCGCCTCTTCCTTTCCAAGACCTGGGCCGAAGCCTCTCATCGGACCGCGCCCTGCACGGCCGAGGCCCTGGTGCGTCTCGTCATGGCCGCGAATATCCCCCTTTCCGGCCGCCGGGCGGTGGTCGTGGGCCGCTCGACCACCGTGGGACGCCCCGCGGCCCACCTGCTGACCTGCCTGGACATGACCGTGACCCTGGCGCACTCCCGCACGAAGGGCCTGGCGGGGCTCTGCCGCGAGGCGGATCTCCTGATGGCCGCCGCCGGAGTGCCGGGCCTCATAAAGCCCTCCTGGGTCAAGCGCGGGGCCTTGGTGCTGGACGCGGGAGTCCACCGCCTGAACGGCCGCCTGGTCGGCGACTGCGCCGCGGGCGTGGCCGCGCGCGCCGGAGTCCTCACCCCGGTGCCGGGCGGGGTGGGTCCCGTCACGACCGCCGTGGCCGTGCTGCAGGCCGCCCGTCTGGCCGCTCAAGGCCTCACCCCTTCCAAAGTTCGTAGTAGTCGCTGGTCTCGGGCGCGCCGGGGAAGTAGGGGCTGAAGCGGTAGCCCTTGACCCATTCGCGCTGGACGCGCAGGACGTCGCCGCGCGGCTCGGCCACGGGAACAAAGACCGCCTCCTCGCGGGCCAGGCGCTGGAGTTTCTCCAAGAAGATCAGCCGCGAGGCCGGATCTTGCGAGGCCTCGGCTCCCTCCACGAGGGCGTCGGCTCGGGGGTCCTCGTAGCGCATGCGCAGGGCCATGCGCCCGCGGCCGTGGAGCAGGGCGCGCGCGTAGAGCAGGGGATCGCCCGCCGGCTCCCAAACGCCCTGCACGTAGAGCGGGATGCGGCGCTTGCCCGCGCGGTCGAGGAAGGTGGACCAATCCACCACGCGCGTGTCGATGAGGAACTTCGGGTTGACGGCGGCCAACTCCCGGCGCAGGATGTCCACCAGGGCCGGGCGCCAGGAGGAGCCCGTATTGACCAACACGGTGAACTTGAACCCCCGTTCCCATAGCTTGCCGCCGAAGGCTTTCCTGAAATGCGCCGCGGCCTTCCTGCGATCGTGCTTGAACTCCAGGCCGCGCTTCGAGTAGCCGGGCAGGCCCGGCGGGATGAAGCCCGAAGCCGCGCGGCCCCGTCCGCGCAGGACCTCCCGCACATAGCGGCCCGAATCCATGGCGTAGGCGAAGCCGAGGCGCACGTCCTTGTCGCAGAAGAAGTCGGGCGGGATGCCCTCGCCGTCGAGCCGGCCCGAGCCCATATCGGAGTCGCCCGACGGCTCGACGTGAAAATTGAAAAACATGAGCGGACTGCGGTTGGGCTGGCGCAGGCCGTCGAAGACCTTCACGCCCGGCAGCCCCCGGATGAGCGGCTCCTCCACGACGGAGGCCGCGATGACGTCGGCATCCCCGTTCTTGAGCATGAGGACTCGCGTCGAGACCTCGGGCACGGCTTTGACGATGACGCGCTTGAGCCGTGCCGGCCCGCGCCAGTAGCCGTCGTGGCGGGAGAAGACGATCTGCCGCGCGGCGCGGTCCCAGCGCTCCAGACGGAAGGCGCCGGTTCCCAGGGCGCTCTGCAGCATCGAGCGCGAGGATTGCGGACCCGACACCTTCCCCAGGCCCGCCTCGGTCCCGTCCCAATCCCCTTGCGCCGCGCACCAGGCCTTCGACAGGATGTATCCGTCGGCGGCGAGAATCGCGAGGAAGGAGGGCGAGGGCCTGGCCAGGCGGAAGACCAGGTCGCGACCCTCCACGATCACGGCCTCCCGCGCGCGTCTCAGAAGCTCGGCCGCGGCCGGCGGGCGCTCGGGCTCGGGGTCCAAGCCAAGGAGGACGCGGAGCAGTTCATCGGAAAGTCCTTCCGAGCCCGTCGCCACGAAGCGCCGGAGGAAGGAGAAACGCGCGTCCTCCGGGGTCAGGATCGTCCCATCCTGGAACTGGACGCCCTCCCGGATGGGAAACCGCCATGTCCGCCCATCCGCGGAGACGAGTCCATTCTGTCTGCTCGGCACGGCCGTGGAGAGACGCGGCTCGAATTCGTCTCGCGTGCCCGGCTTGATGGCGACGAGGGCCTCATAGACCGTCGCGGCCAGGTGGCGCGAGTAGCCGTCCCCCACCCGCGCGGGATCGATGCCCAGGTCGTCGCTGCGCGTGAGGTAGACGAGCGTGTCCGGGTTCTTCGGCGCCGCGGCCGCGGGGCCCGGCAAGGCGAGGATGAGGGCGAGGGCCGCGGGGCTCATGCCGGCATCTTCAGTCCACGCGCGCGCAGCGCTTGGTCAGGAGCGCCAGGGAAACGTCGAGGCGAGCGTTCAGATCGAAATGGCCGCGGTCGTGCTCCTCGTAGACATGCTTGACCTTGAGGCGCTTGAGGGCGTCGCTGAGGCGCCGGGCGCCCAGGTGCAGGAAGAACTCGTCGCGCGTGCCCGCGTCGAACCATAGGGTCTTGAGACGCGCGAGGCCGGCGGCGTACTTGACGCACGCGTGGACCGGATCCAGGGCCTCCCAGCGCCTCCAGACGGCCGGGATCCTCTCGCCCGTGCGCGCGTCCACGGGGATGTCGAAGCCGAAGGGACTCTTTGGGTTCGGGGAGTAGCAGGCCGCCATGGCCAGGGCATTCATCGCCCCATGCTCGAAACCCGCCTTGTCGCGCGAGCGCCGGAACTCCGCGAGATAACGAGGAACCGAACGGCCGTACTTCTCGAGGGCAGCGCAAAGCTTGAGGAGATCGCCGCCGTAGCAGGCGTCGAAGCCCGCGTCGCCGGAGTGGCCGGCGCAATGGCCGAAGACCTCGGGGTGGCGCATGGCCAGCGTCAAGGCCCCGAAGCCGCCGGAGGACTTCCCCAGGACCGCGCGCCCCTCGGGGCCGCGCACCGCGGCGAACTTGTCCTCCATGAAGCCGACCAGTTCGCAGACCACGTGGTCGCCATAGAGCCCGGTGGCCGTGGAGTTGAGATACTGGGAGCCGCCGAAAGCGGTGAAGCAGTCCGGGATGACGAGGATCGCCTCTCGAGCCTTTCCCTGCGAGATGAGGCGATCGAGGCGCTCGGCGACGTTCTCCTTCCAGGGGTCGTAGTTGACGCAGCCGCGCCCGCTGCCGGTGAAGCCCGGCAGGTAGAAAAGCACGGGGTAGCGTCGGCCGCGCTTGGAGCCGTAGGAGGGCGGCAGGTAGACCGGAACCTCGCGGCGGCGCGGGTCGCCGAGAGGATTGTCCTTGAGCATGACGCTCGAAACGGTCTCGATCTGCACGCGTCCGTTCATTTCATGGTCCGGCGCCCGCGACGGGTCTTGAAGCGATCGGCCATGTCGCTGACGATGTCCAGCAGGAGCCGCTTCTTGAGCGTCTTTCGAATCGAGCGCACCCGCGCGCCGATATCCGCATAGAGACGGTCCATGGCGGATATTCAAGCCCTTAGCCCGTTCCCGTAAGAAGAGCATACAAAACCTATTGACAGCTTTTATAAACCTGTTACTCTATCGATGATTGCGGAGGAACCGATGCATGAAAACATCCATGCGAAAACACTCTGCCTCCTGATTCTCCTGGCGCCGCTCGCGCCGCCGAAGGCCCGCGCGGCCGATCCAAAGGGCGGATTCTCCATCGCGGATTGCGTCGGCAGCCGCGGCTGGGCCTGCGATCCCGACAACTACGCCAAGTCGCTTGAGATCAAACTCTTCGTGGACGGACCCGCGGGCACGGGCGTGCTGCTGGACGGCGGCCCCTTCAAAGCCGATGTCTATAATCCGATGGTGGCGCAGCAATGCAATCAGGGCGCTTATCACGCCTTTGATATCGCGACGCCGGCCGGCCTCAAGGACGGGAAAGCGCACGCCGTCTACGCCTACGCGGTCGACAATACGGGAAGCGGCAAAGTCCTGCTGAGCGGGTCGCCCAAGACGATCGCCTGCCGGCCGCCGGATGCCACGCCGCCGGCCATCATCATCACCGCGCCCAAAAACGGCGAGGCGGTCTCCGGGCTGGTGGAGGTGAGCGCGACGGCGGGCGACAACGTCGGGGTCACTAAGGTGGAATTCCTCATCGACGGCGTCCTCAAAGCGACGGGCGCGATACCCCCTTACCAATATTCGTGGGATACCGCGGGGCTGGCGGGCGGCGGCGCGCACACCGTGAAGGCCAAAGCTTACGACGGCGCGGGCAACAGCGGGGAGAGCTTGGTGGAGGTGACGATCCAAGCTGCCGCCATGGCGTGCGACCAGTATCCCGCAGGAACGTTCTTCGGCTGCTATTACGACAACATCACGGGCGCGAGCCCCAACGTCGCGATCGACGCCTCGAGCCTCAAGTTCACGCGCAACGACCCCGCCGTCCTCGATTTCGAGTGGAAGAACGGAACCCCCGACGCGCGCATCGCCCCGGATGCCTTTGCCGTCAAATGGCAGGGCAAGTTCGACTTCGAGTCCGCGGAGTATGAGTTCGCGGTCACGGCGGACGACGGCATCCGTCTCTATGTGGACGACGCCTTGCTCATCGACCAATGGCGCGACCAGGCCGTCTCCTACGTCGCCGTCAAGACGCTCTCCGGCGGCGGCCATCGAGTGCGGGTGGAGTACTACGATAACGCCGGCGGGGCGACCGCGAAGGTCTACTGGAGCAAGGTGCTGAGCTCCTGGTGGTCGAGTCCGATCTCCGCGCAAGACATGGGCGTGGTGACCTACCAGGCTCATCGGGGGGATTGGTGGCAGGAAGATCCCCGACTGCGCGGCTATAAGGCGGCTGGGATCACCCACTATTTCCCCGACGGGACCTCCGACAATACGCGCGCATCGGCGTTCATGGGCTGGTACAAGAGCTGCGCGGACCATTACAACGAAATCCTGGGCGCCGTGGCGGGGCCGTATTCCACGGACCCCAACGTGAACGCGAAGGTCGCAAGCGTGGCCGCGGTCCCCAAGACCTGCGGCGCGGGCTGCGGCTCCGGGATGAAGGTGGAGGTCTACGACGGCATATGGAGGAACGAGTTGGCCCCTGCGGGCAGCCCTCTGCGGCATTGGATCGCCTTCTACGAGCTCGGCAGGGGGACGCCGTTCCCGTTCTACGGGCGCGGGGAGCTGAAGGACGGCGACCTGTGGACCAAGTCGCTTCCGGCCTATATGTCCATCCGATGCGGCCGCAAGCTCGGCGGGGACGTCGAGCCCTATCCGATCTACCGGGACTTCTATTTCGCCGAGACGCGAGCCTACAAGAACCATCCGGAAATCTCCCTGACGGATCTCTATGATGCGTTCTACGCCAATCGGGAGGTCGTCCTGGATGACGAGGAGACGAGCGCGATCGGCGTCACGGCGACGATGCTCGACGATATGCATACCCGGTACGGCCTCTCGAAGATGGCCGGCTTCTTCCAGGAGCTTGCCGCGACGCAGCCTGCCGCGACCATAGAAAATGCGCAGTGCAACATCTTCACCGCCATGAGCGCGCAGGCCGTCTTGGGCAAGGACGAGGCGGCGATATTCGCCGCCGACTGGAAACTGGCGGCCTGCCCTCAGGCCGCCGTCGCGGCCTTCTCCGTCTCGATCACCTCCCCGGCGGCCGGGGACACGGTGAAGGGGATCGTCCCGGTCCTCGCGGTCGCGACCGGCGACACGGCGCAGGCGGCCTGGATCGAACTCCAGGTCGACGGGAAGGTGACGGCCACGGACACCTCGAGCCCTTATACATACAACTGGAACACCACCGGCCTTGCCGACGGCCCGCACACGCTCAAGGCCGCGGCGTACGACGCGGCGACCAAGCTGCTGGCCGTCAGCGCGGAAGTCGCCGTCACGGTCGGCAATGCCGCCGCAGGCGGCGCGGCCTTGCCCCCCTTCGGGGTGATTGGTTTTCCGGTCGAGCAGGCCGCCGCGCGCTCCGCGATCAAGGACATCGGGGCCGGCCTGGTGAGGATCAACGCCTCCTGGGACGAACTCGAGCCGGTCCACGGCGCCTACCGATTCGCGCTCCTGGAGGATAAGCTCAAGCCCTACTGGGACGACAAGATCGAGACCTTGGTCAACCTGCGCTCCTACTCGAGCTGGGGGAGCAACTGCGCCGCCCCCTTCGATCCCCTGAAGGCGGGCTGCCCGCCCAAGAGCGCCCAGGAATACGCCGGCTTCATGCGGGACTTCGCCGCCTATTTCAACGGCCGGGTCCGCTTCCTCCAGATCGACAATGAGATCAGCGACCATGGGCTCTATTGGGCGGCCGATGCCAAGGAGTATCTCCCTACGCTGAACGCGGCCTACGCCGCCGCCAAGTCGGGCTCCGCGAGCATCCAGGTCGTCCTGGCCGGCCTCGCGTCCGAGACGCTGGAGCTGATCCTCGGCGGCGACTCGGCCATCGCCGCCGAGGTGGAAGGCGTTATGAAGAACGGGAGCTACGACCTGGCGGACGTGCATCTCTATCACGATTACCGCAAGATGAAGGCGAAGATAGACTGGGCGGCCGCCCGGACCTCCAAGCCGCTCATCTCCACGGAGACCGGCGGGGTGGATCCCCGCTCCGAGGAGCCTTCCCCGGCCAAGCAGGCGCAGGAGGTGGCAAAGAGAGTCTGCCTGGGGCTGGGCAACGGCCTCAAAGCCGTCACATGGTTCAGCCTCTTCGACTTGACCAAGGAGGCATCGGCGTTCAGCGACATGGGGCTCATCGACGTCCAGCCCGTTGCCCTGAGCACCTCCGCCAAGCCTTCCTACTACACCTACCAACTGACCGCCGGCAAGATTGGGGGGTTCGATTCGGCGCGGATGACGTCGATGGGTCAATGCCGGTTCGGTTTCGGCGCGAACGCCAAGCACCTGCTCTGGAGCGAGTCGGGTTCGGAGACAATAGAGATCCCGCTGCCCGGACTTTACGCGCTGGTGACGCACGTCGTGGAAAGCACGACCACATCGACATCGCCTCGGCAGGAGGTTCTGCCTGTCGTCAACGGCGTCGCGCGGCTGAGCCTGAGCGGCTCCCCCGTCTTCGTCGAGGGGGCGACCGCCACCGACTGCGACTTGAACCGGGACGGGGCAACCAACGTGGTGGACGTGCAATTGCAAGTCAATCAGGCCCTGGGCGCGGCGGCTTGCGCGTCGGATTTAAACCGCGACGGATCATGCAACGTCATCGACATCCAAAGGGTGGTCAATGCCGATTTGGGAGGGCAGTGCGTCCTCGGCCCGTAATCCAGCCGCGGATCCGGAGGGTCCCGGCCTAAGGACGAGTGGATGCGAGGATATTGAGGCGACCCTCGTGGTCCTTGAGACCCACCTGAACGTCCGTCAGGATGCGGCCGTGAAGAACGACGGCGTTGTGGTCGCTCTCGGATTTCCCGGCGAAGGCGTCGATGGCTTTCAAGACGCGGCTGATGTCGTCTTTGGTCGCCATGGCCTGCTCGATTCTTCGGACATCCGCCTGGGTGTTGACGACCGCCGCGGCCACGCGGTTAATCTGCGCGGTGAGTTCGGTCTTGACGGACTTGATTTCTTCCCGCAGTTCAGTCTTGGTCGCAAGTTCGGCCTTTAGAAGGGAGATATCGGTTTTCGTCGCGGATTTTTCATTATCGTCGAGCATGAGATGATGATACCGCATTCGCCGGGAGGCGAAAAGGGTCGGAAGACCTATGCGGGTTTGGGGCGGGCAGTCAGAGACTCAACGAGAGGGCAGGGAGCGACCGTACGGGGGCGGCGCAAAGCTTGAGTCTGCACGCGTCCGCTCATTTGATGGTCCGGCGCCCGCGACGGGTCTTGAAGCGGTCGGCCATGTCGCTG
>MGTX01000032.1:0-134849 GCA_001799675.1 Elusimicrobia bacterium GWA2_66_18
GGTCTATTTCAGTGAGCGACGCCAGGCGGGTCAATTCTTGTTAGCAGGGGTGGGTCAAAATTCGTTAGCGGCGAAGTCCTGGCCGACTCCCGCTGAGATAGGTCTGCCGGTCCTACCCGGGATAGGACCAACGACCCTCGAAACTCACGGCCTTCTCGGTTACCCTCATGATAGTCCTGAAGTAACCCCTCAAACCTGTGTAGCCCAGGGGATTGGCCCTGGGGTATCCACGACTCGACCGTAATCGAGTGAGGCCACGGGAAACGAATAAAATCGTTTCCCTTTTTTTATTGGCCCGGAGCGCGTCTCCTGGCGGTAAGAAGCGGGAACGTGGAGAGGTTACCATGAGCAAGACATGTGATGCGTCAGGATTGCAGGCCCCGCCCAGGGAGACTTCGGCGGGCAGGCAGGTGCTGGATGACCGCGGTACGGCGGCGAGCCGCTTCAACCGCGGTCTGAAGAGGGTCGGGTCGCCTGTTCTCGTTGAGAAGGAGAGCGACCCGTGGCGGTATCTGTTGCGGCTGGTCGCGGCGGAATATCCTTACTGCACCATGTACGGCGTGAACATCGTGGGCGGGAACATCGTCTCCTGCGAAAACATCCAGAGGAGCCTCCTCTTCGGCCCGGAAGGGGGGAGGAGCGCCTCTGAGCCCGCGTTCGACGAGTATTGGGAGGCGCTCAAGGAGCTTTGCGGCAAGGTCAAGGCCGGGACTCTCATTGAGCTTCATTTCAACCAGAGCCGGCCGGTGAGTGCTCGCAAGAGCGAGGGCGGACGCCGATTCAGGCGGTTACTTCAGCAATGAGAAGGTCAAGCTTGCGATGTGCGAGCACTCCCATGGCGGGCAAGGAAGGCTTCAATGGATTCGAGGTATGCCGCGGGCTCCTCGATCATGGCCATGTGGGCGCTCCTTTCAAAGACAATGAACTCTGAGTCCGGCACAAGTGAGTGGTAGTGGCGCGTGGACTCGGGAGTCGCCTCATCGTATCGCCCGCAGGTGAACAGCGTAGGGACGCGGATTCGGCCCAGCTCGCGCGTCCGGTCATAATCCTTGAGGTTGCCCGTCGGATGGAATTCGCTCGGGCCCCACATATGGATGTAGACCTGCATGTTGGCGTCGGCGAACGCATCGAGAACGTCTTGAGGGAGAGGGTTGATCCTACAGGCAAACCGCTTGACGTACTCCATGACCGCTTCCTGGTATTCCTTGCTTTCCGTCGTCCCTTCGGCTTCGTGTCGGAGCAAGATGGCCTGCACGTTCCCCGGCAGTTCCAGGCGCAGCCGGTCGGCATCTTCCTTCCACATCCGAGCGCTCAAGCACGGACTAGAAAGGATCAACGCCTCGACGCCGACGGGATTTGTCAGCATGTAATCGACAGCCAACATCGTTCCCCAGGAAGCGCCGAGCAGGATCACGCGATCAAGATGGAGCGCCTGGCGGACTTGCGCCAGCTCGCGGACGAAGCGGGCCGCGTTCCAAAGAGAGAGGTTGTCGGGGCGATCGGATTTCCCGGAGCCGAGCTGGTCGTAGAAGATCACTTGCCGGTCGCGTGCCAGATCTCGGATCGGCAATAGGAGTGTATGGCTGAAGCCCGGCCCTCCGTGGAGGACTAGAATCGGCGTCTTTGAGCCGCTGCCGAATGTCCGGACGTAAACCCGGCCTCCTTCGACCGCGACGTAGGTCTCGTGAGCGGTGGTCACTCTTCTTGGCTCCAGGGTGGTTCTTTGCCGACCACCCCGCGCAGATGCTTGTAAGCGGCGAACCTCGCCGCTTCATGCCCCGTCGCCAAGTGGATATCCTGGAAGCCCAGGTCGCGAACGCTGAGCGACTCCTGGGCGCCGTTCACGCCGTCCGCCAGATCGGCATCGATGTAGATGGGGGTTTCATGGCTGATCGCGGGAGCTTCTTTGAAGAACTCCGCCACCGTGGAGAAGGACTGGAACTTCTTGCCGGATCGCGTGGCCGCCATCGTCCATGTCATCCGCGTCAGGGGATCGTCGTCGATCAGAACGGCGTCGAGGCGCTCAGGAACTTCATCTTTCTTGATACGAATCGGCACGAAGCCGGCCAACGATTTCGGGATGAGCCTTGCCTTGAGCCTCAGAGAATCGGCCAACACGCCCTTCTCTTCGTAGCGGCTCGTCACGAGGATGGTGCGGGCGCCGATGCCGAGTTCCTCGGCGAGGCTGAGCCCCGTGTCGCGATAGCCCACCAGTTCGTAGTCCAGCAGATAGAGCGGGTCCTTGGCCGCTCGCGCGTCCGTCCGGGCCCAGGAGCGCAGTTCGGCGGGCGTCGAGAAGTGCAGGACCTCGACGCCGTGATCTTTGACGTGCACCGACTCGAAGCGCCCTTGCCAGACTTGGTGGATGCTCGCGTCGTCGTCGAGGACGACGATCGGGGCGCCGGGAGACAGGACGAGGCCCGAGACGAACCACTCCGGCGGACGGGCGCGCGGCAGGCGGATGGTCACGGCCGTGCCCTTTCCAAGCTCCGAGTCGATTATGAGACTCCCGCCCCAGGACCCGACGCTCGTCTTGGCATGGTAGAGGCCGAGGCCGGAGCCTCCGGCCTTGCCGTGCGTCTCGCCCCTCTGCCCCAGTCGCGCGAGCACGTCTTGGGGGATTCCTTTGCCGTTGTCCTGGACCCGGATCTCGGTGCTGTCGCCGTTTGCGGCGAGTTGGACGGTGACCAGCCCCTTCTCCGGCAGGGACTCCACCGCGTTGTTGATCAGATTCGAGAGCACGCGTTTGAATTCGGACGGCGGGATCGCGGCGAAGAGGCCGTATGAGGACGGATCGAGTCGCGAATCGATCTCGATGCCGATTTGGGCCCGGAACTGCAGCCGCTTCTCGGTGATGAGGGAGTCGACGATGTTCGACAGGAGCTGGGCGGAGCCGGGCACCGCCGCGGCCGGTTCATGGCCGCTTTCGCCCCGCGCCTCCTTGCGGTTCTGTTCAAGCAGGTTGTTGGCGATATCCCGGATGCGTCCGACGGCGCCGCGTATCATGACTCGTTTCTCTTCTGGAAGCTGCGAGAGGTCCTTTAGGACTGTGTCGAGAGCGGCCACCGGGGACCGGATATCATGAGCGACTTGAGCGGCTAGAGAGGCTTGGGAATCTTTGAGCTCGAATTTGAGGCGAAGTTCGTATTCGCGCGCGAGCTGCGCATTTTCACGGCGGACCACGGGGATGGAGATGAGGATGAGCACCAGCCAGATCGCTATGGCGGTGGGAATCGAGGTCCATCTGGAGTAGTAGAAAAGAAGCTGCCCCGCCAGGCGGGTGGACTGCTCATCGAAGTAAATGGGAACGGCGGCCGTGCGATAGAGCAGGATATTCTGCGGTCCAAGGCCGATCGGCACTGAAAACGGCGCATCGCCGTTCTTGGGCACCCACACTGCTCCTCGGAAATCGCGAGATATCGGTCCGGACATTTGCGTTGAAACAGACCGGATATCGCCGGAGATGAGAGGCTCTCTCAGAGCTTCCGTCAGTTGCCCGGCCAAGCGATTCTTGAAATGGCCCGTGAACGCCACCGTCAGTCCGACGAGGGCAACGAGGGTGAGCAGCTGAAAGACCAAGAACTTGCGAAGGAGATTGTTGAGCGGCGGAGCTTTCATGTTCATCCGTAGAAGTGAGGGACCGGCGCAAGAGTCCCGAGAGGTCTTCCGTTGAAGCGTTCAAGCCGGCGCAGCGACGGCTCATCCAGGGGAGCCGATCCGAATTGCGGACGCATGAACTGCTCGGATTGGGCCTGAACGACCACGAGGGGGAGGTCCGGCAGGATGGCGTCGAGGCTTTCTATTCTGCGGAACCGTACGTTTGAAATCGAGACATCTTCATGTTCCCATGATCCACGGTTGCCCGGCGGCGACGCCAGAAGCGTCTGTCGGACATAGTCCAGGCTCTCGGCGGTCTTGGCCATCCAGAAATGCCAGCGGGGATCGCTTCTCGCCGCGAGCGCCGCCAGGTCTTCCTCCTGATGGATTCCGCCGGCGAATATGGCCGTGGCCGAACGAAGGCACTCAAGCAGCGCGTGCAGCGAGGCTGTTTCCGTCGAAGCGCCGCTTCCGAATCCTGCGACGAATCCGGGAACGGCGCTATGAGAATCTTCGCTCCAGCAGAAAGCGACGCATGCTCGCGCGTCTCGCGTCGGACGCATCTCGCGGACATGCAACGATAGGGAGTGTTTTCTCAGCATCCCGCTCAAAGCGCTCAAGGTGTTCCGCGCGACAATCGATTCCAGGGGAACCGGGCGCAAATAAATCCCGCAAAAGTGATGGCAAAGCGCGCGGTCTATGCCGAGAAGTTCAAGGTAGGCATGATGGGACGCCTGCTCCATGTCAAGATGCGCGGCGGTCGCCCACGGTTCGACGAGATCCGATACGGCGGCGCGTTCCATCGCCTCGGCGACTGCCTTCGTGAACGCGGCGGATTCATTCCGGTCCATACCCTGTCCAACATGCCTTATGCCGCGAAGAGGGATGGATACCCGGTAATCGAAGTAGCCCGGAAGCCATTCTTCCGGCCACGTCACGCGGACGACGTCAAGGTCGAGGCGGCCGGCGTTGGCGAGAGCCCAGGCCGTTAGGGGCGTTCCAGTCGCCATAGCGTGTCGCCTGCGTGCATTTTCGACAGATGCGGAGCCCAGGGCTTGCGGATGATGGTCGCATAGGGCGAGAACGCGATGGGTATCACATAGGCGTCGCTCAGGGTCTGGTAGTGGAGGTCTCGCAGCATCGGAATGCGTTTCGACTTGTCGGGCACTTCCATGTATCGACTCAGCCAGTCCGCGGCCTTCTTTCCGCGCAGGCTGAAGAAGTCCATGTGGGAATAGTAGGAAAGAAGCCCGATGTCCTCCAGGAAACTCATGTCGGTTCTCGTGAGAAAGACATCGGGCTCATCAAGACCCTCTTTCTTGTAATCGACCAGTCCCGGAACCTTGCGGATGTACTGGATATGAGAGTTGGGAAAAGCCTTATGCACTTCGGGATCATCGCCGTTGAAACTCTTGATGATGTTCCAGATTGAAAGCGGCTCCGTGATGGCCTGATCTCCGCGCGAGTCTTCCCATTTTTGCGTTAATGTTTTTACTTGCTCGGTCGCAAGAGCGCCCTCTCCCGAAAAGGGGAATATCTGGTCCGCGGCTTCGAATCCCGCCCGTCCGGCATGTTGTTTTAAGAATAGTTTCTTCAGCGCCATCCCAATGGCGATGCGCTGATTGAGATCGAGGCGCTTCATCCCTTTTTGAGTGAAGATCACCCCGTAAAAGCAGATCGGCAGGGTCGTGTGCAGGGTCACGTCGGGATGAGCGGCGGCGTATTCGATTTTGTCTTCCTGTGGATCGGTACCTACCTCAGGCACCACGTCCACGGTCCCCTCCGACATCAGTTGTAACGACGACTTCTTGCTGTTGAGGGGGACAGGGTGGAGAATCAGTTCCTGCGGCATCTTGGGCGAATAGTGGAAGTGGTTCGGATTGGCCGAGAGCTCGATGTTCCCCTGGGGGCTATCCTTTTCCACGTAATAGGGGCCCGAGGTGTTCCGGTAGTCCCGGATGGCGAGCGTCTTGGGGTCGAGCGCGTCCCGAGGAATGACGGCAAAGTCGATCGCTGTGAGCATCGGGAAGAAGAACGGCATCGGCTTCTCAAAAAGGATGGTGAGGACTCGGCCGTTTTCCCGCACCTGCATCCCGGGGCAGGGGTCCGCCAATGTCTTGAGCGATTGGCCTGGGCACAGCATCGAGGCCAGATTCCCGTGAGTGTTCCCGCCGAGGATGAGGACGCGCTTGAACATGGCTTCCGCGTCGTAAGCATCGATGGCGCGGCCGTCGATGGTCTTGAGATTCTCGCGGATGGTAAAGCGAGCTTCGTTGCCGGTCCATTCAAAACGCTCGGCGATCGCCGAAACTAAACGACCATCAGCGGAATATTCCACAAGTGGCGAGTAGATATTGGCCAAGAAGACGTATTCGTAGGCCAGGTGGATCCTCATGGGATCATAGGACGACGCGGAACCGGCAGGTGGGAATGCGATGGAGAGCTTCGTCTTGAGCTGAGGTTGTTTCATTTGTTGCTGGCTGATAACGATCCCGGCGATCGCGCCGAGGAGCGCGAGAACGACGGCAATCCTCCGACTCACGACGGTCGTCATATTTTGCATAACGTCCCCCAGGCCCGCTGCCGGGCCTGGGGGACGTGAGCAAGTCCCCTGTTCAGCGTAAGACCATACGGTTCAGTCTACCGCCAAGAAGGTCTAGAATTAAGCGACGGACGAGTTCGGCGTCGTCTTATCCGGGCAGATTGCGCCGATGAGCACCGGGGCCGTCCGAACCTTGACGGCCTTGTTGAGGCTGGCGCGGAAAGTCGTTCCGCCCTTCAGGTTCGCCCAGGCACTGGCAGCGAGAATCAAGGCCCCGGTCAGCAGGACGGCAATCTTATTCTTCATTTCGCGTTTCTCCTCGAATCCACGTCATTGTACCAGTTGCAGGTACGGACAATTTACAGTTTACGGCCGGCGCATTCAACGAAAAACCAGAGACTGCGGCGCAACAGCGCCGCGAGTCCCTGGTCTCATCCGATTTCGGTCGGATCGTGGATACCCCGGAGCCAATTCTCCGGGCTACAGAGCCGCCTTGTGGGCGATAAGAACAGTGTAAGAGAGCCTCCGATCTCGATCCAGGGGCGTATGGCCTATTTGCAGATAGGCCCATTGTCCTGGAGAAACTTAGCATGGTCATCTCTAGAGTTGCCCGAGCAGCCGGAGGGGGGTCGTAATCAGCAAGGAAGTCGCGTCATTCTCCATCCTGACCTGATGCGCGCCATCCCGTTGCATAACGGCGCAGAACTTCTGAAGACAGTCCATGATGATTTTCATGACGACTCCTTTCCGTGATTTTATATTTGACGGCAGCGTCGCCCATTGTGGAGCAATTTATATGCCGGACAGAAATTTGTGTATACCGCGCGCCTATTTCATCAACGCGCGCCGAAGTTCGAATTCGGGGGCGCCCGTTGCCCGTATTTGCCCGACGGTCCGTGCCAGATATTCCCTGCATGATGTCGGAAGCTTCAATCCGGGGGCCGTTAACCACAGGGCCAGCGTTTCCAATCGGAGGCGTTGCGGGTCGTCCATCTCCATTTCCGGGGCGATGAGTCTTTCAGGAGTCTCGCTCCATGACTCCCAATCTTCCGCACCGGATTCTGCCGAGAGCCCGCAAGCGACCATGGCGGCAGGAGCAATCGGGGCCTTGAACGCAGCTTCAACGTCAGATAACAGGTCATGTGGAAGACTTCCGGTCCGATTCGGCTGACGAAGGATTTTCGCCATATATTCCCGCAGCCAGCGGAATATTTCAGGCGGGGTCGCGGCGCGGGTAATAAGTTCCCGTCGTAGTGTTTCAACCTCGAGGTTCGAGAATACCCAGGTCTGAGAAGCATAATGATCGAAAACGGCGGCGTGGAAACCCATGGACTCCGCCATTTCGCGGAATAAGGGCTCGAATGGGTCATGCGCACGCGCATAACGGTAGAACCGATTCTCCGGTCGGAAGAGATGCACAAAGACGATGCCGTCAGGCTTGAGCTTGCTTCGCAATTGAGCGATGAATTCGGGGGCGAGGACCCTGGGAAGCAGCACCCCTTCCGCGCCGTAAAGATCGACCCATATCGTATCGAAGAGCTCTTGGGTTTGCGCGATAAACCTAAATGCGTCGTCTTTTACGGCCGTGAGATCCCAGTCGCACGATGGATGCTGGGACGTGTCGAGGTCAACTCCCGTCTGGCGATGGGTCTTGTCGGTCAACGCAAGTCGGCGCGGGCCCGAGGCCCCCGCAAGACCCAGGGTCAGGGTGTGGCCTCCAGGCTTCAGAATCCCCGATAGAGCCCAGTCGTCCCAGTAGTAATAGGTGAGAGCTTCACCGGGGGGATAGTAACTCACCAGCATGTCCGCAGCCTTTGGCTGTTCCGAAGTTGACTCGACGATTAATACGCCATCCATAGACTCCTCCGACAGCAAAAGTTCCGTAAAAACCAAGACCGAGCGCTGCGACTGGGCTGATCCCAACTTCTGCGAACAGCCCCGAGAGAACGATGCCGCTTGCCAATCCGCAGTACTTCGCGCTCAGCGCATCATTGAATGCCGCATGCTTGGAGAGCCATTGAGTCTCCACGTAACCAAAGCAGAAGCCCCAAGCAAAAAGAATTATTGGGATCATCCAGGGCGTCGACATGAGGAACGCCGCAGGAATGCCGATGAATGCGGCCAGGAACCATCGCTCGTAGTCTCCGCCCAGAGCATTTTGAAGCCTTGCCCCCAGGGACGCGGAGAGCATCGGGAGGCACGCATAGAGACCGACATGCCACCCATCCAGCCGCAGTAATCGCAACGTGATGGGATAAATCATGTTGCTTATCGCTCCGATTGCGGCTCCTGCTAAAAAGAGTACGGCCAGTGTTGTTCGTGCGGATTCACAAGGGCGCGGCTGGGAAGCCTCAGATGAAGCGGCGGCGGTCGATTGGGAACTCAGTTGCCGTATCAGTAATGCGAGCATTCCCATTCCAACCAATCCCACCGCAGTATTTGAAATATGCCGCAAATGAGAAAAAATGATCGGGCTCGCAATCAGGCTGATGCAGGAGATTCCCCATAAGGCGGAGTTTCCCGCGGCAAGACCGCCGGCGCTTTCCCTGGAGAACCAGGCTTGCAGGGCGGGGATGAGGAGCGCTTCCATGATCCCCAATAGGAGCGCAAGGAGCGAGTATCCGAGCAGCCCTATGCCATCGCGCGTCGCTGCTGTTACGCACGCGAATGCGAGCGCCGCTGCCAGAGCCAGAGTTCCTACCCCGCGGCGCCTTTCCGTCGCCGCTCGCCAATGAAATGCGAAAATTGCCGGAGCGAACATGAGCGCCGTGAAAATCGTCATCCCGAGGAACCCGGGATGATTCTCCAGCAGAAGGTCAATGAGACCGAAGCGATAGATGCCGACGTTGACCAGGGCGATTCCCAGTGCAAGCGTCATTTTCACCGGCGTCATGCCGTGCCCTCGCAGGTTCCGCATCCAGGTGTTGGCGGCACGTTCTCAATGCGCAGTGCGCAGGCGTTGATATCGAATTCGCCGCGACAATTGATGAATCGCGGCTGCTCGCATCCCGTGAGGACGCGAATGATCTCCGGCATCTGGAGCGCCGCCATCGCGACGGTGGCGGGGAGGAATACCCCGGACTTCATTTCAGCGAGCCGCAGCTCTCCGAAGGGGGAGACCTTCTTCGCCGTCGTCCTCTCATAGCAATGCCAACAGGTTGAGCGTCCGGGAATCAGCGTGGGGGGAACGGATGTCATGTGTCCGTTATAGCCGCCTGCGGGAATCAGCGGGATTCTCAGGGGATAGCAGGCATCGAAAAGCCACCGGCTGGTTTCATCCATCGATGGGTAGTCGGCGCAGTTGATTACGAGATCGACGTTCGGCAGAATCTTATTGATCCATCCCGCCTCGCGAGTAAGTCTCTCGACGTGAGTCGTGACCGACGTCTCGGGGGAAATCTTCCCGATCACCGACCTGAGCACCTCCACCTTCAGTTCCCCAATGTGGTCGGCATAAAATATCTGCCGTCCCAGATTTCCGATTTCGACGCGATCGTGATCCGCGATGGTGAGGTTCCCGACCCCCACGCCGGCCAACTGGACGGCCATATGGGAGCCGCCGCCGCCGGCTCCAACGATCAGAACCCTGCTGCGCAACAGCCTGTGTTGGAGATCTCTGGCTGTCTGGCCGGCCGGGGCGAGCCCCGAGAAATAGACGAGTTGGCGCTTCAGCCGAGCCTCGTAATTCGGCGGGAATTCCACCTTCGAGTCCGATGCGGCGTCTCTGAAAATCTTGTCATCGATGAGTCCCTGGAAAAAAGCCGCCAAATCCATGGGCGCCAGATCCGGTATGGCGAGACATTCCAGGATTTGTTGGAGAGGCCGTCTCCCATCGGCGAGCGGGATCGCGCGCCCGCCGATCTCGTCGATTTCATAGGTGATCACCTGCGCTCTGTGGCAGCAATAAAATCGCATTGACGAGGGGCCTACGTCGATGAGCGTTATGTGTTCCCGCATGATCGGCTGCATGTTTGTTCTCCTTTCCGCCGTTCGCCGCCCGCTCCAAACGAGCGGAGCGGGCGGCCGTCGGCAGGATGCTTAGACGCCCTTGATGATGTCGAGGCGGGCGGCTTCGGTCTTGATGAGTTTCATGGTTGTTCTCCTTTGATGCATGGGTTTGATGGTCGCACTGCTTGGCGCGTTGAGCGCCGGACAAGAGTCTTTTGCGGATTACACGCCCTTGATGATGTCGAGGCCGGCGCTCTGAGTCTTGATCAGCTTCATGGTTTTCCTCCTTTCGTGCCCGATTTGTCATTCAGTTGCTGCTCGCCGCCTTCGTTCATGCGGCGACACCCTTCGGGGAGCAATTTTTATGCTGAACGGTGTTGTGCGCCGCCCCGAGAGAGGGGAGGGGGCGGTCAGGCTTTTCGATTTTCAAATGAAAAATAATTGGTGTAAGATGGAGGTCCAATGGACAAGCTGAAGATCCTGGTCGTCGAAGACGATCCGCTCGCCCGGAAGATCATGGAGGCGCAGCTGAAGGGGCACGATGTCGAGTTCGCCCACGACGCTCCGTCCGCCCGCCGCAAGATCGCGAGCAAGCGCAGCGAGGTCTGCTTCATCGACCTCAAGCTCGGCGACAAGGACAACTTCGGCGGCTTGGAGCTCATCCCCGAGGCGCTGGCCGCCGGCACGTACTCGGTCGTCATGTCCGCGCACGACTCCGACAAGATAGTCGAGCGTGCCTACGCCCTGGGCTGCGAGGACTTCTACGCCAAGGGCAACGAGTCCGAGAACGTCCAGGCGGTCCTGAAGCGCTTCCTGCGAAAACGCCAGGAGGCCCGCGCGGACCGCATCTTCCAGGATCAGTTCGTGACCGAGGACGGAGCCACGCGCGCGGGCATCTCCTCCGCGCTGCGCTACGCGGGTTCGGAACTACCGATCATGATCCTCGGGCCTTCCGGCTCTGGAAAGACGAACCTGGCCCGGATCATCCATGAGCGCTCCGGCCGCCCCGGTCAGTTCGTGGCGATCAACTGCGCGGCCTACACGGAAGATCTGCTGGAAGCGGAGTTATTCGGCTACCGCAAAGGGGCCTTCACTGGCGCTGCGGACAGCCGCAAAGGCAAGCTCCTGGCGGCTGACGAGGGCACGTTGTTCCTGGACGAGGTCGGCTCGATGAGCCTCAATATGCAGACCAAGCTCCTCAAGGCCATCGAGGAGAAGTCCTTCTACCCTCTCGGCTGCGACCGGCCCGAGACCTCGCGCTTCCGGGTCATCAGCGCGACGCTGGAGGACATGCCGGCGCTGGTGAAGGCTGGGAAGATCAGATTCGACTTCTCGCAGCGCATCCGCGGCCTGACGATCGGGCTCTCGCCCCTCTCCAAGCGGAAGGGGGATATCCTCCCGTTGATCGGGTTCTTCACCCGCGGCGGAAGGCGGCTGTCCTTCGCCGAGGAGGCGAAGCGGAAGCTCCTGGGTTACGAGTGGCCGGGCAACGTCCGCGAGCTTCGGAAGTTCGTCGAACTCGCGACGGTGGGCCAACCCGGACGCATCACGGCGGAGGCGGTGGCGGAGTTGCTCGCGACGGCGCGCGTCGAGGCCGAGCCGGATGAATTCATCTCGGAAGCGCAGTACCGGCTGGCGTTGGACAAGGGCCTCGATCACGCCGTGGAGCGTTATGTGGACGCGATCATCCACCGCAACCTGACGGAGAACGCCGGGCGCAAGACCCAGGTCCTTTCCGACCTGAAGATATCGACGCGCATCCTCTATGCGTCCTCCCGGAGAAGCGGGAAGCCGGAGGGGAAGAACCATGGGAAATGACGACGCCCTGACAAGCCTCGTGCACGACATCAAGGCAAAATGCGCCAACCTCAAGAGCGCGGCGGCCATGCTGCGCGGGGAGGCTTCCAAGGAAGAGCATGAGCTTCTCAGGCTCATGAGCCGGCAGGCGCGCTCCCTGGCCGATGAGATTTCAGCCTACCAGGCTCGCCGCCTGGGCGAACGCTTGAAGTGAAGTTCCGGACCGCGACGTCGTCGCGCACCGGCGTCCAGGCGGGCATGAAGCTCGCCCGCCTGATGGAGATGTCGGAGGGGGACTTCGAGTCCCGCGTCCGCGAGCTCGAAGGCGATCCTGTTTTCCGCCGCCTGCTCGACACGCGGGTCATCGCGGTCCAGCCCTATGACAGCGCCGGTTTCGCGGCTCGCCGTTTCGGCGGCTGGGGGCTGAGGACGTCCGGCGACGGTCTTTCCTCGGTCCTGGATGGTCAGGGAGAGATGGCGAAGCTCCTGCACAAGGTCGGCCAGGAACGCTTCGAGGAATGCTTCCTTCGCGACGAGGCCATGACCGACGCGGAGCGCGCGCGCCTCTGTAAGATTCCCCGGGAGGAAGCTGCCAAGCTCCGGGAGATGGTCAACCGCCTCTACATCCAGGCCGAGTTCGACGGGGCTTCCTCGGAAGCCGCGCCGCCGAAGGTCTACAGCGCGGTCGCCGGGATCATGGTGGAGGACGGGCGCGCCGCCCTCGCCTTTTTCAACCGCGAGATTTGGAAGGGGCGCTATCGGGTCGACGAGCATAAGCGGCGGCAGCTGCTCGACGCGATGTCCGCCGCCGAGGCCAAGCGCGCGGACAGGATTCTCCGCGACCTGGAGTTCCTCGACCGGCGCAAGACCACGCTGTATCGCCTGCTCGAAGTCCTCATCGAAGCTCAAGCCCGGTTCTTCGTTTCCGGCGATCCTGACCAGCGTGAGCCGCTGACTCAGCGCGCCGTGTCCGAGAAGCTGGACGTGCTGCCGAGCGTCTTCAACCGCCTGATATCGAACAAGTCGATCGAGCTTCCTTGGGGTCTTGAAACCCCTCTCAGGACGCTTTTCCCCAGCCGTAAGTCCCTGCTCCTGGACCGTCTCCATGAACTGATCCGGGAGACTCCCTCCGCCACGGACGATGAGCTGAGCAAGCTGCTCGCCCGCATGTATGCGGCGAAGCTGTCCTGCCGCTCCATCGCCCAATACCGGGCCGAACTCGGCCTGGGCACCAGCCGCACGCGGCGGTAGCCCACCCCACGCCGCAGCCTCCCCCCCTCGTGTTCCCGCCAACGGCATGGTTATTGCTCACCGGCTGTTGACGGCGCCGGCGGGCGATGGCTCGCCAATGCGTCGTCGTCGGCCGAGGTGACGCGCTTCGGGCTATGATTCGCCCGATAAGAGCGGAGGTGAAGTCCTCCGGCTCCCGAAAAGGGAGACGCCGCCCGCCCCCTGGAAAACCAGGCTTGGCGGGAACGGTCAGGAGCGCGGCCTCGGCAAGGCGCATCCGGCAACGCCGGACGCCTCAATAAATCGCTCAGCCCACCGAGAACCGGCGGCCAAGTGAAGGGATGGTGCCTTCCATGGCCCCTACGCACACCGCCGTTGCCGCTGTCGTTGCCGTCTCCCGTCCGGACGCCGAACTGCAAAGCCGCCGCGTCCCTCGTCCAGCCGCACAAAACCCCCGAGCAGATCGCCGGTGACCTGCTGGAGCGCCTCCCAAATCCAAAGCCGTCGTCATGAATGGAAAGGGACCGGCAGCCAGATATTGTTTACCCTAATTCGCGATTCGCACTTGGCGATCCCTTGGCGATCGATCCTTCCTCAGCGCGGTATCTACAGCGTGATTGTCCGCGAGATTTGGCCACGGGTCGTGGCCAAGGTCGAAGCGTTGGTATCGGGGCGTGGATTTTACTGGCGACTGGGATGGGCTCTTGCAATGGCGGGGAAGGTGGGCTACGATGATCGGGTGAGGCGGCTTCAGGCGGAATGCGCGCTGGAAATTCCTGCTTCGTTTGATGCGTCCCGGCATGCTCGAGGTTGAAGTGCCGGTTCGTTGGGAAAGGATCGCCGCGGCGATACTCATGGCCTGCGTCGCCATCGTCCTAACGACGGCATTGACGAGATCTCGGACGAACGTCGGCTCTTATTTTTCTTATTCCGATCTGGCGATGGCCGAAAACCTGCTGCACGGCCTGCCCTCTGCCTCCATCTCGACGAACCTGCCCATGCAGAGCGTCGTGACTGGGCTCATCTTCAATCACGGACCGTTCTGGCTGCAGCAATGGGCTCCGGAGCTCCTTTGGGTGGGGACGCTGGCTCTGGTCTTTACTTTGGGCTGCCTTCTGCGCTCGCTGCTTTGTGGCGGGCTGGCCGCGCTACTGATGGCTTTGGCCGTGCCCTTCTCGGGTTTTTATTTCATGTCGGTCTATGCTTTTCTGGTGCTCCTGGCTGCAAATGTAATGGTTTGGGCGGCGGGCCAGGAGCAGGCGGAGCGATCCTCCGCCTCATGGCGCTACGCCGCGCTTGGTCTCGCCCTTGGTTTAACTCTTCTACAACGTTCTCCCTTATTTCTATTCCCATTTCTCCTCGCTGGATACCTATGGGCGTTGCGTTGCCGCCAGGGTACGCCCGCACCCATCAAGGAAATATTTCTGTTATGCGCGCTGCCGTTCGTTCTGCTTCTGCCCTGGATGCGGCTGAACTGGCTGAGCTCTGGAGAGTGGGTGCTCTTCGAGCACGGACGTGCGCGCTTCAACATCATCACTGGCGCTATGGGGCACGTCTCGACCTTGGAAGGTCGCCTTGTGGACATCGGCCCATCCGCGCGCGACAACGTGCTCTTCTGGGCCGTGACGCAGGTACTCCTCCATCCACTCGTCTACCTCTGCGCCTTCGCCCTGAGGTTGTGGACCGTCTTGTCCCTCCATCCTTGGCTCATGGCGCTGGCGGTTTTTTCCGGATGGCTCTTCCGCAGAAGTCCGCGCCATCAGCAGGTTGTGCTTCTGGCCGCTTACTATGTGTCGATACACTGCCTGATGCCCGTGAAGCCATCCTATTTTGACGCGCTTTGGCCCATCGTGGCCGCCCTTGCCGCCAGTTCGTTGACCGCTCTGTTACGCCCCGCAAGCGATCTGGGAAAGCGGACATGCGCGGTCGTGGTGGGCGTGGCGCTGGCCTCGGCTTCGGTCTTGGGGGCCTATACCCTGTATATCGTGTTCGTCTATCCCGGCCATGCGGCGGAGCCAGCACGCTTGGCCGCCGAAGTGGATCGGCATCCCGAGCTTTCGTGCCTGAGGGCGGAATACGGCAGGCTGCTGCTGCGGCAGGGGCAGGTCGAGGCGGCCGTCTTCCATTTACGCAGAGCCCAGCTTGGAAGTCCCCGCAAGGATCGTGAGATCGACCTGGCTTGGGGACTCTTGGCGCAAGGCGGGTCACAGTCCAGCTTCATCGACGGCGTGGACCTGACGGCGGGCACCTGGGACGACAGGGTGAAAGGCCATATCGTGCGCATGCTCGGCGCGCTGCAGCGGGATCGGCGTCAAGCGGCCATGGCCGACTTTGTTGAAGCCGATCGCCTCCATGCCCAGCCCTATAACTTGGCTTTGGGATCCACTTCGAAGGACCAGGACGCGCAGCGAAATCTTGCTCTGTCCGACACCGGCATCGGAGGGCTCATCTTAGATCTTCTCCAGGCCTGGCCCGTGAAGCGGCAAGTCCTGCTGCTGGAGCGATTCCGGGTATCGATCCTCCCGTCTTTCCCTACCATGCGTTTTCCGGGCCAATCCGGTCATCAGTTCGAGGGGGAAAATATATTGGCGCAGGCTTGGCTGGACAGGGCCGAAAGGGCGGAACAATCAAACCAGCGGCGGGCGGCTTTGGAGAGCTTGGCTTTTGCCGAGAGCCTGAGGCTGGATCCGGAGAGAACCCGCGAATTGGCCCTTGCTTACCGGGACCTCGGCAGTTATTCCCGTTCGCTGTCCGTCCTGAAGCGGGCGGACATGAAGGGGCCTAAAGACGTCGATCTGCTCCTGGATCTTGCCGTCAGGGCCGCGCGAGACAACCAGCGGTCGGCGGCTCTGGAGATATCAGCTTTCGTCGAGAGCTTGAAGCTTGATCCGGAGAGCATCCGTCAATTGGCCCTACAACAAGGTAGGAGAAATGAGCCCGCCTCCCGCCGCAGCGGCCTTCACAAACGATGACTACACAGGCGCCAAGTTTCCGTCGCACAGGCTCGCCAAGCGAGCCGCAGATCGGATCGCGAAGCTCGGCGGTCAATAGCCGTTTGAAAATAGACGCGGCGGCGCATTCTTTGCGGTCTCGTTTTGACCATTGAGCTTCTTCCTTCCCACCACGACGGCACGGTCTATCCCCTGGCGGACGGCCCTGGCAGGCGTACTCCTCGCGATTTCCGCGCTGCGCCTCGCCGCGGTCGTCGAGGAAATGCGCGGGAAATACGTCCGAGACGATTACTGCATGGCCGAAGTGGACTTCAACCCCGAGGGCGGTGAAGCTCTCTTTCACGGCATCAAAGGACGCGTTTCCTGGAGCATGCCGGCCTACAGTGTGGCCAACGCTCTCATCTGTCAAGGGAAATCCCCGGAAGAGGTTTTATCTCTCCCGGCGGCGGCGATATTCCTCTGCGCTTTGCTTGTTTTTGGCATCGGCGCCCTTCTCGCCGATGCCTTGACCGGCGCGGTCGGCCTCGCGGCCTACGCCTTCCTCTCAGCGGGCCCGGACTCATTTCGTGAGCGCTGGCTCTTCACCCTGAGCGTTGCCCTGACGGCGTTTCTGCTGGTCTGGCGGGCTCGCTCGCCCTCTCCGGCCAAGACCGTGCTGCTGGCGGCAAGCATCGGCCTGGCAGACCCAGCAGGCAAGGCTACTCCTGCGGTCAATTCTGGAAGTCTCCGAGTCGCGTCAATCTGAAACTTCTTATGTCGAGATGATGCGCAGCTTGACTGGAATCGCGCTCAAAGCCGGTGACCGGGCCACGGCTTTAGAGGCTCTGCGCCGGCTGATCCGATGCAAGCCGGGGGACGCCCAAGCTTTGATGGAACTTGCTCGATTAGGAAGCCCTCGCGAAGCCCTAAAACAAATCGACGGCCGGGCTCATTGACGAGTTTGACGGCGTCGGGAAGACCGGCGCCCTGCCCGATGTCTGGTACGTTCGGCAATTTGTGCGAAGCCTCCGCCAGGGCGGCTCGCGCCTGAGCGGGAGTGGCTCCCTTGTGCTTGGCGACGTAGAGCGCCATGAGACCGGACACGTGCGGCGCGGCCATGGAGGTTCCCGACCGGATTTTATAGCCGTCTTGTATCGAGGTCGACCTTACCTCCATGCCCGGGGCGATGAACGCGATCTCGGGACCGCGGTTGGATAACAAAGAGATATTGTCATTGATGTCGGAGGCGGTGATGGCGATCGCCCCCGGGTAGGCCGCCGGATAACCCACCGGTCCTTGGGAGTTGCCGGCCGCCGCGACGAAGATCACGCCCGCCTGCACCATGGCGGAGACCATGTCGGCGATGTCCGGGTAGAACTCATTGGAACCCAGGCTCATGTTGACGATCTCCATCTTATGGTCGACGGCCCACTGCATGCCGGCGAGTATGTCATCGACGTTGCCCAAGCCGTTCTTATCTAGGACTTTGACGCTGTAGAGGCTGACTTTCGGCGCCACTCCGACTACGCCCTGGTCGTTGTCGACGGCCGCGATCGTGCCGGAAATGTGCGAACCGTGCCCGTGGTCGTCGTTGAAATCGTCTTCAGTGGTGATGGCGTTCCAACCTCCCTTGATGTTGGGCGCCAAGTCCGGGTGAGTTAGGTCGATTCCCGTGTCGATGACGGCGAGTTTGACGCCCTCGCCTTGCGTGACATTCCATGCCGCCGGAGCCTGAACCTTCGTGATGCCCCAGGGCGTTTCCTGGCCGACGGGAGGTTTCGGCGTTTGCGGCGGGTAGAAAGCGTTGCGCCGAGCGAGATCGCGGGAGGGCGCGGTGAGAATCTCCAGGCTCGGCGCATCGAAGTCCGGGCTAGAGGCGTTCTCCATCAGCAGCCAGTTGATCTTAGGGTCCTTGTCGATGCGGGCGACCTCGGCGGACATCCTTAGCGTGATTTCCACCGTGTTGGCTTGCGTGTCGGGCATCTCAATGACGATTGCATTGATGAGCGGCAATTCACGCACGATCCTGGAGCCGAACGATTGTGCGAGAAGCAAGCGCTGGGGCTGCGGCACGTCGGATTTAAAGACCACGATGCGGCGCTGGGATTGCGTCTGAGCTGGCGCAGGTTCCGGCGACAATAATCCGATAGCCAGGATCCCTAGGATTTGAATGGATCTGGCCATAACCCACCTCCGGTGCATCGTCACTTCGACCCCTCACGGCGTGCGGTCAAGAGACATATATCAAATTTCCTGGCGCACCTCGACGGTTGAGCGATCGTATTTTCCTGTCTCCAGGGGCTTTAAAATATCGGGTCGCATGATCCATTTTCCTGTTGAGTCGTCGAAATGATTTTGCCAAGCTTAAATCACATAGGGGGTGTGAGATGAACAAAGTTGCCGCTGCCGCCGTTGTGGGCGCCTTGGTCCTGCTTGTCGGAACTGCCGCGCAAGCCTCGCAAGGCGTTTATCGGGAGTCGTTTCTTCCCGAAAACGACATGAACATTCCCGTTGGGTCCGCTGAGGACCAGGGTATCTCACTGGCGGAATTCAACGCAGTCATGGACGAGCTTGAAGCGATATACACGCCGATCATCGCCGCACGCGGAGGCAGGTTCATTATCAACCGGCTCTGGGGCAACCCGAATGTCAACGCAACAGCCACACGCATTGGCGACGATTACATCATCAACATGTTCGGCGGCCTGGCTCGCCATCCCGCGACCACGCAAGACAGCATGTCCCTAGTCGCCTGCCACGAAATCGGACATCACCTGGGCGGCGCGCCGAAGTACGACCGATACGGCCCTGATACATGGGTGTCGGCCGAGGGCGAGGCCGACTACTTCGCGACCACGAAATGCCTGCACCGGGTCTTCTCTCGATCGACGTCGGCCAACTTCACTCGAATGGAAGACGACAATCAGATCGCGCGCAAGTCCTGCGCCAACTCTTACCAGGACAAGACCGCACAGGACATCTGCTACCGCTCGGCGCAGGCGTCCCTGTCGGCCACGGCGTTCCGCGGCCCGGTCAACCACTTCGACACGCCCGACCCGTTGCGGGTCACTTGGACCAGAGACGGTCACTCGAACTTCCAATGCCGCCTGGATACCCTCTTCCAGGGATCTCTGTGCACGAAACCGTGGACGACAGACCTAGACGACGTCGACCCCGGAGTCGGCGCCTGCGTCGCGTCACAGGGCTATAAAGTCGGATTGCGCCCGCGCTGCTGGTACATGCCGCCGCCGACCGAGCCCGACGCCCAGGACGCCGTCACGATCCGCACCACGAACTCCCGCGCCTCTCAGTCCGCCGCCCTGGCGATTCTGGGCAACGGGAACGTCTTCTCAGGGTTCTAAGCCCGTACGTGTGAGCCTGACCGCCGCCTGGCGGCGGTCAGGCTCACGTCGCGCGTCAGCCCGGATAGCAAGGCAGGGGAAAATGAGCCCGCTGCCTGCCGCAGCGGCCTTCATCAGACCTCGCTCTCGTCAGGAATCCTCGTGAAGGCGATCCGAAGCGGAGCCAGTCCCGCCGACTCGTGGACCGCCCCATAATGGACGGCATCCTTTCCGAATTTCTCATTCAGCCGATCAAGCGTCTTGATCAATTGGTTTCGGCGCTGATCCTCAAACAGCGATGGAGCATGAAACGCTTCCGGCACTAACCCGGTCAGAACCACGCCTACCGCGTAGATCGAGCCTGCGGGCAGCTCTTTCCAAAGCGTTCCGATGGCGTTAATAAATGCCGATGTGTCTTGCGTTTCCAGCAGTCCGCAGCGGGCTTTCCAGGCATCTTGCCCCATAAACCTGACGAAGATTTTAATTCCCGAGGCGAAGAATCCCTCTTGACGAAGTCTTGTAGCGGCTTTGGCGGTCAGCTTCTTGAGAACCTGCTGAGCGCCCGGCTCATGGCGCAGTTTGGGGGGCAAAACATGGGAGTGGCTGATCGATTTTTGCTCCGTCGTTTTTTCCGGCAGCTCCTCACCGCGTAAAAGAAGCCACATCTCCTCGCCACCAATGCTCCCCCATGCCTGGCTCATTTCTTTTGGGGACATGGAGCAGAGCTTCTCGAGGCTGTCGATATGCTTTTGGTTGAGCCTTGATTCCATTTTGGCGCCAATACCGGGAAGATCTCGAAGCCGCAGTTGATGAAGGATCTGGGGGAGATCACAGGGGCGAATGGCGGTAAAGCCGTCCGGCTTTTTCATGTCGCCTGCAATCTTGGCCAGGTAACGATTGGGGGCGGCGCCAATGGAGCATCTCAGCGATGAGCCGACCCTGCTCCTGATCGTGGACTTGATTTGAACCGCCAGGGCTTCAGCGGTTTTCAGATCTTGTTGAGATCCAGTCAGGCGGCACGCCATTTCATCAATTGAGCAGACTGACTCGATAGGCAGGCAGGACTCAACGGCTTCAACGATCTGGTTGTGATATTTAATATAGTTGCCGTGGTCGCCCTCAATGAACTGCATCTGGGGGCATAGTCTCTTAGCTTCGCCGACTTTGGTGCCGGTTTTAACGCCCCAAGCCTTCCCCTCGCAACTGACGGCGATGCAGCATGTGGTATCGGCATGCAGGGGCACGACCGCCACGGGCTTGCCTCGCAGGGAGGGGTTCATCTCCTGCTCGACGGACGCAAAGAAGGAGTTCATGTCCAGATAAAGCCACCTGACAAGCTGGGATGGATCGCGAGGGTTCATTGATTGTTGGATATTTTCCGGCCGCGTGCTTTGTCCGGCGTGCTCGCCGTGCGCTTGTCGTGATCCTGATGCCCGGGACATCACGAACGGCGGCCCATCATACCATGAATGGCCCGCGGAAGTTCGTGGGACGCGCGGCGGGTATTCCTGAGGCGAGACGTTTGGCGTCGGATCAGCCGTGGAGCGGCGCGTCAGTCAACTGCTTGCCGGTAAGCGCTATGCGGGGGGGTCCTTTGTCGGATGAGAACTGCCCTTTCGACCTATAGGGAAATTTCGCTTTGGCTCATAGAATACGAATCATGATCGCCAACAGATTGAAGTCATGGTCAGCTCTTGCCGCACTGCTCTGCTGCTGCATCGCCGGCAGCCGAGCCGACGCCTCGCAGGAACCCGGCATCGCGCAAGCGCTCGCAATTATAAGGGAATCGGTTTCCAGCCAGTGGGATACGCAACTCATGCAGGCTAACCCGGAAGGAGAGAAAAGGCTCAAGCCGTTCTTGGATTACTTGAATTCCGGGGTTCTTCCCGAGATAAGCTTCGATTCCACGGGGAAACTGAGCTTAAGCGAGTGGGGAATGTATTTCGCGGAGGAGGACGTTATTCTTCTGCAAAAAGCCCTTGATTCAGCCTCCGTTCCCAAGGAGGTCATGGCAGCCGTGCTGGTCCACGAGCTTAGGCATCGTTTCGACCGGCGGATTCAGAACCGATGGATCGGCTCGGCGGATGCCGGTTCGGTCGACAGCGAATTTCGCGCCATAGAAACCCAAACCCTCTTCTGGGCTTGGGTGCGCGAGACGCACACCCAATTGCCGCAGCAGACCATAGCCCAGTTGGACGATCGCTTAGCCGACATGCAAAGAGGGTTTCTTAGGAATATCGTGGAAATCATTTATGGCGAGCCCACGGCCAAGCAGCGCCTGATTACGGTGCGCTATCGCATCAAAGGGCTGGAGAAACTCCTGGCCGATTTGCCCAAGGAAGGCGATTTTGATTTACCCAAGGAAGGCGATGCTGATTTGCCCGAGGAAACCTATCTGGACGCTTTGAAGAAGCGCTTGAGCATGTTCCAAGAAGAGGAGCGACTAGTCTTGGAGGACATAAAACTTCAAAACATGGGCCTTTAACGCGATCAGAGACCGTATATCTCGCCGTATTTTTCCGCGAGATATCTCAGATACGGACCCGCCTCGATCGGACGACCCGTCGACCGCCGCACCAATTCCTGGGCGCTGTATTTCTTGCCGTGTCGGTGGACGTTCTCCTTGAGCCAGAGCAGGAGCGGGGAGAGACGCCCTTCTTCGATGTCGCGAGGAATGCCGGGCTGTTCGGCCAGCGCCGCCTCCCAGAGTTGGACGGAGATCGCATTGCCCAGAGCGTAGGTGGGGAAATAGCCGAACAGCCCCGCCGCCCAATGAACATCCTGGAGGACGCCGCGCGCATCGTCCGGCGGCGCGATTCCCAAATCGTTCTTCATCCTCTCATTCCAGACTTGAGGCAGCTCGCCCACCTTAACGCGACCCGCCAGCAGGTCCCGCTCCAACTCGAAGCGCAGGAGGATGTGCAGGCTGTAGGTCAACTCGTCGGCTTCGACCCGGATGAAGGTCGCCTCGGATTTATTGATTGCGAGGTAGAAGTTTTCCGGACTTACGCCCGCGGCTTGGGGAAATAATTCCTGTAAAGGCGGCAGCCACTGCTTCCAGAATCCCCGGCTACGCCCCACGATGTTCTCCCAGAGCCGCGACTGCGACTCGTGCATCGCCATCGTCGCCCCTGCGCAGAGCGGCGTTCCCTTGAGTGCGTCGTCGACTCCCTGCTCGTAGAGACCGTGTCCCGTCTCGTGCATCGTCCCGAACAAGCCGCCTAGAATATGGTCTTCGTGGTAGCGCGTCGTCAGCCGAACGTCGCCCGGCGAACAGCTCATCGTGAAAGGATGCGAGGAAAGGTCCAGGCGCCCGCGCTCGAAGTCGAAACCCATCGCCCGGGCGATCTTCTCGGAGAGCGTGCGCTGGAGGGCCAGGTCGAAGCGCCCGCGCACGGGCGCATCGCAGACCCTTCCCCTCTTGGCCGCGACGGCCTTCACGAGAGGAACGAGACCTCCCTTTAGGTCGGCTAGTATCCGCGAGGTCTCGGCCGTGGACAAGCCCGGCTCGAACTCCTCCAGCCACGCGTCGTAGAGGTCGTCGCGCGGTCCTAGGGCCTCTGCCTGGCGGCGCTTCAGCGCCACCACCTTCTCCAGGGCGGGGTGAAAGGAAGGAAAGTCGTTCTTGGCGCGCGCCTCGGCCCACACGTCCTGGGCGAGCGAGGTCTGCCGGGCCAGTTGGGTCACCATCTCGGAGGGGAGTTTGCGCTTGCGTCCCCATTCGCGGCGGGCCCAGCGCAGCATGGAGGCCTCGTCGCAGTCGCCGTCTTGCGTTATGCTCTTGGCGGCCGCGTCGATAAGCCTGCCGACCTCATCGCAGGCGAAGCGCTCGTGGGCCGCGCCCTTGATCGCGCCGTACTGCTCCATGCGCGCCTCGCCGCCGCCGCGCGGCATGACGACCTGCTGGTCCCATTCGAGGAGCTCGGCGGCCTTCTCGAGGGCATGGATCTCGCGCAGGCGTTCCAGCAGACGGCGGTAGGAGGAGGTCATGACGGACAGTATAGGAACTTGCGGGATCAGTCGCGTCGGTCGATGAGGCTCGCACGGGGGGGATTTTTGTATCATCCCGGCATGACCGAGTTCGACGCCGACACACCCCCGATTCCCTCCGTCGTCGACCGAGACTGCGCGGAATACCAGGCCAACTCCGCGCACCACCAGGGACTGCTCACGGACCTGCGCGCGCGCCTGGAGCGCATCCGCTCGGGCGGCCCGAAGAAATCGGTGGACCTGCACCGCCTGCGCGGCAAGCTCACCGCGCGCGAGCGCATCGAGCGGCTCATCGACCTGGGCGGAGACTTCCTGGAACTGTCGGCCATGGCGGCCATGGGGATGTACGATGACGAGGTCCCCTCGGGGGGCGTAGTCGCGGGGCTGGGCGTGGTCAGCGGACGGCTCTGCGTCATCGTGGCCAACGACGCCACGGTCAAGGGCGGCACCTACTACGCCGAGACCATCAAGAAGCACCTGCGCGCGCAGGAGATCGCGCAGGAGAACCGCCTGCCCTGCATCTACCTGGTGGACTCGGGCGGCGTCTTTTTGCCCAAGCAGTCCGAGGTCTTTCCGGACAAGGAGCACTTCGGCCGCATCTTCTACAACCAGGCCGTGATGAGTTCCCTGAACATCCCCCAAATATCGGTGGTCATGGGCATGTGCACGGCGGGCGGGGCCTATGTGCCGGCCATGTCGGACGAATCGGTCATCGTTCGTGAGCAGGGAACCATCTATCTGGGCGGCCCGCCCCTGGTCAAGGCCGCGACCGGCGAGGAGTCCACGGCCGAGGAGTTGGGCGGCGGCGACATGCACAGCCGTATCTCGGGCGTGACCGACCACCTGGCCGACGACGACGAGCACGCCCTGCAAATTTGCCGAGCGATCATCGATAACCTCAACGCGCCCGTCTACCGCCCCGAGGAGGGAGAGGCGCCGCTCTATCCGGCCGAGGAACTCTACGGCCTGATGCATCGAGACCTGCGCCGCCCTTGCGACCCCAAGGAGGTCATCGCGCGCATCGTGGACGGTTCGCGCTTCCACGAGTTCAAGAAGCTCTACGGAGTCACGCTGACCTGCGGATTTGCCCGCATCCACGGCCGCCCGGTCGGCATCCTGGGCAACCGCGGCATCCTGTTCTCGGAGTCCTCGCTCAAGGGCGCGCACTTCATCCAGCTTTGCGACCAGCGCCGCGTGCCGCTGTTGTTCCTGCAGAACATCACGGGTTTCATGGTCGGGCGCGAATTCGAGCAGGGCGGGATCATCAAGAACGGCGCCAAGCTGGTTCAGGCGGTCTCGACGACCCGCGTGCCCAAGGTGACGGTCGTCATCGGCTCCTCGAACGGGGCCGGCAACTACGCGATGTGCGGCCGCGCCTACGGCGCCCGCTTCCTGTTCACCTGGCCCAACGCGCGCGTCTCGGTGATGGGCGCCGAGCAGGCGGCCAAGGTCATGACCATCATCAAGCGCGAGCAGCTCAAGCGCCAGGGAGCCGAACTCTCCGTCGATGACGCCGAGAAGATCTCGGCGCCCATCCGCGCGCAGTACGAGGCCGAGGGCCATCCTTATTACGGAACGGCGCGGCTCTGGGACGACGGCATCATCGAGCCGGCCGACACGCGCCGGGTGCTGGGCATGGCCTTCGCGGCGGCGGCGCACGCGCCCATCGGCGACCTCGACCGGCCCGTCTTCCGGATGTGAGCATGGAACACATCAAGGTCGTGGAAGGCGCGGTCGCGCGCATCGTCCTCAACCGTCCCGGCGCGCGCAACGCGATGAGCGACCTGACCCTGCTCGAACTCACTCAGGCGTTCCAGGGACTGGCCGCTGACGACGCCGTGCGCGCCGTGGTCGTCACGGGCGAGGGTCAGGACTTCTGCGCCGGGGCCGACATTGAGTGGATGCGCCGCGCGGGCCGGCTGCCCCCGGCGGAGGGCCGAAAGGACGCGCGCCTGCTGGCCGAGATGCTTGGGGCCGTCGACGAATGCCCCGTGCCGGTCGTCGTGGCGGCCCACGGCAACATCTTCGGGGGGGGGCTGGGCCTGCTCGCGGCCTGCGACATCGCCTTCATCGCCGAGGGAGCCAAGCTCTGCTTCTCCGAGTGTCGTCTCGGCATCATACCCGCGATCATCTCCTCCTGGATCCTGCCCAAGATCGGCGTCGCGAACGCCCGGCGCTACTACCTCACCGCGGAGGCCTTCGGCGCGAAGGAGGCCGTGGCGATGGGGCTGGCGCACGAGGCGGCGCCCGCGGAGGAGCTCTGCGCCCGCGCGGACGCCGCTTGCCGGAATATCCTCAAGAACGGCCCCAAGGCGGTCCGCGCGGCCAAGGCCCTGCTCCCTCAGCTGGCGGGTCTGACGGCTGAGGCGCGCGTGGACCTCACTATTGAGACGCTGGTCCGCCTGCGCTCCTCGCCGGAGGGGCAGGAGGGACTGACGGCCTATCTCGAGAAGAGGCTCGCGAAGTGGGCCGACCAGCCGTGAGCGGACCCACGCCTCGCCTCGTCGAGGTGGGACCGCGCGACGGCCTGCAGAATGAGAAGTTCGTGGCGCCGCTCGACGCCAAGGTCGCCTATGTCGACGCGCTTTCCGGCTCGGGCCTGCGCGAGATCGAGGTCGGCGCCTTCGTCAGTCCGAAGGTCGTCCCGCAGATGGCCGACTCGGAGCGGGTCTTCGCGCGTATCGCTCGCCGCCCAGGAGTCGTCTATTCGGCGCTGGTGCCCAACGAGAAGGGCTTCGAACGCGCGCTGGCGGCCAAGGCGGGCAAGGTGGCGGTCTTCACGGCCGCCTCTGAAACATTCAATCTTAAGAACATAAACGCGTCCATCGCCGAGTCCATCGAGCGCTTCAAACCGGTCATCGTTCTGGCTCAGAAGGAAAGATTGCCGGTGAGGGCCTATGTCTCCACGGCTTTTTATTGTCCTTATGAGGGCGCCGTTGCGCCTGAGGCGGTGGTGAGCGTCGTTCGGCGCCTGCTCGACCTATCGGTCACGGAGATCTCCATCGGCGACACGATCGGCAAGGCCCAAACCGAGGACGTCAAACGGCTTTTGAGCCCTCTGCTCGACGTTGTCGCGACGGAGAGCGTGTTCCTGCATTTCCACGACACCTATGGTCATGCCGTCGAAAATGCGCTGACGGCCTGGCGGGAGTTCGGCGTCTCCGGCTTCGACGCCTCGACCGGAGGGGTGGGGGGATGCCCCTACGCGCCGGGCGCCTCGGGCAACGTCGCGACGGAAGCGCTCGTCTGCGCGTTCAAGGCCGCGGGCTCAGATCCCGGCGTTGATGAGGCCAAACTTAAGGCCGCCGCCGCCGGTCTCTTCACGCACCTGGGGCGCCCGGGCGGCGCCCGGCCCGCGAAATAACGGCGGGCGCCGGTTTCGGATGCGCCTTAATTCCGCAGGCTCTCGATAACCCCGACCTGCCGGACGCGCTAGGGCCCTTTTTAAGGTAAAATAGAAAAAGTTCCTACCTTGCGCCCGTGGTGAAATGGATATCACAGCAGCCTCCGAAGCTGCGGGTTCAGGTTCGATTCCTGACGGGCGCACCACTTTACGACGGAGATCGTCGAGAAACGCGAGCGGTCTGAGGGGTTCGGGAGGCCGAAAAGGGCCTGTCAAACCCACAGCCTCGTCCCATGGAGGATTCCATGGCCGACATAGACCTCGTCACCCTCAAACCCGAAGACCTCACCTGGGACGCGGCGGTGCGGATGTTCACGCTGCGCTGCAAGTCGGCGAATAGCTCAGAGCGGACGCATGTGATTTACGCCGAGAAGATGCGGGCGCTGCGTCTCTGGTTGTCTCAGAACGGCAGTCCGAGCCCGGCTCAGATCACCCCCACTTACCTTCGAGCCTACCTCCAGCGGGACCAAGGATTTCATCGGCGCCCCCGGATGAGAGCAAATGCCTTTCCGCGGAATGGGCAACGGATCATTTCCCATCCAGGCAGGAGCGACCACTCAAGCCGGCGACGCGGGGCGAACTCCGCCCTGCGAAAATATATGTTATATCTTGGCCATGACAACGGCTGCCCTCGTCCTCCTGCTCGCCGTCCCCGCCCCCGCCTCTCCCGCGCTCCGTCCGAAGGACCAGCGCGCCGAGCTCAGGGCCGCGCTTGAGGCGCACATGGACGGCGACGACGCGCAGGCGCGCCGCCACCTCGCCGCCTGCGTAAAAATAGCGCCCGAGAGCGACGACGCCTCCGGCTGCAGGATTTACTTGGAGTGGTGGGCCAAGGGCGTGAAGCAGGGAGACAAGCCGAGCAACCCCCTCTCGCGCCGGCTGTACAGTCTCGGGGCCGAGGCATACAAGAAGGGAGACCGCGCGTTGGCGGGAGCCGCGTGGCGCGAATGCCTCGGCAAGTCCGTGGTCGGCACGGCGGTGCGAAACGATTGCCTGGCCATGATCGACCTCGTCCCGAAGACCGGAGTCCCGGCCGATGAGGCCGCGAGTCGCGGGGTATATATGGAAGGCTTCCTGCTCTACGGGAAGGGCGATGCCGCCCGAGCCCGGGAGAAGTGGCTGCTATGCCTCGACGCCGCGCCGAAGGGCGGTCCCACCTGGTCCGATTGCCAAGCCGGGCTCGAGAAACTCGACGCCTCCTCGAAGAAGTAGGCCGATACGGATGGTGACCCTAGTAGATCTCCTTGTACGGTTTACCGGTCTCCGAACGTTTTCCATGAAATGTCCAGTTTATTGAAAAGCCCTGGTCGGCAAAACGCCGGCCCTCCGACTTCGTAGGAGACGTTCATGGTTTGAATGGCCAGGTTGGCTTCAAAAGCAAAATCCTTCGCCTCCCGAGTGAACGGGTAGCCGTCCATTCCAATGCACGCAGGGGTCTGATAGGCGAGGATAGCGGCGGCGGGAGAGCCCTTGAAATCAACTCGAACGGTGTATTGGGCTCCCGCCACATGGACGCACTGCCCCCGCGCGATCAGGCCGGCTCGCCCGGCAATGCGCTCCAGAAACCCAGCGATGATGTTGCATCCCGCGACAGAGTAATCCCGGATCGAGGAATCATACCGCCCGCTGGAGACATCAGGTTCGAGGTCCATGAGGGGTGCAGCGGTTATCGACATGAGCTTGCGCAGGTCCGCGTTCTGTTTGACCATGCTGATTTCCGACATGATCTGGCGCAGCTTCGCGTCCGGGTTGAGATTCAGGCCGCCGCTCTGGGCGTATGCTGTGGAGGCTGCCAGGATCCAGACAAGCGCCCAGGCCGGAGGGCATCGATGCGGCTTGCTTAACGGCGGGGATGTCCATTTTTTCATGGCTATTCCTTCCTAGCAATAGGTTCACAGTAACGACCTGCGTCCGTATTTATGCCATAAATGGGCTTTCCAAGGGAAGGCGCTTCGACCTTGCCGCTCGGATTGGAGCCCGAGCTCCAGGCCGCGACCTTCCCTGCGCCGTGGCGCCGGGCGAAGCCCTCGGCCATTTGTGAGCGGTCGGAACAGCGGGGTCTGGTCAACTCTTCTTCGCTTTTTTCGCGACTTCGAGATACTTATGCTCGCGGCCCATGCGCCAGGAGGCATAGAGCCAGAGCAGCGCCAGCGGGATGCCGAGCAAGGCCGCCCCGGTCAGGCCGCCCTGCAGCCACGCCACGCCGAGCAGCAGCAGACCGGCCAAGCCGCGCGCGAAGCGGTAGACGAACATCTCAATGAAGGCCTTCACGCGATAGATCGTGTCATGGTCGGTCGCCGCGTAAGTGGACTCCTTTGCGGTCTTAAACCAGGTGTAGCGCGTCACGCCGTCAAGGCCGAAGAACAGCGCCGCGACGCCGAGCGTGGGCATGAACGGGAAGAGCGCGAACAGCGCCAGGTTGACCAAGCCGGCGGTCATCAAGCTGCTGCCCGTGCCGATCTTGCGCAAGGTCAGGCCGACAAGAAGGCTGCTCGCGGTGAACGAGGCGATGCTCGTGTAGAAGTTGACGTTGGCGAACATCTGGGCCATGCCCTTCGGGTCGCCGGCATAGGCAACTGACGCCGCGACGCTATATAAATAATTGGTGATGTCGGGTACGAGCCGCTCGAGGGCGACGACGATGGTCAGGAAGATCAGTAACGGGGAGGCCAGGATCGTCTTGACTATCCCCTTTTCGGGAGCCGGCGAGGCGGCCTGCCCAGCGGGCACCGTGCCCCGCTCCTTGGAGCGGCGCTCCATGAAGAAGAAGATTGGAAGCACCGCCGCGAAAATACCCGCCGCGATCATCAACATCGGGATCGGCCCCATCGTGCCGACAAGCACCTTCATGAGCAGGGCTCCCGCGATCGAGCCGAGCGGCGCGCCGGCGGCGATGAGGCCGAACACGCGCTTCGACTCGTCGCGCGTGAACACGTCGTTCGCGTACGTCCAGAATAACGTGGCCGACATGATGCCGAACACGTCGGTCCACAGAAAATAGCCGAACGCGACGGACGGCAGCGCCGTGGCCGAAACGGCGAACGCGCCGGCGACCAAGGTGACCGCGAGCATGGCCAGAGAGCCGCCGATCAACAGCTTGCGCGGCGCGTGCGAGAAGCGGCTGTATACGAAGACGACGGCTCCGGTCAACGCGGCGCTGGCCAGGTATACCCACGGCAAAGTGTCCGGGCCAAATTTCGTCATCAGGAGGACGCCGCGTGCAGGACCGATGATCGAGTAGGCGGCAATCGCGAGGAAATTCCAGACGAATGCCGCGATCACGAGCGGGCCGGAGCCGTTGGTCCTAAATGATTTCCAACGCGCGATGAGCGGTTCCTTCTTCGCGGAGGCGGCGGACGGAACGGACGGGAGAAGAGACGGCGTCGGGGAAGCGGAGAAACGGACGGGGATCGGCGTTTCATCGGACGGGACGCGCGGCGTATCGCCCGAGAACACTTCGTCGCCCGCCCTCTTGCCGTCGGAGGCGGGGCGGTCGGGGGCCGAGGCGGCGGCGAGGCGTGACGCCGCCATTGAAAGGACGTTTCCAGGAAGGAGAGGACGTTCGCGAGGAGCGTGCTTTGCCTGAATAACCGGCGTTTTCAGAGAGAGGGTTTGCGTTATCGCCGGTTGAACGGAGACGGCAACGGATGGAGAATAGATCGACGGCGTTAACGGCATTAACGGCGGCGACGGAAATGAAATGTTTGAGAGAGCAAGCGGGCCCACCATTCCCGGCAAGACCTGAATACCCATCGGCGCAACAGAGTGCGCAGCCGATGGAAGCACGGCGCGCGCCTGGGCGAAGGCTTCCATGGGCGCCGAAACGGCAAGACAGAGCCAAACGGCGATTAAACGGCGCATCCTCCATAGAGTATCCCGAAGACACGGTCGTTTCCATGGGCCAGAAGGCCCTCTGTTCAGGACGTTGGACCTACCCCTCAAGACGCGCTTCCAGGACCTTGCGCGTCTCGGTCGGGATGCAGTCTCGTCCTGCCGTAGAGACCTCATAGATCAAGTGAGATGGCGCCTCTCGTAAATAGTAAATTTAAAGTCAATGTTGCTCATGATCAAGCGCGTGCTCCCGGCGATTTGGAGCGGGATCGCGGCCCTTCATATTTACTGGGCCCTGATCACCCCGGTAGGAATATACAACGACGACGCCATATGCCTATTGCTCGCGCGGGCGCTTCGACGCGGGGTGTACGCTCTCCCCGACGGCCTTAACCTTCCCGCTACCTATCCGCCGCCTTTATTCCCTCTCATCATCGCGCCATTGACCTGGGCGTTGGAACCCAAGTGGGAGGCGATGCGCATCGTGGGCCTGGCGTCTTCGGCCCTGTTGGTGTTCATGTCGTGGAGGCTCGCGCGCAGAATCTTGAGTGAGGCATGGGCGATTGCCGCGGCGCTTCTCGTTTCCCTGAATAATGTTCTTATGGTCTATTCCGGCGTGGTCATGCCGGACATCGCCTATGCCGCTTTTTCCCTCGCAATTTTCACCGCGTTCTCCAAAGAAAATAGGGGCCCTCGCAGGCTCATGGTGTTGGCGACTGCGGCGGGCTTGACGGCTTTGCTGCGGCCGCATGGCGTCATTCTGATCGGCAGTCTCTGTCTTGCTTTTTGGACGCGTCGCGAGTTTCTTCGCGGAATTCTATTTTTGATTATCTCGATGTTTCTGCCCGGGATGTGGATGGCGAGGAATTTCGCTGTCGCAGGCACGAGCTCCGGTTATGGGTCGTATTGGGCGACGATGTGGTCTCAGTGGAATGTCCATGCCCAGTTCGCTCATTCGGTCCGCGTCATGGCGATTTACTTCGGCCAGGGACTCTTGGGGCTAGTGGACCTTGCGTCCCAGCCCCAACTCCTTATTGCCGCAGCCGCGGTTGCCGTCGTTTTGACGGCTTATGGCGTGAGGCGAGCGCTCAAGGCGCACCATGATCTTGGAATTACGGCGATGGCCATTTATTTGTCGCTCATGGTCATCGTTCAGATGGCCTGGAGCATCGAAGTCGTCCGCTATCTTATTCCGATTCTTCCTCTTTGCTGGATTTTTATGTTGAAGGCCGGGACTGAACTTTCCGGGCGCCGCCAGTGGTTGGCGGCGTGTTTTCTCCTTCTGGCGGCGGCAGCCGCTGTGCGCCCGGATATTTTCCTGCTTAAGGGAGAGAGACCGGCCGCCATCTGGCGACCGGCCACCATGGCCTGGATAAATAGGAATGTGCCGGAATCATCCCGTCTCATGGCGCCCCGCGAAGGTGCCGTGATGTTGCTGTCGGGACGCCGAGCGCTTCCGATGACCAGCGGTATGACTGTCAATCAATGGCTGGCGGAGATAAGGAGTTATCATGTGGAGTATCTTTTCCTGGAGTCCTCGCAGATGATGCGAAAAATGGCTTGGTTGACTCAGAGTCAAGGCGCAAATGAGGTTTATCGCAACCTGGATGAGGACACTTTTGTCCTGAGATTGGGCCCACCAGCCCCGACCGGGCATTAGGATGCTGCCTCTTCGTAGGGTCTGATCTTTTCTTGGGAAGATGTTACGGGATGATAAAAAGATGGTTTTGATTGGTAAAAATACGGTTGCGTCATCTTGCGCCCGGGAGAAACCAGGCTTATAATCATGGCATGGGTGGCAAGGATAAAAAGGACAGTCTTCCAAAGGAAAGGTGGTTGGAGGCGGCGGAGACGGCCAGCGGCTGGGCCTTCCTAGTGCTGGGGCTTTATGCGCTGTTGTTTGCCGACCCCAGCGGCAACGGGCGTGTCTGGGACGCGGTGAAGGGAGTGGTCCAGGACGCAGTGCCGGTCGAGCCTCAGGCCATCGCCTGCCACACCGTCCATCTAGACGAGCGTTTCGTGGACCCGCTCGATAAATACCAGAGCAGAATGCTCATGCTTCCGAGAGGCTATGACAAGGAGATATCGATCGAGGTCCTAGACGAGAATCAGCCCCGCTCGGCCGCAGCCATGATCGATGCGCCTTCGGACAAGAACTCAACCGAGGATTGGAAGAAGCACCTGCGGGGCAAGTTGAGGAGGTTCATCGTCTATGGAGCGGGGGAGAGCACGACCTCGTCCTCCGTCTCGGTGGACGCGCGGACGGCTGCCTCCGGGGCCGCCGCCGGACCCGCCGTCGCGCCCGAGCCCGCAGTCGAGGCCTCCTCCGCCCAGACTGGGGCCTCCTCCGAGGCCCGCCCCGGAATTTCCTCCCGCGTGAGATGGGTCTCGAACGGCGCTTCGGACTCGGTGCGAAACTTCGCGGGTCGTTAGTCCTGCGCGCCCGCGATGTTCGAGGTGAGGCTGGCGACGGCGGCGTCCCAGTCCTGGTCCGCTGCCCCGCCTTGGGCGAAGTCGGCGCGTCCACCGGCCGAGCCGCCGTTGGCGGCGCAGAAGGCCTTGGCGATCTTGGCGGCGTCGACGCCTTTGGCCGCCAGGTCCGCGGTGGCCGCCAGCACGAAGCTGAGCTTGCCGCCGCCGGGGGTCGCCAGGAAGACCAAACCCGAGCCGAGTTCGGCCTTGATCTTGTCCGAGAGGCCGCGCAGGCTTTTGGGGTCGGCTCCGTCGAGGCGCTGGACGCAGACCTTCACGCCCTTGACCTCCAGGATCTGCTTGCCTGCCTCGGCCTGGGCGGCCAGCTTGTTCGCCTTCAGCGCGTCGAGTTGGTTCTCCAGAGCATTGAGCCCCTCGATGCGGACGGGGGCTTTCCCGCCCAGCGCTTCGATGGCGGCCGTGAGTTCGCGCTGACGGGACTCGCGCTCGATCTCGGCCTTGAGGCGCGACGCGTGCTGCGCGGCGGAGAACTCCTCGACGGCCTTGCCCGCGAGGGCCTCGATACGGCGCACGCCGGCGGAGGCGGAGGTCTCGCGGATGATCTTGAAGGCGAGGATCTCGGAGGTGTTGTCCACGTGAGTGCCGCCGCACAGCTCCAGGCTGAAGCGATCCTGGGGGTCCTTCCAGCCCTGGGGCCCGATGAGCAGGAAGCGGGGCTCGGCGCCATAGTCCTCGCCGAGCAGCGTGGTCGCGCCGAGCTCGGCCACCATGGCGACGGGGCGGCACTTCGCGGCCACGGAGTGCGCGGCCTTGATCTCGTCGTTGACGATGGCCTCGATCTTCTCGATTTCGTCGGGGGTCAGCGCCTTGGGGTGGGTGAAGTCGAAGCGCAGCTTGTCCGGGCCCACGTAGGAGCCGGCCTGCCGGATGTGTCCGCCCAGGACGCGCTTCATCGCCTCGTTCATCAAATGCGTCGCGGTGTGGTGCGGCGCGATGCGAGCGCGGCGCTCGGCGTCCACCTGGGCGCGGACCTCGGTGCCGACGAGAAGGCGCACGCCCTCCTCCAGGAGGTGCACGAAGACGGCGCCGTGCTTGCGGGTGTCGGCCACGCGGGCCAGCACGCGCGAACCGTCGGCCGCGATGAGGTCGCCGGTGTCTGCGACCTGGCCGCCGCCCTCGGCGTAGAAGGGGGTCCGATCGAGCACGGCCAGCCCCGGCGAGGAGGCGACGACGGTGGCGCGGCACTCCAGGCAGGAATAGCCCGCGAACTCGGTGCGGGGGGCGTTGGCCGAGATCGCGAGGAGGTCCTTCTCCCCGGAGCCCTTCCATGACGAGCGCGCCTTCTGCGCGGCCTTGCTCCGGGCCGTCTTGAAGCCGGATTCCTCGACGGCGACGCCGGAGTGGCCGCAGATCTCCTTGGTTAGCTCCAGAGGAAAGCCAAAGGTCTCGTAGAGGCGGAAAGCGGACTCTCCGGAGAGGATCGAGCCGGATTTCTCGAGCATCCTGCGCAGTTCGCCCTCGCCGGCGAGCAGCGTCGCGAGGAAATTCGCCTCCTCGGTCTTCATCACGGTCTGAACCTGGGCCGAGGCCGCGCGCAGTTCCGGGTAGCCGGGAGCGAAGATGTCGACGGCCGCGGGCACGAGTTCGTGGAGGAAGGGCGTGTCGCGGCCCATAAGCTGGCCGTAACGCGCCGCGCGGCGCACGAGACGGCGCAGGACGTAGCCTCGCTCCACGTTGGTGGGGACGATGCCCTCGCTCATGAGCATGGTCGCCGCGCGCGCGTGATCGGCGATCACGCGGTAGGCAAGCCGGTTCTTGGGGTCGAGGGGGTCGGTCCTGAGGATCGACGCGGCCTTCTCCACGATGGGCCAGAAGAGGTCGGTCGCGAAGGGGGAGGACTTTCCCTGGACGCAGAAGGCCAGGCGCTCCAGGCCCATGCCGGTGTCTATGCAGGCTCGAGCGAGGGGCTTCAATGAGCCGTCGGCTTGGCGGTCGAAGCCGGTGAAGACGAGATTCCATATCTCTATGTAGCGGTCGCCGTCGCCTCCGACCTCGTCGCCTCGCCCGGACGCGTACTCCGCGCCGAGGTCATAATAGATTTCGGAGCAGGGGCCGCAGGGGCCGGTGGGGCCCATGTTCCAGAAGTTGGTGTCTTCGCCCAGGCGCACGGCGGGGTTCGGGCAGCCGGTTTTCTTCCACAGCGAGACGGCCTCGTCGTCTTCCTTGAAGACGGTCGGGTGGAGGCGCTCGGGGTCCAGGCCCGCTTCCTTTGTGAGGAAATCCCAGGCCCAGGCCACGGTCTCGGCCTTGAAGTAGTCTCCGAAGGAGAAGTTGCCGAGCATCTCGAAGAAAGTCAGGTGGCGCAGGGTCGTGCCCACGCGCTCGATGTCGGTGGTGCGAAAGCACTTCTGGCTGGAGGTCGCGCGCGAAAGATCCTTTTTCAAGCCCAGGAAGTAGGGCTTGAAAGGTACCATGCCCGCCGAGTTGAACATCAGCGTGGCGTCGCCCTGGGGCACGATCGGAGTCGAGGCCTTGAGGATGTGGCCGTTGCGCGCGAAGAAATCAAGATACGATTGGCGGAGTTGGGCGCTTGTCTTCATAGTAGATGAAATTAGATTATACCAATTATGGAATTGCCGGCCCCTCGGCGATAGGATGGAGACCTTCGACGTCGTCATCCTGGGCGCGGGCGGCGCGGGGATGATGTGCGCGTTCCAGGCGGCCCTCCGTGGGCGCCGCGTAGCGCTTCTGCGACCTCTACCTGCCGAACCTGGTGGACATAGGCAACCTTCCCAAGAAGGAACTGGAGGTTTTTTGCTCGCAACTGAAGGATTGGACCTTCGTGCCGGAGGGCACGGTGGGTTATGAGAAAGCGGTGGATGCGGCGGCTATCCGTGGCACTTCTTGAATTTCTTGCCGGAGCCGCAGCGGCAGGGGTCGTTGCGGCCCACGTCGGGGCCCGTCTTCACGAAGGTGTCGGGCTTGGGAGACTTCCCGTCGACAAAGCACCAGGCTCCGTTCTGCTTGCGGAAGGTCGCGATCTCGCGGTGTTCGTAGTTCTCGCCGCCGGAGCCGAAGCGGGCCACGAAGCTGACTGCGCCCGTGGAGTCATCCTCCCGGCCGTCCTTGACCGCGACCACGGTCAAGCCTTTCCATACGGAGTTCTTCGCCCACTTCTCCGAGGCCTCGCGGTCGAAATCGACGCGGCTCTCGGGGGCGTGGGTCTTCTCCACGAAGTCGATGCGGCCCGTCGCGTAACTCGTGTAGCGGGCGCGCATGAGCACTTCGGCCGTCGGGGCCGCGGCCTTGCCGGTGAGGTAAGGCTCGCAGCAGGAGGCGAAGGACTTGCCGGACGAGCAGGGGCATTCGGTGGGGGTGGTCATGGTGGGAATTATAGCGGATCAACGAGTCGCCAAGTAAAAGAAGAACGGCGGAGTTGTCAAGGGGGCCGGGAAATTTCGCATTTCTTTGCGTTGACAGGTCTTGAAGAGTCTGTTATAACATCATTGACGTGAAAGTCTCCCAGAAGATCGTCGGCGCTCTCTCGCGACGCCTCACGGTGCTCATCATTCCCCAGACAAGGATGAAGCCGTGGCGGCTGCAGTGCAGCACGGCTTTTTTCATCTTCATGCTGTTCCTGTGGTCCGGCGTGACGGTCTGGTCCGGGATCGTCGTCGGCAGGCACACGGACTACTGGATCACGAAGGCGGACAACCAGGTCATGCTCGCCAAGATGACGCGCTTGGCCCAGGAGATGGAGCAGGCCCGGCATACCCTCGACCAGGCCACCGCCACGGATCGCCAACTCCGGGGCCTGCTCACCATGGCCCGGGACCGCGACCCCATCGACGCGGCCACAGGAGTGGGCGGCCCCAGTCTGTCCGACCGGCTTTCCTTGAACCGGATGCTGAGCGGGCGCGCGGACTCCATGCGCCAAGCCGACTGGCACCATGAAATCAGCCGCCTGCGCAAGGACGCCGAGCGCCGGCTGGCCAGCTTCCAGGAGATCGCTTGGTACGTGGGCAACCAGAAGAGCCTGCGCAACGCCACCCCCAGCCTCTGGCCCACCGAGGGTCAGATCACCTCCCTCTTCGGCTACCGCTTCTCGCCCATGAGCCGCGAAGACGCCGAGAGCGGGGAGTTTCATCCCGGCCTCGACATCGCCAACAGCCCGGACACGCTCATCTACGCCACCGCCGACGGCACGGTCCGCTTCTCGCGCTGGTCCCAAGGCTACGGCAACATGATCATCATCGACCATGGCTACGGCCTGAGCACCCTCTACGGCCACACCTCCAAGGCCGTCGTCAAGACCGGCGACCGCGTGATCAAGGGACAGGTCATCGGCTACATGGGCACCACCGGCCGCTCGACCGGCGCGCACCTCCATTACGAGGTCTGGCGTCAGGGCCGAGCCGTCAACCCGATGACCTTCCTGAAGGTCCGCGCCGCCGGCGAGCTGCTTGGCGAGGCGCCCCGCCCCCCACGGGCCCAGAGTTGACCATGTTCGGCGGCAAACCCCGGGGAGACTCGCACGAAGGGATGACCCTGATCTGCGAAGAGGCCTTTTTCCACGGAACCCTGGCGGCCAAGGGCTCCCTGCGCGTGGAGGGGACCTTCGAGGGCGACATCTCCGACGCCGTGGACGTGGAAGTGGGCGCCAAGGGCCGCATTCTAGGCAACATCGCAGCCGAGACTCTCATTGTGGCCGGCGAGGTCGTCGGCAATGCGGTGGCGTCTCACTCGGTGGAGCTTCTGGCCAGCTCGAAGTTCAGCGGGGATGTCCGCACCCCGAAACTCAAGGTCGACGAGGGGGCGTTCTTCGACGGGACCTCCTCCATGGGCTCCTCCGAGGACAAGCCTCGCAGGCGCCGCAAGACCGAGTCGGAAACCGAACAGCCTCAGGCAGACAGCGTCGCCTGACACCCGGAAATCGCACACCTCTCCCATGATATCCTTCCTCCGCCGACATCAGAAGAGCATCTTCGCCGCGACCTTGGCCGTCTTCTTCGGCGGCACGTTCGTCGGCTTCGGAGGCTACTGGTTCACGGACCGGGACCTCCAGGGCGCGGTCGCGCGCGTGGGGAAGGTGAAGATCTCCTACCAGCGGCTCATGACCCATGTCAACCTTTACGCGGACCGCCTGCGCGAGAAGGGGACTGACCTCGACGACGCCAAGCTGACCCAGCTCAAGCGCGAGATGCTCAACAATATGATGGTCGAGGAACTGCTCGCCATCAAGGCCGACGAACTGGGCCTCGTGGTGACCGACGAGGAACTCTCTCGTGACATCCGCGCGACCCCTGCGTTTGTCCGCAACGGCCAGTTCGACCAGGATACCTACTTCCAGGCCGTGCGCTCGCACTTCCGCGTCACGCCCCAGGAGTATGAGCGCGACCGCCGCAAGTCCATCAAGACGGCCCGCCTCAAGAGCCTCTTCCACCGCGTGGCCAAGATCTCCCCGGCCGAACTGCGCGAGATCTACGCCGCCGTCAATAAGGGGAGCATGAAGTCCTTCGAGAAGGACAAGGAATCCTTCGCCGCCCGCCTCCAGCAGCAGCGGGCGCTCGAGCTCATCAACCACTGCCTGCGCCAGATGCAATCGCAGGTCGAGATCCAGAACCTCCTCGATCGCGTCGAACACGGTGTCTGACGGCGGGCTCCCCAGGAGAGACTTCCACGTGAACACCATCCTCGTCGTCGGCTCCGTCGCGCTCGACACCGTCAAGACCTTCTCGGGCGCCAGCCATGACGCCCTCGGCGGCTCGGCCACCTTCTTCTCCTTGGCCGCCCGCCACTTCGCGCCGGTCCAGCTCGTGGGCGTCGTGGGTTCTGACTTCCCGCGTGAGCACCGCGTCCTCCTCTCCGAGCGCGGCATCGACCTCAGCGGCCTCAAGATCGCCAAGGGCAAGACCTTCCGCTGGTCCGGCAGGTACGGCAAGGACGCCTCCGTGGCCAAGACCCTGGCGACCCACCTCAACGTCTTCAAGGATTTCTCGCCGAAGCTGGACGAGGCGCACCGCAAGGCGCCGGTCGTCTTCCTGGCCAACATCGACCCCGCGCTCCAGGCCGAGGTGCTGGCACAGATGAAAGCGCCCGCGCTGGTCGCCGCCGATACGATGAACTTCTGGATCAAATCCAAGCCCCAGGCGATCAAGGAACTGTTGGCTAAGGTCGATATCTTCTTCTGCAACGAGGACGAGGCCGAAGAGCTTGCCGAGCGCCCGAACCCACTGCAGGCCGCCGAGGTCATCGCTTCCTGGGGGCCGTCCGTGGTCGTAGTCAAGAAGGGCGAGCATGGCGCGCTCATGAAGATCGGTTCGCGCTTCTACATCTTTCCGCCCTTCCCCCTGGCCGACATCAAGGACCCGACGGGCGCCGGCGACACTTTCGCCGGCGGCTTTCTCGGCTATCTGGCCTCGACCGGCGTCTACGACGACGTGGACCACCTCAAGCGCGCCATGGCCTACGGTTCGGTGCTGGCCTCCTTCAACGTCGAGGATTTCTCGACCAAGAACATCGAGGACCTCGACCGAGAGGGCATCGACGAGCGCTTCCACGATTTCGTCGACCGCATGAGCGTGCCCCGCAGCGACGAGTTGCTCAAGTCCCGCAAAGCCGCCCTGGCCTAGCCCTCCTTGATCGAGATAGAAGGACTCGTCAAGCGCTTCGGTTCGTACACGGCCGTGGCCGGCCTGGATCTACGCGTGGAATCCGGGGAGATTTTCGGCTTCCTAGGGCCCAACGGCGCCGGCAAGACCACCACGGTCAAGCTGATCACGGGCCTGCTCAAGCCCACCGCGGGACGGGTGCGCGTGGCGGGCTTCGACGTCGCGCTCCAGACCCTGCAGGCCAAGCGCGCCATGGGGCTGGTCCCCGACGAGCCTTTCGTCTATCCGAAGCTGACGGGGACCGAGTACCTCCGCTTCGTGGGCGAACTCTACGGCGTGCCGCTCGCAGACATGCGCAAGCGCGTCCCCGAACTTCTGGAGATGTTCGAGTTCGGGTCTTGGGGCGCAGAGCTGGTGGAGAGCTACTCTCACGGGATGCGCCAGAAGCTGGTCCTGGCCGGTATTTTATTGCACGATCCCGAAGTCCTGGTGCTCGACGAACCCATGGTGGGCCTCGACCCCAAGAGCGCGCGCCTCGTCAAGGACATTTTCCTTAAGCTGGCCGGGCGCGGCAGGACGATCTTCATGTGCACTCATATCCTGGGGATCGCCGAGAAGCTTTGCGACCGCATCGCCATCATGATCGAGGGGAAGATGGCGGCCTGCGGGACCCTGGAGGAACTCCAGGTGCAGGCGAAGAAAGGGGGTCTGGATCTGGAGGAAATCTTCCTGAGCCTTACCGGCGGCGGCGAGTACGCAGCGCTCCTGCGCTACCTGTAGCGCGATGCTTGCTCTCCTCCTGCGCCGTCGCGCGCGCTCCCTGGGCAACACCCTGCGCCGCTTCACGCGATACGAGTGGACGCGCAACCTGGCATTCTTCTGCGCGGGTCTTGGTCTGCTCTACGGCCTGCACCACGGCTTCTACCGCCTTCTTTCCTATCTGACGGCCATCGAACTCATCGGCGTGCTTCTGATGTGGAAGCTGACGGCGATGATGCTCTTGATGACGCTCTCCATGGTGACGGTCTCGAGCCTGCTCACATCCCTGACGACCCTCTATTATTCCCACGACCTGTGCTTCCTGATGAAGGCTCCGGTGAGCCTGCGCACGGTCTTCCTCGACAAGTCCCTGGAGAGCGCCTTCTTCGCCTCCTGGATGATCGGACTGATCCTGGCGCCCTACGTCCTGGCCGTCCAGCGCGTGGCGCACCTGGGCTGGAGCTTCTTCGCGGCCTTCGTCGCGGTTCTTCCGCCCTTCCTTCTCCTGGCGGCTTCCTTCGGCATCGGCTTTACTTTGCTCCTTTTGTATCTGTTCCCGTCCTCCCGGACGCGGGACGTGGTCTGGGTCTTCTCGAGCCTCTCGTTGAGCGTGATGTACGGCTTGGTCCGTTTCGCCCAGCCCGAGCGCTTGATACGTCCCGATGCCCTCAAGGTGGTCGCCGAGTACCTGGGCTTCCTTCAGGCCCCGACCGCCGCCTATCTGCCCTCCTGGTGGCTGGCGCGCGGCCTGCAGGCGGCGGCTCGAGGCCGTTGGGGCGCGTACGCCCGCGACGCCGCCATCCTCTGGGGCGCGGCCCTCGCCGTGTACGCGGTCCTAGTGGCGCTGGCCGGGGCGACCTACTTCGCCGGCTACAGCGGCGCGCAGGAGGGGACGCTGAAAAAACGCGTGCACTCCTACTCGCGCCTGCGCGTGCCGCCCCTCTTGTGGAAGGAGTGGGTGACCTTCCTGCGCGACGTGAAGAACTGGTCTCAAATGCTCCTCATCGGGGGCCTCGTATTCGTCTACCTCTTCAGCATCCGGCGCCTGCCGCTGGACTCCCCGGACCTGCGCAGCCTCATCGCCTTCTTGAACGTGGGAACCGCGGGTTTCGTCATCGCAGCCCTCGGCCTGCGCTTCACTTTCCCGTCCGTGAGCCTGGAAGGCAAGGCCTGGTGGATCCTCCGCTGCGCCCCGTTGGACGTCTCCCAGGTGATGCGCCAGAAGTTCGCCTTCTCGGCCGTGCCGACACTGGCCGTGACCCTCGTGTTGGGGCTCATGACCAACCAAATACTGGACGCCGACCACTTCACGGCCTGCCTCTCGCTCGGAGCGCTCTTGAGCGTTGCTCTCGTCGTTTGCGCGATGGGCATCGGCTTCGGCGCGCTCTTCCCGCGCTTCAGCGTCGAGAACATCCACCAGATCGAGTCCTCCCTGGGAGGGTTCGTGTACATGGCGGCCAGTCTTTTCTACATCATGCTGACTCTCGCCATCCTCGCATGGCCCATGCAGATGCACTTCTCTCAGCGTTTCGGGAGGGCGGCCTGGGATTGGCGAGTTGCGGCCTTCGCGGTCGCGGCGTGGCTGGCATTGAACGGCGTTGCCCTCGCGTTGCCCTGGACTCTCGGCCGCAAGTCCCTGGAGAACCATGAATAACATCCTGCTTGCCGCGGTTCTCCTCTTCGCCGTTCCCTCCTTCGCCGGACCGAAGGTGGCGATCGTGCTGGATGATTTCGGCCTGACCTATAAGAAGAACCCGCCCGACGAGGAGTGGATGGCGCTCGCCCAGACGTTGACCTTCGCGGTGATGCCGGAGTCGCCGCGCACCAAGAAGGCGGCCAAGGCGACGCTGGAGGCGGGCAAGGAACTCATCATCCACTACCCCTTCGACCCTTTCCAGAAGCTGGCCTTGGCCAAGGACGCCGCGACGCCCGAGGACGTGGCCAGCGCGACGAAGCTCCTGGATCAGTGCCTTCGGGACATTCCAGGCGCGGCCGGCCTCAACAACCATCGCTCCTATCGCGGGACCCAGAACCGCCCGCTCATGCGCGAGTTCATGAAGGTCCTCAAGACCAAGAATCTCTATTACCTGGACTCGAGAGTCTCACCCAAGACCGTGGCCTACGAGGAGGCTAAGGCCGCGCACATCCCCGCCGCGATGAACTTCATCTTCCTCGATACGGCTGAGATCCACACCCGGGCCTTCTGCGCGAAGAATCTGGCCGACGTCGTGGCGCACGCGCGCAAGCATGGGGAGGCGGTGGCCATCGGCCACCACTACTTTCGGGGCACGCTGGACTGCCTGAAGGAAGGGATGCCGCGCTACGCGAAAGAGGGCGTGGAGTTCGTCAAGGCGTCAGCGCTGGCGCGTTGACCGGCGCAGGACGGTTTCCCACGAGCGCGGGGGCGCGCCGGGGACCGAAGACCAGACGGTGACGCGCAGGGCATCCTCGCCTTCGAACGCCCAGCGCGCGCGGTGTGACGCGCCGTTGGCGAAGACGACTTCGAACATATGCCGGCCCGACGCCGCGGCGTCGGGCGCGGTCGTGAAGAGGGCCTCGCCTTTGAGTGCCGCCGCCGGCAGGCTGTCCGTGGACAGCGCGGCGCCGTAGCGGCCCTTGCCCTTGGCGGGAGTAAGCTTCAGGCGGTGCCCGAGGTGTTCGCGGAACTGAAGTTCCTTGAGGGCGAGGGTTCCGTGCGCGCGTCCCAGCCAGCCGACCTCGAGCGTGGCGAGGATCTGGTAGCGGCCGAAGCCCTGGACGGCGGAACCTTCCCAGGTCCCCGACAAGGCCTTAAGGTCCGGCTTCTGCGCAACTGAGGGTTCCACGGGCAGCGAAGCGGCGACGGCGGCCGCCGTCGAACATTCGATCGGCACGAAGAGGTCTCCCGTCATCCGCGGCGGCCGGCCGCCGGCGCAGGACGGCCCGGCGGCGCGCGCGGCGGGGCAGAGGAACGCGACGACGAGAAGAGTTCCGATCTTCATTGTCGTTCCCCGGGGTCGGAGGTCGGCGGGGAACCAAATATTGGGGTCACCGGATAGCATTGACCGTATTGCCAGGAGAACCCTGTCGGACATCGTGATGATCCCTCAGCGGACGAGGCTTGACTTGCAGGGGCTATCATCACGTCTTCATTGGTATTGAGGTAGTGGTCGAAGCAGTGCCGTATTTCATCAGGATTCGGAATGCATTTTTTAATGCCGCAGCTTGCTGAAATAAGTATCCGGTACTCACCGTTGCCTAGAGGCAATTTCGCGGCGGAAAAGGCGTAGGAATCGCCGGTCGTTCCGTAAGTGTGGATGATCGCATCCGTGACAAGTTGAATCTTCTGGCGCGAATGGTTGGCAATCCAGATTTGAGCCAGAGCCCACTTATCTAGACACGTCTTCCAATCGCATGTCGGCGTCGGCTCATAGGCGATGCGATCGAGCGCCGCGCGGAGTTCGGGCGAGACTGGAAGCGCGGCGCAGCCGACCAACAGGACTGAGGCGAGCAGGCACAGATGCTTCACGGCGTTCTCCGCGGTTGCATCGGATATCCTTGGGTTGTTCCGTCGATAAACCTTGCCGGCGGTGGGAGTCGAACCCACACGAGGTTACCCCCGAGCGATTTTGAGTCGCTTGCGTCTGCCAGTTCCGCCACGCCGGCTCTATTGATTTTCCGAGGTCCGTTCGTATCGAGTTCGGCGTCAAACCGAGTCCGAACCCATCCGTGCAGCGAAGCGCATTCTAGCAGATTTGCTCTTTCGTATCTTGATCTGCAGATACTGTCTCGAACTGATAGAATAATCAATCATGATCATTTTACTGATGGGTTCGGTCTGCTTGACCCCTGTTTCTCCTTGGGCGGTCCAAGTTTCTGCCGTGCGCCAGGCTCCAGCGCGCCCGGCCGCGCCGCCTGCGTTCTCCCTGGGCGTGATGGCGCCAGCAGGGATTGCTCCCCTTGCCGCCCTGTCGGCTCCAGGGGCTGCCGCAGTCATCGCTGTTTCCGCGGGCCCGCAAGAGGCCGCGACTGCCGCGGCGTCTCTACGGGAGCTGGTTGCGGGGCAGGAGGTGCGGACCTCGGATCAGGGTGACGTCGCAAGCGCGTCGGCCGCGATCGAGCGCGTTTTCGATGGACGCCGCAGCCGGGATGTTTCGGCAAAGGCTGAGGATACTCTTGTGACCTTATTGGGATTTCAAGTGGATCACGGCTGGACAGCTTCTTACGTGATTGATCGTGGGGGCTTCCTTGTCTTGGTGGCGCTGGTGCGGGGCAAAGAGAAGACCTTTGTCCGCCTCGATCTCGACAAGATGCATTTCATCGACCCTCTCCGGGATGGAGCGTCTTTGTCCAAGCGATACGCCGTCAAGATCGCGGGAATGATCTCCCCGTAGCTCTGCGCCCGAGCCAGTCCCAGCCCGCGCCGAGCAGGCCGCCGCCGAGCGCGCCGAGCAGGACCGCCAGGGCGACGACCCCGGCGCGGAAGCGCTTCACGTCGAAACCTTTCTTGAAGTTCTTGGTGTAGATCTCCTTGGTGATGGAGAGGACTTCCTTGGAGAGCTTCTTCGCGTTTCCGGGTTTATGATCGAGCTGGACCGCGATGAGCTCCTGGATCTTCGCCTTCAGCACCGGGGTCATCGCGCGCGTGTACTCCACGCCCTCCAGCACCTCGAAGACGGAGCGTTCCAAGTCGCGGCCGTGGGAGAGGGCGCGCTCGACGGTCTGATACTCGCGCGGTCCGGAGTCCGAGTGGGAGGTGGTGGTGTAGCGCTCATCGTGCGCGCCGCTCTTCTCGGCGCGCCACTGGTCCGCATCGAGGGCCAGCTCGCCCAGACGGGCGTGGATGACGGGCAGGTTCGTCATCAAGGTGGAGCCGTACTTCCAGACGCTGGCGTATCCCATCGCTTCTTGCGGGGAGAGGGCTTGGCGCAGGCCCCGGCTCTTCTCGGCCGCGTACTCACCGTCGGCGTTGGTCTGCTTGGCGATGCGCATGTCCTCGGTGAAGGAGGCCGCGCGACCCTTCCGGGTCAGGGCGTCGAGGCTCGACGAGGACGCCTCGCCGTGGGCGCGGTCGTACGAATAGCGGTGGATGGTGTAGTCGTAGACCTGCGTGGAGTAGGTCTCCTTGTGGCTCCGGCCGTTGCCATCGTCGACCGTTCGGGTGTGCCACTCCGTGTGCGTGACGTCGTGGTGGCTCTCGTCCCAGGTGCGGGAGAGCTGGGCGTCGGCATCGGCCGCCTGGAGGCGGACCTGCTCGTAGGGCTCGAGCAGGCGGCGCGCGGCGTCGGCCTCGTCCGGGAGGGACTTGAAGTAGTGCGGCAGTTCGTAGTGATGGATGCGCAGCTTCTGGCCGGCGTTGTAATCCAGCTCGGAGGCGAAGTTCGGCACGGGGCTGCCGACCAGGGTGCGCTCGTTGGCCTTGTTCCAGGCGTTGAAGACGTTCATGGTCATGTCGTTGGTTCCGGCCAGGTAGCGCGCCATGGGACCGATCTGACGGCCCTCGGATTCGGCGTCGCGCTCCATCTGGTGGATCTCGGAGAAGCCGACCGGGATGGACGCCTCGCGGGCCGCTTCGTGGTTCCAACCCAGACCGAGGCCGACCATCAGGCCGAAGGTCCCGAGGATGGCCACCTCCGCCGGAGTGTCGCGCAGGACCTGCTTGGTCTTGGCCCAGGCGGCGCGCGTCTTCCGTTTCCAGCCGGGTTCGTCCGGCTCTCCGCCAGGCTCCCCGCCCGACGGGGACGCGGCGAGGCTGAAAGAGGGGAGGATGGGCGTCGAGGGGACGGCCATGACGGAGACCGGAAGAGCGGCGAGCGTCGCGACGCTGGGGGTCAGGGCGGCGGGGGCGCTCGGGATCACGGCCGGCAGAGACGGCACGGTCGCAACGGATATCGGGGCGCGGAAGGCCTGGGCGGCGGCGTCCGCGGCGAAGGGTCCGGGGGCGACGAGAGCCAGGGCGAGGGCCCAGCTCAGGATGTTCTTCATTGTCTTCAGGATAGACGAAGCGCGCGGCGGCCGGAAGGGTGTCCGATGGTCCCGGGCCGATCCCCAAGGGCCTAGGGGAGGACCTAGGCCTTGGGAAGGTGGTAGGCGAGATCAGTCGAGGCTTAATGCAGGAGCTGCGGATAGAAGCGGCGGATGATCTTGTCGAGCATGCCGCGCTTATGAGCGGTCAAAGTCGTGGCCAGGCTGCGATAGTAGCGCACGAGGGCCTCATCCTCGGCATCGACGCGCCCGTTGGAGAGAAGCTCGCGCGCCGCGGGGGCAAGGCGCTCGGGGACGACGATCGGCACCATGACGCCCAAGGTGGGAGACCCCGTCTCGACGACCTCCCCCGAAAGCCAGCCGAGCCGCAGCGCGATGAGCGTGGCCTTGGCCTGGACCTCGTGGGCGCGAATCTCGCCGTCGAAAGTCTCGGTCGCGAGCAGGCCTTTTTCGTGCTCATGCATGTGCTGGAACTCGTGGGCCGCGGCGGGGACCGCGTGCTCGGCCGGAATCGTCGCGAGCAGGGATGCGAGCGTCACGCGGCGGGCGTCGAAGTCGTAATGGCCGGACCCGTCCGTCGGGGCGTAGCGAACAACGCCTAGACGAAAGGCGTACGGCTCCAGGTGCTCCAGCTGGACCGAAGGCGACTGGAGCGTCAGGGCCAGTCGCCCCAAGATGACCTGCACCGGAAGCGGCGCCGGGACGCCGACGATGGATCCCGGGATAGTCCCGGAGACGACGCCGCGCGCCGCGCAGGCCGGAAGCGCGGCGGCCCAAAGCAGAAGGCAGAGCAATATTCTCATTAGGGAAAGGGTAGTACCGGAACCTCGTCTGGGGCTGGGCCTTATGGCCCCTGGGAAGGCCGCAAAAGCCCTACCTGAGGAGCTTTTGGATGAAGGCGTCTTCGTTGGGCTCCCGGCCCAGGTAGGCGCGCATGGAGTCGATCTCCGGGCGCGAGGAGCCCTTCTCCAGCACCTCGCGGCGCCAGAGCATGCCCACGACGGAGTTGAGCACGCCCTCCTTGGCAAAGCGCGTGAAGGCGTCGTCGGCTAACACCTCCGACCACAGATAGCCGTAGTAGCCGGCGCTGTAGCCGGCCATCAGGTGGCCGAAAGAGGCCTCGCGTTTGACTCCGTCGGGGGAGGGGATCAGGCCGACCAACTCCATGAACTGGCCAAAAAGCATCGACGTCTCCTTAGGCACGATCATGTGCAGCGTCATGTCGGCCATGCCGAAGGCGATCTGGCGGAGGTAGAGCAGGCCCCTGTTGAAGGAACGCGCGGCCAGCATCTTCTCGAAAAGTTCGGGGGGCAGCTTGCGGCTTGCGTCCTCGTAATGACCGGATATCTCGTCTAGCACCTCGCGCTGCCAAGCGAAGTTCTCGAGCATCTGCGAGGGCGTCTCGACGAAGTCGCGCGCCACCGACGTGCCCGAGAACGAGGCGTACTTGGCCTTCGTGAGTATCTGGTGCAGGCCGTGGCCGAACTCGTGCATATAGGTGACGGCATCCTCGTGGCGCATGAGGGCCGGCTTGCCGGGCACGGCCTCCGGGAAGTTGGCCATCATCAGCGCCACGGGCCTTTGGTACCGGCCGTTCTCAAGCTCGCGTCCCTTGATGAGGCCGGCCACGGCGGCATGCGTGTACTTGCCCTCTCGCGGGTGGAGATCGAGGTAAAAATAGCCCAGCGTCCCGCCGCCGGCCGCGTCATCGACGCGCAGCAAGCGCACGTCCGGATGGTGGGCGCCCTCGGCCGGGACCTCCGAGAACTTCACGCCGAAGAGCTTTTCATAGACGCGCATCGTCCCGCTGACGACCTTGTCGACGGGGAAATACTTCGCCACTTCCTCTTCATCGAAAGCAAACTTCGCCTTGCGCAGCTTCTCGCCGTAATACGACGTTTCCCAAGCTTCCAGGCGCTTTGCCGTCGGGTCGTCCTGGAGCTTGACCTCCAGCATAGCCTTGAGCTCGGCTTGGCCGCGGTCGCGCACCATCGCGTAGAGGCGCTTGAGGAAGTCCATCACCTGCCCGGGGCTCTTGGCCATGCGATTTTCGAGCTGCATCGCGGGAAAAGAGGGGTATCCCAGGAGTATCGCCGACTCGTCGCGCAGCCGCAGCGCCTCCACCATCAGCGGCGGGTTTTTCTTCGCGGCGCGGTTATTGAACTTGGTCCAGAGCTGGCGGCGCATCTCGGCGCTGTGAGCGCCGTCCATGAAGGGGATGTAATGCGGGTAAGCCAGCGTGACGCGGTGCTTGCCCTCGGGCGTGCGCTTCAGGGAGGCGATATAGTCCTCCGACATGCCCTTGAGATCCTCGATCGGCATGTCGATAAAGCCCTGATCGTCGGCGATGTTGGCCTCGAACTGGGTCGAGAGGACCGTCAGGCGCTGGCGTATCTGCGACAGCTTGGCTCGGTCCGCCTCCGAAAGAGCGTGGCCGCTGCTCTTGAAGCCGCGCTCCGTCTCTTCGAGCAGCCGCGCATCCTCGCCGGTCAGCGTCTCTTTTTTGTCGGCGTACTGCTTGAAAGCCCGGTATATTTCGGGCCGCGCCCAAAGCGCCACTTGATACTGGCCCGCTTCCTCCTCGAGGCTGCGCGCGGCCTCGCGCACCAAGGGGTCCGCGGCCACATAACCCAAGATCGACATCGGCTCCACTGCGTCGGAGAAGTCCGCGGAGGCCGACTCCATGGCTTTGACCGTGTTGGCGAAGGTCCGTTGGTCGGCCGGCAGGGCCACGACGAGCCGCAGCGCCGCCTCGAGCTGAGCCTTGGCCGACGTGTAGCGCTGGGTGATCTGCTGCGGCGTGAGTTGAAACGAGATGCCGGTCCCGACGGCGCGCGGCAGAGCTGGGGGCGCTGCGGATGCGATGCTGCCCGCCGACGCCTGGAGGGGGGAGATGAATAACGATAAGCCGGCCAGCAGAGCGGACAAGGTTTTCATGCGGCGATTTTATCGCAATCCAGGCGCGTACGATTGGATCGAAAGGCCTAATCCTGCGGCGATAAAAGACCTGGTATTAAGGTGCTAGACTTGCTCATCATCTTCACTCTTTGCGTCGCGAGCTGGTTGGGCACGGCGGGGCTGTGGGCCTGCCTGCGCTCGACGCTGCGCCGCTTCCGCGGCGGCCCCGCGCAGCCCTGCGACCTGGCCATGACCCTCATCAAGCCGGTGCGCGGCCTCGACGACATGCTGGAGGAGGGATTGCTCTCCATCGTGGAGTCCGACCCGCTCAAGACCCTCCAGGTCCTCATCGCCCTTGAGACCGCCGACGATCCCGCCTATCCTCTGGCGCGGGCCTTCCGCGAGGCGCACCCCGACCGCGACATCTCCGTGGTCCTCACCGGCCCCGCCGGCGCGCGCATGGGCAAGGCCCACAACATGATCGAGGCCCTGCCCCGGGCCCGGAGCCGCTTCATCCTCTTCTGCGACGCGGACACCCGCCTGACGCGGGGCCTGCTGTCCGACGCGGCGCGCGCTTTCCGCGCGGGGGTCGACGCGGTGTACGCCATGCCCTACCACGCGAAGTCCTCGGGAGTGGGCGGCTGGTGGTTCATGATCGCCTTCAACCACTGCTTCTGCGTTCCGGCGGCGCTGAGCGCCGACTGGGGTCAATTACGGTCCTTCGCCGGAGCCTTCATGGGCTACACCCGCGAGGCCTTGGAGAAGATCGGGGGACTCGAGCGCTTCTCGAACGTCATCGCCGAGGACCTGTGCTTGGGCCTGGCCGCGCGGCGAGCGGGCCTGCGCCAGGAACTATTGAGCGAGCCGGTCCTCGTGCGCGAGACGGGAACATCCCCGGCGGAGGCCTTCGCCCACATCCTCAAGTGGTCGACCATCGTGCTCTGGAGCTGCCCGACGGCGTGGCTTCTGGCGCCCTTGTTCAACCCCGTGCTTCAGGCCGCCGCGGCGCTGGCGCTGGCCGCCGCCTCTGGGCGAAGCCTCGTCCTTCCGGGGGCCGCGCTGGCGGCGGCCCTGGGCTCGCGCGTCTCGATCGCCGTGATCCAGGACCGGGCGCTGGCGTCCTACCGTATCCCGGTCGCGGCGTACTGGCGCATCCTTCTCGCCGACTTGGGAGGACTGATCTTCTGGCCGCTGAGCCTGAGACGGACCATCTCCTGGAGGGGCCGCCGCTACCTCCTCGGCCCCGGCGGGACCTGCGCGGTCCTGCCCTGATATGGACGGATTGTCGGACAAAGTGATAGTCTTCCGGCGATGCCGCGCCCCATCCTCGTCGTGGACGACGACCGCCGCTATCACGAGTTCCAGGTGCGCGTGAGCTATGCCGACACGGACAAGATGGGGATCATCTACTACGCCAATTATCTGAGGTACTTCGAGCAGGGGCGCACGGAGCTTCTCCGCTCCCTGGGCGTGCGCTATCGCGACCTCGAGATCCAGCGCAAGCTCTTCCTGCCGGCCGTCGAGGCTCGCTGCCGGTACCTCGCTCCCAGCCGCTACGACGACCTGCTCACCGTGCGCACTTGGATCGCGGAACTGGGGCGCGCCAGCGTCGTCTTCGAGTGCGACGTGCTGGACAGGGAGTTGGGCGCCAAGGTCGTGGCGCGCGGCTATTCCCGCCACGCCCTGGTCGACGACCTCTGGCGCATCGCGCGCATGCCCGACGACCTGCGCGGTCTTATGGCCCCGTTCGTGGGCCGCGGCCCCTGCGCGCCGCAATAGACCTCGGCGGGTCGCGCGCGGCCCCGCGCCGTCAGGTGCCATGATTGAGCCGCCCGATGATGTTGATCGTGTGGAGCGACTGCCACTGCGCCTTCGAAAAGGCATTCAAAATGGAGCAGGCAACGGCTTGGATTCGGCAATCCGCTTTTCCTTCTTCTGTATTCGAGCAATCATCTCGCGCTCGATGTCGCTCAAACTTGATTCAAACCCGTTTTGCGGTTCGTACCATTCTTTGCGGAGGAAGAATTGTCTTAACTCGGGATCCTTAAAGACTCTCCCATGGCGAGCAAAAACGGCATTCCGCTTGATCTTGAGCAGGGCTAGAGTTTGGGTATTCGAATCCATGTCGTCTGCGCTGGTGATGATATCGCAATAGGCTGAATTGCTGCTCAGGGCAAGGCAGGCATCTCGCCGGTGAAAGAAAACCGTCAGGCTCGCGGAGCTGAGTGGATTGATGCCATTCAAGTCGAAAACAATCTGCCCACGACTGCGGTGACGCGGCGAGGACAAATCTTCCTTTTGTCCATCTTGTCGGCTATACACGACGCCGAGTCCGAGCCAATCTTCATCAAATCGAATATCGAACGATGCTTTTCCAATAGGGCCTTTCCATGATCCCCCAGTCCCATAGTCGTACGGGACCCACGATCCGCCATCGGAAGAGCGGCCGTATGGGGCTTCATATTCAACAACGGAGGTGGTGGTGCTGCGAGCGGGGAAATCGACGTATTTGACTTTAAAATAGTAGGAAGTACCAGTTTTCATGTCTTCTTCGAGGGGTGCAACGTATCCTTCGACGAAGTTTGGAATATTTTTTGTGGAGACAATCTGCCCATTAACCCAGGTTTTAAAGTACAGGAAGTCATCTGACGCCGACGCTTCTGGTCCCCATCCATCGGCCGGGAACCCTACGGCAACCGTTGTGGATGGTCCGGCATTGTAGAAATGGAACTCCGCTTTCACTCGGTACTTGTCCGGCAGCATGGTGATAAGGACATATTCGTCCGACATCGAGATTGCAGGGTGCTCGGCCATAAGACGGGCAGATCCGCCCGCGATGTCCACCGCGCCGTCATCAGCAAAGCATTGTACGGGAAGAAGCCATGCGGCGATTCCTAGACCGAAGAGCAAAATGCGTTTATGGTTCATATTTAATGCAGCCATCTAACGGATATGTCAAGTGTAGGGAACGCCGGCGCCCGGGTCCCGGGGCGCTTCGAGGCCGGTTTCGCTGGCGTACCATGACCAACTGACCTTGAGCAGGGCCTTGAGGATGCAGGCCGCGGGGATGGCGAAGACCAGGCCCATGAAGCCGAACATCTCCCCGCCCAGGATCAGGGCGAGAAGAAAGACCATCGGATGAAGGTGGACCGAGTGCCTGGCGATGATCGGCTGAAGGAATATCTCGTCGGCGAGGCGGATGCCCGCGAAGAGGACGACGACTTTGACCCCCGCCCAGAGCGAGCCGAACTGATAGAGAGCCATGCCGCCGCCGACCACGGCTCCCATCACGGCGCCCAAATAGGGCACGAAGGAGCTTACTCCCGAGAGGATCGCGATGGCGACGGCGTTGTCCACGCCCATCAGGAAAAGCCCGGCGAAAGAGGCCGCCGTGATGGCCAGGGCCACGATGATGATTCCTCTGAGGTAATTGCCCAAGGCCGTGTCGATCTCGCTGGTGAGGTGGATGGCCTGCTCGACATAGCGGCTGGGAACGGCCTGGATGAGGCTTGCAAATCCATTAGGGCCGTCTAAGAGGAAGAAGAAGCCGATGAAGGGGATGAGCAGGGCGTGCGCGAACAAGGGCACCAGACCGAAGAGATGCGAAGGGATATTCTGCAGCTTCTCGAGTCCCGTGCCCATCATGGATTCCAGGGCTCGCTGCGCGACTTTGGGCGGCAGGGGGAGCCGGCGGCTGAGCTTGGCCTGCTGGACGTCCGCCAGCTTCTGGATCTGCCGGAGGTAGACGGGGGCGTCGGCGCCCAGGCGCTCGAATTGCTCGCGGATCAGGGGCTTGAGGCCCGCGTAGGAGGCCGCGCCCAGGCACACGGCCAGAAGGTAACCCCCTGCGACTAAGATCGAGCGGCGCGCGCCGTGCGCCTCGAAGGAGGTGATGATCGGGTTGACCACGTAGGCGAAGGCCGCGGCCAGCACGAACGGGGTCAGGACCTCGCGGACGCGGTAGACGGCGTAGAGGGCCGCGACCGCCGTGACGACGACGCTCAGCAAGGGGAACGGCCGGCGGTTCTCAGTCATCCTTGGCGGGGAGGGGCCGCAGATCGCTCGTGACGCGCCGCAAGCGCGCCGAGAGCAGGCGCGCCAGATGGCTCATGATGGTCACGCCGATGCGGGGCTCGGCCTGGAGCAAGGCGTCGAGCTTGGAGCGGTAGAGCAGATGAACGCGGGAGGGCTCCAGGGCCGCGGCCGAGGCCGAGCGCGGCAGGGACTCGAGCAGGGCCATCTCGCCGAAAAAGTCGCCGGGCTTGAGGGTGTAGAGCGGGATCGGCTTGCCGTCCGGCCCCGAGCGGGCCAGACTCACGGAGCCGCTTTCGAGGAGGAAGAGGGCCCGGCCGATGTCTCCCTCCACGAAGATGACCTCGCCTTCGCGGTAGGTTCGCGAGTGCAGGGACTGCACGAGATGGCCGAACTCCCTTTCCTTGAGATCCTTGAAGATGTCCAGGGAGCGCAGGAAATTCTTCTTGCGCGAGAACTGGGGATCGATGAACCAGTGCTTGAGGGATCTGAGCGGACCCATCGCCGTCAGCCGCAGCGGAAGAGCTGGAGGCCCGCGCTGAAGAGGGTCTTGAAGGCCGAGCCCCAGCCGGATCTCAGCGACTGGCCGAAGGAGAGGACCTCCTGGTCTACGCGGTAGGCGGCCGTTTCGACGGCTGAGGCGGCGGCCTTGACCTTGAGCATCGCGACCGCGAACACGGCGATCATGGCGGCGAGCTCGAGAACGATGAGTCCGAGGCAGACGGCGATGAAAGTCTCCATGCCGGCATCCTATCAAATTGATAGAATCGCGCCCATGGAGGCAAGAACAGACTGGTCGGCGACCGTCCGCCTGCCCAAGACCGACTTCCCCATGAAGGGGGATCTCGCCAAGCGCGAGCCCGAGCTTCTCAAGTTCTGGGAGGACATGGGCTTGTACGCGCTTATCCAGGAGCGCCGGAAGGGCCGTCCCTCCTTCCTCCTCCACGACGGCCCGCCTTACGCCAACGGCCACATTCACATCGGCCACGCCCTCAATAAGATCTTGAAGGACATGACCGTGAAGGCCCGAGCCCTCATGGGCTGCGCGGCCCCGTTCGTCCCCGGCTGGGACTGCCACGGCCTGCCCATCGAGACCGCGCTCCTCAAGGAAATGAAGATGAGCAAGCGGGGCGTGACCGACATCCCTCGATTCCGCCGGGACGCGGCCGCCTTCGCCGAGCGCTTCATCGGCCTCCAGCGCGACGAGTTCAAGCGTTTGGGCGTCCTGGGGGATTGGAACGCGCCCTACAAGACGATGGACCGGGCCTACGAGGCCGACATCCTGCGCGCCTTGCGCCTGCTCGTCTTGAATGGCCACGTCTACCGGGGACTCAAGCCCGTGCAATGGTGCGTGACTTGCGAGACCGCTCTCGCCGAGGCCGAGGTGGAGTATCAAGACAAGACCTCGCCGTCCGTCTATGTCGCCCTGCCCGTCGTCGACGCGTCGGTTCCGGAGTTGAAGGACGCGGAACTCTTGATTTGGACGACGACTCCTTGGACGCTTCCCGCCAATAGGGCGGTCGCTTTTCATCCGCTGCTCGACTACGCGCTGGTTCGAGCCGAATTCGCGGATGGGAGCGCGCGCAGGCTCATCGTGGCACGGGCGCGTCTCGATGCGGTGATGGAGCTGCTCAAGACGCCGCATCTCCGTTCCTACCGGGTGCTCCACACGTGGAAGGGCAGCGAGATCGTCTCCTTGTGCTCCTATCGCCTGCCGTATTCCGCGGACGGCGCGGCGCCCGGCCGGTGCGTGAGCGCCGATTATGTGACCGCCGAGGACGGAACCGGCCTGGTGCACACGGCGCCCGGACACGGCGAGGACGACTTCAACACGGGAAAGCGCGAAGGGCTCGAAATCTGCAACCCCGTCGACGCCTCCGGGCGATTCACGGACAAGGCCCCGCGCTGGACCGGCAAGCACATCTTTAAGGAAGGGAACCCCGAGATCATCGCGGACCTGGCGGAGAGGGGGCTGCTCCTCGCTCGGCAGGATATCCGGCATTCCTATCCGCACTGCTGGCGCTGCAAGAACCCGGTCGTCTCGCGCACGACGGAGCAGTGGTTTCTGCGCCTGACGGACGGCCTGCGCGAGCGGCTGCTCTCCCAGATCGATTCGACGCAGTGGGTCCCGGCCGAGGGCCGCAGCCGCATCGCGGCGATGGTCCAGAACCGCCCGGACTGGTGCCTCTCGCGTCAGCGGGTGTGGGGCGTTCCGATCACGGTCCTCTATTCGATCAAGACCGGCGCTCCGGTGACCGATGACGCCGTCCTCCAGGCCATCGAGCGTCACGCGTCTTCCCATGGAACGGATTTTTGGTTTGAGCGTTGGGGGGAGATCCTCAAGCCCTCCGATTGGCCGTTCTTGCCGCTTCACCCGGATCTGACGGATGGATTTCGCCGCGAGTCGGACATCCTGGACGTCTGGCTCGACTCGGGCGTGTCCTGGCTGAGTGTGCTGGGCCCGGACGCGGTCGCAGACCTCTATCTCGAGGGCTCCGACCAGCATCGCGGCTGGTTCCAGAGTTCGCTCGTCATGTCCACGGCCCTGCGCGGGCGCGCGCCCTACAAGGCCGTTCTGACCCACGGCTTCGTCTTGGACGAGAAGGGCCGGGCCATGCACAAGTCTTCCGGCAACGTCGTCGCTCCGCAGGAGGTCATCTCCAAGTGGGGCGCCGACGTCCTGCGCCTGTGGGCGGCTTTGTCCGATTACAACGACGACGTGCGCATTTCCGACAAGCTTCTGGAGGGGCCGGCCGACTCCTACCGGCGCGTGCGCAACACGCTGCGCTACCTCTTGGGCAGCCTCTGCGACTTCGATCCCGCGCGGGCCGTTCCTTTCGAGGATCTCCCGGAGCTGGAACGCTTGATGCTGCACCGGCTCGCGGCGCTCCAGGGCGAGACTCTGGAGGATTACCGGAACTACCGCTACCGCGCCGCGGCGCGGCGCTTGGCGGACTTCTGCGCTTTCGACCTCTCCGCCTTCTATCTCGACGCGACCAAGGACCGCCTCTACACCTTCCGCGCCGACGCCCCCGAGCGTCTGGCGACGCAGACGGTCATGGCCGAGGTCCTGCGGCGCCTGTGCGCGCTCCTTTCTCCCATCCTTTCTTTTACGGCCGAGGAGGCATGGCGCTTCCAGGCGGCGCCGCCGGCGCCGAGCGTCTTCCTCTGGGACCTTCCGGATACGGACGCGCGCTGGACCGACGCCGCCATGGCGGGACGCTGGGATGCCGTCGCGGGCGCGCGCTCCATCGTGCAGAAGGCGCTCGAGGAGGCGCGGGCCGCGAAGGTCATCGGCTCCTCGCTGCAGGCCCGGGTGGTCTTGAAGGGCCCCGCGCGGGCCCTCGCCCCGCTCGAAAGATTGGACCTTCCCGAGTTCCTGATCGTCTCAGAGGTCTCGATGGAGACCACCGGCGACGCGCTGGCCGTCGACGTGTCCCGGGCGTCCGGGGCGAAGTGCCCGCGTTGCTGGCGCTGGCGGCCGGACATCGGCTCGCAGCCGTCTCAACCTGAGCTATGCGCTCGCTGCGCCCGGCAACTGTCCTAGCGCTTCTCGCCGTCGACCGGGCGACGAAGCTCTGGGCGATGCGCGACCTGCGCGTGCGCGGACCGATCCCGGTCCTCCCCTTCTTCGAGTTCTCCTACGTGGAGAACACGGGCGCCGCCTTCGGCATGGGCCGGGGCGCCAACGGCGCCTTTATCGCGATTTCCGTCGTCATGATCGCGGTCCTCGTCAGGATCCTGCGCCGCTGGCCCAAGGACGACTTTTGTCTTCAGGCGGGAGGGACCTTGGTCTTGGCCGGGGCGCTGGGAAATCTTTACGACCGGCTCTTCTACGGCTACGTCGTCGACTTCCTCTTCCTGCACCACTGGCCGGTCTTCAACGCCGCCGACTCCTGCATCACCGTGGGGGCCGTCCTGCTCGCCTGGGGGCTGAAGGACCCCGAGAAAAAGGCGCCGATCAATCCTTCGTGAGCTTGCTGACGCCCCAGAACAGAGCGAAGCCGATCGCGGCTCCGACGAGGATGCCGACGGGCCCGAAGAAAGTTCCGACCAGCGCCCCGGGGATGGCTCCGACCGCGCCGGTCTTGACGGCCAGCCATTTGTTCGGGTCTTTCTTCTCGTCCTTCTTGCCGCCCTCGGTATCGGAACCGGGCTTGGTGGGGTCGGGGGGGATGCTTGCCTTGAGGTTCGTCTTCGATTGGCTTCGGGGCTTGTCGGCCAGGAAATCAGCGCAGGCTTGGCGCAGCTTGTCGACCTCGGTCTTGGCGATCCGAGGCAGAGGGGCGGCGGCGACGGTGTTGTTATGAGGCAGATTGCCGGAAAAGATTCCAGTTGCGGAATCATCACTGTCGGCTGCCTTTTCAACCTGTGTTTTGGCGGGCGCGACCACTTGGTAGCCGCCGAGGAAGCCGTCGTTGGAGGCGCTGCCCAGGTCGTCGCAAAACTTGCCCTTCTGTGCCGGGGTAAGAGCCGTGAACTCAGCCACGGTCGTCGGGGTCTTTTCCAGCGCTCTGGCGCGGGCCTTTTGGCGGTATTCGGCGATGACGGCCGCGATCCCCGCGGGGTCCTTCTTCTTCCGGGCTTGTTTGAGGTTTAGTTTGTAGGTCTTCCGTTCGCCCTTCATCAGATTATTTTCCTCGCTCTTATCGAGTTCCTTGAGATCTAGGGTCACGACGGCATTGGATGAAGAGTCGGGCTTCTTGGCTGCGGCCGCCGCGATCTTGTCGCGCGAGGCCTTATAGGCGTCGGCGAGCTTGTCCGGATCGCCGGCGGCGGCGAGGACGTCCTTAATATACTGGGAGGCTTCATCGGGGGGGAGCTTGGCAAGTTCGTCGGACGTCAACGCGCCCGTTCCCGCGGGAGCGTTCGGCGTCGGGACCAGGCCGCGGTACTTGGCGGCGGCGCGGCGCAGAATGGGATTGGACCGGCGCCCTTTGATTTCGGCCTGGTAGTTTTCTTTTTGCGTTTTGCCGGCGGGGTCCTTAATATTGTCGAGGGCGGCCAGCTCGTCTTCGCTCAGGGCCTTATCGGCCGCCGGCCGGTCTTCGGCGACCTGCGTCGGCGGAGGGACGATCATGATGTAGCCCTCCGGCAGCCGCGATTCGACGTCATGGATGTCGAAGGCGAGCGAGGCGCCGGGGATGACGGCCCGGTGAGGCGTTTGGCTGACATCGAGTTTATACATCGACAAGAACGTCGTGTAATAAGCTTTCGCGGACTTCACAGGAAGGTCTTCTGGATCTTTGCGGTAGTCGTAGTATTCGGTTTTTTCACGCTGGAGGACGTAGAGATTGACCGGTCGTGTCGACTTCTTGTTCCATGCGCACTCGTCCCTGCGACACCAGAGCGGATGCGCCTTGCCGGTCTCATCCTCAAAGGAGATTGCGCGCCAGGACCATGTGGATTCTCCAACCGTTTCCCATGTTGGGAGGCTCGTTGGGCGCGATTTCGCGGTCGCCTTATGATCCGCCGGCAGGGCGGGGACGGCGAGGGCGACGGCGAGGGCGAGAAGGGAGAGGGGGTGTCTCATGGGAGAAGAATAGCTCCGGGGGGCGATTCGCGCAAGTCCCCGAAGGCCTATGTAAAGTTTAGGACTTTCGACCTATATTCGTCTTGACCGGCAGGAGGCGCGCGCCGCGCAGGAAGGTCTCCCAATCAGCGTACAAAGCCGCCTGCAGCGCCCGCAAGAGAAATGTTTTCCGTGAAATGTTTTCCGGTCATGCGGGGCCCGAACAAATAGGTGGAGTGCTTAAGGGGGACCAGGTGAAGAGAGCGCTTAAAGCGCAGGCTTGAGCCTGTTGCACAAACCGTCTGAGGCCATAAAAATCTGTCGGCACGGGGTCGTTCACGCATAGACCGGGGCGAAAGTCGGCGTCCCGAGAGAAAAACGCTCCGAAATCCGCCGTATCTTCGCCTTCCCGCTCCTCCAAAGCTTGAGCAAGTTGTGCGTCGTGCACAGCAGCGACCATTCGCTGTCGGCTGCCTTCACGCCTCGCCGTGAGAACCCGTCGCATCCCCGGACGTCTTGTCCTCCGCTGCGTCCCGGGCCTTCGCCTCCTCGAATCAGTGATCCACGTCCTTCTTCAAATGCTCGTAGTCTCGGTTCGCCGAGAGAGCCGCGTTCGCCTTCATCTTCGTTCCGTCAAGCGAGATCGCTCCCGCCTTCACAGGGTCCCCTTCCCGGCACAACCGCAAGACCTCCAGAAACAGCCCCTTCAACGCGCCGTCGTGCTCCGCACGGAACCGGCAGATCGTCGCGTGGTCCGGACGCCCATTACCAGCCACCACCCGAAAGGCCACGTCCACCTCGCACGCCTTCTCGATCTCCCGGGAAGACTGCTCCCCAAGGCAGTACGAGTACAACAGCAGCGCTGTCATCATCTTCGGCTCGTACGCCGCGCGCCCTCAGCCGCCGCTACGATACGCCAAGTAAAACTTCTTCAGGCCCAACGACTCCACGGCATCAACGATGAACCATGCCAGATGGTTCGCGGGCAGCCACTCGCGCATGTTCGGCGGCAGCAAGTACGCCGTCTCGCGGTCCACGTTCTTGAAGTTGTAGCCCATTCTCTCGCTTGCTCCGTACGCGCACGCGCACACGCGCGCGCGTACGAGGATTTTCTCAAATCAGGAGGGGTTTGTGCGACAGGCTCTTAAATAACGACTCAAAAAATACCCGCACACGGGGGGTGCTGAATTCCAGCCCGACGAAGCTGCCCAGCTCGCGGTCTGCGATGGTCAGGTGCGGACCCTCGTTGTGCGAAGCGCGATAGGCCTCGACAAGATCGGCGCCTGCCGCGTCGAATGGGCGCGCCGTTTTGATTCCTCGCGGCAACTCCGTCGCCAGGAACCCGGCAACGATCCAACTACCAGTTGCTGATGCCTGATTGGTCTTCCTGGAAGACCGTCCTCGCACAACCTGCCCGGTCAAAAACCGTATTGTGGAAACTGAAGATGATCAGGCTATACATGCATCCGGCCAACGCGAATATCTTTTTCATAGCACCCCCAGCGCAATCCAGTCCAACCGTTGTATATTGTACACTGGATTCGCAATCAATTTCCGTGTCAACAACCGAACTCCTGCGGTTCATTAGCCCCCGAAGCGGCCCCATAGTGGCCATCACCTCGGCGCCCTATCCCAGTTCTTGGCGCAGGAGACTCTGGTATTCCACCGCGAAGCTGCATCCGCGATGGCAGGACCCTACCCGCAAGTGCGGCGTACTTCTGTTCGGCGGCGGCGGCTGGTCAACTGACAAGGAAGAAAGCCAGTGCAAAGCCGTAACGGAGGCCATTGAAAGGTGGGCTTTCCGGTATTACGCGATCTCCCATCCCGAGGAGATCGGCTTTGAATCGGATCCCACCACCAACGGATTCGCCGCCCTCCCTGCTGCAATGGGGTCTCGTCCACTGATACGACATGCGTACCATGAGGCCCTTGAGCGGTGGGCGTTGAATCGCTTCTGGGACGAAGGGAATATCTCGTTTAACGAGGTCACGCCGCCCCAGGACGCCGTCAGCCTCTTTGGGCAATTCAAGGGACGCGTAAGCTGTTATGTGGCCGCGCTCCAGGACCAGTCGCCGAAGGCTCTGCGCGCGGGAACCATCTCCTTCTGTCTCGCCATTTTCACCAACGATGCCGGCGGGGTCGTTCCAGGATCGGCGTGCGGGGATGACTTGGCGGCGACGACGATGCGCGCCTCGCTGGAAGCGTACATCCACGCTCGCGCCGCCGCGAATCTGAAGGGGAAGGCGCCCCTGCGGCAACTCGACATAACGGAGCAGCGCCTGCTGCATTTCTCAACGAGCGCCCTGGCGGGAGCCTCCGTCAAGGAGCGTCTGCTCTTATCGCGGACATCCGTACCTCGTCCGACACCCCCGATCATGTTCTCAAAACACCTGCCCGGGCCCTGGGAACCCGAGATCCGGGTGCACCGAGTGCTCGTCGCGGACTCCAAGCCCATCACATGTGGCGGGATCGACCGCTTCATTATTTGATCGCCGGCCAATGAGAAGAATCTTCGTCTTGACGCTGGTTTTGGCGTTATTTTTTGGCGGGCCAGCAAACTCCAAAGGAGAATCAGAAATGCAGCAGCCGCCCCTGCGGTATTGGTTTTGGTGGCCGATCCGAACCCTTGACACCTTCGAGGCGGACACGCCGCCGGTCATGCAGGTCGCGCGCAACATCTACGCGCCTCTTGTCTCCGAATTTCTCGATGGCAAGGCGCAGGGGTTGGTCGCGGAAGACTGGCGAGTCGATCAAACCGGGAAGAACTGGACGTTCCGAATACGGAAAGGACTTGTCTTTGACGACGGAGATCCCATCACGCCGAAGGTGGTCTTGGCGAATTTCCGACGCATCCTCTGGCTGACCCGCGGCGAAAAACTCGCCCTTAACGCGCTCCTCCCCGAGATCGCGGGATGGAAGGATTTCAAAGCGCCTCTCCAGAGCCTCCATGCCGATCAAGACAGCCTTTATTTCCATTTCGATCGACGGCCCGTGGACCTGTTCGAGGCCATCGGCCAACCGATATACGGCATCGCCAATCCGAAGTGCTTCGATCATCAGGGGCTTTGGAAGGACCCCTTCTGTCATTCCGCTTCGGGGCAATACCGGATCATCGAACGTTCCCCGAACAGGGTCGTTCTGCGGTCCCGGAACATATTTCCGGCCGCCGTCAACGCGCCGGAAACCGTGGAAATCAATGCCCCGGTGGAACGCGACGATAACGTCGTCCAGGCGCTTCGGGACGGTCGTGGAGACCTGACCGTCGAGCACAGTTTCGCCATCAGTCGCCGGTCTCTCCGGGAGATCGGTGATTCCGGTTTGAAGATGGTGGCTGAGCCTCCCGTGCGCATGCACTTCATGCATCTCAACGCGTCTCGGAGACCATTCAAGAGCAAAGCCCTGAGACAGTCGCTGCGCGACTCATTCCTGCGCGCGCTGAAATCCGACGCGCGCTATGCGTCGTCCGGGATCGAAGTGGACCCATCGTTCATCCCGAAGGGGGGCGTCGGGTACGCCCACCTCGATGTGCCGCGGCCCGGACAGGTTGCAAAAGCATCGGGGGAGCCGGTCGACGTCCTATTTTTTCCTCTGGCTGCGGAGCGGGAAACCCAGGAGGCGATCGAGGACAGCGTGGTGTCCTCTCTCAAAGCGCACGGCCTTGTGCCGAGGGTCAAACGATATCCCGACCGGTTCGAGCCCTTCAACCGCATGAGACGAGGGGACTTCGACGTCATCATCCGTGGGACGGGCATCCTCGTCAACAATCCCTACGCCGACCTGCGGATGATGTTCATGAGCAAAATCGGCGCCATGATCCCGGACCCTTCAGGCGCTGTTGCGGGGCTGATTGAAAAAGCCGAGCGGGAACAAGACTCATCCAAGAGGTCGCGCCTCGTGGAAGAGATCAACCGCTCGGTTTTCGAGGAAGCGGCAATCATCACCTTCGCGCATTCGAACCTGCTTTACATCCATAACCGCGGCGTGGACCTCTCCCATCTCAACATCTTCGCCGATCCCATCGAGTTTAGAGCCGTCAGTTGGAACCCCTAGACCAATGCGTCTCGCCCCGCTGAAGGACCCCAGGCTTCTCCTCTCATGGCTGCTGGGCGTCTGTCTCATCGCGGCGACGTTCTACGGCGCGACTTCCCGGCTGTGGACTGAGGCAGAGAGCGCCCGGGCCGCTTCGACGGAAAAGACCGTCGTTGCCGCCTTGGCTGGAGACTTGGCCGAAGGCAACCTGTTCAAGCTCGGCGCGACCGTTTTGAGGCTGAAGCGTGAGGGGCAACTGAGATCGGCGAGAATATTTGCCATCCGCGATGCGGCCGCAAGCGTCCTATTCCAAACCCCGGAAGCGAACGGCCTCGATGAAGCCCTTTCCCGGACGTTCCGTTGCAAAGAACGGAAGCGGGTCGCGCGGCGCTCCGGCGGAGGCGTGGACGTGTGGACGATCCTGCCCGCCAGAATCTCCGGTTTTGATTGCGTCGCACTGTATTTCAGCTCCGACCTTCCACCCGAACTGGATCTGTTTAAGAGCCGCCTGCTGGCCTCATCCGGAGGACTCATCCTTGTCCTCATCGTGCTTTTTTCATGGCTGGCGCTGTCCTGGCATCACCGGATATTGAACTTGGAGCTGGCCGCCTCTCGCATGAAAGTCGAAAAGGAATCCGCGATCGAGCAGATCGCCGCCCAGGTTGCCCACGATATCCGCTCTCCCTTGGCGGCCCTGGAAATCGTTTCCGGGGCTATCGCCCAGCTTCCGGAAGACAAGCGCATCCTGATTCGCGCCGCCGTCGGCCGCATCCGCGACATCGCCAACAATCTCTTGGACCGTCGGCGCGCCCGAGTTGCCGGGGCCGGGAGCCCATCCGCCGCTTCCGTCGCGCCCGAGGCGGCATCCCCGCGACTCCTCTCCAGCCTGATCGACCCCGTCGTCAGCGAGAAGCGCCTCCAGTTTAGGTCCCATTCCCGCGTCGACATCGAGCCCAGGCTCGACGCCTCATCCTACGGGCTTTTTGCCGCGGTGCAGCCCGTGGAGTTCAAGCGTCTGCTCTCCAACCTCGTCAACAACGCGGTCGAGGCCTTCGGCGAAGGCGCGGGCGCGGTGAGCGTGAGCCTGAGCGCCCGCGAAGGCCGCGCCCTGGTCAGCGTGCAGGACAACGGCAAGGGTATCCCACCCGAGGTGCTGGCCAAACTGGGGCGCCGAGGGGAGACCCACGGCAAGGTCGGGGGCTCGGGTCTTGGACTGTACCATGCCCGCAGCAGTGCCGAGTCCTGGGGCGGGAGCCTGGAGCTTTCCTCCGAGGTCGGCAAGGGCACGACGGCGATTTTGGCCCTGCCCTTGGCTCCGGCGCCGGGGTGGTTCGTGCCGGAGCTCTTGCTTGCGCCAGGCAAGGCCGTGGTGATCCTCGATGACGACGAGAGCATACACCAAGTCTGGCAGGGGAGGCTTGACGCACTGAGGGCGGGCGCGCAAGGAGTCCCCGTCGTCCACGTTTCGACGCCGGATGAGATACGGGACTGGGTCAAGAACGAGGCGGCCGCGGCGCGAGAGGCGCTCTATCTTTTCGATTACGAGTTGTTGGGACATCGGGAGACGGGCCTTGCTTTAGCCGAGGAACTGGGGCTCGGGGAGCGTGTGGTGCTGGTGACGAGCCGCTACGAGGAGTCGGAGGTGCTGGAGGGCTGTCGGAGGCTCAGAGCCCGCATGATTCCCAAAGGCCTGGCTGGTTTCGTTCCCATCCGAGTACAAGCGGCGAAGGCCCCGCCTGCGGCCGCGCCGGACGAGAAGGGCGCTAGGCTCGATGCGGTGCTCATCGACGATGATGCGCTGGTGCGGATGAACTGGAGCATGGCAGCCAAACGGGAGGGGAAGTCCTTCAAGACGTACGCGGACGCGGCGTCCTTTTTAGCCGAACTGGACGCGGGCGCCATCTCCACGGACACTCCCGTCTACATCGACTCCAACCTCGCCGACGGGGTTAAAGGCGAGGTCGTGGCCCTTGAGATCAACCGCCGGGGTTTTAAGAGAATTCGACTGGCGACCGGCCACGACCCCTCCGCGTTCGCCCCGATGCCTCATATCCTCGAAGTCATCGGCAAAGAGCCCCCGTGGGGCGCAACTTGAGGTTTTTTGAGATTGTCGCGGCAGTAACGGCGCCCGCAGGCCTGGAGAAAACTTAGGGCTTTCGACCTATATTCGTCTTGACCGGCAGGAGGCGCGCGCCGCGCAGGAAGGCCTCCCAGGCGATCTCCCCGAGCCTCTCGGGGTCCGCGACGGGGCTTTCCCGCTGGTGGGAGAGCACGATGAACCGCCCGTCTTTGAAGGGCGCAAGGACGCAGAACGACTCGGCGCCCATCCGCGGCCTCGCCGAGGAGGACTCATGCGGACCGCCTTGCGCGAGAGGGAAACGGCGGCGGTACAGCGCCAAGGGCCGTCCGGCGACCGGCGCCGCGCCCCGTTTTTGCGCCTCGCGCCCCATCGTGGTCGCGGCCGGTCCGGCGAGGAAATCCGCGGGGGTCTTGTAAAAGGAACCCTTCGCCCCGAAGACCCGGACGACCAGGCGGTCTGCGCCCCGCTCGAAGGCCACGACGAGGTCGGCGCCCGCCGCGTTGGAATAGGTCGTCCGGCGCCAGCCCGGCGGGGTCTCGACCTGGATGAGGCCGGCGACGATTTCTGAGGGGGGGGAGGTCTTCATGGGGGGCTCCTTGGCCGCTCCGGCCAGGGCCGCAGGCGCGAGGAGGCAGGCCAGGCCTAGCGTTCTCATCAGCGGCCCCAGTGGCGAGGGTTGTCTCGCAGGTCGTCCTGGTAGAGCGTCTCCAGGCCGTCTTCATCGATCTGATCGGGCGGGGGCGGAGTCCGGGTCTCGGGCTTGCGGCCCTGCGTCTGCATCCCGAGGCGCGCGCGGTAGCGCGAGATACGCTCCTCGCAGGACCGGAGGTACTCGGAGCGCGAGGATTGGGAGAGTTGCCACAGCTGCTCGAGGCCGGGCTCGGTGTCGAGGAAATCGATGCGATTTTGGAGAGAATCCTCGACCTTGTGGGAATACGTCATCAGTCGGGGGAGTTCCCGCTCCAGGAAGTTCTCGATGTCTTCGCTGATCGAGGCGAATCGGCGGCGTTCCATGCCGTGGCCGGCCGTGAGATGTTCGATGATGATGCGCCACTTGCGCATCTTGACGGCTTCGTCGTCGAGCCGCTCGCGGCGGCGGCGCGTCTCTTCTAGGCGGGACCTCAGCACCGGGAGCGGATCGCCCATCTCGGCGGGGCTCAAGGACTGGGCGTAATAAGGGTCGATGAGAGCGCTTCTATCGTGGAAGCGCTCGGGATCCTGCAGGTAGCTCCACATGTCGCCGTCGCTTAAAGGGGCGCCGAGTTCGCTGAGGACCAGCCAGCCGATCAGGCGGGCGTTGGCCTCGTCGCCGCGGTAGAGGTTGAGCATCCACGCGGGGAAGTTGTCGCGGGCGGCCCTCTGGTGTTCGAGGGCGTGTCCGAACATCTCATGGGCGATGGTCTCCGCCATATTTTGGGCGGCGAAGGGCGGGTCGGCGTCGAGGAAAAGGCTGTTGAGCGCGACGACGGACCGCCCATCGAGGGACCGCCCATTGGACCGGGTCTCGCCCAGCACCCCGGACACCACCCTGACGCCGTTGACCGTGATAAGCGAGCCGTCGAGCTTGTCGAAGCGGATGTCGCAGGAGGCTCCCTCGTCCACGAAATCCTCCGCGGCTTGCCGGCCGGTCCTGGTCCGGAGGATGTCGCGCAGGGCCTCTTGGAGCGCGGCGGCGGCCCGGGGGTCCGAGTTCCGGTAGAGCGTGACTCGGGAGAGGAGAGCGCGGAGCAACCGAGGCTCCTCCGTCACGGCGGATGCCGGGCGCGCGGATTCGGTTTGGCCGGGCGACGTCGGGACTTCCACGCCCGGCGGGCGTCGCAGTCCGCCGTCGAAATCGAGAGCGTCGACGGCGCCGGGAGTCAGGAGGTCCGCCTCCACCGAGGTCGCCGCCGCCGGGCCCGCGGCCAACAGCGGGAGGATGACGCAAACGGCGTGTCTCAAGCTCCGGGGCATGGCAATCCTGGGATTATAGGGAGCGGCGGCGTCTTGCGCCAAGGGTCTTAATGCCTACGTCGCCGCCAGTTTTGCTCTAATTCGGCAACCGCTGTTCCAGCCTCGTTTTTATCGCGGGTCAGGGACAGCGGTTATTATTTTGGTCCCGTCGTCTTAGGGAAAGGCGGGATTCGAACTTTCCTCGCCCGCCGGTCCTCTACTACTCATCGGCCGGCAGGCCGTAGAGCAGGTGAGGATTAATCGTCATGATGTGGTAGACTCCGTTGAGGTTCGCCATCGTGTCGCGGATGAACTCTGACATCACAGCCGGATTTCGACCTTCTTCGCGATAGTCCTTAACCTCACGGGCGAGCGCGAGTCGGACCGACTCCTCGGGCGACTTATAGATGGCGATCCCGCCGAATACGTTCCAGTGGCGGCTCTTGTCAGGTCCGTCCTCCTTGTTGCCCGGCAGGAGAAAGTTCTCCAGCGCAATGGAGGATGGGAGCTGAGTGCGAGGAATGCTCTTTACCCATGCGAACGGGATGCGGACGGCCTCATCAAGCAGGCCGACGGCGGCGCGCTTGTCGCCGGGCTTGATGCGCATCGCCTCGCGGTAAAGCAGGACCATCGGGAGATTGTGGTTCTCTAGAGGCATGTCGGCATGCTTCGGAGTCGTGCGCGCCACCGCCCGCAGGTAGCGCCGGTCGTGCTGCGCAAAAAGCGAGAGCTTCATAAAATCCTGGCGCGTTGTCGTGGACTTGAAGTATTGCCACACAGCACGGTCCGAATAGTTCCGGAGCTTAAGCATGTCGCGCGGTGGGGCCAACGTCTCAAGATTCATCTCTAGTCCGAGGTCACGACGAAGCAGGTCCGACATCTTCCGGAAGACCGCGCTGGTCGGCTGCCTCCCTGCGGAATACTCCCGGTAGAGCGGGGACTCCTGAAGTTCCCGCAGGTGGTCGCGGAAGATGAGAGTCCCCGCCACGAAATGTGTTTGCCCTTTCACCGTCAGAGTTTCGGCGTCCTCGCTCAACTCAATGAGCATCATGAGGAGCGGGAAGAGGTCGTGTTCGGACCATAGCGCCTCACAACGCTTAAGTTTGCGCAGCACGTATTCACGCTCGACCGGCAGCAAATTCGCGCGACGTAGGCCGTAGGCGATGGAGAAACGCAGTCCTTCGTCATAGACCTCGGCCTGCAGCCGATCCCGATAGAGAGTGCGCGGCTCGCGCGCCATCGTGCGCAAGAATGGCAACGGCGATCTCACGAGCGCAGGATGGTCGAGGATCATGGTGGGGCGCTGCGTGTATTCCGAGGAGGGAAGGTACAAGAAGAATTCCCTGGGATAGGGGAACGAAAGTCTGGTCACGATGGCATCCGTACGGGCTTTGTAAGGGTCGCCGACCGCGTACAGCCTTTCCAGAATGCGGATATCCTCATCGTCGATAAAGCCGTTGCGATTGGCGTCCACCTTCAGAGCCTCGAGGCGGGGCCGTGCATAGGGATTGGCAAGGAAGCGGTGAAGCAGGACGACGTCCTTTTCGTCCCAGGCATGGTCGCCGTTGAGGTCCCCCAGCATGATGAGTTCGGAGTGCATGCCGATGCGGTGGACAGGGAGCGTGTAGTACGTCGTGGCGGTAGCCGAAACGGCAATCAGGATTCCGTAAAGGAATATTCTCAATTTCTTGCCATTCATATCTTTGCCTTGACCAGGAAGTCTTCAAGGCTGATCCCCTCAACATTACTTGCCGCAACCTCGCGCGTGATCATAACGAGCCTCGCTTGTTTATTGCGATGGCTGAAGGCCTTCAGCCCATCAGGCAAACCGGCTTCTTTGCCGGATTTAACCTCAATGGCAACAAGTTCTTGTCCGCGCTTAAGAATAAAGTCGACCTCATCCTGACGATCGCGCCAGTAGAAGACCTCCCCACCCTCCCGCTCTGCCATCGCCACCAATGCGGCGCCAACAGCGTTCTCGACAAGGCGGCCCTTCCAGGCCGGATCGACCCGCCCGTTTTTGATTATGGCTGGAGTCAGGGCGGTCACTAAGCTGTTGTCTCTGAGAACGATCTTAGGAATGGATCCCCTCTGCCGGATGCGGCTGCCGCTCCACCTTTGCAGCGGCGCCATCAGGTAGGCAGCGGAGAGAAGGTGGAAATAATGCGCTATCGTGACCGTGTTGCCGGCATCGCTCAGCTGGCCGAGCATCTTCTGGTAGCTCATGATTTCAGCCGGATGAGCGCAGGCCATGCCGAAGGCCTGTCGAAGAAGAGCCGGTTTTTGAACGGGCGACATCAAAAGAACATCCTTGCCGATAACCGTTTCGATGAGAGAATCCCTTATAAATCTCGACCACCGCACGGGGTCCTTCCTGAGTTCAAGCGCCCCAGGATATCCCCCGAAAACGAAGAACTCATCGAGCGTCAAGCCGAAGCAATCCCGACACTCCAAAAATGACCACTGCATATGCCGATGAAGTTCGAAGCGGCCCGCAAGGCTTTCCGTCAAGCCGCGCTGAACGAGCAACGCCGACGAGCCTAGGAGGACGACTCGCAAGCGAGTCCGCTTCCGGCGATCTTCATCAACAAGGACCTTGACCGCCTCGCTCCAGTGCGGAATTTTCTGGACCTCATCGAGGATCAGCAGCGTATCCTCACCAGCCTTCAAAGGAAGTTCGCGGGCCTTTTTCCAGTGATCGGAAATCCATTCAGAGCCCGGCGTATGGGGCTGATCTGCGGTTTCGTAGATTTTCTGCCCCTGCCAACGCTCCTGGGCCTGAAGCGCGATAGTCGTTTTTCCAACCTGCCGGGGGCCCGTTACGACCTGAAGAAGCCTTGGCTCACCGGTAAGCGCGCTCCAAAGAGCATCGAACAGGTGCTGACGGACGTATGTCATTTCAGCCATATGCCCATTGTAGCTCCACAAAATCCAATAGTCAACGGTTTACTCAGTCGTATGAGTAATTCGTTTTTGATGAGAATTCCGACGCCTCTCAAAGGCCCAGTTGACATTTTCAGTCCCCTCGTCGCCTGAACGGAGGGATTCGAACTTTTCTTCCTTTCCACAGAAGATAGATGCCACGCAAGAGAATAGGCGTCTCACCACAAATTCCCTTCTTGCTTTTGACTTTGATCAAATTCACGGCCCAAGAAAGAATCAAAGACGGGATATAATCTCACGGGTGCGGACCGGACACGGATCAAAGCGGCATTGAAACTTCAAGAAAATCGGACGTGGTAGGAGGAAATCGTCGAGAAGCCCGGCAAGGCGTCCGCTGCCGCGGCTTCACCGGAGTTCAAGCACCAAGGCATCGACTGCTCAGCGCTTACCCAGAACTCCTACGGGGAGAACCGCGTCAAGATCCCGCGCGTGAGCCGCGACCAGTGGAAGACATACGATCCTTCATGCCCTCGGCGCCCATTATCGCGGACGCGGCTTTGCTGTATCGCGCGGCTCTGGGGACTGAGGTCCTGGCGCTCTCCTTCGTGCGCTGATCAGCGCACGAAGGCGGCCTCGACTTTCTCCTAGCGGGCGGGCTTTTGGCTGCAGGCATCGGGCGAGATGGGGGCGACGATGGGCTCTCCGGTCTTGAGGTCGTAAATCCCGTACTTCTTGTCTAGCGGCCAAATCGCCAGACCGCCCTTGTCCGCGCCGACCACCACGGCGCCGCCCGCGCTCGAGCGCAGCGGCGCGGATTTGTAATCTGCCCCCAGGAGCGCCTCGATGTCGGGCCCGGCGACGTCGTCGTTGTCTATGGTCGTGCTGACGTCGTCGCAGACCTTGTTGCCTTTGACGCGGCTGCGCAGGACTTCCTGCCGTCCGGTCGCGAGATGCCACAGGCCGACGCTTTCGCCGCGTCCGCCGTACTCGCCGGGTATGCGAGAAAACAGGATGACGAGATAGTCTCCGACGCAGGCGACGCTTTCGGGCTGTCCCCCTCCCTTCCAATCGAACAATTCGGCCGTTTTTATTTTTTTGGACTCGGTCCAGCGCAAGTTGAGCGGCTCGGTGGCGCAGCCTTCTTCGCCGCATTCCTGCTTAATCCGGCAGCCCGCGAAATCGGCTTTCCTTTCGATGAAAACCTCCCCGCCGGGCAGGGCGACGGTCTCGTATGTGCCGCAGCGGCGCGTGCCCGCGCCGGAAAGCATGCTTGGCTTGGGCAGCGCGAAGGCTTCGCTCGCTCCTTCAAGCCGGATTGGTTGCGAACTCAGCCTCCAGAATTCATCGGGGTCAAAACCAAGTATTTTTTCCTGCTGCTTGTCATAAATCATGCATTGCGAGAGCATCTCGTCATTAGAAGGGCATTTGGCCCTGCAATCTGTGCACCGGGCGCTACACTCCTCATAGGAAGGTGAGGAGTGCGGGCAAGAGCATAGCTCCCGGCATCGCTCCCGGCATTGCTGCTGTCTTTGATCAGCGGGGCAGGTGGCGTAGCGCTCCAAGGCCTGGCGCATGGCCAGCAGGCGCGCGACCTCGGCGGAACCGATGCGACACGGCGCGGAAACCCGCGGCGCGGGAGAGGCGGACGCCAGGGACGCCAGAAACGCCAGGAAGAAAAACTGGGCTATGAATTGCATGTCGTCATTGTCCTATCGACTTCAAGAAAGTTTCGCCGTTTGTAACGGCTCAGGCCATTTGAGCATTTCCTGAGCGCTCCGGTTCATATTTTTCGCTGAACTCCGACCCGCCTTCCTTCGGCCACATCTTACGTGAGTCTATTCGTAACTACTCAGGTACGGTCGCGCCTCATTTGAGTTCGCGTAGCCGCGTCCGGGAGGATGATCCTCCGGGCCCGGCGACCGCGCGCCGGCTCCCTCCGGATCATCCTCCCGGCCTACCTCTCAGCTCAATGGCGCGTGACCTCCGCCGATCTGTTGCGGTTATCCTCATCGGCTGATTGCCCACACAAGATTTAGCTGGACTCGCTGGCACCATCCTGTCTCGCAACTGGCTCATACCGCCTCCTTGCTTCATGTAATTGGGCGCTCGCAGGAAGCACCCGGAGGCAAGTATAGAGGGCGGAAGTTGCCGGCGTGAGAAGACCTGGCTACGAAGACGACGGGGCGGGAATTACAGCGAAGGGGCTACTACCGCGAAGCGGTTTCGTTCAAGCGGCTTTGCGGAAGGAGGACGGGCATCCTTGCTTCGGACGGGAGATGAGGACTCCCCCCAGGATTCACAGGCGCGGCAACCACGCTGCGTGCCGAAGCCGGGGGAGATTCGGATGCGATCAAGCCGCAAACCGCAACGCGGACAAAGGTCGTCCGAGCGGTGCGCGAGCCCGCTCATGCGAGCCCCATGGCAAACAGAGCATCCCGCACAGACGTCGCATTCTTCAAGCGGTAGACGACCTTGCCGTCCTCCAAAGCGCGTCGCGCCCAACTCGGAAGAACCGTGTTTCCCGTCCGCAGCGGCGTCAGGTAGACGAAGATCACCTGGAGAGGCTCGTGCCCGGGAGGCGCTCCCCTCAGGCAATGCCGCCAGACTCCGAGAGCCGGGCGACCCTCGCGCAATCCAGAAACCGGAGCGATCAGGACCGAGACTCCTTGCCTTGCACCGGGCCCGCTCGCGGCGAGCCGCGCGGCCAGATCGTCGGAGATCGCAGGGGCCTTCGCGACGATCTCTCCCGCTCCATGCAGCGCCTTGACCACGAGTATGCGCAAAGCGTCGAGCGCGTCGGGCGAGTCGTGCCCCACGACGACGGACAGCGTCAGGGCTCCCGCCGCACACGCGCTCTCCATCACGACTCCCCCTTGCCGGCGCGGGCTTCCCCGGGCCGCGTCAAAAGCAGCTGAAGGGCTCTCCTTAGAACCTCGGCAGACGTATAGCCGATCCGTCGCCGCTGCGACGGAAGTCCCGCCAGATCTTCCAATTGGGCGAGGGACGCGCTACAGACACCGGGAATGCCCAGAATCTCCCTCTGCGTGAGGACGATGGATCCATCGTCCTTGATCTTCGCCACGCGGGCCAAGAAGCCTCGCTTCATGGACACACCTCCGTTTGCTGCTTCGATCTCCCCGCTAAAGGGCGCGCGGCGATCTCGGCCAAAGCGACGATGCGCTCCATGCAACTGCGCGTCCCAACGGCATGTTCGTAGGCGCTTTCGGCCGACTCCCGAAAGGGGGACTGATTCGGCTGAATCGGTCGACTTGGCGTTTCCAATCGGCCAAAACCGGCGATTCGCCGATTTGGCTTTTCTATTGACTGTTACACGGATGTGAGACCTCCAGATCGGCGAGCAAGGCCACACCGTCGTGGCCGCGATCATAAGGCACACGCCGGGCGCCATGTCATGGAACAATCTGGCGGGCTGGATCGTATGAAGGTGTGCCCCCCTCGCCTGTCGGCTCATCCTATCGCCCGCGCGACGCCGCCGCCAGTCCTCTCTACCGGGTGGTCCTCGCCTCGCTGGAGACTTATCTCGCCGAGCGCTTCCGACAACGCGACACCCTGGCCCATCCCTGCGCCGAGTCCTACTCCGGCGCGCGGAAAAACCGGCCTTGACGAAGATCGGGGATAGGGGCTATCCTGCGCCCATGAAGGTTGCCGCCGGCAGAAGTGGGCTTAAGACCTATCCATCAGGGCGACCAACTCGACGTGAGAGGTCTGGGGGAAGAGGTCGATGGGGGTCACTTTCTTGAGGGTGTAGCCGGAGTGCGCCAGGAAGCCGGCGTCTCGGGCGAAAGTGGCGGGGTCGCAGGAGACGTAGACCAAGCGCTTGAGCTTGCGGTCGGTGAGGAAGCGGCGCACGGGCTGGGAGAGGCCGACGCGGGGCGGGTCGACGATCGCGGCGCTGCCGTCGGCAAGCTCCGATGAGAGCTTCGGCAGGACCGCCTCGGCGCGTCCGGCCTTGAAGCGGCAGTTCTTGACGGCGTTGCGCTCCGCGTTGCGGTAGGCGTCGCCGACGGCTTCCCGGTTCTCCTCGACGCCGATGATCCGGGGGAAACAGTCCGCCAGCCAGAGGGTCAGCGTGCCCACGCCGCAATACAGGTCCAGGCCCAGGGGGAAGCGGCGGCCCGACTCGCGAACGGCGGCCTTGGCCTCGTCATAGAGGACCTCGGCGGCGGGAGTGTTGACTTGGAGGAAGGCCCCGGGAGAGATCGTGAATTGGAAGCGGCCCAAGGTCTCCGTCATCTCCCGCGCGCCCCAGAGACGGCGCCACTCGGGGCCCAGGACCACCGAGGTGCGCTCCGGCTGGAAGTTGAGGTGGAGGCCGATCATCTCGGGGTGCTGGGCGCGCAGCTCGGCCGCGAAGGCCTCGCGGTCGGCGAATTCCGGGCGCGAGACCACCAGGCCGACGAGGGCCTGGTTCTCGGCGTTGGTGCGGATGAAGAGGTGACGCAGCCAGCCCTTGCCGGTCCTGCCGTCGTAGAAGGACCAGCCGCGGGCCGCGGCCATCTTCTTGACCGTGAGCGCCAAGCGCACCGAGAGGTCGGGCTGGATGGGGCACTCGCGCATCTCGACGATCTCGCGGGAGCCCGCCGCGAAGAAGCCCATGCGGGGGCCGGGGGCGAAGGGGATCTGGACCTTGTTGCGGTAGCCCCAGGGATGGGGCGCGGCCTTGGTCGGCCCCGTGAGCTTCTCTCCATCCGGGAACTTGCCGATGCGCCGCAGGCAGTCGAGGATGATGCCGCGCTTGTGCTTGAGCTGGGCGTCGTAGTTCAGGTGCTGCCAGTCGCAGCCCCCGCAGGCCGGCCCGGGGCGGGAGGGCGCGGCGTGGTGCGGGCAGGGCGGGTCTTGGCGCTCCGGGCCCGAGGAGAGGACGCGCTTGATCCGGGCGCGGGCGAAGCTCGACTTGGCCTCGAAGACCTCGACTTCCAAGAGGTCTCCGGGAGCGGCGTGAGGCACGAAGACCACGCGCTTCGAGTCCTCGGTCCGGGCGATGGCATCTCCCGTAGGGGCCATGCTCTCCACTTGCACCGTCAGGATCTCGCGCGTCTCGTTCACCGAGGCATCGTACCAATTTTATAGAATACTTGAATGGAGCCATATGCGCGCCTCCTGCTGGCCGCCGCCCTGATCGGGGCCTGCGTGCCTTATCCCGGCGAGCTCCCGGACGACGGGCGGGGGCGATCCTACACCGGGATCGTGGAGGGGGCCTATCCCGGGCTCGACGCGGGCTACAACGAGATCCAGGCCCTGCACTTCGCGGTGAAGGCCTACGGCGTGGACGCCGTGCGCTCGGCCGCGGACCGGGCCGAGGAGGCCTACAACCGCATCATGACGGACACGGGCCTTTACTCCTTCAAGCCGCGCGGCCTCTACCAGTGCGTCGTTTACGGCACGCAGGACGAGTACCGCAAGAAGACGGGTCAGCCCGACTGGTCGGCCGGGGTCGCCGTGGGCAACGCGCTCTACACCTTTCTCTCGCCGAAACTGGAGGGGGTTCTCTCGCATGAAATGACCCACCTTATCTGGTTTGAGTTTATGGGAGGCCGTTTGGTCCAGGAGCAGCGCTGGGTCAACGAGGGCTTGGCGGTCTACGAGGAGTCGAAGGCCCTGGACCCGCAGGGCCGCTCCGAGCGCTTTTCCTCCCTACACCAGCTCCTGCGTTCCCAGCCCATCCCCATGGAGCAGATGATGCGCCTCGTCCCGGCGACCGAACGTGCCTACGACGTCAGCCTCTGGTACGCGCAGGCCGAGTCCATGGTCCGCTTCATGATCCAGCGCGGCGGACGCATCGGCTTCTCCCAGTTCCTACTGGCCCTGCGCGACGGCAAGGACTTCGACCGAGCGACGGCCGAGGGCTTTCCCGGGCAGTGGCGCGCGCTGGCGGATTTCGAGATGGAATGGCGCCGGAGCCTGCAGTGAGCCGGACGGCGAAGTCCGCGCCCGGCGCGTCTCGCCGCGTCGTCCTGCCCGTGAGGGGGATGCACTGCGCCTCGTGCGTGGACAAGGTGGAGGCCGCGCTCAACCGGCTCGAGGGCGTGGGGCGAGTCAGCGTGGACCTGCCTTCCCGCACCGTGGCCGTGGACTTCGTCCCCGTCCCGGGCAAGCTCGAGGTCCGCACTCTGCGCCGCGCCGTGGAGAAGGCGGGCTACGACGTCCTGGGCGAGAGCGAGAGCCGCTCCCAGGCGGAATCCATCAGCCTGCTCTCCCAGCAGGAGGAGCAGCGCGTCCTCATGACGCGCCTGCAGGTCGCTCTGGTATTCTCCGTGCCGCTGATGCTGGCCCACTGGCTGAACCTGTCTCCGTACACGGCCCTGCTGCTTGCCGTTCCCGTCCAGGTCTGGGGCGGCAAGCACTTCCACCAGGGGCTCTCCCGCGCGCTCCTGCGCCGCCGCGCGGACATGGACGCCTTGGTCTCCCTGTCGACCTGGTCGGCGTTTCTCTACAGCGCCTATGTGGTGTTCCTTCCCGAAACGCTGCCGCCGGCCGCGCGCCAGACCCAGTGGGACGCGGTCAGCGGCCTGATCGTTTTCGTGACCCTGGGTCGCTGGCTCGAGTCCCAGACCCGCGGCAAGACCAACGAGGCGGTCGTCAAGCTCATGCGCATGGCCCCCAAGACCGCGCGCGTGGTCCGAGACGGCGCCGAATTCACCGTGCCGCTGGCCGAGGTGTCGGTCGCGGAACTCGTGCGCGTGCGCCCGGGCGAGCAGATCGGCATCGACGGCGAGGTCGTCTCGGGCCGTTCCACGGTCGACGAGGCCTTGCTGACCGGTGAGAGCCTGCCCGTCGAGAAATCCCCAGGCACGCGCGTTTGGGGAGGCACGCTCAACAAGAACGGCGCCCTGGAGATCCGCGTCTCGCGGCCCGGCGACGAATCGGCGCTTTCTCGCATCGTCGAGGCCGTGCGCGAAAGCCAGGCGACCAAGCCCAAGATCCAGCGCTACGTGGACAAGGTCGCGGCTTGGTTCGTGCCGGCCGTGCTCGTCTTGTCCTCGCTCGCGGCGGCCGCCTGGCTGAACTGGGGCCCGGAGCCCCGCTTCCTTTTCGCCATGACCTGCTTCGTCTCGGTCCTGGCCTGCGCCTGCCCCTGCGCGCTCGGCCTGGCCACGCCGCTGGCGGTGGTGGCGGGAATAGGCCGCGCCGCGGAGATGGGCGTGTTCATCCGCAACGCGGAGATCCTGGAGGAACTCGGCACGCTCGACGTGGTCCTCTTCGATAAGACCGGCACCCTCACCCTCGGCCGGCCCCAGGTCGCGGGCTCCATCGTCCTGCGCGGCACGGAGGACGAGATGCTGGCCTGGGCCGCCGCCTGCGAGGAACGCTCCGAGCACCCCTTCGCGGCCGCGATCCGCGCGCTCGCCAAGGAGCGCCGCGCCCCGATCTCGGGCGTGGACTCATTCGAGGCCCTCCCCGGGCGCGGGGTCATCGTGCGCTCGGGCGGCCGGACCGTCCGCGCGGGGAGCCTGCCTTGGCTCAAGGAGGAAGGCGTGTCGATCCCGCAGGACGACGCGACCCGCTTCTCCGAGGAGGGTTCGCTCTTGGGCGTGGCCCTGGACGGCGAGATCCTCGGCGCGTTCCGCATGGAGGATCAGGTGCGCCCCTCCGCGCGCGCCGCGGTCGACGCGCTCAAGGCCCTGGGGCTCGAGGTGTACCTGGTCTCCGGCGACCGCAACGCGGCGGCCTACCGGGTCGCCGAGCAGGTCGGCATCGGCACCGTATTCGCGGAGGTCCGCCCGGAGGAGAAGGCGGACATCGTGCGGCGCTTCCAGTCGGAGGGCAAGAAGGTGGCCATGATCGGGGAGGGATTCAACGACGCGCCGGCTTTGTCCCACGCGGACGTCGGCATCGCGCTGGCCAGCGGCACCGACGTCGCCATCGAGTCCGCGGACCTGACCCTCATGAACCCGGACCTCACCTCCCTGGGCCGGGCCATGCGCCTGAGCCGGCGCATCCGCCTCGTCATCCGCCAGAACCTGGCCTGGGCTTTCGCCTACAACCTCCTGCTCATCCCCGTCGCGGCAGGCGCGCTGTACCCGCGCTGGGGAGTCCTCCTTCGCCCCGAGTTCGCGGGCGCGGCGATGGCGCTGAGTTCGATTTCCGTCGCCTTAAATTCCCTGAGACTGAGGAGAAAGGATGCCCTCTAGCAAGAAACAGCCCCTGATCTACGGCTACAACCCCGACCTGGCCCTCTCCGGCGCGGACGCGCCCCTGCCTGCCATCGAGACCTGGCCCAACCAGTACCGGGGCTACGAGATCAAGATCGAGGTCCCCGAGTTCACCTCGGTCTGTCCGAAGACGAAGCTCCCCGATTTCGGCGTCATCACCGTGCGATACCTGCCGGACAAGGAGTGCCTGGAGCTCAAGAGTTTCAAATATTACGTCCTCGGCTACCGCAACATGGGCATCTTCTACGAGAACGCGGTCAACCGCATCCTCGACGACGTCGCCGCGGCGACCAAGCCCGTCTGGTGCGAGGTCGTCGGGGCGTTCACCTCGCGCGGCGGCATGCGCTCGACCGTCACCGCGCGCCACCCGCGCCGGGCCTTCCCGCCGCGTTGAAGAGGCTCCTGCCGATCGGCCTCATCGCGATCGGGGCCGTCCTGCTCCTGTGGAACCTGGGCCGGCCCGCTCTCTGGGAGGACGAGGCGGAAACGGCCTTGCGCGCGGAGTCGATCCTTGAGACGGGCCTTCCGCGCACGAGCCTGCGCGGCGTGCTCGTCACGGTCCAGCCGTCCTTGGCCGCGCACGAGGGCAAACCCTCCGGCGTCTGGACTTGGAATACCTGGCTGCCGGCCTATCTCGTCGCCGCTTCTTTCGCCGTTCTCGGGCGCACGCCGTTTGCCGCCCGGTTGCCGTTCGCTTTGTCGGGAATCCTCACCCTGTGGTTGTCTTGGCGTCTGTTCTGCGGCGGCGAGGACGATGAACTCGTCGAGCGCCGCGCGCACTCCGCCGAGGCCGCTCTCGCCCTGCTCGCTCTTTCGCCCGCCTTCCTGCTTTTCTGCCGTCAATCCCGCTACTACGCCCTGGTGGCGCTCGGCGCCGTCCTGGTCTTCCATGCGTGGCGCCGTCTTCTCGCCGGGAAACCATGGGGCGCTCTGGCGCTGGCGCTCTCGCTCCAATGCCTGCTGCACGCCTCCTTCGCCTTCTTCGCGTGCGCGTGCCTGACCCTGGCGCTCGACGCCGCCCTGCGCCTCGACGAATGTCCGCGCGCCGGCCGTTTCTGGGTCGCGGCCGCTCTCTCCCTCGCCTTTGCCGCCCCGACCGCCTGGTATTTCCGGATCTGGGACCGGCCGGGTAATCACGCCTATGGTTTCATCGAGTCGTTGGAATTTTTGAAGACTTTCCTTTTATGGCTGGCGGCTTTCGTCGTGCCTCTGGCGCTGGTCGCCGCCGTCTTCGCCCGCCGGTGGATGGCCGTCGCCGCGGGATTCGCGCTTCTGTGCGGTCTCGTCGCCGAGGGCCCGTGGTCGCGTCTCTGCGCGGCGCTCGTCTGGGCGGCTCTCCTTATCGCCGGAGCGCGCCTGCCCGCGCCTTACGGCGTGATGAACCTGAGCCGTCTCTGTCTCTTGGCTCTCGTCGCCACGCTGGCGATCCTCTCCTGGACCGCGGCCGAACCGTACGGCCGTTATCTCGCCGGACTCCTCCCAGCGCTTGCCTACCTCGTCGCGCGCGGCTTCTCTTCTCTCGCCTGCGGCCGCGCTCCGATCGTGGCTGGGATCATCGCCGCCGCCGCGGGGGGAAATCTCTTCTTCGTCGGCCCGCTCAAGGCCGCGCAAGCCTTGTCGGCGCCAGCCGCCGCGGCGGAGTCGGTCTCGGGCATGATGCGCAGGCGTCTTCGCGACCTGCCTGCGCGCGCGGACCTGGGTCTTTTCGCAGCGGAGGTCTTTCGCGGCCCGCAGGGCTATATCGAGGCGGCGGCCGCGGCCCTGAAGTCGGGGGGGGAGACTTTCTTCTCCGACGAGGACGCCCTCTCGCTGATGTTTGCAACTCGCCTGCGGCCCGTCTATCCCGACGAGTTCAAGACCGTCGAGCCGGACTGGCTGATGCCTTCCCCCTGGATCCGGCTCTCCGTCGAGGAGGACGCGCGCGTGCGCGAGCTTCTCGCTTCCGGCCGTTACGAGCCGGCCGCGATGGACGCGCCGCGGTTGCTGTGGCAGAACAACCCCGACCCCCTCTTCCATGATTTCTCCGCGCGCCGAGGCCTCCTGCCTCTTTTCCGCCGACGTTCGCCGCGATCAAATTGATTGACTGTCTCAGACATGGTAATATCAATCGCGTCATCTTGTTCTTTTCCGTTCGTTTCGTGCCCAGTTGGCGCAGTGGTAGCGCGTTCCCTTGACATGGGAAAGGTCATAGGTTCAAATCCTATACTGGGCACCACTTTTTTTCTCTTCAGAGGAGACGCCGGAAATGTCCGCCACCGACATCGTCCACGCCGCCGATCCCGACTCGCAGGAGGCGCTCGACGCCCTCCGGCATTCCTGCGCGCACGTGATGGCGCAGGTCGTCCAGGAACTCTTTCCCGGAACCAGGATCACCATCGGTCCCGCCATCGAGAACGGATTCTACTATGACTTCGACTCCGAGCATCGCTTCACGGAGGATGACTTCAAGGAGATCGAGAAGCGCATGCTCCAGATCGCCGAGGGCAACCACCCCTTCGTCGGCAAGGAAGTCACCTACGAGGAGTCCAAGGCTTACTGGGCCTCCAAGGGCGAGACCTACAAGCTCGAGATCCTCGAGGGCTTCAAGGACCAGAAGCTCACTCACTACACCCACTCGACTTTCACCGACCTCTGCCGAGGCGGCCACGCCCCGAACACGAGGTCCATCCGCCACTTCAAGCTCCTCTCCGTCGCGGGCGCCTACTGGCGCGGAGACGAAAAGAACGCGATGCTCCAGCGCATCTACGCGACCGCCTGGCCCAGCAGGGAGCAGTTGACCTCGCACCTGAAGATGCTGGAGGAAGCCAAGAAACGCGACCATCGCAAGCTCGGTCCCGCGCTCGATCTTTTCAGCATCCAGGACCTGGCGGGCCCGGGCCTCATCTTCTGGCATCCTAAGGGCGGGCGCGTGCGTCTGGTGATGGAGGACTGGCTGCGCGCCGAGGCGCTCAAGCGCGGCTACGATATGGTCTATACCCCGCACATCGCCAACGTGGACCTATGGCACACCTCAGGCCACACCAGCTTCTACCGGCAGAACATGTTCGGCGAGATCGAGGTGGAGAAGGCGGAATATCAGCTTAAGCCGATGAACTGTCCGCTCCACATCCTCATCTACCAGAACTCCCTGCGCAGCTACAAGGACCTGCCCCTGCGCTACGCCGAACTCGGCACCGTCTACCGCTACGAGAGATCGGGCGTCCTGCACGGCCTCATGCGCGTGCGCGGCTTCACCCAGGACGACGCCCACATCTTCTGCACTCCCGACCAGATCGAGAGCGAGGTGTCGGGCTGCGTCGATTTCGCTCTTGAAGTCTTCAAGACCTACGGCTTCGAGAAGTACGCGATGGAGGTCTCTACCTGGGATCCTGAGAAGAAGGCGGACTACTCCGGCGAGGTCGAGGAGTGGGATCGCGCGACCGGGGCGCTCGAGGCGGTGCTCAAGCGGCGCGGCATCGCCTACCGGCTCATGAAAGGCGAGGCCGCCTTCTACGGCCCCAAGATCGACATGAAGCTCATCGACGCGATCGGCCGCCCTTGGCAGCTCTCTACCGTTCAGTTCGACTTCAACCTGCCCAAGAAGTTCAACCTGGAGTTCGTGGGCCGCGACGGCGCCCGCCATCGTCCGCTCATGGTGCACCGCGCCCTGTACGGCTCGGTCGAGCGATTCTTCGGCATTCTAGTGGAACACTACGCCGGGGCCTTCCCGCTCTGGCTGGCCCCGGTCCAGGTGAAGATCCTCACGCTGACCGACGCGCAGAACACGGCGGCCGGAGAGCTGAAGAAGAAGCTCGACGAGGCCGGCCTGCGCGTCGAATGGGACGCCCGCTCCGAGAAGATCGGACATAAGATTCGCGAGGCGACCATGGAGAAGGTCCCGTACATGGTCGTACTCGGGCCCAAGGACGTCGAGGCGGGCACCCTGGCCGTGCGCCTGCGCGACGGCCGACGGAAGAACGCAGTGAGCGCCGACGAGTTTCTCCGTCACCTGACCGAGGAGGTCGCCCGGAAGAAGCCGGCCTCCTCCTGGGAGACAGAATGAAAATGATCGTCGCCGTCATGGTCGCACTCAGCCTCGCCTCGCCCGCGCGCGCCGCCTGGGGTTCCGTGACGCCGGAATTCAACGCCGCCGCCGAGGAGGCCTCCTTTGCCTCCGCCACCCAGCTCTTTCAGGAGACCGGGCGCGACAAACTCGCCGTGGTCCAGGCCCTGGAGAACTTCATCGCCCAGTTCCCGCGCAGCCCCCGCGCGACGGACGCCGAGTTCCTCGCGGGCGAGGCCTATCTTCAGCACGCGCTGTCCATCCTTAAGTCGGAGGCGTCATCGAAGAAGGCCTCTTCGGCGCGATTGCTGTCGCCGAAGAACCCCGCCGCGGTCAAGGCCCTCGCGGGCGCGCGCAAGGCCCTCGAATCCGTCGCCCAGGACAAGAAGTCCGGGCTGGCCCCGTCGGCGCAATACCGACTGGGCGAGGTCGCCTACAACGACAAGGACTGGGAGAAGGCGGTGTCGGAATTCAATGAGGTCGAGCGCCGCCACCCTAAGTCATACCTCAACCCCGAAGCGCTGATGGGCATCATCTACTCCAACCTCGCCATGGAGCATTTCTCCCAGGCCGAGGCGAACCTCTTCCTCTTGGGCGAGACCTTCCCGACCTTCCTGCGGGAATCGGCCGTGCTCTATGCGCAGGGCGTCGTGGCTCTGCACAAGGGCGATTACGCCAACGCCGAGCGCGCGCTCAAGCAGGTCAAGACCCCGGAGGCCCAGTACTACCTGGGCAAGACCTACCTCCTCTCCAAGCGCGCCTACTTGGCTGCGGCCGCCTTCGAGAACCTCATCCGCGACTACCCGACTTCGGAGCTCAAGGAGGAGGCCCAGTTCTTCATCGGCGATTCCTTCTTCCTGGCCGAAGACTTCAACGGCGCCATCAGCAAGTACCAGGGGTTCATCTCCCTTTATCCGGAGAGCCCCCTGCGCGTGTCGGCGCTCTTCCGCATCGGCTCGTCCTACTTCCAGAAGAAGGACTACGTCGAGGCGCGCGCCAACTTCCAGGCCGTGCTCGATCGCTACCCGAAGGACTTCTTCGCGCCCCTGGCGCAGTTATTCGTCGCCGAATCACACCTGATCGCGGGGCAGACGCGCGAGGCGCTCTTCGCCTTCACGAAGGTCATCACCCAGCACCCCGACGCGGTGAAGATCGCGCCCCTCTCCTTCTTCAAGCTCGCGTGGTGCCAGTATCAGGTCGGCGACTACATGCAGGCCATCCAGACCGGCAACAACTTCATGGCCCAGTACCCGAACCACGTCCTAGCCAAGAACGTCTACCTCATCGTCGGCAATGCCCAGTCCCAACTCAAGCGCTACGTCGAGGCGACCGCCACCTTCCAGCGAATCATCGACCTGGCGCCGTCGTCGGACGTCGCAGAGCAGGCCCTCTTCTCCATCCTGAAGGGCCAATACGATCAGAAGGCCTTCAACTCGATCCTGACTTCCTACCAGTTCATCTTCCGCCACCTGCCTCCTTCGAAGTCGAAGTGGCGCAGCATGAGCTACCTCTACGCGGCCGAGGCCTACCTGGCGCTCAATCAGGCGGACGAGGCGAAGGTCATCTACGAGATGATCCTGAAGGTCTATCCCGACGACCCCGCCGCGTTCTACGCGCAGGACGGTCTGGCCTGGAGTCACTCCTATAAGGGCGAGGACGCCGAGGCTTTGGAAGCGAGGCAGAAGCTCAAGGATATGCTGGCCGTGGCCGGCACATCATTCACCTTCTCGGGCTTGAACGAGCTGGGCATCGCCGACTCGATGTTCAACCAGAAGAACTACGAGGACTCCTACCAGCTCTACGCGAAGTTCGCCGCCGACAATCCGAGTTCACCCCAGGCCCCGGCCGCCCTCTACCGCGCGGCACGGAGCTCCTACCACCAGCGCTACTACACGCAGGCCATCGACCTATGGAAGAAGATGGTCGAGAAGTACCCCGACTCCCCGGACACCCCGCAGGCGCGCGCGCAGATCGCCGACACGCTGTTCCGCGCCCAGAAATACGGCGAGGCCATCTCGACCTATCGCGCCATCCTCGAGGCCGCGCCCAAGGGCCCTGCGGCGCCCTTGGCGCACCTGCGCATCGCCCAGGCCGCCTTCAACGTCAAGGACGACGCCGGGGCGGTCAAGGAGATCCAGGAATTGGTGGCCGCCTTCCCGGCCGCGCCCGAGGCCAACGACGGCCTCGACATCCTGGAGGGGGTCTTCGACCGTTCGCGCGGACACGACTATAGGACCAGCCTGCGCGCCATCGTGACCTCCCAGCCGGGCACGCCCATCGGCGGCGAGGCCCAGTTCCGCCTGGCGCGCCGCGCCTTCGAGGCGAAGGACTTCGCCTCGTCGGCGGCCGAGTTCCAGAAGTTCTCCGTGGACTTCACCAACCATCCCGAGGTCGCGAAGGCCCAGTTCCTGCTGGGCGAGAGCTACTTCAACATGGGCAGGCATCAGGACGCCATCTCCGCCTACGAACGCATCCTCAACAACTTCGAAAAAAGCGACGACACGTCGCTGGCGATCTTTCATCTGGCCGGCGCCTACTACGCGCTGGAGAAGTTCGACGAGGCCACGCGCTTCTACGCGCGCCTCCTCGATGAATACCCGGGTTCGGAGTACGGCGGCCCCGCGCAGTTCAACCTGGCGCTGGCGTACAAGAAGTTGGGCAAGCTCGACATGGCCCAGTACGCCTACCAGAAGTACGTTGCGTCCGCCAAGCCCGAGGATCCTCAGGCGCAGAGCGCTTTATGGGAGACCTACCAGATCCAGAAGGACCGCAAGGACTACGATGGGGCGGCGGCAACGCTGTCGCAGATCCGCTCCTCGCCCAAGGCCGACGCGGAACTCATCATGGAGAGCTATTATCGGGAAAGCGAGGTGCGTCTCTCCGCCGGCCGTCCCGACGAGGCCCTGACGGTCTGGGAAAAGATGCGCGGCATGAAGCCTGCGGGCTCTCAGTACCGCCTGCAGGCCCTCATCAAGCTTGGCGAGCTGTATGAGAAGGCCGGCGACAACGCCTCGGCCGCAGGCGTCTACGAGGATCTGGCTAAGACCGGCTCGAAGGACACGGCCAAGGCCGCGGCCGCGCGCGCGGCCGCCCTGCGTAAGGAGACGGGTCCGTCCAAGCCGGCCGCGAAACGCGCCTCGGCGACCCAGGACGTGGACGGGCAGGCGGCGCCCGAGGGGGGCGGCACTCAGGTCATGCCTGCCGACGACGAGACGCCCGCGCCCACGAAGGATGCGGTCAAGTCGTCGGTGAAAGGGCGTCGCGGCGACGCGGGCGCCAAGACGCCGGCCAAGGGGAGCGCGGAGCCCGCGCTTCCCGGCATGCCGAACTGATCCGGAGAGGTGAGGAGACCCTATGGGAGAAATACACGTCCTCTCGCTCTTGAGCGAGAGCTTCACGCTGGTCATCATGCTCTTCCTTTCGGTGCTCTCGATCACCGTGGCGCTGGAGCGCTGGTGGTACTTTCGAGGCACGCAGGCCAAATCCGACGACATCCTGGCTGCGGTGCGCAAGCACATGGAGGGCGGCAAGCCCGACCACGCGGCGGCCTGGTGCCAGAAGCACCCCTCCGCGGTCGCCCAGGTCGTGGCCTACGGACTGATGCATGCCGCGCGTTCGCGCAAGGACCTGGAAGAACTGATGCTCTCGAAGCTCAAGGAGGAGCGTCTCAAGTTCGAGCACTTCCTGCCGGTGCTGGGCACGCTCGGCAACATCTCGCCCTTTATCGGCCTCTTCGGCACGGTCATCGGCATCATCCGCGCCTTCCGCGACCTGGCGGCCTCCGGCACCGGCGGCCCCTCGGTCGTGGCGCGCGGCATCGCCGAGGCGCTGGTGGCCACGGCGGCGGGCCTCTTGGTCGCCATCCCGGCGGCCGTCCTGTACAACTACTTCATGGGGCGACTCAAGAAGGTCACCGTCGAGATGGAAGTGGCCAGCGCGCGCCTCATCGTGATGCTCGGCGCGAAGTAAGAGGCGATCATGGCCGGCGCGGCTTCGAAGAACGAAGAACCGATCACCGCGATCAACGTCACCCCGTTGGTGGACGTGTGCCTGGTGCTCGTCATCATCTTCATGGCCGTGGCGCCCATGGCCGTGACCCTGGGCATCAAGGTCCTCGAGACGCGGCCTTCCGTCGCCGAGGGCAAGGCGTCCGTCGACGAGAACGTCGCGATCAAGATCGCCCTCGACGAGACCATCACGATCAACGGAGCCAAGACCGATCCGCTGACCTTCCGCCGCCAGCTCGATGAGGCGCTCGGCCGCAGCAAGGACAAGATGGTGGTCGTGACCGCGGAAGCGGGCAATCGCGTCGGGCTGGTGGTCCAGGTCCTAGACGAATCGAAGCAGGCGGGCGCGCTCAAGCTCGCGGTCATGAAGACGGACGGGGGGATCTGATGGCCGCCGGCGTCATCGACGATGAGCCGATCACAGACATCAACATCACGCCCCTGGTGGACGTGTGCCTGGTGCTCGTCATCATCTTCATGGTGACGGCCCCGATGATGTCCGAGCCGCCCATCAAGGTGGAGTTGCCTCGCGCGCACACGCGAGAGGGAGAGGAGAAAGATAAGATCACGCTGACTCTCTCAAAGGACGGAGAATACGCGGTGGATTACGAAAAGTTCTCGGACCCGAAGGTGATGGAGGAGCGGCTTAAAGAGAAGCTCCTGCAGAGCGATTCCAAGCTGGTCATCCTCCGGGCCGACCAGGACGCGCGCCACGGGAATCTGACGGACCTGATGGCCCGGGCCAAGGACGCCGGGGCGCTGTCCTTGACGATCGCCACGGAACAGAAGAAATGACGGAGGGGTCTCAAAAGACATGACCGGACGTCTTCCCGCCTCGGTGACGCTCTCGCTCGGCCTGCATGCGGGCGCGCTCGTTTTGTTCCTGGGCATGTCCAAGGAGGCTCCCCGGCAGGCCCAGCGCATCGTCGAGGGCGTGGACCTTCTCATCCAGGCGCCCAAGGCGCGCCCCGCCGTCTCGTCCGCCCCGCCGCTGTCCACCATGGATTTCCTCAAGATGGCCCTGCCCCAGATCCACACCGCCGCGCCCGCCGCGCTCCAGGTGAAGATTGCACAGCGCAAGATCATCCCGGTCGAGGCTCCCAAACTGGAAGAGAAGGCGCGGCGCGAGTTGGGTCCCGCACTGGAGGCCATAGACCTGAGCCATCAGCGGGTGGACGTCGCCAAGGTGGAAGAAAAGGTCCAGAGCCGCCGCGAGGCCGCGGCCACGCTCGCGTCCCTGCCGCGTCTGGAGGACGTGGGCCGCCGGAAGGTCAAGAACCTGCCCGAGGCCGTGGCCCTGGAGGAGCGCCGTCGCGAGGTCTCCGCCGCGGGCCTGGCCGAACTGACGCCTAAGACGGTCACGCGCCGCCAAGCCGTCGCCGCGATGGCGACTCTCCAAGAGGCCGCGCCTGAACGCAAGGGGCTAGGCTCGCTCGTGCCCGACCGGCCGCTCGCGATGGAGTCCAGACCCCAGGCCGCGATGGGGCCGAAGCTCGAGAAGATCTCAGCCATCGCCCCGAGGCTCGAGCGCCGGCAGGCCCAGGCCGCCGCCGGCGAGCGGAAGAAAGGCGTCGAGATCGAGGGGCCGTTGGCGGACCGCAAGGTTGACGCCTACACGGTCCCTTCCTTCCCGGCCTGGCTGCACAGCCAGGGAATACTCGAGGCCGCGGTCGCCGTCCGCTTCACAGTGAGCGAGGCGGGCGACGTCCTGCCGGGAATGCGGGTCGTGAACTCCTCGGGCTACGGCCGTCTCGACAAGCTTGCCATGGAGTCCTTGAAAAACTGGCGCTTCAACCCGAAGCCGGGCGCGGGCGTGCAGTGGGGCGTAATCACCTTTAGGTTCATATTGGAATAACGGTCTGGAGGAACTCATATGATGAAAGCGATCTTCGTTTTCCTTTTCTGCGTGCATCCCCGGTCCTCGGCGGCCGCGGGCGCGCCCGTCGCCGGCGGCATGCCGGTTGAGATCGTCATCAAAGCCGAGGCCGGCGCGGGAAAGCTCAACGACACGAAGCCCGCGCTTACGATCGACATCGATCCCTTCGAGACCATCCGCCCCGCCCTCAAGCCCGACGAGAACCTCCTCCTCGCGGTCTCGCCGTTGACCGTCTCTTGGCGCCGCACGCACCCGGAGTTCCTGAGGAACGAGCGCGTTATCCAGCCTTGGCGCACGACCTTCAGCCAGCGCCCCGGCATCTCCTTCATGGTCCGAGATTCGCTGGAGACCCTGCTGGGCGGCAAGCTCGAGGCGAAGGATGCCAGGAAATGGGGCTGGCAGCTCACCATCGCCGATGAGGAAGGCCGCGTCTTTCATCACTACGAGGGCTCCGGCGATCCGCCTGAGGGATTGATCTGGAGCGGGCAGAACGACCAGGGCGAGTGGGTCCGCGCCGGCCGGTCCTACTCCGCCATCTATACCTTCACGAGCCCGGACGGCTCGCCGCGCACGAGCGTGGGCAAACCGATCCTCTTCAAGGGTATCGTCCACCAGGAGGACACGGGCCTGTACGTCAGCATGGACTCGTCGGCCCTCTTCGGCGCGAGCAAGAACAACGCCGCGCTCCAGTCTCCGACGGGGGTGGACGTCCTGCGCTCCGCCGCCGATCTCATCAAGCGCAAGTACTCCGCCATCCCCATTGCGGTGCGGGTCTTCGCCAACACCAAGGAGCTGGGCGACCAGCAGGCCAAGACCGTGCAGGAGTTCCTCCTGCGCGAGCTGATGGTGGCTAGTCGTCACATCAGCACCGACGCGACCCGGGCCTCGTTCTCCGATCAGCGCGTCGAAGTGGTCCTCCTGAACCGATGACCGTCATGAGCATGCGCATTCTCACGACGGTCCTTCTCGCGGCGCGGTTCGCGGCGGCCGCACCTCTTGCCGACTTCGACCAGGGCGTGCGCGTCACGCCCCTCTTGGAAGACGCTCGCCGCGGCGCGAAATCCGAGCCCGCGTCCGATGAGGGCCCTCTCTGGATCAACCTGGGAAATTCCGACCTCGCCCTGGTCCGCGCGGCGGGCCTGTCGCTGGGCTCGCCGCTGAGCATGAGCGGCTCGGCCGCCGTGTTCAAGGTACCAGCGGGCCTCCTGCCGCATCTGTCGGACTTCATGCACGAGACCTTCGGTCGCTGCGGCGGCTTCTTCGCCCACCGCACGCGCGTCGAAGCGGAATTGGCCCTGTCCGCCCGAGCGGCGACGAAGGGCGGCCCCTACACGCTCGACCAGCAGGCCTGGGTGTCGCCGCTCATCTCCCGCGTCGAGGAGGAGGGTATCCGCTCCACCATCGAGACCCTGGCCGCCTACCACAACCGCTACTACAAGGCAAACAGCGGCGTGGAGGCGGCGCGTTGGCTGCAGGGGCGCTGGCAGACGCTGGCCGGAGGTCTTCCGGGGGCGTCTTCACGGCTCGTCAAGCACGACGGCTGGAAGCAGCCCTCGGTGGTCTTGACCATTCCCGGCGCCGAGAAGACCGAGGAGGTCGTCATTTTGGGCGGTCACCTCGACAGCATCAACGGCTATGGCGGCGAGGCGGCCCGCGCGCCGGGCGCCGACGACAACGCCTCCGGCATCGCAGTGCTCACCGAGGCGGTGCGCGTGCTGGGCGCTTCGGGCCTGCGCCCGCGCCGGACCCTCCAGTTCATTGGTTACGCGGCCGAGGAAGTGGGCCTGCGCGGTTCGCAGGACCTGGCCAAGCAGGCCGCGCGGGAGGGGATGAAGGTGGTCGGCGTCATCCAGTACGACATGACCAACTTCAAGGGTTCCGGCGAGGGCATCTTCCTCCTCAACGATCATGTCGACGCGGACCTGACCGCCTTCCTCGGCAAGCTCATCGAGGTCTATGCCGGCGTGCCGTGGGCGACCACCGAGTGCGGCTACGCCTGCTCAGACCACGCCTCTTGGACGAGGAACGGCTACCCCGCCTCCGCCGTCTTCGAGTCCACCGTCGACGGCAGGAACCGCGCCATCCACACCGAGCGCGACACCCTGGCCGCCTCGGGCGGCGGCGCCGAGCACTCAGTGGCCTTCGCCAAGCTCGCGGTCGCGTTCGCCGTCGAGCTCGCGAAGGCTTCTTCTGCGGCGTCGGTCCCCGCGGAGCTCACCCGCCGCTGAGTGGCGCGCAGCGACAGTCTTACTGTGTTAATGACACAGTCAATGAGAGGGGCTTGCTTGCGCGCACGATCAGGTTGGCGGTCAACAACGAGTCCTGGGCGTAGGACTCGGCGAACAGGTAGAGCCGCGCCAGCGCGCGGAAGGGCTGCCAAAGAAGCCAGCGTGCCAGACTGCGCGCGCCGGTGACAACGGGTCCCTCGGGAAGCACCACGACGTTCTCGAAACCGGCCACCTTCATAAGTTGCCAGGCGCTGGATTTTGTGAATGCCAGTTCATGGGATAGGTCGCCGTAGCGCACTCGCATGCCGAAGGGCCCGTCCGCGTTGGGTGCGCGCCACAGGAACGTGCCTCCCGGCTTGAGCGCGTTGTGGACTGCGTCAAGGACGCCGAAGATCTCATCTTTCGTGAAGTGCTCTATGACGTCGAGCGCCACGACGCAATCGTAGCGTGCCGTCTGCGAGGCGAGGTGGACGCGGGCGTCGCCCGTAGAGACGCCCGCAACGCCGGCACGGACCGCTTTCTCAATATGGAAGGGGTCCTGGTCCATGCCGGTGGCTCGGGAGTAGCCGGCCTTCTGGAGATAATATAAGAAGCCTCCGGAGCCGCAGCCTAGCTCGAATATTTCGGCGGAAGGATCGCTCGGCAGCAGAGGCCCGAACACCTTCGCGTACACCTTTGCCTCATAGGCGAAGTCTGAGGCTGCCTGGTTCTGGATATGGGTGGCGCGGTAGTTTCTGTAGATGCGTTTGCGGTAAGAGGATTCTATGCAAGTGCTTTTATCAAATTTGGCCCGATATTTCTATTTCCCATGGGCATGCATCGGCAATCGAATCTCAGTCGGCATTGCTGGCTAGAGAAGCAAGTCCACTTCTTTGAGGATGGCGTTCAGCGTTCTCTCCTTGGATTTACAGCATTATAATGACTAAAATCATAACATGGCGGCGGCATGAGAGTATCCGTTTGGCTTTGGAGATTGTTTTGGCCGCTGAGGGCGAGGCTTCACCCGGGTGCCGACGTCGGAGGTTGTTTTCCCGATTTCACTCTTCGAGACGCACAGGGGCGGGAACATTCGCTCTACGATGAGGCGCCGGGAGTCCTCACGGTGTTGTGGTTGACGAACTTGTGCCAGGACTGCCAAGCCGCAATCCCGCTGCTGGAAGAGGCGCGTCTCGAATCGGGCGGCCGCGTCCGCGTCCTAGCCGTCAGCATCCTGGCCATCGACGACCCCCTGCCCGGGCAGGTCGCGCCGAAGTGCGGCTTTCCGATCTTGCTGGACCCGGAGAATGTCGTCGAACTCCGCCTCGGGCAGCCGCACCCGCCGGGGGCTTGTCCCCTGCGCAACTTCTACATAGTAGACGGGGGCGGGACGATACGCTTCAAGCATCACTTGTCGGCGCTGCGGCCGGACGAGTTCCGCTCCGTCTGGAAAAAGATGAGCGCTGGAATAAAATGATCCCCGCTGGAATTGACGCTTTAAAAACGCTAGGATGACCGACATCGTCCCGCCGCAGGCGGGGCTCGGAGGGCTTTCCAATGGCGATCAAGGTCGGCATCAACGGTTTTGGACGCATCGGGCGCCTCGTCATGCGCGCCAGCCTCAATCATCCTGACATCCAGATCGTCGCTATCAACGACCTGACGGACGCCAAGATGAACGCGAACCTCTTCAAATACGACTCGACCTTCGGCCCGTATCAGGGCAGCGTCGAAGCCGTCGGAAACGACCTGAAGATCGACGGCCGGCTCATTAAGGTGTTCGCGGAAAAGGATCCCGCAAGGCTGCCCTGGAGCTCCGTCGGCGCGGAGATCGTCATCGAGTCCACCGGGCTTTTCACAGACGCCGAGAAGGCCAAGGGCCACCTCGTCGGCGGCGCCAAGAAGGTCGTGATCTCCGCTCCCGCCAAGGGCGAGGATATCACCATCTGCATGGGCATCAACGACGATCTGTACGACGCGGCCAAGCACACGGTGATCTCGAACGCGTCTTGCACGACCAACGCGTTGGCGCCGCTCGGCAAGGTCCTCGATGAGAACTTCGGCGTCAAATCCGGATTGATGACCACGGTCCACGCCTACACCAACGACCAGAACCTTCTCGACCAGAGGCACTCCGACTTGCGCCGCGCCCGCGCGGCCGCCGTGTCCATGATCCCGTCCTCGACGGGTGCGGCCAAGGCCATCGGCCTGGTCCTGCCCCGTCTCAAGGGGAAGCTCAACGGCTGCGCCATCCGCGTGCCCGTCCAGGACGTCTCCATCGTCGACCTGACCGCGGTGCTCGACAAGCCGGTCACCAAAGAAGAGGTCAACGAGGCCTTCAAGAAGGCGGCCGCTTCCGGCAGGCTCAAGGGCTTCATGCAGTACAACGAGGACCCGATCGTGTCGCGCGACGTCATGGGCAACGCGCACAGCTCTGTTTTCGACGCTACGCTGACCGATGTCATCGGCGGCAATCTCGTGAAGGTGTTCGGTTGGTACGACAACGAGTGGGGCTACTCCAACCGCGTCGTCGATCTCGTCGCGTATATCGCCAAGAAGGTCGGCGTCCCGGCGTAAGGCCTTGAGCGGCAAGAAAAAGCACGCCACCGTCATCGGCGTGCCCCTCGACTACGGCGCGTCCAAGAGGGGCGCCTCGGGCGGACCGGCGGCCATCCGCCGGGCCAACCTCGTCGAGGGCCTCGAGGCCCTCGACTTGGAGGTCTCGGACGCGGGAGACCTGCCCGTCGCCAAGGTCGTCATCTCGGCCAAGGGAAAGCTCAAGAACGCCGGCCCCATCCTCAAGGTCTGTCAATCTCTGGAGAAGCAGGCCTACGAGGCCGTGGCCAACGGATCCATCCCCGTTACGCTGGGCGGCGACCACAGCCTGGCCGTGGGCTCGGTGTCGGGAGTGGCTCGCGCGTTCCGCGACAAGGGGCGCAAGATCGGCCTCATCTGGCTGGACGCGCACGCCGACATGAACACGCCGGAGACCTCTCCGACGGGCAACGTCCATGGCATGCCGCTGGCGCACCTGCTCGGCATGGGACATAAGGACTTTGCGCGCCTCGGGGGCTTCGCCCCGAAGATCGACCCGCGCAACGTGGTCCTCGTCGGCATCCGCGACGTGGACCGCGCGGAGGCCGTCAACATCCGCAAGTCCGGCATTCGCGTTTTCTCCATGCAGGAGATCGACCGTTTCGGCATGGGCGTTGTGACCGAACAGGCCATCGACATGGCCAGCGACGGCACCGCGGGCTTCCACGTCAGCTTCGACATCGACTCCGTCGACCCCGGCAACGCCCCCGGCACCGGCACCATCAAGCGCGGGGGCCTGACCTACCGCGAGGCGCACCTCTTCATGGAACTGGTGGCCGATTCCGAGCGCATGGTCGGCCTCGACGTCGTCGAGGTCAACCCCCTCGAGGACACCCAGAACGCGACCGCCGTGCTGGCCAGCGAGTTGATCGCCTCCTCGATGGGCAAGAACATCTACTAAAGCGAAGGATCCCCTCATGACCGAGAAGCCCGCCCTCAAGCTCAAGCGTCTTCAGGACCTCACCTTCAAGGGAAAGCGCGTCCTGGTTCGCGTGGACTACAACGTTCCCATGAATGGTTCCAAGATCGAGGACAACGCCCGCATCCGCGAGACGCTCAAGACCCTGGAGGCCCTGATCGCGGGGGGAGCCAAGCTCGTTTTGATCTCGCATCTCGGCCGTCCCAAGGGCAAGCCCGACCCCAAATACACCCTCAAGCCCGTGTCCGAGGAACTCTCCAAGCTCCTCAAGAAGCCCGTGGCCTTCGCCTGCGACTGCGTGGGCCCCGAGGCGGACAAGGCCGTGGCCGCCGTGAAATCCGGCGGCGTTCTGCTCCTCGAGAATCTGCGTTTCCACGCCGAAGAGGAGGTCAACGATCCGGCTTTCGCCAAGGCCCTGGCCAAGCACGCAGACCTCTTCATCCAGGAAGCTTTCGGCGCGCTCCACCGCGCCCATGCCTCCACCGCCGGCGTCACGAGGCACCTTCCCGGCGCCATCGGCTTCCTCGTCCAGAAGGAACTCGAGTTCCTGGACCGCGCGATGGGCAACCCCGTTCGTCCCTTTACGGCCATCATCGGCGGCGCCAAGGTCTCCGACAAGCTTGCCGTGCTCGACAAGCTTCTGGAGCGAGTGGATGTTCTCCTCATCGGCGGCGGCATGGCCTACACCTTTCTGGCCGCGCAAGGCATCAACATCGGCAAATCTCTCTTGGAGAAGGATCAAGTCGAGGCCGCCAAGGCGATCATCGAGAAAAGCTACAATAAAAAGATCGAGATCCTCCTGCCGGCCGACCACCTCGCCGTGCGCGAGATCAAGCCCGACGCGGCCGTGAGCGTGACCCAGGCCATGGCCATTCCATCGGACCTCATCGGCGTGGACATCGGCCCCCACACCGTCGAATTCTTCGTCGAGCACGTCGCCAAGTCCAAGACCGTCTTCTGGAACGGTCCCATGGGGATCTTCGAGATGGAGGCCTTCTCCAAGGGAAGCTTTGCCGTCGCCAAGGCCATGGCCGAGGCCACCAAGCACGGCGTCATCACCATCGTGGGCGGCGGCGACAGCCTCTCCGTCATCGCCAAGGCGGGCCTGGTCGGCACGATGAGCCACTGCTCCACCGGGGGCGGGGCCAGCTTGGAACTGCTCGAGGGCAAGATTCTCCCGGGCTTGGCGGCGCTGGCGTCTTAATGCTCGAAAAGGTATAATGATTTTCGATGTATCATTTTCTCCTGACGGTTCACGTCCTCGCCTGCTTCGGCATGATCCTCTTCGTCCTGCTTCAGACCGGGCGCGGCGCGGGCCTGCAGATGTTCGGCGGCGGCGGAGACTCGCTCATCACCACGCCCGGAGGCTCCAGCTTCATGAAGAAGTTCACCGCGGGCCTGGCGGCGACCTTCGCCTTCACCTCTCTTTTCCTGACTCTGCTTCAGAACCGCTCCGGGATGTCGAGCGTGACCTCGAAGGGCGCGGATCTTCCCGTGCCCGTCGAAGCGCCCGCCTCCCTTCCCGCGGCGAAGAAGTAGCCGTACCCGACGCGCGGGTGGTGGAACTGGCAGACACGTACGCTTGAGGTGCGTATGCCCGAAAGGGTTTGGGGGTTCAAGTCCCCCCTCGCGCAAGTTTAATCGACAACAGAGAATCGCGTACCAGAAACGCCCCATCGGAAACGATGGCGGGCAATACTAGAAAGTTCCTAGTCCTAGATGGACCTGGGTCCAAAGACCACTCAGTTTTGCCTGAAAGGCCCCTGCGCTTAATTTTGGAATGCGCTACATATATCTACAGGCAAAGGCAGTCTCCCGATGCCGGTATGCATGAATGGAGGGCAAACATGAGGAAGGTTCTGGGAGTTGGGATCGCCGTCATGGCGGCTGGCATGCTGCGGGCTGGATCGGCTTTGGCGGTAGGGACTAGCGGCGAGCAACCATGGGCGCTTCCGCCCTCGGCGGAATCGCCAGGCACGATCATCATCAGCCAGGAGAGTTTGACTTGGGACAAATTCTTCGATAGTTTCGTATTGGGTGAATCCGCCGGGTACGAGCGCTATGCCTGGGAGCGTCCGCTCCCCTGGGCGCCATTCTACCCCATGGACGCGGACGTGGATCAGGTCACGGGCGAGGCCAAGGAGATAAGGAAGATCAACCCGAGGGCCTATTACGGCGCGTGGGGGTTGCATTCGGCGGAGGACCCTTCGTACTTCAGCAAGGCGGAACTCTACTATTTCCGCCAGCCGTTCTATTTCTTCTGCAATTCGGCCCTAGTGGGGGACCCAACCAAGAGGGGAGTGCGGTTTGGCGAGGTCGTCGTATTCTTCAACTCCCACAGCGTCCTGGACCACGGACAGGAGACCATGATCCGGGAGGGCTTCGTGGTGGACCGCGCGGGCCAGGTGCTGGCTGCCTTCGACTCCATCTATGACGTGAGCCATACCCAGGATGGGACTCATTCCGGCGCCCAAGGGACGAGCATGAAGAGCTACCGCATGCTTGACCCCGAAACGGCGGAGGTGAAGACAAGGTGGGATTTCCTCCGCGATCTCTTCCTAAAGCCTACGCCGTCGGGCTCGTTTTAGCCGCTTGGACGCGCAGGGATAAGATTTCTCGGCTATAATCATGTGATGGAAGTCGTGCGTCTTCTTCCTGTTATTGTTATCTTCCTGGCCTCGACGCGGGCCGTTGCCGGTCCAACCGGCGCCGCCGACGGCCACGCCGCGCGGGCGACGGGATTTCCCGGGGCATATCTCGACGCGGTCGCGCTCTCTCTGGCCGCGGACCCGCTTTACGCTTCGCGCTTGCTCGACGGCATGCAGATGCATCTGCGCTCGCTGACGGCGATGACCGCTCCGCTCGCGGTCTCGGCTTATTTAGAGAACGCCGTGATGTCGACTCTCGGCGCCGGGCGCGAAGCGGCCGGGCGCCTCGTCGCATCGTTGGGCCGCGAGCCTCTGGACCCGCCCAAGGCCTCGGCCCTGCTCATCGCCAACGCGCTGATGCGGCCGGAGCAGTTCCGCGAGGTCCTCGACGGCCTCGAGACGCTCAAGCCCGGACTGGGCAAGCAGGCTGCGCTCATCCTGCGCGAGGTCAAAGGAGGGGGGGACCGCCGGCTGATCGAGGCCCTGCGCGTCGCGGGCAAGCGCGTGCCGCAGGGGCGCATGCTGACTTACGGGCCGGATGGGCGCCTCGACTGGATCTTCGACGGAGCCGGGGGCGGGTTCGGACACGATTCCTCTGCCGGCGAGGTCCCGGGCTCCTTCAAAGGAGAAGGCGCCGCCGGAAGGCCGCGGCGCTCGACGCGCCCGCCCTCGAAGCGCCTCGACTAACTCCTGATTGCGCCTGCGAGTATGAGGTTGAGGTCCATAGGATGAATCTGGTATCATTTCAATTATGGGCCTGTAGCTCAGCTGGGAGAGCGCCTGCATGGCATGCAGGAGGTCAGCGGTTCGATCCCGCTCAGGTCCACCAATTTTGATTTCGGTTCCCTATCGCTTCTTCTCCCTGAATCCGGGACAGCCTGAGGCAAAACAGATCCGTCAATGGTTGCAGATATGGAGGCAGAACATCCGGGATGAGCACCTCATGGTTGCCCGCTTAAGCTTGTTTCTGGCCCTGCTCGCGCCGGCCTCGCCAGGCGCGGCCCGAGACTATGATGCGGCTTTCGACAATCTCAGCAACATTTCCGATCGACGCGGCAACTACATCAGCGTTTCCAACCGGACGGCGGGCAACTCCAGCCAAGTCCGACTGTCAAGCCTCAACCGCTACGGCAACACGAACTGGTACATCGACCATGCCGACGGCAGCACGGAGCGGGCGACGAGCTTTTATATCGACGGCAGCGGAGCCATCGTGGTGGCCGGCGTCCGGCTCGCGCAGGGAATCAACTATGTCTGGCTCATGAAGTACTCCGGTTCCGGTCAGTTCTTTTGGGAAAGCGCCGATGCGATGGCCGGTTGCGCGGCCTTCGACGTGGTCTCCACTCAGAACGGAGGCGCCTGGGTGGCCGCCTCCTGCATCGACGGCCAGAGCTCCCTGGTGCGCCTGCTTCATTACCACAGCGCCGGATATCTCCTGTGGGCGCAAAATAGCGCCGAGGGGGGACGCAGCTACGTGAGGAACTTGAACGTGGATTTCATGAACCGTGTCAGCATGACCATCGAGATCGACAACGGCTACGGCGCCAGGAGCGCGCGCACCATGGTCTATGACGCCAACGGCGGCCGTCTGGCGATTTACTGACATGAAAAGAATCCTGACGCTCAGCCTATTGTTCCTGATCTCCGCGGCCGTTCACGCCCAGCAGACGAGCACGGCGACCTACGTTCATCTGACCAGCAGGCGCTGGCATACCTTCGACCCGGCCAACGCCTTCGACGTCGTCAGCCACATCGTCACGGGCAACGTCTACGAGAGCCTGCTCGCCTTCAAGAGCGTCTCCCAAACGGACGCTTTCAAGCCGTTCTTGGCCAGCCGCGTACCCTCCATCGAGAACGGTCTGATCTCAAAAGACCACCTCAGATACTCCTTGCCGATCCGCCGGAACGTCCGCTTCCATGACGGCTCCTTGCTGACGGCCGAGGACGTGCGCTACTCCTTTTTGCGCTTCATGCTGCTTGACTCCGATGGCGGTCCCGCCGCCCTGCTCCTGCGCCCCCTGTTGGGCGTCTCCAGCACGCGCAACGCCTCCGGCAAGAGATTGATCTCCTTCCAGGACGCGGCGCGCGCCGTGACCGTCAAGGGCGGACAGGTCGTCTTCACGCTCAAGAAGCCGGACAGCTCTTTCCTGAAGCTCCTGGCTTCCCTGCCCATCGTCACGTCCATGGCTTGGGCCGCCGCGCAAAAAGATTGGGATGGCTCTGAGAACGCCTGGATATCCTTCAACGCCCGGCCGGCCGATCAGACCGGTCTCCACGCGAAAATGAACGGCACCGGGCCCTTTCGCCTCGAGCGCGTAGAGGACGACGAACTCGTGCTGGCGCGTCATGACGGGTACTGGCGCAGCCCCAGCGCGCTTGAGCGTGTCCGCTTCAAAGCGGTGCCCAACGGCGGTCTGCGGCTGTTCATGCTCCAGGCCGGCGACGCCGATTCGAGCTATCTGGAAGATTCCTTCCGGCCCTACGCCAAAGCCGCCAAGGGCCTGCGCGTCATCGACGGCCGGCCCGATACCGATTTGGGCGAGATGGTCTTTTTTAATTTTAAAGCGGCCGCGGCGGGCAATGAGATGCTGGGCAGCGGCCGGCTCGACGGAGCCGGCATCCCGCCCGATTTTTTCAGCGACATCGATGTGCGCCGGGGCTTCGCGTGGGCCTTCGACTATGAGCAGTTCGCGCGCGCCGCTTACGGCTCCCTCGCCCGGCGCGTCCGGGGCCCGTTCCCATCCAGCATGGCGCCGGGCGCCGATGGAGCGCCTTACGCCAAGGATCTCCAAAAAGCGCGCGATGCCTTCCAGAATGCGTTCGGCGGAGAGGTCTGGAAGAAGGGCTTCGTCCTGCCCGTGAGTTACAGCAGCAGCAACCTGACGCGAGAGCTGGCCGCAGAGGCTCTGCGCAGCGGGCTCAGGGAGGTCAACCCCCGCTTTAGGGTGGAACTCCATCCCCTGCAGAGTCAGGAGTACTACGCCGAGTTGGAAAGCCGCAAGCTCCCTCTTTTCATCGGCGGCTACTATTCCGATTTCCCCGACCCGCACTCCTACGCGTTCGGGCTGCTCCAAAGCCAGAGCTACTTCCCGAAATACCAGAGCTTCTTCGACCCGGAGATCGATGTCCTCATCGAGAAGGCCGCGGCCGAGGCGGACCCTGCCGCTCGCCGGGCTCTCTACCAGGGCCTGAGCGTCCTGGCGGAGAAGACCCTGCCTCATCTTTACACCTACGCCGCCCCGCCCCTGCGCGTATGCGGAGATTGGGTGTCCGGTTACGATTCCGCCGACAACACCAACAACCTCCACGCCAACAACTTCCCCTACTTCTACTCGTACTCGAAGCGACCGCGGCCCTAAAAGTCGCCGGCAAGTCAGATGACCGTCTCGGCCGACGAAAGGGCGGGGACTGTTCGGCATCCGTTCACTTTTTATTTGGTCGCGGGGGACGCACCATGGAGCTATCCTGGCATTAGAGAGGTGCTTCCATGGACGAGTTACGGATCGGACAACTGACGAAGGAGATGGTCGTCGAGGAGTTGAGGCTTCTGGGAGACCCGTGCGTCGCGGCGGCGTTGGTGGTGCGTAGGACCCTTTTCGCCGCGCTCAAGGACTCGCCGGTCGACGGGACCGCCCACGCGCGGGTGGTGTCGGACTCGGTCGAGGGGGCGATGACGGCTCTTCTCCTCGCCGACCACAGCCTGGCGCGCGGCGCCATCCTCGTCCTCGAGGCCGTTCACGACGTCGCCGGAGAGTGTCACCTCGACCCCACGGAGTGCATGCGCGCCGCCCTGAGCGCCCTGGCGAGCCTGCGCCGCTTTGTAGAACCCGCGCGCATTGACGACATCCGGCTGGGGATCGAGGCTCACTACATGGGGGCCGGAGAAGTGTTCTCGGAGTTCCTGAAGTCGTCCTTCATTCCCGTGCCGCGCTGAGCCCCGCCGCTTCTTGTTTTGATAGGATAGGGTCATGATTGCCGTCGTCGTCGCGCTGAGCGCTCCGGCGCTCGCAGTCGACCCTCTGGTGGATCTGCGCAACGTCGTCCCGGACGTCGTCCTGGACGTCCGCTACGCGACTGCCGACAACTTCCTGGGCCGCGCGGTCTACGCGCGCCCCGCCGCGTTCCTGCGCCGTTCCACGGCGGAGAAGCTGGCCCGGGCCGCGCAGACGCTTCGCGTCCAGGGCCTGCGCCTGGTCATCTTCGACGCGTACCGGCCCCTCTCGGCGCAGAAGCTGATGTGGAAGGCCCGACCGGACTCCCGCTTCGTGGCCGATCCCGCGCGCGGTTCCGCGCACAATCGGGGCGGGGCCGTGGACGCGGGCCTAGTTGACGCGGCCGGCCGGCCGAAGAGCATGCCCAGCGCTTTCGACGAGTTCGGTCCCGGCGCCGCCCACGACGCGCCCGGCGCGGGGCCCGAGGCGCGCGCCAACGCCCGCGTCCTCAAAACCGCCATGGAGACGGCGGGCCTGCGGTCCCTGGAGGAGGAGTGGTGGCACTACCGCGACCCGGCCTCGAGTGATTGGCCCCTTCTCGACATCCCTTTGGAGGAACTCGCCCCATGAAGGAAATCGTCGGGGACTTCCTGCCGCTCGAGCCGGGACTGCAGTTAGAGTATTCGCTCTCCCGCTGCCTGGGGCGCTCTTCGCTTATCGTGGAGCACTTCGCCGGTCCCGAGGGCTGCGTCAGCGTGCGCCGGACCTGGAGCGCTCCCGATGGGACGACGCAGTCCGAGACTTCGCGCGCCGAGTGTCGCGCCGACGGCGTCTACTACGACGGAGAGTTGGTCCTGCCCTTGCCCGCGCGGCTGGGAGCGCGCTGGGCGCGGCCGCCTCGTGAGTATCGCGTGGAGGACCTGGACGCGGCGGCCGAGACGTTGGTCGGACGCTTCACGGGATGCCTGCGCGTGGGCTATCTGATCGCCGGCGGCGACGGCGGCAGCGGCGAGCGGCTTTACGCGCCTGGCGTGGGTCTGGTGCGCGAGACCTGCGCCGACGAAGCCGACTCCTTCGAACTCGTCTTGACCTCGCGCCGGGGCGGCCGGTGAGCGTGCCCGCGCGGCCGGCCGTGACGGACGCTTCCGATGCCGAGTTCTCGGCCAAGTCCGCGGCGGCGCGACGCGCCGGCCTCGTCTGGCGCCGGGCCGGCGTGACCCAGCGCGTCGCGGCCCTGCGCCGGGTCTGGCGTGAGGTCGCCTCTCGTCGTGCGCAGATCGTGGCGGTCGTGCGCGAGGAGACGGGCAAGCCCGCCGCTGAAGTCGAGCTCATGGAGATGGCGCCCTGCGGGCTTCTCGTCAAGCATTTCACGGCCGAGGCGTCGCGCCTGCTCGACGAGAGGGCAGCCAAGCTCCCGTGGTTCCTCTTAAATAAACGCGCCGCGGTGCGGCGCGTGCCGCGGGGAGTGGTGGGGCTGATCTGCCCCTGGAACATGCCCTTCCTCATACCCTTCGGCGACGCCTTCGCCGCGATGCTCGCCGGCAACGCGGTCCTGCTCAAGCCCTCGGAGTGGACGACCAAGACTGCGCTGTGGCTGGAGGACGCGGTCGCCTCCACGGGACTGCTTCCCGAAGGCCTGTTCTCCGTGATCCCGGGGCTGGCCGCCACGGGCGAGCGCGTCATCGATGAAAGCGACATGGTCCTCTTCACGGGCTCGACGGCGACCGGCCGGATCGTAGCCGCGCGCGCGGCTTCCCAGCTTAAGCCCGTCGTTCTGGAGTTGGGGGGGAAGCATCCCATGATCGTCTGCGCCGACGCGCCGCTCGAGCGCGCCAGCGCGGCTGCCGTCTGGGCCTCCTGCGCCAACGCGGGCCAGGTTTGCGTGGGCGTGGAGCGCGTGTTCGTCGAGGCCGCGTCCCACGACGAGTTCGTAGAGAAGGTCCGCGTGCGCTTGGCCGCCCTGCGCGTGGGCGCGGGCGACGGCTGCGACGTCGGCCGGCTCGTCTTTCCGCCGCTCCTGGACCGGGCCCAGGCCCAACTCGAGGACGCGCGTCGCAAGGGGGCCAAGGTCATCGGCGGCGAGATCCTCGACCGCGCGGGTCTGCTGATGGCGCCGGCCCTCGTCGTGGGCGCGAGCATGGACATGACCGTCATGACCGAGGAAACTTTCGGCCCCGTTCTCCCCGTCATGAGGGTGGCGCGCGCCGAGGAGGCCGTGGTCCTGGCCAACGAAGGCCCCCAGGGCTTGGCGGCCAGCGTTTGGAGCGGCGATATCGAGCGGGCGGAGAACCTCTCCGCCCAGCTCGAGGTGGGACTTGTCGGCCTCAACGAGCCGGCCACGCATTACGCGGTCGGCTCTCTGCCGCTGGGCGGGATGAAGGCCAGCGGGATGTGGAGACGCCACGGAGACGAGGGACTGCTCGCCTTCACGCAGGCCCAGTCGGTCATGGTCCACGAGTGGCCGGCGGACATGTCGGACCCCTGGTGGTTTCCGTACGAGGAGCGCAAGACCTCGTTGCTGCGCAAGATCCTGGGATTGCCGTGATCCTCATTTTGGTATAAAGACCCCATGTTCACGTTGCTTGCCGTCTGGGTCGGCATCGTCGCGGCGGCGGGAGAATCTCTCTCGGCCGCCGCGGATATCCGCCACGACATGGCGGTCTCCCTCTCCGTGCAGACAGGCTCCCTGGAACTCAGCGACCGGGTCACCCTGAGCGAGCTTGCCCCCTCCACGGCTGCGTTGCGCGCCTATCTGCACGCGGGCCTGAAGCTGTCGATGTCTTCCTCCGGGAGTCTCGACGTGCGCGTGAGTCCCGTGCGTGAGGGGCATCCGCGTTTTTCCGCGGAGGTCCCCCTCCAGGAGATCGAGATCCGACCGAAGGGGGAGGAGAGTTGGCCCGCGGAGGCGCTCTTGACCTTCAAGGCCTCCGGCAAGCTGAGTCATCCCTTGCGGGCGGGCGGGGAGGATTATGCCCGCGGTTTCCAAGAGACGCCGGGCCTCATCTCCCCGGAAGGGGCGTATCTTTCGGGAGCGAGTTTCTTCTACCCCCGTTTTTTCATGGGACCGGAGTTCTTCCGAATGGAGGTCCGGCTGCCCGCGGGCTGGAAATCGGTCAGCCAGGGCCGAAGGACGAGGGAGGAGGCGCAGGGAGGTGGCGTCGTTTCCGTTTGGGACTCGCCGGAGCCCATGGACGAGATCTACCTCATCGCCGCTCCCTTCTCCGAATACCGCAAGAGCGTCGGGAAGATCGAGGCCTATGCCATGCTCAGGAACGCGGACCCCGCGCTGGCGCAGAAATATCTGGACGCGACGGGCGGATATCTGGACCTCTACGGACGCCTCCTGGGCGACTACGTCTATCCCAAGTTCGCCCTGGTGGAGAATTTCTGGGAAACCGGCTACGGAATGCCCTCCTTCACCCTGCTCGGCCCCAAGGTGCTCCGCCTGCCTTTCATCCTCCATACCTCCTATCCTCACGAGATCCTCCATAATTGGTGGGGCAACGGGGTCTTCGTGGATTACGAGCGCGGGAACTGGTGCGAGGGCCTGACCGCCTACCTGGCCGACCATCTGCTCAAGGAGGAGAAGGGCCTGGGCGAGCAATACCGCCGGGACGCGCTGGAAGGCTATCTCAACTACGTCCATTCCGGGAGTGATTTCCCTCTCGACCGCTTCAAGGAACGCCACTCCTCCGCCACCCAGGCCGTGGGCTACGGCAAGTCCCTCATGGTCTTCCATATGCTCAGGAGATCCATGGGAGATGAGGCCTTTCTGCGCGCGCTCAGGGCTTTCTACCAAGGGCATCGATTCCGCGCCGCGGGCTTCGACGACCTCCGGCCCTATTTCGAGAAGGCGTCGGGAAAGGATCTCGGCGGGTTCTTCCGACAATGGGTGCACCGCGCCGGGGCTCCCGAGATCGAACTGTCCGAGGCGCGCGTCGAGCGGACGCGGCAGGGACGCCGTCTGCGCTTGGAGGTCGCCCAGCTACAGGAGGGCGATGCCTTCCAACTCGACGTTCCGGTCGCGATTTCATTCGAGGGCGAGGGGGGCGTCGGCGAGACCCGCCTGCTGAGCGTGCCGATGTCGGAGAAACGGCAGACCCTGCTCATCGACGTTTCCTCTCCGCCGGCGGCCGTGCGGCTGGACCCGCGCTACGACCTTTTCCGCAAGCTGGACCGCGCGGAAACGCCGCCGACTATCGGCCAGACTCTGGGGGCTGAAAAGTCCGTCATCGTGATCGCCGAGAAGGAACCGGAGCCTTTACAGGCCGCGTACCGGTCCCTGGCCGAGGCCTGGCGGGCCGAGAAACCCGGCGTCGTTTCCGTGCGCACGGACGCCGAGGCCGAAGGGCCGCTTCCGAAGGGCCGCGGCGTGTGGTTGCTCGGTCGATCGAACCGTTTCCGGGACGCCGTCTTGAAAGGGGGCGGCGGCCTCCCGGTTGATTTCAGCGAGGGCGGGGTGAGCCTGGAAGGTCGCCATTTCCCCTGGGAGGGGCATGGGTTCGTCGTTTCAGCCCGGCGGCCGGAGGACGCGGCTTTTTCCGCGACCTGGGTGGCGGCCGCGCAGGCGCAGGCTCTGCCCGCGCTGGCCCGCAAGCTGGTCCATTACGGGAAATACAGCTACCTGGCCTTCGAGGGAGAGAGGGCGGACAACGCGGCCAAAGGAGCCTGGCCCGCTCAGAGCCCCCGCCTCAGCCGCCGGTTCTCGCCGGCGGCGGCCCCCGTCCGCCTGGCTCCAAGCGAGCCGCTCACGAGGCGGATGGCATTCAGTTCGGAACGCATGAAAGGCGACGTGCTGCGGCTTGCCTCGGCCGAAATGGAAGGGCGGGGGCTGGGCAGCGCGGGCCTCGATCAGGCGGCCGACTATCTCGCCGGGCGCTTGCAGGAGGCGGGCCTCAAGCCTTGGAGCGCGAACTCGTACTTCCAGGAGTGGAGCGCAGAACTTTCGTCCGGTCCCGGTCGCGTCGCGCTCAAGAACGTGATCGGCATTCTCCCGGGCTCGGACCCGGGTCTTGCCGGCGAGTGGGTGCTCGTCTCGGCGCACTACGATCATCTGGGGCTGGGTTGGCCGGACGCCAGGCCCGGCGCCCAAGGCAGGCTCCACCCGGGGGCCGACGACAACGCGAGCGGGGTGTCCGCCCTCCTGGCCCTCGCGGAAACTTTCGGCCGCGGCGCCCTGCCCCGCGGCTTGATCTTCGCCGCCTTCACCGGCGAAGAAGCGGGACGGTTGGGATCAAGGCGCTTCGTCAAGGAAAACACAGGTTCGCCTTTGCGGGTCGTCGCCGCGGTCAATTTGGATACCGTGGGGCGGCTGGGCGGGCGCAAGCCCGTCGCGCTCGGGACGGGTTCCGCCCGCGAGTGGGCGCGCCTTATTGAGGAAGCGGGAAATGCGGCGGGCCAGGCCGCGGACGCGGTCGCCGAGGACCCGGGCGGAAGCGACCAGGTCAGCTTCGCCGAAGCGGGAATCCCCGCTATCCAGCTTTTCGCGGGCCCGCATGAGGACTATCATCGCCCCAGCGACACGCCCGAGAAGCTCGACTACCAGGGCCTCTCGCGTATCGCGGCCCTGACCCGGGAGTTGCTCCAGCGCTTGGTCTCGGGGCCGGGGCTGACGTCCGCAGGCTTGGGCGCCGCCGGGCAGGCGTCCAGGCCGGCCGCCCGGAGGGTCTCCCTGGGGACGATTCCGGACTTCGTCTTCTCGGGGGAGGGCGCGCGGCTTTCCGGAGTGTCCGCCGGGTCGCCTGCCGAGAAGGCCGGGCTGCGGCCCGGGGACGTGATCGTCGCCCTGGGGGGTATGCCGGTGAAATCCCTCCGGGAGTTCTCCGGATTGCTCAAGGATCGGCGCCCGGGCGAGCTGATCGCCGTGGGTTATATCCGGGATGGCCGTCGGGAGGAGGCCTCCGCGACGCTGGAGGCGCGATGATGTTAGACCGAGACGATTAGGTCTTCGCGTCCGAGCGAGACCCTCAGCGTGCCGCCCCTCCGCGCCACGCGCGCCTCGGCGGCCTTGGCCATCTCATCGAGGTCGTCGTCGGTGTAGCGGTCGTCTTGGTGGACAAGGACCAACTGCTTGATGTGGTTGCGCTCCGCGAAGTCCACGGCGGAGATGAAGCTGGAGTGTCCCAAGCTCTTATTGATCTTGTAGTCCTCTTCGGTATAGCGACCGTCGTGGAAGAGGAGGTCTGCGTCGCGGCAAAGGCCGCCCAGCTTCTCATCGTAGTCCTGGAGGGCGGTGGCCTCCTCGCCGTAGATTTCGCTGTCCGGGCAGTAGACGATCTTGCGCGCCGCGATCTGGAGGACGTAGCCGAGCGTCATTCCGGGGTGGTTGGCGTAGAAGGCCGTCATGCGCACGCCCGGCAGGACCTCGTAGGTCTTCTCCATCATCTCGTAGATCTCGATTTTGCAGGCTGGCAACTCGCCGCCGAAGGCGTTCGCGACGGCCTCATCAAGGGGCTTGTCCGGGTCGCTGGCGCCGCTGATGTTCAGGGTGAAGGAGGCGTCGCGCGCGCAGGACAGTCCGGCGAGTCCTTCGACGTGGTCGAGGTGAAAGTGGGTGAGGAAGAGCCAGATCTCCTTGTGCTTGGCGTCCTTCATCATCGAGTCGGCGAGCAGGCTGATGCCCGAACCGGCGTCGAAGACGATGAGGTGGCGAGAGGTTTCGATCGAGACGCAGGAGGTGCGCTTGCCGTAGCGCGTCATCGCCGGGGAGACGTCCGAGGAGGCGGAGCGGCATCCCCAGACCGTGATCTTGAGTTCCCCGGGAGGCGGGGGGGGCTCGGGCAAAGAGGGGGGGGCGATCTTCCCGGGCTCGACGCCGTCCGTCTTGAGGATCTCGGCGACCTGAGCGGCGAACGACTCCACGTCGTAGGGTTTCTCGATGAACGCTTCGGCGCCGTACTGCAGAGCGCGGGTCTTCTCGGCCTCGAAGGATTTTCCCGAGACGACGATGGCCCTGGTCTTCTTGGTCTCGGGGTCGGACTTCAGGTGGTGCAGCAGCGTCAGGCCGTCGATGCCCGGCATCAGGATGTCGAGGACGACGAGGGAGGGTTTCTCCTTTTTGATCGCGTCCTGCGCCTTCAAACTGTCCTGGATGAGGAGCGCTGTGAAGCCCGCGTCTCGCAGGAGCTCCAAGGTGAGCATGCCGACGATGGGGTCGTCATCGACTATGATGATCTGGGTCGCCATAAGCTCGTATTCTATATAATATCCCAATATGAGGATACTCGCAGGAGACAGCCGCGGTCGGCGCTTCAAGAGCGTGCCCAGGACCTTCCCGGTCAAGCCGATCTCCTCGCGCATCAAGAAGTCGGTCTTCGACATCCTGCGCCCGTGGCTGGCAGAGGCCCGTTTCCTTGACCTGTACGCCGGCACCGGCGCCGTGGGCTTGGAGGCCCTCTCGCGGGGTGCGGCGTCTTGCTTCTTCGTCGACCGCGACAGGCGTTGCCTGGCGGTCATCGACGAGAATCTCAAGGCCCTGGACCTGGCCGCCAAAGGCCGGACTTCTTATGGGGACGTCCTCCAGGATCTCTCCTGGCTCGCCTACCGCGCCGGGGTCGCGACCTTCGATCTCATCTACCTGGGGCCGCCCTACCGCGACGCGCAGGACCGCCCCTTGCACGATTCGACGCCGTCGTTGGCGCGCGTGGCGCAGGCGGGGCTTCTAGCGCCCGGAGGCCTCATCCTCATCCAGCATCACGTGAAGGAAGAGGTCGCGCTGCCTGCCGGCTACGAGCGTTTCCGCCGCGAGAAGTACGGCGACACCTTCGTGGACTTCCACCGGCGCAGGCCCGCCGCGGCGTGATGGATATCTCGTACACCCGATATCGCATCTACCGGGAGTGTCCCGAGAAGTACAAGTATCTGTTCGAGGACGGACGCCGCATCCCGCTCGACGGCCGAGCCTCCTTCGGGCTCTCCCTGCACCGCGTGCTGGAGACGTGGCTGCGGGGCGCGGACTGCTCGCTGGAATCTCTGCAGGACGCCCTGCGCTCGCGCTGGCTGTCCGTGGGCTACCCGGACGAGGCGAGCGAGTCGCGCGCGTATGCCAAGGCCGAGCGAGTCTTGGCCCGATTCCACGGGGAGGAGTCCTCGCGGCGCACGCGGCTCATCGGCGCGGAGAAGGAGTTCGCCTGGCCCCTGGGTCGCCACGAGGTCCGCGGGATGATCGACCGCATCGACCAACTTCCCGACGGCGCCTATGAGTTGGTCGACTACAAGACCGGTCCGAGCGTGCCGACGCCGGCGCAGGTCGCCGACGACCTCCAGCTGCGCTTCTACGCCCTCGGCGCCAAGCGCGGCCTGGGCATCGACGCCGCCGTCCTCACGGTCGACTGCGTGGCGGCCGGCAAGCGCGTCAGCGTGCCGTACGACCCGTCCGGGGAGGAGGCGCTGACCGCCGACATCGTGGCCGCAGCCGACGGCATTGAGGCGGGGGAATTCTCCGCGCGCACGCGCTACTGCCCGCGCTGCGACTTCCGCGCGGAGTGTCCCCACTCCACGGCCAAGTAGGCTCCCCGGGGTCACCTTTTGGCGTCTTCGGCCCGGCGACGCGGCGCGTCCGAGAGCTCGCACTTCTCGCGCACGCAGTTCTTGCCGTCGTGCTTGGCCTGGTAGAGGTTCATGTCCGCCCGGTGGAGGAGGTCGGCGGGGCTCTCCCGCGTGCCGCCGTCGAAGGTAGCCGCGCCGATGCTGACGGTGCTCATGTATCCGTTCTTGGCGACGCCGTTGCGCACGCGGTTGGCCACATGCAGGGACGTCTGCGCGTCGGCGCCGGGCATGACCACCAGGAACTCGTCGCCGCCGTAGCGACCCAGGATGTCGTTGGAGCGCACGTTGGCGGTGATGGTCTCGGCGGTTTCTCGGATGACGCGATCTCCGAAGAGGTGCCCGTGACTGTCGTTGATGCGCTTGAAGTCGTCGATGTCTACGAGGAGCATCGAGAGGGGGGACTTCTCGGTGAGGGTGTGCTGGATCTCCAACTCCAGCACCTCGTAAAGATAGCCGTAGGTGTAGGCGCCCGAGAGGGCGTCGGTCACGGACTTGAGATGAAGCTCGTCCATGCGCGCGGAGAGCATGCGGTTGTGCACCCTCTGGCGCTCCGAGCGCACGCCCAGGACGTAGCCGAAGAGGATGAACGAAGCGACCGTGCTCACTCCCATGTAGGCGTAGAAGACGAGATTGTACTGGAGCTCGTTGCGCATCCAGAGGGGCTTGAGCAGGGGGTCCGCCAGCCAGAAGCGGATGAGGAAGGCTCCGACCGGAGAGCTGAGCCCCATGAGCGCGCCCAGAACGGGATAGGCGTAGTAGTGCGGCAGGCCGCGCCAGAACGGGCGCGCGTCGCCCTGATCGAAACGGCGACGGCGGGCGATCATCCCAGTTCTCCGGGATCCAGGATCCAGAGCAGGCGCAGCGGCGGGCCGGTCGCGATGACCGCGAGCCCCGCGGGACGGAAGTCGAGGCGCGTCTCGGTGAGCAGGGCCGCCAGCTCTCCGACCTGGGGCTGATGGCCGATGGCCAGGACCTCGTCGACGCCGTCCGTGCGCGCCGTCAACTCCGTGAAAACCTCCTCGGCGGGTCGGGTGTTGTCAAGAGGAGCGAAGGACGCGGTCCCGCGCGCGGGCTTGAGGATCTCCGCGACCGCGGCCGCGGTCTGGACGGCGCGCGTCAGCGGGGAATGCAGGACCAGCTCCGGCCGTCCTCCGCGCTTGGCGATCTCCTGGGCCACGCGCCGCGCGTCGGCGCGGCCGCGCTCCGAGAGGGGGCGCAGGGCGTCGGACTCCACGCCGGCGTCGGCGGCGGAGGGGGCGAGCCCGTGGCGCATCAAAAAAAGGATCTTCACTCGGCGGACAATCTAGCAAATCAAAAGAAGTATTCAAACGAGCCGAAGAACTGCTCCAGGAGACGGTCCACCCAGGGCCGGCGGCGCCACTCCTCCAGGGTGATCTCCCGGGAATCCTCCAGGGCGCGCTCGAAGCGGCTCGTCAGGTCCTCGGCGAGAGGGCGGTCGAGACTGTGGAGGTTGACCTCGAGGTTGTGGTGCAGACTGCGGTGGTCCAGGTTGTAGGATCCGACCGCGCACCAGCGGCGGTCCACGACGACGGCCTTGGCGTGGAGCATGGGACCCTGCCATTCGTAGATGCGCACGCCGCGAGACAGGAGCGGGCCGTAGTTGGCGCGCATGGCGTGCCAGACGGACTTGACGTCGGAGAACCCGGGCACCAGCACGCGCACGCTCACGCCGCGCTTGGCGGCCCGCGTCAGCGCGCGGCGGATGCGCCAGTCCGGGATGAAGTAGGAGTTGGCGATGACCACCTCCAAGCGCGCGGCGCGCAGGGCGTTGAGATACGCTTCGCGGATGACGAGGCGGTGGAGGATCTCATGGTTGCCCACGACGCGCGCGCGCGCGGTCCCGACGGCCTGGTCGGGCCGGCCGTCGGACTCGAACCAGCGCCCCGTCTGCCTGTGCCAGACGGCGCGGAAGAGCCGGTCTAGGTCATACGCCGCGGGCCCCTCCACCTTCAGGTGGGCGTCGGGCCAGTCGTGGCCGCCGAGCTTCGTGGGGGCATGCTCGTGGCAGAGGTTCATGCCGCCGGTAAATCCCACGCGGCCGTCGCAGACCAGGATTTTGCGGTGATCTCGCTTGTTCCAGGCCCAGCGCGGTCGCCAGGGGGCCACGGGGTGGTACTCGAGGATCTGCACGCCCGCGTTGCGCAGCCGCGTTTCCACGCTCGGGTCCATGTCGAGCGAGCCGACGGAATCGTAGATGAGGCGCACGCGCACGCCCTCGCGCGCCTTCCGGGCCAGGAGCGCGGCGAAGCCGCGCCCGGTGGAGTCGTCGCCGAAGATGTAGGTCTCGAGATGGACGGACAGGCGGGCCGCCTCGATGGCCTCGGCCATGGCCGAAAAGAGGTCCTGGCCGCGGGTATAGAGAGACAGCCGGTTGCCCGAGGTGTACTCGTCGCTGTCCCAGGAGAAGTCGCCGGACCCGGTCTGGGGCCGGCGCTTGAGGAGTCTCGGAACGCGCAGCAGGCGCGGCAACGGCATGCGGGGATATTACAAATTAGCCGCGCCGCATCACGCGCGCCGACGCGCGGATGGCCTTGCGGGCCGCTCGCTTAACCTTTCCCAGCACCGTCGCCGAGCACCCGGCTTTCAGTTCAGCAGCGCCCGCCTTCTGCCGCGCGGCCTGGCTCACGGCCCATCGTACTGCGGACCTCGTATTTGGCAGCCTTCAGGATTCCGGACAACAGGGCGACATCCTCCGCTGATAAATCCAGACCGAGGGAACTTTGCGGCGGTCTGAATCGTATATAAGTGAGAGATCAGGAACCAATGCCCCGCATATGCTAAAATCGATTTCAGCGGGTCCAAGCGGTAGTTCAATAAGTCCTGTTCCCGTTCACTAGCGATGCTCTGCAACAGAAGGCTGCGCGATAGATAGATTCCAACGACCAACTCGCGCAGCTTCTGATCCCAGTTGTAGGGCAGGCCCTCAGGAAGACACGACCGGACTGTTTTTGCTACAAGATGCCTGGTTTTCAGGCCCGTCGGCGACAGTCGACGCATGGGAGGCACCCCATGCCTTGATTTGTCCTCGGCGGGCCTGTTCGTTCCCGCCACCCCGCTCGGGACCCAGGCCGGATTTCTCGGCGGCCTATTCTACCGCTTTGCCTTCCGGTTTTCGCGAAGCGAAAACCCTGGCGCCTCAAGGCGCCATGCCGTTCAATCGCCGTTGTGATCGCCGCTCAAAACTCGCGCCGGCGCGAGTTTCTCAAAACCCCGTGAACTTGGAGGCGCATGACCTTGCGTTTTCGATATTACAAATTAGCCGCGCCGCATCGCGCGCGCCGTCTCGCGGTCCAAGGGGCGGCCGCGAGCCAGGAGTCGACGCCTGAGCCGGGCGCGCTTGGCCGCGGGCATGTTCTGTCCGACCTTGAACTTGCCCGTCATCGTCTCTATGTCGAGGGCGATGACCGCCACGCCCCGCAGGGCCGCACGGTAGAGCGGGCTGCCGGCGCGGATGGGCTCATGTTTGCCCTCGGGCTGGAGCTTGACCATGAGGGCCTGCAGGGCCCGGGCCTTTTCCTCGAGCTCCCCCACGAGCCGGGCCCGGCCCTTCACTACGACCGACTCGAAAAAACTGGTCGCCCCGCAGGCGCGAGCCTCGTCGAAGAAATAGGAGGGCACGAGGGCGAGCGGCCGGACCGCGACGAAGGTCGCGGCCTTGCCGCGCCGAAGGGCGTCGATCTTCTCGCCGGCTGGGGCGCTGTGGAAATAGAGGCTTCTCCCCAGACGCGTGAAATTGAGGGGGACCAGCAGGGGCCTCCCGGTTTTCCCCAGGAGACCGAGCACGCCCCAATCCGCCGCGTCGAGCACGCGCTCTAAATCGCATTCGTCGAAGACCTCGAATTCTTTTCTTCTCATCGGGCTGCGACCGGTCGCTCTTGCGTTACTGTTTGCGCTTCTCCTCGCGCTCTTTGCGGCGGTCGTTATCAACCGAGGTCTTGTAGGCTGCGATCATGACGATCAGCCTTGAGTCGACGGCCGCGTGGTCGGCGATCTTAACGGTCCAGTTGTCCGAGAATATGTTGAGCCACGGGCGGTGCAGCGTGGCGACCGTGCGGCCGTCCGGGCGGCGAATGGTCAAGTCGGTCGATATCCAATCGACCTTCTCCGAGGTCGCGATTTCCGCTCCCTGCGAGTCGAGCATGGAGTATTGGGTGTAGACCTTAAAGAACGACTTGAGCACGTTTTCCTTGATCGCGCCGATCGGAAGGTCCGAGCAGTCGGTCACATCGATATGGGCGCCCCACGAGAGCAAGCGCGCTCGGGCCTTGGCGATGCAATTGTCCTTCGCGTCGATGTAGGTGAAGGCCTTGGTCAGGCTGAAGAATTTCCGGGTGATCGTGCCGAGCGTGGAGTCGCCCGCCTTCAGATCGAATGTGTCGACCAGCGATATCACGCGCTCGTGAACGGTCATTTCATCCGGCAGCGTTGGTGCTGGGCCGGAGGACTGCCGTGTCGCGGGCCAGGCCGGCACGCGGACGGATGGGAGGACGTCGGTTCCCGCGGCGGCTTTCAGTTGATTGAACGCATCGGAACCGGCCCGCGCGGGGGCCGCAAACGCCAGGTACAAGACGGCGGAGATCAATCGTTTCCTGTTCATGAAGACAGGATAGCATTCGGCGCCCCCGGGCCGGAAGTCAGGGCCTTGCTCGAATGCAATTGCTAGAATAATCGTCTTCATGGCGGGAAAAGAACACTTCGCGCGGCTCCAGACCCTCATCGATCTCGAGCGAGAGGCCGAGAAGACGGAGAACCTGCGCGAACTGCGCAAGTTCCCCGTCTCCCAGCGCGAGGCGCTGGGCAAGACGGTCTCCGGACTGATCATGGAGGGCGTCGAGACGGGCATGGCGGCGATGAGCCTCGCCACGCTCTCGCGCCCGAACCGCGGCGAGGATCTCTCGCCCTTCCACGCCATGAACGCGGGCGACAACGTCCTGCTCAGCCTGCCTGCCGGCTCGGACCCCAAGTCCATGGAAGGCACGATCTACCGGATCGACGGCTACCGCGTCACCGTGGCCGTCGGCGGCCCCGGTCCCGACGAGGATCTGCGCGGCGCCTGCCAGATCGACCTGCTGGGAAGCGACGCCACCTACCAGCGCATGCGCAAGGCCCTGGTGACCGCCTGCGAGTCGCGTCGCTCGCGCCTGTCCACCCTGCGCGAGGTGTTCCTGGGGGAGATCGCCCCCGAGCGCTCGCGCATGACGAAGGCCGTCTTCTTCAACCGCGACCTCAACGAGTACCAGCAGGACGCGGTCAAGCGCGCGCTCTGCGCCGGCGACGCGGCCCTCGTCCACGGCCCTCCGGGGACGGGCAAGACGACCGTCCTAGTGGAGATCGTCCGCCAGCACGTCGCGCGCGGCGGGCGGGTTCTGGCCACGGCCCCCTCGAACATCGCCGTGGACAACCTCTTGGAGAAGCTCCTCCAGACCGGCCTGAGGGTCGTGCGCCTCGGACATCCCGCGCGGACCCTCGAGAGCCTGCGCCACGGCAACCTCGCGGCCCAGCTGGAGGCGGACCCCGTCTACCGGCAGGTCCGCGAGCTCGACGCCCGGCGCGAGAAGCTGGCCCGACGCAAGTCCCGCCACGGCCGCGGCCTCAGCCAGCTCGGATACGACGAGCGCCAAGCCCGCGAGCGCGAGATCTCCCGCCTCTGGCGCGAGGCGCGCGACTTGGAGTTCGACCTCTCGCGACGCATCGTGGCCTCGGCCAACGTCGTGCTCGGCACGCACGCGGGCATCTCCAAGCGCTTCGTGAAGGGCGACTTCGACCTGGTGGTCCTCGACGAGGCCTCCCAGGCCTGCGAGCCCTTGTCCTGGGCGCCGCTCTGCATGGCCCGCAAGGCGGTCTTCGCCGGCGACTCGAACCAGCTGCCTCCGACCATTTACTCGAAGGAGGCGGCGGAGGGGGGCCTGGCCGTCACCCTCTTCGATCGGCTCAAGGACCTTCTGCCCTCGTCGCTGCAGACTCTCCTGCGCGTGCAGTACCGCATGCACGAGGACATCATGCGCTTCCCCTCGGAGAGCTTCTACGAGGGCAAGCTCATCGCCCACGAGTCCGTGGCGCGCCACACCGCCGACGAGCTGCCCGGCGTGGCGCCGACGCAGCTCACGACCCGCCCCGTCACCTTCGTCGACACCGCGGGCGCGGGCTTTGACGAGGCCTGGAACGATCTCCTGGAGAGCCGCGAGAACAAGGGCGAGGCCGAACTGGCGGTGAAGCTGCTCTACGAGATGCTCGGCTCGGGCATGAAGTCCAAGGACGTGGCCATCCTGACGCCTTACGCGGCCCAGGCCAAGCTCCTCAAGATCCTGGCGCGCGAAACCGGCCTCGAGATCGGCTCGGTCGACGGATTCCAGGGCCGCGAGAAGGAGGCCGTCATCCTCTCTCTGGTGCGCTCCAACGAGCTCGGCCAGATCGGCTTTCTCGGCGACCTGCGCCGGCTCAACGTCGCCATCACCCGCGCGCGCCGCTGCCTCATCGTCGTAGGCGACTCGGCCACCGTTTCCCGCCATCCCGTCTACAAGAAGTTCATCGACTACGTCGATGCCCTCGATTCGCATCGTTCCGCGTACGAGTGGATCCAAGGCTGACGGAACTTTTTCGACCCTCGCGCCGTATCCTTCATGACGCCAAGCTGCATCATGGAGGGAACATGGAAACGACTCTGCCTAAGCTGGAAGGACGGGTGCGGATGTTCGAGGACGTCTCGGGACGCGCGACCAAGCTTCTCGCCTTCGCCGAACTGGTGATCGCGGGCGCTTTCGTGATCAAGGGCATCCGGGTGCTCAAGAAGGAAGAGGCGGGCAATGACGAGCCTTTCATCGTTTTCCCCGCGGAGAAAGGAAAGGGCGCGGCCGCCGACCGGTGGTTCGACTTGGCCCATCCCGTGACCGCCGAGGCTCACTCGGCCGCGTCGGATGTCATCCTGACGCGCTACCGCCTGGCCTGCGAGGCGGGCCAGGCGGCGGCCCGGGGTTGATCGCGGGCCGTTTTTGCTCGGGGAGGGCTCGCTACGCCTGCACCTGGGGCTTTGAGGCCCGTTTCCTGAGTCCGGTCATCGCCGCGTACGCGGCGGCGAGGAGGACGACGGCCGCGACGACGAGATGCATCCTGTCCTTGAGGACCCGGGCGAGCTCCGCGGGTGAGTCGAGCAGTTGGGGGGCGTCGCCGATGACCCGCATGCCGAACCAGGAGAGCGCCGCGCACCAGAGGAAGGCGCCCGCGGTGGTCGCCGCGGAGAACGCGCCCACGGGCATCTTGAGGATGCCGGCGGGGATGGAGATGAGGTGGCGCATGACGGGAAGCAGGCGCGCGAAGAAGATGCCCGAGACGCCGTATTCGCGCACCCAGCCTTCCATGGCCGCGACCTTGGCCTCCGGGATGAGGACGAACTTCCCATAGCGCCTCACGAACGGTTCGCCGACCAGCCGCGAGACGGCGTAGCTCACAATCGAGCCGAACCAGCTTCCCGCCGTGCCGGCCAGCACGACGCCCCAGAAGCTCATGCGGCCCTGAGCGGCCCAGTAGGCCGCAGGGGGCATGACGACCTCGCTCGGCACGGGGACGATGGAGCTCTCGAGCGCCATCAAGAGGAAGACGCCGAGATAGCCCCAGGTCTCGACGAAATGGAACCAGATCTTCAGGAGCGCGTGGAATTGATCTTGCATGGCGGATGATGATACCACATCCGCCCGAAAACGCGTCCGAAAACGGGTATAATCGCTCATTAACGCGCGCGCGAACGAGACCGATTTGACACCGAGCCAACGCACACTCGACGCGAAGTCCGACGCTTCCATGCTGGGCCGATCCCTGCGGGACCTCAAGAACCCCGTCCGGGTCGGGGATGCTTGCGCGCCCTGCCTGCCGCCTGAGAAGCTGGGCGACCCCGAGTTCCTGCGCGAGCACGGCTTGCGCTATGCCTACGCCACCGGAGCCATGGCCAACGCCATCGCCTCGGCCGAGCTCGTGGAGGCGGGCTCGCGCGCCGGAATCCTGTCTTTCTTCGGCTGCGCGGGCCTGCCCCTCGACGAAGTGGAGGGGGCGATCTCCCGCCTCCAATCCACGCTCGGCTCCAAGCCCCACGGCTTCAACCTCATCCATAGCCCGAACGACCCCGACCTCGAAAACGCCGTCTGCGACCTTTATCTGCGCAAAGGCGTGCGCTTGGTCGAAGCCTCGGCCTTCATGGGACTTACGCCGGCCATCGTCCGTTATCGCCTGCACGGTCTTCGCCGCGGGCCGCACGGCGAACTCGTCGTCCCCAATGGGATCGTCGCAAAGGTCTCGCGCTCCGAGGTCGCCGAGAAGTTCCTCTCACCCGCGCCTGAGGCGATGCTCCGCGAGTTGGCCGCCGCGGGACTCGTCACCCCGGAGGAAGCCGAGCTCGCATCTGGAATCCCGATGGCGCAGGACGTGACGGTCGAGGCAGACAGCGGCGGCCACACCGACAACCGCCCTCTCGTCAGCCTCCTGCCCGCCATCCTCGCCTTGCGCGACCGGGTCCAGGCGAAGCGCCGCTTCGCGCGGCCTGCGCGCGTGGGCGCGGCCGGCGGCATCGCCACCCCGGCCTCGGCCGCCGCCGCCTACATGATGGGCGCGGCCTACGTCTTGACCGGGTCGGTCAACCAGGCCTGCGTGGAGTCCGGCTCCTCGGACCGGGTGCGCAAGATGCTCGCCGAGGCCGGCCAAGCCGACGTCGTCATGGCTCCCGCGGCCGACATGTTCGAGTTGGGCGTGAAGGTCCAGGTCCTCAAGCGCGGGACCATGTTCGCCATGCGCGGCGCCAAGCTCTACGAGATCTATCGCTCGTACGACTCGATCGAGGCTCTTCCCGCCTCGGTGCGCGGCCCTCTGGAAAAAGATCTTTTCCGCGAGCCGCTGGAGGACGTCTGGGCGAAGACCCGAGCCTTCTTCCTCAAGCGAGATCCTTCTCAGATCGAGCGGGCGGAGCGCGACCCCAAACATCGATTGGCCCTCATATTGCGTTCATACCTCGGTCAAGCCTCCCGCTGGGCCAACGCCGGGGCGCCCGATCGCGCTCTCGACTACCAGGTCTGGTGCGGCCCCGCGATGGGCGCTTTCAACGAGTGGGTCAAGGGGAGCTTCCTCGAAGCCCCCGGGAACCGCGCCATCGCCGTCGTCGCCCGCAACATCCTCTACGGAGCGGCCGTGCTCACGCGCGCTCATTTCCTCCGCTGCCAGGGAGTTTTCCTCGACTCTGAGATTCTTCGGATCCAGCCCCAGACCGCGCAAGAGCTGGACCGTCTCCTCGACTGAGTGACCATGCCCACTGACAAAGCGCAGCCCCCCGCGTCCCATCCCCTCGCCGTCGTCGGCATCGGCTGCGTCTTCCCGAAAGCCAAGACTCTCCGGGAATATTGGGCCAATATCAAGAATGCAACGGACGCCATCCGCGACGTCCCGCCCTCGCACTGGAGACCCGAGGATTATTTCGATAAGGACCCCAAGAAGCCCGACCACGTCTACGCCTACAAAGGCGGTTTTCTTGAACCGTATGACTTCGACCCCGCCGAGTTCGGCCTTGCCCCCAACACCCTGGAGGCGACCGACCCCGCCCAACTCTTCGGACTGGTGGCCGCGAAGATGGCCCTGGCCGACGCCGGTTATCCCGTCGAGGAGGACTGGGACAAGAGCCGCGTCTCCGTCATTCTCGGCGTGACCGGCACACTCGAGCTGGTCGTGCCTCTCGGCGCTCGGCTGGGGCACCCGCATTGGCGCAAGGCCTTGTCGGACGCCGGCGTCCCGCCGGCGCAAGCCGAGGAGGTCGTCGAGCGCATCGCCGACAGCTATGTTCCCTGGCAGGAGAGCTCCTTTCCCGGCCTGCTCGGCAACGTGATCGCGGGCCGCATCGCCAACCGCTTCAACTTAGGCGGGACGAACTGCACGGTCGACGCGGCCTGCGGCAGTTCCCTGTCCGCCGCGCACATGGCCGCTCTCGAACTGCAGACCGGCCGCGCCAAGATGGTCGTCACGGGCGGCGTGGACGCCTTCAATGACATCTTCATGTACATGTGCTTCACCAAGACCCCGGCCCTCTCGGTCGACGGCCACGCCAAGTCCTTTGATGCCGCGGCTGACGGCACCACGCTCGGCGAGGGCGTGGGGATGGTGGTCCTCAAGCGTCTCGATGAGGCCCAAAAAGACGGAGACCGCATCTACGCGATCCTGCGAGGCATCGGCTCTTCCTCGGACGGGAAAGGCAAATCCATCTACGCGCCCAGCGCCGAAGGCCAGACGCGCGCGCTCCAGGAAGCTTATCGCGTCGCGGACGTCTCTCCGGGCACGGTCGAACTCGTCGAGGCCCACGGCACCGGCACCACCGTCGGCGACGGCATCGAGGTGGAGGCACTGACGTCCGTGTACCAGGCGGCGCGCGGGGACGGGACCTGGTGCGCTCTCGGCTCGGTCAAGTCCATGATCGGTCATACCAAGGCGGCGGCCGGCTCCGCCTCCTTGATCAAGACCGTTCTTGCCCTCCATCACAAAGTATTCCCTCCCACCATCAAGGTGACCGAACCGCTTGCCGTTCTCGCCAAGGGCGATTCGCCGTTTTATTTGAGCCTGGAGAAAAGGCCATGGCTGCGTTCCCAGGGCCACCCGCGTCGCGCGGCCTGCTCCGCCCTCGGTTTCGGAGGCGCCAACTTCCACGCCGTCCTCGAGGAGCATTCGCCTGAGAAAACGGCGACGGATTGGGACGGCGATTGCGAGATCATCGCCGTGGCGGGCAAGGATGCGGCCGATCTTTCCGTCGAGATCGAAGCTTACGCCAAGATCAAGGTTTGGGATGAGCTCCGCATTGCCGCGAACGCAAGCCGCGCAGGCTTCGATGTCTTATCGTCGTGCCGTCTTATTGTCGTTGTTGAGAAGTCTTCCAATATGACGGCGCTCTTCGCCAAGGCGATTTTGCTGTTATCGTCCAACGCGGGCAAGTCCGCTTGGTCGTCGCCCGAAGGCGTGTATTACGGCTGCGGCAAGCCCGGCAAGCTCGGCGTTCTCTTTCCGGGACAGGGCGCTCAATATGTCGGCATGGGCCGCGACCTCGTCTGCCAATTCCCCGAAGCTTTCGCCGCGCTCGAGGAAGCCGACGCCGTCTTCGAGGGATCCCAAAGACTTTCGGAGTTCATGTTCCCGAAGCCCGGATGGAAGCCCGAGCAGAAGCAACGCCAGGAGGAGGCCCTGCGCTCCACCGACGTCGCCCAGCCCGCCCTCGGCGCGGCCGCCCTGGCCGCCTGGCGCGTGCTTCAAACCTTTAGCGTCAAGGCCGATGCTTTCGCCGGACACTCGTACGGCGAGCTGGTGGCCCTCCACGCCGCGGGACGATTCGATTCCAAGACATTGCATGCTCTGTCAGGTCTCCGTGGGCGTTTAATGAAAGGTGACGGGTCCGATAAGGGCGTCATGCTGGCCGTTCAAGCCTCTTTCTCTGAAGTCGAAAAAGCCGTCCTGGAAGAAAAACTCGACCTGGTCATCGCCAATCGCAACGCACCGGCGCAGAACGTCTTGTCCGGAGCCACGACGGAGATCGAGAAGGCTGAGAAGCTCCTCACCGAACGAGGATGGGGGTGTAGACGTCTTCCCGTCGCCGCGGCGTTCCATAGTGCGTTGGTCGCCCCGGCCCTCGAGCCTTTCGGCAAGGCCCTCGGTAAGGCGCCCTTCGTCAAGTCGGACCTCGTCGTTTACGCCAATACCACCGGCCGTCCTTATCCATCCGAGCCCGACCAGGCGCGAGAGATCCTCGCCCATCAACTGGCCAAGCCCGTCGAGTTCGTCAAACTCGTTTCGGCCATGCATAATGACGGCGTGCGCACCTTCCTGGAAGTCGGCGCGGGCGCGCGCCTGAGCGGCCTCGTGGAACTGACGCTCAAGGACAAGGATTTCACCTCCGTGGGCGTGGACGCCTCCAACGGCCGTAAGTCAGCCGTCGCCGACCTGGCCCGCTCCTTGGCCCAGCTCGCGGCCCTCGGCCACGCCGTGGACCTCAAGCCCTGGCAAGGGGGCGCCGCCGGCCTCAATGACGTCCGCTCCAAGCCCAAGATGTCGGTGACCCTGACCGGCGCGGGCTACCGCTCCACGCCGCATAAGCAGTTTGCGAAGCGTCAGCCCGAATCGGCGCCGTCGCTCGCCCCGGCTTGCGCCGCCCCCGCGGGGGATGGCTCGCTCCTCAACCAGACCCTGCGCGCGGCGCAGTCCAGCATCGACGTCCTCACGCGTCTCCAGGAGCAGACCGCCGCGCTTCACCTCCAGTTCCTGCAGGGGCAGGAGTCCGCTCAGCGCTCGGTCCAGGCCTTGGTCGAACAGCAACAGGCCCTGTACTCCCTGATGTCCGGCTCACCCGTCGCCTTCGCGACGCCGGTTCCCACACCCAGGGCGCCCGTCTTGCTCCCCGCGCCGGTCGAGCCGCAGCTCGCGCTGGAGCGAGTCGCGATATCCGAAAGGACATCGGCGACCATCCTCCCGACCTTGCTGGCCATCGTCTCGGAGAAGACCGGCTATCCCGCCGAGACCATCAATCCCGACATGGATTTAGAGGGAGACCTGGGCATCGACTCGATCAAGCGCGTGGAGATACTCGCCGCGGTCGCCGAGAAGCTCCCAGGCGCGCCCAAGGTCAAGCCTGAACACCTCGGGATCTTGCGCACTTTGAAGTCCATCGCGGAGCATCTCTCGCAGGAGATGCCGTCCTCTCCGGTCGAGCCGAAACCCGCGCCGGCGCCCATCCTTGCGACCCTGCTGGCCGTCGTTTCGGAGAAGACGGGCTATCCCGCGGACACCATCGACCCGACTATGGACCTCGAGGGCGACCTCGGCATCGACTCGATCAAGCGCGTGGAGATCCTTTCCGCGCTCGCCGAGAAGCTCCCCGGCGCGCCGAAGGTCAAGCCCGAGCACCTCGGGACCCTGCGCACGCTCCAGTCCATCGCGGACTATCTCTGCCGGGGCGGCGCTCCGGCCGTCGCCGCTGCGGCCGCCGCCGACGTCGCGCTCCCCGTCGAGGGTGAGGGGCCGTGCGTCCTCCAGCGCTTCGTACCCGAGCTCGTGCCCGTCGGCCCGCGCGATTTCTTCCCGCTCGACAAGTTCCTGGCCATCGCGGTCACGTGCGACTCGGGTCTCGACCTGGCGCTCGTGCGCGAGTTCCAGGCCAAGGGCTTGAAGGCGGAGGTCGTCTCTCTCGACGATCCGAAGGCCTTGCCCCGGGACCTCGGCGCTCTGATCGTCGTGGCCCCTTCGCGCCCGGCCGCCGCCGGCTGCCCGTGGACCGCGCAGTCCGAGGCCTGGCTCAAGAAGGCCTTCCTGATGGTCCAGGCCGCCGGCCGCTCCTTCGAGTCCCGCGGCGCGCGCGGCCTGGTGGCCGGCGTGACGCGCCTCGACGGCGCGCTCGGCTTCGAGGGGCGAGAACATGACCCGTCGTTCGCGGGACTCGCCGGCCTGCTCAAGTCGGCCGCCCGCGAGTGGCATCAGGTCCGCTGCCGCGCCATCGACGCGGACCCCTCCTTGGGCGTGGACGCGGCCGCCGCGCTCCTCGTCAAGGAACTCGCCTGCGAGGGGCCCGTCGAGACGGCGCTTTCCGAGGGGGGGGCGCGCGTCGTGACGCTCGTCGATAGAGTCGTGCCGTCGGCCGGCCGCGAGCCCCTGGCCCCCGAAGACGTCGTGATCGTGACGGGAGGAGCGCGAGGCGTGACCTCCGAGGCCGCCCTGGCCCTGGCCAAGGCTTTCAAGCCGCGCCTGGTCCTGGTCGGACGAAGTCCCCTTCCCGATGAGGAGCCGGCGTATCTGGCCGCGGCCCTCACGGAGGCGGAACTTCGGACGGTCGTCGCCGCAGAAGAGAAGGGCCTCTCGCCCAAGTCCATAGGGGCGCGGGCCAGGGATATCTCGGCCGCCCGCGAGATCCGACGGACGCTGCGGCGTCTGGCCGAGGCCGGAGTCGAGGCGCGCTACCGTGTCGTGGATGTCCGCGACGCCCAGGCGGTGCGCGTCTTGGTCTCCGAGACGGTCCGCGACCTGGGCCCCGTGCGCGGGATCGTGCACGGCGCGGGGGTCCTGGCCGATAAGAAGGCCCTAGACAAGACCCCGGAGAACCTCGACGCGGTGCTCGACACCAAGCTCTCGGGCCTGCGCCACCTCCTGGACGCCGTCAAGCTCCGGGATCTCCGCCTGCTGACTTTCTTCTCCTCCTCGAGCGCGCGCTACGGGCGCGTCGGACAGTCCGACTACGCGCTTGCCAACGAGGTTCTCAACAAGGCCGCGCAGGTCCTGGCGCGGCGGCTGCCGGACTGCCGCGTGGCCTCGCTCGGCTGGGGCCCATGGGACGGCGGCATGGTGGACGCCTCCTTAAAAGGGCTTTTTGCCGCAGAGGGAGTCGGCGTCATCAGCCTGGCCGAGGGCGGAGCGCATCTCGTGGCCGAGATCCGCGCCTGCGGCGCGCCGGCCGAGACCGTGGTGATCGCGGCCCTGCCGGGAGCCAAGGCCGGCCTGCCCATCGCCTTCGAGCGCGACCTCTGCCTCGAGACGCATCCTTTCCTGGCGGCCCATGTCATCAACGGTCGAGCCGTGCTGCCTCTGGCGATGACGGCGGAGTGGCTGGCCCATGGCGCGCTCCACGGCCATCCGGGCCTGGCCTTCGCCGGCTTCGATGACCTGCGCGTGACCAAGGGCGTGGCCGTGACCGCCGGCCGCACCGCGACGATCAAGGCCCACGCCGGCGCGGCCGAACGCCGAGACGGATTCTTCGTCGTCTCCGCGCAGATCCGTGGGGAGAAGGGCGCGCTCCATGCCTCGGCCCGCGTCTTGCTCGCGGCCAAGCGCCCCTCGGCTCCCGCGGCGTCCCTGATCGTGAAGGGCCCGGCCTACGGCCGCAAGCTCGAGCGCGCCTACCGCGAGATCCTCTTCCATGGCCACGAGTTCCAGAACCTCCTCGGCGTGACGTCCTGCGGGCCCGAGGGGGTCGTGGCCGAGACCAAGACGGCCCTGCCGCCCTCGTCCTGGATGCGCGCGCCTCTGCGCGACCGCTGGACCCTGGACCCCGCCGCCCTCGACGCCGCCTTCCAGGCCATGATCCTCTGGACCGTCGAGGAGATGGGCGCGCCGTCCTTGCCCGCCTTTATCGGCCGCTACCGCCAGTACGCGGAATTCCCCGAGCGGGGCGTGCGCGTCGTGGCCAGAGCCTCCCGACGCGGCGAGGCCCTGGCCGGCGCCGATATCGAGTTCTTAGACGAGCGCGGCGCTCTCATCGCCCGCATGGACGGCTGCGAGTGCGCCGTCGATGCCGCGCTCAAGCCAGCCTTCCGCCGCAACGTCGCTGAAGCCGCCGCTTGATGAAAGATTCATAAAGAACATGAAGAAGACCCTTCTCGCCTTGATCTCGTCGTTTCTTCTCTCGGGATGCGGCGGCAAGGCCGCAGTCAAACCTCCGGCGTCGACCCTGGACGAGGCGACGGCCGACGCGGTCAAGGCCCGCGCCGAGACGACCCTCTCAGCGCCCGCGGGAACTTCCGTCGATGAGCCCGGCAAGAACGAGGTTCAGGAGCGCCGCGGCAAGGTCTTGGGGACCGATCCCGAGGGCTGCACCTGGGTGGAGGGAGAGTCCTCGGTCGCCGTGGGCGAGCAGGATTCCAAGCACCAGGTCCGCGCGGCCGCCGTCGAGCAGGCCCGCGCCGCCGCGGTGCAGGACGTCCTCGGCGTCGAGGTCAAGTCCAAATTCATGGATTTTCAGCAAGAGGGTCTGCGCCGGGAGGCGCATCTCACGGAGAGCATCCTCCAGACCACGCGCAGCGGCCGAATCCTTAAGGAAATCGTTTTGGAGGAGGGCTTCAAGGATTCTCCCGGATGTCCGTCTTGCCGCTACCATCTCAAGCTCAAGGCCTGCGTGGCGCCGCGCGAGGCCGCTTCCGACAAGGACTTCCACGTCGAGCTGGGCCTCTCTCGCGTGCGCTTCGTTCACGGCGACGAGGCCAAGATCAGGGTGACGGTCACGCGCGACTGCTTCATCTATCTCTACAACGTCTACGATCTCGGGTCCCAGGACAAAACCGCGCTGGTCGTTCCCAACGAGGTCGTGGCCGAGAAGCAGTTGAGAGCAGGCGAGTCCTGGGAATATCCCGACGAGGAGGCGCGCAAGCGCGGCGTGCGCCTGGTCGCCGAGTTCGCGCGCCCGGGCGACGAAGTCTCCGCGGAGACCATCCGCGTCGTCGCCAGCAAGGCGCCCCTGCCTCGGTCCGTCTACGACCCGGCCGACGGAGGCTGGTTTGGCGTGATGCGCCGCCTGAACCGTTCGAAGGTCGAGTGGGCGGAGGACGCGGAGGCGTTCACGATCTACAAACGGTGAAGCGCCTTCCCGAGCCCATTGCGATCGTCGGCGCAGGGGGGCTCTTCCCCGACGCCCTCACGCTCGACCGATACTGGGACAACCTGGCCGCGCGGCGCTGCGCGGCCCGGGAGGTTCCGGCCGGGCGCTGGCCGCTCGACTCGAGCGAGGCCTTCGATCCCGCCCGCGGCGCCGCCGACAAGGTCTACTCGCTGAAGGCCTGCTTCGTGCCGGGTTTCCGCTTCGATCCCGCGGGCCTGGCCTTGGATCGCGAGTGGGCCCTCTCGCTCGACCCGGCCTTCCACTTCGCTCTGCACGCCGCGCGCGCGGCGCTCGATGACGCCAAGCTGGCCGCGAGCGACCGTTGCCGCACGGGCGTCGTCCTAGGCCAACTTGTCCTGCCGACCGATTCCGCCTCCGCTTGGGGCCGCGAGCTCCTCCTGCCCGCCTTCGAGCGCGACGTGCTGGGCCTGCCGCCTTCGCGTCCCGCGCGACGAGTCAATCCCGCCAACCGCTGCGTGGCGGGTCTTCCCGGCGGCGTCTTGGCCAAGGCCTTCGGCCTGGGAGGAGGCTCCCTGACCCTGGACGCGGCCTGCGCCTCCTCGCTCTACGCGCTCAAACTCGCCATGGAGGAGCTGCGCGCGGGACGCACGGACGCCATGCTCGCCGGCGGCGTCTCTCGTCCGGAGAGCCTTTATACGCAGATGGGCTTCGCCCAATTGAGGGCTCTCTCCGCGTCCGGCGTGTCCTCTCCCTTCGACGCGGCGGCCGACGGCCTGGTGGTCGGCGAGGGCGCGGGAATCTTCGTGCTCAAGCGCCTCGGCGACGCCGAGCGCGACGGCGACCGCGTGCGCGGCGTGCTGACGGGGGGAGGACTCTCCAACGACGTGGGGGGCAGCTTGCTCGCGCCCAACTCCGTGGGCCAACTGCGCGCCATGCGCGCGGCCTACAAGGAGTCGGGTTTGTCGCCGTCCCAGATCGACTTCGTCGAGTGCCACGCGACGGGCACGCCGACCGGCGACCCCATCGAGGTCCAGAGTCTCAAGACTCTTTGGGGCGAACGCGGCTGGACGGCGGGTCAGTGCGCCATCGGCTCGGTCAAGTCCAACGTCGGCCATCTCCTGACCGCGGCGGGCTCGGCCGGGCTCATGAAGGTCCTGCTCGCCTTCGAGAAGGGGATTCTCCCGCCCAACGCCAACTTTCGCGCTCCGAATCCCGGGGCGGGCCTGGAGGCAAGCCCTTTCCGCGTGCCGGTCGACGCCTCGCCGTGGGTCCATCGCGACGCCAAGACTCCCCGTCGAGCCGCGCTCTCGGCCTTCGGTTTCGGAGGCGTCAATGCTCATCTCCTCGTCGAGGAAGCGCGCGAGCGCCGCGCGGCGCGCCGCGGGGCGGCCCCGGCGCGCCCCCAGACCTCCCATGTCCCCGTGGCCGTCGTGGGGATGGACGCGCGCTTCGGGACTCTGGCGGGTCTGCGGCCCTACCAGGAGGCCGTGCTGGGAGGCGTCGCCCTGGATGCCGACTACGCGCCGCAGCGTTGGTGGGGAGTCGAGGCTCCCGCGGGGTTCAAGGGACGCTTCCTGCGCGCGGTCGGCTCGGACGGCTCGGCCTTTCGCATCCCGCCCAAGGAACTGGAGGAGATGCTTCCCCAGCAACTCCTCGCCCTGCAGAGCGCGGCGGCCGCGGTGGCCGACGCTCGCCTTGCCGAGGACGGTCGTGATCGAGTGGGCGTATTCCTCGCGGTCGCGTTCGACCTGGGCGTCACGCATTACGATTTCCGTTGGACTCTCGCCGCGAAGGCCGACGAATGGGCCAAGGCCAAAGGCTGGTCCTTGTCGGCCGCGGAACGGACGAAGTGGATCTCAGCCTTGAGAGAAGCCGCGGGTCCCGCGCTGACGGCCAACCGCGTCATGGGGGGCTTGGCGTCCGTCGCGGCCAGCCGCATCGCGCGCGAGTTCCGCCTGGGCGGTCCCAGCTTCACGCTCTCGGCCGAGGGGAACTCGGGTCTCAAGGCGCTGGAGGCCGCGGTGCGCGCCCTCCAGCGCGGCGAGGTGGACGCGGCCCTGGCGGCGGCGGCGGACGCGGCGGGCGACGCGCGCGCTCTGGCCGGGGCGCACGCCGTCAAGCCCTGGTCGGCGACCGGCCGTTGCCGGCCCTTCGACGTCTCGGCCGACGGCGCCACGCCCGGAGAGGGCGCGGCCTGCGTGGTCCTCAAGCGCCTGGAAGACGCCGTGCGCGACGGCGACCGCGTCTACGCGGTGATCAAGGGCCTGGGCTCCTCCTCGGGGGGCGGTTGCGATGAGGCCTCGCCCACGGCCGCGGCCTGCGCGGAGAGCCTCCGCCGCGCCTACGACGACGCGCAAGTCGACACCAGCACGATCGGCCTCCTCGAGTGCCATGGTTCCGGCGACCCGCGGGAGGACATATCCGAGGCCTCCGCCCTCGTCGAAGTCTTCGGGACCGCGGAGGCTGAGTTGCCGTTGTCGTTGTCGTCGTCAAAATCGATCATCGGGCATGCCGGCGCGGCCGCCGGCTTGGCCGGCTTAGTCAAGGCGGTCCTGGCCCTCTATCAGGAGATCCTGCCTCCCGGCCCCGAGATCTCCATGCCCGTCGCGCCTCTCACCCAGGCCAAGAAGCGATTCCACAGTCCGCGCAGACCGCAGTATTGGCTGAGGAACAAGGCCGAGGGGCCGCGGCGCGCCGGCGTGACGTCCCTAGGCTCGGACGGAGGTTGCGTCCATGTCGTGCTCCAGCAGTTCGAGTGCGAAGCGCCGCACGCGCGGGTGGACGACGAGCGCCGCCAGCCCCTCGGTGCGCGCGGCGAGGGCCTGTTCCTTGTCGAGGCTGAGGACGCGTCCGGGCTGGTGTCGGGCCTCGGGGAGCTTCTCTCCTGGGCCGCGGACCAGAACCCGGCCGACTCCGTCGAGGCTCTGGCCCGGCGCTGGTGGATCAAGCGTGGCCAGTCGCCCCAACGCCCGCTGGCCGCCGCGCTGACGGCGCGCGACCGGCGCGAACTGCTGGGCCTGGCGCGCACGGCCGCGGACTCGCTCCAGGACAACCCGGAGCGACCCGTGGGCTCGGACCGAGTGCACCTGACGACTCGCACTCCCCTCGCCGGCGGCCTGGCCTTCGTCTTCCCGGGTTCCGGCAACCAGTTCCTGGGCATGACGACGGACCTGGGAGCGCAGTGGCCCGAGGTCCTGCGCCGCCACGACGCGGAAAACGGCTACCTGCGCGACCAGATGACGCCCCGGCAGGTGGCCCCCTGGCGCCTGACCTGGGAAAAGGGCTGGGAGACCGCGGCCGAGCGCGCGCTCAACGAGGACTACCACGCCCTCATCTTCGGCTCCGTCGCGCACGGCGCCGCGGCCAGCGACCTGCTGCGTCTCTTCGGCGTGGAGCCGAACGCCGTCGTGGGCTACAGCCTGGGCGAGACCTCGGGTCTCTTCGCCACGCGAGCCTGGACGGCGCGCGATGAGATGCTCCGGCGCATGCGCTCCTCGAGCCTGTTCACGAGCGAACTCGCCGGCCCCTGCGATGCGGCCCGCCAGTTCTGGAACCTTCCCGCGGGCGAGAAGGTTGACTGGGTCCTGGGCGTCGTGGACCGCCCCGCCGACGCCGTGCACAAGGCCCTGAAGGGCGCCGAGCGAGCGGCGCTGCTCATCGTCAACGCGCCGCTCGAGTGCGTGGTGGGGGGGTATCGCTCCGCCGTTGAGAAGCTCGTCGACGGCCTGGGCTGCGTCTTCCTGCCTCTGCAGGGCGTCTCGACGGTCCACTTCGCGGCGGCCAAGCTCGTCGAGGAGAAATACCGGGATCTCCATCTCTTCGCGACCCGCGCCCCCGCGGACATCCGCTACTACTCCGGAGCCTTCGGCGGCGTCTACGAGCCCACGCGCGAGACCGCCGCGGACTCCATCACGACGCAGGCCGTGCGCAGCGTGGACTTCGCCGCCCTCATCAAGAAGGCCTACGAGGACGGCGTGCGGACCTTCCTCGAGGTCGGTCCGCAGGGTTCCTGCACGCGCATGATCGGCAAGATTCTCGGCCCCCTGCCGCACAACGCTCGGGCCATGGACGGCCGCGGCCAGGGCGAGGTCGCGGGCGTTTTGAAGACGCTGGCCTTCCTCCTGTCGGAGCGCCTCCCGGTGGACCTCAAGCCTCTCTACGGGACCCGCACCTTCTGCGTCGGGCATCAGGCGCCCGCGCCCGCTCCCACGCAGATGGTCCGGCTGAGCCTCGGCGGCCGCATGGGCAAGATATCCTGGACTCCCGCGTCCGGTTCGCCTCCGAGCGCTGCCGCGCGCCCCGTGGTCGCGCCGAGCCTGCGCGTCACCTCGCCGACGTCGCCCGGACAGGGCGCCCCACCGGGCTTGTCCACCGCGTCCGCTGCCGACTCCCTGACTTCGGCCGCGGAGCTCGCCGCCAAGGCGCACGAGACGTTCCTGCGTCTTTGCGAGCGCTTTGCGATCGACCAGACCCGTAATCTCGCAGAACAGATCCGTATGGCCGCGGGGCAGGCCGTCGTCATGACCGCCGCGCCCTCTCCCGTTGCTCAGCCCCGGAGTCCGGTCTTCATGGATCGCGCGGCGTGTCTTGAGTTCTCCGTGGGCCGGATCGGCAAGGTCCTGGGCGGGGAGTTCGCCCATGCGGACTCCTATCCCACGCGCGTGCGATTGCCCGCCGAGCCCCTGATGCTCGTCGACCGCATCCTCACCGTCTCGGGAACGCCCAATTCCATGAAGTCGGGCCGTTGCGTGACGGAGCACGACGTCCTGCGGGGCGGCTGGTACCTCGACGGGGGGCGCATCCCGACTTGCATCGCCGTCGAGGCCGGCCAGGCGGACCTGTTTTTGTGCGGCTATCTCGGCATCGACGCTCAGACCAAAGGCCGGGCCGTTTACCGGCTGCTCGACGCCATCGTGACCTTCCACGACCATCTTCCCGTGCCGGGCGACGTCATCCGCTACGACATCACCATCGACGGCTTCGGCCGGCATGACGACATCTGGTTGTTCTTCTTTCGCTTCGAGGGCACGATCGACGGCAAGCCTTTGATCACCATGAGAAAGGGCTGCGCGGGATTCTTTACCGCCGCCGAACTGGCCAAAGGACGTGGAATCATCCTGACCGAAGCCGAGCAAATCCTCGTGCCCGGCAAACGTCCCGCCGACTGGAAGCCGTTGGCTCCTTTTGACGAGAAGATCGCGCTCAACGACGAGCAATTCCGATCTCTTCGCGCCGGCGATCTTGCCGCCGCTTTCGGCCCGGTTTTTAAAGGCTTGCCGTTCATCCCCGAGACTCTGCCCGCGGGGAAAATGAAGCTCGTGGATCGGATCCTCGAACTCGACCCTGAGGGCGGCCGTTACGGCCTGGGCCGCGCCGTGGGAGAGATGGACATCCACCCGGACGATTGGCATCTGGTCTGTCATTTCATCGACGACAACGTGATGCCCGGTACGCTGATGTATGAGTGCTGCCTCCACACGCTTCGCGTGCATCTGATGCGGATGGGCTGGGTGGGGGAGAAAGGCAAGGTCTGGCACGAGCCGATGCCGGGCGTCGCCAGCCGACTCAAGTGCCGCGGGCAAGTCCTCTCTTCCACCCAAAAAGCCAAATACGAGCTGCACATCAAGGAATTGGGCTACGGGAAAGATGGAGCGCCGTTCTGCGTCGCCGACGCGTTCATGTACGCCGACGATAAAAACATCGTGCAGATCACCGACATGACCGTCCGCCTTTCCGGCGCCGGCCGCGATGAGATCGAACGGCTCTGGTCGAGCCGCGCCCCCGCGAAGAAAAATATTCTCTACGGCCCGAAGAATATCCTGGCTTATTCAAACGGGAAACCTTCCGAAGCGTTCGGCGATCGATATCTGCCGTTCGACAAGGAGCGCGTGATCGCCCGCCTCCCCGGCCCGCCGTATCAGTTTCTGGACCGCATCGTCGGTGTGGAAGGGCCCCCCTGGATACTGCAGGCCGGCGCCTCGGCCACGGCCGAGTACGACATCCCTCCGGGGGAGTGGTATTTCAAGGAGAACGCACAGAGCACGATGCCCTTCGCGGTGCTGCTGGAAGTCGCCCTCCAGCCCTGTGGTTGGCTGGCGGCGTATTGCGGCTCGGCGCTGACGAGCCCGATCGACCTTTCGTTTCGCAACCTGGGCGGGGTCGCCACTCAGTTCGGCGAGGTCACCCCCGCGACGGGGACGCTCATCACGAAGGTCACGCTGACGAAGGTGTCTCAGTCCGGGGGGATGATCATCCAAGGCTACGACATGTCGATGACCGATCCTTCCGGCCGTCCGGTCTATAAAGGAACGACGGAGTTCGGTTTCTTCACCAAGGACGCCCTCGCCAACCAGTTGGGCCTGCGCGGAGCCAAGCGCCCCGCTCCCGAGGGTCCCGGCAAGACCCTGCCCCTGACGGGCGGCCTGCCCGCCCTGCCTGGACCCATGCTGCTCATGCTCGACGAGGTGAAGCTCTACCCCGGCGGCCCGAAAGGGCTCGGCGTCCTGCGCGGCGCGCGGAAGGTCGATCCCGACGAGTGGTTCTTCAAGGCCCACTTCTACCAGGATCCGGTGTGCCCGGGCTCTTTGGGCCTGGAGTCCTTCATCCAAATGATGAAATGCTACGCGCGCGACCGCTGGCCGGGCGCCGGGCGCTTCGAGAGCCTGATCCCGGGCCGGCCTCACCGCTGGCTCTACCGCGGCCAGTACACGCCGGCGAACAAGGAGGTCTCAATCGACTGCCTGATCACCGCCGCAGACGACGAGGCCAAGAGCCTCACCGCCGACGGCTATCTGACCCGCGACGGGCTGACGGTGTATGAGATGAGAGACTTTACCTTAAAGGTGCGGGGATGAATCCTGGCGTGCAGGCCTACAGGATTTAAGCCATGAAATACTCAAAGGTGCGCCTCGACGGCCTCGCTTACGAGTTGGCTCCCAACGTCGTCACCTCCTCCGAGCTGGAGAAGCGCGTCGAGCCGGTGTATCGGGCGCTGAGCTTGCCTCTCGGCCAGCTGGAGGCCTTGACGGGAATACGCGAGCGGCGCTGGTGGGACGCGGGCTTCAAGCTCTCCGAGGGGGCGGCGCGGGCGGGGCGCAAGGCCTTGGCCCAGGCCGGCGTGCCGGCCCAGGCCCTGGGCGCGCTCATCTACGCGGGAGTCTGCCGCGAGTCCGCCGAGCCGGCCACCGCATGCGCGGTCGCGGCGCAGTTGTGCGCCGCCCGCGATTGCGCGGTGTACGACATCTCCAACGCCTGTCTCGGCGTCCTTTCCGGGATCGTCGATGCGGCCAACCGCATCGAGTTGGGCCAGATCAAGGCGGGCATGATCGTCTCTTGCGAATCCGCCAGGGAGATCAACGAGAGCATGATCGCCTCCATGCTCGGCAACCCCACGATGGACTGCTTCAAGCTGTCCATCGCGACTTTGACCGGGGGTTCGGGCGCCGTCGCTGTCCTGCTCACCGACGGCTCTTTCGCGGCGAAGGGCCATCAGCTCTTGGGCGGCGTCACGCAGGCGGCGCCGGAACATTGGGACCTGTGCCGCTGGGAGCGCGACTTCATGCGCACCGACGCGCCGGCCGTGCTGAGAAATGGAGTGGAACTCGCGCGCGGGACCTGGCGGAGCTTCACCAAGGCCCTTGATTGGGCGCCCCAGACCATCGACAAGACCATCTGCCATCAGGTGGGGGGGCCTCATCGCGCGGCCGTCCTCCAGGCGCTCGGAGTCTCTCCCGATAAGGATTTCTCGACCTTTGAATATTTAGGGAACATCGGAACCGTCAGTCTGCCGTTGACCGCGGCCTTGGCCGACGAGCGCGGCTTCTTGGAGAAGGGCGACAAGGTGGGTTTCCTGGGCATCGGCTCGGGTCTCAACTGCATGATGCTGGGATGGGAATGGTGAACGCCGGCTGGAAGGCCCTTTATCCCTTCAACGGCCGCCGATTGGACCTGGGCGGCTACGGCATGCATTATCTCGATGAGGGCGAGGGCGAGATCGTGTTGATGGTCCATGGAAACCCCACTTGGTCGTTCTACTTTCGCGAACTCGTGAAGGCCCTGTCGCCCGCGCGCCGCTGCATCGTGCCCGACCACATCGGCATGGGACTCTCCGACCGGCCCGACGATTCGGGGTATGACTATACGCTGAGGTCCCGCGTGGACGACTTGGACGCCTTGATGGCGAGCGTCGCGCCCGAGGGGCCCGTGACCTTGATCCTCCATGACTGGGGCGGCATGATCGGCATGAGCTGGGCCGTGCGCCATCCCGAGCGGATCAAGGCCGTCGTGGCTTTGAACACGGCTTGTTTCAGGATCCCGCCGGGAAAGCCCTTCCCGGGAATGCTCAAGGTTTTGAGGGGAGCATGGAGCGGCATCCCCATACGGATGTCGCGCTTCGCGCGACAATCAGTGCTCGACACCTGCACGGCGAGAACGAAACTCGCGCCGGCGGCCGCCGGCGGCTATCTTGACGTGTGCGACGGCTGGAGCCGGAGTCGAGCGGTGCATCGATTCGTGCAGGACATCCCGCTGGGGCCCGGCGACCCCGCGTGGAGCGTCATGGCGCAGACCGAGGGCAAGCTGGGGCTGTTCAAGGACACGCCCATGTTCCTGCCCTGGGGCCTGAAGGATTGGGTCTTCGACGAGCGTTTTCTCGACGGCTGGCTCCAGCGCTTTGCGAAGGCGCAGGCATGCCGTTTTCCGGACTGCGGGCATTTCCTCCTGGAGGACGCCCCGGAGGTCGTGCCGCTGATCGTCGACTTCCTGGAGCGCCGTCCCCTCAAGAGCGCCGCATGACCGCGCCCGCGCCCTTCGAGTCCGTCGTTGATGCCTTTTTGGAAGCCGCCTCGCGCCTGGCCGTCCGCCCGGCCGTCGTGCGCGGCGGACGGACCGGCACCTTCGCAGACCTCGCCGAGGACGTTTTGAGCCTGGCCGAGGCCCTCCTGGCCGCGGGCCTGCGGCCAGGAGAGCGCGCGGCCGTGCTCTTGCCGCCCTCGGAGGACTTCTACGCCCTGACCTTCGCTCTGTTGCGCGCCGGGATCGTTCCTGTCTTCATCGACCCCGGCATCGGCTTCGAGAACATGGGCCGCTGCCTGGCAGAGACCGCGCCCGCGGCCTTCATCGGTTCGCCCAAGGCCCACCTCGCGCGCTGGGCCGGGCGCTGGGCGCCCGCGGCGCGCTTGTCTCTGGTCGCCGACGGCTGGCTGCCCGGCGTGAGCCGCCTGCGCCGCCTGCGCGGCAGCGCGCGCCTGCGGGCGACGTCGCGCGAGGACGTCGCGGCCATCCTGTTCACCTCCGGCTCGACGGGAGCGCCCAAGGGCGCGGTCTACACCCACGGGATGTTCGCGGCCCAACTCGAGTCCCTGCGCCGCCTCTTCGACATCCAGGAAGGCGAGGTCTCGGTGCCGACCTTCCCGCTCTTCGGCCTTTTCGACGTCGCCCTCGGTCAGACCTGCGTCCTGCCGCACATGGACTTCACGCGCCCCGGTTTCGTGGATCCGCCCTCACTCATCGACCTTCTTCAGAAGAGCCGTGCTTGCCAACTCTTCGGCTCCCCGGCCCTCCTGGACCGCGTGGGACGCTTCGGCGCGGGGCGCGGCGTCGTTCTGCCGGCTTTACGGCGCGTCCTGTCCGCGGGCGCTCCCATGCCGGTCAAGGTCTTGGAGCGTTTCCAGAGGATGCTATCGCCGGGAGTGGAGATCCAGACCGCCTATGGCGCCACGGAGGCCTTGCCCGTGGCGCTGATCGGCTCGGCCGAGGCGCTGGGCGAGACGGTCGTCGAGACCGCGCAAGGCCGGGGCATCTGCGTGGGACGGCCCGTG
>MGTX01000032.1:134857-141935 GCA_001799675.1 Elusimicrobia bacterium GWA2_66_18
GAAGCCGCGGCGCTGGCCAAGATCCCGGACGGCGCGGCGGTCCGGCATCGCATGGGAGACCTGGGACATATCGATGACCAGGGACGCCTGTGGTTCTGCGGCCGGAAATCCCAGCGCGTGCGCACACAGGAGGGAGATCTGTATACTCTGCCGGTCGAGGGCGTGTTCAACGCCCATCCGGATGTGAAACGAACGGCGTTGGTCGGCGTGGGCCGGGAGCCGGTGCTGTGCGTCGAGAAGGAGCCTGGAACGAAGAGCACGAAGGAGGAACTGACGAAGGAACTGCTGGCGCTGGGGGCGCGGCACGAACATACCCGGAGAGTGAAGACGGTCTTGTTTCATCCCTCTTTCCCGGTGGATATCCGGCATAACGCGAAGATAGTCCGGGAAAAATTGGCGGTCTGGGCCGCGCAGAGGCTCGCTTGAGGGCTCTGGTCACGGGAGGAGGGGGATTCCTCGGAGGCGCCTTGGCGCGCCGGCTCCGGGAGAGGGGCGACGACGTGAGAGTCTTCGGCCGCGGTTCCTATCCGGAACTGGAAGCGATCGGCATCGACTCCTATCGCGGAGACCTGACCGACTACGAGGCGGTGCGCGCGGCCTGCGACGACCGCGATACCGTCTTCCACGCCGGGGCCAAGGTCGGCCTCTGGGGGCGGCCCGAGGATTTCGAGGCGGTCAACGTCCAGGGCACCCGCAACGTCCTGCGCGCCTGTCTGGAGTTGGGCGCGCGCAAGCTGGTCTTCACCGGCTCGCCGAGCGTGGTCTTCGACGGGCGCGACGTGGAGGGCGTCGACGAGAGCGCCCCCACGCCCGCGCGTTTCGACTGCGATTATTCGCGCACCAAGGCCCGCGCGGAGGAGATGGTCCTGGCCGCCAACCACGAGCGCCTCTGCACCGTCTCCCTGCGCCCGCACTTGGTCTGGGGTCCGGGAGACCGGCACCTCCTGCCCCGGCTCGTCTCGCGGGCGCGCTCGGGACGCCTCTTGCGCATCGGCGCGGAGAACAAACGCGTGGACACGCTGTACATCGACGACGCCGTGGAGGCCCACATCCTGGCCGCCGTCCAGCTCTCGCCCCTGTCCGAGCTCGCCGGCAAGGCCTACTTCCTCTCCGCGGGCGATCCCCGTCCCGTCTGGGAGATCATCGAGCGGATGCTGGCCGCCGCCGGCCTGGGACCGGTCGAGCGCCGCGTGCCCAAGGGTTTCGCGCTCGCCGCGGCCGGCGCTTGCGAGGCCGTCTGGCGCGTCCTGGGGCTGTCGTCGGAGCCGCCCGTGACGCGCTTCCTCGTCGGACAGCTGACCACCGCGCATTGGTTCGACATCAGCGCGGCCAAGCGGGATCTCGGCTGGAGTCCTCGGGTCAAGCTGGAGGACGGGATGGCCCGTCTGGCCCAGTGGATACGGTCCTCTCGCGGTCGCTGACGAGCGAGGCCGCGACCGAGAGGGCGAGCAGACCGGCGATGACGGCCAGAGACAGCTCCGTGGAGATATGGAGAAAGTCTTTGGCGAGCATCTTGAGGCCCACGAAGCAGAGCACCATGGAAACGCCCGTCTTCAAGTGCCTGAATTTCATCATGGAGCCCGCCAGCAGGAAGTACATCGAGCGCAGGCCCATGACCGCGAAGATGTTGGAGGTATAGACCACGAAGAGATCGTTGGTCACACCCAGGGCCGCTGGGATGGAGTCGATGGCGAAGACCAAGTCCGAGGCCTCGATGACCACCAGGGCCGCGAAGAGGGGGGTCGCGCAGAGGCGTCCGGCCGCGCGCGTGAAGAAGCTCTGACCGTGCAGGCCCTCCGTCACGGGGAGGAATCGGTGCAGCAGGCGCAGAGCGGGGTTCTTGCCGGGCTGGGGGGCACCCTCGCCGCTCGAGAACAGCATCTTGCCGCCGGTCCAGACCAGGACCCCTCCGAAGACGTAGAACATGAAGGCGAAAGTCTGCAGGAGAGAGACCCCGGCGAAGAGGAAGACGAAGCGCATGACGATGGCCCCGAGGATGCCCCAGTGCAGGATCCGGGGCTGGTCTTGGGGAGGGACGCGGAAATAGTGGAAAATGAGGATGAAGACGAAGAGGTTGTCGACGGAGAGGGACTGCTCCAGGATGTAGCCGGCCAGGAATTGCATGGCCTTATCCTTGCCGTAGGCCCAGGCGATGACCCCGCAGAAGGAGAGCGCGAGAAGGGCCCAGAGCGAGGTCATGATCCCCGCCTCGCGCAGGCGCATGGGGTGGGCCCGTTTCTGGAGCAGGCCGAGGTCCGCGGCCAGCATGCTCCCGGTCACGAGCACGAAGCCTGCCCAGAGCCAAGTCAAAGTCATGGAGGCGATTCTAGCATTCGGGCCTTCGGGGAATTTGCGCGTTTTGATAGGATAGCCCCCATGTTCGTCCTCTTCAGCGACGGCGCCTGCTCCGGCAACCCGGGACCGGGGGGCTGGGCCTGCATCCTGGTCACGCCCGAGGGGCGCGTCCGGGAACTGGCGGGCCGTGCCGACGCCACGACCAACAACCGCATGGAGATGACGGGAGTCATCGCTGGCCTGCGCGCGGCGCGGGGCTTGCCCGGCAAGGCCGTCATCCACACCGACTCCACCTACGTCCTGGGCGGAATCATGAAATGGCTCGCCGGGTGGAAGCGCCGCGGCTGGACCACGGCCTCGGGCGAACCTGTCAAGAACGAGGACCTATGGCGGGAGCTCGACGCCCTGGTCGCGGCCCGCGGCCGGGGCGTCATCGAGTGGCGCTGGGTCAAGGGCCACAGCGGCCATGACGCCAACGAGAGATGCGACGAGTTGGCCGTAGCGCTTTGCCGCAAACGGCCCCATACGCTCTATTGCGGACCGCTGCTCTCTTATCCCTACGGCTCGCTGGCGCCTTGCGACCATAAGCCCCTGCCCGAGAGGAGTCAGGCGAGGAAATCCGCCGAGCCGTCGGGCCCCGCGACCTACCTGAGCCTGCTGGAAGGGCGTCTCGAGAAGCACGCGACCTGGGATGAGTGTTCGGCTCGCGTGAAGGGCCGCTCCGGCGCCCGGTTCAAGAAGGTCCGATCCCATCAAGAGGAGAAGTCGGTCCTCGAGGATTGGGGGCTTTAGGCCGCTTCGGCCGAGCGGGGGGACATCCGCCACAGCCAGATCCAGAAGACGTGTGAGCCCGCGGCTGCGGTCCAGACGAACCAGTCGAGGCGGCCGAGCGCGGCCAGGGCGACGATGAGATAGATGTAGTCGCGGCTGGCGATGCGCTCGACGACCAGGGCGAGCGGCCCGCGCTCGCTTTCGGGCGCGCGCAGGACGAGCCACCACACGGATGATCCGCAGGCGAGGAAGCCCGTCACCAGGAGGACGCCCGGCGCCCGCCAGTCCGCGCCGGGATGCAGGCGCGCCACGCCGATCGGCAGGGCGATGAAGGTCGCCAGGTGCGCGATGTGGTCGGCTAGCAGGTCGAATTCGCCCCCCCGAGGCGTGATGTGGTGCTTGAGCCGCGCGATCTCCCCGTCGCAACCGTCGAGCAGGCAGCAGAACCAGAGCGTGAGCGCTCCCCAGAATTGAAGCGGGGCCGAGGGCGCGGCCAGCCACCACGCCCCGACCAGGCCGATAACGAGGCTGGCGGCCGTGACTTGGTTGGGGCTGACCGGGAAGGGCAGGAGCAGGCGCGTGATGCCAAGCGAGAGGCGGCGGTCGAAGCGGGCGATATAGCCGTCGTTGTCCTTGGTCATGCGCGCGTAGAGGGTCCGGGCGGCCGCGCGCGCCGCCTCGGGCGCAAGCGCGTCCAGGAAGGGCCCCGCCTGCGTCTCGTCTCCGGAGGCGGCCAGGGCGCGGGCGTGGACCTCGGAGGGGGAGTCCTTGCCGGCCCCGAGCCGGGAGGCCTCTCGCGCGAAGACGCAGACCGTCCGGCCGGCCAGGCGGCGGACCGAATCGCCCGGCGCGGCCTCGGCCGCGGCGAGAAAATCGGTCAGGCCTTTCTCGTCGGGGAATACGTCCGCGTCCACGGCCAGCAGGGGCAGGGCGGCGTCCAGTCCGCAGACGACCGGGGCTTGCGCGGCGCGCAGCTGGAAGGACCATTTTTTGAGAAAGGCGTCGTCCGCCCCGGCGATGACGATGCGCTCCGGCGAGAGCTCCCGGCCCGCGCGGAACGCGCAGCGCACGGCGCAGGGCAGGCCCGCGACGACGGGCGCGCCGGGACGCAGGCGCAGGAGGACTTGGAGGCGGCGCCGGGCGGGGAGGCTCATCGCGGCCTCATTCTACCAAAGGGCGGCCGCGCTGACGTGCCCTAGGATATTGCTCCCGGGAAAGTCCTGAATGCGCACAGCTCTTGTAATAACTAGAAACGGGGGTTATGCTTTATAAATCCCGACGCCAGGAGGCGAATCCCGTGAAGAAATTGATCGGCTACGGAGTCGTTGCTGTACTTGTTATTGGGAGTTCCCTATCGCATTACAAGCATCGAAGTGACGCCCGGCTCTCGCCCGCCGAGCGGCAGTCCTTGAGAGATGCTCCGAGCGAGACAGCGAATAAGAATCCTGGTCCATTATTCCACTCGGAGTTCAGAGCGCTGCTCGGCGCGTCGGGCGTAATGCTTGTAGACGCGGAACTCTATGACGTCGGTCCAATGCCCGCAGAGACGACCTTTTGGAACGGCTTGGGCATACGGCTTAAAGACATACCGGCCGACGCCTTATCGCGGAGGCAGGAGGGTGGGCCTTACTATGACCAATACAGTGGGGCATGGGCAGTACGCCGCATCGAGGTGAGCGCGTTATTCCGGAACCAGAAGGCGGTGTGCGATGAATCTCGCGCCAGCCAGGATCCGCTCTACGAACAAAAGTTTCATTGCTATTTCCTCGTGCCGGAGTTCGGTGGTTATACCAGTGACGCCTCCAACAATATCGTTGGCGTGGTGACCAAGGATGAGAGGGATGCCATTTTCAAAAAGACCGGAGAGGACGCGACGGCCTCATTGGCCAAAATGAAAGCAGAGGGGATTTTATCTCCCCACGAGATGATCGGCACCCCCCTCTTCGTGCGGCTTAAGGACGCGATGGCGCCCTTTGTCGACGCTGGGGCCGTCAAGACCGGCTCGCTGAGGCCGCAGGATTTCCCGCATTTTATGATCGAGAACGAGGCCGGCGGGTGGAAGGTCGTCTTTTTCAATGATGCCGAAGGGGGATCCCCGGCGATGCTGGGGACGGTGCCTGGATCTGCGCTGGAGGCGGCTCATTTTGGGCTGTCTAAGCAATACCAGACCATCATCGATGCCGGTCACAGCGGTATTCAAGGCGTCGATACAGTTGGGCTCGACCCCTTTGTCGTGTCCCGAGCTTTCCAGGAGGCTTACGCGAAGGCGCTGACCGCCAGCAAGCATCAGAGTGCCGAGACGATTATGGAGAATATCCGAAAAGGATTAGGGCAGTAAGTCCACTCACCGCAACTCCCGACTCTTGACGGGTGCAACTGATTTCTCCGCGGGCGGCGCGCCTGAATGATCGATGGGATTACTTATGGAACTGAGGGCTCGGTCCGTTTCCTTGAGCGCGACGGGTGGTGGCGATGGGTCGGCACCCCCGAGATTCACGGACGTTGCGTTGCGTTTATGTCATTACTCAAATTCCGGCGACCCGCAAGTCTGGAGGAACCCATGAGAGATCTGCCCGCGAGCCGCATCCTGGTCCCCGTCGACCTATCCCCCGTTTCCGCTCACGCCTGGCGCTGGGCTGAGGTCTTCGCCGCGCCGGGCGCGCATATGGAGGCCCTCTACGTCCACGAGATCCCCCCGACGCCGGTCATGGGGCTTCCCTCCCCGTCTTTGTCGGCCGCGATGCGCGCCCGGATCCTGGCGCGTCTCAAGCGCTTCCGCCCCGGCGCCGCGGTCCGCGTCGAGCAGGGCGACCCCGCGTCCGCCGTCGTGCGCCGAGCGCGCGGCTTCGACCTGATCGTGATGGGCAGCCACGGCCGGCGCGGCCTGGATCGCGCTCTTCTCGGTTCCGTCTGCGAATCCGTCGTCCGGGACGCCGGCGTGCCCGTCCTGGCCGTCAAGGCGGGCCCGCGCAGAGTGACCTCCGTGCTGGCGCCGGTCAACCTGATGCCCTACTCCCGCAAGGGCTTCGAACTGGCGGCGCGGGCCGCCGCGGCGTTCGGGGCGACGCTCGCGGTCCTCCATGTGTCCCGCGACGCGCAACACGATTCGAACCCCCGCTTGCTGCTGGGCGGCCTGCTGGCGCGCCTGCCGGAGGAGTTGAGGAAGGCGGTGCGGCCGCGGCTGATCCGGCGCGACGGCGACCCGGTGCGGGAGATACTCAAGGAGTCGCGCAGGCACGGGCTCGTGGTCCTCACGGCGCACCGCAAGTCCCTCTTCTCAGATCTCGTGCTGGGCACGATCGCGGAGAGGGTCCTGCGCCACTGCCCGCGTCCCGTCCTCGCGGCCCCTTCGGGGCGCTGAGCAGGCGCTCCTAACGGGAGCGGGGTTTGCGCGAGGGCTTTGCCTTGCCCTTGGCGCGGACCGGGGAGCCGATCTCGGGAGGGAGGTCTACCGGCTCCACGATGGGTCCGCCGGCCATGATGAGAGCGCGTTCGACGGCGTGCTCGAGTTCCCGGACGTTGCCCGGCCAGTCGTAGGCCCGCAGGGCCTTGGCCGAGGCGGGGGAGAACCTCATGGCGGGCGAACCGGTCCGCACCCGCGCTTTCTTGATGAAGGCCTCGGCCAGGGGCATCACGTCCTCGACGCGCTCGCGCAGGGGGGGAATCGCGATGGGGAAGACATTGAGACGATAGAAGAGATCGTCGCGGAACTTGCCCTCCGTGGCCAGCTTCTTGAGGTCGCGGTTGCTGGCGGCGACCACGCGGGCGGACACCTTGACGGGATGGTTGTCGCCGACGCGGCGGATCTCGCCTTCCTGCAGGGCGCGCAGGAGCTTGACCTGCAGCCCCGGGGTGGTTTCCGAGATTTCGTCTAGGAAGAGGGTCCCGCCCGAGGCCTCCTCGAATAGCCCCCGCTTGTTGCGGTCCGCGCCGGTGAAGGAGCCTTTCACATGACCGAAGAGTTCGCTCTCGAGCAGGCCCTCGGGCAGCGCTCCGCAGTTGATGGCGACGA
>MGTX01000032.1:141945-157977 GCA_001799675.1 Elusimicrobia bacterium GWA2_66_18
AGAGGATGTGGCGCATGGCGGCGCTGGCGGAGACGATGCCGCCGACGGCCTGGCGCGCCTTGACCTCCGCGCGCAGGCGCCGCACTTCGCCCACGAGATCGCGGTGCTCGATGGTCTTGCGCAGGGCCAGGATCAGGACCTCGGGCTCCACTGGCTTGGTGAGGTAGTCGAAGGCGCCCGCCTTCATCGCGGCCACCGCGGTGTCGATGGAGCCGTGTCCGGTGATGACGATGACCCCCGTCTCGGGCTGGCTCGACTTCACGGCGGTGATCACCCGCAGCCCGTCGCCCGAGCCCAGGCGTAGATCGGTCACGACGGCGTCGAAGATCTCCTTCTCCACGCGCGCGGTCGCGGCGGCAACCGTCTTCTCCGCGTCGACGCGGAAGCCCCGGCGCTTGAGTTCCAGGCAGAGCATCGCAGCCTGGGAGGCGTCGTCTTCGACGAGCAGGATGCGTTTCTCGTCCATTGTCTTCATCCTTGAGCGGTGGGCAGAAGAACCGTGAAGGCGGCGCCGTGCTCGGGCGAGCTCTCCACTTCGATGCGGCCGCCGTGCGCCCGGACGATGTGGTCCGCGATGGCCAGGCCCAGCCCGGTGCCGTGCGACTTCGTCGTCTTGAAAGGCTGGAAAAGGTCGTCGCGCGCGGCGGGGGAGATCCCCGGGCCGTCGTCCTCTACGCGCAGGAGGGCGAAGCCGTCGCGCAAGCCGGTGGAGATTCGTACCGTGCCCTTGCCCTCCAGGGCCTGCACCGCGTTGAGCGCGATGTTCCAGGTCACCTGGCGGATCTGGTCATGGTCGAAGCGGAGGGGGACCAGTTTCGCGTCGAACTCGGTCTGGATGAGGGGTCCCGTGGAGGCGTTGCCGGCGATGATGAGGGCGACATCGGCGGCCATGGCGTTGAGGTCTCCTCGCTCCAGCTTCAGCGGTCGGGGCCTCGAATAGGTCAGGAAGTTGGTGAGGGTCTCGTTGAGGCGCCGGCTCTCGTCGGTGAGGATGTTGAGGACCAGTTCGCGGTCCTCCGTCGGCAGCGTGCCGCTGGCAAGCTGGCGGGCGGCCATGACGATGGAGCCCAGGGGGTTGCGAATCTCGTGGGCGACCACGGCGGCCATCTGGCCGAGATGGGCCAGGGCCTCGCTCTGCGCGACCCGCTCCTGCAGGCGCCTCAATTCCCCGATGTCCATGTCGTTGGAGACGTAGCCCACGATCTCGCCGTCCTCGTCGCGGACCGCGGTGATGGTCAGCACCACGGGCAGTTCCCGCCCGTCCTTGGCGCGGTTGACCAGTTCGCCGCGCCAAAACCCCACCTTGGGGTCCATGATCCTCGACCACATCTCCCGGTAGGTGTCGTTGGTGGTGTATTGGGAGCGCAGCAGGCGCGGGTTCCGTCCGACGACCTCCGTGCGGGTCCAGCCATAGTGGCGAGTGAAGGCGTCGTTGACGTCGCGGATGGTGCCCTTGGGGTCGCAGAAGAGCATGGCGTCGTTGGACCGGAGGAAGGCCTGATAGAGAGTGAGCGCCAGTTCGTGCTCGCTCGAAGACGGCATTGGTTCCGGCAGAATGGCCATATCGTTGCTATTATTTTAAATTGAGAGTTCCCAAATCCAGAGTGCATTCTAGCGCTTCCGGAGCGTCCGGTCCAACTATGATGAAACAAGTGCTGGGCGTTCGCGCGGAACAGAGGTTGGCTATACTCGGACGCCTGCGCATGGCGGACTGGATCGAGATGCCCGAGAGGGAGTTCGCCCGGGAGATCGAGCGCGTCGAGAAGGACCCGCTTTTCTGCAAGCTCTATCATGGCTCGCCCGGCCTGCCGTCCGCCATCCGCCGGCGCCGCTGGCCGGGCGGCAAGCTCGCCGCCGGCTTCTACGAGGTCGACGAGTCTCGCGTCTCCGCGGGCGAGCGCGTGGACGTCGAGGGCAGCCTCGACGCGCGCCGAGGCGTCATGCCCCTCATCCGCAAGATGGGACGCCAGGCCTTCGAACGCTACTTCCTCCACGCGGACGAGGCCGTGCCCCTTGGCGAGATCGCGCGTCGCACCGGACTTCCCGAGTCGGACATCCTCAAGGTCCACGAGCTCCTCCTCGAGATCGGCGCGCAGTCCGAGTTCGCCGGCGCGCCCAAGGCCGCCGCGACGACCCGCGGGACCACCTGCCTGGCGCGCCTGACCATGGAAGAGGGCAAGCCGGGTTTCGAGTTCGTCGCCCCCTATTGGGCGCGCGGCCTCTATCAGGTCCGCTACGACGACCTGGAATCCTGGAAGACCTCGGGAAGTCTCGACGGGCCGGAGCGTCGGCGCCTGCGCCATCTGCTCAAGCGCTTGGAGACGCTGAACCTGCGGCAGAGCACGATCTTCCGCATCATGGAGGCCATGTCCGTCATCCAGTCGGACTTCCTGCGCTCGCGCAAGGATGAGGATCTGCGGCCGGTGAGCCTGCGGCTGTTGGCCAGGCGCCTGCAACTCTCGCCCAGCACCGTCAGCCGCGCCCTGGCCCACCGCACGGTGCGTCTGCCCTGGGGTCCCGAGGTCCCGATGATCTTCATGGTCCCCGGGCAGAGGCATGTCCTCAAGGACGTCGTGCGCCTCTGGTTGGCGGCGGACCCCGCTTCGACGGACGCCGCCCTCGCCCGCCGCCTCAAGCTCGAGCGCGGCATCGACGTGTCCCGCCGCACCGTCAACGCCGTGCGTCACGCCCTCCATAAGGACAGGGAACTTCACTCTGAGTGAGTCCATGGTCCGCCGAGAACCCACCGCCAAGGACGTGATGCGTCCCGCCGGCTTCCTGTTTAGCGAGGGCGACGACGCCTGGAACGCCGCCCGGCGCCTCTTCGAGAGCGGTCAGACGGGCGCCCCCGTGCTGGGCGTCGATGGACGGCTGGTCGGCTTGGTCTCGCAGGCGGACATGGCCGCTTACCTGCGCGAGAGTTCGCGCGAGGCGCCCGACTTCTACGCCGAGCCCGACCACGATCCCATCCCCGTGCGGCCCGCCGTCACGGTGGGACAGCTCATGACCCGCGTCCTCGTGCAGGTCCCGGAGGACATGTCTCTGGAGGAAGTCGAGCGTCATATGCTGCGACGCCGCGTCCAGCGCGTGCTCGTGGTGCGAGACGGCGAGGTCCTCGGCGTCATCACCGCCATCGACCTTCTTCGCTCCCGTTAGCGGAACGCTTCTGCTAGAATGCCGGTCCTCATGCCCCCCCAGCCGACTCTCCAGCGCCGCTCCAGCGGCGTCCTGCTCCACCCGACCTCCCTGGCGCCGCCGCGCGGAGGCGACCTGGGGCCCTCGGCCCGGGAGTTCGTGGATTTCCTGGCCGACTGCGCTCAGAGTTGGTGGCAGATGCTGCCCGTTTGTCCGACGGACGGCGGGAGGTCTCCGTACAATTCCCCCTCGAGCTTCGCGGGGAGCCCCGAACTGGTGAGCGTGGACCTGCTGGTCGCCGAAGGTTTCCTTAAAAAAGCCGAACTGGGCCAGCCCCGGGATAAGGCCCTGCGCGCGGCGTTTGCCGCCTTCCGGCGCCGCGCCGCCCGAACGGACCGCGAGGACTTCGAGTCCTTCCGCGAGAGGGAGTCTTCCTGGCTCGGCGACCACGCCCTCTTCCTCGCGCTCAAGGACGCGGCGGCCGGCCGCCCCTGGACCGAGTGGGACGAACCCTTGCGCCGCCGGGAGCCCGCGGCCTTGGATGCGGCCCGCAACCGCCTGGCTGCGGAGGTCCGCCGCCACGAGTTCGTGCAGTGGCTCTTCGCCAGGCAGTGGGAGGCGGTGCGCCGTCACGCCGCCGCGCGCGGCGTGGGCCTGATGGGCGACGCGCCCATCTACGTCAGCCACGACAGCGCGGACTGCTGGGCGCACCAGGAACTATTCTTCCTCGGCCCCGACGGACGACCCGCGGTCTGCGCCGGGGTGCCGCCCGACTATTTCTGCGAGACGGGGCAACTGTGGGGCAACCCGCTCTATCGCTGGGAGGAGCACGCGCGCACGGGTTTTTCCTGGTGGCTCTCGCGCCTGGCCTTGGCGGCTCGACGCTTCGATGCCCTGCGCCTGGACCATTTCATCGCTTTCCATAACTACTGGGAGGTCCCGGCGGACGCGAAGACCGCCGCTCTTGGCCGCTGGGCGCCGGCGCGCGGCGACGAGTTCTTCGCGATCGTCCGCCGCGAGATTCATGATCTGGAAATCGTCGCCGAGGACCTGGGCATCCTCACGCCCGAGGTCGCGGCCCTGCGCGACAAGTACGGCTTGCCGGGCATGAAGATAGCCCAGTTTTCCTTCGACGGCAAGGAGTCGGACCTCCCCAGCCGCTGGCCCGAGAACTGCGTGGGCTATACCGGCACGCACGACAACGACACGACGCGCGCCTGGTTCGAGGAGGCCGGCGGCCGCAGCGCCGGCCGGCGGCCGCAGCAGGCGCTGCGGGAGCGAGAGGCCTTCCTTCAGGCCGCGGGCGGCGTTCCCGACGGCGCGGCTTGGGCCATGGTCCGCCTGGTCTGGAAGAGCCCGGCGCGCACGGTTCTGGCCCCCATGCAGGACCTCCTCGGCCTGGGGGCGGCGGCGCGCATGAACCGCCCCGGGACCGGCGAGGGCAATTGGCGCTGGCGCATGGAGCCGGGGGCGCTGACGGTCCGCCTGGCCGGACGGTTGGCTGCGTTGACGGGGGCGTGCGCACGAGCCTCAGAGGGGATATGAACGTCGGCAGCGTCGACCACAAGCCGAGCCTTCTTAGCGAGCTGGACCTCCACCTTTTTAATGAAGGCACGCACGTCCGCCTCTACGACAAGCTGGGGTCGCATGCCGCGGTCGTGGACGAAATTCCCGGCGTCTTCTTCGCGGTCTGGGCTCCGGCCGCGAAGAAAGTGCACGTCATGGGGGACTTCAACGGCTGGTCCAAGGCCGAGCATCCTCTTAAGCCCCGCTTCTCCTCCGGCATCTGGGAGGGCTTCGTGCCGGGCGTGAAGCCCGGCGCGACGTACAAGTACTGGGTCGAGTCGCACCACGCAGGCTTCAAAGCCGAGAAGGCCGACCCCTTCGCCTTTCGCCAGGAAGAGCCGCCGCGCACGGCGTCGGTGGTCTGGAATCTCTCCTACGAGTGGGGCGATGAGGACTGGATGAAGACGCGGAGCGCGCGCAACGAGATCGGCGCGCCGCTGTCGATCTACGAGGCGCACTTGGGCTCCTGGCGCCGCGTGCCCGAACAGGCGGACCGCTGGCTCACCTACCGGGAGCTGGCGCCGCTGCTGGCCGCGCACGTCAAGAAGCTGGGGTTCACCCACGTCGAGTTCCTGCCCGTCATGGAGCACCCATTCTACGGCTCCTGGGGCTACCAGACCACGGGCTACTACGCGCCGACCTCGCGCTTCGGCACGCCCCAGGACTTCATGTTCCTCGTCGACTCTCTCCATCAGGAGGGCATCGGCGTCATCCTGGACTGGGTTCCCTCTCACTTCCCCACGGACGGTCATGGGCCGGCCTTCTTCGACGGGACGCATCTCTACGAGCACAGCGACCCGCGCCAAGGCTTCCATCCGGACTGGAAAAGCTCCATCTTCAACTACAGCCGCAACGAGGTCCGCGCCTTCCTGATCTCCAACGCCCTCTTCTGGCTCGATAAGTTCCATGTCGACGGACTGCGCGTGGACGCGGTCGCCTCCATGCTCTACCTGGACTACTCGCGCAAGGAGGGCGAGTGGATCCCCAACCGCTTCGGCGGGCGGGAAAACCTCGAGGCCATCGACTTCCTTAAAAAGCTCAACGAGACCGTCTATCTGCACCACCCCGACGTGCAGACCATCGCCGAGGAATCCACGGCGTGGAGCGGCGTCTCGCGGCCGACCTACGCCGGCGGACTCGGCTTCGGGCTGAAGTGGGACATGGGTTGGATGCACGACACCCTGCAATACATGCGCAAGGACCCCATCCACCGCCGCTATCACCACAACGAGATCACCTTTCGCGCCATCTACCAGTTCCACGAGGACTTCGTCATGCCCCTCTCGCACGACGAGGTGGTCCATGGGAAAGGCTCCCTGCTCGAGCAGATGCCGGGCGACGACTGGCGCAAGTTCGCCAACCTGCGCCTGCTCTTCGCCTGGCAGTGGGCAATGCCGGGCAAGAAGCTCCTCTTCATGGGCGGCGAGATCGGCCAGCGGCGAGAGTGGCACCACGATCGCAGCCTGGACTGGCATCTCCTCGATTTCGAGCCCCACCGGGGCCTCATGCGCTGGGTCGAGAGGATCAACCGGGTTTATCGCTGCGAGCCCGCCCTCCACGAGCGAGACTGCGATCCTTCCGGTTTTGAATGGGTGGACGCCGCGGACGCCGACAATTCCGTGCTCTCCTTCCTGCGCAAGGGCGCCGCGCCCGAGGAGAGCGTCCTCTGCGTCTTCAACTTCACGCCCGTGCCGCGCCCCGATTACCGCGTGGGCGTGCCGTCGACGGGCTGGTGGCAGGAGTTGGCGGATTCAGACGCCGTCGAGTTCGGCGGATCCGGAGCGACGCTTGGTGGCGGCGTCCAGGCCGACAAGGCGCCCTGGCACGGCCGGCAGTGGTCGGTGAAGCTCCAACTGCCGCCGCTGGCGGCCGTTTTCCTTAAAGTCGCCGTTCGTTAGAGATCAGGCGGTCAGGCCGGGCAGCGGCCGCCGCCGCAGGGGCCGCTGCGGCCGCAGGGGAGATCGGAGGAGGGGGACTTGCCTTTGGAGGCGACCTTCGGGACGTCCGCGCTGACCTGGACCACCGCTCCCTGCTCGCGGTCGTAGCGGTAGGTCCCGGTGTTCCCGCTCGGGGCGTTTTCGCAGGGCTTCTTCTTCTTGGCCATGTTTCTATTTTAGCACAGTTGCCATTTCGTAGAATAGACCGATGGCAGACATCAGCGCGGAGGTGGCCCGGCGGCGCACCTTCGCGATCATCTCCCACCCCGATGCGGGCAAGACCACGCTGACGGAGAAGCTCCTCCTCTACGCGGGAGCGCTCCAACTGGCAGGGTCGGTGACCGCGCGCAAGAACCAAAACTCCTCGGCCTCCGACTGGATGGAGCTCGAGCGCAAGCGCGGCATCTCGGTGAGCTCCACGGTCCTCCCCTTCGATTACGAGGGGCGCCGGATCAATCTGCTCGACACGCCCGGCCACGAGGATTTCTCCGAGGACACCTACCGCGTGCTGACCGCCGTCGATGCCGCGGTCATGGTCATCGACGCGGGCAAGGGCATCGAGAGCAGGACGCGCAAGCTCTTCGAGATCTGCCGCCAACGCGCCGTTCCGATACTCACCTTCATCAACAAGCTCGACCGCGAGACCCGAGACCTGCTTGAACTCGTCGACGAGATCGAGAATACCCTGCAGATCCACGCTTTCCCGGTGAACTGGCCGATGGGCGTCGGTTCGCGCTTCCGCGGCGTCTACGACCGCATGACGCAGGAGGCGCATCTCTACGAGCGCGCCGCCCGCGGCGCCTGCAAAGCGCCCATGCAGGTGGCCGGCATCGGCGATCCCGTCGTCAAGGAGACGCTCGACGCGGACTCTTATGGGCGCTTCGTCGAGCAGATCGACATCCTCGACGCGGCGGGAGCCTCGTTCGACCCAGCCGACGCGATGAAGGGCGGGACCACTCCGGTGTTCTTCGGCAGCGCGGTCAACAACTTCGGCGTCCAGCTTCTCCTCGACGCGCTGCTCCGCTACGCCCCGCCGCCGACGCCGCGACGCGCGGGGGCCGCGACCGTGGACCCGGCCGGGGATTCGTTCTCGGGATTCGTCTTCAAGATCCAGGGCAACATGGACCCCAAGCACCGCGACCGCGTCGCCTTCGTGCGCGTCTGCTCGGGACGCTTCACGCGCGACCTGCCGGTCATCCACACGCGCACGGGCAAGACCTATCGGCTGTCGAATTCCCACACGATCTTCGGCCGCGACCGCGAGATCGTATCGGAGGCCTTTGCCGGCGACGTCCTGGGCCTGGTGGGCTACTCGGACTTCGCCGTAGGCGACACGCTGAGTTCGGACCCTTCCGTGGTCTATGACGAAATCCCGCGCTTCGCTCCCGAGTGTTTCGCGCATTTCCACAATCCCAACCCCGCCAAGTACAAGCCGTTCGCCAAGGGCTTGGAGCAGATGCTGCGCGAGGGCGTCGTGCGCCGCGTCCAACTGCGCGACGCGGCCGACTCCAAGTCGACTTTGCTCTCGGCCGTCGGGTCCCTGCAGTTCGAGGTCGCCCAGTACCGGATGCTCTCCGAGTACGGGGTCGAATCGCGCCTGGAGCCCGCCGTCTGGACGCTGGCGCGCTGGATCGGGCCCAAGACGCCCGCGGGCGCCGTCGAGGCCGCCGGCCTGCCCATGAAGTGCGCGCGCGCGCGCGACGAGGCGGGTTTGGAGATGATCCTCTTCGCGACCGAATGGTCGCTGCAGTACTTTTGCGAGAAGCACCCCGACATAGAGCTCCTGCGCCTTCCTCCGGTGCGCAGCTGAGGGCTCGCCGCCCCCGGGGCCGCGCCCGCCCCGCGACTCTTGCGCGGGACGGGCGGCGCGGCCTTACTCCCAGTCGTCGTCCTCACCCGTCAGCTGCTCGATGCGCTTGGCCACGATCTTCTCCTTGAGCTGGCGGCGTCTGGCGATTTTCTCCTTGAGCTTGGCGATGTCTTCCTGCATCTTCTTGAGCTGATGCTCCTTGTTGCTCAGGTCCGCGTCGAAGAGTTCGCTCCCCGCCTTGGCGAGCTTCTCCTTGACGGCGGCCTTGTCCTTGGCCGCGGCCTGCTTGTACTGGGCCGACAGCTCGCGCACCGCCTCGAGCGCCTTGGCATGTTTGAGGAAGCGCTCCCTGATTTCCGGGTCCTTATACTTCTGCCAAAGTTCCGGCAGGCGATGATGATACATCATCGGCGAATCCTGCTTGGCTTTGCTCAGGCGATCGTGCAGCTTGGGCATGTTTTCCTTGAGGAAAGCCAAGAGCTCCCGCTCCTGGTCCTCGGTCACGGCCGGTTCAGGTCCCCGAGGCCCGTCCGGCATCCCTCCCGGGCGCAGCCCCAGCCCTCCGGGGCCCATCCGCCGATCTCCGCGCGGGGCGCCGGGAGCGCCTTCGCCCATCGTCATGTCGTCCCCGCCCGCGCCCGGGGGCGTCGGCTGCGCCCATGCGGCCGCGGCCGTCAGCGCCAGAATCACCGTCCATAGACATTCTTTCGTCTTCATGCGAGTCATACCTCCTCTTGTTCGTCTAGCTGGCTTTTGAGTCCCTGCCTGCTTCGACCGAGATGTTCCCAGTTTTCCTTGAATTCCACGTTCCATGAGTCCAGCGACAGATCGGCGTCCAGGCGGTCGAGGCGCCGGTCGAGCTCCGAAAACTCCGTGTCGAGTCCGCTGGGCCACGCCGGAGACTTTTCCGGAGGATGCGCGGTTCTCAACAGGAACAACCCGACCGCGAAGGCGAGGCCCAGACCCATGCCCATGGACCTGGCGCGATCGGCCCAAATCCGGACCCCGTCCTCGCCGAGCGTCCGGGCCAGGGCCCGGCGCGTCAGGCCCGCCTCCGGGCGGACCGCGGCTTCACGGGCCAGGTCCGAGGCCCAGGAGAGGTCCTCCAGGGACCTCCGGCACTGATCGCAGGAGGCGAGATGTTTTTCAAAGCGCTCCCGCCCGGCCTGCGGGAGCTCCCCGGAATGGTATAGGAAAACCAGCTCCTCGTGGCCCGGTTCTTCATCCATGGCGAGCCTCCAGGCGGGCGCGAAGCTTCAGGAGGGCGTAGCGCATGCGGGCCAGAGACGTGTTCAGAGAACAGCCCTGCGCGGCCGCGATCTCCTTGAAGGAAAGTCCCGCGTACTCGCGCAGGAGGAATGTTTCCCGCTGTTCGTCGCTGAGGTCTTCCAAAGCCCGGGCCAGGCGTTCTCCGATTTCGGAGGACTCGGCGGCGCGGCTCGGACCGGGGGCGGGGTCGGCGACGATCTCGGCGGCCCCCTCCAACGGCAGGAAGCGTCGCCCGCGCTCCTTGCGCGAATGATCGATCAGCGTTCGTCTGGCGATGGTGAACGCCCAGGCCGCGAATCGTCCCGTCGGCTCATAGCTTTTCATATGGGTCCACCACTTGACGCAGATATCCTGGAAGACGTCCTCGGCGACGGCCCGGCTCGCGCGGTAGCAGAGGAAACTGAGCAGCCGTCCTTGGTAGCGCCGCACCAACTCCGCAAAGGCATCATGGTCTCCTTCCTTGGCTTGTTTCGCGAGATCTTCGTCGGTCACGATGGCCTCATCATAGTAAACGGCCGGGGGGCGATTTTATTGTATCCTGATCGCCATGATGAATCGCTATCGGCGTTTGACGTTCGGGACGAGCTTTCTTCTTCTTTTGGGCTGGGCGGCGGCGGGGCACGCTCAAGAGGAGCGGGAGGAACGGGCCGAGAGCAAGCCGGCCGTCTATCTGCGCTCGCCGGAGGATCGCCTCCGCAGGATGTCTTCGACCTTAAATCTCGGCCGGAGCCGGAAAGCCAAAGTCAGCCGCATTCTGGAGGAAGTCGACGCCGGCGTGCGTCAGAAGATATCCGCCGGCAACAAGAAGATCCGCGCTTTGCTCCGCGAGGAAGAGCTGGAGGCATTCGACAATCTGAGGGACGATACCGAGGGGGGGCCGCAGTCCCGCCAGCCGGCGCGCCGCCTCGTCGCGACGCCCCATCTCGACGCCGGCGGAGGGGGGCGGCAGGGCTCCGGCGGCGGAGGGATGCGCGGCGGCGGCGGGATGGGCGATGAGGGAGGCTCGTCAAGCGGCGGGGGGATGTCCGGCCAGTCGGGAGGAAGGCGAGGCCGATGCTGGGACGGCGTTTGCGGCCCGGTCGAGAAAGAGCGCGGAATCTGCCCCGAGGATTGCGGGCAAAGCCAAGACCAGCCGGCACAGCGCTAGGAGCGTGTCCGAGTAATCGTCCGGACGCGTGAGCGGTTCGGTCCGCGTCCTTGAAATTGCGGTCCGGGTCCTGCCGGGGGTGGGGCCCATCGCCCTCTGCTCGACTCGCTTCGCTCGTCTCGCACCCGGGCGATCCGACCCACCCCCGTCACCCGGCCCGCTCAAGGATGCGGACCGGACCTGGCGCCGCTATCCGGTCGCGTAAGCGATATCGCCCGCGGCCGCTCGCCACAGCGTCAGCAGATTGCGCGTCGTGCAGATCTGCCCGAACACCGTCTCGGCGATCTTCTTGCGACAGGCGGAGATCGCTCGTCCGCGCTTGCGCCGGCCCGTCGAGATGAATGCTTCCGTGCCCAGCTTCTCCACCGCCGAAACGTTGTCAGCGCTGCAATACCCCGCGTCCAGGGTCGCCTTCGCTTCCAGGATCGCCTTCAGCCGCCACTCCTTACATCGACGGCGGCATCAAGCAGAATTGGTCCGGCTCGTAGGGGCGGCAGATCTTGCTCATGAGGCGATTCCAGCGCTTATCCTCGGTGAAGAGCCGGTCTGCCTCCTTCAACGCGAGGGGTGGCGACCATGGGTCGGATCGTCCGGGTGCGAGCGCAGCGAGCAGAGGACGATGGGTCCCATGGTCGGCAGGACCCCGAGCACTATATGAAGGGGGCAGACCGGCTCCTCAGGCGCTGCGGGATGACTCGGACAGGCGCTTGCGGCGGCGGTAGCCGCGCTTGGAGATGTTCTCCTGCGTCCCGCAGGAACAGAGGTAGACGCTGAGCCTTCGGCAATGCTCCAGGGCGAACAACAGCAGTTCCAGGCAGGCTTCCAGGCTTTGGGCGGTCGGACGCCAGAGCAGGTGCTTCGACTCGCCGCCCGCCTTCGCCGTCTCGCCCTTCGCCAGGACCCGACCCTCGTTTTCGGCGCAGAGGAAGAGCTCGTGGATGTTAAGGAAGGGCACGCCCAGCCGGTCGAGCTCCAGGCACATCTTCTTGAGCGCGGCAAGCTGCTCGGGCACGACCGGAACCTCGACGGCGACCTCGTCGAAGATCGTCTTGGCCAAGGCCACGGGGGCCAGGTCGAAGTCGCGCGCGACGACGTCGAAGCGGATGGAGTCGAGGCCCGTTGCCTTAAGTGCGCGCAGGAGATGCTCGTCGGAGCGGTCGCCGTTGGTGTAGAGGTCGATGCGGGGGGGAGACTTCATCGCGCGCAGGGAGGCGATCAGGCGCAGCACGCGCTCCGGGAACATCAGCGGCTCGCCGCCGGAGAGGCCGACGCTTCTCAGGTCGAAGCGCTCCACGATGGCGGCGGCCTCCTCGGGCTCCTTGACCGGGATGCCGTGAACCACCAACTCGTCCTTGCGCGGCTTTTGGTTGAAGCAGAAGAAGCAGTCGCGCGTGCACAGGCCGGTCACATAAAGGTTGGTCCCCCGCCCGGAAAGGCACGGCTTGCAGCCCGGCGGCAGGCGGCGCGTAAAAAGCGTCATGGACTTCGCCTCGCCCTTGATCCCGGCCGCGCGCAGGCGCTCCAGCAGTTCCCGCAGGCGTTCGACCTGCCCCGGCTCGGGCGGCGCTCCGGGCGCTGTACCGCACGCCCGCGCGGCCTTGCGCGCGTACCAAGAGAGGTCGTCGCTCTCCTTGAGCATCTTAGCGCTCGTCCTCGCGGGCTTGGACCGGGGGCATGAATAATTTTGTTGCAACGTAATAGCCAATTGATTGATGGCTCTTGACATTACGCAGGAGCGGCGTTAAACTACAGATGCACCCATGAAACGTAATATTAACGTCCAGTTGAGCTTCGCCTACGAGCCTCGCGCTCTGAGGCCGTGGCTGGCCGTAGTCCTGCTTTTGCTGGCGGCCGGCGATCTGGCCTCAGAGAACGTGACCCTGACGACCTACTATCCCGCTCCGTCGGGCGTCTACACCCAGATGGTCACGACGGGCCAGACCCTGCTTGCCCGCGACAACACCCCCACCAGCAAAGTGGGCATCGGAATGGGGGCGGCGGGGGTACCCGCCGCCAGGCTCGACGTGACTGGCTACCCGAGCGCCTCCATAACAGAGCCTGCGGCCCATATTCTAAGCGCGGCCAGCCGACATGGCCTCTATCTGGACGTCGGGTCGAACTCAACTTCCCTCACCTATGGGCTCATCGTGGGGCCAGCTAATCTTGTCGTCCGCGATGACGGTCGCGTCGGCATCGGGACCTCTCTACCCGCCGCCAAACTTGCCGTCGAGGGGCAGATGTACGTGAGCCAAAACATCAGCGTGGGCCCTCAACCGATGGCGACGACGGCGATGACGAACCCATATGTGTACGTCAACACTAACGCAGGTTTCTGTAATGACCAGACCACGAATAATTTGACCTGCGTTGCAGGCCGCTATATCACCTGGACGCCCGGCATCTATACTGCCAGCGATACATACTATAGTATTACGGACGGTCGTGGATGGTGGAGCAGCGGTCCGAATGTAACGAATGTAACGGTGAACACAAATATCGGTCCTCAGTACAGCATCATCACGACGGCTCCCCGTTATTTCTGTTGCCGGAAATGACGGGCCGCAGCGACCGCCGCGATGCGGGCGGGCGCTCATCGAATGGCTGAGCTCGCCTACCTGCAGGTCGCGCGGGTCTGCAACCAGAAGTGCCTCTTCTGCTCGAATCCCGAGAACGGCCGCGTCATCAGCTGGGAGGAGGCCGTGTCATTAGTGGATTCCTTCGCCGCGCAAGGGGCGGCCGGCGTCATCCTCACCGGCGGCGAGCCGACGCTCTTCGAGCGCCTGCCCGAGTTGGTGGCCTACGCCCGCAAGAAGGGCCTGCCGGAGCGTATGATCACCAACGGCCAGCTCGCCGCCCGTAAGGGCTTCCTTCATGAACTCGCCGCGGCGGGGCTCGAGCACATGCACGTCTCCGTCCACTCCGTCAAGCCCGAGGTCCAGGCGCGCCTGACCGGCAACCCGAAATCCCTGGCCAACATCTTCAAGGCCATGGAGCGCGCCGGCCGCGAAGGCGTGCGGGTGGACGTCAACACCGTCATCAACTCGGAGAACGCCGGCCACTTGAGCCTCAACGTCCGCGTCCTGGCCGGACGCTTCCCTTTTCTCCGGCATTTCGTCTGGAACAATCTCGATCCGATGATGAACCGGGCCTCGCTCAACCCGGCGCTGGTCCCCAAGCTGCGCGCCTTCGAAGTCGAACTCCACCGGGCCATGTCCTGGCTGGGCGCCGCCGGCCTCAACTTCCGCGTCGAGCGGGTCCCGCTGTGCTTCATGTCCGACTTCCCGCATCGCTCGACCGAGACGCGCAAGCTCGTCAAGGACGAGAGCCGCGAAATCTACTTCTTGGACGAGAAAGGCCTGCGCCGCCAGGGCCGAAGCGCCTGGACCTACGAGAAGCCCGCGCGCTGCGGGGAATGCCCGCTGGACCCGGTCTGCGCGGGACTTTACCAGATGGGCGTGTATTACTCGCCGGAGGAACTCTGCCCGGTCTTCACGTCCGCTGAGAGCGTGCGGGCCGCGGTCAGAGGGGACGCTGCGTGAGCGGGAACGCGTTCCTCGGCGTCATCCTTCTCATCGGGGGCGCGGCGACCGCGTCGGACTGGCAGGAGAACCGCGTGCCCAACCGCCTTGTCCTTCTGGGGCTGGCCGCCTTCGCAGGAGGCCTCGCCTATCACCTGGCCTCCTCGGCCCTCGGCCATCGGGGCTTGCGCTGGCTCGACCTTGGCGAGTACTACCTGCCGTGGCGGTTTTTCCCCATGCTGGGAGTTCACGCGTTGTTGAGCCTTGCCGCCGGCTGGACTCTCTGGCGCCTCGATATCTGGCCCGCGGGCGACGCCAAGCTCTATATCGTGCTTTCCTGGCTCCTGCCGCTGGCCGATGCCAACCTCTCGGGATTCCCATCGCTGCTCTTCTTGGTGTTTCTAGTCAACTGCTTCGTGCCGCCGGGGCTGCTCTTCGCCGGCGAGGCCCTCATCCGGCTGGCGGAGGCGGTTCAATCGTTTTTCGGCGACGGGGTCGTCGTCGCCGCCAAGGCCTCCTGCGACCGCATCATGCGGCGCGTCAAGGACCTCCGGCTTTTCCGGCTGGAGGCGGCCGCCCTTCTCGTCAACTTGGCGTGCCTCTTCTTCGTCATGCGTTTTACGCAGGCGATCCTCCACCGACAGCCGCTCGGGCCTTTCGGCCAACTCATGGTTTTCCTTGCCATGCTCGCGGTCTGGCAGCGGCTGGCGGCCCTGTTCCACCGTCCAAGTTTGGGCGCGGCGGCCCTGTGCGTCTTTTGCGGCTGCGCTCTCTCCGCCGTGGCCGCGGGGCTGGACCTGGCGGGACTGCTCTGGAGCACTGCCAAGACGATGGTTAATTTCGGTTTTTTCCTTTCATTAGCGCACATGGTCTTCAATCATGTCATCGAGCGCTCAAGCCGCACGGAGATCCCGCCGGAGGAATTGCGCCCCGGCGCCCTGCTCTGCGACGAGGCATGGGAGGCCCTCTCCAAGGATGCAGACGCCCGCGAGATCGTCGAAGAGAGGAACTGCGACGGCCTGACGGCCGTTGAGGCCGAAGCCATTCGCGGCAGGATGAGTTCCCGCGGCGAGCGCTCTTTAAGCGTCTACCGGACCGTTCCTTTCGCGGCCTGGATATTCCTGGGCGCGATACTGACGTTGACCCGCCGCGGGACCGTCGTCGCGTGGGCCAGGACCTGGATCTCTCCATGAGTCGGCGCAGCGATCTCCCGCACCCGCAGCTGCGACGCCGATGGCGTCATCGCTGAGCATCGGAATTTTTCGGCCGGGACGAGTTCATTCCCGTCGAGCATCGTTCGTTGCCGGCCCATTGACAGGCGGACGGGGGAGTGATATAAATGCAATCATGATGAATGATCGCAACTGGCTGCGAGCGGTGATTTTTGCCGGCCTCGCCGCTGCCGCCGCGGGGGTAAGCCATGCCGCTGAGTCCCCCAAGACCAAACCGGTCGAGCCCTCAGAATTGGGTCGGAAGAGCGCGCGAGACAGGTTGTCCGCCTGGGACGATCAGTGTCGGGCAGGGACGTTCGATATCCGCGGGGTCCAAGAGAGGGAATCTTCGTGGGCGAAGCATTTTTACGCGTGCGTTTCGCTGGCTTCTCAGCCGGCCTCGGGCAAGACGTCGGGAAGTCCAGCGGTGGATAGAGAC
>MGTX01000033.1:0-43208 GCA_001799675.1 Elusimicrobia bacterium GWA2_66_18
CAACGGAGCAAGCCAAACTACTCAAGCTCGTCGGAGCGTCACGATTTCTGTAGTGGCTAAGAGCCCCGAAAGTCAGGATCGACTCCCGCCAAATCGTCTTCATGCGGCCCGCGAAACTCTCCAACCGGTCCACGACCGCGGATCTCAGGGCGCCCATCTCCCGCATCATGCGGCCTTCCGACGCGCGCAGATCGCTCTGCAGGCGTTCGATCTGAAGGGCCAGCCCGCGCCGCACCCCGCCGATCTCCGTCCTGACTGCCTTGAATTCGGATTTCATCTCCTCGCGAAGATCCGACAGTTCGGTCTTCGTAGCCATCTCCGCCCTGACGGCCTTGAACTCGGATTCCATCTCGCCGCGCAGACCCGCGAATTCGCCGCGCAAACCCGTGAACTCGCTGCGCAGACCCGTGAACTCCTCTCGCAAACCCGCGGCGTCGGCTTTCATCGCCTCGCCGAAAGTCTCCAGATCCGCCTTCGTCGCCGGCCTTTCGCTCATCATATCGCTTCCCGCCAGGATCCAGCGTCAGCGCGCTTCCAACGTCGTGATCCGCCGCTCGTGGTCCTTCATCCCGACCTGGACGTCCGTCAACGCCTGCCCGTGGAGGACCGCGGCGCGTTCGGAGTTCTGCGCTTTCCCGGTGAAAGCGTCGATGGCCTGCAAGACCCGGGAAGTCCCTTCGCGCATCTCGGTTCTGAGGCTGCCTTCCAGGTAGTCGATGCGCTTATTGGTGTCGAGGATCGCCAGCGCCAGCTCGCGGCGCGCTTCGGAGAGTTCGGTCTTGGTAGACATCTCCGCCCTGACGGACTTGAACTCGGATTTCATCTCCTCGCGAAGATTCGACAGCTCGGTCTTCGTGACCTTCGTTTCCAACTCCTCGCGCAGACCCGTGAACTCCGCTCGCAAACCCGCAACATCGGCTTTCATCGCCTCGCCCAGAGCCGCCAGATCGACTTTCGTGGCCTTCGTTTCCAACTCCTTGCGCAGACCCGCGGCGTCGACTTTCATCGCCTCGCCGAGAGTCTCCAGATCCGCCTTCGTCGCCGGCCTTTCGCTCATCATATCGCTTCCCGCCCCCGGGGGCCCTCAAGACCGGCCGGCCCCATCAGGATACGGACGACCCCCTCGATAAGTTCCCGTCCTCGGGAAATCATACCCACTCTCGCGGCCGCAGGCCAGGGTCCAAAGTCCCAGGGCCGCCGCCCACGCCCCCGGAGCTTGAAATCCTATTTGCCTGCGACCGTCGCCGCGGCGGCGGACTGCCCTTTCACGCGCGCCTGGACTGCCGCCAGTGTTTCGGCTTGCGTCTTGCGCATCGTCGCCACGGGCTCAGTCACCTCTGCAACAGATTTCTCAGCCTTTTTGAACGCTTCATCCATCGCGATATCCGGGGGATCTGTCTTACAGTCTTTACCAGCACTTATCGCCGAGCACGCAGTTTGGAGTAACCCCTTGGCTTTATCAACGACCGTAACGACGGTAGCGGCATCGTCCGCACCAGCGCCTTGAGCCGTTGCGACAGGCTCCACAGGCTCCACGGTCGGAGGGGTGATCTTCTTGCCCTCCGGTTGCTTCGCATTGACCTTGCCGATGGCGGTCTGTAGGTCGGTGAGTTGGTCGTTGACGTCATTGACCCCACTGACACCATCGACGTTTCCGCGCGCACTCTTGACGATGTTGCCGATTTCCTTGTGCACGCTGCCTTCCTTTAACAGTGTGTCGGCGAGATTGCTGATGGCGATCTTCGCCTTATTGGCGTCAGCTTGGATCTGATCATACTGGCTCCCGAGATTCAAAGCCAGAGGGACATCCGCTCCTTCCGCCTCTGTCTTGGCGGCCTCGATCAGCTGCTGAGCGTTGCTGTAAAAGGTTTCCGCTTTCTGGATTGACGGTTTGGATAAATTGATCACTTTAACAGCCTCGTCGCTCTTAAGATTCCAAACCCTGCCATCGTTGAGGCCGTTAAGGCCGTTGTCAAGGCTACTCAAGGTATTGCTTAGTTCTGCGGAGACATCGCCCGCTGGCTTCACATCACAGGCGCCCTGCCCCGTAAGCTTAGCCCGCGCGCTCGCTATTTTTTTTAGTTCCGGCTTCACTTTAGCAATAAATGCATCCTGCCCCGAGCTCCGAGCGGCCACGGTTTGGGAATCCTTTTCAGCCGTCTTCTGGCTCAGTTGATCGACGAGGGCGCAGACTCCAGCGATGCCTTGCAGCTCCGGGGTGTCGCCCTTGACAAAGTCCAAGCCAACCACGGACCCGGACTCAGGCTCCTTGATCTTCTTGTCGTCAGGCAACGACGTCTCTCTATGACAACCACTTGCAATTTGCTCCTTAGACTCCTTGCCCACGCATATGTAGAGGACAATAGAATTGCCTGATCCACCCTTCGCGTACGTGACACCGGGTTCGCCGCATGTGCCAACTGCACTCGCGATTATATTAGTCCTTCCACTGGAGCACACATATTGTTCTTTAGGATTACTTTTCTCAAGGAAACCCTTAAGCAGGTCGGTCGTGGTGCCTGCAACGAACTTCGTCATCTCGCCGGCGAAGGTCTTCAGGGACTCGTTGCGCAGGTCGGCGCCGATGAGGCCCCAGTCGTTCTTCTCCTTCTTCTTGTATTCCAGCTCGAGGTCCTTCTCCATGCGCGACTTCTTCTCTAGGAAGGCGAGGGACTCGCCGACGCTCTTGGAGCCCTTGTCCTGGCTGCCGCCGAAGCCCTTGTCCTCCTTGCCGGCGCTGGGGCCGCCGGCGGAGCCGCCCGCGCCGCCCGCGGGAATCGCCGTCTGGGCGGCGGCGTTGAGGTCGGCGGCCGCCGAGCCGGAGCGGTTGAAGCCCTCGCCCTGCTTGCTTGCCGCCGCCTTGAGGGCGTCGATGCCGGAACCGCCCTGAGTCTGGCCGCGCGCCACGCCGCCGTAGCCCTTGGTCGGACGCGCGTTGCCAGTCGAGTCCGCCATCGAGGCCTTGTTGGGCACGTTCGCCGCGGAGATGCCCCCCAGGCCGGCCGAGGCGCTCGATCCGCCCCCGGCCACGCCCAGGCCGCGCAGGCCCGAGCCTCCCAGGGCGACCTTGGGCATGGGCATGGGCGCCTTCTTGGCCGCGGCGCCGAGGCCGCGGGCCGACGCCGCCAGGGCGTCCTTTAAGTCGGCATCCGAACGCGACGACGTCGGCGAACCGGGGGGAGTCCCCGCCAGCGCCGAGTTCGTCGGGGGCTGCTGGGCCGCGCTCGGCCCCATGATGAGGGAACTGGGGTCGCGCACGTTGAGCGGGGTGATGATGTCGGCGCCGCCGCCCGCGGGCCCTCCGGGGGCCAGGCCGTCGGTGCGCTCGTACGGGCTGCCGCCGCCGCCGAGGCTGCCGGAGCCGCTCGATCCGGGGCCGCTCCAACCCGGCTTGAGCGTGCCGTCGCCGCCCTCGGGCGTCATCATGAAATGCTCGGCCAAGGGCGCCATGAACAGCACGCCGAGGCCCGCCAGAATGAAGGCGAGGTCCTTCTTCTTGAACTGCTTGAGCCTCTCGGCGAGGGTCAAGCCCGCGCCGAGGCCGCGCACCTTCACCTGGGGCTTCTTGGAGTCCTTGAGCGTCGGGATCTTGGGGGTTGCGTCCATGGTCATTCTCCTTCGGATGAGGATCGGATCATTGAGCGTTGAGCACCTGCTGAATGTCGTCTATGTTCTCGACCGTGCACGATTCCGCGGTATAGCAGCCGTCGTTGGAAGAAGTGCACATCTTGACGTAGCTGCATTGCGCGTCCGCGAAGGACTTGCAGTCGCCCTCCACCGCGCCGGCGAGCGGCTTGCACCGGATGTAATCGAGGGACCATGCGCTCTTGGTCTTCCAGCCGTTCGTGTCGCAGCCCGCATTGCGATACTGGTTGATGGCGCTTTGCGTCGTCTGCTTGGATGAGTCCACTTGGGCGCTCTGGCTGGCACAGCTCGCGCTGTCGTCGGCCTGATCCTGGGTCACCATGCGGGTCTCGGCCTGGAAGTCGTCCTTGACGGCATTGTCGTTGTAGTCGACGATCTTCTTGCTCTCCGTCGTCTCGAACTGAGAGCACTCGTTCGAGCAGTTCTGGTTCTTCGTCAGAGGGCACTCGCGCGTATGCTTGCAACGCACGCCCATATACTCGCTGCATTTGGCCTTGAGATCATCGCCCAGGGCCTTGCATTTCTTGGCCTTGCTCTTGCTGCAGCCGCCGCTGCCGCAGTCCATGTCTTCGAATTGTTTGGAGATGGCCTCCATCTCCGCGTTGAGCTTGTTTTCCTTAGGCCCGTACTGATCGTCAAGCTCTTTGCACGTCTCGGCGTCCTTCGTCATCTGCTCGGCATCCTTCTGGGCGTCCTCCGCGATGGCATCGGCGCCTATCGGGATGTCGAGGGACCCTTCCTGTAACTGCGCGATCGCCAGAATGTCCATTCCCTTCCCGGAGACGGCGTTGCCGTCGTAGATGGCGCCGGTGTTGGTGGTGGCGAACTCGCCGGGGCAGTCGTCGTTGCAGTTCGGGGACGTGGCGATGGCGGCGCGGCCGCGGCCCTCGGCCAACTGGGCGAACGCGCGTTTGCTGCCCATGGAACGCGCGGCGACCGCGCCGCTCTTAGCCCGCGCCTCCATGGCCGAGGAGCGAGCGGAGGAGAGCGTTCCCTTCGCGCCGCTCTGGATGGCGGTCTTGGGCGCCGTGACTTTCCCCGTCGCGTCCAGGCCGCCGCTCGCGCGGTCGCCGGGACGCGAGCCCGCTCCGATGAAGCCCGAACCGCCCAGGAGGCCCCGCAGGAAGCCTCCGGCGAAAGCGCTCTTGATGAAGCCCTCGTGCTCCCCCGCCAACTCGGCCTCGGAAAGCGCGACGCCCTCTTGATCGGGGTTGGACTTCACGTCCTCGACATTGAGCACGCCCGCGATCGAATGCGCGCCGCCGCTCATGGCTTCCAGGTCCTTGCGGCTGCCCTTGACCATGTCAAGGGAGTCGGCCGCCGTCCCGCCTGCGCCCACCCGGCTAAAGAAGGCCCCCCAGCCGACGGCGCGCGCGGAACCCGCCTCCTTGGCCGTACGGAAAGCCGCCATCAGTTCGTGAAACGACCGCCGTCCGCCCAAACCCAGGCCCCAGCGCGAGGCGTCCACTCCCGCCTTCTGGGCGATCCAGGCCACGCCCGCCGCCAGGCGCGCGCCGCCGGGCATGTCGATGAGGATATAGGACGGGCTCACGAAGAGGGTCGACGACAGGAGCACGAAGAGCAGCGATAAAGACGCGGCCTTGCGCTGGCGCAGGAACAACAGCAGCGCCGCTAAAAGACCCTTCTTCTTGTTGCGCTCGAGGAATGTGGAAGGCATATCGCTCTTCGCCCGGCTTTTACTGGCCCTCCAGGATCGGAGTGTCGTCGGCGATATGCTTCTGGGTCTCCAGGGCGCTCTGAGTGTAGGAATCGAAATCGTCGGAATTCGTCACGCTCTCCGGGGCCGCGCAGTCCTTCGTGGCCGTGCCTTCGAGGGCCTGGTCCGTGCAGTAGTTGACCACGTCGCCCTGGACGGTCCCCACTTGGGCGGCCACGACCTGGCCCATGGCTTTGGCCATCGCCGCCATCTGCTTGGCTATGTCCACCATCATGTAGCCCATGCCGACAAGCATGACGCCGATGGCGATGAGGGCGATGCCCACCGCGGTCATCGGCCAGAAGAGCAGGCCGACGCCCACGGCGATGAGAGCCGCGCCCGCCATCATCATCATCTGGCCCTGCTGCTTCATCTTCCGCGCGTTGTCGGCCATCTTGGAAATCGCGTCCATCGCGCTCTGCAGGTCGGAGTCGTACGCATAGGTTTCCGGCGTTTCCGGCGTTTCCGGCATCGACACGTCGGGCGCGCCGCTGGTCCCGCCGTCCGTGGAGACGGTCTGGCCGTCGGCGGCGGCGGTCAGCGCGCCGCCGTCGGTCTTGGACTGGTCGAAGGCGCCCTGAGCGTTGGATGCCGCGGACTCGCCGCTGCCGGCCTGGGCGCCCAGCAGGGACATGCCCTTGGCCATCTTCAACTGGCCGATCGACCGGCTCGTGCGCGCCTTGGAGACGTTGCGCACGCTCGCCCTGGACTTGACCGGCTTGGCCTTAATGCCGGAGAGCTTCCCCTTCTGGGCGGCGATCTTGGGCATGCTGGCGCCGAATTTCGGCGCGAGGGAAGCGCCGGCGAATATGTTCTTGCCGCCGAACTGCCCGCCGAGAGTGTTGGAGAGCTTGGCCCCGCTCAAGTTGTGCTCGAGCCGGCCCCGCGCCTCAAGAGCCGCCTTGGCGCCCTGAAGAGCGTCGATCTCGACGGGAGCCTGCGCCTCGGCCTCGGGCGCCGGCTTGTCCTGCGGCTTGGCCGGGACGGCCGCGGGGAGAGGGTCGAAGCGGATCTCGCCTTTGCCGGCCACGCCCAGGCGGTCGCCGCCGCCCGAATGAACCTTCATGGAGGAAGAGATGGCCCCCATATCCGGCGAGCCGAGGCCGGGTACGCCGGTCTTGAGCATGGCGTAGCCGAACAGGGCGCCGCCGAGCGCGGCGAGGACGGCCGCCAAGACGGCCAGCTTGCCCAGCGCGCCGAGGCCGGCCAGGAACTGGGCGATCCGGGCGGCGATGCCGGCTGGAGCCGCCTGTTCCCCCAGGCCGGCCGCCGCGCGGGCGACCCCGCCCGTAGCTCCCCGCCAGGAGCCCGCCGCGCCCCGCGGCCCGCTCCAGGCCGCGCCGCCGCGCTTGCGCTCCTTGTCCTTCTTCTTGAGGTCCGGGATGTCCGCCGCCGGAGCCCCCAGGTTGGCTTGAAGGATGTTCTCGTTCTCGTTGGCCATAGGTCAATCCAACTGCGACGCCTTGGAATTGGCCGCCGCCAACGCCGCGCCCGCGCTGGCGATCATTCCGCCCGCCGAGATCGCTATCAGCATCGGAATGCTTACCCCCGGGTTTATAGCGCCGTATATCGCGGCGGCCGCGCCGACGGCGGCGCTGATTCCGCCGATCATGATATCGCCTGAAGTCGCGATGATCGCGGCTCCCAGGGCGGCGATCAAACCGCCTACGGCTATAATCGCGATCTGGACGATTGGCGTCAACACAACCGTCCCCTCCCCCCCCCTCAAGATCATTATGAGAGCAAACAGAACCGCCAACACCACCAAAAGGGCCGTCACGGCGTCGATCATCCATTGATAGGTCGCCGCGTTCGTCGTGCTGCCGGTATCGGTGCTCTGGCAGTCGCCGTTGGAGTCGGCGTACTGGTCGCTGCCGCAGGCCGTGGTGCCGCCGCTCGACCCGCTGTCGCTGCTTTGGCTCGACGTGTCGGAGGCGCCCTGCGAGACGCCCTGGCCCACGCCGGGACCGGAGATCACGTTGCCGCCCGCGCCGGCGTTGTTGTCGAAGGGCGCGGCGGCGAGGTCCGCCTGGCTTTCCGCCTTGCCCGCGCTGGCGGCCTGCCGGGAGAGGCTGAAGGCGTTGGCGAGCTGCCGCTTGGCGAAACCCTTCGATTTGCTCTTGCCGGCGGTCGCGCGGGCGGCCTGGGAGTAGGTCGGCTTGGAGCCGCTGCGATATGACGACAGCGCTCCGCCCTGTGCTTTGTTGGGCCCGCTTGCGTCGGCGAAGGAGCGGTTGATCCCTCCGGAGAGGCCCGCGCCGCCGACGAGAACGGGACTGCTCGCGAATGAGGAACTCAGCTTGCCGAAGGCCCTGGGCATGCCGGCTCCCGCCGAGGCGCGCGGATCCGCGGCGGCGGCCGCCGCGGCGGAAGGAGGCTTGTCGGCCTCTTCCTCGGCCTTCTTGCGGGCCGCTTCCTCCGCCGCGCGCGCCGCCTCCGCCTCCGCCGCCTTCTTGGCGCGCTCCTCGGCGGTCAAGCCGTCCATGCTGCCCGAGATATAGCCGAGGGAGTTCGGGATCGATTTGTCGTTTTTGATGACGCCGGACAAGTCGTCGTACTTCTGGTCGCCGCGGCCGGCAAACAACTTCTTGTCGGCCTTCGCGCCGGGCTTGGCGCCCCTCATCATCGAACCGATCTGCCAGGCGCCGGCGCTGAGGCCGCCGACCAAGGCGAGGGTGAGCAGGGTCTTGGCCAGCGAAGCGCCCGCGCCGACGGCGCCCGTGCCGGCGCCCGCGCCGCCGAAGGCGCCCCGTAAAGCGGAGGGGCCGGCGGCGCGGGCGCCGAACCAAGCGGCGCCGCGCTTGCGGTCGCGGTCCTTGCCGACCTTCGCCAGCTTGAAGGTGGGGACTTCGCTCGCCTCGAAATGACTGGTCGCCATGATTTTGCTCCGCTTGCCGCCTAGGCCCAGTGTAGCCCCGGACCCCCTTCTTGTCAAGAAAAAGAAGGGTAATTACCTGTTTTTTACTTTCTGCTTGGGACCTCTAGGCCGGAGATTTCTCCAGAGCCCGCTGAGACGGCAAGCCGTTCAAGCTGAAGAACATCCCTTCCGGCGCCTTGCCGTCCTCGAACTCCGTGGACGGATAGGACTTGGGCGGCATCATCATTGTTGCGGCCAGGCCGACCAGAGCCAGACCTCCCCCGATCATGATGTATGGGCTGACCCCGCCCATCATCCCCGTCCCTCCCTTGAACGCTGTAGTGGAGCCTGGGGTTGTTGTTGAGGGTGTGCCTGAAGTTGAGGCCATGCCCGCCACCATGCCGGCAAGGACGAGGCCCGCGCCGGCGGCCGCGAGCACCCCGCCTTGCAGGGTCTGACCGTAGGATCCGCCGGCGATCTCGGCGCCCAGGCCGATGACGACCGCACCCATGGCCGCGACAACGAAGCCTATGATCTTGGAGATCATGGGATTGACTTTGGCGATCAGGCTCGCCGCGACAAGAAGGAGAGCCGCGACGCCTATGATGATCTGCGCCGTCAGGATCTCGTTCTCATAGGGAGTGACGTCCTTGGTCTCGGGTTCGGGAGGGGCCTCAGACTCATTGGTATCCTTGCTCGTTGTCGCGGCCATGCTCTTTTGCTGGGAGGCGCCTATGCCCGTGCCATCCGTGCCGATGGCGTTGGAGTCGCCGATGGCGCCGCCCGTGTTGGCCGCGGAACCGTCGTAGGTCTTGCCGCCGGCCGCGCTGGACGCAGCGCCGCGGTTTTCTCCCTTGACTGCCATGGCCTGGCGTATGGCCCCGCTGCTTCGGCCCGCGCGCGCGGCGACGCTGCGCCCGCCCGTGACGGCCGAGCCCCGGCCCCCGGCCATGGCCCCCGGCTGGCCGCCCTTGGCGGCCGAGACGAGCGCCGAGGCGTCGAGGGCGCCCTTGGGCGCGGCGCTCCCGCTGACCGCGACGGCGCCGGCGCCGAAATTCTTGCTCAGTTCGCCGAATTTCTTGCCCAAGTTGGGCAGGGGCTTTGAGGCCGAGGCGTCGGCGTGGGCGGAACCGGCGCCCGAAGCCGCGGCGTCGGCCGAGGCGGCGGCGCCGGCCGAGGCCGCATCCGCCGGATTCTGCGCGCCCGCCGGCGCGTTTTCCTTAAAGGCGCCGGAATTGGCCTTTGCGAAGAAATCGAGGGAGGCGGAGTTGCCGTCCTTGCCGTCGGCGGCCTTGGAGTCCGAGGCCGCTTCCTTGGGCTTGGGCTGGAATATGGACAGGTTGCCGCCGGCTTGGTCGGAATCGCCGGGGCCGAAGAGCTTGTAGCCGACCATGCCGATGCCGCCGGCCAAAGTGGTGCCCGCCAGGACCAGGGCGAGCAGGCCGGCCTTGGTGGCGAGCAGGCCGCCGCCGTCCGTCGTGAAGGCGCCGAGGCCCGCGCCGGAGCGGCCGCCCGCGAACAAGCCGGAGAGGATGCCGGCCCTCTTCCTCTCCTGCGGCTCTTTGTTGACTTCGGGACGGATGTCGGGAATCGGGGGTTTCTGGTCCATGAACTCCTCCTACAAACCGCTGAGGCTCCGGCTTAAATTCTGTTGCTTCTTCTGCTGTTGTTCCTCTTGTTGTCTGGCCTGCTGTTGCTGCTGCATCTGCATCATCATGCCGGCGGCTATCTGGCCGACCGCGCCGGGAAGAACGCCCGCCAGGACCACGCCCATGATCATGGTTCCCATCTGCTGGGCCATGGCGCTGGAATCGTCGCCGCCGGCCGCGGCCTCGCTGGTGGGCGGCGCCTTGATCTCTTTGCTGGAAAGCTCGGGAACGCCGGTCTTGAGGTTGGCGGGGGCCTCGTCGAGACCGGCGTAGAGACCGACGCCCGCCTTGCCGTCGGCCCCCGCGCCGATGCCGTCGCGGGCCTTGGCGCCGTCAAAAACCCGGCTCAGAGCGCCGACCGAGGCGTCGCCGCCGCGCAGGGAGGCGGCCTGCGTCGCCCCCGAGGCGGCCTTGCGCAGGGCGGCGGCGGCGCCTGAGGCGCCCTCGACGCGACCATCGTCGCGCAAGCCCCGGGTGGAGCTCAAGGCGATCTGGGAGGAGCGCGTGCCGAAGGCGCTCGCAGCGCCCGACGCCGAGGCGCCGAAGCCCCCGGAGGAGTCGCCCAGGCCGGAGAGGACGCCGCCGGCGAGCTTCGGAGAGGTGAAGCCGCGCCGGGCCTTCTCGCCGCCCCAGCCGCCGGCGTCCTTCTTGTCGCCCACGCTCTTGAGGGCCTGGGCCAGGCTCGTTTCAGCCCCCGGAGCGCCGGCAGGCGCGGACGCGGGGGCTTGCGATTCCGGCGCGGCCGAGTAGAGCATGGAGGAAGTCGAGTCCTCGGCGCTCTTTTTCCTATATGAGCCGCCCATCGAGAGGTCAAGGGGCGAACCGGGCGCTCCGGCAGGGCCGATGGCGGCGTCCAGGTTCTGCTCGGCGCCGGCGTCCGCGGCGGTATGGCTCGTGTCGACGCGCCCGGAGCCGACTGAGGTCCCCATCAGGGGCAGGCAAAGCCACATCCCCGTCAGGCCGAAGAGCGCCAGGATGGCCCACCAGAACTTCTTATAAGGATCGTCGGCGGCAACCACGCGAACGGACCGCGGCGAAACGGGGGTTAATTGGACGATCATAGGCCTCGCCCGAAGTGTAGCCCCCCCGCGGGGATTTATCAAGTGAAGGCCTTTCTTTTACCGTGTTTTTACCCGGCAGACCCGAGCGCGGCCGCGGCCGGCGAGGTGGTGAGGTCAGGAAACCGGCGGACGGCCGGCGTTGGAAAGGCTGGCCGGGATGGGCAGCGGGTCGGGAGAGGTCAGGGAACTGGCCAGGGGCCCCGTGGCCAGCGAGCGCGCCGGCTTGCCGTATTCGGCGAAGATCGTCTCGATCTCGTCGTAGTCCAGCTCCTCGCGCTTGAGCAGCTCCGCGGCGAAGCGATCCAGGATGATCTCCTCGGCCTTGAGGATCTGCTCGACCTCCCGGATGGCGCGGTGCAGGAGCTTCTGGGTCTCGTCGTTGAGCTTCTTTTTGAGGTCGTCGGAGAGTTGGTGCTCGGGGATCCGGGTGAAGTCGCCGACCAAGCCGCTCTCGCCCATGCCCAGCTTCCAGACCATCTCGTGGGCCTGGGTCATCGCGGCGGAGAAGTCGGAGCTCACGCCCTGGGTGCTGGTCTTGAACTTCAAGCGCTCCGCGGCGTAGCCGCCGAGGCAGGACTTAATGCTCGCGAAGATCGAGTCGACGTCGTAAGAGTGGATCTCCTCGCGGGGCGTGTAGTGGACCACGCCCAGCACGTCGCCGCGCTCGATGATGGAGGCCTTGAAGACGTCGTGCAGGGGATGGCAGAGGTAGGTGACGATCAGGTGGCCCGCCTCGTGATAGGCGGTCATCTGGCGCTCCTTGGCGGTCATGCTGAGGCGGTGCGCCACGCCCAGCTCGATGCGCTCGATGGCCGCGGAGACGTCCTTGTAGGCGACGACCTCGCGGCGGTCGCGCGCCGCGATGAGGGCGGCCTCCTTGAGGATGTTCTCGATCTGGGCCGGAGACTTCATGATGGCCTTGCGCGCCAGCCGCGCCATGTCCACCAGCGGGTCCACCTTCATCTTCTTGGCGTAGTACTCGAAGATCTGCTGGCGCTCCTGGAGGTTGGGCAGGCTGATGCGGATCTTGCGGTCGAAGCGTCCGGGCCGAGTCAGCGCGGGGTCCAGGACCTGCTCGGCCATGTTCATGGCCCCGATGACGACGACCTGCGCGTCGGTGTCGGTCACGCCGTCCATCTCCACGAGGAGCTGGTTGAGGGTGGAATTGCCCTCTTGGCCCCCGCCGAAGGCGTCGTAGACGACGCGCGTACGGCCCAGGACCTCGATCTCGTCGATGAAGATGATGCAGGCGCCGTAGGCCTTGGCGTACTGGCGGGCCTGGCTGAAGAGCTTGCGCACGCGCGCGGCGCCCACCCCGACGAAGATCTCGACGAACTCGGAGCCGGAGGTGGAGAGGAAGGGGACTTGCGCCTCGGTGGCGATGGCCTTGGCGAGCATCGTCTTGCCGCAGCCGGGAGGGCCCACCATGAGCAGGCCGTGGAGTATCTTGCCTCCCACGCGTTTGAGCATCGCGCGGTCCTTCAGGAGCTGGACGACCTCCCAGGCCTCGCGCTTGGCCTCCTCGTTGCCCACCACGTCGCAAAAGCGGACCTGGACCATCGCCATGTTGATCTTCGACTTCCTGAAGGTGGCGAATCCTCCGCCGTACTGGAGGAGGTAGAGGAAGCTGACGAAGACGAGCGTCTGGAGGATGCCCCACGGCAGGGACGCGACGTTGATGCCGATGATATAGCGCCGCACGCTCTCCTCCATCCCCGACATGTACCAGATGGGGATGACGATGGAAATGATGATGCCGATGACGATGACGATCGGCACCCACCAGCGCTGCCAGAAGAGCCGTATCTTGGCCCAGAACATGCCTCAGTATATCAGTTCTGCAGGCCGGGCAGGATGAAGGCGATGGGCCGATCTCGGTTGGGGACGTACTTGGTGGACTCGAAGACGAAACCCGTCGTCTTGTAGAACGGCATGTCCAGCGGACGGGTGCAGGCGGTGACGGTCACGACGTTCCAGACCTGGGTGCGCTGGACGCTGACGCCGGGCTGCTTGCCGTTCTTGCAGGAGGAGGTCAAGTCCAGGAAGTTCCCGGTGCTGTAGGAGCTTTTTTGGCCGCTCCCCCAATCCAGGGTGCCGGAAAGCGATCCATACCCCAGATAATCCTTCACCTTTTTCTCGATGTCGAGGCGAAGGGTGTCTTTATCCCAGCTCTCGAATTTCGCGTTGCGGTGGCTCTCGAGCTGCCAGCGCCGCGCCGCGTAGAAGGAAGCGATCTCGATCTTCTGGACCAGGATGAGGAGGGCGAAAACCTTGACGAAGGCGAACAGGAAGAACATGAAGAGCGGGAAGAGCAGGACCGTCTCCGTCATCGCCTGCCCCTTTCGACTCATGGGAACTGCCTCACCTGGAACTTGGGAGTCGGATCGGGCCAGACGGCGGGCTTCGTCGTGAGGTCGCCCCTCAGGGAGATGGTCGTGTGCAGTTCGGGACGCCCCGCCGTGAAGGCCTCCGACATGGCGGTGAAGTTCACGTTCCAGTAGTTCTTCGAGGGCACGGCCCAGGTCATGGAGAGAGGAATTCCGGGATAACCGCTGCCGCCGTCTTCCTGCAGCGTCTTGATGGCGTTGGCGTCCACCCACATGATCTGGAAGAGGCCCGAAGAGCATCCCGCCGAGGTCTGGAGCGTGACGGCAGGGTCCGTGCATTCCGGACGGTAGGGCTGGATGCCGGTGCCGCCCAGGTGCCTGTTGCCGCAATAGGTGAGCTGCTGCTGGCAGATGGGCTTGACGACCGCGCTCGAATCGAAAGCGGGGACCTTGCTGCGAAAGCTGTTGACGAGAGCGTCGGCGTCGGCCATGGAGTCGCCGGTGTTGAGCCAGTATGACTTCTTCATGAAGCTATGGTCGGCGGACAGCCGCTTGAGCACCGAGTACTGGGCGTCCTCGACCGAGCCGAGCAGGGAATAGATTTGGAAGTAGAGCTTGTAGATCTCGACGGCGAGATCGAGCGGATGCCAGTACTTAAAAGCGTTGTCGAGGGTAAAGAGCTTCAGCGGCTCCGGGAGCGTGGGCGGGCCGTCGTTCTTGCCGGCGCCGGCCCCGCCGTAGCGTATCTGCCACTGGCTGGTCGGCAGCGTGGTCTCGGCCGTGTGGCTGCCCGAGGGATACGCGCCGCCCTCATGCGGGAAAACCCCGTTCGCGTAAAGGATGGAGGCGTAGGTGACCTTCTCGCAGTTCTCGACCTTGCCTTCGCACTCGGCCATGAAGTCGCCGTAGCCCTCGTCGAAGATGCGCATAGGGAAGGCGCCGTTGACGTAGGCCGTGCGGTTGAGGAAGTCGGAGTAATTCGTCATCTCGACGAAGGCGGCCGCGTCCATCGCGAACTGGTGGCGGATCTTCTCGCGGGAGAGTTTCGCCGTCTCGTAGATGAGATAGACGAAGAGCATGAGCGTGGGGAAGATCAGCATCGCGGGGATGACGATCTGGCCCGCGCGCGAGCGCAGAAGCCTCATGAGGGCATTATGCCCCCCCGCCGGCTGAAATTCAAGGCCGGAAAGATTAAATCGCGCCGAGGAAGTCGCCGCTGGCTTGGCTGAAGACGTGCTGGGAGGTCTCGATGTCGAAGCTGGCCATGACCAAACTGCTCGGAACTCCTTTCACGAGCCGGTGGGCGCGGAGCTGGTAGGTGGTGGAGAATATCTCGCCGCGCACGTGCTCGACCTCGACCCACAGGCCGCGCTCGCCCCAGGGCTTCAAGGTCTCGGCGACGGCTTGCGCGTAGCGCGCGTAGTCCTCGTCGCTCATGCGCACCGTGACGCCCATGTTGTAGAGGAGCAGCCCCGCGTCCGGGTCGTCGGCGGGGATGTTCTTGGCCACGAAGGCGGGGGCCTTCTCGGGCGCGCAGGCGACGCACTGGAGGAAGTTGGCCTCGTCCTGGGAGCGCTTCAAGACGACGTCGACGGCGTCGTCGAGCTCGCGGATGGCGGGCAGGCTGTCGGGCCAAATGCCGGCCGTCAGCCAGCGGCGCGAGGCGATGTCGGTCAGGTCCAGGGGCTGGGGGTCCAGGCCCACGCGCGCCGCGATCAGGCTCGAGTCGAAGCCCTTCGGCTTGAGCGCCGCGTCGGCCGCCAAGTTGAGCCCCGCGCCCGCGTTGACCTCGACGAGATAGTAGGGCAGGCCGCGCCGCTGAAAGAAAAGCATGGCCGGGCTGATCCAGAGGATGGAGCGTGCCGCGACATAAGTGCGCCGGTGCCGGTCGCGGAGGTTCTCCAGGAAGGAATCCGGCGGCGCGGCCAAAAACCGGGACAGCGCGGGGCCGGGGTCGGCCTCTGCCGTCCCGCCGCATGACGGGAAATACGCCGCGAGCGGGCAGTCGGCGTCGTTGAGGGCCTCGAAGTGGAGGGCGGTGAGATAGAGGCTCCAGGCCTCGTTCCAGGCCACGAAGCGCCTTTTCTGCCAGGCCTTGGCGAGGAGCTTCCACCAGGGCGGCTCCGCGCGCTTGAGGGCGTCGGCGGTCCAACGCAGGACCCCCGAGGTGACGGCAAGACCCGCGGCCTGGGAGGCCCCGCGTTCGAGCTGTGCGGCGAACTCCTCTCGTGTCACGTATGCCGGGCCCGTCGCAAGCCTCAGTTCGGCTCTTCCGGGGAGATCAGACCCATCTCTATGCCCTTGACGACGGCCTCGGTCCGGTTGCTGACCTCGAGCTTCTGGAAGATCGCGTTGAGGTGATTCTTGATGGTCTTGACCGAGCACGCCATCTTGGCCGCGATCTCCTTGTTCGCCATCCCCGAGCCGAGAAAAACGAGCACGCGGATCTCCGTCTTCGTGAGGGCGACGGGAGATCTTCCGTCCCCGCTGGACATCTGGCGCAGGCCCTGGAGGAGCTTGCCCATGACCTGCTGGGGGATCATCACGCCGTCGTTGGCGAAGGCCTTGAGGGCGTTGACGAGCTCGGCGGCGGGCAGCATCTTCGAGAGGTAGCCGTTGGCTCCGGCCTGGATGGACTCCATGACGTGAGCCTCATCCTCGTAAGACGACAGGATGAGGACGTTCGTGTTCGGACACTCCTTGCGGATCTGGCGGGTCGCCGAGACGCCGTCGAGATGAGGGAGCTTGATGTCCATGAGGATGACGTCGGGCTTGAGCTTCTTGGCCAGGCGGACGACCTCAATGCCGTCGGCGGCCTCTCCGATCACCTCGATAAGCTTCTCGTTGTCCAACAGATCCTTGATGCCCTCACGGAAGAGCGTCTGGTCGTCGGCGATGAGGACCCTCACTTTCTTCTTGGGCGCAGCCTTGGTCGCAGCCATGCGATTTCTCCTCCTCGATTCTGCCGAGTCTAGCAAAAAGACTCGTTATTAATAGCGGCGTTTCCGGTTCTTGTCAAGAGGCCGCCGGGATGGTGAAGAAGAAGGTCGCGCCCTTGCCTTTGCCCGGGCTCTCCACCCAGATGCGGCCCTGGTGGCTGTTGACGATTTCGCTCGAGATGGACAGTCCGAGCCCGAGACGGCCCCCGCCGGAGCCCTGATAGAAGCTCTCGAAGATCTTGCCGACCTCGCCCTCGGCGATGCCCTCGCCGCTGTCGGACACGGCGAAGCGCACGCTCGCGCCGTCCTTGACGATCCGGACGCGGATCGTGCCGCCCTTCGCAGTGTGGCGGATGGCGTTCTCGAGCAGGTTGTTGAGCACCTGCGCGAGGCGCTTCTTGTCCGCGCTGATGGTCGGCAACCCCGGCTCGATCTCGGTCTTAAGCGTCAGGCCGCGGGCCTGCGCGCGCGCCTGCGGCCCCACGACGACCTCCTCGGCCATCCCGCCGGGTTCAAAAAGATTGGTCTCGAGCCGGAACTTCCCCTGCTCGATGGAGGCCCAGTCCACCAGGTCCTCGATGAGGCGTGAGATCTGCCCGATGCCGTTGGCGATGTACTGCATGCGCTTCTTCTGGTCCTCGTCGGGCTTGATCGTCTGGGCCAGCATCTCGAAGCTGACCTGCAGGGTCATCAGGGAGTTCGAGAGGTCGTGCGAGGACATGGACATGAACTTAGACTTCATGGCCGACAGGCGAGAGAGCTGGGCGTTGGCGCGCTGAAGGTCCGCGAAGAGGCGCTCGTTCTCCTGTTTGAGGCGCATCTTCTCGAGCGACTTGTCGATGGCGCGCATGAGCTGGTCGAAATTGACCGGCTTGGTCAGGAAGTCGTCGACCGACTCCTGGATGGCCTTGAGCGCGGTATCGAGGCAGGCGTGCGCGGTGATCATCAGGATCTGGCTCTTCGCGTTGAGCGCCCGGATCCGCTTGATCGCGTCGATGCCGGTGCCGTCGGTCAGATTGTAGTCCATCAGGATCACGTCGAAAGACTCCTCCTTGACCCGCGCGACGGCCTCGCCGGCGCTCCCGGCCTGGGCGGTCTCGTAGCCGTTGGCCTCCAGGTTGTCTCTGACGCCCTCCCTCATGTTCGCGTCGTCGTCGACGATCAGGATCTTGCCTTTCATATCGCCATCAGGCCGCCGTGGGCAGGAAGAGCTTGAAGGTCGTGCCCACGCCGACTCGGCTTTCGACGTCGACGCGCCCTTTATGGCGGTCGACGACCTTGCGCACGACGGCCAGCCCGAGTCCGGTGCCTCGCGCCTTGGTGGTGAAGAATGGAGCGAAGATCTTGTCGAGAACTTCCTGCGGGATGCCCAAGCCGGCGTCGACGACGTCGACGGCGACCCAGCCGGGTTCGGGCGCGTAGGTGCGGACCGTCAGCTTGCCTCCCTCCGGCGGGGGCATCACCTCGACGGCGTTGCCGATGAGGTTGCGCACGGCCTGCTGCATCTCGATGGTGTCGATGTCCACCGACGCGTCCGCCGCCGCGAAAACCTTGTCGAGCCGGATGTGCGGCGGCAGCGGGTAGACCGAGAGGAGTTCCTCGAGCCAGGCGTTGAGCTGGACGCGCTCCGGCTTGAGCTCGCGCTGGCGCGAATAGGTCAGGATCTCGTTGATGATGCCGTTGGCCTGCTGGATCTCGGATTCGATGATCTTGATGTGCTTGGCGATCTTGGGGTCCGGCTCGCCGGCGGCGCCGAGTTTGGTCTTGATGAAATAGATCGAGTTATTGATGACGGCCAGGGGATTGCGGATCTCGTGGCCGACGACCGAGGCCATCTGACCGATGGCGGCCAGGCGCTCCTTCTTGATGAGTTCATCCTGCGCGGCCTTGAGCTCCCGGGTGCGGGCGTCGACGCGCTTCTCCAAGAATTTAGTGAACTTCTCCAACTCCTGCTTGGCGTGGATCAGCTCTCCCGTCTTCTCCTTGAGCGATTCGCTCATGCCGAGGAAGGTCTGAGCGAGGTCCCCGATCTCGTCGTTGGTGGTGACGACCTCCGGGAGGTCCTCGAACTGGCCCTTGCCGAGGCGGTCGGCCGCCTCCTTGAGCATTCGGATGGGCCGGGTGATGTGGCCGGCGACCGCCAGGGAGAGCAGGACCGTGAGCAGGACGACGCCGATGAGGACCGTCGTGATCTGGGACTTCATCTCCTCGGCGGACTGATTGGCGGCCTCCACGGGCTGCTGCACATAGACGATCCAGCCCAGTTCCCGCGTCTCGGAGAAGGCGGCTAGGAGGCGGCGCCCGTCGGCGAGAGATATCTCGCCGCCGCCGCGCTCATTGGACTGGGTGGTGACGACCTTCAGGACGTCCTCGGGCAGGCGGGCGTCGGGCCTGTATATCTCCTTGGGATCCGAGTGCGCGATGAGGAATCCGTCCTGGGCCACGACGCAGGCCCGGCTCTTGCCGGTGGCCGGAAACTCCATCGCCAGCATCGTCGACAGGGGGTTGAGACTGACGCGCGCCGTCAGCGCGCCCACGACCCGGGCGGGCTGGGCGCGCGCATCGAGGATGGGCGTCGAGACGGTCACCGTCGGGTAGAGGCCCTGGAAGCGCTCCAGGCGGCCGATGTACTGGCCTTTGGGGCCGACCGCGGTCTGAAAGAGATCCTCGCGGCTGAAGTCCCTCATCTCGGGGTTCGGGCTGAGGTAGTTGCCCACCCGCAGGACCTCCACGCCCCTGTCGTTGAGGACCGCGAGTTCGAGCACGGCCTGGTGGATCTGGAGGATGCGGTTGAGGTGCTGCCGCTGCCTGACGGCGCCCATCGAGACGAAATCCTCGAGGCCGGCGGTCTCCGTCAGGACGTTGCGGAAGGTCGTCACGTACTTGTGGACCGTGTCCGCGAATCCCACCGCCAGGGATTCCTGCATGGCCAGGGTCTCTTTGCGCAGGGACTGCTGGGAGATGCTCACCAGCTGGACGCCGACGAAACCCATCGGCGCCAGCGAGATGAGCAGGAACCAGAAGAGGATCTTATAGGCGAGCTTGCCGCGTCTCTTCGAGGCCATGGGCTAGAAATTCACCGCGGGACCCGACGGCGTCTCAGCCGTGGGACGCGTTGCGCGATAGGAGCTGCTTGATGCGGGCCGACAGCTCGGCCAAGTCGAACGGTTTGGTGATGTACTCGTCGGCGCCAAGCTCGAAGCCCTGCTTCTTCTCCTCGGAGGAGAGAAAGCGTCCGGTCATCATGATCAGGATCATGGTCTTGGAGCGCTTGCGCAGTTCCTGGCAAATCTGAAAGCCGGAGGAATCCGGCAGCTGGATGTCCATGATCACGACCTCGGGCTCGATTTTCTGCGCGGCGAAGATTCCCTCCTTGGCGGCGCCCGCCTGATGGCACTCGAAGCCGTCGAGCTCCAGGACCTCCGCCAGGCTCTCGCGCAGATGGGCGTCGTCGTCGATGATCAGCAGCTTCGGGAGCTTCGTCATTTCATCTCCTCAAGTCCCCGCCGGGCGGGATGAGTTTGTAGCCGACGCACGGGATCGTCGTGATGTGGCGCGCCGCGCCCCCGAGCTTCTCGCGCAGACGCCGCACGTGGACGTCCACTGTCCGCGGCGAACCGAAATAATTATAACCCCAGACGCGCTCGATGAGGTACGGACGAGAGAGGACTCGGTTGGCCGAACTCAGGAACACGTAGAGAAGGTCCAGTTCCTTGGAGGTCAGGGGTACGCGCTTGCCGCCGACATGGAGGGTGTAGCTCGTCAAGTTGAGCTCGATCTCCCCCATCTTGATGAGCTCCTCGGGGGCGCTCGACTGGGTGCGGCGCAGGACCGCCTTGATGCGGGCCAGGCACTCCGCCGTGTCCCAGTTGAGGGAGAGGCACTCGTCGGCGCCGGCCTGAAAGAAGGCCAGGCGCACGGAGGCGCGGTCCTTGGAGACCGTGGTCCCGGCCGCGGGCGCGGCGGGCGCCGGCCCCCCGCGCCCGAAGAGGGCGTAAGCGTGCTTCGACGGGGAGGGGGAGACCGCGGGCTGGTCGGCGTGCTCGACGATGGCGATGATCGGCATCTGCTTGGCGGGACCCTTCGTGCGCAGGGCCTTGACGAACTCGACGCCGTCCTCATCGACAAGCTTCTGGCCCACGAGGAGGAGGTCGCAACCGCGGTGAGCGAGCAAACCGTGAACTTCCTTGGCCTTCTGGGCCACGGTCACCGACATCCCCGCGCCCTGGAGGGCTTCGAGGATCACGGCCGCGCGGTTCGGCTCTCGGGAGGCGTAGACGACGTTGACGCGCATCCGGGCTTAGGCTCCGCCTGCGTCACCCTCGTCTTCGAGGTCGAGGCTGAGCCCCCCGAGGCCGATCGCCCCGGCGAAGAGATTGTAGAGGACCGCCACCAAGAGGACGACGCCGTCCATAAGGACCGTGTAGAACATCGTAAAGAGCAGCATGGACAGCAGCCTCAAGGGCGTCGTCATCGCCGCGTTCTGGGAGTTCGGGACGACGACGAAGGTCGTCAGCCCCCCGAGCAGGCCCAGCGTGGCGAGCACCGCCGAGACGGCGGGCTTCGTCGCCAGGAAAATGGCCAATCCCGCGATGACGGCTGCGATGATCGCGACGGGGAACATGGCGCGCTGAACGGCGACCATCGCGACCAACACGCCGACAATCGCCACCGCCGGCAGGACGGGGTTCTTCATCCAGTACGGGTCGATACGTTTGACTCGGTAGCTCATTGCTGTCTCCTGAACTAGGCGGCTTGAAGCTTGACAAGCTTAACAGAAGCGACGAGGAGACGCAAGCGATTCTCAGATGCGGGCGCCGACCCTCTTCGGCTCGAAGAGGATGAGCGTCCGCTTCGTCTCCCCGTCCTCGTCGAGGTGGACCGCCTTGACGTGGCAGAGCTCGGAGCGAAACATGGTGTCCGCCTCCTTGACTTGGTTGGGATTGTCGAGAGCGACGCTGACGAGACGCAGGACGTCCTGCTGCTGGCTGTCGATGACGTCAAGAAGATGGAACTTGCCGTCCGTGGTCACGACGCCCGTGACGGGGAAATTCGTGTAGAGGACGCTGTTGTCCTCGTCGACGACGATGGCGCGATGGTTCGTGGAAACGACCGCCTTCAGGATCGACTCCCACCAATGTTCTTCCGCCGCGCCGCGCCGCTTCGCCTTGACCATGGAATTGGCGATCTCCGCCTTCACCTTCGAGAGGAAGATGGTGATGACCCCGGCCAATTCGCCGATCTCATCGTTGCGGGCGGGGAACTTCAAGTCGAGGTTCTTGAAGGAAATGGACTCGATGGCGTCGCGGAGGTTGAGCATGGGGTTGATGACGAAGTGGTGCAGGAAGAAGTAGAGCGGAATGCCGAGGAGCAGCAGCACGCCGACGGCGCCGACGGCGTACTTGTGCATGGCCTTGTTGATGACCTTGACGACGCCCTCGCGGCTGATCTGGAGGTCGAGCACGCCCAGGACGTCCCCCCTCAGGGCCAGGGGGATGGCGATGTCGTAGAGCGGCATGTTCGCCACCGCGCGCACGATCGGCGTCTTCGCCAGCCACGCCTGCTCGATGGCGTCCGTCGGCAGGCTGACCTGGCGGGTGAAATCGTCGAAAGATTTCGTCATCATGGACGGGTCCTTGAACCAGCGGACTTCGCCGTATTTGTTGAGATAGAGGAGCGACGCGACGCGGTCGTCCTTCGAGAAGCGGCTGACGATATCCAGCTCCGCCATGGTGATGGCGCTCTGATTGCGCGCGAGGCCCTCGATGATGGTCGGCGCATAGAGGCGGACCATGTCGATCGACTCCTGCTTGAGCTTCTCATCGAAGGTCCACTTGAAGAGATTGTAATAGAAGATCCCGCCGAGGAACATGACGTAGACGCCGATCCCCGTAAACCAGAGGAACCACTTCGCGGAGAGCCTCATGGTCCGGTTCCGTAGAGCTTCTCGATCTTCTCAAGGCCCGCGACGGCGTCCGAGTTGCCCGGGTCGAGCTGCTTGGCGTGCAGCCACTTGTCGCGGGCCTTGTCGTAGTCGCCCTTCTGATAGTAGATCACGCCCTCGAGATAGGCCTGTCCGGATTGCTGCTTGGCGTTTTCGTTGGAGACGGCGACGGGAGGGGCGGCCTCCGGCATCGCCGCGGTCGTCGGGGAGGTCGCAGCCGCCTTGGCCTCATCTTCCTTCTTCGTCTCGGCGGCGGCCTTGGCGTCATCCTCCTTCTTCTTCTTGCCTTCCTCCTCGCGCTGCTTGGCGAGTTCCACCGCGCGCTTCCTCGCGGAGTCCTCCCGGCGGACCTGCTCCTTGGCGCGGGCGACAAGTTGATCGGCGGCCTTTGGGTCGTAGCCGTACTCGACGGCGTGCCGCCATTCGACGACGGCCTTTTCGTATTGGCGGGACTCGTAGAGCCGGCGGCCCTCGGAGACGTGTTGATTCGCCACTTCAGCGCGTATCTCGGCCTGAAGTTTTTGGGCCTTGACGCTGCCGGGGCCCGATTCCAGGACCAAGTCGAGCATCTTGAGGGATTCCAGGACCAGGCCCTGCTCATAAAGATGGAGAGCGCTCTGAAGCTTCTCGTTGGCGTCCTGCTCGCGCGCCTCCGCCTCGACCTTCGCTATGGCCGCGGTCAGGCGCGGGTAGCGAGGGTTGAGGACGAGCGCCGCATACCATTGATCCAGAGTTTCATGCAGACGGTGCTGTCGATAGGCCTTCTGACCGCGGCGGTAATGCTCCTCGGCCATCTCGGAGTGCGCCTTCTTGAGCCAATAGCGGGCCTTCAGGTTGCTTGCGGAGAGCTTGACGACCTCATCCCAGCGCTCGGCGGCTTCGACGAGGCGGCCCTGCCTGTACAAGGCCATCCCTTCCTCGAAGCGGTCCTCCAGCATTCGCCGCTCCGACGCCATGGGCTTCGTCGTGCCCTTGAGGTCGAGCGTGGCGCGGTTGAGGATCGAGGCGTCCTCGTAGCCGGGGTCGATCGCGAGGATCTTGCGCGTGAGATCGTTGGCCGCCTCGTATTGGCCCTGACGGTAGAGATCGAAGGCGTTCTCATAGACGTTCCTGAGGGTCCTGCGCGTCACGCGCGCCTTCTCAAGTTGGATGGTGTAGATGTACTTCTTCTTGTCGTCCTCGGAGGTTATGGTCCCCAGGTTAAGCTTGGACATGTCGAGGAAGAGCCCCTCGGTGTCCTTGATCTTCAGCGCCTGGGCGCGCGCGGGGTCCGCGGCGGCGGCGAGGAGGAGGACGGCGAGCGCCAAGCGTTCCATCAGAACCCGAGCCCCCCGGAGACGAGGCTCTTCATCATCGGCGCCAGCATCATGATGAACACCGTCGGGAAGATAAAAATGAAGAGGGGGATGAGCATCTTGGTCGCGGCCTTGGCGGCCAGCTTCTCGGCCTTGTTGAGGCGGCGGAAGCGCATGTCCGCGGCGTAGCTGCGCAAGAGTTCGACGAGGCTGGTGCCCAGTTCGTCGGACTGGATGATCAGGCCCACGAAGGATCGGACTTCGGAGATGCCCGTGCGCATGGCCAGCCGTTGCAGGGCGTCGCGGCGCGTGTAGCCGAGTTGGATCTCGTTGACCATCTTCTCTAATTCCTTCTCCAGCTCGGTGCGCTGGTCGGGGCTGATGTTCTTGAGGATACGCTCGATGGCCGCCATGGAATCGAGGCCGGCCTCGATGGTCAGAGCCATCAGGTCCACCATCGTCGGGAAGTTCCTCATGATGGCTTGCTGGCGGGTGCGGATGATGCCGTTGAACATCGAATCAGGGAGCAGGAATCCGACGACGCCGAAAGGGATGAGGATCCACTCGCCGGTAAGGAAGAAGGCTCCCAAGCCGAAGCCGGCGGCGAAGAACTCCTTCATGTGCAGCATATCGAGAGGGGCGGGTTTCACCGGCCGGCCCATCATCATGTGCATCTCCTCGAGCTTCACGTCGAGGTGGAATATCTTGAGAAGGAAGAGGTCGAGCCGGTCGATGAGGCTGCCGTTCGCGTTGAGGCTGGAGAAGGCGGAACTGGTGCCCACTTCCTTCTTGGCCAACTTGGACAAATCGCTCTCGTCGCCCTCGGGCGGCGGGGCGAATATGCGGTTGGCCGCGGTGTAGGCGGCAAACGAGCCGAACACCGCGGTTCCGAAGAGGAGCCAGTGCATCCCGGGGCCGATGGGAGGCTCAGACATTGATGTCCCCGAGCTTATTGACGATTTTCATGCCGATGCCGATCCAGACCGTGCAGAAAAGGAGCGTGCAGATGCCGAGGGGCGTGAAATAGAACTCCTTCATCGAGGCGGGCTGGAAGACGAACATGACGGCCAGCATGATCCACGGCATCACGCCGACCACGATCGCCTGGATGCGTTGTTGGGCGGTCATCGCCGCGGTCTTCTCCACCAGCTTGGATTCCTCGCGGATATTCTCGACGATGCGGTCGAAAATCTTCGTGAGGTTGCCGCCGACGGAACGCTGGATGACGATGGCCTTGATCATATAGGAGAGGAGACGGCTCTGCACTCTGTCCTCCATCCCTTCCAGGGCCTTCTCGATGCTGGTGCCCAGATGGTAGTTCTTCAAGCAGAGGCTGAACTCCTCGGAGATCGGGGGCTGGAGGTCCTTGGTCACCATCTCGATGCAGCCGATGAGGTCGATGCCCGATTTGAGGCCGTTGGACATGAGCACCATGGCGTCGAGCAGCTGCGCCTCGCACCTCATGCCGCGGCGCAAGCGGATGTTGCGCAGGAGCCAGCCCGGCAGGGTCAGGCCGGCGTAGACGCCGAACCCCGCGAAGATCAGGAAGCCGAAGAGGTCGAAGGTGAGCAGGCCCGCGATCAGCCCGAGGACCATGGGCGCGCCCACCAGGTAGTGGATCTTGATGACGACGAACTGGCGCTCGTATTCGTGCGCCCACTCCTTTGCCTTGGCCTTGTAGCGCTCGATGCCCTGTTGGATCCTCTCCTCGTTGAGGCTGCCCACGGTGAAGGCGCCGAAAAAGGCGCAGCCGATTCCAAGGATGAAGCAAAGCAGGGACGCGGTCCTCGAGCCCCCCGCGGGCTGGGCCGCGGGCGCATAGCCCCGGGGGTTCGATTGGAGGACGTCGAAGGCGCCGTTGCTGAGGGCCGCGATGGCCATCACGGCGTCCTTATAGCGCTGGGTATCGCCGTTGACGAGGCCGTCCATCACGCTGTCGAGCTGCTTGTTGATGAGGTCGAAGTGGGCGAGGACCGCGCGCCCGCGGCCGCCGAGCGAATTGCCCAGGCGCGCGCGCACGAGGCGATCCAGCGACATCTGAAAGCGGATTCGGTTGTCCTCGTAGTCGCGCAGGAGGCCGCCGGGCGGGGCATACTGCCCTCCCTCGGACGGCGGAAAGCTCTTGCGTACGAGCTCGAAGAACTCATAGAGGACCGACACGGGGGCCTGCCAGAGCATGGCCTCGTTGAGGATGCCCTCCTCGGGGTCCTGCCACACGGGGCGCTTGAGCATGGCGTCCAGCGTCTGTTCGACCCACTTCGGCGCCGGCAACGCCGGGTCGCGGTCCTTCTTGAAGTAATGGTAGAAGTACTGCACTCGGGTCTCGGCGCCGTCCTGCTTGGCCGCGGCGGTCTTGCGTCCGACGAGGTAGCCGATCTCCTCGCTCGTGAAGAGCTGCTGCGCGCGCGCGTGCCCCGCGGCGGCGGCGACGATCCAGCCGGCGAGCAGGGCGCGCCTCATCAATGCCCCCCCGCCCCGTGCGCCATCGCCACGGTCTCGGCGTCGTCCGGGACCGGGATTCCCGCCTTGATGAGCTCGTCGATCTCATTGGACAGCCCCTTGGCCTTCTTGGTGCGCTCGCTCATGAAGGCTTCCTTCGGAATGGAGAGACCCTTGAGCTTGATCTCCTCGAAGAAGCGCGGGACATAGTCGCAGGCCGTATAGTAGCCGTAGCTGACGCCCTTCTCGTCCATCCGGGTCTGGATGAAGCGGAAGATGTCCTTGGTCAGGATCTTCATGCCCTCGCGCCCCACGCACTCCGAGACGTAGGTCGTGCGTCGCTTGCCGTCGGCGAAGCGCGTGATCTGGATGAAGAGGTTGACCGCGCTCGAGATCATGTCGATGAGGACGTTCATCGGCAAGTCGGTGCCCGCCATGAGGCACATGGCCGACAGCCGCGAGATCGCGTCCGACGGGGTGTTGGCGTGGAGGGTCGCCAGCGACCCCTCGTGGCCGGTATTCATGGCCTGGAGCATGTCCAGAGATTCTCCGCCGCGGCACTCGCCGACGACGATGCGGTCGGGGCGCATGCGCAGACAGTTCTTGATCAGGTCGCGAATGGTGATCTCGCCCTTGCCCTCGATGTTGGGCGGGCGCGACTCGAGGCGGATCCAATGCTCGGCCAGCAGGCGCAGCTCGGCCGTGTCCTCGACGGTGATAATGCGCTCGTCGCCCGGGATGAAGTTCGAGAGCATGTTGAGGAAGGTCGTCTTCCCGGTGCCGGTGCCGCCCGAGATCAGGATGTTCTTCTTAATGATGACCGCGGCGCGCAGGAACTCGACGATCCCGGAAGTCGTGGATCCGAACTTGATGAGCTGCTCGTGCGTGAAGGGTTTGGCCGAGAAGCGGCGGATGGTAAGCGTGGGGCCGGAGACCGCCAGGGGCGCGATGATGGCGTTGACGCGCGAGCCGTCCTTGAGACGAGCGTCCACGAGGGGGACCGACTCGTCGATACGGCGGCCGATTGGGGCCACGATGCGCTTGATGACCTGGACGACCTGTTCATCGTCGCGAAAGCGCATCGGCAGCAGCACCAACTGCCCATTGCGCTCGATGTATATCTTGTCGTACGAGTTGACCATGATCTCGTTGATGGTCGGATCGCGCAGCAGCTGCTGCAAGGGACCGAGGCCTAGGATCTCATCGATGAGCTCGACGACGAACTGCTCGCGCTGCGTGCGGGACAACGCCAGGTTGGATTCGCGGTGAAGGAGGTTCTCGATGATCTGGCCGACCTTGGCGCGGTTCTCCTCGTTCATCTTCGCGTCGTCGGAGATGCGGATGCGCTCGGTCTCCATCGCCATGACGACCAGCCGGTGCATCTTTCCTTTGAGCTCGTCCCAGAAATCGGGGACCGTTCCGGCCGGAACGGTCGAGACGGGAGCCGCCTTCGCGGCCTCGCCTTCGGGTGCGTAGTAAGTCGGCTTCCAGAGGATGTCCGAGGATCGGGCGAATTCCTCGGCCCCGGTGGAGTTCTCCCAATATTTGACGGAAGGCTCGACCTCCATCAGGCGGCCCAGGAGCACGCGCAGGGACTTGACCCAATCGCTCTGCAGCTGCTCCACGACGAGGATCTTCTGCGTGTTCGCATACTCCGGGATCAAGTCTTCCCAGGGCATGTAGGCGAGGACGTTCTTCTGCATCGCGCTAAAGAAGCGTCCGACCTCCTTTGGCGCGAGCGCGCCGGGCAGATTGGCCTGGTTGACGACGATCTCGAACTTATCGAGCGCGAAGTGCAGGGCCTTGATCTCGTTGAAGAGGGCGTAGGTCGCCTCGAAGTGGGAGCGCTGGGGCAGGCAGACCCAATAGATCAGGTCGGCCAGATCGAACGAGAAGATCTGCATCGGGAAGAATGGATCGACGTCCAGGAACAGGTCGTAGGTCTCGGCCAAGGATCCCAGTATCTTCACGACCACGTTAGGGGAAAGTTTCTGGAATTCCTGACGCGTGGAGGCCAAGGGCAGAAGACCCACGCCCCACTGGGAGATCGGTATTCTGCCTTTGAGCAGCCGTCCCAGGCCGCCGGTCGGACTCTCCCCGACCAACTGCGTCATTTTCGCCAGAGAAGGCGGGTTGACTCCGAGGATGAAGCTGAGGTCGTTGCGGCACAGGGGGTCCATGTGCACGATGACGACCCTGCGGTTCTGGCTGCCGGCCCAGGCAAGCGCGAGGTTGAGGCACGCCGTGCTCTTGCCGACGCCTTCCTTGGGGCCCGTGAAGACGACGACCCGCCCAGACTCCTTGAGGGAGGTCAAGACCGCGGGATCGGCGCCGGCGAGCGGCTCTGCCATGGGCTTTACTTGACGATCTCCATCGTAACGAACAAAAAGAGGGACTTCTGGTCCTCGAGTACGCTGCTCGTCGTGAAGAGGAACCCGATGAGCGGGATGCTCCCGATGAAGGGGATCCTCGTCTTCGTGACGTTTTTCGTGCTCGATTTCAGGCCTCCGATCACCAGCGTCTCGCCGCTCTTGATCTCGACGGCGGTCTGGACCTGACGGGTGACGATGGAGGGCACGGCGGTGTTCCCGACCTGGACCGCCTTCGAGTAGTCGACGTTCGAGACCTCGAGCTGCAATTCCGCCCGGATCGTGTCCTTCTTGTTCGGATTGATGACGGGGACGATGTTGAGGATGACGCCGAACTTCTTGAAGTCGGCCGTAACGGTTCCGTTTCCGTTGGCGGAAGGGAAGGGGATCTCGCCGCCGACCACGAAGTTCGCCTGGGAAGAGGCCTGGACGACGATCTTGGGGTTCGATAGGAGCTGGGCCTTCCCCTCCGTCTCCAGCATCTTGAGAGAGGTCTGAAGCTGGGTCTGGCGGGCGAAATCCCCGATCTTGAAGATGCCGCCCGCCGGGATCGCCTTCTCGGCGAAGTTGATCCCCGTCTGGAAAGGAGTCCACGCGAAGCCCATGTCGCGCTGCATGGACCCGGAAATCTCCACGATGTCCGCGGAGACGGCGATCAACGAATCCTCCGGCTGGGCCGAAGCCGCGGTTGCGAGTCCTGCGACGAGCGCCAGGGCCGTCCCGAGTTGCCTTTTCATGTTGTCGTGCCTTTCCTGTGAGCGGGCCCGGCGCTTCTGTTTCAAATCAGCGGAACAACTTGCGGAAGCTGGCCATCTCCATGGGATGCATCTCCGCGTCGCCCAGGCCGCGCATGATGACCGTGGGCTCTCCCTGCTTGAGCGCGAGAGCCAGATACTGGGCCTCGTTGGGGTTGAGGGCAAGGCTTGCCGTCGCCTTCTCGGAGAAGGCGGCCGTCTTGTCCTCCTTGTCCGTCACGGCCTTGAACTGTTTGGCGTTCATGCCTTGCCCGAGATTCGTGCCGACCGCGATGACCAGGACGTTCTGCAGGATGGTCGCCGTGACCTTCTCCTTGCGCCCGTCGTTCATGAGGGCGTCAAAAGTGACGAGCACGTCCACCCGATCTCCCGGCTTGATGAGAGCCTTCATTTCCGGCTCGATGGGCAGCATGGCGCCTCGGTAGCCCGGGGGGATCTTCACGCTCAGTCCCGACTCGGGCGACAGGGAGATCAGGGATGACTGGGTGACTTGGTTTCCCTTGGGGATGCGATTGCGCGTGACCAGGTTGACGATGAGCTTGATGTCGGAGTCCGTCTTGATCTCGAAGCAGTCCTGCTGCATGAACTTGCGCGGGATCTCCGTCTTCTCCACCATGTCCTCGCGCAAGACCGTCCTCTCCGGGATGTCGTTTCGGGCGATCAGAATCCTGGCGGTCTCGTACTGGCTGTTGAGAGCGCGCTCCTTGCTGGTCAAGGCCATGAGGTAGAAACCAGCCGCGAGCATCGCCAGCGCCATCGGGATGAGTACGCCTTTCTTTTCCATTTTCAGTTCGTCCTTTGCTATTGCTGCTATTGCTTAAGCGGACTCTCGATGGGCATCCGCACGACCGCCGTCAGGGTCCGACTGCCGGCGCCCGACGGCTTGGCGAGTATAACCCTGCTCATCGGAAAGATCAGTTGGACCGGTTCCTGCGCGACGCACACGAGATCGTAGTTCATCTGGTACGCTTGCGGATCGTAGATCGTCTCTTCTTTATAGCAGCGGACGCTGGCCGCGGGCAGGATGCGCTTCATCACGTCGTTCATCTTTCCCTCGTTGCCCAGGGATGGAATGCTCCAAGTCATGCCGCCTATGCGCGCGACCTCGTAGGTCGCGTGGTTGAGAACGATGAGTCGAAACGAGATGTTGCCTGTTTCCATAATAAGGAACACCATGCTGAGGAACACGGGGAGGATCAACAGCATCTCTACGACTATCTGCCCCGAGTCCCGACCAAGACTGCTCACTCCTTGCCCCCTCGTCCCGCCCGCCCGGGTCCCTTTCCTACGCCGCGTGGATGGGACCCGGGAAGGCGACGCCGTCCTTTAGCCGCCCAACTGGCTGGCGGCTCCAGTGATCATCTGTTGGATGTTGTTGAACAACGTCGGCATGAATTTCTTCAAAGCCACGCCGGCTACGAGCACGACTCCGACAACGACGGTCAGCATGAGCAGATATTCCACCGCGCTCTGACCGCGACGGCCGGAGATCCGCGTGCGAACCCACTCCTCCACTTGAGACATTTTCATGGCGATCTCTTCTCTCTCCCGTTTTTACTAATAATACGGCGTCAGGATCTTGATTCCGGCGAGCTTAAAGAGGCTGCGCAACTGCCCCTGAAGGAATCCGTACATGCCGGCGAAGAACGTCACCAGCGTCACGGTCGTCAAGAGGTATTCCACCGCAGTCTGACCCCTCTTTCCTTTCATAAACCGGCTCAATGATCGTGTCCGCATCATGGTGAGTGTAACAGCGGCCCAAGAACGTGTCAATACGCTCGCCATTAAAATATCATCAAAACTTAATCTTGACGGACATCTGATCGCTCGTCCCGAGAGCGCCCATCGCGACGATGGCGATATCAAACGCAAGCCCATAACCGAAGGCCTGCGAGGTGTACACGCCGATGCCGTAGGAGAGGCCGCCCGTGCGGTCAAGACTGAAGGATTTGACCGGCAGACTTTGACCGTAATCGTCCGAGTTCCTATAACCGATCCGAAGCGTGATCTGGCCGTAATCGAGGTAATCCTCCGGCAGCTGGAATTCGCCGCCCAGGCCGAGTCGCGCCCCGCTGTCGGACGCCTTGTTCAACTCGACGCAGGCGGTCACGAAGTCATTGAGGCGCAGGGAGGCGCCCCCTCGCGTGACCCGCGCGACCTCCTTGGAATCGACTCCGAAGTTCTGGTGGGCGAAGCCCAGCGAGAGCGCGTTGGTCGGCTTGAGAACCACGCCGAGGTCGCCGACGACCGTGTTGTGAGCGGAGCCGGCGATATCCTCGTGGATCGTCTTGAGACCTGCGCCGAGGAAGAGCTTCTCGTACCAGAAGGAGCGGGCCAAGCCGACGGTCCCGAAGTAGTTCCTCACGATCACGTTCGTGTTCTGCTGAGGGACTCCATTGGCGTTGCGGATGTCGAATCCCTCATCCGTCATGTACGCGAAATTGGCGCCCCAGGTCGTGCGGCCCATCGGGTGGGCGTAGGCGACATATCCGGGCATGTAGGAATTGGGAACTAGATTCGCCTTGACGCCCTGCACATAACTCAGACGCGAGAAAGCGAGTTCCCGCTGCTGCGTTACCGCGAGCCCGGCCGGGTTCCAGATCAAGGCATCGGACCCCTCGGCCAATGCCACAAAAGCGCCGCCCAACGCCATCGCTCGAGCCGAGCCGTAGCCGATCTTCATGAACGCCGCGCCGCTCGTGCCCGCCGAGGAATCGATGGCGCGCGCCGGCCGCGCCGGGAGAGCGCTCCAACCCGCCAAGAGCAGGGCGGCCAGGTCTCGAGTCTTCACGGGACGAGCACCTTCTTGACCGTCTGCAGGACCGAGCGCCCGCCCTCGGCCTCTTCGACGCGGATGACGGCATAGTAGAGGCCGCGGGCCACCTCATGGCCGCCCTGGTTGATCTTGTTCCAGACGTAGGTCAACGGACCGGCCTGATAGGCCGCAGCGACCTCGCCGAAGTTCTTATCCAAGACCAGTTCTCCCGCGATGTTGTGCAGCTTGAGTTGGACCTTGGCGCGGAAAGGCGCATGGATCTGGAAGGTGGCCGAAGGCCCGGTGATCGGATTGGGGTAGGCGAACGTGTTCTGCTCGAAGTCCGCCTTGGGATCGGCCGAAGCGTTCACTGCGACCGGGATCTCGTCGACCAAACGGTCCAGAGAGAGAGCCCCCGGATTATTGACGTCGCCGGTGATATCGTCGATGGCCGCGAGGTCAGTGGAGCCCACGATCTTGAACTTATAATTGCCGTCGGGCACGAGCGAGAGCCGGAAGTCGCGCCCATCCCATTCGTCGACGATCGGCGTGCGGGCGGGCCGCACGCCGACGATGCGGCGCACGAGCGAGACGGAATCGGGCGGAGAGGGGTTGCCGGAAGAGTCGAAGGCCGTCCCGGGCTTGTAGATCTTGATGGCGACCTTCATCGTCTCGGAAACCTGATACGAGAGGGCCGCGCTGCCCGGCGCGGAACGCAGGGGCGTGACGGCCAGGTCGTAGATGCGCAGGGGATCGTAGGAGATGGTGAGTTGAGCCGTCGAGCCGGAGGAAAGGAGGGATGCGACGTCGTCGGCCACGGCGCGCACCAGATAGAAGCCGGTGGGCGGGAAATTGCCCGTATCGTCGCGCCCGTCCCAGACATCGGTCAATAATATGCCGCCCTGGCGGACGGCGCCGGAGACCACGGTGCGGACCACCTGAGGAGGCAACTGGGTGTTTAGGATCTGGACGGTGACGGAGGACTGCCGCGTCAGGGCGTAGGTGATCGTGTAGGGGTGCAGGGTGATGGTGTTGCTCGAGTTGAAGAGCTGAGGCACGTCGGGACTGACGTTGAAGCTGGTGAAGATGATGCCGCCGCGCGCGACGGTCACGTTCCCGTAGACTCGATCCGCGGCGAAATATTTCGGGGTCGTCGTGGATTGGGCGGTGAGCGTGTAGACGTAGCTGCCGTCGGGGACAAAAAGACCGCTGGCATCGCGGCCGTCCCAGAACTCCGAAATGCGCAGTCGTCCGGGGCGCAGTCCGTGGAAGGTGACGATCGGCGAAGCCTGGCCGCCACCCGACGTCAGGACGGACGCGCTCGTACAGGAGTTCGGCGGGCTCTGCGCGGCGCACGGCGGCCAGGTCAGAGTGCTGGAGGCGATGTAGGATCCCGCCGGGTAGATATTCCACGCCACGAACATCGGCTGGGAAAGCTGGTAGTTCAAGACGACCTGGTCCGAGGTCCCTGAAAGCAGCGGCGTCATCGAGACGTCCGTGATGCGCATGAGATGCACCGGGAACAGCGCCGTCGTCGTCGAGACCTTCGCCGGGAAAGAAGGGTCTGCCGCCGTCAACTGCGCGAGGTAGGTCCCCGAGGAAACCACCTGCCCGGAGTCGTCCGTGCCGTCGGTCCAGGCCTCGCTGTTGTTGAACAGGCCCGGACGAGTCTCCTGGTTGACGAGAGTCTTGACGAGCCGCGTGCCGGTCGCGTCGTAGATCTTCATGGAGACATTACAGTCGCGGGAAAGCTGATAGCGAAACGTGAAGGGATTGAGCCCCGAGATGGCGGGGCTCGAACCGATGACCGTCGAAGTCGGGGAGATCTGGGTGATGCCGCACAGGCCGCGCAGGACGGAAAGAAATCCCGCCTTCGCCGACGAGGTCCAGATCCGCTTGTCGTTTGGATTGCCGCTGTAGGATTGGCCCAGTTGGGAAACGAGGGAGGCGTACATCACGAAGACGTAATCGCCGTCATTGACGAGGGTCCCGCTCGCGTCGCGTCCGTCCCAGAAGCTGATGACGGAACTGCGCGAGGCCTTCTGTTCGGCGATAGTCCGCAGGGGGGAGACGGCGGCTCCGCTGCAGGAGTCCATGCGCGGAGTAAAGCTCTTCGCGGTGGCCTGTCCCGTGACGCTTGGGTCCAGGTTCGGATCGTTGACGCTGTTGAGTCCGGCGCAGAACTGGGTCCCCGGAGGGAACACGTCGATGTAGACGGTCGCGGCTTCCGTCAGCATGTAGGACAGGACCGCCAGGGACGTCGCGCCGCCCAGCAGCGGCTGGACCCGGATGTCCGTGATCTGCAGCGGGTCCAGAGCGATCTGACGCGTGGTGGCGAAGGAGAGATCGGGGGTCTGACCGTATTGGTCCGAAGTGACCGCCTGAAAGACGGCGAGATAGTTGCCCGCGGGCAGGATGTTCGCGAAATTATCGCGGCCGTCCCACGAGTCTCCATTAAGGAGCGTGCCCTGGGGCGTGCCCTCGCCCGAGCGGGGCAAGCCGTTGAGCACCGTGCGCAGGTTCGCGTAATTTCCGCCGGCGCCGGGCAGGGCCTCGTTGATGGTGATGTACATCGAGGCGTCCTTGGAGAGGCGGTAGGTGAGGCCGTAAGGCTGGGCCGACACGCCCGTGACCTGCCCGACGACGGTCGGGGTGGAGCGGATGACATGCACGTTCGTCACGTCGACGGTGATCGGCTTCTGCGAGACGTCTTGATCGTTGCTGTCCCTCGTGGCTCCGGAAGGGTAGGCGCGCGTCTGGGTGATGACGATGTTGCCGCTGTCTCCCTGCTGATTGGTCTTGACCGTGGCGCGAAAGCCATATTGCCCGTTCGTCTTTCCGAACTCGCCCTGGATGTTGTAGGTCCCGTCCCACAGCACGCAGTAGGCTTCCGTATCGTTGGGAAGCTTGCTGCTGACGCCGCTGGCCGTGCCGGGCGCATCGATGAAGAAAGTGCGAATCGGCGGAGTCGAGGCGGAATCCAGGGGGTTCGAGCCGTCCTGGAACTTGAACAGCTCGAAGTTGACCTCGTCGATGGAGACGGTGCCGCTGGTGTTGTTCGTGATGCCGACCTGCGCGCAGAGGTGGACCACGGAGTTGCACACGTTCAAGCTGGAGACCCCGACGACGAAAGGACCGGAGGTTCTGCAGCGGTTGTCCGCGTCCGTTTCGAACTGGATCTCCGGATCGTTGGAGATGTTGCCGTCCTTCGGCTGGTTGACGAGGGGACACAAGTAGCGGGGCGGAGTTTCCGAAGTGACTCTGCAAAACTCGCTTCTGGCGACGAAGGCCGAGTTGATGTACACCTGGACGGACTGGGCGCGCGCGGCGGCCGCGAATAGGAAGGAAGCCGCCGTGACGACCGCCGCGAGAGAGATCGAAGCGATGACGCGCTGGCAACGGCGCCGGTGTCGGATCATGTTGTCGGTTTGTCGGGTGCGCCGAGTTGAAGTATAGATCACGAGCGTTTCATGCAGATTAAAGGAATGTTAAAAGTCCGCCAAGGAGATGCGCGTCTGCAGGCGGTAGCGCGCGATGGACGGCTGCAAACGACCGCCCAAGGGCCCCAGCAGCGCGTAGACGCGCCGGTCCTTGCGCGCGCCGGCGACGGCCAGCCCCAGCACGCCCGCCTCCGGAGCGGGCTGGGAGCCGACCTGGGACATCTCGCCGTTGGCGAACTTATAAAGGAGAATCCTATGGGACTTGACGTCGTGCACCCAAAGGCGGCCCTCCACCCAGACCATGGCGTTGGGGACGACCTCGCGGGGAAGCGGGAAGCTCTGCTGCGCGGAATCGTCGCCCGCGTGACGCGTCAGCGCGCGATCGACCGCGTCGTAGGACCAGACGACCCGACCATCGAAGGCGAGGGCGACCGGCGCGGGGCCCGGAGCGGGGCGCGAGGAGAGCGTCTTCGCGGGGTCCGAGGCGGCATGGCGTACGAGCCGCGCCTGGGCCGCGTCGAGCGTCCATATGACGCCGAGACCGAGGGCGACGGCCGCGGGGCGATAGGGTCCGCCCGGCTGCGGCGAGGCCTGAGCGGCGGCGCGGCGCGGGTCCGCCGCGTCTACGGCCAGCAGGCGGCCGCCCCAATCGCAGACCCAGAGCGAGCCTCCTCCGAGCGCCAGAGCGGTCGGGTTCGGGACGGGGGCGGGGGCGACCGACTCCGCCTCGTACGTCCAAGCGCTCGCCCAGCGCCACGCCGGGCGCAGACCGGCGGCGAGCAGGACGCAGGCGCCGACGACGGCGGCGGCGCGGCGCCGGAAGGCGGAGCGGACGCGGCGCCGGGCGGCCTCCTCGGCCGCGCGCTGGACCAAGGAGGCGCTGCGGACCTCCTCCTCCGCTCCCTTCTCGTCGAAGATCCGCAGGAGCCCGGACATGCGCTCCGCGGTTTGGGAGGTCTCCCGAATCTTGCCGGAGAGGCTCTCCGTGAGCTCGAGGTGGACCTTCTCCTTGGACTGGAGTTCCGCGTGCCAGGCCTCGCGCTCGCGGCGGAGGTTCTCCTCCCATTGCGCCAGCTCCTGGCGCTGGGTCTCCCAGCCGGAACGCTCGCGGTCCCAGAGCTCGCGCCACTGCGCGCGCTCCTCTTCCCATATGCGGGAAAGCTCGTCGACGTGCTTCTGCAGCTCCTCGACCTTCTTGAGCGCCGCCTCGCGCTCTCCATGAGCCCTCTCGCTTTGCCGCCTCTCGAGCAGGAGCTCGGCTAAAGTCTTTTCCAACGCGTTCTTCGCCTCGGCCAGGCCCGCTTGATGCGCGCGCGCGGCCTGCTCCGAGAGGCCCGTCTGCTTCTCGCGCCGCTCGACGAGGGTCTGTAGCTCTTTGAGGTCGATGATGTGTTGCTGCTCGCGCGCCTGCCAGCGCTGCTCCGACGCGCGAGCGCGGGCGGTCTCCGCCGCCAGGCGTTCGCGCAGGTTTTGAAGAGCTTCCTCGAGGATGCGGCGCTCTTCCTCGTGGCGGGCCTGACGCAGGTCCAGGGTCTTCTGCGCTGCCTCCAGGTTCCGGCGGCTCTCGAGGGCGTCCGCCAGCGCCCGTTCATCCTCCCCCTCGGTCCGAGAGCGCAGGCGCGCGGACTCGGTCTCCAGGGACTCCACGCGCGCGCGCAGGACCCGGAGGGCCTCGTCCTTGGCCTCCACCGTCCGCTGCCAGGCCGCCTCGCGCTGGCGCTGCTGGCGTTTAAGCAAACCGACCGTCTCCCACGCCGCTTCGGCGCCGACGAGGCAATCCGTCGAGGGGGTCGCCGGGATATAATGCGCCGACGCGGGCTCGGCCGGCAGCGAGCCGACGCGGGCCCACAGCCTGTCGATGTCGCGGCTCAGGTCTTCAGGGGTCCAATCCGCCACGAGGCCAGTATAAGGTCTTGACGTCGTCTCGTGGTAACGGAATTATGAACGGCCCCTCAGCGCGCTTTCTGAAGACGGCCCAGTTCCCGGCTGGCCTCTCCCAGGTCCACGCCGGACTCCTTATATTCCACCAGCAGGCGCTGGACGCGCTCCAAGAGCGCCTCGTCCGGCGCGCCTGCGAGCTTGGCCTTCTGATAAGAACTCCAATCCTCGCCGAAGAGTTCGGCCTTGGTCCTGGCGGCGTTGTGCGCGTGCTCCTCCTGGAGACGCTGGAAGGCATCCACCGCCTTCTTATGGCGCGTCTCCATGTCAGAGAGACGTCGGCGGGCCTCCTCCTCGGAGGCGTGCTTGCCGGCGATGGCCGAACGCAGGGAGGCGAGCTCGGCCTGCAGGCGCCCGATCTCCTCGGAGAGCTTCCACTGCTTGACCGAGTTGGCCTCGAGTTTCTTGTTGAGGTCGCGGCGAGCCCGCATCTCGCCCGAAAGCAGGCGCTCGTATTCCTCCTCGGGGTCCGTGCGGCCGAAACGCAGGCTGAGGGTAATGCCATGGCCGAAGCGGATCAAGCCGGCCAGGGGCGTCAGCAGCGAGTAGTCGAGGCGGGCGCCTGCGTTCTTCCAACCGAAGCCCCAGTGCCAGGTTCGGGCGCGGTCGCCCAGCGAAAGGCCCGAACGCGCCGCGAAGGCGCCCGCGCGCTCGGTCGCCCACCAGCGTTCGAAGCCCGCGGCGAAGGTGACGGCCTTCCCCTGTCCTGAGGAAGGCTCGCGGATCGTGGCATCGACCGCGATGAGGGCCCCGCGGATGGATTCGGCTGCCCCGATTTTCAGCGCCAACGGCGCGCGGTCCGAAAGCGGTCCGGACTTGAACTTGGCCCCGCCGAAGTTCAGCAGGGAAGCTGCCACGGAGCGCTTGGCGCCCACGCGCCACAACGCGCCCATGTCGAGGGCGGGCTTGGTTTGAGCCCCCCCCCGGCCTTCAAAAGAGCTCTGCAGGAACTTTAAGCCGCAGCCGAAGTCCAGACCGCCGTCTTGCATTTCTCGCAGGCCGCGCGTGCCGTAGAAAACTCCAATCTGGCGGTCGCGCGCCAGCCCCTGGCGGCGGTCGTAGCGTACGTCGAAGCCGAAAGCTCCGTTGAATATCTCTTGGCGCACGGGCACGGCGAGGGCCGCTCGGGTGATGTCGCGGTCGATCGTCCCGGCGGGCCAATGCAAGCCGCGCAGGTAGGAGGCGCCAACCTCGAGCTCCGGCGCCTGGCCGAGAGCGGCCGGATTGTAGGCCAGCGAGGAAACATCGTCGTGAACCGCCGTGAAGGCGCCTCCCATGGCCGCGTCGCGCGCGCCGAAGGGCGCGTCGTCGAAAGCCGCCCGCGCGGCGCGAGGGGCCAAGGCCAGGGTGAGGAAGACGGCGGCGAAGCGTCGCGTCATCTGCGCGATTATAGCGTTTACTCCAGTTGATAGTCCTCGCCATCGAGCGAGACGGCGGTCAAGTCCAGGGACTGCGGCGGGCGCCGGCCCTGGGCCTCGAGCAGGCGCGCCGCAGCCCAGGCGGCGAAGGCGTAGGAGAGCTTCGCGTCGCGGGCGTAGCTCTCGTCGCGGTCCCAGGCGCGGGGCCGGCGCAGGACCGAGAGCGGGGGATCGGTCGGCGGACGCGCGCCGACATGTTGGACCAAGCCCTCGGGCGAAAGCGGCCGAGCGGTCGAGGGCAGGCCCGCCGAGAGAAGGGCGGCGGGCCCGATTCCGGTCGTGAATAGATCGGCGCGTCCGGCCCCCGCCGCGAGCCAGGATCGAGCGTCGCTGAGACCCGCGGGCGCGACTTGCCGCGCGCGCGCCTCGGGGCGCACGAGGTCCAGCCATCTCAGAGCGAACGAGGCGGTGTCCCCGTTAGCGAGAAGCGCCCCCCCCGGAGGCACGGCGCGGCGCAGGTCGAGGGCGTAGTCGTAAGCGAGGAAGTCGTCACGATGATCGGGAAGGGGCGCGCGCAGGACCAACGCCGTCGCGGCCAGGCCGGCGGCCGCCAGCGCCCCGGCCGGCAGGCAACGCCGAGAGAGGACGCCGACCGCCGCGCCCGCGAAAGCCGCGGCGACGAGAGAGGGCAGGAGGAAGGCCGGTTCCAGCACCGAGCGCGCGACCCAGTTCGACGGATCGAAGCGGGAGAGCAGGATGAAGAGCGGACCGGCGCACGCGGCGCAGAGCAGCCAGCCCGCCGCCCGGGAGCGGTCCTCGCGCCAGACCAGCGCGGCGCCGACGAGGGCCGCGGCCGCGGCGGGCCAGGAAACGGCGTCCGCCAGGCCGCGCGCGGCGTGGCAGAGGAGCGCGAAAGCGGAGTCGAGCGTCAGGGGCTCCGCCATCCCCGCGAACAAAACGGCGCTGCCGTAACGCGCGCGTATCATCGTGTCCCAGGCTGGGCGCAGGCCGCCCAACCGAATCCATAGGAACATATTCAAGGCCAGACCCGCCCCCAAGCCGGGAGAGGCGGCCGCCGCCAGACGCGAAGTCGAGACTTCCTGGCGCGACGCCTCTCTTCGCCAGAGCCATAGCACGCCGGGAAGCCAGAAGATGAGGGTTTGATGGTTGACCAGCCCCAAACCCAGGAGAAGCCCCGTGAGGCGCGCGCGAGCGAAGATATGTTGTCTCGTTCCTTCGGCAAGAAGGAGCAAAGCCGCGGCAAACAAGGCATGAAGAGAGTATTTCTCCGACAGCAGAGAAAACTTCCACAGCGGCGCCGAGAGGGCGAAGACCGCCGCCGCGGCCAGTCCGCCCAGGACGCCGGCCCGGCGGCGGACCAGCGCGAAGAGCGCCGCCGCGGCCCCGGCCCCGGCCAAGGCCGAGAGGAGATTCAAACGGTACGAGGGATCTCCGAAAGGGAAGATCTCCAGCCACGCCCGCCCGAGGATGGCGTATAAAGGATAACCCGGAGGGTGGGCGGCGGTGAGAGTCAAAGCGGCCGCGGCCATGTCCGCGCTGTCGCGCGGCGCGATGGAGGGATAGAGGGTCCCGAGATAGAGAGTCAAGATGCCGAGGAAGACCGCGGCCGTCATCTCATGCCCAGCTGCGCAGGGCGAGGGCCGGATTCGCGCGCCCGGCGCCCGAGGCGCGTCCGGCGCGCAGCATCCGCGCGCCGACGTGCGCGATCATCGCCGCGTTGTCGGTGCAGAGGGCCCGCGACGGCAGGCGCACGCGCAGACCCGCGGCCTCTCCGCGCTCCTTCATGAGCCGCCGCAAGCGGGAGTTCGCCGCCACGCCGCCGCCGATCACGACGTCCTTCGCGCCGAAATGCCGCGCCGCGGCGAGCGTCTTGTCGACCAAGGTCTCGGCCACGGCCTCCTGGAAGGAGGCGCAAAGGTCCGCCAGCCGTCGGCCCCGCACCGGGCGGGGATCGTCGCGAAGGTGATAGAGGACGGAGGTCTTGAGCCCCGAGAAGGAAAAATCCCAGCTGCCCTCCAGGAACGGACGCGGGAAATCGACGGCGGAGGGGTCGCCCTTCAGGGCGAAACGGTCGATCTCCGGTCCGCCGGGATAACCCAGCCCGAAGAGGCGCGCGACCTTGTCGTAGGCCTCGCCGGCCGCGTCGTCGCGCGTGCGGCCGAGCACGCGGTAGCGGCCGGGGGCCTGCGCCAGCACCAGATCCGTGTGTCCTCCCGAGACGACCAGCGCCGCCAGGGGCCAGCGAAGGCTGTGTTCGAGCTCGGCCGCCAGGACATGCCCCTCGAGGTGGTTGACCCCGACCGAGGGGACATCCAGCAGGCGCGCCAAGGTCTGGCCCGCGACCTTGCCCACGAGGAGCGGTCCCATGAGGCCCGGACCGCGCGTGTAGGCGACCGCGTCCACGCGCCCGTCGGCGAGCGCCAGCGCCCGCTTCACGATCGGGACTATGTTGGCCAGGTGCGCGCGGGAGGCGAGTTCCGGCACGACGCCGCGGAAAGGTCGGTGCAGGGCGACCTGGGAGGAGACCACGTTCGAGAGGATGCGCCCCCCCGACACCACGGCGGCCGAGGTGTCGTCGCAGGAGGTCTCGAGGCCGAGGACCCTCACGGGGTCTGCGGATCCGTCTTCAATACGCCCAGGACCTCGCGCGCCTTCAGGAGCTCCGCGGCCCGATCCAGGGCCTCGTCGCGCACGGAGTCCTCCGGCTTGACCGCAGAGCGAGGCTTCTCATCCTTGGCATAGATCGTCTCCCACTGAGCGTAGAGACGGCCCTCCGTCTCCGGCGTGATCTCGACCGCGATGTCGGGAGAGATGCCGCCGGTCTTGTGCTTCTCGTCGCGATGGATGGAACGTCCGCTCGGAGTGTAGTAGCGGGCCACGGTCAGCCGCAGCCCGGAACCGTCGGGCAGGGGGATAAGCGACTGCACGCTCGCCTTGCCGTAGCTGCGTTGGCCGACGACGACCGCGCGCTTGTGGTCCTGCATGGCGCCTGCGATAATCTCGGATCCGGAAGCCGAACCGCCGTTGACGAGGACGACCAGGGGCATCTCCGCATAAGGAGCCTTCGGACCCGCCGTGAAGTCCTGGCGGTTCTCCGCGCGGCGGCCCTGCGTGTAGACGATGAGTTTGCCGCCGCCCAGGAACAAAGACGCCGTCTCGACCGCTGCCGAGAGCAGGCCCCCGGGGTTATTGCGCAGGTCGAGAACCAGGCTGTTGGCTCCCTCCTTCTTGAGCTGCTTGAGCGCGCCGGTCAGGTCGTCGACCGTCTTGGCGCTGAACTCGATGATGCGCACGTAGCCGACGCCGCCGTCGAGCTTGAGCCGGACCACGGACTCGATCTTGACCATCTCACGGACGATCTCGAATTCTCGAGATTTCCACGCGCCCTCTCCCGCCTCCTCGGGGCCGCGCAGGACCTTCAGCTTGACCTTGGCGCCGGGCGCGCCGCGCAGGCGCTTGAGCGCCTCGGTCATATCCATCTCCCTGGCCGAAACGCCGTCGATCTCGGCGATGCGGTCGTTGGGGAGCATCCCGAGACGGTAGGCGGGCGAGCCGGGCATGGGGGTGAGAACCGTCAACCACTCGCCCTTGACGTTGAGGCGCAGGCCCACGCCCGCGAACTGACCCTCCGTCTCGGTCTTCATCTCGCGGTGCATGTCCGGCTCAAGGAACTGGGAATACGCGTCGAGGGTGCGCGTCATGCCCGCCGCCGCGCCGTAGACGAGCTTCTGGCTGTCCATCTCGTCGACATAATTATCCTGCACATAACCGAGGATGTCGACCAGCAATTTGAGCTGTTCATAGGTTTTGTCGTCCGGCGCCTTGGCGGCGCGGGCCGAGGAGCCGGCCAGCAAGGCCGCCGCGAGCGCGAAGGTGAACGTCCATCGGGTTCTCATGTTCGTTCCTCTCTATCTTTTCTCGAGCCAGGCCAAGGGGTCTAAAGCCTCGGTCCCGCGTCGGATCTCGAGGTAGACGCTCCCCCCGGAGCCGTTCTTGGCGTCGCCGGCGCGGGCCAGGGCCTCCCCCGCGCCAACGTCGACGCCCTTCTGCTGGAGGAACTCCCCCAGCCCGCCGTACACGCTGAAGAACCCGCCGCCGTGGTCCAGGATCGCGACGCGGCCATAGGAGCGAAACGGGCCGGCGAAGATGAGCCGCCCGGCGGCCACCGCCGCGATGGGGGCCGACGCCGCAGAGCCGATGAGCAGACCCTGGTGGACCGACCAGGTCCCGAGTTCCGCGTTCCTCTCACGCCCGAAACCGCGCAGGACCTTCCCCTCCGCGGGCCAATGCAGGGAGTGCTTGGCGATGTCGAGCGTGGCGGCCGGGCCGGACTTGCGCCAGCGACCCGCCTGAGCGATGCGGTCAAGCAGCGCGTTGAGGGCCCGCGCGGACTCCTCCAGTTCCTTGGCGCGCAGCGCCGCCTGCGCGACCCGCGACTGGGTCCTCTCGAGCTCGGCCTTCTTCGTCTCGTACTCGCGGCGGTGGCCGTCGCGGACAGACTGGGCCTTGCGCCGCCTGTCGGAGAGTTCCTGGGCGCGGCTCTTCGCCGCGGCCTCGTCCTCCTCGGTCTTGCGCTTGAAGCCCTGCAAGCCCCGCAGGTGCCGCGCCTTCTCCATGATGGCGACGCGCCGAAACTCGTCGGCCCACAGCTCGCGCGAACCGTGGAAGTCCGAACGTCCCGCCGACGCCGCGGCGAGGC
>MGTX01000033.1:43219-51733 GCA_001799675.1 Elusimicrobia bacterium GWA2_66_18
TCGGCATCCTGGCCCTCCAGCCGGGTGACGTCGCGACCCAGGTCCTTCTCGGAAGCCTTGAGCTCCGAAAGCTGGATGAGCGTGCGGCGCAGCTCGCTCTGGATGCGCGCCAACTCCTTCTTCCGCTCGGGCTGGGCGAGCGCCGGGGCCGCCGCGACCATCGCGAGGGCGGCCAGGCTCAATGCTCGCAGCGCCATAGGGACATTGACCATCCGAGCGCCGCGCAGGCGGCGACGACCGCCGCCTGCGCCCAGAAGGACGGCCATGACCAGAGCAGTTCGTCTCGCCTCAAGGGCCAGGCCTCGAGCACGGCGACGGCGAGCCCCGCGCAACCGCCGAGCGCCCCGGCGGCGGTCAGTTGCCTCTCGGCGCGGCGCGCCGGCGCGCGCAGGCAGACGGCCAAGGACCAGAGAACCAGGGCCGCCGCCGCGCAGAGGAGAGTGCTAAGAGCCAGCCGCATCCAATGGCCGTAGAGCCGGGCGCGCAGGATGGCCTGGAGCTGGGCGGGCTTCCAGCGCACATCGGACCAGTCGGCCAGCCCCGAGGCGGAGTCGATCCAGGCGCTCAGCCGGGGCAGAGCCTCGGCGGAGGGCCTCACCTCGAAGGCGCCCGGCAGGGGATTGTCCGTGACGAGCGCCACCGCGTCCACGAGATCGGGATCCTCGCGGCGGAGGGCGGCCAGGGCCTCGTCGGCGCAGATGTAGCGGATCGCGGCGACCTCCGGCTGGGCTCGGAGCTTCTCCTCGATGACCTTCACGCGCGGCTCCGAAACCTCGCCGCGCAGGAAGAGCACGACGCGGAAGTCCGAACGCAGGGCGCTCTCCAGGCTGCGGCATTGACGCTCGATGAGGATCAGAGTCTGCCCCGCCAAAGCGACGGATGCGGCGAAGGCGAAGACCCAGAGGACGCGAGCCCGAGTTCTCATGAGGCGCATTCTACGAAATGCGGCCTTTCAGCGGTAGGGGACGAAAACGCAGAGCGCGCGCCCGGCGACACGGCGCAGGACCGGCAGCGCCATAGCGAGAGTGAGCAGAACCACCCACATTCCCTCCTCCCAAACGAAACGGGCGAAACCTCGCGCGCCCGAGGGGCGCGTCGGCAAGAGGGTCTCTTTGGAAGCCGCCGAGGCCGACCCCAAAGGCGAAATTTTGAGAACATCGGCTCGGCCCATGGCCTTGGCCAGATGGCAAAGAGGCAGTCTCCCGGCAACGAGGGCAGTCATCCGCCCATCGCGAGCCGTCTCCATCCCCACGACGCGGGTCAGACGAAAGCCCACCGCGGAAGCAAGCGCGGCGACGCCCGCATCGACGGCCGCGCGGACGTGCGCAGGGTCCTCCAGGCGCAGTCCGATGAGGAACTCTCCCATCGTCTCGCGCGGCGCCGATGGCCGCGGCCGCGTCTCCACGCGAAGACGCTTGACCCCCGGCCGAGACAAGGCCGAAGCCAGGCCTGCGGCCGGCATCCAGCCGCTGATGATCACGGCGCCTGCCGGGCCGGCCAGAGGCTCGAAGCGGGCGTCCGCCGAGAAACCCGCAACCGCGCCGAGTCCCGCGACGCAGTCGCGCAGGGAGCCGGACTCCCGGGGATCGAGTTCGAGGGAGACGAAGAGCATGCTCTCGCCCGCGTCGGTCTTCGCAACGCGCTCCGGGTCCTGCGTGCGGGGACGAGCCGATGTGTCCTTGAGTCCCAAGAGGTGCGACTCGTAGTCGCGGCGTCCAAGATCGCTCGCGGAGTCCGTGTCGGCGGCGCCGGCATCCTCGGCGGACATGTCCAAGGGCTGGACCAGGTCGCTCCAGAGGGAGACGGGGGCCGCGGGCGCGGCAAGACGGGGATTATCGGGAAGAGGGTCGGGCAAAGGGCGGTCCTGACGGGGCGCGTCCTCCAAGTATTGCCCGACGGCGCCGTCGGGATGATGATAACCGCCGCCCTCGCCGAAGGATTTCGTCGAGGGTCCGCCGCGGGGAGCGTCGGCGGCGAAGGCCCAGACCGCCGGCATCGCGAGGCAAACCGCGGCAAGAGCGCGCTTCACGGATCGAGTTTATCAACTCCCCGGTTACGGGTCAATAGTCCTATGAGGCCTAGGCCCTTGAACCCAGCGTTCGAGCAGGCCCCTTAGGCCGGCGAGCACCGCGCCAAACGCCGCGCCGAGGAGATGGGCTGCGGCGCTCTGCCAAAGGGCGACGGAGATCGGCAGGCCTCCCGCGCCCAGCGCGGCCGTCATCCCCGCAGGAGCCAGCAGGCCGAACAAGAGCCAGCCTCTTGGGTCTGACTCGATGAGGATGAGCGCGACCGCGAGGCACGGGACCCCGACGAGCGTCTCGCGCCAGCGCCACGGCCACCACCAAAGCTCTCCGGCCGAGACCGAAAGGCGGTCGAATCCGTCCCACAGCGAGGAAGCTCGAAGGACGACGCGGGGAGCCAACAGGAGAACCGCCGCCAAGGCGAATCCCGCCAACACGGCCAAGTCCCGGCGGCGCACCGGGGCCGACCAGCGTCGCTTGGACACAGGCCCCGCGACGAAGAGGGCCGCCGCCCCCACGGCCGTAGGGGCGCACCAGGTCCAGAGGGTCCAAGCTCGGGCCGGACCATCGATCCACCCTTCCGGCGCCAGCCATGCCGCGGCCGCGCCCGCGGCGCCAGCCACCGCCCAGGAGCCCGCCAGCCCCGCGAGAACCGCGGGGACGGGGGCTGCGACCGGCGCGAGAGCGTCGAGACGCGCGCGGGCGAGACGCGAACACAACAGGGCCGCGCGCACGGCCAGGAGCGGCCCCGCGGCGCCCAGAAGCCCGATCAGGGCCAGCCGCGCCGCCCGTTCGCCGCGCCTTGATGGGAGCGGCGGGGGGCTCGACGCCGGCAGGATGGAAGACAGGCCCGTCTCCCTTAAGAGGCGCAGGGACTCGCGCAGGCGGTCGAGCTCGGCGTCCAGACTCGATCTGGTCCTCGGGCGAAAGACGATCAGGCGCAGGGGACGACCGTACGCGGCGCGGAGGATTTCCCCGCGGCGCGCATCCACTGCGAGGGTCCTGACCCACAGCCGGTGCCCCGCCGCCGCGACCGTCGCCGCCGTGGAGACGGCGACCGGCAAGAGCCCGGCGGCGGAGAGTGAGGCAACCGCCCCCGGGTCGAAGCCCGCCGGGACGCGCGCGAGATCGACGCTGAACGGCAGGCCCAGGCCGCGCGCGCCCGCCATCGTGGAAGTGGAAGCGTCCAGACCCGCGGCGGCCAGGGCTTCCAAGACGCGCGCCAGGGCCTTAGGATCCTTGCTCCAGAGAGAGTCTCCGCGTAGGCCGGTTCCGGCGGAGATGAGCCCCGCCACGCGCCACTTCTCCACCTCGGCGCGGGTGAAGTGGAGGACCTCTCCGCGTTCGACCAGGTCGGCCAGGGTCTCCTCGCGCAGCAAGACCGCGCCCACGCCCATGGCCTTCAGGCGCTCCCAGAGTTCGCCGGCGTCCGCGGGCGCGCGCCCGGCCAGCGAGGCGAAGGCCGACGCGTCCACCGCCGCGAGGACGGCTCGTTCGTCGTTGCGCCGCGGCTGCGAGACGGCGAGGAAAACCGCCGCCGCGAGGGTGAGCAGGACGACCAAGCGGCGCCGCGGGAGAGTCATCGCTTCACGGCCTGCCGGTAGATCTCGAGGTAGGCGTTCACCGAACGATCCCAGGAAAAATCCCCGGCCATGGCCGCGCGCACGAGAGCGTCCCAGCGCGGCCCGCGGCGCGCCTCGAGGGCGCGATCTATGGCTGCGGCCAGGCCGGCGGGGTCGTTGGGCTCGCAGAGGAATCCGTTGGCGGGCCTGCCCTCGTCGTCGCCCTCGAAAACGGTGTCCGCCAAGCCGCCGGTGCGAGCCGCGACCGGCACGGCGCCGTAGCGCATGGCGATCATCTGGCCCAGCCCGCAGGGTTCGAAGCGCGAGGGCATGAGGAAGATGTCGCTGGCGGCGTAGACGCGGCGGGCGAAGGACTCATCGAAGCGACGATGGAAGTGCACGGAGGAGCGGCGGTTCTCGAGCGCCGCAAAACTCTCCGTCAGCGCGGGGTCTCCGGTTCCCAGGACGACGACCAGCGCTCGGCCCAGGCGCGGTTCCAAGGCGGACAAGGCCAGGTCCAGGCCCTTCTGGTAGTCCAGGCGGGAGACGATGCCGATGAGAGGAATATCCGATCCGGCCTCGAAGCCGCACTCGCGCTGGAGGGCTTCCTTGCAGGCGGCCTTGCCCGCGGCCGCGTCGCAGGGGCCGTAACGGCGCGGCAGGCAGGCGTCGCGCGCGGGATCCCATGCGTCGGTATCGAGCCCGTTGAGCACGCCGTGCAAGACCGCCGAGCGCCGCCGCAGGAGCCCCTCGAAGCCGAAGCCCCGCTCGCCGGATTCCTGGATCTCGCGGGCATAGGTGGGGCTGACGGTCGTGATGCGGTCGGCGTAGGCCAGTCCCGCCTTCAGGTAGCTCACCTGCCCGTAATACTCCATGCCGTCCGCGGTCCAGTCCTCGGACCCGAAGCCCGCGGCTTCCAGCGCGGCCCGCGCAAACTTGCCCTGGTAGGCCATGTTGTGGACGGTGAACACGCTGGCCGTCCCGTTGAAATGGGGGTCGCGGGCGTAGTGCCGCTTGAGGTGCGCGCAGACCAGCCCCGCCTGCCAATCGTGGGCATGGATGATATCCGGCTTGAAGCCGACGGCCTTGGCCCCCTCCAGCGCCGCCCGCGCGAAGAGCGCGAAGCGCAGGCCGTTGTCCTCGTAGTCGCGGCCCTCGGGCCCGTAGAGCGTGTCGCGATCGAAGAAGCGAGGACAGTCCACGAAATAGGTCGTGACCGAACGCCGGTGGAGGAAGCGCAAGCCCACCGAGACGGTCCCGCCGGCAAGGGGCACGGACAAGGTCCGCGCCTCACCCTCATCGAGCGCGGCCGCGTGCACGGCGGCGTACTTGGGAAGGAACAGGCAGACGTCGTGACCGGCGGCCCCCAGCCTCTGCGCGAGCGTGCCGGCCACATCGGCAAGACCCCCGGTCTTGCAGAAGGGGACCGCCTCGCTCGCGACGAAGATGATCTTCACTTCGGCCGGAGCGGGCCCTCGTGCGCATCGCCCTCGGCGTCCCCTCTCGTCTCGGGGAACGGCTCCGGCCCGGCCGGCTCGACAAGCTCGACCGCGCCGGCCGGGTGAACGGAGAGCGCCTCGGCCATGACGGACTCCTCGGTCTGTCCGACGAACGAATCAGCGGGAACCTCGGGGACCGCAGCCGCGGCCGGCGTAAAGCTGTTGATGGGAGGCAGGTCCTCCAGGCTGAGTAGGCCGAAATGGCGCAGGAACTCCGAGGTCGTGCCGTACATGAGCGGGCGGCCGACCGTCTCCTTGCGGCCGACGACCTTGACGAGGCGCTTCTCGAGCAGGGTCTCAAGGGCGGCGATGACCTCGACGCCGCGGATCTCCTCGATCTCGGCGCGGGTCAGCGGCTGCTTATAGGCGACGATGGAGAGGGTCTCCTGGGCCGCGGTGGAGAGGCGCATGGTCGCGCGGTCGGCAAAAAGCTTGCGGAGGTAGGGCGCCAACTCCGGACGAGTGGCCATCTGCCAGCCTTCGGCCACGGCGAGCAGGCGATAGCCTGCGTCGCGCAGTTCCAGTTCCCTCTGGAGCTGCGTGACGACCAGCACGATGCGGTCCTGGTCCTTGACGCCGACGATCTTGCCCAGCTCCGCGGCCGAGAGGGGCCGGTCCGTGATGAAGAGGAGTCCTTCCAGCGCGCGGCGCAGGAGACCGTCGTCGTTGGCGGGCGCCGGGATGGGCGGCGCCGCCTCAGCTTCCGGGCTGGGGGTTGCCGGGGTTTGCGGCGTCTGCGGCGGCTGGGCTTGATTCATCGGAGGAAACCTCCTTCTTGAAAATTCGTATCTTTCCGAAGTTCACGTCCTGGCGGATGAAAATCTTCTGCAGCTTGGTCAACTCGAGCATGGCGAGGAAGCAGGCGATGATGCCGCGCCTCTTGCGCTCGTCGGCGAAGAGGTCCTCCCAGTCGATCATGGGCTTCTCGGCAAGGAGGAAGAGAATCTTCGCGATCTTCTCCTCGATGGGGAACTCCTCGCCGGTCACCTCGTGGGAGTCGTCCGCGGCGTTGTCGAGAATGACCTTGAGGCGCGCCATGAGTTCGAAGAGGGAGAGGTTTGGGGACTTCTCGGACTCCTCGAAGAACGGCGCGCCGCGAAAGAATACGTTCGTCATCTCTTCCGCGCGTCCCGAGAGGAACTTCGAGGCGCTCTTGAACTTCTGGTACTCCAGGAGCTTCTGCGCCAGTTCCGCCGTCGGATCCGGGCCCTCCTCGCCCGGCCCCAAGGCGTCTTGATGCGGGAGCAGGGCTCGGGACTTGTAGGCCATGAGCGTGGCGGCCATCACCAGGAACTCTCCCGCGACGTCCAGGTTGAGGTCCTTCATCAAGTCGAGAAACGAGAGGTACTCGCGCGTGATATGCGCGATGGGGATGTTGTGGATATCGAGGTCGTCCTTCTTGACGAGGAACAGGAGGAGGTCGAGCGGCCCCTCGAAGAGCTCCAGCGCCACCTCGTAGCCTTTCTCGACCATCAGCGCAGCCTCATGGCCCGGCGGACGGCAACCATCGTCTTCTGGGCCGCGGCGCGCGCCTTGAGAGCGCCCTCGGCCAACACGGCCTCGACGTCCGAAGCCCGGTAGGAGTCGCGTCGCGCGCGGAAGACCTCGAAGGGACCGGACATCTCGCAAAGGAGATCTTTCTTGCAGGCCATGCAGCCGAGCTTGCCGGCGCGGCAATCCGCGCCCCGCGCCCGCACGAAGGACTCCGAGGCATAAAGCTTGTGCAGGGCGAACACGGCACAGCCCCTCTCGTTGTCCGGGCACGGCTCCGGATGGCCCGGGTCGGTCGCGCTCTTGCGCGTCGGGTCGGTGTACATCCCCTTCACCTTCGCCTCAAGCGACGCGGCCGTCTCGCCGATGTCGATGGCGTTCCCGTATGACTTCGACATCTTGCGCGCATCGGCGCCGGGGACCTTCGGAGTCGGGGTCAGAAGCGGCTGGGGCTCGGCGAAAATCGGACCGAAAGCGTTGTTGAACTTCCTCGCGATCTCGCGCGAGAGCTCGAGATGCGGGAGCTGGTCCCGACCGACGGGGACCTTGGTCCCATGGTAGAGAAGGATGTCCGCGGCCTGGAGAACGGGGTACCCCAAGAAACCGAAGGTTCTCAACTCGTAGCCGGCTCCCTGCTTGTTCTCTTCGTAACGGATCGACTCTCCCGCGGCGGCCATGCCCGCCTTGGTTTTGGCCAATTCCTGGAGCTGCTCTTTCCAAGTCGGATTGTGCTCCAACATGGCAAGCGGCGTGACCATTCCCAGCATCAAGGCCAGCTCGGCGTGCTCACTGACGTCCGACTGCCTGAAGATCACGCACTTCGCCGGATCGAGGCCCGCGGCCAGCCAGTCGAGGACCATCTCGCGGCAATTCTCCCGCAGTTTGGAGGTGTCATTGTAGCCCGTCGTGAGCATATGCCAGTCCGCGACGCAGAAGAAGCAGGGGAAGCGGTCTTGGAGGTCGACCCAGTTCTTCAGGGCTCCCCAATAGTTGCCGATGTGCAGACGTCCCGTCGGGCGCATGCCCGAAAAAACGATGTCCGCGCGCTCCATTGCGCCGGGATTCTAGCGTTTTGCCGACGGGTTTTCCACAGTTTTATCGAGCTTCATCTCCCTCGAAACCAGGTCAAGGCGGCGGCGCGGGTCTTGAGCCGCCCCCGGCGCTGCAGACGGGCCGCTTCGTCGATGATCGCGTGGAAAGCGGGGCCGGGCTTGAGGCCCGCCGCGATGAGATCCCGGCCGTGAAGGAAGCACGGACGCAGCGCCGCGGGCGGGAGTTTCGGGAAGGCGCGGCGGACCGCGGAGGCGACCAGGGCGGGGACCTCCACGCGCGGGGACTTGTCCGAGGAACCGACCGCCAGGACCTCGAGGAGGAGCGTGCGCAGATGGTGCTCGAACGGAAACGAATCGACGAACTCCCGTCCTTTCGACGGGCCGAGGGCCAGCGCCATCGCGGCCAGGCGCGGCTCCACGCCCGTTGACGGCAGTCGCCGCCAAGGCAATTCCGGATGGAACAACGAAAGGTAGCCCCAGTCTTGGAGGAGTCCGAAGGCCGAAGAGGGGTCCTCCTCCGCCAGCAGGCAGGACAGCTCATGGAGCAGGCGGTGGCGCGAGAGCTTGGCCGCGTGGCCGGCTCCCAGCGCGTCCTGGGCTTGCTCCTGCATCCCGTCCGCGGGCCGGCAGCGCAGGCGGCCCAGGAAGCGCGCGGCGCGGAACACGCGCGTGGGATCGTCGCGCAAGCTCGCGGGATGAAGGACGCGCAGGATCTTATCTTTCAGGTCGCGCAGGCCGCCGTAAGGATCCACGATCCGGCGGGAGCCGTCGTCGAGGCGCGCGGCCAGGGCGTTGATGGTGAAGTCGCGGCGGAAAAGATCGCTCTCGATGGGAACCTCCACCGCGACCAGCCGAGGCAGGGCCGAGGGCTCGGGGTAGGACTCGGCGC
>MGTX01000033.1:51748-52953 GCA_001799675.1 Elusimicrobia bacterium GWA2_66_18
CCCCGCGGAAACGGCCGCGGCCGATGATGCGGCGCGTCCCGAAACGGCCGAAGGCCTCCGCGGAGCCGCCGACTAAGCGCGCGCAGAGAAGGGCGACCGGGTCGGGATCGCCGGCCACGGCCAGGTCGAGGTCGAAGGTCGCGCGGCCCAAGAGCCAATCGCGCACGCAACCTCCCACCGCGTAGTGCGGCAGGCCGCGGCGCCGAGCCTCCTCGGCGAGCGGCCGCAGCAAGCGCGCCGCGGCCGCGGGCACGGGAACCGACAACGGAGAGGACTGTCTCACCGCGCCTTCGCCGCGGGCGGGACGGCCGCGGCCTCGTCATTCTCCAACCCGCCTAGAAAATCCGACCAGGCCGTGAGGCGGTCGTTGGCCGCCGCGAGGGCCTTGAGGCCGGCGATGAGGGACTCCCGCGTGGGGACTCCCTTCCCCTGGTAAGGCAGCTCGGACGGCGCGCCGTGGGCGCGCGCCCATAGGGGGCTGGCCTGGTACACCGAGAGCCCCAGCTCCGAGGCGAAAAATTTCATCACGTCGCGCTCGTCCTTGCGCCAGTCCTCCGCCTCAAGGAGCGCGGCCAGGCCGTCGAGTCCGAAGAAGATCTCCGGCTGAATGTCCAGCGGCAGGCGCTCGCCTAAGGCCGCGCGCATCTCGTCGAAGTCGTCCTTCATCTTGGCGCGCCACTTCGGCTCCTCGGCCCGCCAAGCCTCGGGGAAGACGAAGGCCCATATCTCGGCCGGCCCCTCGCAGTAGACCCAGGAGGCCTCGGGCATCACGGCCGCGCCGCAGTGCGGGCAAAGGAGGAGGTTGCACTCCCGCGCCTTGACCTGCTCGCGCAGGCGCTCATCGCGCTCGCCGTCCACGAAGCTCCAGACCGGCGTCTCGAAGGACTCCTCGCACGCGAGGCAGCGCGTCTCGACTTCTCCTTGCAGGGACGCCATGGCATGATTATACGACTTCGGCCCTCACCGGGCGAGGCGCTTGAAATATTCCTTGATCTCGGGATCGTGCGCGGCGGGCCTCGGCTCGCGCAGGGAACGCTCCAGCTCCTCGCGTAGTTCCCGAGGCGGGCGGTATTCATCGGCCGAGGGGATGCGCACGCGTCCCATGCCCGCGCCGGCCGCTCCCCGGGGCGCGGCCCGCACTGCGCCGCGCATGAACTCGCCGGCGCCCCCCTCGCCGCCCGAGGCGCCCGCCGCGGATTGCGCGG
>MGTX01000033.1:52972-77792 GCA_001799675.1 Elusimicrobia bacterium GWA2_66_18
CGAGAGGAAGCCCTGCTCCCGCGACGCCCGCCCGACCTCGGAGCGCAAGCCGACGGCGCGCTCCCGCGCGCGGGCCTGCGCGTCGGCCGCCCCCCGCGCGAGCGCGGGGTCGGGACCCGGCGCCGCAGCCCCCGCGGCCAGGCGCGCGCTCAAGGCCTCCTGCGAAGCGGCGAAGGCGCGCAGGGCCTCGGACTCCCCGGGCCGCGAGAGCGCGTGAAGGCGCAGCAGGCGCGCGGCCGCGTCGAGACGCGCGGCCGCGTCTCCCGCAGCGCCCGCGCGGAACTGACGCAAAGCCTCGGCCGCGGCCGAGCGCGAGGACTCCGGCCAGAGGCCCGGGCGCGCGGCCGCCGAGGAGAAGACCGTCTCCTGCTCGCGGGCCAACTCCGCGAGGAGCTCTTTCTGCGCGGCCAGGCGCCGCTTCTCGCGCGTCTCATCGAGGGCGCGCGCCGCCTCCACCGCCTGGATCTGGGCCTCCACCGCCTCCTGCCACGAGCGTCTCACGCGGTCGGCGGCCTCCTGGCTGCGGCTCGCGCGCGAATCAGCCGAGCGGCGGCCGGACTCCTCCAGGGTCTTCGACAGCCCGGACAGACGCTCGGCCAAGCGCCGCGCCGCCTTGGCGGCCGCGGCCACGTCCCCGGAGGCCAGGGCGCGGCGCAGGTCTGCGGCCGCCTCCCGAGCCTCGTCGAACGGGAGCCGGCGCGCCTGCGAAGACGGCGCGTCGTCCCCCGCCTCGGGCAGGGCTTTGACCGCGCGCCGCAAGGCCTCCAAGGCCTCTTCGACCTTGGCAAGTTCGCGTTCCAGCGCCTCCAACTCGCCGGCCGCGACCGTGCCCTCGCGCCCGCGGGAAGCCAGGCGCTCGGCCTCGCGGGAGAGGATGTCGCTCGCGCGCTGGGCGCGCGCGGCGCCGTCGGCCATATCCTGCAGGGACTGCGCTCGAGCGCCCTCGCGCAGAGCTCGCTGGACGCCGCGCGCCTGCTCGGCCAGAGCCGCCTGCTCGCGCCGAGCCTTGGCGGAGTCTCCCTCGGCCAGGGCCTTCTCGGCGCCGGGCAGGCCGTCCTCTCCGGCGCGGGCGAACTCCTCGGACGCGCGGGCGGCCTCCTCGGAGAGGCCCGGGTCTCCTCGCGGGTCCGCGCCGGAGCGCCGCGACCATGCGGCCAGGGACTTTGCCGCGGCCGACCACTCCCCCTTCAACGCGGCGGTCTGCGCGCGCGAGGCGGCCAGATCTCCCCGCGCGGACGCGTCGCGCGCGGCTTCCGCGCGGCCGGCAGCCTTCTCCAGTTCGGCCTCGGCCGCCGCGCGCGCCGCCAGGGCCGCCGCATGGTCGGCCGAGGCGTCGACGACCTCGATCGAACCCTTCTCGGAGCGCGCGGTCTGAGGCGGCACGGCGTCGTCGGTCGCCTCAAGCCAAAACTCGACGCGCGTGCCCACGCTCAGGCCCTCCAGTCCCCAGAACCATTCGCCCAGGACCTCGCCGCGCGGCGGCTGGGGCACGGGCAAGACGGTCGCGCTCTCCGGGCGCCCCGCGGCCCGCGCGACCAGCGCCAGGCGCGTTACCGCGCCGTCGTCGCGCGCCGCGTAGATCACCGGAATGGAATCCTCCGGCGAAGCCACCAGCGGCACCCGAGGGGAGAGAAGTTCCGCGGTCGGCGGCGCGTCGGCCGCCACGCTCAGCGTGTAGGAGGGCGGCGAGGGGTCGCGCCGGCCGTCGCCGGAGACGAGGCCGAAGGAGAACGCGAAGTCCTCCGCGGCCGAAAAACCCGTCTTCCAGGTCCCGCCCTCCCGGCGCAGGGGCAGAGGAGGCCGGCCCGACGGCCTCAACTCCGCGTAGGAGAGAGGGCCGTCCGCCTCCCCCTCCATGCTCACCCAGTCCCCCCGGCGCGCTCGCACCACGGCCTGCGCGCCCAAGTCGAAGCTCATCTCGGAGCGCGCCCCGCGCACCACGAACTCGGCGCGGCGCCAGCGCGGGGGCAAGACGGGCTCCAAGCGCCGCGCGTCGCTGAGCAGGTCGCGCCAGCGCACCCGGTACGCGAGCGGAACCGACAGGGCGTCGACGCTCCAGAAAGCCTCGTCGGCGCCGACGCGCGACCAGGCCGCCTTGCGCCAGGCTCCGTCTTCGCCGCGAATTTCCAGGACCAAGGAAGACGCTCGCAGGCCGCGCGCGGCGCCCGTCGCGCGAAGCCGCGCGCGCACCGTCGCGGGCGCACCCCAGTCCAGGCGGGCGTCCCCCGGTTCGATCTCGACCCATCGCTCCAGGGAGGCGTCGCGCCACGGCGCCAGGACCCGCAGCCAGGAGGCCCGGTCGCCCGCGACGGCATTGACGAGAAGGAGCGCGACGGACGCCGCGGCCAGACGACGCGCCGGGAGTTGAGGCTTCCAGCGAGCCAGGGGCTCGTCGGGCAGGTTCGCCGCCAGCAGGTCGGCCCGCGCCAGATGTTCCGCGCGGAGCTCCTCGGAGACGCCGGGTCCGGCCGGCCTCGCGCGCAGGCCCCAGGCGGAGGCCAGAAGGTTGCGCGTCTCGGGCCAACGGCGCGCGGCCGCGGACAAGACCTCGTTCCACCCGAGACGGCGCCAAGGCGACCACAGATCCCGCGCCAGGCTCCAGGCCAGCCACGCGCCCCAGAGAGCAAAGGCGCCCAGCCTCGCCGGACGCGGCAGGGCCGCCGCGCGGTCGAGCAGCGCCAGCGCTCCCGCGGCGGCGAGAGTGCCCCCCGCGGCGCGCGCCGCCGCCTCCAGAACGAGCGCGCGCCGCAGGTCGGCGCGCCAGGCCCGGGCCCGCGCCGACAGGTCCCTGCCGCTCATCTCCCCGCCGCGACGCGCGCATCGCCGGGCCGGCCGGAGGCGGCCAGCAGATCGGCCAAGCGCGCGCGTCCCTCCCGGTCCGCGGTCAGGTCATAGAGGAAAATCGAACCGCCGCAAAGCGCGACCGGACGGCGATCTCGCAGCCAGGCCAGAAGCGCGTGATCGCGGAAATAGACGCCGAGGAGGTTGGTGACCGACACGGCGAAGAGGAGCGCCCCCCGGGGATCCAGGCTCGCGTTTCCAGCCCGCTCCGTGTTGGTCATGAAGAGGAGCGGGACATAGCGCAGGCCGTGGGCCTGCGGGTCGGCGGAGCCGAAATAGGAGAGGACCAGCGGCGGGTTGCCCCGCAACGCCAGCTCGCGCGCGAGCGCGGGCAGATCCTGGCCCCAGTCCAGGTTCGAGTCCGCCAGCCAGTCGTGCCCGCGCCCGGAGCGCACGAACTCGTTGAAATAAGAGAGGTGGCGCGGATGGTTTCGTCCGACCGAAACGGCGAGCCACAGCCCCGCCGCGGCGAGGACGGCCCGGCCCTTCGCGCCGAGGTCCCAGAGTCGCGCCGCTCCCAGCCCCGCCCACAGGCAGAGGAAGGGGTAGAACGGCAGGACATGGCGATAGCCGATCTGGGTCTTGGAGGTCAGGGCCGCGAGGAAGTAGCCCAGCGGCGGGAGGAACAGCCAGGCCGCCTGCGCGCAAGGACGCCGCAGCGAGGCCCATGCGCCGAGCCCTCCAAGCGCCAGCAGGGCGAGGGGCGTCTTCACGAGCACCGCGGCAGGAAAGTACCAGAGCCAGCCCGAGTCCGAGTAGCGGCCGTGCAGGTAGGCCCCCCGGCCCTCGGACAGCCGGGAGAGCGTGGCGCTGAGGCCTCCAGCGTAGAGCCCGACGAAGGTGAAGCGATAGGCCGCCGCCAGGGCGAGGAGCGCCGCGGCGAAGAAGAGCGCCAGTTCCCCGGGCCGGGGGCGGCGCGAAAGATCCATGCGAGCCTCGGCCGCGAGCGCGCAGCCGACCAGGACCGGAAGGAGGATCATGTTGAACTTGGCTGCCAGCGCGGCGCCGGCAGCCGCTCCGGCCATGGCCCAGATGAGAGGCGTGCGCCGGGGGGAGGCGAGCAGGGCGCAGGTCGCGAAGAACAGCGCCGTCGACAGACCGTCCGTGGTGACGAGAGCCGCGTTGGAGAACCAGGGCACGCAGAACCCCAGGGCCCCGGCCGCCCCCCACGCCGCAGGCGCGCCCTCCAGGCGCCGCGCCCATAAGACCAGAGCGCAGGCCAGTAGCGCCGTGAGCGTGGCCAGGTTCCAGATCCGAGCCGCTCCGAGGAGGCGTTCGGCCGGGACCCGGTTCTTGTAAAGGAAAAGGTCCCCGTAATGGTAGACTCGCCCGTCGAGCCACGCCGGATGATCCGAGAACCGGTTCGGACGAAGGGCCAGCAGCGGCAGGGCGGCCCACATCTCCGCCAGAGGCGGGTGATCCATTGCGTTGAGACGGTAGCGGCCTTGCACGAGGTCCGTGTAGCCCGCCGCCAGATGGACGGGCTCATCGTAAGTGGCGCAGGTCGACCGGATAGAGCCCAGCCCCAGAAAGGAGGCGGACAGGACGCAGAACAAGATCGAGGCGGTCGTCTCAGCGGCGCGCAAGCGTCGCGATTATACCAGCTTAGGCTGCGTGAGGGGAGGCCAGGCGATCTTCGGCCTCGCGCACTTCTCGCATGGCCTTGCGGCGGCGGCCGATGGAGCCGGCCGAGGAACGGCGCTCGTAGCGGCGCTCCTTGTAGGTGAGCTCGATAAGAATATCCTCCGCGCGGACGTCGGCGGCATGCGAGTGGCACTGGGTCAGGCGGCGCCACCAGAGGTTCAACTCGCGGGGAGCGTCCCACTCGTGCAGGATGGTCTCCAGCGTCCTGGTGAGCACCATCCCCAGGCCCAGGAGGCCGATGGAGAGGGTGAAGACGAACCTTGCGTAGAGCTGCATCCCCGTCATGCCCTCATAATAGCACGAGCCCCCCCTCCCCGCCCGGGTCATGGAGCCCTCGCCGCCTCGGCCTGAAGACCCGGGATGAAATGGGTCCAAGGACCCGCGCCCGGATCAACCGCCGGGCCTTGTCCTCGGGCGCCTCGCCCGGGCGGGCCTTGGCTCATTCTTTCTGGTCGAGCAGTTGGAACGTGTCGCCGTTCACGTCACCCGACGCTTGACAGAGGGACACGGGCGTTCCATAATGGTTCCATGGCCGACTCGATGACCGAGCCTTCCTCGCCGCCGCCGACCTGGCGCCGGCGCTTGGCGCATCCGCGCATCCTCGCGGCGGTGCTGGCCGGGGTCACGGCAGGTTTGGCCGTCGCCGCGGGCGGCTGGTGGCGGTACCTCCGGCCCCAACGCGAGATCGCCCAGATCCGCTACGATACTCTCCAGGACCTCATGTCCCTCTACGCCCTTCAGGTGGCGCACCATAAGTCGGCGGGGACCTACGCCAACAGCCTCGACGCCCTCCTGGCGGGCGCGAAGGACGCGGCGGTTCTCAAGGCGCGGCTGGCGAAGCACGTCGACCTCAACACGGTCACGGTCGTCGGAAACGCCGAGAAGTTCAAGCTGGAGGTCAACGCCCTCGACGGGGAGCGCTCGCTCATCAAGGTCAAGGGCCCCGTCGTGCCCCGCCGCCCGTCGAAGCCGCGCGCGCCCCTGCCCGAACCCTCCTCCGCCTCCCAGGACGCGGGCGCCCCCGTCGGCCGCTGAGACGGGCGCCGCCTATGGGACTTTTCCGCCTGCGTTCGTCCTTCGAACCCGCCGGCGATCAGCCCCAAGCCATCGACGCCCTCGTCGCGCGCATCCGGGAAGGCGCGCCGGCCCAGACCCTGCTGGGCGTCACCGGCTCGGGCAAGACCTTCGCCGTGGCCAACATGATCCAGCGCCTGGACCGGCCGGCCCTGGTGCTCTCGCCGAACAAGGTCCTGGCCGCGCAGTTGTACGCGGAGTTCAAGTCCTTCTTTCCCGACAATGCCGTCGAATTCTTCATCTCCTACTACGACTACTATCAGCCCGAGGCTTATGTTCCCTCGACCGACACCTATATCGAGAAGGACTCCTCCATCAACGACCGCATAGATCGCCTGCGCCTGAAGTGCACGAGTTCCCTGCTGGCCCGGCGGGACGTGGTCGTGGTCGCCTCCGTGTCGGCCATCTACAACATCGGCTCGCCCGAGGTCTACGCCAAGCGCACCGTGCCCCTCGAGGTCGGCTGGAAGGTCACGCGCGAGGAGTTGCTGGCACGGCTGGTGTCGATCCACTACGAGCGCAACGAAACGCAGTTCACGCGCGGCAAGTTCCGCGTGAAGGGAGGAGTCGTCGACATCTTCCCGGCCTACATGGAGACCGCCCTGCGCGCGACCCTGGAAGACGGAGAGGTGGCGGCCTTGAGCGAATTCGACCCCCTGACCGGCCATAAGGCCAAGGATCTCAAGAGCGCGTGGGTCTATCCGGCGAAGCATTTCGTCACCGACGGCCCGGAGCGCAAGCGAGCCATCGCCGAGATTTCGGCCGAGTTGGCCCGTCGCCTGGAGTCCTTCCGGTCGCGGGGCAAGCTCCTCGAGGCCCAGCGGCTGGAACAGCGCACGCGCTATGATCTGGAAATGCTCCGCGAGATCGGCTTCTGCCGCGGCATCGAGAACTACTCTCGCCACCTATCAGGGCGCCCGCAGGGCGCTCGGCCTAACTGCCTCATCGATTTCTTCCCCAAGGACCACCTGCTCGTCGTAGACGAGTCGCACGCGGCCATCCCCCAGATCGGCGGGATGTACGAGGGAGATCGAGCGCGCAAGCAGACCCTCGTCGACTTCGGCTGGCGCCTTCCCTCGGCGCTCGACAATCGCCCGCTCAAGTTCTCCGAATTCGAGGCGCTGGCCGGCCAGACCGTCTTCGTCTCGGCGACCCCGGGCCCCTACGAGCTCAAGAGGACGAAGGGTTCAGTGGTGGAAATGGTCGTGCGCCCCACCGGCCTCGTCGACCCCGAGACCATCATCCGCCCCAGCGAGGGCCAACTCGACGACCTTATCGTCCGCGTCAAGGAGCGCGTCGCAAGACGCGCGCGCGCGCTGGTCACGACGCTCACCAAGCGCACGGCCGAGGACCTGGCCTCGTACCTGACCGCGCATGGGCTCAAGGCGCGCTACTTGCACTCGGACATCGACTCCCTCGAGCGCATCCAGATCCTGCAGGACCTGCGCGCGGGCGTCTTCGACGTTCTCGTCGGCGTCAATCTCCTGCGCGAGGGTCTCGACCTGCCCGAGGTCTCGCTCGTCGCCATCCTCGGCGCCGACCACGAGGGCTTCCTGCGCTCCGAGACGACCCTGATCCAGATCTCGGGCCGGGCCGCGCGCAACGTGGGCGGCCAAGTCATCCTCTACGCCGACGCGGTCACCGGCTCGATGAAGCGGGCGCTCGGCGAGATGGACCGGCGCCGCGCCAAGCAGATCGCCTACAACGCGGAGCGCGGCATCAGGCCCCGGACCATCATCAAGGCGGTGTCGGAGCTTGAGGAGTTCCAGACCACGGCCAAGCGGGAGGGCCTGATGCTCCTGCGCGAGACGGAGCGGCCTCTGCGCGCCAAGGACCTGCCTTCCATCATCCAGGAAGTCGAGGGCCGCATGAGAGCCGCGGCCGACGCGCTCGATTTCGAAGCCGCCGCGTTTCTGCGCGACCAGCTCTTCGAGCTCAAGGGCATGTCCGCCTCCCGCCCCGCAGGCAAGAAATGGTGAATCCGGAATATTTTTTCAGGCTAAGCCTGAACGCCGCGTTTGGCCTCGCCTGCCTGATCTCCCTCCTGACGGTCGCTTTGCTGCTCTCCAAGCGGCTGCGTCAAGCCTGGGCGGCCTATTCGGAGAAACGGGAGGCCTTTTATCTCCCCCTCATCTTGCAGGCGGTCACTCGGGAAGCGGGGGCGATTCCTCAGTCCGTGTTCGGCGCCGGCCGCCGCATCGGGGATTGGAGGATCGTCGAGAACTCCCTATTCAAGTGGTCGAAAAGCATGAGCGGTTTCGGTTTGGAGGGGTTGTATCTCATCTTCCAGCAAGAGGGATTCGCGGACTACGAGATACGGCGTCTTCAAAGCCCGCGCTGGTGGGTGCGCGCGCAGGCGGCCCGGCGCCTGGGACAGATGCTTTGCGTGAAGGCCATCCCAAGTCTGATCCGAACCCTGCGCGACCCTTCCTTGGAGGTGCGGCTGGTCGCCGTTCGGGCGCTGGGTCACATGGGGGAAATCAGGGCCGTGGAGGAGATCGTCCGAGCTCTCGCCACGCATTCCCGGCTGGCCGCCTTGAGCCTGACCAACGTGATCCAGGAGCTGGGAGTTAGAGCCGTCCCGGTGTTGAGGGAGCTTTTGCAAAGGCCGGATCTCCAAGTCCAGGTTCTGGCCATCCGGCTTCTGAGCCATATGAAAGACAAGGCGGCGGGTTCTCTCATCGCGCCCTTCCTGTCATCAGAACACCTGGAAGCGAGGATAGCCGCCTGCCAAGCTTTGGCGGAGATCGGAGATATCGCGGCCGCGCCGAGCATCGCCCGGGTCCTGAGGGACCCGGCTTGGGAGGCCAAGGCCAAGGCCGCCTGGGCTTTAGGAAAATTGCGGTCCGTTGAAAATATGCCCCGTCTCGTTGCCTGCCTGGAAGACCAGGCCTGGTGGGTTCGCTTCAACGCCGGGGAAGCCCTGGCGTCTCTTGGCGGGGAGGGCAAAGCCGCCCTGGAGGGCTGTCTTGCGCACCCAGATCGGTTCTCCCGGGATATGGCCGCTCAATGGCTTGACGAGCTTTCCTCAGGCAGGGTCCGCTGATCCTCCTGCCCTGGCTTCAGGCCGCGTTGGCGAAATCGCAGGTATTCGTCCTGATCTATCTCCTTGGGCTCAATTTTTTCTATTTCGTCTTGTTCGTCATCTCCATCGGATCCATTTTGCGGCATGTCCACCGCATGAGCTATCGGGATTTGGACGAAATAGCCCAATCCCATCTCGCCCCGCCCATATCCATCATCGTCCCGGCTTATAATGAGGCGGTGAGCGTCGTCTCCAGCGTCAAGTCCCTCTTCCAGCTGAATTACTCGGAGTTCGAGATCATCGTGATCAACGACGGCTCCACGGACGACACGTTGGAAAAATTGATACAGGCGTTCAAGCTCAGCAAGACCAAGCGGATCTATCATCAGACCATCGATACCCGCGACGTGCGGGGGATATACGCCTCGAAACTGGCCGTCCCCTGGGCCGAGCTTGTGGTCGTGGACAAAGAGAACGGAGGCAAGGCGGACGCCTTGAACGCGGGCATCAACGTGTCGAAATACCCGTTGTTTTGCTCCGTGGACGCGGATTCCATGCTGGAACGCGATGCGCTGCTGCGGGTGGCTCTGCCTTTCATGGAGCGCGCCGGGGTCGTGGGCGTGGGGGGGATCGTCCGGGTGGCCAACGGCTGCTTCATATCCCACGGGGTGGTCCGCAGCGTGCGCCTGCCTCGGCAGTGGCTCCCCTGTTTCCAGGCCGTCGAGTATTTGCGGGCCTTCCTTTCCGGAAGGATCGCCTGGGCCAGGATGAACAGCCTGCCCGTCCTTTCCGGCGCCTTCAGCCTTTTCAGGAAGGCTCCCGTCGTCCAAGTGAAGGGCTATGATAGGACGACGGTCGGAGAGGATATGGAGCTCGTGGTGCGCTTGCAGCACGAATTGAGAGGCAAAGGGCAAGCTTGCGACATCGATTTCATCCCGGACCCCGTGTGCTGGACGGAAGTGCCGGAAAAATTAAGCATGCTTTGGCGGCAAAGGAATCGCTGGCAGAGGGGGTTGGCCCAGTCCCTCTACCGGCATCTGCCCATGCTCCTCAATCCCAGGTTCGGCCTGCTCGGCGTCGTGGTGATGCCCTATTTCTGGTTCGTGGAACTCATGAGCCCTCTCATGGAGGTTTTTGGCTACTTCGTCCTATTGGCGGCGTTTTGTCTGGGGTCGCTCCAATGGAAGGTGGTCGCGGCGTTTCTCCTGCTCACGGTGGCCATGGGGATCAATCTTTCCTTATTGTCCATCCTGCTGGAAGAATTCACGCTGCATCGCTATCCCCGGGTGAGGGATTTGATGACATTGTCCCTGAGTTCCATCCTTGAGAACCTGGGTTACAGGCAGATGCTCGCCTTGGCCAGGCTCGTCGGTATGCTGGATGCGTTTCGAGCCGGGAATCCGTGGGGGTTCTTGGAGAGGCAGGGGCTGGATAAAGCGGATTAACGCCGAAACTTGTACGCGACGGCGGCCTGGCCGCGCCGCACAAACGAATGCATGCTGCGGCTCTCGTACTCGCCGTCCAGTTTGAACTCCCAGCCTTCCCCCATTCGCCAGCCGAGCCCGATGTGGTAGATCACCGCGTTGAAAGAATTCAAGGCGCCTGGAGATCCCGCCTCGAAAGGCTCCTCGTAATAGCCGATGGACGGGGTCAAGCGAAGGTTTTCTCCTCGCGGGAAGAGGTTGGCTAGGAGCAGGAAGCCGGGGTTTGCGGTCGCGGCGGCGCGGCGAAACTCCGTCGTCGATGCCGTCCCCTTCCCGAGAAGTTCAGCCCAGGCGCAGGGCCACCAGTAAAGGCTCGCGGACTGCGCGTAGACGCGCGCGGGGACATAGTCCGAGTACCTCAGGGAGCCCTCGATGTAGAGGCCTTTGGCCAGCGACTGATCCCAGACTCCTTCCGCGGCGAATCGGGGAACGACCGCGGCATCCGGGGCGGTTCTCAATTGGAGGTAGCCGCCGTTCTTTTCTCCCCGGTAGGACAGCCCGGCGAGTCCTGAAGAGTCTTTGCGGCCGAAGCGGCGCACGGATTCCCCTCCCAGCAAAGCGGCCCAGGTTCCGCTGAGAGGCACGGTCGAGTTCGCCCACCAGACACCGCCGTCGCCGGACGCGCTGTAGCGCTCATAAAGGCAGCCCGTTTCGACCTTTGGGAAAGCCGTCCGGGAAGCGGCGGCGGCCCCGGGAGGGCCGATCGCCGCGAGGACGACGACAAGGAACCGCCTCATATCCCCGCAAGGATATAATTTAACCGCTCACGCAGGGCAGAGGGCCCATTCGCGCAGAGGGCCGAAAGACCGCCGTCCTATGGACCATGGGGCTCATCACCCGGCCGATAGCCTTATGATAGCGTGACGCCCATGAGGCGAAATATCCCTGCCGTTCTGCTCGCGCCGGTTTTGGCGGCCTTCGCGCCGAGTTGTGAAGCCGCGGCGCAGACCCTCGCTCGGACCGTCAAGCCGGCCGCAGGCGCGGTCGGCCTCCCCCTGCCGCGGTCCGCCGCAATCCCCACGCTCCCGCTTCATTCACCGGGCCTAAGCGCGCCTCTGCCGGCCGCGGCCCCGGCGGGCGTCTCCGAGACGGCCTTGACCGAGACGGCCTTGACCGAGACGGCCTTGGCCGAAGCGGCTCAGGGCGTCATGGCCGCGGGAACCGACGACGGCAAGCTCGGCGCCGCGCTGGATTCAACCTTCGATCTCCAGCAGGTCGCGGTCTCGCAGGACGCCTCGGCTGCGGCGGTGGCGGCCTCGGCCGCCGGTCCCGAGCCGCTGCGCAGGCGCCTGCAGGACTCCCGGCTGCAGAAGGCGCTGCGAGGCGCGCTTCTTTTCCTGGAGGACATGCAGGTGCGAGATCGTCCCGGGAGAAGGTCCAGCGAGTACGATTCCTCCGATACGGGCGACGGGGCGCGGTCGCGCCTTTTCATCAATATTCCCTTCACCGATCTCACTCTTTCCATCCCCGCCCCGCCTTGGGCTAGAATCCGCAATAAAATCGGGGAATGGATGAGCGACATCCATTTCCTGCCGGGCCTGCTGGGAACCCGGGGGCGCAGCGTCCTGAGCGTCCCGGATTCCAATTCCTTCATGACCTCGGCCATCGCCTTCCCTCTTTTCTTGCTTCAGGACCCGGCGCGGGCCGAGGGCGAGGGCGCGATCACCCGGATGCGCCGGCTTGCCGTCGAGAATTTATCCTCCTTCAAACGGGGAGCGGCCTACAGCTTCTGGAGCGAACTGCCGGGGACGCGCAGCGCCGCCACCCGGGTCGGCCCATTGAACATATCCGTCGATTTCCTGGACCGCCTGACGATCCCGACGCGCCATCCGGTCTTGGGCGCCTTGTTCTCTTTTTTCACCAAGGGCCTGGCGATGCCGCCGTTCGACTGGGTGCGCCGCGTCTACGACCGCAAGGAGAACCCGGCCGGCAGCGACGCCCTGTTCAACGTGCCCAACGACGCCGACGACACGGCCATGACCTTGGCCATACAGGCTCTGCAGGCCGCCGAGCGGGGGCCGGCCGCGGCCGATCCGAACGCCTCCCCCCTGGACATCGCGGCTCTGGAGAGAATCGTCGCCTTCAGGGATATCGGGCGAGACAAAGAGGATGGCAGGGACCAATGGAAAGGGAAGAATTCCGGGGCCTATCTGACCTGGCTGCATGATGAAAGCGCGCCGGTGTTCGCGCAGCCCCAGGCGGGGGTTCTTCCGCTCGGAGTCAACAACGTCGACGCGGTGGTCAACGCCAACGTGCTTCTCGCGCTGGGCCTGGCCGGAAAGACGGAAGTCGAGGGCTATCGATCTGCCGTGGCGCTCCTCGTCAAGGCGATCGAGCAGGGCGTTGGGGGCGCGGCGGGCCTTTACTACCCCCAGAACATGATGTTCCCTTACGTGGCCTCGCGGGCCTTTCGCGACGGGGGGACGCGCGATCCGAGCCTGCGCGCGGCCTTGCAGAGACTCCTGCGAGATATCCTCGACGAGCGGGATGCTTTGGCCGAGGCCAAGCCTCGCGACAGGGGCGCCTTCCCGGGAGGGCGCGACGCGAGTTTGGATCTGTCCACGGCCCTCGGAGTGGCGACCCTTCTGAATATGGGACGCGAGCTGGCGGCCGAGATCGGGGAAGCCAAGCGCTACGACAGGGCCCTTGGCGAGGGCGTGGATTTCCTGCTCAACCGCGGGCGGCCGCATAAGATACGCAATCCGGAGCTGCGCGCATCGAGCCGGGCCACCGCCTACAAGTGGAGCTCCGGCCTCTTCTTCTCGGCCTCATTCCAGGACCTCGCCCAGTGGCGGTCGCGGGCCTACACCGCGGCCATCGTCATCGAAGCCTTGGCCAAGTACCTGCTGGGCTACGATATCGGGGAGGGCGGCCTGCGCGACGGACGGCGGCTGACGATCTCCCCCGACGGCCTGTCCCTCACGGCGTCATCCTAGCCGGCTCATTCTTCAGCAAGAACTTCAGCGCGGTCTCAAGCGCGGTGTATCCCAGCAGCGCGCCGAAGAACGCCGTCGTGAAGGGCAGGAAGGGGAGCAGGAAGATCGTCGTCAACAGCGCGCCCCAGAAAACAGTCTGCCCCCGCAGCAGCACGTAGCCGAGGACCGGCTTCGGCACGAGTCTATATTTTTCGCCGATAGAGGCCGCGATGATCACGGAGAGGAGCGCGAAGAAGTTGTAATAGATCGCGTTGACCCCGAGCGGCATGAGAAGGCCGGCCAAGCCGAAGGCGGCGTAAGCCAGCCGCGTGGTCCAGGCAAATCCGTCCTGGAGCAGCAGGCCGCCGGCCTGCTGCTTGTCCTTCTTGGCGGCCTTGCGCCTGGCGATCTCGTCTTGTACCGCCCGGTTCTTCAGCGAGTCCTCGTTGAGGTCGGCCTGGATTTGGGCGAGGACCTCCTTTCGATCTGAGACGAAACGCGCTCGCTCCTCTTGAATGACCTGGAGCGCCTTCTCGGCGAGGACGAGCTGCTCTTTGGAGGATGGGACCGAGGCTCTCAGGGCCTCCAGCCGCTCGATCATGCGCGCCTCCAGGCTGCCGCCGGGCGGGTTGAAGTCCGAGCGAACAGCGGTGATGATCTTCTCGTAGTTGGCGATCCGGGCCTCTTTCGATGACAGCTTCCGGCGGAACTTCTCAACGAGCGCCAAGGCTGACTGAACCTTGCGGTTGTACACCGGCTTGCGCGCGTTGAGTTGGCCGATGACGCGCCGCGTCATCTCCTCGGGGGTCTCCAGGTCGGCCCCCGTCGAGTTCTCGAACAGCGCGTTGAGCGCGGCATCCTTCTTGGCGACGTCTCCATTCTCTTCCTGAAGGGCGCTCACGGCGAGGGACATGTCCTGGGCCGTCACGGGCGCGGCCTTCGCGACGACGGGGACCTGGGTCTTGGCGGCAACTGGAACTAAAGCTGGGTTCGCCGCGACATTCAAGCTCGGGACGGCCAGCGCGCCGGGCGTCAAGGTCGGAATATAAGAAGAAGCTCCGTAGACGGAACCGTTGAGTCCGGCCGCGATCCTCGGGGTCGCGGACACTCCGGTCACCGCGCCGCGCGTCATCGTCTGCGCGGCGGCGAAGAGGGTGAGATGTCCGGGTCCGGCCACGAGAACGGCGGCCGACACGATCGAGGCGATGGGCTTATGGAACATCGAGGGTATTCCTCCGAATGGCAGCGAGCCGGCACGGCTATTATACCGCGGACCGGCATCCGGACTCATGGGACCTTTGGTGTCATTTTTAGGGACCCATTGGGCCCAAGGCCTTTGGGACCTTCGCGAATCGGCGTGAAATCGAACGTGACGAGAAGCGGGAAGTGGTCGGACGGATTGCGCTCGCGCTCCTCATAGGTCTTCGGGATCGGGCGCACGGCGCCGTCGGGGTTCCGATAGCGATAAACCTTCACGCTCTGCACCGCGCCGCGCAGGGACTTCGACACAAGCACGGCGTCCATCTGAGCGTAGTGCGCGGGGCCGCCGCGAGGATGATAGCTGTGGGTGATGCGGTCTTCCTTTGAGGCCGGGTTCGGCGAGGCGTCGAAGCTGTCGGTGAGGCCCGCGGCCTCGAATAGAGGCGTGTAGATCGCTTCTTCTCCAACCGCGCCGTTGAAGTCTCCCGCGATCATCATCGGTACGTCCTCGCTGAATTCGTCGCGGTAGCGCGCCATGATTTCCGCGGTGCGCTGAACCTGCGCGGTGCGCATGATGACAGACTCGGGATCGCGCTCGTCGCGATCCCGTTTTGATTTGTAGTGGGTTCCGAACAGAACGAACAGCGGTTGGACCTTGCCGGGTACGCGCACGATGAGAGAGGTCAGGTCGCGAGAGAACAGGGTTCTCGGCCCGCCGCCGAGAACCGGGTCGACCCAGGTTTCCTCTTTATGGCTGCGCTGCTCGATCTGGAACGGAAGGTCCTTCTTGACCAGGAACGCGATGTCGATGCCGCGCTCGTCGTTGCCCTCGATCAAGTACACTCGGTACTTGCCCTCGAGGAAACGGTCGTTGAACGCCCGGAGAGCGGAGATGTTTTCGACTTCAGCCAAAGTCACGATGTCGAGGTCGTTCTCGAGAATGATCTTGCCCTCCTCGCGGAGCGCCCACTCGGGCTTGGGCTTCGAGTCGGAGACTTTCTTCAGCTTGCCGGGATTGGCCGGATCGGGAACATGCGAACCGACCTGCTCGAAGAGGTTCTCGACGTTGTAGGAGCCGACTTTGAGCTGATGGATATCCTCGAGGGCCCGGACGGGAACGCCCGCGGCGGGGATCGGACTCGCCGGATCGCCCGCCGCGACGGCGCCGTCGAACAAGCCGGTCAGAGCGGACGCAATCGAGCGGCGTTCGTCGCTGAATGTTTGGACCGCGGCTTGGATCGGCTGAAGGGCGAACGCGGGAGAAAGCGACGGCGCCAGGCCGGTCGCGGGCGCCGGGCATGAGATGACGCCCGCCGCGCCCGTCAAGACGGAAGCCGGGGTCTTGACCGAGACGACCTGGGCGGACAGCGGCAAAGCCAGGAGCAACGCCGCCAGCATGGACCGGAGCATGACTCTATTGTGAAAGGACAAGGACGATCCTGCCCAGGGGCTTAAGACCTTCCCGCCGTAGGCCTTCCGGCCGCGGGAAGCTACGCCAGGGCTCGTGAACCAATCAATGACACGATTCGGAGGTCACGCATTTATAAATAGGCTAAAATAACCTACCCGGTTTATGACTGATAAACCTAAAGAGTCAGCGATCACCCCCGGTTTAGGCATCGCGGTTCTGAAACCAGCCTAGATGATGACCTCCAACCGCTCCCTCAAGGACCAGAAACGCCGAGGGTTGCTCATCAATGAGGATGCCGCGCGGTTCGCGGTTTTCATCACAGTGGCGATACTGCCGGCCATCGCCGCAAACTTTACCTCTCTGCCGCCGGAGATTAGGCACGCCCAGCTCTATTCATTCTGGGGATTCATTCAACAACTCCTTGGCTCGCTACAGTTTGGCCTGCTCGCCGCCTACATGCTGTCGCAAGGAGGATTGCTCCCTAAAGACGCGCGTATTGTCGCCCGCGATATCCCAATATATCAGCAAGTTCTCGCCGGCGTTGGGATTTGGTTCGGCTACTATCTATTTTTTGACTTTTGGTCGGTGCTGGCGTCTCTCGCTCACATCAAAAGTCCGAGCCTCGCCTGGTTCCGATCGACAACGCCGGACCAGGAAGCCCTGAACGCCGTGTTCTCCTTCGTCAATGGGATTTCGGAAGAAGTGATGAGAGTCTACTTGCTGACTCAGATTCAACGATTCGGCGCGGGCCGCAAGGCAACCGTCGTTGCGGCCGCTGTCCTCATCTCCTCCTACCATGTGTACCAGGGATGGTTCACCGCGATCGCGTTCCTGCTGGCCAACCTATTTCTCAACCGATACTATCTCTCAACTCGCTCGCTGCTTTCCCTGTTTATCTGGCATGCCCTTGCAGACTTTAGTCATTCGACTACGAGCCTGCCGGGCTGGGAACTCGTATCAGCGCTAGTGAACGGAACAATCGGAGCGGCCGCCGTGTATTTATTCTCGCTGATCGGCGTTAAACTTTAGGAATAGCCCCCACCGGTCAAGGCTTTCTAGGATCGCCTTGACCGCCCTGCGAGGCGCACTTCCACCAGCACACCGAGTGGCAGACGCCATAGCCATCGCAAGCCTCTCTACAGACTTCCCAGCAGAGGGCATTATCACCTTGAATCAACATCTTCGAGGCGGCGTAGTCAAAAATGGGATATAGGAAATCATGCCGGACTTCCGCGCCCGTCTTTTCATCCTTAGTGATCAGCACCCCTTCCTCCCATTGCTTGATGGGGAGATTATACTCGCCACCACGACCTTTGACGGTCACGTTGGATTTCTTCTTATCAACGACGGTTCTCTGGATCCAGGTTGGACCGGCCTCGATATCTGCGGTCTTTGCCTCTTCGCATCGGAAAACATCCGCCCGAACCCGCCCGACCAGTTCCTTCGCCTTGGTCACGAGGGTGCCGGCCAACTGTTGCTGATCTTCAAGAGACACGGAATAAGACGTCCCACTACAGATTCCGACTATGCCGATGGCCGCCACGAGAGCCCAACCCGCTCCCCACTGACTCGTTGATAGTCTTCGCATTTTTAGCTCTCCCAAAAACACGAAAAGGAAGCGATTGCAAGGCTTGCGCCCCGCTTCGCTTCCTCTGGACACACGCGGTTAAGGCCGCGTCGTGGATACCCAGCCGCCAATCCAGCCAGCTACAGAAGAATCCCCAAAACATCGAGGAGACTTTCGCGTTCCACGCCAAGATAACAGAACACATCAGGCTTCGCCTGGGATAAAAGACCTATATGGATATGGGGCTTAAGACCTTCCCGCCGTAGGCCTTCCGGTCGCGGGAAGCGGCGCTAACCGTACAGCGAGAGGCCGGCCAGGACCGCGAAAAGGCCGAAGATGTCGAGGAGCAGACCGTAGCGCATCATCTCGCGCAGGGGAACGCGTCCGGTGCCGTAGACGAGGGCGTTGGGCGGCGTCGACACCGGCAGCAGGAAGCCGAAGCTGGCCGCCATGGTCGCGGCCAGGGCGGGGAACTGGGGGGCCACGCCGGCCGCCTTGGACAGCGCGAGGGCCACGGGCACCGTCACATTGGCCGAGGCCGTGTTCGATGCCAGCTCGCTGACCAGGAGGGCCAACGCCGAGGCGAGCGCGGCGATGCCGAGTGGCGTCCTCAAGCCCAGCAGCCCGACCGCCCAAACGCCGAGCGTCTCGGCCAGCTTCGTGTCGAAGAGGAGTCCTCCCAGGCTCATCCCGGCCCCGAAGAGCAGTATCGTGCCCCAATCGGCGCGCGCGGCGCGCTGCCAGGTGAGGGTGGGCCCCCCGTCGGAGAGCGGAAGCACGAAGAGCAGGCCGGCCGCGAGCAGGGCGCTCGTGCCCTCCGGAAGCCGCGGCGCGCCCAGCCATAGCGCGACCGCGACGTAAAACGCAAGGGCCGTGTTGATCTCTCCCCGGCTCCACGGCCCCAGCCGCGCGCGGCGTTCGCGCAGTTCGGCCTCGAGCTTGCTCCAGCCTGCGGGCTTCGGGATGCCGCGCGACAGCACGAAGCCGATGAAGATGAGCGACGCCGCGGTGATGGGCAGCGCGAGGGCGCACCAACGGGCGAAGGAGATGTCGATCCCCGCCAGGTTGCGCAGCATGCCGATGCCGATGAGGTTCGGGGGGGTCCCCACCGGGGTGCCCAGCCCGCCGACGGAGGCGGCGAAGCTCAGCATGAGGAGGAGCCGGGACTCCAGGCGGGGATCGCGCGCCGAGCCGGGAAGATCCTTGAGCACGCCGAGAACGACGGGGAGCAGCATCGCGGTCGTGGCTGTGTTCGACACCCACATCGAGATGAGGGCCGCGAGCAGCCCGAAGCCGATCAGGAGCCGGCGCGGGCTGGCGTTGACCCAACGCCAGGAAAGCACATGCCCCGCCAACCGCCGGTCGAGGCCGTGCGCGGACATGGACTCGGCGATCCAGAAGGAGCCGATGAAAAGGAAGATCACGGGGTCGCCGTAGGAAGCCATCGCTCGTTTGGCGGGCGCGACGCCGAAGGCGACGCAAAAAGATGACGCGATCAGCCCGGCCGCCGGCAGCGGCATGGCCTCGGTCATCCACCACCAAACGGTGCACGCGAGGATGCCGGCCAGCCGCCGCGCCTCGGGCGCCAGGTCGGCGCCGCCCAAGAACGCGTGCGCCGCGAGGCCGATGAGCGGACCAGCGAGGGTTTTTCGCAAGCGGCTGCGATTCTACCTCATCGCCGTCCGATTCGTCACCTCGCGAGGCGGAACCCCACACTGTACCCGCGAACGCCCGGGTCGACGCTGTAGCGGCGAGCGGACCGGAGGTAGCCAGCGCTGCACCAGGAGCCGCCACGGATAACCCGGAGCGAGCCCGAAGCCTCGGTAAACGCGCCGCCATCCGCAGGCGCACCGGCATATGAACTCTGATACTTGTCCTGCACCCACTGCCAGACGTTGCCCGCCATATCGCACAAGCCCTGCGTCGTGTTTCCAGCGGGCTTCGAGCACACCGGCATCGTCCCTTCGCTGCCGCAGCCATAGCCGCCGGTGCCGAACATCACGGCCCTCTCGCAGGTCGCATCCTCGTTGCCCCATGGATACTTCCAGCTTTTGCCCCCGCTGGTCGCCGCATACTCCCACTCGGACTCGCTGGGCAGCCGCGCGCCCTTGAACTGGGCATATTGGTTCGCCTGTTTCCAATTCACGCAGTTGACAGGGTGGCGCCGCCGGCCCGTATTTCCCCAATTGCAATCGTCACCGGCGTCCGGCTGCGTGCACTGGCCCTTGGTCACGCACTCCGAGTATTGCTCCACGGTGACCGCGGTCTTGGACATCTCAAAAGTCGGGATGTCGACCTCATGGATCGGCTTGGCGTCGTCGTCGTCATCTGTCCCCATCATGAACTTCCCTCCGCCGATGGAAACCCACTCGACCGGCATCTTCGGCTCGCCGGCCGGCGGAGCGTTTCCCGCCGCGTAGTCCGCCCGAACGAGCTCGGGAGCAGACGGGGCCTCGCTCTCCCTGGCTTCTATCAAAGCGTCCCTGGAGTCCATGCTCCGGCCTGCGCCAAATCCCGTCTCTCCCCAGGAGAGATCGGACCCGACGGCGGCAGCCAAAGCGAGCAGTCCCGCCATGGCGACCTTGTTTCTCTTCATTCGTCCTACCCCCTGACCCGGCGCACTCAACGTCTCTCCTATTTTGAACGAATTCCGGTTATTTTGATTGAGCCCATAGGGGTAAAAAATCAGGGTTGATGGGCCTATTGAGTTCCGGGTCCTTTGGGAGGGTTAGTCAGCGTCCGGATGCCTCAGACGCGCCAGCAGGCCGGGGAGCCTGGCCAGAGCGGAATTCATCTTGTGCGCCTCGCGCGCCGGCCGGGCGGGGGTGCCGAAATAGGCCTGCCCCGGCTCCGTGTCCTGGGCCAGGCCCGACATCCCCATGACGATGGAGCCCTTGGCCAGATGAAGATGATCCTTGACGCTCACCATGCCGGAGATCATGACCCCGTCCTCCACGACGACCGAGCCCGCCAGGCCGGTGTTGCCCGCGATGTAGATGTACCGGCCGAGACGACAGTTGTGGCCGATATGGACTTGGTCGTCGATCTTGGTGAAGTCTCCGATGCGGGTGGCCTCGATGGTGGCGCGGTCGATGGTGCAGCTCGCCCCGATCTCCACGTCGTCGCCGATCTCCACGTTGCCGATCTGCGGGACCTTATGGCGCCCGCCCTTTTCGTCGTAGAAGCCGAAGCCGTCGGCGCCGATCACGGTCCCGCCGTGGATGATCCCGCGCCGACCCACGACGCAGTGGTGGCCCACGACGACATTGGGATAAAGGACGGCGCCCTCGCCGACCTCGGCATGGGGCTCGAGCACGACTCCCGGGTAGAGCGTGCAGCGCTCGCCCACGACCGCCCCCGCCATCACCGTAGCGCCCGCCATCACGCAAGCGCCCGGCCCGATGCGGGCCGTGGAGTCCACGATGGCCTGGGACGAGACGCCCGCCGGGAACTTCGGGGCCTTGTTGAAATGCCCGAGCAGGCGAATGAAAACCAGACGCGCGTCTCCCTCGACGACCAGCGCGCGCCGGAAGTCGTCGGCCAGCGTCGCCGTGGTCAGGACGGCCCCCGACTGCGCGGCCAGGGGGTGGCGCTTGAGGACCGCCTTGGATTCGATGAAATAGAGAAAGTGCTCTTCGAGCGCCTGCTCCGGCGCGAGACGCTCGACGTCTCGCACGCCCCGGATCTCGTAGTCCGCCTCGCCCTTGACGGCGGCTCCCAGCAAACGGCCCAGCTCTTGCATCGTCATGGAATCTCCTCGAATGCGCGCTCAGTCTAGAACCGAGTAGGAATAGCTCTCCTTGGGGTACGGCCTCAGACGCTCCTGGATCTTCGCCGTGCGCGCGAGTTCCGCCCCGGGCCCGCCGATGAAGCCGTCGACCAGGGCCTTGGCCCCGTCGACGTCGCCGGAGGCTTTGATGCGTCCGACCTCCTTCATCAAAGCCTCGATGGCGAGAGGCAGGCGCTCATAGTCGACGCGGAAGCGCTCGATGCCGTCCGGGCCCGCCGTCCACTCCAGCGCGCCGGCCTTCACGAAGCTTCCGATCTGCACCGCCGCCAACTGGCTGTAGGGTTTGGGCGCGCCGCCGTCGGTGGTCATGCCGTTGGCAATATGGCCGAAGCACCAAGCCAGTTCGTGGGTGTAGAGCCGGCGGACCTGAAGCTCGGAGAGCATCTCCTTGCGGCGCAGAAGAGCCGCGTACCACAGGGCCCCGGTCTGGGCCTTGAGCTCCTCAAGGACCCCCTCCAGCCTCCCGCCGAAGATCTCGGCGGGAGCGCGGCCGCGCACGCGCGAATCGCTGTGCGGTCCGAGGTTGTGCGCGGCCTCGTGAAGGATGGTCCCCACCAGGCCGGCCTCCTTGTCGGCCGGATAGTTCTTGAGAGCCTCCGCGTCCAGGAGCTCGGCGGCCTTCAGGCGCGCCGTCTTCTTGGAGTCCGGGTCCTCGTAGAGATTGGTCATGACCACGGTGCGACGCCGGTTCTCCAAAGCGACCTTGCCCCAGTTGGGCAGGGACTGGCCGATGGTCGCGCCCAGAGGCGGCCTGGAGTCTCCGCTGTTGAGCATGATCTCGATGAAGTCTGGCAGGGCGAAAGCGACGGGGCGCGCTTGATAGGAAGGGCCGATGAGCGCTGCGAGCGAATCCTCCATCTCCTGACGGATCGGCGTGAGTTTGTCCCGCCAAGCGAGCGAGGCGGCGTCGATGCGCGCGAAGGAGACGTGAAAGCCCGCCTTCTCCTGGCAGGGGTCGAACTCGACCTCGTCGGGGGCGACGCGCAGGTACCACCGGCTGTTGCGGCTGCCCATGCGCGACCAAGTCTCGTCCGCGTCGGCCCAGTCCCCGGTCTCGAATCCCCGGGCGGCTCCCAAAAGGTAGGCCTTGAGGGCCGCCTCGTCGGGCCCCTGGGCGTCGGCGGCGGCACGCAGTTCGACGGCGACTTTCCTCATCTGAGGCCCGTAGACCTCGATCAACGGCACGGCCACGAGACGTCCGGCCTTCTCGCGCACGACCGTGAAGGGGTCCAGGAGGGACTTGCCGTCGGGACGGGCCTTGAGCATGTCGCACATGGCCCCGTCCTGGGAGAGGTTCTGCGGATAGGCGTCCGACTTGCGGGCCGGGAAGGCGGGCGCGGCATTGCAAAACGGATCATGCTCGGTCGCCGGAGCCTCGCACCAGGGGCCGTGGTTTCGCTCGAAGAGCGCCAAGCCGGCCTCGTCGCCGGGCGCCAGGGCCGCGCGCCAGCGCAGACCGCCCTTCTGGAGCGCGTAGAGCTCGTCGATGATCCGTCCGGCCGCGACGAGATGGCGCGCCAGGGCGCGGTCCGCGGCGCTCGACGATCTCAAGTCGCTGAGGATCAGGTTCGGCCGCCCCTGGTCAAGCTCCTTGCGCACGGCCTCCCGGCGCCGCTCCTCGAGCAAGGCCTGGTAGGCCTTGTCGAACTCCGCGGTGAAGCGGCCCGCGCGAACGAAGCGCGCAAGCGCGGCCGCGTCGGCGACGGGAGCGATATCCTCGGGGCGCAGGGTGGCCGTATCATACGCGACCGGCTTCCAAAACAGGGGCAGGCCCGCGCGGGCGGCCAGACGGTTGAAATCCGCGCGGGAGAGGACCGGCGCGGCGCGGGCCGGCAGGGCCGAGGCCAGGAGCACGAAAGCCACAATCTTTTTCATGATGTGAGAATGTAGCACGGATTGAGGCGTCAACGCTCAAAGCGGTATGATGGCCTCATGGGAATCCCGCGACTTCGTCCCTCGGACTACGCCCCTCTCGTTCGCATGGCCTTGCGCGAGGACCTGGGCCGCGCCGGGGATCTGACCACGAGGCTCTTCGTGCCCGCGCGCACTCCCCTCAGAGGAAAGATCGTCAGCCGCGAGGCGGGCGTCATCTGCGGCCTGGACGTCGCCGCCGCCGTCTTCCGGGCCTGCGAACCCCGCGCGAAGATCCGCCTCCTCGCGCGCGACGGCGCTCGCGTGCGCCCGGGCCGAGCCGTGATGGCGGTCTCGGGCGGGCGGGGCCTGCTGAGCGCGGAGCGCACCGCCCTCAATTTTCTGCAGAGGATGTCGGGCGTGGCGAGCCTCACTCGCCGCTACGTCGACCGCGTGCGCGGCACGCGCGCGAAGATCCTCGACACGCGCAAGACCCTCCCGGGCTGGCGCGTCCTGGACAAATACGCCGTGGCCTGCGGCGGCGGCGTCAACCACCGCATGGGACTCTACGACGCGGCCATGCTCAAGGACAACCATTATCTCGGAAAGCGCCTGGAGGCCGGCGCGCGGGATCTCAGGCGCCGCCATCCCGGGACGCCGCTCATCATCGAATGCGACGAGCCCGCCCAAATCGCGCGGGCCCTCGCCTTGAGACCCGAGGTCCTCCTGCTCGATAACATGCGCCCAGCCCGCCTGCGCGCGCAGATCCGCCGCATACGCCGCGACGCGCCGCGCACGAAGATCGAGGTGTCCGGCGGCGTGAGCCTAAAGACCGTGCGGGCCCTGGCGGATCTCGGACCGGACCGCATTTCCATCGGGCGCCTGACCCACAGCGCCCCCGCCCTGGACCTGGGCCTGGATCTGGCTTGAAGCTGCCAGGCGTGCGTCGTCTCGTGAGGCTGAAGACCGTCTCCTCCACGCAATCGGCCGCGCGGCGTCTCGCCGAGCAAGGCGCTCCGGCCGGGACCCTCGTCTGGGCCCTGGAACAGACCGCGGGACGGGGCCGGATGGGACGGCGCTGGCGCTCCCGGACCGGCGGCCTCTATGTCTCCTGGCTCCTGAGGCCGAAGTTCGCTCCAGCGCGCCTGGCCGACTTCTCGCTGGCCTGCGGCGCGGCCGCGGCCGCGGCGCTTCATGAGGCGGCCGGCATCGAGACCTCGGTCAAGCCGCCCAACGACGTGCTCGCGCTCTGCGCGGACGGCAAGCTTCGGAAGGTCTGCGGCATCCTCACAGAAACCATGTTCGCACAGAGAATAACTGCGATAGTGGGAATCGGCCTTAACCTCAACCAGAGGGATTTCCCAAAAGAGATTTCCGGCAGGGCAACATCCCTTTTCCTTGCAACAGGAAGAAAGGAAGACGCAAGGGGATTTGCAAGTCTTATCCTCGAATCGTTCATCCCTTATTACGCTCACTTCGAGAAAGGAGATCACAAGAAGATCCTTGATGAGTGGAAGAAGAACTGCTCAACACTCGGAAAAAACATCACCATCATCGAGCAAAGCAGGACGTTCTCAGCAAAAGCGGTAGGGGTGAACAGCGAGGGAATGCTTCGGGTAAGAACCAAGGGCGGAAAAATGAGAACCCTGCTTGACGCGCAGATCAGTGTGCGCTGAGTTTCTTTCTTACTTCTTGCGGCATCTCAACAGATCCCTTCTCATTCGCAAACACGTTCACGGTGTGCCCTTTGGCAAGAAGCAATGTGCCTCGTAAAACCTCATAACCGAAGATCAGGCTCTTGTTCCCTATTTTATCTAAAGATGTTATGATGGTAAGTTCATCATCATATTTAGCAGGCGCCTCGTACTTGCATTTCACTTCAACCACAGGAAGCAATACCCCTTTAGAATCAAGGTCTTTCTGCGTAACTCCAAGCTCGCGAAGCAATTCCGTGCGACCGATCTCGAACCAACGTAGATACGTACCATAATACGCAACCTCTCCATGATCGGTGTCGG
>MGTX01000034.1:0-628 GCA_001799675.1 Elusimicrobia bacterium GWA2_66_18
CTTCTTGGCCTCCGCCGCCTTCCCGGCCTTGATCAGCGGATTGAACTTCGTGTCCCGGATCTCGAAGAATTTTTTCGCCGGCTCGAAGGAGACCTTGACCAGGTTGTGTTTGATCGCCTTCCAGCCCTCGTTTTCCTCGGAGATGTCCTTTTTCCAGGCGCGGATTCGTTCGAAATAGCCGGCCGTCTCGCCTTTGGAACTGTCGCCTTCCTTCAAGAGGCGTCCATACTCGAGCAAAGCGTTGATCGTCGCCTTATCGGGCGATTCTCGTTCGGCCTCATCGACCGCTCTCAGCGCCGTCAGATAGGATTCGATGATGTAGGCCGGGGGAGGGAGGATGTCCGCGATCAGGTCTTTCATGAGAATAATCTTGCGATAGGCCGGACTGTAGATCAATTTCTCGACGCTGCCTTGCGCAGGCAACGTCGCTGGGGCGCCGGTGAACACAACCAAACCCCCAAGGCAAACCGGCAATAACTTTCGCATGATCACGCTACATGAAGTAACAGTTCAGCATCGCTATGTCAAGGTCGTTTCCGGACAGGCCTCGCCGCGCGCTCACGCATGGGAGACGACGCGATCGTCCTCGCGCGGCGCTCCTAGGGGCGCGGTTCTCTCCAGCGGCAGG
>MGTX01000034.1:640-17345 GCA_001799675.1 Elusimicrobia bacterium GWA2_66_18
GGGGAGAAGAGCTTGGGCAGGACTTCGGGGGGCACGCCGGGGCCGCTGTCCTCCACGCTCACCTCGGCCCATCGACCCTCGGGGGGGGCGGAAGCGGACAGCCGCAAGGTCAGGGTCCCGCCGTCCGGCATCGCCTTGACGGCGTTTCCGATGAGGTTGAGGAAGAGGCGCTCCAGGTCCTGGCTTTGGCCGCGCACCCGGAACTCTCCGTCATCGTAGTCTCGGCGCAGGGCGATCCGGTTGGCGCGCAGGACCTCCTCGGAAAGTACGAGGGCGTTCTCCAGCGCCTTGAGAAGGCTCAGGCGGGGGCCGCCGGGATCGCCGCCTCGGGCCTCGATGAGCGTGGAGGAAGCCAGCTTCTGACAGAAGACGGCGGCGCGGTCGATGTGCTCGAGGTCTCTCTTGAGGTCTAAGTCCAGGTCGGTCTGGTCCAGGCGAACGCGCGCGAAGCCGCGGATGACCATCAGGGGCGTGGACATGTCGTGGGCCGCGGCCGCGCTGGCCAAGCCGAGGGCGGCCAGGCGCTGGTCTTGATCGCGCGAGATCTCGGCCGCGCGCAGTTCGGATTCCAGTCGTCCCAACTCGGCGCGCTGGCTCTCGGCCCGGTCGCGGGCGCGTCGCTCGCCCTCGGCCAGAACCCAGGTCGAACCCGCCGCGGCCCAGAGGACGCCGGTCTTCACCGCCAACTCGAAGCCCACCGAGGCGCCCCAGGCCGAGTCCGGGCCCATATAGAGGAGCGCATCGCAAAGGCTGGCGCCTCCCGACAGCCAGGCCAGTTCCCGGCCTCTCAGGAGCAAAGCCGAGGTGAACAGGGGAAGAAGATAGAGGACCCAGAGGTTGGACTGCGCTCCGCCCGAGTTCGACTGGATGGCGGCGATTACGGTGAAGGAGAGCACCGTGCAGACGGCGTGGGGCCAGTCCCGCAGGGGCCAGAGGCGCACGGCCCAGGTCGAGCCCAGGCTTACCGCCAGCAGCGCGGCGAAGAGCCAGAGGATGTCGGGATAGACCAGATTGGCGTTGTCGCGCGCGAGATAGGCCATGGAGCCCAACACGCTCCAAAGAGCGGCCTCGTAGCGGACCAGTATCGCGCCGGCGCGTGCATGGACCATCGTCTCCTCCCGGGGTCCTCCCCCGGGGAGAGTATGCCCCGGAGGAGATATGAGGGGCTTGAGGGAAGCTGAAGTCGGGCTTAAAAGGATGCGGCGCCATGCTCCGCAAAAGCGAAGCAGGGCGGTCTCTTCGGCCGCCCTGCCCTACTTCCTCGGAGCGCCTACTCTTGCCCGGGGATATCACGGGCCGTCGGCGTCTCCGGCGCGTCTTCGCCGTCCCCGTATCCGCCACTAATTGTAGCAACGATATTTCTTACATCTTCCGACGGAGAATCATCTCGGGATCGGGAAGTGTCTTTTATCTCGTATAATCCTCGGATGGTGAACGCCCTTTCCTTCGTCTTCCTCGGTCTGGTCGTCGGCGTGCTCAGCGGCATGGTCGGCGTGGGCGGAGGCATCATCCTGGTGCCGGTCCTCGTCCTCTTCTACGGCTTCTCCCAGCACATGGCCCAGGGGACGAGCACGGTCCTGCTCCTGCCGCCCATCGGGATACTGGCGGCCTATACCTACTATAAGAACGGCTACGTGGACGTGCGCGCGGCGCTCCTGATCTGCGCGGGCTTCGTCCTCGGCGGCCTCTTCGGTGCCAAGATCGCCGTGGCCCTGCCCAGGGAGACCTTGAGACGCGGTTTCGGCGCGCTCCTCTTGCTCGTCTCCGCGCGCATGATTTTCGGAAAGTGAGAACTCCCATGAAGAAGACCCTCTCCCTCCTGATCCTCTCCGGATACGTCGCGGCCGCGGCCGCCGACGCGCCGCCGCCCATCGCCTCTTTCGATCCCGCGGGGTTGGACCGCGCGGCCGCGCCCTGCGCCGACTTCTATCAATACGCCTGCGGCGGCTGGATGAAGACCCACCCCATTCCGCCCGACCAGTCGCGCTGGGGCCGCTTCAACGAACTGGCCGAGCGAAACAAGGAAGTCCTGCGGGTCATCCTCGAGAAGGCCTCCGCCGACGAGCCCAAGCGCGGGCCCGGCGACCGGCGCATGGGCGACCTCTACGCGGCCTGCCTCGATGAGGGGGCGGCGGAAAAGAAGGGGGCCGACCCTCTGCGGGATATCCTCGCCGCCGTGGACGGGCTCGAGTCGGTCCAGGGGCTGGCGAGCCTGCTGGCGCGTCTGCACGCCGCCGGCGCGGGCGCGGGCTTCTCCTACGACTCCGACCAAGACTACCGGGACTCGACCCAGGTCGTCGGCGAGCTCGATCAGAGCGGGCTGGGCCTGCCCGACCGCGATTACTACTTCAAGGACGACGCGAAGTCTCAGATCATCCGCCGCCAGTACGTCTGGCACGTGGCGAAGATGTTCGGCCTCTTGGGGTCGGATCCCAAGGCCGCCGCCGAGCAGGCCGGGGCGGTGATGCGCCTGGAGACGGCCCTCGCCCAGGCATCTCTCGACCGCGTCTCGCGGCGCGATCCCGAGAAGATCTACCACCGCATGAGCGCGGGGGAGCTGGCCAAGCTCGCTCCGGCTTTCGACTGGGAGCGCTACTTCGCCGAGACGGGCTCGCCGCGGTCGCCCTGGCTCAACGTCGCCGTTCCCGCCTTCGCCGAGGGTTTCTCGGCCCTGGTCTCCTCGGCGCTGCTCTCCGACTGGAAGATCTATCTGCGCTGGCAGGTCGCGCGCTCGGCCGCGCCCTGGCTGTCCGGCGACTTCGCGTCGGAGAACTTCGACTTCTACGGCCGCAAGCTCACCGGCGCCAAGGAGCTCAAGCCCCGCTGGAAGCGCTGCGTGGAGCTGACGGACCAGTCGCTCGGCCACGACCTGGGCCGCCGCTACGCCGAGGAGACTTTCGGCGCGGACGGCAAGCGGAAGATGGACCGGATGACCGCGGCCATCCGTGCGTCGTTCAAGAAGGACATCGAGGGCCTGGGCTGGATGACGCCGAAGACCAAGGCGAAGGCCCTGGAGAAGCTGGGGACCTTCGTCGAGAAGATCGGCCGCCCCGAGCAGTGGCGCGACTACCAGGGCGTCGTCATCGACCGGGCCGACCTGCTCGCGTCCGTGCTCAGCGCGCGGCGCTACGAGACGAAGCGCCGCCTCTCCAAGATCGGCCGGCCCGTGGACCGCGAGGAATGGCAGATGACCCCGCCGACGGTCAACGCGTACTACAATCCCCAACTCAACGAGATCGTCTTCCCAGCGGGCATCCTCCAGGCGCCCTTCTTCGACCGCGCGGGCGACGAGGCCTTCAACCTCGGGGCCATCGGCGTGGTCATCGGCCACGAACTGACCCACGGCTTCGACGACGAGGGCCGAAAGTTCGACAAGGACGGCAATATGTCGGATTGGTGGACGCCCGAGGACGCCCGGGCTTTCGAGGAGAAGGCCTCCTGCATGGCCGACCAGTATTCCGGCTATGAGGCGACGGCCGGCGTGAAGGTCAACGGCAAGCTCACCCTGGGCGAGAACACCGCCGACAACGGCGGCGTGCGCGTGGCGCGCATGGCCCTGGAGGAACTCGAGGCTTCCGCGGCGGCCGCGCTCGGCGATAAGGAGGGCTTCAGCCCCGAGCAGAGGCTCTTCCTGGGCTTCGCCCAGGTCTGGTGCCAGAACCGCACGGAGGAGAGCGCGCGCATGCTCGCCCAGGTGGATGCGCACTCGCCGCCGCGGGCGCGCGTCATCGGCCCTCTGTCGAACTCGCCGGAGTTCGCCAAGGCCTTCTCCTGCCGGCCGACCGATCCCATGGTCCGTTCCAAAGCCTGCCGGGTCTGGTAGCCCCCCGTGAACATGGATATCCGAGACCCCTTGATACCGATCTCGGCGGGGGGCTATACTCCGGTATGAGCGGCGAGGCGGCGATGAGGAGCCTTCAGCGCCCGGCGGCCTTGCTGCTGGGCAGGATGAAGTATAAACAAAAGGCGATCCTGCTGGGAGTCGTCGTTCTCATCCCCCTCATCGTCACGACCTCTTTCCTGATTAGCGACATTTACGAACGCATCACGTTCGTGCGCCAGGAGAGGATGGGGATCGAGTACGGACGCCCCCTGATGCAGCTTTTACAGGATATGCAGCAGCACCGGGCGATGTCGGTAGCGCTCCAGGGCGGCGATGCTTCCTTCAAAGACAGGCTATCGGCCCAGCAGGCGCGAATCGCCGACGACGTCGCGGCCGTGGACTCCGCGGATCGCAGGCTGGGTCCGCGGCTGCGCACGACCGGGCGGTGGGACATCTTGAGGAAGAGAGTTCGGGCGCTCAATGCCCAGGTCCGGAGCATGGACGCGCGCAGGACCCTCGACGCGCATAACGCCCTGATCGCGGAGATCCTCTCCCTGGTCATCCATGTCGGGAACACCTCCAACTTGATACTCGATCCCCGACTCGACAGCTACCACCTCTCCAACGCGATCATCACGCTGTTGCCCGCCCTGAGCGAGTACATGGGCCAGGAGAGGGCCATCGGCGCTGCCATGGCGGTCTCTTCGAGGGAATTTTCGACGGAGAGATCCAAGCTGATCGTGCTGCGCGGCAAGGCCCTCGCCATCGCCGACATGAACGCCAAGGGTTTCGACGTCGCTTTCCAGGAAAGACCGAGCCTGCAATCCGGCCTGGTCAGACCCCTCGATCACTGTCATGGGGCCGTTCACGTCTTCCAAGAGGTCATCCGGGAAAAACTCATAGGAGCGGACCGCGTCGACATCAAGGTCCCTGAATACTATCGGATCGCCACCGAAGCCATCGACACCGTCTTCGCGGTCTACCGTCTGACCGCGCGCGAGCTTGACGCCGTCCTGGCGGCGCGAATCGCCGAGGATATCCACAAGGGGGGCCTCGCCGCGGCCATAGCCCTGCTCGCTTTGGGCGCCGCGATCTGGTTCTTCGTCGTCGTTCATATGTCCATCAAATCCGCGATCTCGGACATGATACGCTTGGCCGAGGGGCTGGCCGCCGGCGATTCGGGCGTCCGGCTGGAGACGGCGTCGCGGGACGAGTTGGGCGACCTGGCGCGGCATCTCAACCGGATGGCGGTGCAGATCGGTCAGCAATTCAAGGCGCACGAGTTCATCAAGCTGCAGGCCGCCGCCCTTGACGCCGCCGGAGAAGCCATCGTCGTCACCGACCGCGACGGCTCGATTCTTTTCGTCAATAACGCCTTCTGCCGGCAGAACGGCTACACCGTCGCGGAGGTCGTCGGGAAGAATCCCCGCATCCTCAGGTCGGGCCTCACGGACGGGAGAATCTATCCGAAGCTGTGGGAAACGATACTCTCCGGCGCCGTATGGAACGGCGAAGTGGTCAACCGCCGCTGCGACGGGAGCACCTACGCCGCCGCGCTGACCATCGCGCCCGTGCGCGACGCGCAAGGCCGCGTCAGCCACTACATCGCCGCGCATCACGACCTGACGGAGCGCCGCAAGGCCGAGGCGCAGCTGCTCCAGGCGCAAAAAATGGAGACGGTCGGAAGACTCGCGGGCGGCGTCGCCCACGACTTCAATAATCTATTGACGGCCATCGCGGGCTACAGTTCCTTCCTGCTGCAGAATCTGAAGTCCGACGACCCCAACCGGGCCGACGTTTTGGAGATCAAGGCCGTCGGCGAGCGCGCGGCCGCCCTCACCAAACAACTGCTGATCTTCAGCCGCAAGCAGATGTTCCTGCCTCAGCGCCTGGACATCGACGGCGTGGTCGGGGAAATGCATCAGATGCTGCGCAGGATCATCGGCGAGCATATCGATCTGGTGTTTATGTCTCATGGGCAGCCGCTCGCGATGAAGATGGACAAGGGCCAGTTCGAGCAGATCATCTTGAACCTGGCCGTCAACGCCAGGGACGCCATGCCCCAGGGCGGGCGGATCGTCGTCGAGAGCGCGCCCATCGAGCTCAAGGAGGCCCGCAGCCACCGGCACGGCAAGGTTCCGCCGGGGTCCTACGTCCTGCTGAGCGTCAGAGACACGGGCTGCGGCATGAGCGAGGAGGTTCAGACCCATCTCTTCGAGCCGTTCTTCACCACCAAGGAGCCCGGCAAAGGGACCGGATTGGGGCTCTCGACCGTTTACGGCATCATCGAGCAAAACCGGGGCTTCATCGAGGTCGACAGCGAGCCGGGACGGGGAACCGCGTTCAAAATCTATCTGCCCAAGGCGCCGGATGAGGACGAGCGGCCGCAGGCCGTGGTCCCGAAAGGGACGCTCCCGGCGGGAGCGGGGACCGTCCTGGTGCTGGAGGACGATCCATCCGTGCGGGAGTTGGCGCGGCGCGCCCTCGCGCAGAACGGGTTCACGGTGCTCGTCGCCGCCGATCCTCTGGAAGCCGTCTCCATCTGCGAAGGACTCCTCAAGGAGCCCCTCCGTCTCCTGCTGACGGACATGGTGATGTCCAAGATGAGCGGCCCGGAAGCGGCGCTGCGCATCCAGGCCCTGCACCCCGAGATCAAGATCCTTTACATGTCGGGCTACACCGAGCAGGTCGTGCCGCCTCAGAGTCACTCCCCGATGGCGGAGGCCTTCTTAATGAAGCCGTTCACGCCGGACGTTCTCCTGGACAAGGTCCACGCGACGCTGACGGCGTCCTGAGCCCCCGCCGCTTTGCTAAGATTTCGATCATGCTGAACTGCCTCAGAGATGTCCGCTGCCAGGTGATCGCGATCGGGGCGGTCTTCCTCGCGGCGCTCGGCGTGTCCATGGTGGGACTCGCCTACAGGCAGGCGGGGATGCTGAAGCAGCAGCAATATCAGAACGCCTCGGCGATCTTCGACCTCATCGTCCTGACGAGGCGCTGGAACGCCCGCTACGGCGGGGTCTTCGTGGAGAAGGGGCCGGGCGTGTCTTCCAATCCATACCTCGAGCATCCGGACATCCGCGGAGCGACGGGGAAGGTCTTCACCCTGAGGAGCCCGGACGAGATGACCCGGGAGATCTCCGAACTCGCCCTGGCCGGCAAAGGCTTTTCGTTCCACATCACCAGCCTTCGATTGCGGAACCTCGCCAACCGGGCGGACGCTTGGGAGACGGAGGCATTGAAATTATTCCAGTTGGGCGCGTACGAAAGAGCGGAGCTGACGATCAAGGACGGCGCGCCGATCTACCGCCTGATGCGGCCTCTCCGCGTCGAGCGCTCCTGCTTGGGTTGCCATGTCTCCGAGGGATATCGGGAGGGAGACGTCCAGGGAGGCATCAGCGTCAGCCTGCCTTCCAGATCGATGCAGACCGCTATCAGGAAGAATACCGCCTTGATGCTGCTCCTAGCGGGATTCCTCGTCCTGGCCTTCGTCGCCGTCCTGTACGGCTTCGTCCTGAGGCTGATGATGCGTCTGTCCCGTCAGACGGAGGAACTCTCGAAGCTCAATAAGACCAAGGACCGGTTCATGGGCATGGTCTCGCACGATCTGAGGACGCCGCTGACGGTGACCTCCGGGGTCGCCTCGGCCCTGATCGAGGAGGTCAAGGATGAGGAGCAGTTGGCCCTGCTCAGGCTGGTCGGGAGTTCCTCGAAGCGGATGCTGACGCTCATCGACGACCTGCTCGACGTGTCCCGAATCGAGAGTGGGATTCTCGAGCTGCACCAGCGCGAGGTCGATATCGCCGGCTTGATCGACGATGCCGTCACGGACAACCGCCTCATCGCCCGCGTCAAGGATATCCTCATTGGCGAGGACGTGCCCGCCGGCATCGGGGCCGTCCGGATCGATCCCGACCGCCTGCGGCAGGTCCTCGACAACCTGCTCGGCAACGCGGTGAAGTACTCCCCGGCGAAGACGACCGTCACGGTCGGGGCCCGGCTCTTGCCGGACCGATTGGAGTTATGGGTGCAGGATCAAGGCCCGGGAATCAAGAAGTCGGAATCCGCCGTCATCTTCCACGAATTCATCAAGGGCGGCGCGCGGCCCACCGCCGGCGAGCCTAGTTATGGACTCGGTTTGGCGATCGCCAAGAGGCTGGTGGAACTGCACCGCGGCACGATCCGCATCGACAGCGAGCCCGGGAAAGGGACGCGCTTCACCATCTCGATTCCGCGCTCATCGAGTTGAAGGAGACACCAGTTTGGCGACCTTATCCAGCAGCGTTTTAGAGTCGAACGGCTTGATGATGTAGTCGTCCACGCCGGCGGCCGCGGCCTTATTGACGTCCTCGGGCACCTCGGCGCCGGTGCAGAGCATGATCTTGGTGGCCCGCATCTTCGGATTGTTGCGGATGAGCCGCACCAGTTGGACGCCGTTCATGACCGGCATGGTGAGGTCGATGATGGCCAGGTCGAACGGGTTGTCGCGAAGGAGTCCGAAAGCCGAGGCGCCGTCGCAGGCGAGGTCCAAGGCGTACCCCTTGCCCTCGAGCATATCCTTGAGGAGGGACCGAACGTAGTCCTCGTCGTCGACGATGAGTATTCGCGCCATTTTTTATCGAGCCTCCGCTGATCTTTAAAGTCCGATTCCTGAGGGCTACTCCGACTGCGGGTGAAGGTAGAAGGCGAGCGCGGTCCCGCCCGTGAGCCAGCCGAAGAGATGGGCGATGAGGCTTTGGCCGTGGGACGCGCGCGGGCCGCAGACCCAGGCGAGGACGGAGACGGTCATGAGAATGCCGACCTTTTCGGCGATGGAGCGCGGCCCGACTTGGAGGAGGAGCAGCGTCGAGAGAAACCCGGCGAGCAGGCAGGCAAGGCCGCTGCGCTCTCCCGGACAGATTCGAAGAATAAGACCGAGGAGGACGGCGCCGACGAGGATGCGCTTCATGTGCCGATGATATCAAAACGACCGGTCGGCGGTCAGTCTTGCGTCGGGGCCCGTTTCGAGGCTACACTACTCGGGTCCGGCTCGAGCGCGGTCAAGGAGATCGATTATGAAGAAGATGTTCGTCGGCGGCCTGCCTTACGACGTGACGGAGAGCCGGTTGACCGCGATGTTCGCCGTCCACGGCAAGGTCGTCAGCGCGAAGGTCATCATGGACCGCGAGACCGGCCGCTCCAAGGGTTTCGGCTTCGTCGAGATGTCTACGGACGCCGAGGCGGAGGCCGCGCGCGCGAAGCTCAACAACAGCACCGTGGGAGAGCGGCGCATCGTCATCAACGAAGCCCGTCCCATGGAGGCGCGGCCGCGCGGCGGCTTCGGGGGCAAGCCGAGCTACGGCGACAAACCGAGCTTCGGCGACAAGCGCGGCGGTTTCAGCGGCAAGAGGGGCGGCTTCGGCGGCAAGGGCCGCAGGGGCGCCGGCGGGGACGGCGACCGCGGGTGAGCCGGACGGGCGGCGCTTACTTCGCGCCGCGGCGCAGCGACTTGAGCCGTTCGCCGATGCGCTTCTCGTCGCCCTGATCGGTCGGCTCGTAGAAGCGCTTGGGGTCCGGCAGATACTCCTGGGCGACCCAATGGCCGGGGAAGTCGTGAGCGTACTTGTCGCGCAGGGGCGGCGGGACTTCCCGCGACGGCCCGGTCCGGACCTCGGCCAGCGCCGCGTCGACGGCCAGGCAGGAGGCGTTGGACTTGGGCGCGCAGGCGACGAAGATCGCGGCCTGGGAGAGGGGGATGCGCGCCTCGGGCATTCCCAGGACTTCGGCGGCGCGCAAGGCGGCCGAGGCCACGAGGAGCGCGCGGAAATCGGCGTTGCCGACGTCCTCCGACGCGCAGATGAGGATGCGGCGGGCGATGAAGCGCGGATCCTCGCCGGCCTCCAGCATCTTCGCCATCCAATAGACCGCCGCGTCGGGGTCCGAGCCGCGCATGGACTTGATGAACGCGGAGATATGATCGTAGTGATCGTCCGACGTCTTGTCGTAGCGTATCCGTCTTTTTTGGATCGATTCCTCGGCCACCGCGAGCGTCACGCGTCGGACGCCTTCGGCGTCCGGCGAGGTCGTCAACGACGCGAGCTCCAGGGCGTTGAGCATCCGGCGCGCGTCGCCGCCCGATTGGCGCAGGAGATGAGCTCTGGCCTCCGGGGTCAGGAGGACCTTGAGCGCGGCGACGCCGCGCTCGCCATCGGCGCAGGCCTTGTCCAGGATCTTCGCCAGTTCGGCCTCGGGGATGGGGAGAAACTCGAAGGCCGTCACGCGGGACAGGAGGGCGGCGTTCACGTAGAAGGCGGGGTTTTGCGTCGTCATGCCGATGAGGAGCACGTCGCCGCGTTCCACCGAGGGCAGGAGCGCGTCCTGCTGGGTCTTGTTGAAATGATGGATCTCGTCGATGAGCAGGAGGGTCATGCGTCCCAGGCTCGAGGCTGAGAATTGAGCCTGGTCCACCGCTTTCCTGATGTCGGAGACCCCGGCCGTGACGGCGTTGAGTTCCACGATCTCGGCGTTGGATTGGACCGCGATGCGCCGCGCGAGAGCCGTCTTGCCGCAGCCGGGGGGGCCGAAGAAGATCGCCGAAGCGAAGCGCCCGCTCTCGACGAGGCGGCGCAGGAGCTTCCCGGGGCCGAGGAGATGGGCCTGGCCGGAGAAATCGTTCAGTTCGCGGGGGGCCATGCGCGCCGCCAGGGGGGGGATCCCCGCGGAGGCGTTGAAGAGCGCGCTCACGCGCCGTCGGCCGCGGACGCGCCGGCTTTCAGGGAATCCTTCAGGGATTGGGAGAGCTGGTCCACCTTGTTTTCGAGGATGCGCTTGGTCGTGTCGTGGGCGGAGCGCTCCTTCTCCAGCTCGGCGGCGAAGGTGAGCGCCGCCAGCAGGGCGATCTTGGAGGTGTCGGCGATGTTCTTGTGTTGGGACTGGAGCTCGGCCATGCGCTCGGAGACCTTCTGGCCCAGGGCGTTGATCTCCATGGGGATGAAGCCCTCCATCTCGACGACGAGACGGCGGTTGCCGATCATGATCTCGACTTTCTCGTTCACGCGACCCTCTCGAGCTTCTCGGAGAGCTTGACGAGGCGCGCGCGCAGACGGGCGTGGCGCGCCAACGTCAGGTTAGCCGTCTTCATGTCTTCCTTGAGACGCTTCTGATCGATATCAAGGCGGCGGAGCTTCTCCCGGAGGAACCGGTTCTCGGCCGTCGTCTGGTGCAGGGCCTCGCAGGCCTGCTTGACTAATTCCTCCAGTTTCTTGAAGCTTTGGGCGGGGCTGCTCACGGGTCAGGTCCTCAGTTTCGCGCCCAGTTCGCGGGCGAGGGCGGCGACCGCCGTTTCGACGGCCTGGGCGATTTCGGCGTCGGTGAGGGTCCGGTCGCGGCGGCCGAAGGTGAGCCGCACCGCCAGGCTCTTCGTGCCCTCGGGGAGGCCCTTGCCCTCGTAGACGTCGAAGAGGAGGAAGTCCTGGAGGTCGGCCGGCGCGCAGGCGCGCACGACGGCTTCGACTTGCGCGTAGGCGACGGCCTTGTCGACGAGCAGCGCCAAGTCGCGGCGCGAGACGGGCAGCGCGGAGAATTCGGCGCAGCGCGCGCGGGGGGCCGCGCGGGCGGCCAGGCTCTCGAGGTCCGCGTCGAAGAGGACGACGCCCTCGCGCTCCAGGTCGAAGGCGCGCGCCGCGCGCGGGTGCAGCCAGCCCACGGTCGCCGCGGGCGCGCCGTCGAGGAGCGCGCGCAGGGAGTTCGTCGGATGGAAGAGGGGGTCGCAGGGGGTTCGTCCCGCCGCGGGCTCGCCGAGGCGGGCCCAGCCGAGGGCGCCGGCGCGGGCGAGGAGGTCCTCGACGACGGCTTTGGCGTCGTAGAAGCCGGCGCGGCTTGCGCGCGCGGCCTGCCAGCGGGCGTCCAGGAGGGGGCCCAGCAGGAGGCCGGCCGCGCGCCAGCGTTCGGTCACCCCGGCGCCCGCGCGCGCGTAGGTCTTGCCGATTTCGAAGAGGCGCACGGCGTCCGCGCCGCGGCTGAGGTTGTGCTGGGCGTTCTTGAGGAGACCGGGAAGCAGCGACGGCCGCAGCAGGGCCCAGTCCTCGGAGAGCGGGTCGGCCACGCGCGGAGGGCCTTCCGGCGGCAGGCGGCAGGCCGTCAGCGTCTTCTCGGCTAGAAGGTCGTAATTGCAGGCTTCCCAAAGCCCCAGCGCGCACAGGTGGGAACGCGCGCGGCGCGACGCGGCCTCGACCGGGGTCGTGCGCGCGGCCACGGGGGCCAGCGGGGCCATCCGGCAGGGGATATTTTCGTAGCCGAGAAGGCGTGCGACTTCCTCGGCCAGGTCGAAGGCCGTGGCCAGGTCGAGGCGCCAGGAGGGCGCGCGGAACTCAAGCTGGTCCGCCTCGCCCTTCGACTCGGCGGCGATGGCGGCCAGCGCGTCCCGGACCTGCTCGGAGGGGAAAGCGGCGCCGAGGATGGCGTTGAGGCGGGAGACCGTGGTCTTGACCACGGGATTGGCCGCGCGCGGCGACGAGGATTCGCAGGCCCCGGCGGCGCGGCCGCCGGCGAGCTGGAGGATGAGGGCCGCGGCGCGGGCAGCGGCCTCGCGGGCCGCTTCGGGGTCGGCGCCGCGCTCGAAGCGATAAGAGGAATCGGAGCGCAGCCGGGTCTTCCGGGAGGAACGGCGGACCTCGGTCGGGATGAAATACGCTCCTTCCAGAATCATGCGGGTCGTACCCGCGGTGACGGAGGACTTCTCCGCGCCCATGACGCCGGCCAGGGCGACGGGCTTCTCGGCGTCGGCGACGACGAGAAGCCCTTCCGGCAAGTCATAGCTCTTGTGGTCGAGGGCCGACAGGGTCTCTCCGGCTTTGGAACGGCGGACGACGATGCGTCCGCCGGCGAGACGATCTGCGTCGAAGGCGTGCAGAGGATGGCCGACGTCGTGGAGGATGAAATTGGTGATGTCTACGACGTTGTTGATCGGCCGCAAGCCCACGGCCTCCAGACGGTTCTTGAGCCACTCCGGGCTCTCGCCGACCTTCACTCCCTCGATGAGGCGGCCGCTGTAGAACGGACAGGCCGCGCCGTCTTCGACTCGGACCAGGTCATACGAGCCGAGCGTCTCCTCCAACGGGAGGCGGAGGGGCTTGAGGGGCTTGCGGAAGTAGGCCGCCAGCTCGCGGGCCAGGCCGCGGTGGGAGAGGCAGTCGGGGCGGTTGGAGGCGACCTCGACGTCCAGGACGTCGTCGGCGAGGCCCAGCAGGGAGAGCACGTCGGCGCCCAAGGCCGGACCTTCGCCTAGGACCCAGATGCCGTCGCCGTCCTTGGGCAGGCCCAACTCGGCGCGCGAACAGATCATGCCCTCGCTCTCCACGCCGCGCAGCTTGGCCTTGCCGATCTTGAAGCCGCCGGGAAGGACCGCGCCGATGCGCGCGAAGGCCACGGTCTGGCCTTCGGCCACGTTGGGCGCGCCGCAGACCACGTTCCACGTCCGGCTGCCGTCGTCGACGAGGCAGATGGAGAGCTTGTCCGCGTTGGGGTGCTTCTCGCGGGAGGCGACCTTGGCCGCCACGACGCCCGTGAAGGCCGGCCCGAGCCGCGCGATGCCGGCGACCTCGAAGCCCAGGCGGCTGAGATGCGCGGCGAGCTCCGCGGCGGGGAGCTCCAGCGGGAGATGCTCTTTGAGCCAGTTATACGAGATCTTCATCGAATTGGGCCAGGAAGCGGAGGTCGTTTGAGTAGAAGTCGCGCAGGTCCTGGACGCCGTGCAGGAGCATGGCCACTCGCTCCACGCCGATGCCGAAGGCGAACCCGGACCATTTCTCGGGGTCGTAGCCGACGGCGCTTAGGACCGCGGGGTTGACCACGCCCGCGCCGAGGATCTCGATCCAGCCCGTGCGCTTGCAGGCCGGGCATCCCGAGCCGGGGCAAAAGAAGCACTTTACGTCCACTTCGGTCGACGGCTCCGTGAACGGGAAGTACGAGGGGCGAAAGCGCGTCTGCGTGGAGGGGCCCAGAAGCTTCTGGAGGAAGGCCTGGAGATGGCCCTTGAGATCCGCGAAGCCCACGCCCTCGTCGATGACGAGCCCTTCGACCTGGTGGAACACGGCCGAGTGGGTGGCGTCGATCTGCTCGTGGCGGAAGACGCGCCCCGGGCAGACCACGCGCAGAGGGGGTTTTGACGACTCCATGACGCGGACCTGGACCGTGGAGGTATGCGTGCGCAGGAGCAGCGGCAGGCCCTGGAGGTAGAAGGTGTCGTGGCTGTCTCGCGCCGGGTGGTCATCCGGGATGTTGAGCGCGGAGAAGTTGTGGCGCTCATCCTCGATGAACGGCCCCTCCTCCCAGGAATAGCCCATGAACTGGAAGATGCAGGCGATCTCGTGGAGAGTGGTCGTGAGGGGGTGAAGCCTCCCGCGCGGAGGACGCAGAGAGGGGAGGGTGAGGTCGATGGCGTCCTTCTGGAGCGACGCCGCGTCGTAGGCGTCCTCCAACTCGGCGCGGCGCGCCGAGACCTGCCGATCGAGGGAGTCCTTCAGGGCCTGGGCCAGGGGCCCCAGCGTGCGGCGGTCGTCCAGTGAGAGGTTCTTGAGGGCTTTCAAAAGCTCGGTGAGTTCCCCCTTCCTCCCCAGGAAGCGGACGCGGACTTCCTCGAGCTTCGGCAGGTCCGCGCACCGTTCGACGTCCGCCGCGCGCAGGGCCGACTCGCTCTGCGCGTAAGCCTGTTCCCAGGCGGCGCGGGAGGTCGGCGCTTCGCGCTTCACAAAGGCCGGAAGCTTAGGCGCCCTGGGCGAGGGAGACGAGCTTGCGGAAGGACGCGCCGTCGCGGACGGCCATCTCGGAGAGCATCTTGCGGTTGAGCGTGATGCCCGCCTTGGTGAGGCCGTTGATGAAGCGGCTGTAGGTCGTGTCGTTCATGCGGCAGGCCGCGTTGATGCGCTCGATCCAGAGGGAGCGGAAGGTTCCCTTCTTGTCTTTGCGGCCGATATAGGACTCGGCCAGAGACGCTTCGACCTGCTGCTTGACCATCCGCCAGCGCGTGCGCTTGGCGGAGTAGTTGCCCTTGGCGAGCTTGAAGTACTTCTTCTTATGAGCGCGAGTGGTGACGCCGGATTTGATTCGCATGGAGGCCTCAGTAGGGGAGGAACCGGCGCATCGTCTTCGCGTCGGTGTTGTTGAGAATGGAACTGCCGCGCAGGAAGCGGCGGCGCTTGCCGCCGAGCGGGGCCATCAGGTGACGCTGGCCGGGATGCTCGTGTTTGAATTTCCCGCCGGCGGTTTTTCGGAAGCGCTTCTTTGCGCCGGAATGCGATTTCATCTTGGGCATGACTTCCTCAACTTGTGGGGCCTATCATTAGTGCGGCTTGGGGATCAACGTCATGACGAGCCGGTTTCGGTCGGGCATCGGCGCCTGCTCGACGGCCGCCTTCGACAGCAACTTCTCTTGGATCGACGACAAAAGCTTCATTCCCAGGTCGCGGTGCTGCATCTCGCGCCCTCGGAAGACCACGGTGATGCGCACCTTGTCGTGCGCGTCGATAAACTCCTCGATTTGCCGGACTTTGACATCCAAGTCATGCGCCCCGATGTTGGGGCGAAACCGCAGTTCCTTGAGGAGCCCGGCTTTCTGTTTCTTGCGGGACTCGCGGTCCTTCTTGTCCTGTTCGTATTTGAACTTCGAGTACGCCAAGATCTTGCAGACCGGAGGGGTGGCGGTCGCCGCGATCTCGACCAAGTCGAGCCCGCGAGTTCTCGCCATCGCGAGAGCTTCGCCGATCGGCCTGACGCCTACCTGGGTCCCGTCCGAGTCGATCAGCCGGACCGTCATGGCGCGGATCGACGAATTGATGCGGATGAAGTCTCTGGGGTCCTTCTGATACTTGTTGTTGTTCGGGTAGGCCAATTCCTCTTATCTCTCTTGACGCAGCAGCGAGGTAAAACGATAGCAATTTCCCGACGGGACCGTCAACCGCCAAAGACGGTCTTCATGGAGGCCCGAAAGTCTCGGGCCCCGGCCTCGGGCCCCCCGGGCCGCATCAGCAGGGAGCCTCCGACCAGCCAGACCGCGTCCAGGCCGAAATCCCGGGCCATGTCCGCGGCGTCGTCGAGCCGCATGCCCCCTCCGGGGGCGGGCCAGGCCGCTGCCAGCGAGTTCAGCGGCTGCCGGCAACGCCGGGCGATGGCCCCGCATTCCTCCGGGGTGAAGGCGAAGCGGCCGCCGGCGTTGGGGAAGACCGTGATGTCGGCCCCGGCCAGGCGCATGAGCGCGCCCAGGTAGAGGGAATGCTCAATGCCGTGGGAGCGTTCGCAGTACCAGGCGCCGGAGTAGGCGGGATGGGCCATGAAGACGGCTTGACGGCCGGCGGCGAGCGTTCTCATCATGTCCAAGCCGACGATCGCCGGGCAGATGAGAACGCCTTTGAGGCCTTGGCCGAGGATGAAGCGCAGACGCTCTTCCAGCTCTTCTTGGGGGGCCGAAAGATGCGGCAGGTAGAGACATATCCTGCGGCTTTTTGCGTTCTCGCGGGCAACGGCTTCAGTGATGCGCGACACTCTCGATTCGAAGGCCGCCCGGTCCTTATCCACGATATTTTGATCGTCCTTGACGATATCTCCGCCTCCCCGCGCGAAGGCCGCCGCCGTCTCGGCCAGTTCCGAGTCGGAGGAGCCCATCGGCTTCAAGGCGGTGGCCAGGAGGGGGCGGCCCTCGACGCCGAGCAGGCGCCTTAATCCCGGTATCCCGAAATTCGGACCCGGGAAGGCGGCCAAAAACGAGTCGGGCAGACGCAGGTCCACCAAGCGCACTCCGGGCCAGATCGAGGCGTTGCCGAAGACGAGGTTCAGGAGGGCTCCGAGACGTCCGGCCGCGAGCGTCGCGGGGAAGTTCACTGCCACCCGGAACTTGCCGCCGGAGGCCGG
>MGTX01000034.1:17365-17433 GCA_001799675.1 Elusimicrobia bacterium GWA2_66_18
CGGCCGCGAGCGTCGCGGGGAAGTTCACTGCCACCCGGAACTTGCCGCCGGAGGCCGGCTCTGCCGGT
>MGTX01000034.1:17462-70861 GCA_001799675.1 Elusimicrobia bacterium GWA2_66_18
GGCGCGCGCGCCGTTGCGCACGCCCAGATGCGAGCCGACCCAGTGTCCGGCCACGCTGAGCCCGCTCATGGCCAGGCCCAGGCTCCAATGCAGGCGGTCCGCCCAGGCGAAGGCGGCCAGGGCCGCGAGGTTGCTGGCGAGATTGAGGACCTTGGCTCGGGCGGTCGCCCCGAGCAGGTCGTGCTTGCCCCAGCGCACGAAGGCCAGGGCGAAGAAGGTCCCGGTCCCGGGGCCGAAGAAGCCGTCGTAGGCCCCGATCGGGAAGGCGATCATCAGCCCGCGGCGCCGGCGTTCCGCGGCGCAGAGGCGTGCGCTTTCATCGAGACTCCCGAAGTCCTTGCGCGACCAGATCAGCCAGGCGACAACCGGCAGGACGGCCAGCAGGAGGGGCCGGATCCAGGACGGGTCGACGTGCAGGGCCAGGCGCGCGCCGAGCCAGGATCCCGTGAGGGCCATGGCGACGACGGGCAGGAAGGGGCGTAGGGAGAGCTTGACCGCTCGACGGTAGCGCACCGTCGAGATGAGCGTGCCGATCGAGGATGAGAGCTTGTTCGTCCCGAGGATGAGCGCTGGAGAGAGACCCGCCGCGAGGTAGGCGGGCAGGGTGATGAGGCCGCCGCCGCCGGCGAGCGCGTCGACGACTCCGGCCAGGAAGACGCAGGCTCCCAGCAGAGCGAGCGCGCCCGGGGTCAAGCGTCTCTCTCCGAGTAGAGCCCCGCCGCCCAAACGAGGGCCGAAAGGACCAGCCCGGGGAAGGGAGCTTCGACGCCCAAGGGCGCCGCGCCCAGGCGCCGGTCCGCCGCGACCCATATCAGCGAGGTCGCGAACCCCGATACGGACGCGGACGCGGCCCAGCGCGGGCCGACGCGAAGCCGCGGGACATAGACCCCGAGCATGGGCAGGAGCAGGCCGGGGATGACGGCGCTGCCGACCGAATACCAAAGGTCCACCACCGAGGGAACCAGCCTCGCCAGCACGAAGGCCAGCAGCCCCGTGGCGGCCAACGCGAGGCGGACTCGGCGCTGCTGGCCGTCTTCATCGGTCGGGCGGAGGCGTCCGGCGAGGTCCTTGCCGAGGCTCACGGCCGAGAGCAGAGAGGTCCCCTGCAGGGCGGCGAAGAGGGATGCCGACACGCCGGCGAAGAAGAGCCCGCGCGCGAAGGCCGGCATGGTCGCGTCGGCCAGGCGAGGGAAGGCGAGGGTCGGAGAATCGAGGGTCGGGAGAATGGCGCGGGCGTAGAGTCCGGCGGCGGTCGTCAGCAGATCGAAGAGCATCCAGAAGCCGATGGAAACGAGGATTGCGCGCCGCGCGGTCGCGGGGGATTCGGCCGCGGCGCAGCGCTGATGAAAGGCGGGATCGACGATGGTCCACACGGCGATGAGCCACCAGCCCAGGATTTTACACGGGCCCATCCCGCCGGTCCAGGACAGGTGACCGGCGGGCAGGCGGGCGGCGAGGGCGGCGGGACCTCCGACGGCCTGGAAAGCGAAGGGAAGGATCAGGGCAAAGCCGGCGAACATGACCACGATTTGCAGGCGGTTGGCCGCGACGTCGGCGTTTAAGCCCCCGCGCCAGAGCAGGAGGAGCGAGGCCGCCGCGGCCGCGGCCATGGCGAGCGCCGTCGGCATCCCCGAGAGGTGGGACAGGAGGGTCCCGGCCATGAGGAGTTCGTCGGCGGGGCTGGCCAGGATGAAGACCAGCAGGGCCCCGATGAGCGCGGCGCCGCGTCCATAGGCCGACTCGAGATGGTCCGGGATGGTCAGCCCCGGGGTCAGGCGCACGCGCTCGGCGAGGAACACGGCGTAGAGCGCGGCGAAGACGTAGTAGGGCAGGGCCATCACCGTCCAATTAGAGAGGCCGGAGGTCCAGGTGAACTCCCCGACGCCCAGCACCCCGCCGTAGAAGGTCGGCACGAGCGTGGCCACGAACTGGGGCAGGGTCAAAGCGCGGGAGGCGAGGACGTAATCCTCGAGGCCGCCTTTGCCGCGGCGCGCGCGGGCGCCGAGCGCCACGGCGGCGGCGAGGAAGAGCCCGACGAGGAGGGCGTCGATCACCTTCCTATTTTACTTCAGTGGAGCGCTTTGGCGATGTCGCCGAGGAGATCGCGGGAGACGTCGCTCATCAGCGTGTAGTGCCGCGGTCCGGCGCGCCAGTGCAGGACCTTGCCCGCGCGCGAGGCGCGCAGGGTCCCGGGCAGGGGGACCGCTCCCGGGGCCAGGACGCCGCCCTTGGGCAGGCGCACGGGGCGGTCGGTGCGGAAGAGGGAGAGGATGCTCAGCCCGTCGGTGTAGCGGGCGTGGGTCACGCGGCGCTTGCCGACGGTGAAGGCGTCGGCGCTCTCGAAGACGAAGCCCCCCGGCAGCGTCGCGGGGAGGTCCACCTTGTCGTCGGTTCCCTTATTGAGCTGTTCGAGCGTCATGAAGTCGGGCGCCATGCCCCGGGCGTCGATCATATCTGCCGTCGAGGCCTCCAGGCGGAAGAGGGATTCGTCGAGGGGCTTGCGGGCCTCGAAGCTGTTGAATTGGGATTGACTGGCGAAAGAGCGCCGCGGCTGGTAGCGCTTGGAGCGTAGGACGACCTTGGTCTCGTGGTCCACCCAAAAAGTCTGCCAGGACTTGCCCGGGATCTTCGGCTCCAGGGTCAGCTTCCAGGTGGGGCGTCCCGCGACCTTTTCTCCGGCGCCGGCGGAGAGCTTGTAGTTTGCCGTCAGGAGCTCTCGTTCCTTTTCGGGAGGCAGGACCTTGTCGTAGCTGCGGGCCGCATCGCCCCTCACGGTCTTGCCGGAACGCACCAGACGCACGTTCTCGATGTCGCCGTCGCTGACCGAGATGCGCGTCACGGCTCCGTCCGGGGATAAGAACTCACGACGCACGTGGTCGGGGGGCAGGACATAGACGCGAATCTCTTCGGCGCGGGTCTGCTTGCCGAACCACTGGGTGACCATCACGCGCCCCTGATAAGGGATGGCGGGCGCGGCGAGGACGGCGTCGAGGAGGGCCTCGGGAGAGGGGACCTCGGCGGCGCGCGCGCCGACCGCGGCGCCGGCGAGCGCCGCCGCGAGGAGACTACTCCAGTTCGGCGTCAGAGGAGTTCGCATAGAGCGCGGTCAACTGGTCCGAGTAGGTCGAGGCCACCAGGTTCTCCTCGGGCACGAGGGCCTCGGCGCTGTAGCGCGCGTGGGCCGTGAGCAGGGGTTCGAGGGGAACCTCGTCGGCCGCCCCGGTCGAGCGCATCCAGAAGCCCGCCAGCAGGGCGGCGGCGGCCATGGTCCCGGCGGGGACCCAGAAGGCCGGGCGGGAGTTTGCCCTCCACCAGGGCTGAGAGCGGACGAACCGGCGTTCCAGGGCGAGGGCCAGGTCCGCGGGCATTCTCTTGCGCGGGGCGGCGCGGACCGTCATCTTGAGCTGGCGCAGGGACTCCGACTCCGCGCGGCAGGCGGGGCAGGCGGCTAAGTGGGCATCGACGCGGACGCGGTCCTTGCCGGCGAGCGCGCCGTCCAGGAAAGCCGAGATCTCGGGTCCTTGGGTGTGTTTCCGCTCGTTCATGACCGCATCCCTCCGCTCTTCTCGAGCGCCTCGTAAGCCTTCCTTAAAAGGAGCCGCCCTTGGTGTATCCTCGACCGGACCGTCCCGATCGGGATATCCATCACCGCGGCGATCTCCTCGTACGACAGATCTTCGATGTCGCGGAGCGTCACCGAGGCTTTGTAGGCCGGAGGAAGCCGCTCCATCGCCCTCTGCAAAATATCCAGACTTTCACGCTTGACCAACTCGTCTCCCGGCCGGGGCGAGTCCTCGGGAAGAAGGTCCGCCCACCCCGCGTCTTCGACCGGCGTCGGCGCGTCCAACGACACGGTGCGGCTGTGCGAGTGCCGCCGCATTGAGTCCAAGAAAACGTTGTGAAGGATTCGCAGGAGCCAGGAGTCGAACGGTCTGAGCGTGTCGTACGAGTCTCCGTGCTCGAAAGCCTTGGCGAACGCCTCCTGCAACAGGTCCCGCGCGTCCGGTTCGTTTCCGGCCAGCCGATAGGCGAAGTTGTAAGCCTTATCACCCGAGCGTTTGATCAGGTCGGCGAACTTCAGGGCGTCCATCCTTTCCACTTATAATACGGCCGGGAGGGCTGTTGGTTCGGGACTCAGGAGGCGTCCGGATCGACCGAAAGGCGTCTGCGGGCGCGCGCCCTCCTCAGGGCGAGGGCGATCAGAATCTCGATGAGGCGGGGGGTGGGGAGACCGGACTCGCGCCAGAGGCGCGGATACATGCTGATGGGGGTGAATCCCGGCAGGGTATTGGTCTCGTTGAAGAAGACGGCGCCCGTATGCTTGTGCACGAAGAAATCCACTCGGGCCAGGCCATAGAGGTCCAGCGCGCGGAAGGCGGCCAAGGCGATGGCCCGGACGCGGGCCGCGGTCCGGGAGGGCAGGGGGGCGGGGACCATCAATCGCGCGCCGTCGGGGTCCAGGTACTTGGCGCGGTAGTCGTAGAATTCCGCGTTCGGCGCGATCTCGGCGCAGATCGAGGCTTTGAGTTCGAAGCGGTCTCCCTTCTTAGCCCAGGGGTCGCCCAGCACGGCGGTTTCAATCTCGCGCGCGGGGATCGCCTTCTCGACGAGAGCCTTGTCGTCGTAGCGCAGGGCCTCGCGCATCGCCGCGGCGATGGCGGCGGAGGCCTGGACCTTGACCACGCCGACCGAGGAGCCCATGCGCGCGGGCTTGATGAAGACAGGGTAGCCGAAGCGCTTGGCGGCGGCTGCGGCCTCGCGCGGCGTGCGCGCCGCGGCCCAGGGGACTTGAGGAAGACCCGCCGACTCGGCGACGCGCTTGGAGGCTTCCTTGTCCATGCTCGCCGCCGAGCCGTATACGCCGCAGCCGACATAGGCCGCGCCGGCCAATTCCAGCATGCCTTGGAGCGTGCCGTCCTCGCCCATTGGGCCGTGCAGGACGGGGAATACGCAGTCCTTCCAGTCGAGCGAGGTCAGAAGTCTCCAGGGGTCCAGGCGCTTGCCACCGGCGCGCAGGCGGCGGGCGGCTTCCGGGTCGCGGAGCAGGGCTTTCGGCTCCAGCGCGCGCAGGCGCGCCGGGGGTACTTCGACCCAAGAGCCGTCGAGTCCCAGGTGGACGAGGCGCGTGCGCGAGCGTCCAGGGTCGAGGCTGTCGACGACGCATCGGGCCGAGACGAGGGACACCAGGCGCTCGGCGGACCTGCCGCCGCAGAGGACGAGGACGAGAGGACGGCTCACCGGCAGGCCAGGGCCTTGGCCACCTTCCCCAGCACCGCCGAAAAATTCAAGGGTTTAAGAATGTAGTCGTCGGCGCCCGCGGCGAAGGCTTCCTCGACCTCCTTCGTGACGCTGGCGGCCGTGCACATCAGAACCTTCATCTTGGCGGTTTTCGGGTTCCGGCGGATGAGCTGGACGACCTCGATGCCGCTCATGCCGGGCATATTCCGGTCGACGAGGACCAGGTCGATCGACTTCTTCCTGAGGATGTCGAAGGCTTCAGTGCCGCTGGCCGCGAGATGGGACTTGTGGCCATCGACGGTGACCACTTCCTTTAGAAGGTCACGGATGCACTCCTCGTCGTCCACGATCAGGATGTCGGCCATCGTCAGGATTTGTCCTGGAGGAGTTGGATGACCTTATTGACGAAGACGTTTTTCTCGAACGGCTTGAGCATGACTTCTTGCGCGCCGGCTTCCCGCGCTCGCTGGACGGCGTCCGAGTAGCCGGTGAGAACCATGACCGGCACGCGTTCCGAGTCCGGAAGGCGCCGCAGGCGCGAGAGGACTTCGAAGCCGTCCATGCCGGGCATCATGATGTCGAGGATGAGGAGGTTCGGCCGCTCGTCTTTCAGCTTCTCGAGGGCCTCGAATCCGGAGCGGGCCGTCGAGATCGAGAGATTCCGGCTGAGGCTGGAAAGGAAGAGCATCAGGACCTCGACGAGGTCCGGGTTGTCCTCGACGATCAACACTCGCTTCTTGCGCACCGTCTCGGCGCTCTCCACGACCGCAGGCTCCGCGTTCGCGGCGCAGACGGGCAGTTCCAGGCGGGAGGTCGTGCCGGTTCCGGCGCCCCGGCTCTCGAGCCAGATGCGTCCGCCGTGCTGCTCGACGATCTCCTTGGCGATGGGCAGGCCCAGGCCGAGGCCCGGGTATTCTCGCGTCGGGCCCTGGTTGGAGGCGAAGAAGCGCTCGAAGACGTGGGGCAGAACCTCGGGAGGCACGCCCGGGCCCTGGTCGGCGACGGCCAGGCGCGCGAACTCGCCGCCGCGCGTCAGTTCCACGCGAAGGGCGCCGGAGACCGGGCTGAACTTGGCCGCGTTGGAGAGGAGGTTGTCCACGACGTCGCCCAGTTTCTCCGCGTCGGCCAAGACCCAGAGCGGGATCGCGCCCAATTCCGCGGTCAACACGAGCTTCTTGCGGCGAATGTCCTTGTCGGAGCGTTCGAGATGGTTCCAGACGAGGGCCCTGAGGTCCACCGGCCTGAGGAGGATGGGATGCATCCCCTCGTGGACTTCGCGGATGCGCAGGATGTTGTTGAGCGTGGTCAGCAGGCCCTCGGCGCGCTCTATGATCGCGGTGAGGGCCTTCTGCTGGGGCTCGTGCAGGGGTCCCAGGCTGCCGTCCTTGAGCGTGTTCGCGTAGCCGATGACGACCGTCAGGGGGGTGCGCAGTTCATGCGAGACGTTCGCGATGAACTCGTTCTTCATCTGGTTGACCTGGCGCAGTTCCATGTTCTGGTTGACCAGATTGCGGATTTCGAGGACTCGGCGCAGGAGCTGGCTCAGGTCGGCTTGACGCAGATCCTGATGGGTCAAGTAGTCCATCGCGCCCTTCTTCATGGCCGAGACGGCGATTTGCTCGCTTCCCGCCGCGGTGGTCATGACGACCGCCGTCTTGGGGTGGTGCTGGCGGATCTTATCGAGGATGTCCAGCCCGTCGGAGGGGGGGAGTTGATAATTCAGGAAGACCAGGTCGAAGAGGCGTTCCTGGAGCCTGCGCAGAGCCTCATCCCCGTCGGCGGCGGTGTACACGGCCAGGCCGGGGTGGGAGAGGCTCTCCAGGCGGGCCTTCAGCAGGGTCCGGGCCTCGACTTGATCGTCGACAATGAGGATGCAGAATGGTGATTCTTGGGAAGCCGCCATGTCGCGTTGATTGTAGCAGACGCGTCCCCTCGCGTCCAGCCTGCCTTCCTTGATGAAGCCGGGTCCTAAAAGCTATCCTTTAGACTTCGATGCATATCGACGCGTTTCCCCATCCCGACATCCATAAGATACTGCTGGACGAGCAGGCCCTCGGCGACCGCATCCGCGCGCTGGGCGCGCAAATCACGCGCGACTATTCGCAGCGCCGCCTCCTGGTCGTGGGGGTGCTCAAGGGCAGCCTGATCTTCATGTCCGACTTGCTCCGGGCCCTGGGCTCGGAGGTGGACGTGATGGTGGATTTCATGGCCGTCGCCTCCTATGCCGGGACCGCCTCGACCGGGACGATCCGCGTGCTCCTCGACCTTCGCGAGAACCCGGAGGGCCGCGACGTCCTGGTCGTCGAGGACATCGTGGACACGGGGCTCACGCTGACCTCGCTGACAGAGACCCTGCGCGCGCGTCGCCCCGGCTCTCTCGAGGTCTGCACGCTCCTTGATAAGCCCGATTGCCGCAAGACGCCGTTTAAGCCCAAGTACGTCGGCTTCCAAATCCCCAACGAGTTCGTCGTCGGCTTCGGCCTGGATTACGACGAGCGCTATCGCCAACTCCCCTACGTCGGCGTGCTTAAGCCTCTCCAGGCGAGGACCCATTGATGGACAAGAAGAACATGAAGCAGACGGCGATGTGGGGCTTCGGCCTCCTCATGATGCTGATGCTGTTCAATAGCGTCAAGACCGTCCCGGTCGAGACCGAGATTCCCTACTCCGCCTTCAAGGCGCGCCTGCGCGCCGGCGCCGTCACCGAGGTTCGCGTGCGCCCCGACCTCATCAGCGGCCAATACCGCGACGAGAAGGGGCGGGTCCAGAGCTTCCGCACCCTGCCCCTGCCGGACCCGAAGTTAGTCGAGGAGTTCGAGGAGCACAAGGTCTCCAACTTCCAGGGAGAACGAGACCGCAGCGGGCTCTACAGCTTCGCGCTCAACATCGGCGGCATCCTCCTCTTTTTCTTCTTGTGGTGGTTCTTCGTCATCCGCCAGGTTCAGGTGGGAGGCAAACAGGCCCTCTCCTTCGGGCGCTCCAAGGCCAGGATTGTCGATGAGAAGAAGAAGAAGACGACCTTCGAGGACGTCGCCGGCTGCGATGAGTCGAAGGAAGAACTCCACGAGGTCGTGGACTTTCTAAAGAACCCCGACAAATACCAGAAATTGGGCGGCAAGATGCCGCACGGCGTGCTTCTCTTCGGGCCTCCCGGAACGGGCAAGACGCTGTTGGCGCGCGCGGTCGCCGGCGAGGCGGGCGTGCCGTTCTTCTCCGCTTCGGCCTCCGAGTTCGTGGAGATGTTCGTCGGCGTCGGCGCCAGCCGCGTGCGGGACCTCTTCGAGCAGGCCAAGAAGGCCGCCCCGGCCGTCATCTTCATCGACGAGCTCGACGCGGTCGGCCGGCACCGCTTCGCGGGCATCGGCGGCGGCCACGACGAGCGAGAGCAGACCCTCAACCAGCTTCTCATCGAGTTGGACGGCTTCGAGCAAAACCAGGGCATCATCCTCATCGCGGCCACCAACCGCCCCGACGTCATCGACCCGGCGCTCCTGCGCCCGGGCCGCTTCGACCGGCAAATCAACGTGCCCGTCCCCGATAAGAAGGGCCGGGAAGCCATCCTTAAGGTCCACGCCAAGGCCGTGAAGATGGCCCCCGACGCGGACCTGGCGGTGGTCGCGCGGCGCACCCCGGGCTTTGCGGGCGCGGACCTGGCCAACGTCATCAATGAGGCGGCCCTGCTGGCCGCGCGCAAGAGCAAGGAGGCCGTCGAGCTCCCGGACCTGGAGGAGGCCATCGAGCGCGTCATGGCGGGCCCCCAGAAGCGCTCCAACGTCATGAGCGAGAAGGAGAAGAAGGTGGTGGCATACCATGAATCGGGCCACACCCTCGTGGCGAAGTTCCTGCCCGGCACCGACCCCGTGCACAAGGTCTCCATCGTCTCGCGCGGCCACGCCCTGGGCTACACCCTCCAGCTTCCGATCGACGACAAGTACCTGACCTCCCGCGGCGACATCCTCAATCGCATGGCTATCCTGCTCGGCGGGCGCGCGGCCGAGGAGTTGGCCTTCTGCGAGATCACCACGGGAGCCTCCGACGACCTCTCCAAAGCCACGGCCTACGCCACGCGCATGGTGACCGAGTTCGGCATGAGCGAGAAGGTCGGTCCGCTCTCCCTCAAGAAGCCGGATCAGGAGATATTCCTGGGCCGCGACCTCAACCAGGGCGGCGGTTTCTCCGAGCGCACCATGCAGATGGTCGATGAGGAGGTCAAGCGTCTCGTCACCGACGGCCAGACCAAGGCGCGCGAGATCCTGGCCGCGCACCGCCAGATTCTCGACGACCTCGCGCAGAAGCTGTTCGACCGCGAGGTCCTCAATGGAGAAGAGATCGATGCCATCCTCCTGGCCGCCGGCGCCTGAGGCGACGTGAACCGGAGATGTTTCGGCACCGACGGAGTGCGCGGCATCCCCGGCCGCGAGCCGCTGACCCCCGCGACCGTGCGCGCGCTGGGTTTCCACGCCGCGCGCGTCCTCCTTAGGAAGTCAGGCATGGCGGTGAACGGTCGCGCGCCCTGCATCGCCATCGGGAGGGACACCCGTGGTTCGGGCCCGGCCCTGGCCAAGTCCCTGTCCGCCGGATTTGCCGCGGCGGGCGTATCGGTCCTGGACCTGGGAGTGATCCCCACGCCGGGCGTGTCCTTCCTCGTCCCGCGTCTGGGCTGTCTGGCGGGAGCGGTGATCTCCGCCAGTCATAACCCCGCCGAGTACAACGGCATCAAGTTCTTCGACGGGCGCGGCTTCAAGATGTCCGCGGCCCTCGAGCGCGAAGTCGAGCGCCGCCTGCGCGCCGGCCGTCCCCTGCCCCCTTCCCCGGCCCGGGCCGCGCGTGACGGCGCGAGGCACGTCGACCTCTATCGCGACTTCCTGCGCAGCGCCTTCCCCGCCACCCTCGACCTGGAGGGAGTGAGGCTGGTGGTGGACTGCGCCCACGGCGCGTCCGCGGATTTCGCTCCCGGGGTCCTGAGGGCTCTCGGCGCCGAGGTCTTCGCCATCGGCGTGCATCCCGACGGCCGCAACATCAACGCGCTCTGCGGCGCGCTGGTCCCGGGGGCCATGGCGCGAGAGGTCCGTCGGCGCCGCGCGCACGCGGGCGTGGCCTTCGACGGGGATGCCGACCGAGCCCTCGTCTGCGACGAGACCGGAGCGCTCCTGGACGGCGATTCGGTCATCGGCGCGGCGGCGGCCCGACTGCTGCGACAAGGGCTCCTCCGGGGGAGTAAGGTCGCGCTCACGGTCATGTCGAATTTCGGCCTCATCCGCTTCCTCAATGAGCGCGGCGTGGAGGTCGTGACGACCCCCGTCGGCGACCGGCACGTGACCGAGGCCATCGAGCGCGAGAGGCTGAGTCTGGGCGGCGAGAACTCCGGACACGTGGTCTTCCGCGACTTCGGTCCCACGGGAGACGGCATCCTGACCGCGCTCCAAACCCTGGCGGCCTGGCGCGAGTCGGGCAAGCCGATGAGCGCCCTGCGCCGGCTCTACGTTCCCACGCCGCAGACCCTGCTCAACCTGCGCGTGCGGCGCAAGCCGGAGCTCGACGGGCTCCAGCGCACGCAAGCCGCGATCTCGCGCGCCGTGAAGTCCTTGGCGGGTCGCGGACGGGTGTTCGTGCGCTACTCGGGCACGGAGCCCGTCTTGCGCGTGCTCGTCGAGGGGCCCGGCAAGGCCGAGAATCTCAAGCTCGCGCTCGCCGTCGCGCGCGCCTATCTGACGGAGACGGGACAGACCCAGGAGGCTCATCCATGAGGATGTCGGAGACTCGGATCAAGCTCGGCGTGAACATCGACCACATCGCGACCCTGCGCCAGGCGCGCAAGGACATCGATCCGGACCCCGTCGCCGCAGCTCAGGTCGCGCGCCAGGCCGGCGCGGACATGATCGTCTGCCACCTGAGGCGCGACCGCCGCCACATCCAGGACGCCGACCTCTTCAAGCTCTGCCGGCTGAAGGGCGAGACCCATGTCGAGATCGCCGACGACAAGAGGATCGTGGACTTGGTCCTCAAGGCCCGTCCCGGCTCGGTCTGCCTGGTTCCAGAGAGGCCCGGCGAGGTCTCGACCGAAGGCGGCCTGGACGTGGCGCGCAACTTCAAGAGCCTGGAGAAGACCGTCGCCCGCCTCAAGAGGGCCGGCGTCGAGGCGAGCCTCTTCATCGCTCCCGAAGCGGGCAACGTCCGCGCGGCGCGCAACCTGGGGGCCGACGTCGTCGAGTTCGACGCCAGCGACTACTCCGCCGCCCCGAACCAGCCCAAACGGAGATCGGAACTGGAGCGCCTGGAGTTGGCGACCTACATGGCATGGGAGATGGGCCTGACGGTGCACGCGGGGCATGGCCTCGACTATCACAACGTGGCCCCCCTGGCGCGCATGCCGCACCTCAACGCGCTCAACATCGGCTATTCTATCGTGGCCCGCTCGGTGTTCGTGGGCCTGAAGACGGCCGTCGGCGAGATGCGCCGCATGGTGGACTGACTTCGTGTGCGGCATCGTCGGCTACATCGGGCCCAAGCAGGCCGTTCCGCTTCTCATGGAAGGCCTCAAGCGGCTCGAGTACCGGGGCTATGACTCCTCGGGCCTGGCGGCCGTCCGCGACGGCGCCTTAGATCGCCGTCGCGCGTCCGGCAAGCTGACGAATCTGGAAAAGGTCTTGGCGACGAATCCGCTTGGGGGTTCGTCGGCCATCGGCCACACGCGCTGGGCCACGCACGGCAAGCCTTCCGAGGAGAACGCGCATCCGCACACGGACTCCTCGGGCGAGATCGCGGTCATCCACAACGGCATCATCGAGAATTGGATCGAGCTCAAGGACCGGCTCACGGCCGCCGGCGTCCGGTTCGCGTCCGAAACCGACACCGAGGTGATCGCCCACCTCGTCGCTGAGAAGCTCGCCCAGCTCCAGAAGTCGGGAGGCGCGCCCAAGCCCGACCTCAACGAGCCGCTCCTCTTCGAGGCCGTGCGCCGCGCGCTCGGCGAGGTCCGCGGCGCCTACGCCGTCGCCGTGCTCTGGGCCAAGGCCCCGGGGGTCATCATCGCGGCCAAGACCGCCTCGCCTCTCATCATCGGCCTGGGCGAGGGGGAGACCTTCCTTGCCTCCGACATACCGGCCTTCCTCTCCTACACGCGCAAGGCCGTCTTCATGGAGGACGGAGAGATGGCCGTCCTGAGGCGCGAGGGATCGACCTTCTTCGATCTCAAGGGCAAGAAAATCGTGAAGACGCCGACGACCATCTCCTGGGACCGAACCATGGCGGAGAAGGGCGGCTACCGGCATTTCATGCTCAAGGAGATCCATGAGCAGCCGTCTTCCTGCGAAGACACCATGAGGGGACGATTCTTTCCTCTCAAGGGCGTTTTGGAGCGCGACTGCGGGATGAACGCGGACATCCTCAAGAAAACCCGCACCGTGCACATGATCGCCTGCGGCACGGCCTACCATGCCTGCCTGGTCGGTCAATATTGGTTCGAGACCCTAGTCGGCGTTCCCACTCGGGTCGAGACGGCCTCCGAGTTTCGCTACCGCGAGACGACCATCACGGCCGACGATCTGGTCCTCGCGATCAGCCAGTCCGGCGAGACCGCCGACACGCTGGCCGCCGTCAAGCTCGCCAAGGAGAAGGGGGCCAAGGTCCTGGCCGTATGCAACACGGTGGGCTCGGCGCTGACGCGCGCCGCGGACTGGACGCTCTACACGCACTGCGGCCCGGAGCTCGGCGTGGCCTCCACCAAGGCCTTCATCGGCCAGTTGACCGCTCTCGCGGTCATTGCGTTACATGCGGCCATCGGCCGCGGCTCCATGACCGAGACGCAGGGCCGCGCCTTCGTCGACGAGTTGGTCAGGGTCCCGGGCTGGATACGGGCGGCCCTCAAGCTCGACAAGGCCGTGCATGAGATAGCCCTTAAGTTCGCCAAGAAGGACCACTTCCTCTTCATCGGGCGCTACGTGAACTACCCCATTGCGCTCGAGGCCGCGCTCAAGCTCAAGGAAATCTCCTATATCCACGCCGAGGGCTACGCCGCCGGCGAACTCAAGCATGGCCCCATCGCGCTCATCGACACGGAGATGCCCGTGGTGGTCATCGCGACCAAGTCTCGGGTGTTAGACAAGACCCTCTCGAGTCTTCAGGAGGTCAAGGCGCGCGGAGCCCGGCTTATCGTGCTGGCCACCGAGGGGGGAGGCGATTTCAAGGACGTCGAGCACGTTCTGCGTTTGCCGCCCGTGCCGGAGCTGCTGTCGCCCATCGTCAACATCGTCCCGCTCCAGATGCTGGCCTATCATATCTCGGACCTGCGCGGCTGCGACGTCGATCAGCCGCGAAATCTGGCGAAGTCCGTCACGGTTGAATGATGGAGCTGGGCGTCGACCTCGTCGAGATCGGGCGCATCCGGGAGCTCGCGCGGCGCAACCCCCGCTTCCTGCGCCGCATCTTCTCCGCCTCCGAGATCGCTTACTGCCGGGCCAAGAAGGACCCCTGGCCCCACTTCGCCGTGCGCTTCGCGGCCAAGGAGGCCGTCTACAAGGCCCTGGGCAAGGCCGAGGTGCCGCTGACCGCCATCTCGGTCGCGCGCGACGCGAAGGGCCGTCCTTCGATCCGCGTCGCGGGCCGCTGCGTTGCCAAGCTCAAGCTCTCCCTTTCCCACGGCCGCGACCACGCCGTCGCCTTCGCGATCCGTCTTTGAGCGCCGAAGACCCCCCGTCAAATGAGCGGCCGTTATCATGAAGATTGCGTCCCGGCGACGAGACGGTCCATGGTACAATATCTTTGACGGGAAGAAGGTTTCCCTCGCCACATAAGACGTACGTGAGCAAGACGGACACAGAAGAGGACATACAAGACAATGGCTACCGGAAAAGTGAAGTGGTTCAACGATCAGAAGGGCTTCGGTTTCATCACGCCGGACGACGGGTCTAAGGACCTGTTCGTTCACCACTCGTCCATCATGGGCGATGGCTTCAAGACTTTGGCCGAGAATCAGGCCGTGGAATTCGACGTGGAGCAGTCCGACAAGGGCCCCCGCGCCGGAAACGTTCGCAAGCTCTAAATCAGCCGACGAACGCCGCCTGAGAGAGTCCCCCTCGCCGCTTGCGGCGAGGGGGCTCTTCCTGTTAACCTATCACGATGGCCCGCACCCTGGTGCTCAACCGCAGCTTCCGCGCCGTCGCCGTGGCCGACTGGCAGCGGGCGCTGACGCTCGTCTACCTGGGCCTGGCCGAGGCCCTCGACGAGGAATTGACCCCGCACGACTTCTCGGCCTGGGTGGAGGTCTCCTCTAACTGGCTGGAGGCCCCGAGCGGGTTCGTGCGCTCGACGAACATGCGCTTCGCCGTGCCCGAGGTCATCCGCCTGGTGCACTACGACCGCATCCCGCACCGGGAGGTGGCCTTCACGCGCCACAACGTCTTCGCCCGCGACCGGCACCGCTGTTCGTATTGCGGCAAGAAGAAGCCGACCGTGGAGCTCGACCTGGACCACGTCCTGCCCCGCTCGCGCGGCGGCCCCCATGAATGGGACAACGTCGTGACTTCCTGCCGTCCGTGCAACCTCAGGAAGGCCGATAAGCTCCCGGATGAGGCGGGCATGCCCCTGCGGGTCACCCCCGCCAGGCCGCGCTGGACCCTGATGGGCAGCCTGGTGCCGCATCCGCGCGCGGATATCCCCGCCAGTTGGAAGAAACTCCTCCTGATCGGCCCTTCATGAAAGTCCAGCCCCTTGCTCGCGCGCAATTGCGCGAAGGCCTCGTCGAACGCCGGGAAGACGACCACAAGGGAGTCTACGGGCACGCCCTGATCGTGGCCGGTTCGCGCGGCATGGCGGGAGCGGCCATACTGGCCGCGCGCGCGGCCCTGCGTTCGGGCGCGGGGCTGGTCACCGCGGCGGTCCCTTCCGGGGTCGCTTCGACGGTGGCGGGCGCGATCCCCTCGGCTTTGACCCTCTCGCTGCCGGAGAACGCGGCCGGCGCCTTCCGGCCCGAAGGGGTCGAACGCCTCAAGCAGTACGCCAAGGACCGTCGCGTGGCGGCCTTCGCCCTCGGCCCCGGCCTCTCCACGCAGCCCGACGCGGCGCGCTTCGTGCTCCACGCCCTTTCCTGCCTGCCGCTGCCGGCAGTGGTGGACGCCGACGCTCTGAACATCCTCGCCGCGCAGGATCCCGCGGGGGTCGCGCAGATGTTCAAGGCGCGCCGGCGCCCCTGCGTCTTCACTCCCCATCCCGCGGAGATGTCGCGCCTGCTCAAGACCGGCAAGCCTGTCGGCGAGACCGCGCGCATCAAGGCCGTTGAGCGCCTGTCGTGCGAATGGGGCGGGGTCGCACTGCTCAAGGGTCGCCGGACCCTGATCTCCTCGGGATTGCGCACCGTCGTCAACCTCACGGGAGGACCGTCCCTGGCCAAGGCCGGTTCGGGAGACGTCCTGACCGGGCTCGTCCTCGGCCTCTGGACCCAGGCCTTGGCTTCGGGACGATTGGAAGGAGATCTCGCCTTCAAGTCCGCCGCCCTCGGCGCTTGGCTGCACGGCACGGCCGGCGACTTGGCCGAGAAGGAACTCACTGCCTGGGCCGCGACTTCCGAGGATCTCGTGGACTTCCTGCCCAAGGCCTTCAAGACGCTGTGAGGTTGTTGCTCCGTTCCGAGCCCGAGACCGTCGCTCTGGGCGAAGCCTTGGGTCGTTGCCTCTCGACCGGAGACCTGATCCTGCTGTTCGGGGAACTGGGCGCGGGAAAGACGACCCTCGTGCGGGGGATTGCCAGAGGCATCGGCTTTCGCGGCCGGGTCTCGAGCCCTACCTTCGCGTTGGCTCATGTCTACCGAGGCCGACGCATGGTCCTCCACCATCTCGACTTGTATCGCCTGAAGGCCGGCGAGACGGGGGAGCTCGGCCTAGATGAACTTCTGGCCGATCAGCGCGGGGCCGTCGTCGTCGAGTGGCCTCAGGCCGCGGGACGCTGGCCGGCCCGCCGACTCGAAGTCCGTCTCGCCCACTGCCGTCCGGGACGCCGCGCCGTCGTGACGGACAGGCGCAAGCGCCCCTCAAAATCGTAGAATCAGGAAGATGGCACCCAACATCTTGGCGGCGGACGCCGCCGGCGATGCGCTCACCGTCGCTCTCGAGGCCGGGGGCCAGGTTCTCACCGCGCGCCGCGGCGCGCGGGCCAAGCACGACGAGTCGCTCCTGCCCGCGGTCGAGTCCTTGCTTAAACGCGCCGGGCTTGAGTGGGAGGACCTCGACGCCGTGGCGGTCCCCTCGGGTCCCGGGCGCTTCACGGGCATTCGCATCGGCATGGCCTTCGCCGCCATGGCCGGCATGAAGCTCAAGATCTCCGCCCTGGCCCTCTCTCGATTGGAGACCGCCGCCGAGAAGTGCTCCGCGGACGACATCCTCGCCGCTCTGCCGGGCTGGAAGAAGGAAGTCTATTCCCAACTTTTCCGACGCAAGAAGAGCGGCCTTGCCTCCGTGGAGGACGCCGCCTGGACCGCGCCCGACGCTTGGCCCGCTCTTCAGGCGCAGGCCGAGGCGAAAGGCGCCACCGTGGCGTTTCATGACACCGACGCCCGCGATCTTTTGGCCCCAGCGCGGCGGCGCCTGGCCTCCGGGAAGTTTCCGCCGTTCAAGCCGTTCTATCTCAAGCCGGCGGGTTATGAGCGTCCCGGTCGTTAGGCCCGCGCGATCCTTCGACATGGATTCGGTCGCGGCAATCGCCCGCCGCCCGTTTGCCGCGGGCTGGTCGCGCGAGGCCTACGCGGAGGAAGCGGAGCGCACGGACTCGATCTTCCTCGTCGCCGACGACGGCGTCGTGCGCGGATATGCGATGGCGCGGGTGTTCGAGGAGGAGGCTCAGCTCCTAGACTTGGCCGCCGCCGAGGATGGTCGGGGGCTCGGGCGCACGCTTTGGGCGGCGCTCGCCGCCGCGGCGCGCTCGCGCGGCTGCCGCAAGCTGACCCTGGAGGTCTCGCAGATGAACACGCGCGCCCTTCATTTTTATCGCCGCGCGGGGACCTCGATTGCGGGTCGCCGCCCGAATTTCTACAAAGACGGTTCCGACGCCATCCTGATGGACTTTCCCCTCGCGTGATCGCCTTCCTCCTCCTGTCCTTTTTCCTCGCGCCGGCAGCGGCTGCGTCCTCCTCGGGTTCGCCCGACGCGCGCCGCGCGCAGTCCGAATATCTTCGCGGAACGCTCCTCGAACGGCGCGGCGCCTACGGCGACGCGCTGGCGGCCTACGAGAAAGCCCTGGCGCTGGATCCGAACTCGGCCTTCATCGCGGGCGAGGCGGCGGAGCTGGCGCTGGAGATTCCAGACCAGGGGCGCGCCGAAAAGTGGGCGCGGCGGCGGCTCGAGTTGGCCCCCGACGACCCGCAGTCTCGGCTGATCCTGGGACGCGTCTTGTGGGCCCGGGGCGACTCCGTTGAGGCCGAGGAGGAGATGATCAGGGCTCTCGAAGCCGAGCCCGCGTCGGAGGAGGCGGTCTTCGCGCTGGTGGAGCTGGTGGCGGCCCGTGAGCCCAAGCGCGCGCGCGAACTGCTGGAGAAGTTCCTGAAGGGGAACCCGGAGCACGCCTCGCGCGCTCTTTATAAGTTGGGACGCCTCGACGCGCAGGAGGAGCGCTATGAGGCCGCCCTGGACGAACTCAAGCGCTCCATCGCCCTGGACGATTCCGAGTCCGGGCCGGCGCGTCTGGCCCTGGCTCAGATCTATGAGTTGCGCCGCGACACCGAGGCCGCCATCGTCGAGTACAAACGCCTGCTCGCCGATGAGCCCGACGACTTGGAGCTCCGGGCGCACATCGGGGACCTCCAGACCGCCTCCGGCGACCTGGAATCGGCGCGGGAGACCTTCCGCGCCCTCAAGGAGAAGAGGACGTCCGACCCGGCCGCCTGCGCCTGGCTGGCCGCCGACGCGGAGCATGCCGGAGACTTCGCGCGGGCTTCGCGCGTACTCAAGGACAGCGCCGCGCTCAAGGACGACCCGACTTTAAACCTGCGCTTGGGCTACTACCTGCTTCAGGCCCGCGGCATGAAAGAGGCGATGAAGACCCTTACGCAGGCGTTTAAGCGTTGGCCCAAGGATGACCGCATCGCCTACTATCTGGCCCTGGGGCACGACGATCAGGGAGAGCATGGGGAGGCCGTCAAACTCCTGCGCGGCGTGCTGGCGGTCAAGCCCGATGACCGCGACGCGCGCTGGCAGTTGGCCGCCATCTTGGAGAAAATGGACCGGATCTCCGAGGCCGAGCCCGAGTTCCGCATCCTGCTGGCCGACAAGCCCGACGACGCCCCGGCTCTCAACTACCTGGCCTACGCGTTGGCCGACCGGGGCCTAAAGCTCGATGAGGCCGAGGCGCTTGTGCGCCGGGCTCTCGCCCTCGAGCCCTCGAACGCCGCCTACCGCGACTCCCTGGGATGGACTCTCTTCAAGCTGGGACGCCTCACCGAGGCCGCGCGCGAACTGGCGGCTTCGGCGCGCGCCTTGCCCGACGACGAGGCCGTCTGGGACCATCTCGCTTCGACGCGCAAGGCCCTGGGTCGCGAGGAGGCCGCCTGGCGCGCCTGGCGCCTGTCGCAGAGCCTGGGGGGGACGAAGGCGCGCGCCAAGGCCGACGCCCTGCAGAAGGGTCTGTCTTCGGAGGCCTTGGGCGAACTGTGGCGCGCGCATTTGGAGGCGGTGCACGGCGGGATCAAGCGCTTCAATGCCGTCTGCGAGGTGCGGGGAAAGGTCGCCGGGCGCGCGATCCGTCATCAGGCCATGCTCTCCTTCCGGGCTCCGAAGGAACTCACTCTGGAAATACTTGGCCCGCTCTTCGCTCCCGTCGCGCGCGCGCGCATCGACCCACAAGGCTTCTTCATGGACCGCTTCCCCGTGTCGGGTGCGACGGATGAGCAGGTCCGCGTCGCGGCCGAGGGGACCCTCGCCGTGGTGGCCGCGGTCCTGGGGGGAGAACCGTATGCCCCGGGCCCCGCCCGCTTGGAGTCCGGCTGGGGCAGGCGCGAACTGGCCCGCAAGGCTTGGCGCGTGGAACTCAGCGACTCGGCTCTGGCCCTTTCCGCCTCCCCGGAGGGCGGAACGGCGATGACCTTCTCCGACTTCCAGAAGGAGGGTCTGCGGCGCGTGCCGAAGAACTTCGCGGCCAAGGGGAAGTTCTGGGAGTTCGCGCTCACTTGCGCCGAGCCGAAGGTCGAGTCCTTTCCGAGCGAAGTCCTGCCGGAGGCGCCGTGAGAGTCCAATGCCCGGCCAAAGTGAACCTATTCCTGGAGGTCACCGGGAAAAGGAAGAACGGTTACCACACGTTGTCCACTCTCTTCGCCAAGATCAACATCTACGATGTTTTGGACTTCAAGTTCGCCAACGGGGGCAAGCCGATCCTTGAGATCGTGGATGAATTCCATGCTTGCCGCCTATCGGCGGGACCTGATAATCTGGTGATGAGGGCCGCCAAGGCCTTTTATCGGTCTTTTCGGATCGGGGTCGGAGTTCATATCACTTTGACCAAGCGTATACCGATGGGCGCCGGTTTGGGGGGGGGATCGTCCGATGCGGCCGGGACTCTTCTGGGATTAGCTCAATTCTTCCAGATAAAACTTACGGCCGCGCGGAAGAAAAAACTGCATGATCTCGGGGTCGAACTCGGGGCGGACGTCGCGTTCTTCCTCAAAGACTCCCCATTCTGCCTGGCGACGGGCATCGGGGATCGTCTCCGGCCTATGAAGATTCCTAGATCCTTGCCTTATATGGTTCTGGCCTGGCCGGGCTTCCCATCTCCTACGGGACCCGTCTACAAGGCCCTTGCGGCCCGTCGGAGACCCGATATATTGACAAGGCTTTCCCAGCTTGATAAACTGGTCCGTCGCTTGAAGAGGGGACGCCCCGTCGACGAATGGGGGGGGCTGCTCTTCAACCGCTTGGAGCAGGCGGAGTTGCCGGTCTTGGCGGATGTCGCGCAAGCCCGTCGCATCATGGAAGCCGCGGGTGTGGAGGGGGTGCGCATGTCGGGTTCGGGCTCGTCGGTCTTCGGGTTCGTTTCCTCCCATGCGGAGGGCGAGCGGATCGTCCGGCGGCTTCGGGTATACCCCTGGAAGGTTTTCCTGACCAGTTGTCTCGGTTGACCTCTCTTGGAGATCACGGAAGTCCGGGTCCATCTTCGCGGCGAAGAGAAGCTCAAGGCTTTCGCCACGGTCACGTTCGACCGCTGCTTTGTCGTCAGGAACATGAAGGTCATCGAAGGAGAGAAGGGGCTCATCCTGTGCATGCCGTCGCGCAAGATGCCGGATGGGTCGTTCAAGGACGTGGCGCACCCGATTACCGTCGAATTTCGGTCGTTGTTGGAAAGCAAGGTGTTCGCCTGCTACGAGCAGGAACGACGCAAGACCGCGGCGGGATCCGGCACTGGCTCCCGGGTGGTGTAACGGTAACACAGCGGCCTTTGAAGCCGTTATTCCTGGTTCGAGTCCAGGCCCGGGAAAGGCTGATTTCGACAAAATAAGATCATGAACAACGCGAAGAAGGCAAAAGGGCAGTTGGCGGTGCTGATCCTGGCCGCGGGCCAGGGCATGCGCATGGAGTCGTCTATTCCCAAGGTACTCCATCATGTGGGCGGTCGTCCGATGCTCTTTTACATCCTGCGCATCGCCAACGCGCTCAAGCCGGGCGCTATCGGCGTGGTCGTCGGCCACGAATCCGACCAGGTCAAGGCCGCGACCCTGGAGATGGCCAGGTCGGTCGGCATCACGCGCGCGATCTGCTTCATCACGCAGAAGAAGCCCCTCGGCAGCGGTAACGCCGTCGTGGAGAGTCTCCCGTTCCTTAAAAAGTTCAAGACCGCGGCCGTGATGTGCGGCGACACGCCGCTTCTCACCTACGAGTCCATCTACAACCTGCTCCTGACCCACGACCAGCTCAAGGGGCAGGCGACCCTGTTGACCGCGCGCATCGCCAACCCAAAGGGCTATGGCCGCATCATCCGCGGCGCCCTGGGCGAGGTCCAGCGCGTTGTCGAGGAATCGGTCGCCACTTCCAAGGAAGCGGCCGTCAACGAGGTCAATTCCGGCGCCTACGTCTTCGAACTCGAGGCGCTCATCTCGGGCCTTAAGAAGATTGGGGCCAAGGGCCCGAAGAAGGAGCATTTCCTAACCGACGTCATGGAGGCCATCCGCGCCAAGGGCGGCCGTATTCATGCCTACGCCACCTCCAACGCGGATGAGATCCAGGGCATCAACAACCGCTTCCAGCTCTCGATCTCCGAGCGCGTCTTGAATAAGCGCATGCTCGAGCGCTTGATGATCTCCGGCGTGACCATCCGCGACCCCCAGACCACCCAGGTGGACGCCGATGTGGAGATCGGCCAGGACACCGTGATCTACCCCGGGACCATCCTGCGCGGCCACACCAAGATCGGCCGCCTGTGCCGCCTCGGGCCTTTCACCCACATCGAGAACTCCCTTATCGGCAATGAGTGCGAAGTCCGCTACTCCTACGTCGTCGGCGCGCGTCTGCTGGAGAAGACCTCGGTCGGGCCCTTCGCTCACATTCGCCCGGATTCCATCATCGGGCCCCGCGCGCGCATCGGTAACTTCACCGAGGTCAAGGCGTCCAAGATCGGCTTCGGTTCGAAGGTGAACCACCTTTCCTACATCGGCGACGCCGACATCGCCGAGGACGTCAATATCGGCGCCGGCGCCATCACCTGCAACTACGACGGCAGAGAAAAGCACCAGACGACGATCGGGGCCAAGGCCTTCATAGGCTCAAATGTGAACCTCATCGCGCCCGTGAGGATCGGGCGGGGCGCCAAGGTCGCGGCCGGCTCGACTGTGACCGAGGACGTCCCTGACGAGGCGCTCGCCATCGCGCGCGCGCGCCAAGTGAACAAAACCTGATGCCCCACAAGACCCACGCCGCTCCGGAGGCTCGAGTGCCCGCGTCCTCTCGCAAGTCGGTCGAAAAGCCGCTCCCCATGGAGGGTCTCGGGACCCTCCGGGGGCTCAAGGTCTTCTCCGGCAACGCGAACCGTCCTCTCGCCGAGGATATCTGCGAGTACCTGGGCGTGCCGCTGGGCAAGACCCACGTCGGGCGCTTCGCCGACGGCGAGATCAACGTCCAGATCGAGGAGAACGTCCGCGGCGCCGATTGCTACGTCATTCAGCCGACCTGCCGACCGACCAACGAGAATCTCATGGAGCTCCTCATCATGATCGACGCGCTGCGGCGCGCATCGGCGGGGCGCATTACGGCCGTCATCCCTTACTTCGGCTACGCTCGCGCCGACCGCAAGACCGCGCCGCGCGTGCCCATCAGCTCCAAGCTCGTGGCCAACCTCATCGTGACCTCGGGCGCCCAGCGCGTCATCACGATGGACCTGCACGCCGCCCAGATCCAGGGCTTCTTCGACATCCCGGTGGACCACCTCTATGCCGCCCCCATCCTCCTCGACTACGTCCGCAAGAAAGCCCTCCAGGACCTCGTCATCGTCAGCCCCGACGTCGGCGGCGTGGAGCGCGCGCGGGCCTTCGCTAAGCGCCTCAACGCCCAGTTGGTCATCATCGACAAGCGGCGCCCGCGGCCGAACGAGGCCTCGATCTACAACATCATCGGCGACGTGGCGGGCAAGAGCTGCCTCATCCTCGACGACATGGTGGACACCGGCGGGACCCTCTGCAAGGTCGCCGACAAGATTCGCGAGTGCGGCGCGACCAAGGTCTACGCGGCCTGCGTGCACGGCGTGCTGTCCGGCGCGGCGCACGACCTCATCGCCAAATCGTCCCTCGAGGAGATGATCCTCACCGATTCGATCCCGGTCCATGCGCTGGCCGGGGGAAAGTTGACGGTCTTGTCGATCTCGCCCCTCATAGGCGAGGCGATCGCCCGCAACCACCAGGGCAAATCCATCAGCGCATTGTTCATCTGACGTTTATCCGAGGAGGAAGTCCCCATATGGAGATCAAGCTGGACGTCGCAGTCCGCGCGGAGAAGGGCGCCAAGAAGGAGCTCTCCACCATGCGCGCCGGAGCCCAGATCCCGGCCGTCGTCTACGGCGGCGAGAAGCCGTCGATCAAGATCGCCCTGCCGGAGAAGGAATTCCTCGGCGCGCGCAAGAAGGGAGGCGTCAACGCCATCCTCTGCCTCAAGCACCCCGGCGGCACGGAGACGGTGATGATCAAGGAACTCCAGCGCCACCCGGTCACCGACCGCCTCATCCACGCGGACTTCCAGCGCATCTCTCTGACCCGGAAGATCGACGCAAAGGTCCCGATCATCGTCATCGGCGAAGCAACCGGCGTCAAGGACTTCGGCGGCATGCTGGCCCACGACCTGCGCGAGCTGCGTATCAAGGCCCTGCCGACCGCCATCCCGCAGAAGATCGAGGTGGACGTCTCCAGCCTCGGCCTGCACGAGGCCCTGCGCGTCAAGGACCTTAAGCTCCCCGCTGGTGTAGAGGTCCTCGACGCGGGCGACCATGTGGTCGTTCACGTCACGCTGGCCAAGGTCGAGGTGGTCGAAACCCCCGCCGCGGTCGTTGCCGCCGAGGGAGCTGCGGCGGCCGCCGAGCCGGAGAGCGCCAACACGAAGGGCAAGAAAGACGAGGAAGGGAAGCTCGTCAAGGAGACGGCGAAGGCCGCCGCTCCCGCCGCCGGAGAGAAGAAGGAATCGGCCAAGAAGGAAGGGAAGTAGAGCTTTCCCGCCGTGGCGCTGCGGCTCGTCGTGGGTCTGGGCAATCCGGGCCCGGAATACGAGCGGACGCGCCACAACGTCGGATTCCGCTTCGTCGATCGTTTGGTCGGCGGGGCGGATTCCTTTTGGAAGGAATTCAAGGGCGAGGGCGTTTTCTCGAAGTGGGGCGGGATCTATCTCGCTAAACCAATGACCTATATGAACGAATCAGGGCGGTTCGTGAGGCGGTTCTCGGCTTTCCATAACGTCTCGATATCCGAGATGCTCGTCGTTTATGACGAGCTCTCTCTTTCGTTAGGGAAGATCCGCTTGAGGAAGAAGGGGTCTTCAGGCGGGCAGAAAGGCATGCTGTCCATCATCCAGCATATGGGCGCCGAGGAGATCCCTCGACTGCGCATCGGGGTCGGTCCCCAGCCCGAGACGACGGACTCGGCTGATTTTGTCCTCAGCCGCTTCAGGCCGGCGGAGGAAAAGGCCCTAGACGACGCCCTGGGTCAGGCCGAGGAGGCCGTCCGCGTCGTCATCGAGAACGGCATCGACGCGGCGATGAATCAATTCAACTCCGCACCTTAGCGATGACGCCCTTTTTAAAAATCGCCGTCGGCTGCGTCTGCGGCCTCCTGGGGCTTGGATATCTCTACCGTCCTGATTTGATCGAACGCATGAATGCGGTCCTGCGAGATTGCCTGTTCAACGACGCCTACATGGCTCTTGAGCGCCGGAAGTGGGGCATGTTCTTCCTGCTTTTAGCCTTTCTTTTCCTCTACATGGGCTGGACGGCCCTGGAGCGATGATCCCGGACCTCCGGGTTTTAGGCTTAGAGGCTCGTGCTTGGATGAAGGAGCAGTCCGCCGAGACCCAGTCCGAGACGTATCTCTCGATCGTCGAGGAGAGGAGCATCTCCCGCCGCGACGGCCGACGCGAGGCCGTGGAGACCTCCGTCGAGCTGGGCGCGGGCGTGCGCGTGGCGCGCGGCGGCCGCATCGGATTTGCTTCAGGAGGAGGCGCGGACCTTCGCACGCTCCAGGGCCTTTGGCGCAGGGCGGTGGAGCAATTGCCTTACGCCGAAGCGGAGCCGGGGCGCCGGCTGCCTCAGCCCCTCGCGGACGCGGAAGACCCCGTCTTCGAGGCGTCGCTCCAAGACGAGACCCTCTTCGGGCGTCCCTGGGAAGCGCTCGAGGAGAGGCTTGGGCAGGCGGAAGCCGCGGGCCGAGCCGGCGGCCGCGTCTTGCGCGCCGATTTCACCGAGAGCCGCGGCGAGGTCGTCGTCGCCGGCACGAACGGCGTTCTGGCCCGCGAGCGGAGCGGGTTTGCCTCGGTGTCGGTCGCGGTCGCGGCTGAAGACGACGGTCAGACCCAGGTCGGCGAGGGCTTCCGCCTGTCGCGCCGTTTCGACGACCTCAACTGCGCCGCGGCCGGCGGGGAGGCCGCACGACGGGCCGCGGCCGTCATCGGAGCCCGCCGCGTGAGAGCCGGCCGCCGTGCGGTGCTCTTCGAGCCGTGGGTGGCGGCGGAGTTCCTGGAACTTCTGGCGGATCTCTTCTCGGCCGAGGAGGTCCAGGGCGGACGATCGCTGCTTGCCGGACGTTTGGGGGATACGGTGGCTTCGCCGCTGGTCACTCTGCGCGATGACCCTCGCATCCCCGGAGGGGCGGCGAGCGCGCGCTTTGACGCTGAAGGCATGCCGACTCGCGACAAGGCTCTGGTCGATCGAGGAGTCCTGCGAGAGTACCTCCATGATTCCGCCACCGCCGCTCGCGCGGGAATGAGTTCCAACGGATGCTCCGTTCGCGGCAGTTGGCGCGGCCTGCCGGGGCCTGGGCCGTCCAACTTCTCTCTGGTTCCGGGCTTGCTCACTCGTGCGGCGTTGCTTAAGGACACGCGCGACGGCCTTCTTCTGATGGAGGTCCTTGGCACGCACATGGTGGACCCCGTTTCGGGGGAATTTTCCGTCGGCGTATCCGGCTACGAGGTTGAGAAAGGGGCGTTCGCCCGGCCCTTCAAGGGCGCGATGATCTCCGGCAATCTGCTCGACCTGCTCGGGCGAGTGGACGCGGTCGCCGACGACCTCGTGCGTACCGGCTCTTTCGGCTCGCCGACCTTCCGCGTCAGCGCGCTTGACGTCGCCTAACTCACCTGGCCCAGTAGTCGCGCAGGGAGCGCTCGAGCCTCTCCTCTTTCGCAGAGAGGGGTTCGCGGCGGAGGACGTCGAGTATGCCGCGCAGCAGCATCTCCTGGTCCGAAGTCAGATTGAAGAGCATTCCATAGTTGAATTCCACTTGATCCTTCTGATCCTTGGCGGTTTGCCGAGGGCCTTCTCGGACCATCCTACAGGGCAAGTCCACGGGACCTTGCGGCCCCGTCACCTTCAAGCGATAGGAAGTCCCTTTTTCGAGCGGCCGACGCAGCCGCACATAGCAGCCCGCCAGGCTCAAGTTGAGCAGACGCGCCTCGCAGAGGAGGCCTCCTTTGACCGAGCCCCGGAACACCTGAGCGGGCTTGTCGCAGGGGATGCGGGCGTGGGCGCGCCGGATGGGTTCGACCATAAATTAATTATAGCTCTTTCCTATTTCGAGGCTGCCGTTCTTTAGCTGGAAGAAGAAGTGTAGCGGGCGACCGAGTCGCGCCAGAACCAGCCGGAGAGGGCCAGAGCGACGGCGGTGAGGGCGAAGGCGTAGGCGGTCCAGGCTGGGGAGAGGACTCCGAGCAGGGCCTTGGCGGGGAAGGTGGTCATGACCGCGATGGGCACGCCGAAGGTCAGCGCCCAGCGCACGGGGCGCGCGTAGACGTCCACCGGGAATTTACCCATGAACATCACGTCGCGATAGATCCAGATGGCGTTTTCCAGCTCTTGGGTGCGCACGGCAAGGGCGGCGACCAGGACATGGACCGAGAAGACCAGGGCTACGCCGTTGACGCTCAGCAGTCCATAGGCCGCGTAGCGCGTCCAGCTCAGGGGCGGCAGGCGGGCGAAGACCATGCCGACCATCACGAGAACGGGAAGGAGCGTGATGATGTCGAGAAAATCCACCGACGAACAGACCATCCGGAATAGCGGCGAGCAGGGTTGGACCAGATAGAAGTCGAAGTCGCCCTCGGTCACGGTCCGGCGGGCGCCGTATACGCCGCGGAAGAAGATCTGCGCGGTCATGTCCACGACGTTGAAGGTGAGGAAGAAAAGGGCGGTCTCGACGAGCGTGTAGCCCGCCACAGTCGACACGTGGCTGAACACGGCCATGATGAACGCGAAGAAAAACAGCAGGCGGATCAGCTTGCCCAGGAGGAAGCCGAAGGAGCCCAGGCGGTAGGTGAGCTGGGCCTGCATCGCCATGGAGGCGGTGCGCAACCAGATGCGAGCGTACTTGCGGCCGAGCGAGTTTATCCTCCCTCCGCGGCGTAGGACTGCACGCCCTGCCGCCACAGGCCGAGGGCGGCAAAAACGACGGCCGCCAGCCACGCGAGCTCCACGGCGAGCAGGCGCAGGGCCTCGGGGTGGGGGACCTTGTCGAGGAAGATCCGGGCGGGGAAAAAGACCATGTAGGGGAACGGGGTCGCCGACAGCAGGCGTTGGATGCCTTCAGGCAGGACGTCGAGCGGGAAGAAGGCGCCGGCCGCGAACTGGAGGAAAAGCTCGAAGCAGAAGAGCGGGCCGCCGGACTCCGAGGTCCAGAAGGCGAGGGAGCTGACCAGCATCTCAAGAAAAAAGAAGACGAGCGACGAGAGGACCGCCGCGGCGGCGAAGAGGGCCCAGGTCGCCGGATCGCGCGGAAGGAAGATGCCGCCGGATATCAGCCAGGCCAGCAGGGCCACCTCCAGGAAGGCCGAGACCGCGTGGACCGTCTTCTGCGCCATGTCCAGCGCCAGGGAGTAGCCGTGGTAGCTTATCGGGCGGACCAGGTAGGAGGAGATGCGCCCCGAGGAGATTTCGCCGACCAACTGCCACCCCCGGCCGGTGAAGACGAAGGAGCGCAGGACGTTGATGAGCAGGACGTAGGTCAGCATCTCCGAGCGGGTGTAGCCCAGGAAGGAAGGCTTGTCGCCCAGCAGCGCGTTCCAGAAGGAATAGAGGCTCACCACGATGGCGAAGCCGCCGAGGCGGTCCATCAGCAGCGTGGAGCGGCGCTGGAGCGTTTCCTGCAGGGCGATGGAATAGGCGACGAGGTATTTCTTCACGAGTGAGAGAAGAGGCGGCGGACGATGTCGTCGATGGCGACCTCCTCGACGTTGAGGTCGGCCACGGGATAAGAGCGCAGGAGGGCGGCGGCGCTGGCGGAGACGTTCGCGCGCGGGACCTCAAGGGTGGCGGACTCCCCTTCGCAGTGCACGACGGACCCCAGGGTCCTCAGGTCCGACGCCGTCACGGGCGTCGAGAAGCGCACGCGCAGGATCTTATGGTCCGCGTAGCTCTCCACCAGGCGGTCGAGGGCGCCGTCGTAGAGAATGCGGCCGCGCTCGATGACGATGACGCGCTTGCAGAGCGCGACGACGTCCGTCATGTTGTGGCTGGTCAGCATGATCGTCGCGCCGTGCCGCTGGTTGTAGGCCTTCACGAATTCCCGGACCTTCTTCTGCATGACGACGTCCAGGCCGATGGTCGGCTCGTCGAGGAGGAGCAGGCGCGGGCCATGCAGGAGGGCCGCCGCCAGTTCGGCGCGCATGCGCTCGCCCAGGGAAAGCTTCTTGACCGGCACCGAGAGGTGCTCTCCCAGGTCCAAGAGGTCGACCAGCTCGTCGAGATGCATTTTAAAATCGGCTTCGGCGATGCCGTAGATGGCCTGGTTGAGCCGGAAGGTCTCGTAGGCGGGCAGTTCCCACCAGAGCTGGGACCTCTGCCCCATGACGAGCGAGAGCTTCTTCTGGAACGCGGCCTCGCGCCGCCACGGCACGTGGCCCAGGGCCAGAGCCTCTCCCGCCGTGGGCGTGAGCAGGCCGGAGAGCATCTTGAGGGTCGTGGTCTTGCCCGCGCCGTTGGCGCCGAGGAACCCCACCAACTCGCCCTCCTCGATGCGCAATGAAACGTCGTTGACGGCCCGGATGTCTTTGTACCGGCGGTTCACGAGGGATCTGATGCCGCCCCACAGCCCCGGTTCCTTGACCGGCGAGCGGTAGTCCTTGGTGAGGCCCTTCGTCTCGATGGCGGGGGCCATCTAGGCCCGCCGGCCCATCTCGCTCATATAGCTGAGGGACTTGAGGCCGTCCATGCGGTCTAAGTAGACGATGCCGTTGAGATGGTCGGTCTCGTGTTGGACCACGCGGGCCGGGAAGCCCTCGTAGACCTTCTTGAAAGCCTTGCCGTCCAGGCCCAGGCCGGAGAGCTCCAGCTTCTTGAGGCGCGTGACCGGGCCGCGCAAATCGGGGACTGAGAGGCAGCCTTCCCAGTCCTCCTCGGTCTCGACGCCGACGGGCGTGATGACGGGGTTGAAGACGACCGTCAGCTCGATGCCGTCGGGGTGGCGCTTGACGCCCTTGGGCAGGCCCATGATGAAGACCGCGAGATCCTCGCCGACTTGGTTGCCGGCGATGCCCACCCCGTCGTATTCCTCCATGGTCACGGCCATCTCCCGGACCAAGCGCTGGACCTCGGACGAGCGGACCTCGTCCGGCTTCAGGCGGCGCAGGACTTTGCGCAGGATGGGCCGGCCGAGCAGAGCGGCCTTTCGGATCGCGGTGGAGACGAGCATGTTTCCCATTCTGCCATATCCGCCGGGATCCGAGCCAGGTGTCGGTCCGGCTGGGTCTTGACGTCGTTGACAAAAGGGGGGTAAGCTGGGGCAATGGTCGAGAGGATGGAGCATCTCCTGCGTCTGGCGTCGCGCAATCCCCGCGCTCCCCGGTCAGCGCTTTATGGGGAGCTTCTCCGCTCGGAGACCTACATCCTTACGGTGGACGACCCTCTGGGCGAGGGCGAGACACGGTGCGTGACCCGAACCGACGCGTCTTTCCCGGTCTGGGCGGACAAGGATCCGGAGTGGGGCGGAGTCTGGGTGCCCTGCTTCCCGGCCCGAGACCGCGTGCGCGAGTTCGTGACCGGACGAGGCTTGAAGGCGCCGAAAGGCAAGGAATTTCTCTGGATGGGGCACATGCCCGGACAGGTCTTCGCCCTCCTTCGCGGCATACGCCGCTTCGCGGGTTTGAAGTTGTGCCTGGACCTCGATACTTTCGTGGAGATTTCCTGGCCCGAGGTTCGCGATCTTTCCGAGGGCCGCGCTCCCGCCGAGGCTCCAGTCCTGCATGAGTTGCCTCTCGGGAGGCTCGCCATTCCCGCTGGGGCGCGCCTATCTTTCGGGCGCCTGAAGCCCTGGAATGAGGAGAAGGATCCGGTCCTTCTCACCATGCCTGAAGCCGGGAAATTCCGCCCCGAGGACACTCGCCGCCTGGTCCGCCTGCCGCTGGGAGAGGGTCGTCATGCCTGGACGCCCTGTCGGCACCTCCTCCAGATCGTCCGTCGCCTGCGCACCCTCGGCGTGGAGGGCTCGGAGCGCTTCGTCGAGTCTCTCCTGGCCGCTCAGCTCGCCTTCGAGATGTACGGCGAGGCGGAGGCGCTTTGCGAGTGGATGGGGGCGCGCGGTCAGGAGGCTTACGCCTGGATGGGTTTGGCGGCGATCTACGGCCGCACCGGCCGTTTCGAGGATTGCGCGCAACTCTGCCTTCGGGCGGTCCGGCGCTATCCCGACGAACGCAATTTTCACGTCAACGGCGTGAAGGCCCTTCTGACCCTGGAGCGCCGCGAGGAGGCCGCCCGCCGCGTCGAGGCGGCTTTGCGTCTCTTCCCGGAGGATGCGGTCCTCACCGGTCTTTCCCGCGCCCTGTCCGACCGGGACGCCCGGACCCCGTCAAAAACCGCTTAAACCGTTGATGATCTTCGCCAAATTCAGCGGATTCCCGCCTTGGCTTCATTTAAGGTAATCGGAAGCCCCTCCCTCCCGCCCGCCATGATTGTATCCGGATAGCTGATCATAGCGATCTCGCGATCTGATGGGTCGTTGTCATAGGCGCGATAGATGTAGACCAAGCTGCCAGGGCACGTGAGAAGCGCTAACGCCAGCCAGAGGGGTATTTTCATGGGGGGGTGATCTCCTGATGCAGGAAGTATTGCGCGGCGATCCTATCTTGTCAAGAGTCGTTGAATTCTTTGCTAACATTTCACCGTCATTGAGGTCCGCCGCTTGCAACTGATCGGTTGGGGGTGTTGGGGGTTTTGATGAGCAAAATGATCATTGTGCTGTTATCCTGCTTAGTCGTAGCGTGGGGTTCTCCCACGTTTGCCGCCGACTCAGATAAGAAAGAGATGACGCCCGCTCTGCGGGAGTTGCTTTCGAAGGCCGGCTCGGATCAACTCTCAGAAGTCAAGGTGCAGACGCCCGTAGCCCAGCCGGCCTCGGGAAAGAACGGCGGTCAGAAGATATACTATCAATGCGTGGGAGACCCCTCGGGCTTAGGCTTCTCGCTGGACTTCGCTATAGCGAAGGGGCAGGCCTGCTTGCAATGCAAAGGCATGAACCATGATAAGGTCTGCCGGTATTCCTGCACGATGCAGAGCGGCGGTAACAGCTACCCGTACTTCAGCGGCGCCTGCGACTGACGCCCAGGACGCCCGGGCCGGGCTAGAATTCATACGCGGCGACTCTTGCGGTCAAGAGGTGACACTGTGAAAACGAAGAAGACGATCACGATTCTCGAGGACGATCGCGACCTGCGCGAGATTCTGACCGCGCAGTTCATCGCCCAGGGTTATGACGTCTACGGCGGCCCGAGCGGGTTCGACATCATCAAGGATGTTTTGGCGCGCAAGCCCGACCTGATCGTCACCGATCTGGGTCTTTCCGGCTCCTCCGGGCATGATGTCATCAAGCTGTTCCAGGGGAGGGGACTCGTCGCCAAAGTGCCGATCATCGTGATCTCGGCCCAGGACAAGGCGAAGGTGGAGGCCGCGGCCAAGAGACTCGACGCCGTCGCCTACTTGAGCAAGCCGTTCGATCCGAGCCGGCTGCTCGACTTGGTCCATCGGCACCTGGCCGACGCTCCCGCCGCCTGCCCCCCGCCGACGCTAGTAAGGGAAGATGTCGCCTAGACCCTTTTCTTCCCAATCTCCCAGCGTCTTGAGCCGGTCCAGGCCCGCGCGTTGGCGGTGTCCCAGGATCCAGACCGTCATCGGCTTGTCCTGGAGCCGTTTGGCGAAGGTCTCCGTCTCGGGCAGGGTATATTTGAGGGCGCGCTCGAAGCGCTTGGGTCTCGGGTCGCCGCCGCTGAGGCCCTGGTCTTCCCAGTTCATCACGGTCGTGGGAATGGCGCGAAAGGGCGTCGGGTTCGTCCGGTAGCCTTCCTCCACGGCGCGCGCGGTCTCGCTGAAGCGCGTCGGCGAGGCGGGAAAATCCCGGAAGAGCCGGAGCATGAGCTCGACGGCCTCGGGGGTCTTGTCCGCCTGGCAGCCGAGGCGTCCCCAGACCTGCGTCTCGTCGCCCTTGTCGGCGATCGTGGTGTGTCCGCCGTTGGCCGAGTAGGCCAGAGAGCGCGCTTCGCGGACCTCCTGGAAGATGACCGCGCTCATGCCGCCGCCCATGTACTGGGAATAGAACTGGTAGTCCACGACTCGCGACGGGTCGTAGACTTCGTTCGAGGCGAAGAGTCCGACCTGGGCCTGGACCATGTCGCGGTGCGTGAACAGAACCTTCCCGCGGGAAGGCTTAAGGTAGTGCATCGGGGCGCGGGGCGCCGTGGGCTTGAATGAGCGCCCTGAATCCAGGAGCTTGGCCGTTTCGGAGATGGTTCGCGGTCCGACGTAGGCGACGCGCCGGGTCCAGAGGGGGTAGTCCCGGATGAGGGACTTGAGTTCGCTTTCGGAGAGGCGCTTGAGCTCCTCGTCGGTGAGGCGTCCGAGGACCGCGCTCTTGCGGCCGCGCATCGCGTACTCCCCCAGGGCGCGCTGCACCGCGCCCGGGTCCTTCTTCTCGTCCTCGCGCGCGCCGAGGTCCACCGACACCATCCGGGCCAGGGCGCCGCTCGAGACGTTCGGCCAGTCGAAGCGCTCGGCCGCGAGTTGGAGGGAGGGCCAGAAGTTCCGGTCGATGCCCTCTAGATGGACGGAAGACTCCTGCTCGTCGCAGGAGTAGGAGATCGAGGTCCCCAGAGCGAAGAGTTTCTTCTTGAAATCCTCCGCCGAGTAGGGGCCGGCACCGGACAATCCGAGCAACTCCAGGGCCGCGCAGAGCTTGCGGTCGTGCCGCCAGCCGCGGTTGGCCTGGAAGGTGAGCTCGAAGAGGTCGTTGTACGGGTTTTTCGCTGCGTAGAGGCGTCCGCCGGCGATGGGCGCGACCTGGTAATCCCGGTTCGCCTCGAGCCAGCGGGGCTCGATGGGTTTGGCGGGGATGGCGAGAGCTTCCTTGACGAATGGAGACTGCCGCGATGGGTCGATCTCCATCTTGGTGAAGGCGGGCTTGGCGATGTTCGGTATCTCCGGCTTGCCGGCGCGGCGCGTCACGCTCACGTAATCGCCGTTCAAGTAGAGCTTGGCCGCTCGCAAGACGTCGTCTTTGGTCACTCGGCGCAGGCGCTCCAGGCGCTCCACCTCGCGCTCCCACGGCTCGAAGGAGACGAAGGAGGAGGCCATGGTCGCGGCGCGCCCCTCGTTGCTCTCCAGCTTGCGCTTCTCGGCGATCTCGAAGGCGGTGATGACGGCGGTGATGTCCGAGTCCTCGAATTCCCCGTTCTTGAGGGCCGCGACGGTCTCCAGCAGGAGATTCTCGGCCTCCTCGGGCGTCTGATCCTTCTTGGGCAGGGCCCAGAGATACCAGGCGCCGGCGTCGTTCTGGTTCGACGTATAGGAGCCGGCGGCCTTGACCTTCTGCGCTTGATTGAGACGCAGGTTCAGCAGGCCCGCCGCCGAGTTGTCCATGAGCATGTCGAGGACCGTCAGGGCATCGGCGTCGGGGTGGGAGTGCGCCACGGTGGGCCAGGCCAGCACGACCTTCTCCTCGGCCTCGTACCTGACCTCATAGCGCTCCGTGCCCTTCGGCCTGGGCAGGAGCCAGGCCGGCAGGGGGGGCAGCGGCTTGGGCGTCCAGGAGCCGAAGCGGCGGCCGATGAGCTCCAGCGCCTTCTCTCGGTCGAAGTCGCCCGCCAGCGCGATGGCCATGTTGTTCGGCGCGTACCAGCGGTCGTAGAAGGCGTACATCTTCGACAGGGAGGGGTTCTTGAGGTGCTCGACGCTGCCCAGGGTCGTCTGTTGGCCGTAAGGGTGGACCTTGTAGAGGCGGCGCTCGACTTCCTCGCCGAGGATGCGCTCCGCGTTGTCCATGGATCGGTTTTTCTCCTCGTAGACCGTCTCGATCTCGGTCTGGAAGAGGCGGAAGACGGGGCTCTTGAAGCGTTCCGACTCGAGGGCGCCCCAGGCTTCGAGGCGGTTGGACGGGAGGTCGACGACGTAGACGGTCTGCTCGTCGGAGGTGAAGGCGTTGAGGCCGCGAGCGCCGATGGCGCGGTAGAACTTGTCGATCTCGTTGGGGATCGCGTAGGCCGACGCCTTCACGTTCTCGGCGTCGATCTCCTTGTAGACGGCGGCGCGCGCGGTCTCGTCTTTGGTGTTGAAGAGCGTGTCGTAGAGCGCGCGGATGCGCTCCAGATGGGGAGCCTCGGCGGCGGAGTCGAGGGCGCCGAGTTTCGTCGTGCCTTTAAAGAGCATGTGCTCAAGATAGTGGGCTATGCCCGTGCTGTCGGACGGGTCGTGCTTGGAGCCGGCGCGCACCGCGATCCAGGCCGTGACCCGCGGCAGGCCCTGGTTGGGGCTGAGGTAGACGGTCAGACCGTTGGGCAGGCGGTGGATGCTCGCGCCCATCGGGTCGTCGCGGCGAGGCGTTGCGAGGACCGCCGGCACGGCCGGCGACAGGCGGGAGGGTTTCGACTTTGCCGCGACGGGGGCGGCCAGGCACAGGGCGAGGAGCGGGGCGAGGGCGGTTAGGCGCGTCATCGGACCTCCGGGGTCGGGGGGCTTTCAGGGGCGGGTTGCGGCTTGACGATGGGGCCGGCTCGTGTTGCGGACCAGGTATAGCGGTTTTGCGCATTCCAGAGGATCCAGCCCTGGACGCCCAACTCCTCGGCGGCCTGGATCTGCGCGCGCACGTGCGCGGGCGTGTAGCGCACGCCCATCGAGAAGTCCTGGAGGTACGGCCTCAGGGCCTGCGGGCGAGCGTCGAGGCGCGTCAGGGCATCCTTGATGCCGTGGCGGATGGTCAGGTACGGCTGGCGGTTGGGACTCTTGAGGCCGTACTCGCCCTTGGCGTAGTGGGAGGGATACATCATGGGCGAGATGTAGTCCACGAGGTCGGCCATCTGATCGAGGCGCTGGCCGATGCCCATGCCGTTGTCGACGCTCGCGGTCAGCCCGAAGGTGCAGATGGAGAGTTTGACGCCCATCGGCTTGAGGCGGGCGCGGGCCAGGGTCAGAAATTCACGCAGGGCTTGCGACGCGGTCGCCGCCGTGTGATCCTTGCGCGAATAGCGGCACTGGCGCGTCTTGCCGTCGGAGGGGAAGCGGATGTAGTCGTACTGGATTTCGTCGAAGCCCGCGGCCGCGGCGCGCGAGGCGATGTCGATTGCGTATTCCCAGATTTCTTTTTGGTAGGGATCCACCCAGGCCGTGCCCTTGTCGTTGGTCCAGAGGCGTCCGTCCGGGAAATGGACCGCGAGGTCCGGGCGTGCGCGGGCTAGGTGGTTGTCCTTGAAGACGGCGATGCGGGCAATGGTGTAGACGCCCTGGTCCTTGAATTCCTTGACCGCGCCGACCAGGTCCGGGATGGCTTTGACGAAGGCGCCGGACTTGTCGGCCAGGGGCACTCCCTTGACGAAGACACAGCCGTCGTAGTCCTTGAGGGCGATCGCCACGGCGTTGAAGCCGGCGGCCTTCATCTCGCCCAGGAAACGGCGGCGGGCCTTCGCGGAGCCCGCGGCCCATCCGGTGAAGTGCACTCCCCGCAGGGTCGTCGTTGAAGCGGGTTCCGCGTCGCGGGCGGCTTCGCCGGCGAAGGAGGGGGCCGAAAGCAGCAGGAAGAGCGTCAGGGGTGCGAACACAGACGAAGACGATACAAAATCCGCGGCTCGCTCAGCGCCGGGGGGCGAGGAGGAGGTCGCGGCGCAGGGACTCCTCGCCGATGATGTCGACGAGGGGCGTCGAGTGGATGTCGCCGCTGGCGGCGCTGTTGATGAGCGTTGCGCGGTCCGGCTTGGACAGCCGGGCGTAGGGAATGTCGGACTCATGGAACACCGACGGGAAATATCGCTCGTCGTCGCAGAGAACGTCATAGCCGGCCGCGTCGGCCTGGCGCGTGAGCATGATCGAGTAGCGTCCGTCCGAGTCGGACCGGACGGTCCACTGGGTTGGTTTCAGGAGAAAAAGGACAGAGGAATCTCCTTCCGGGTCGCTGCTGAGGAAGCGGATCTGGACGCCCGGCGCCGGCGCGAGGGTCCTGAGGTTGAAGACGCGGCCATAGACGATCCAGTTCCCGGGGGTCGGCGAAGGCGGAGGCAGGTCGGGCAGAGAGCCGGGCGCGGCCTTGACCGGCGCGGCGGCCGTGGTCGCAGTGGGGACGGGGACGGCGGAGGTGGGCGGCGGCGCGTTTTGAGGGGCTGGCGCGGGCGGGGGAGTCTCCAGAGGGCGCCGCTTCGAGGCGGCGTAGGTCTCGGGATTGCACGCCTCATCGACGATCCGGGTGATGCGCGCGCGGACGGCGGAGGCGGCGTCGTGCAGCCAGACGCGGCGCAGATAGACCGCGCGCCCCAAGGCGAGAAGGACCGCCAGCGATCCGATGACCTTGAAGGGGAGGCGGCGGCGCTGGACCGCATCCGCACGGACCTGGGTGTAGCCGCGCGTGATCTCGTACTTCGTGCGCCCGCGCAGGCACACGGGACAGCCGGGGTCCGAGAGGTTGAGTTCGGTCCCGCACCCAGGGCAGGGGATAGTAGCCATTCTATCCTTATAACACTCCCGGGGAGGTTCCGTCCAGCCTCATTCTTGACTGAAAATGTCATGTATGCTACACTGGCTTTGCCGATCATTCCTTCAAATCAAGGCAAGTCATGGCCAACCAAGACGTCAAAGATCTCGCGGATAGGGAGTACAAGTACGGCTTCCAGTCGGACGTCGAAGACGATCAGGTCCCCAAGGGCTTGAGCGAGGACATCGTTCGCCTGATCTCCAAGAAGAAGAACGAGCCTTCCTTCATGCTCGACTGGCGTCTGAAAGCCTACCGGCATTGGCTCACGATGAAGGAGCCGACCTGGGCCGAGGTCCGCTATCCCAAGATCGACTATCAGGAGATCATCTACTACTCGGCCCCGAAGTCGAAGAAGAAGCTTTCCTCCATGGACGAGGTGGACCCGGAGATTCGGGCGACCTTCGAGAAGCTGGGCATCCCGCTCGAGGAGCAGAAGATCCTATCGAACGTGGCGGTGGACGCCGTGTTCGACTCGGTGTCGGTCGTGACGACTTTTAAAAAAACCCTGGCCGAGGCGGGAGTCATCTTCTGTTCGTTCTCGGAGGCGGTCCATGAGCATCCCGATTTGATCGAGAGATATCTCGGTTCGGTCGTGCCCTATACGGATAATTTCTTCGCGACGCTGAACTCCGCCGTCTTCTCGGACGGTTCTTTCTGCCACATCCCGAAAGGCGTCAAGTGTCCGATGGAACTCTCGACCTATTTCCGGATCAACGCCAAGAACACCGGCCAGTTCGAGCGCACGCTGATCGTCGCCGACGAGGGAGCCTGCGTCAGTTATCTTGAAGGATGCACGGCTCCGATGCGCGACGAGAACCAATTGCATGCCGCCGTCGTCGAGTTGGTGGCCATGGGCGACGCCGAAATCAAGTACTCCACCATTCAGAACTGGTATCCCGGCGACAAGAACGGCAAGGGAGGCATCTATAACTTCGTCACCAAGCGAGGCAAGTGCGCGGGCGACCGCTCCAAGATTTCCTGGACCCAGGTTGAGACGGGGTCCGCGATCACTTGGAAATATCCTTCCTGCCTGCTGATCGGCGACGAGTCGGTCGGCGAATTCCACTCGGTGGCCCTGACCAACCATTACCAGCAGGCCGACACCGGCACGAAGATGATCCACATCGGTCGAAACACCAAGTCGACGATCATCTCCAAGGGCATCTCCGCCGGGCACGGCAAGAACGTCTACCGCGGGCAAGTCAAGATCGCCAGGTCGGCCGTCGGGGCGCGCAATTACTCCCAGTGCGATAGCCTCCTCCTGGGAGACCAGTGCGCGGCGCACACCTTCCCGACCCTGGAGGTCTCGAACGTCTCCTCCACCGTCGAGCACGAGGCTTCCACCTCCAAGATCGGAGAGGACCAGCTCTTCTACCTGCGCCAGCGGGGGCTCTGCGTGGAGGACGCCGTCGGCATGATCGTCAACGGCTTCTGCAAGCAGGTCTTCAACGAGCTTCCGCTGGAGTTCGCGGTCGAGGCTCATAAACTCATGAACATCTCTCTCGAAGGGAGCGTCGGTTAAAAGGGGTCCCATGCTCAAGATCAAAGATCTTCACGCCAAGGCCGGCGGCAAGGCCATCCTCAAAGGACTCTCGCTCGAAGTCAAGCCCGGGGAGGTCCACGCCATCATGGGCCCCAACGGCTCGGGTAAGAGCACTCTCTCCTACGTCCTGGCCGGGCGCGAGGGCTATGCGATCACCGGAGGCGGCGTCGAATATCAGGGCAAGGATCTCCTGGCGATGGAGCCCGAGGTGCGCGCGCGCGAAGGCGTGTTCCTCGCCTTCCAGTACCCCGTGGAGATCCCGGGCGTCTCGAATAAGTATTTCCTCAAAGCCGCCTTCAACGCGATGCGCAAGCACCGCGGCGAGCCGGAGATGGACGCCGGCGCTTTCTTGAGGTTCGTCAAGGAAAAGGCCAAGCTCGTGGAGATGGACCCCTCCTTTCTGAATCGCTCCGTCAACGAGGGTTTCTCGGGCGGAGAGAAGAAGCGCAATGAGATACTCCAACTCGCCGTGCTGGAGCCGACGTTGGCGCTGCTTGACGAGACCGACTCCGGCCTCGACATCGACGCCCTCAAGAGCGTGGCCGGCGGCGTCAACCGCCTGCGCGATCCCAAGCGCTCGGTCGTCCTCATCACCCACTACCAGCGCCTGCTCGACTACGTCGTGCCGGATTTCGTCCATGTCCTCTCCGGCGGCCGCATCGTGAAGTCCGGCGGCAAGGAACTGGCCCACCAGCTCGAGAAGGAGGGCTACGGGTGGATCGAGGCGGCGGGGAAGGCGGCGGCGTGACCCCGATCCTCCAGCAGGGCGTGGACTTCGCGGCGCGCTTTGCTGCGGCCAAGGATCGGCTGCCCGGCGCCGGCCTGCCGTGGCTCGCGTCGGCGCGCGAGAAGGCGTCGACCGACTTCGAGCGCCAGGGCCCTCCCCGCTCGCGCCGCGCGGACTGGCGCTTCACGCCGGTGGACGCGGTTCTCGGCACGGATTTCGAGCCGGCCGGCAGGCCCAAGTCTCACTCCGGCTTCGCCGGCAAGGCCCTCTGCCCGCTGACCTTCCACCGCCTGGTGCTGGGCAACGGCCGCCTTTTGCCGGAGCGCTCGCGCTACTGCGACCTGCCGGCCGGCGTCTCGGTGTCGAGCCTGGCCCAGGCCCTGCAAGACGACCCGGGATCCCTGCGCGAAGATTTGGGCCGCGACCTCTCCGCCGAAGGCCTGCCCTTCGCCTGCCTCGCCGCGGCCCTCTTCGGGGAGGGCGTAGTCGTGCGCGTGGCGCGCGGCGCGCGCCTCGACCGGCCCCTGCACCTCCTCCTGGCTTGCGACGACACCGAGTCGGGACGGCCGCAGATGGCGCATCTGCGGCTCGTCATTATCTTGGAGCCCGGCGCCTCGCTGGAGTTGATCGAGGAATCCCTGGGCGGCGGCCGCGCGCCCTTCTGGACGAACCTGCTCACCACGGTTCGCATCGGCGCGGGCGCCGGGCTCAAGCATTACCGACTCCAGCGCGAGAACGCCCTCGGCTCACAGACATCGGCGACCCTCGTCGAGCTCGGGCGCGGCTCCCGCTACGAGTCCCATGCCTTCTCCTTCGGCGGGGCCCTCCTGCGCGCGGACTTGCGCGTTCGTCTGGCCGCGGAGGGGGCGCAGTGCTCTCTCAACGGCCTCTGCCTGGTTCGAGGGACGGAGACCGCCGACCACCACACCGTCGTCGAGCACGCGGCCGCGGGGGGTATCACGCGCGAACTCTACAAGGCGATCCTCGACGAGAGGGGGCGCTTCGTCTTCGACGGCATGGTCCACGTCAAGCCCGGCGCTCAGAAGACCGACGCCTCGCTCTACAACAAGAACCTGCTCCTCTGCGACGACGCCGACGTCCATTCCAACCCGGAGTTCCGGATTTTCGCCGACGACGTGTCCTGCAAGCACGGCGGGGCGATCGGCCGGCTCTCCTCGGAGGCCATGTTCTACCTGCGCTCGCGCGGGATCGGCGCCTCGGATGCGCGCCGGATGCTCGTCTACGCCTTCGGCTCGGAGATGATCGAGCGCGTGAGCCTGGAGCCCCTGCGCGAGTCCCTGATGGCCGCCCTCCACGCGCGCATGCCGGAAGCCGCCGAGGAGACCGCATGAACGTCGCCAAGATCCGAGAGGATTTCCCGATCCTCAAGCGTCTCGTGCGCGGCAAGCCTCTGGCCTATCTCGACAACGCCGCCACCTCCCAGAAGCCTCGTCAGGTGATCGCGGCGCTCGTCGACTTTTACGAGAATCACAACGCCAACGTTCATCGCGGCGTACACACCCTGTCGGAAGAGTCCACGGCCATGGTCGAGGCCGTCCGCGCCAAGACCGCGGCCTTCCTCAAGGCTCCCAAGCCCGAAACGATCATCTTCACCCGCAACGCCACCGAGTCCATCAACCTCGTGGCCCATGCCTGGGGCCGGAAGTTCCTCAAGGCCGGCGACGAGATCGTCGCAACCGAGATGGAGCATCACTCCAACATCGTCCCCTGGCAACTCCTCGCCGAGGAGAAGGGGGCGGCGCTGCGCTTCGTGCCGGTCGAACTCGACGGCACGCTCGACCTGGACAAGGTCAAGGCGGCCATGACGCCGAAGACGAAACTCTTCACGTTCACGGCCCTCTCCAACGCCCTCGGAACGGTCAATCCCGTCCCCGAGATGATTCGAATCGGCAAGTCCGCGGGCGCGGCCGTTCTGGTGGACGCCTGCCAATGGGCTCCGCACCGCCCCATCGATGTCGGCGCATGGGGAGCGGATTTTATCGTTTTTTCCGCCCACAAAATGCTTGGGCCCACGGGCATCGGGGTGCTCTGGGGGAGAGAGGAGCTCCTTGAGGATATGAATCCGTTCCTCGGAGGCGGCGACATGATCCAGCATGTGACGCTGGAGAAGTCCACATGGAACGCAATCCCTTACAAGTTCGAGGCCGGCACGCCCAACTTCGCCGACGCCGCAGCCTTCGGTCCGGCCCTGGATTATCTGAATGCAGTGGGGCTGGGCGCGATGCGCGAGCACGAGGAGGCCCTGGCCGCGAAGGCCGTGGCCATCCTCGAGGCGGAGAGTTCCGTGCGCGTGCTCGGCCCTAAGGACCCGGCCAAGCGTTCGGGCGTGGTCTCCTTCAATCTGGCGGGCCTGCATCCGCACGACGTGGGGACCGCCTTCGACCTGGAGGGCGTGGCGGTGCGCGTAGGCCATCACTGCTGCCAGCCCCTCATGCATAAGTTGCAGTGCGGCGGGACCGCGCGGGCCAGCTTCTATCTCTACAACGACGAGTCCGACCTGGAGGCCCTTGCCCGCGCGCTCCAGCGCACGGTCGAGTTCTTCGGCGCGCGCTCCTCGAAGGCCCGTCCTCAGGCGGGGGCGCGCTGATGGAAGGCGACGCGGAGCTCCAGGACCTATACCGCGAGGTCCTTCTCGACTACTTCCGATCCGGCGCGCGCAAGGGCAAGGCGGACCCGGCCGACCTTCGCGCGCACGGGATCAACCCCGTCTGCGGCGACGAGCTGGAGATCACCGCGCGCCGCGAGGGCGGAAAGATCGTCCAATTGCGCTATGCCGGTCACGGCTGCGTCATCAGCCAGGCCTCGGCGGCCATGATGGCCGAGGCGCTCGAAGGCGTCGACGTGGAGAAGGCCAAGGAGCTCATCCGGTCCTTCAAGAAGATGATGATCGAGAACGCCCCCGTCGGTTCCCTTCCGGAGGAGCTTGAGGCGCTCCGCGCGCTGGAGGGCGTGCGCCGCTTCCCGCTGCGGGTTAAGTGCGCGACGCTCGGATGGAACACCATCGCGCAGGGCCTCGAGAACGGGGCCGCCAAGGAGTCATGATGACCGATACCACGGCGACGGACGACGTGACCTTCCACCAGATCGGCAAGGCGCTCCAGCCGGTTTTCGACCCGGAGATTCACATGAGCGTCGTGGATCTAGGCCTCATCTACGGGGCCGAACTTGGCGAGAGCGCGAAGGGCCGCAAGGTGACGGTGACCATGAGTCTCACCTCGCCTGCCTGCCCCTACGGGCCGATGCTGCTTGCCGGCGTGCACTCCGCATTGGCCCGCCTGCCCGGCGTGGCGGACGTGGACGTGGACCTGGTCTTCTCGCCGGCCTGGGATCCGCGCACCATGGCGACCGAGGATGCCAAGGAGCAGTTGGGGCTTTACTGAGGCGACGATGAGGATCACGAGCTCGATCGAATACGCCACGCGCCTGATGATCGCCCTCGGACGGGAACACGGCAAGGCGCCGGTCTCCGCCGAGCGCCTGGCTGAGTCCAACAGCGTCCCGACCGACTACGTCAGCCAGATCCTGGTGAAGCTGCGCCGCGCGGGGATCGTGAAGAGCCGCCGGGGCAGTGCCGGGGGCTACGCGCTCTCGCGTCCGCCTGCGGAGGTGACTCTCGGCCAGGTTGTGCGAGCCGTCGACCGCGGCGTCCTCGAAGATGTTTGCGGCAAATACGATGCGGGCGCGAAGAATTGCCATCATCAAGAGGCGTGCGCCATTTCCCCGGTCTGGAGCCGGCTCGGGGCCGTCATCACGGAATACCTCGAGAGCGTGACCGTAGCCGCGCTCCTCCAGGGCGATCACTGACTCACGGGAGGAATCATGTCCGTCAAAGAACGCGTTGAGAAGGTTCTCGAGAAGATCCGTCCTTACATCCAGTCCGACGGCGGCGACATCTCGCTCGTCTCGGTCGACGAAGCCGCCGGTATCGTCAAGGTCAAGCTGCATGGGGCCTGCGGCTCGTGCCCCAGCTCCACGGCCACCCTCAAGGGCGGCGTCGAGCGCATGGTCCGCCAGGAGATCCCGGAGATCAAGGAGGTCGTTTCCGTCTGACGGTCCCCATGCGAGTCGAGCTTCATTGCCACTCCCTGTTCTCGGACGGGACCCTCTCTGTGACCCAGTTGGTGGAGCGAGCGGTTAAGTCCCGGTTGGAACTGCTTATCCTAACCGACCATGACAGCGTTTCCGGGGGACCCGAGTTGTTCGCCGCGGCGGGTGCGGCCGGCCTTGCGGCGCGTCTTGGCATCGAAATCAACTGCGCCGGGACCGACCAGATCCACATCCTGGGCTACGGCTTGCGCGTCGACGCGGAGGGCTTCGCCGAGCGTCTGGCGGACTTCCGCGAGCGTCGGATCGTTCGCGCCCGCATGATCGTCGAGAAGCTCCGCGCCTTGGGCTGCGCCGTCGACTATGACGACGTCCGTGCCTCCGCCCAGGAGACCCTCGGCCGCCCCCATGTGGCCGACGCCTTGCGTCGCAAGGGTATAGTCAAGAGCCGCCAGGAGGCCTTCGACCGCTTCCTGGCCAAGGGCAAGGCCGCATACGTCCCGCCCATGGGCCCGAGCCCGGAAGAGGCCATCTCCCTGATTCGCGACGCGGGCGGTTTCGCCTGCCTGGCGCACCCGCAGACGGCGGGCAAGGCGCCGGAGTTGGAGAAGCTTTTCCGCGCGGGCCTGGAGGGCATCGAGGTCCACTACGGCGCCCACACCCCTTCGCAGAGGCTCGCCTACGGCGACTGGGCCGAGAAGCGCCGCCTCCTCGCTTGCGGGGGCAGCGACTGCCACGGGCCGGGCACGGGCCGCGACGCGCGCTTGGGCGTGGAATACGGCGAAGCCGCCTACGGGGCGCTGATGGAGAGGATTTTTTAATGATCGTGATCGCCCACCGAGGAGCCAGCGGCCACGCTCCCGAGAACACGATGGCGGCTTTCGTCCGCGCCCTGGAACTGCGCGCGCGGGCCATCGAGCTCGACGTCCACCAGACCCTGGACCGCGAGTTGGTCGTGGCCCATGACGACGACCTGCGACGCTGCGGGCGCGACCCCCGCCGCTTGAAGACCCTCCATTGGGACGAGGTCGCGAAGGTGGAGGTGGGCTCCTGGTTCGACAAACGCTTCGCCGGCGAACGCCTGCCGCGCCTGGAGGAGGTCTTCGACCTGGTCCCGCCCTCCGTCGAGCTTCATGTCGAGCTTAAGCACGGCACGCGCGTCTATCCCGGCATCGAGCGGAGGGTCGTCGACCTCATCTGCAAGCACGGCGCGCTGCCTCGGACCGTCGTCTCCAGCTTCGACCACGAGGCCCTGTGCTCGCTGCGTTCGCTCGATGAGAATGTCCGCCTGGGCTATCTCATCGGCCTGACCACGCTCAAGACCGCGCTGAGCGAGATGAAGGACCTCGCCGCCGAGAGCCTGAACCTGAGCGTGCGTCAGGCGACGGCGCGCGCGGTCAAGGCCGCCCACGACCTCGGCTTCAAGGTCCTGGTCTACACGGTCAACACGCCGGCCGACCGGGACCGCCTCGCCAAGCTCGGCGTGGACGGCATCTTCTGCAACTATCCGGAGTTGGATTTATGGCGGTGAAAGAAACACGCGCGCCGGAGCCGACCGCGGAGGAAATCTCCGCCGAGGCGGAGCGCCTGTACGGCAAGGGGCTGGCCGATCTCGGCTGGCGGGACCCGGAACTCGAGCGCGCGGCGAGGCTGACATGGAAGATCAATCGTCTGAAGACGGCGCGCAGCGCCGTCATCGCCGCGCACGTCTACCAGCGCGCGGAGATCATCCTCGGGGTGGCGGACTTCGTCGGCGATTCCTATAAGCTCGCCAAGATGTGCGCCGAGTCCGACGCCAAGCGCGTGGTCTTCTGCGGCGTGCGTTTCATGGCTGAGACCGCCAAGGTCCTCAATCCGGAGAAGGAGGTGCTGCTCCCCGCGCCCGAGGCCGGCTGTTCTCTCTCCGAGTCCATCACCGCGGCACAGGTCCGCGCGTTGAAATTAAAGCACCCGGGCGCGCCGGTCGTCACCTACATCAACACTTCCGTCGAGGTGAAAGCCGAGTCCGACGTGGTCGTGACCTCGGCCAACGCGCCTAAGATCCTGCGCCGGCTGTACGTCCGGCATCCGAAGATCGTGTTCATTCCCGACGCGATGATGGGAAAGAACCTTGCTTACGAGCTGGGAAAGAAGCTCGGAGAGGAGTTGGTGATCTGGGACGGCTCGTGCATTGTCCACGATCATTTCGATTCGACCTCCGTCGAGTTCTACCGCAAGATGTATCCCGGCGTGAAGATTCTGGCGCACTTCGAGTGCACTCCGGGCCTGGTCTCGGTGGCGGACTTCATAGGCGGCACCGGAGACATGATGCAGTGGGTCGCCGACCACAAGGCCCCGTCCTACATGCTGATCACCGAGTGCGGCCTGGGCGACCTCGCCCGCACGCGCTTCCCGGGAAAGGTCTTCGTGCCCATGTGCCGGCTCTGTCCCTACATGAAAGCCACCGACCTGTCGCGCGTTCTGCGCGCCCTGGAGCGCCCGACGGCCTCCCAGCGCATCGAGGTCCCGGCCGCGGTGCGCGAGCGCGCGCGGCGGCCCATCAAGAGGATGTTCGAATTGGCCGACGACACCTGCGCCTCGTGAGTTCGTGGGGCCCTTGGACGGACGAGGCGTTCGCCCGCGCCAAGGCGCAAGACAAGCCCCTCCTGGCCGCGGCCGGCGCGCGCCCTCCGAAGTTGGCGAGAGAGGTCTCGCAGTCCGTCGCTCGACGCTTCGTCGCCGTCCTGGCCGACCCGGACTCGCGTCCCGACGCGGCCGCGCGCGTCGGCGCCGGCCACCTCGTGGTGATGGACCCGGACGGGGTTCGGCGAGGGGTGCTCCCGATTTCCTCCGCCGACCTGGGCGCGGCGCTCGAGCGCATGGCCGATGAGGCCTCCTTCGCCTCCTCCGGACGTCCCGAGGACCCCGCGCCGGCCTGGAGCGCAGCGGTCCCGCCCAAATCGCTCGGTTCGGCCCCGGACGAGACCTGCCTGGAGGAGGCCTTCGCCGAAGCGCGGTCCGCGGCCGCGGCCGGCGGCGTCGCCGTCGAGGTCCTGGAGGCTCTCGCCTACGCGGTTTCAGAGAGGAACGACGCGCGGGCCCTGCCGTTGTTGGAACAGGGAGTCGATGCCCTCCTGAGCGGCCCGCTCTGGGACGCCGCGAACGGGGCGTTCCGCGCGCTCGGGGAGTCGCCTCTGCGGGCCAACGCGCGCCGAGTCCGCCTGCTCTGGGACGTCCACGCCTTGACCGGCGCGGACCGTTGGCGCCGCTCCGTCGAGGCCGCGACCCGCTACCTCCTGCACGCGCTCTACGACCCGCGCCTCGGCTCCTTTCTCAGCGCGCCCGCCCCGAAGTCTCCCGTCCACACGGCCGACGGCAACGCCCAGGCCGTCCTAGCGTTGCTGCGCGCCTCGGCCTTCGACGTTCCCGGCGCACCGCAAGCCGCCGGCAAGGCCCTCTCCTTTCTCCAGGGCCTCTACGACCCGATCCTCGGCTTGCGGCACTCGGCGGGCGGCGGGGGGGAAGAGGTCTGCGGACTGCTAGGCGACGCCGCCTGGAGCGCGCTCGCCTTCACCGAGGCCTTCCAGGCGACGGGCGACAAAGCGCACCGAGAGTTCGCCGACGTCCTCCTGCGCTTCCTCTTCCAGGAGCTATGGGAACGCGACAACGGCGGATTCCTCGACCGCGTGCCGCGCGCAAGCGACCCGGCGATCCTGCGCGAAACCCGCCTGGACCCGGGGCTCAACGCCGTGGCGCTGGAGGTCTGCTGGCGCCTCCACCATCTCAAGGGCAACGCGAACTACCGCCGCTGGCTCGATTGGGCCTTGAGGGGGCTCTGGTCTCTCTGCGGCGCGGACGCGGCCGGGCGCGCGGGCTTAGCCAGGGTGGCGGACATGGCCGCTCGCGGGCGTCTGGACCTGGAGTTGGTCGGCCGTCCCGGCGAGACGCTCTCCGCAGCGCTGCTCGCGGCGGCGCGGCGCGCCTACGCGCCGCGGGCCATCGTCTCCTTCGTGGATCCCGACGACCAGGGCTACATCATGGCGCACAAGCTGACCGCGGACTCCTACCCGCGCCTCTTCGGCTGCGGGACGGACTTGCGGCGCCTGTCCGACTCGGCCGAGCCTTCCGGCGTGGCCGCGGTCCTTTGCGCGATGCGCGCGGCGGAGGGGGTCTGAACGTGGCCCGGCCCAAGCGCTTCGCGGACGCCATCTCGACGGAGAAGGACTGGCGCAAGGCCGTCGCCGAGGCCGCGCGCGCCGCGCGCGCCAAGCTCGGCCCCTCGCCCTGCGACCTGGCCCTGGTCTTCGTCTCCCAGGCCTGGGACGACTTCGACCCACGCAAGCTCTCGCCCTTGCTGGCCAAGCACCTGGCCCCTCTGCACACCCTCGGCTGCAACGCGAGCGGCGTTCTGGCGGGGCGGCGCGAGGTGGAGGGCAAGCCTGCCGTCGCCATCCTCGCCATGAGCCTGCCGGATGTGCGCGTACACGGATTTATTCTCGCGCCGAAGGAACTCGAGCGCATGGAGGACGGTCGCGCCTTGGTGGCCTGCCTCGACCTTTACCCGACCGACCGCCCCAAGTTCCTGGCCTTCTGCGACCCGGCGTCCTGCGATCCCGAGCGCCTGGCGGCCCTCTGCAACCAGGCCTACCCGGGCGCGCCGCTCATCGGGGGGCTCTCCAGCGGTCCGCTGCTGCGGCGTTCGGCCTGGATGATCCTGGACACGGAGGTCGTCGAATCAGGCACGGCGGCGGTGGCGCTCACAGGTCCAATCGAGTTCCAGACCGTGGTCGCGCAGGGCTGCCGGCCCATCGGCGAGGCGCTGGTCATCACGCGAGCCGAAGACCGCGTCCTTTACGAGTTGGGCGGTCGCCCGCCGCTGGAGGTCCTGCGCGAGACTCTCTCGAGCTGCACGCCCGAGGACCAACGCCTGGCGCGCAAAGCCCTCTTCGCGGGCCTGCTCATAGACGAGAAGCGCGCCGGCGCGCGGCGCGGCGATTTCCTGATCCGCAATCTCCTTGGTTTCGACCAGGACATGGGTTCATTGAAGGTGGGGGCATCGCTGCGCCGAGGCCAGACCATGCAGTTTCAGTTGCGCGACGCGCAGACTTCCGATTCGGACCTTAAATCGATGCTCGCGGCTCTGCCCGACGCGGGCTCGGCGCCTCGAGGCGCGCTTCTCGTCAACTGCTGCGGCCGCGGCCAGGGCCTCTACGGCGATGGAGATCATGATTCGGCTCTCGTCCAATCGATGAGGGGTCCGATGCCGATGGCCGGGTTCTTCGCCAGCGGAGAATACGGCCCCGTGGACGGGCGAAACTTCGTCCACGGCTCCACCAGCAGCCTCGTCGTCATCCGCTAAGCGGACGTCAGCGGCGGGCGGTCAGGCGCGGGGCCAGGCGTTCGGCGGTGTCGGGGGAGGGGTCCACGCGGCGCGCGTCGAGGTCCACCTCGAACTCCAGGGAGGGGTCTGCCTGCGTCGGCCGGAAGCTCACGCGGTAGGTCTTCTCCCCGGTGCGCTCCGCCGTCCAGGCAGGACGGGCGCCAGGCAACTCCGAGGGCTGGCGCAGGCGCTCTATGATGGGAAGGTCGTCGCCCGGCACGCGCCACTCGTGGAGCAGGGCGATGGCCTCATTGCCGCGGTCGTCGTCTGCGGAGATCTGCAGCGCCGGGTCGGCGCACAGGACGGGCGCGGGGATCTCATTGGCGGGCGGAGCCGCGGGACGACGCGCGGGCAACTGCGAGGCGACGGCGAAGACGGCGAGTGCCGCGTAGGGCGCCCATCGCGCCAGGCGGATCCGGCCGCGCGCGGCGCCCGCCGGGAAGGAGGTCGCCGCAGCTCGCGCCGAGTCCAAGGCGCCCCCTTCCACGACGGGCGTTGAGACGGCGACGGCTTCCGGGGCGGGCGAAGCCGTCATCCGGCGCAGGGCGTCCAACTCCTCGCGCAGGCGCCGCAGTTTATCGCGCTGGGTGTAGAATCTCGCGCGGGCACCGTTGACGGTCTCGCGCAGCCCCAGCGCCTTGTCGCGCAGGTTCGTGAGGTCAGAGGCGTCGGCCGGGCGTTCGTGGGACATGGGGACGCAGCCAGTATAGCCGCGCCCTATTAAGGAAAAATGTCGCGCCCGTGAACGGATTGTTACGCGCCCTTGAGGGCCGCGATGCGGACTTCGAGCGGCGGGTGGGTGGAGAGCAGGGCCATGAAGCCTCCCGTCTTCCCGGCGATCTTGAGGCTGGCGTAGGCGGTCTGGCTCTCGAGGGGCTCGTAGCGCCTCTGGAGGGCCTCCAGGGCGGCGATCATGCCGCCTCTGCCGGCCAGCCTGGCGCCGCCCGCGTCCGCGCGAAACTCGCGCCGGCGCGAGAACCAGGCGACGACCACCATGCCCAGCAGGCTGAGGGCGATCTCCAGCGCGAGGGTGACCGCGAACTGGACCATACGGCGGTTGTCGCGCTCCATGTTCTGAGCCACGGCGAAGGCGATGACGCGGGCTAGGAACATGACGAAGGCGTTGACCACGCCCTGGATGAGGGTCATCGTGACCATGTCGCCGTTGGCGACGTGGGTGAGCTCGTGGGCCAGCACGCCCTCCAGTTCGGGGCGGCTCATGGATCCCAGCAGGCCCGTTGAAACCGCGACCAGGGCGCGGGACTTGGTGGGGCCGGTGGCGAAGGCGTTGAGCTCGGGGCTCTCGTAGATGCCGACCTCGGGCATGACGGGCAGGCCGGCGGTCTGGGCCAGGCGGTGGACGGTCTGGAGCAGTTCCATGGACTCGCCTCGGGCCTCCTGCGGGTCGATGACTTGCACCCCCATGGACCACTTGGCGACGATGCGCGAAAGGCCCAGGGAAATGAAGGCGCCGCCCATGCCCCATATGAGGCAGAAGGTCATCAGCGCGCCGTAGTCGAGGCCCCGGGCGGAGAGGTAGGGGCGCACGCCCAGGAACTGGAGGGTGATGGAAAGGGTCGCCACCACCAGCAGGTTGACGGCCATGAAGAGGAAGACGCGCTTAAACCAGGTCATTGTTGTTCACCTCGATGCTTAAGTAGTTTAGTCTTGAATTGCCCTCCGCGTCAAGGCGATCTTCTTCAGAGACAGCCCTGAGAGAGAGCCCTGCCGAAATCACTAAGGAGTTGAATCCATCCGCGTTGCGCTTCCGTAGCAAACCCGGCCTGAATGGTCCGCCCAACGCTACGTTCTGCCGCGCGCGCTACAGGAACTCCCGTAAAGAAAGCGCGCGTCGGCACAAGCGCTGAGTTCGGCCTCATTTGGCCGCAAGACGTCCCGATGCATATCGGTGGAGGACGCTTCCCATAAGGGTTTGATAGGGGATGCCTTCTGCAACAGCGATGGCTTGTAATTCCTCCAGATCCTTGGAGGAAATGCGGATGTTAACTCTCCGGTCCTTTCGCAGGGTGTTCTTCGCGTACTGACGATGCCGGGAAATCTCCTGTTTTGGATTTTTCACGGACTTCCACTCACCCCGTTCAAAGGAATCAAGAGTGCTTTGCTCTTCTTTATCCAACTTAATCTTCTTCATCTAAGCCTCCCAGAAAATCTCGAGTCGCCTTTCGGCTGGGGATAATGGTTTTGAGAAATCTGCCCTCATTTGAATCGACGAATGGGACAAGATAAGCGTAGTTGCCTGCTTGGACCACAAGAACGCGTTGATTGGGATACTTGAAGGGGTTCGGATGATCGTATACGCCGAGAACATCGCCTCGTTCAATGTGCATCACAATCTGCTCGAAACTTACGCCACGTTCAGCCCTGAGGCGCTCGTTTTTCTCCGAATCCCACTTATAGTAGTCCACACTAAGATTGTATTGCATTGTGTGCTTTTTGGCAACAGTATTGAACCATTGGATAGGCCGAACGCCACGCTCTATCCATTGGTTAGGGCAATGGGTGACGAGTTGCGTAGGCATCAATCAGCTTGCGGATCATCTTCTGATAGGGCGTGTGATACTTCTGCGCTGCCTTCTTAAAGAAGGCAACGCTCGACTTGCTGAGCGTCATGGTTACCTTCACGCTCTCCTCCTTGAAGGCAAGTTCTTCAGGAGGGGGCAGGAAATCCCTGACCACGCTCAGCTCGCCCAGGGGTTCATCCGTGTATTTGATTTTCTTTTTCATAAAGAGCCTTCCCTTTTCTCCAGTAGCCCGCTCCAAAGAGGCGGATCCTATTCTCTCTGTACGTGAACCGAACGGTGAGGATTCCGTCACCGACGCGGCCGAAGCAATAAAACCGCTTTTCCTTCTGACTGTGCTCAAGATCTTCCGCAATGACTCTTTTGGCATCCGCGAATGCGTGTTGGGCCGTTTCAAACGATACGCCGTGCTTATGCTGGTTCTCCCGGTCTTTGCTCTCGTCCCATTCAAAATGAATCATGCGCTTCTTTAAGTATACATCGAGTATGTATAAATAGCCATACTTGTTTATGGTCTAAAACAAGCCGTTTCGCCGTTATGATTTGACCGAATTGCCCTAACGCCGGGCTGAACGGCGGCGGCTATTGGAATTCCTCACTGGCCGCCGTCCGTTCAAGCCGATGTTAGGCGGCTTCACAAGTTCCTGTAAGTCCGTTCGTTTCTCCGCAGAACTCTGAGAATCGTGACCACCCTTTCCAAATCCTGGACGGCGTACAGAACTCGCCAATTTCCCACCCGAATCCGATGGAGCTTATCTTGCAGCTTCTTGGCCCCGTGCGGACGGGGGCCGGTCCCAAGCCCGATGATATGCTGCTCAAGTCGTGACAGATCAGGCCCCATGATGCGATCCAGATCGCGCCGTGCCGTTCGCGCAATCTCGACCTTATACACTTTTCTTTCGCTTCGAAAAATACTCCCGCGCCGGGATGGCCGTTTCTGCCACCTTCGAATGTGTCGCCCATGCCTTTCGCGCGACCTTCAAGTCAGCGAGATCCTCTTCATAGAGGCGTTCCGCGGCTTCCCTGAGAAGATTGGCCATAGAACACGCCCTTTCAATCGCCAGGTGTCTTAGACTGGCGTGCAACTCCTTTGGCAGGAAAATGGTTGTTCGTATCATTTTACACCCCCTAGAGTGTAAGTATACCATAGGAACATACATATGTCTAGCCCTGCCAGCTGGTCAATCAAATGGTTAGGAGTCAAGCAGATTAAAAATCCTTCAGCTTGCTCTTTGTGCCTTTGCCCTGGAGTACCAACTCGAGATTCTTGGCGCTATCAGCGAAGGAGTCTGTGATCGCTTTGTATCCATCCTGCGTTGGCCACGGCCAGCCCACGCATGGGCTGAGTGCTGGCACACCTTCGATCAGTTCAAATTGAAGCCGGGCCTTCCCGTCCTTCGACCGGCAGAGTGCCACTCAGGTGTGTCTGCTGCCCAGGCGCTCGGATATCCAGACCTTGATGATGGATTGCCGGGTGACGCCCAGGCGGTCGGCTTCTTTGTCCAGGGAATGAATCATCCATGCCGGGAAGTCCACGTTCACACGCTTGGGCTCTTCGTTGGTCCTTTTCGCACGGGCCAAGTCGAGATACTTGGAGATGTTGCCACCGGAATCGAACAGTTTGTCTAGATCTTTAGCTTTCATATAGTTCACGCTCCTCGGTCCGTGCTCGCCGCACTGAAATGATGCGGGTGCGGCCCTGGCGATAAGTGACGAATGCCGACCAATGCTTACCGTCAATTCGCCCCGTGAATTGTACTCGGGGCTCATCGTCACTCTTTAGCGGAATCTCCAGAAGTTCGGGATCGTCCCATAATGCCTGCGCCTCAACAAAATCAATGCCGTGCTTCTTCCTGTTGGACTCGCTTTTCCTCTCGTCAAATTCGAATTCCATTTGGTATAGATAGTATACCGTATCTATCCTATTCCGTCAATCCCAGGCGCCTATGATCCCAGGCGCCTATGAGTGTCAAGGCCGTTTAGAAATGTCCTGTAGTTAAGCCGCATAGAAATGTCCGGTTTCCGTTGTCGTTGTAGCCGTGTTTTAATCCGTTTTCCTTTCGTTTCGTTTCGTTGTTGTGGCCGTTGCCGTTAGGATTGATTTAGTGAAATTGCGTTGCTGTTGCGGAGGCCGTAGTCGTTTCGTTCGCCGCTCGAATTTCAAGTTGGAAAGATTTTGCCCCCCAACGGAATGTCCGTGTCCTTCCGGCAAGCGCGCGTATCTCCGACGAGGCCGGGGAGCCCACTCTCGGCAAGTCTGCGCGCGCGGATGACGTGAGGACGGC